>NZ_JBIVHU010000001.1:1388307-1403010 GCF_044749345.1 Streptomyces sp. NPDC089424
CTCGCGCCTACTCGGGCCTACCCCCCCCCACCCACCCCAACCCGGCCCCCCCCCCCCCCCCCCCCCGGGGGGGGGGGGGGGCGCCCCGGGGGGGGGGCCCCCCCCGCCCCCTGCCAGGAGAACCCCCGCCATGCGCTCGTCCACGACCCGCCGCACCGCCGGCCTCGTCACCGCTTTCACCCGCACCGCCACCCTGCTCCTGCTCTCGGCCCTCACCCTCGTCGGCCTCCAGGCCGGCCTCGCCCGGGCCGCCGACGGCGACGTCACCTGGACGGTGCGCACCGCCGCGAACGGATACGGCGACGACCGGTCCAGCTACACCTACACCGTGAACCCCGGCGGCAAGGTCGAGGACGCCATGGTCGTCGCCAACCGCAGCAGAACCCCGCTGCGGCTCGCCCTCTACGCCGCCGACGGCTACACCACCGACACGGGGCAACTCGACCTGGTCACCAAGGACAAGAAGTCCGTCGCGGTCGGCGCCTGGGTGCATTCCGCACGCGACAGCGTCGTCATCAGGCCCGGCAGGTCCGCCGAGATCCCCTTCACCCTCGCGGTCCCGGACGACGCCACCCCCGGCGACTACGTGGGCGGCATCCTCACCTCCCTCACCCAGTCCGACGACACACGCGGCATCAACGTCGACCGCCGGCTCGGCATCCGCGTCAAACTGCGGGTCAGCGGCGAACTCGACCCGAGGCTCGCGATCGAGGACCTCCACGTCGACTACACGGGCACCTCCAACCCCTTCGGCGCGGGCGACGCCACCGTGACGTACACGATCCACAACACCGGCAACGTCCTGCTCGCCGCGCGGCAATCGGTCTCGATGGAGGGCCCGTTCGGCCTGCTGCGCACGAAGGCGGGCGACATCCCGGCATCGCCGGAGCTGCTCCCCGGGGAGAAGTGGAAGGTCAAGGTGCCGGTGCGCGATGTGGCGCCCACGGTCACGCTGACGGCCACCGCCCACCTCACCCCCCTGCTCACCGACGCGGCCGGTTCGATCACGCCCCTGGACCCGGTCGAGACCACGGCCCACGGCTGGGCGGTCCCGTGGGTGCTGCTGGGGCTCGCCCTCGCCCTGATCGCCGCCGTCGCCGTGACCGTCGTCCTCGTCCGGCGCCGCCGCGAGCGTGGCAAGCAGCGTGAGGACGCACGCGTCCGCGAGGCCGTCGCCGAGGCCCTCGCGCGACAGGGAGACCCGAAGGACGCGGACACGGCCGAGCAGGCGACCCGTTGACCTGAGACAGCGCGGGGGCATTGTCAGTGCCCTGCGCCAAGATGACCGGCATGACGATTTCTCCCGCCGAAAAGGCGCAGTTCAGCCTGTCCAGCCGCGGCGACTACGAGGCCGCGCTCACGACCCTGCGCGAGGCTTCGCGGGCCTACTACGGCGACGGCGACAGTCCGCTGGACGACGCCTCCTACGACCTGCTCCGGCTGGAGACGCTGGCCTGGGAGGCGGCTCATCCCGGCGACCGGGCGCCGGATTCCCCGACGGGGCAGGTGGGTGACGGGGCCGCCCCGGCCGGCGACGTCGCCCACACCAGCCGGCTGCTCAGCCTCGACAACGTCTTCGACGCCGACGGCCTGGTGGCCTGGGAAGCCTCACTTCAGCGACGCCTCGGGCGCGCTCCGGTCGGGGGCTTCACCGTGGAGCCCAAGATGGACGGCGCGGCCGTGGCCGCCAGATACCGCGGCGGACGGCTAGTGCAGATCGTGACCCGCGGCGACGGCGCCCACGGCGAGGACGTCAGCCACGTCATCGGCCAGATCGCCGGGCTGCCCGAGGAGTTGCCGGTCCCCGCCACCTTCGAGGTGCGCGGTGAGGTCCTGTTCACCCAGGAGCAGTTCGAGACGGCCAACGCCGTCCGCACCGCCCACGGCGCGCAGGTCTTCGCCAACCCCCGCAACGGCACGGCCGGCACACTGCGGGCCAAGGACCGCCCGTACCGGCTGGAGATGACGTTCTGGGCCTACGGCGCCACCGGACTGGACGGCGAGGCGTTCCTGCCGGCCGTCGCCACCCACGCCGAGATCCTTGCCGCGGTCGCCGAAGCCGGCGTCCGTACGACCGCGGACACGCCGGCCGGACTGCACGTGGTGGACACGCTCGCCGAGGCGCAGCGGAGCGTCGACCGGATCGCCGCGCTGCGCCCCGGTCTGCCCTTCGGTATCGACGGGGTCGTGATCAAGGTGAACGACGCGGCCGAGCAGGCCGCCGCCGGGTCCGGCAGCCGGTTCCCGTACTGGGCGATCGCCTTCAAACTCCCGGCGGTCGAGCGCCGAACGGTCCTCCAGGACGTGGTGTGGGAGGTCGGCAGGACCGGCGTCCTCGCCCCGACCGCCGTGCTCGCGCCCGTCGAGATCGACGGGACCACCGTCACCCGGGCCACCCTGCACAACCCGGCCGACATCCGGCGCCGCGACCTCCACCTGGGTGACACGGTCACCGTGTACAAGGCGGGCGACATCATTCCGCGCGTCCAGGCCGCCGTCGTGGGGCTGCGCCCCGCCGGCGCTCAGGAGGTGCCGCTGCCCACGGCCTGCCCCCGGTGCGGCGGCGAGATCGACAGGCGACAGGAGCGGTGGAGGTGCGCGCAGGGCACGTCCTGTGCGCTGCCCGCGCTGATCGAGTACGCGGCCGGACGGGACATGCTCGACATCGACGGCCTGGGCAGGACGTACGTCAGGGCACTCGTCGACTCCGGTGCCGTGCGGGACGTCGCCGATCTGTTCACCCTGTCGCCGGAGCAGCTCACGGCCGCCGCGGGCAGCGCAAAGCGGGCCGCGAAGCTGGCCGAGCAGATCGAGGCGGCGAGCGCCCGCCCGCTGAGCCGTGTCTTCTGCGCCCTCGGGGTCCTCGGCACCGGACGCAGCATGTCCCGCCGGATCGCCCGGCACTTCGGCACGATGGACGCCGTTCGCCGGGCCGACGCCACCGCCATGCAGGCCGTGGAGGGCATCGGTCCGGAGAAGGCTCCGGTTGTCGTCGAGCAGGTCGCCGCCCTCGCCCCGGTCATCGACAAGCTGGTGGCGGCGGGCGTGAACATGATCGAACCCGAGGAGCAGTCGTCGACGACGGGCAACGGGCCGCTCGCCGACAAGGTCGTGGTGGTGACCGGCAGGATGACGGGGCCGCTGGAGGGCCTGGGGCGCGAGGCGATGAAGGCGCTGATAGAGGAGGCGGGCGGCCGGGCCGGAAGCGGCGTCGGTGCCAAGACGTCGATCCTGGTGGCCGCGCCCTCCGCGGGCGGCAAGCCCAGCTCCAAGGCCGTCAAGGCCCAGGAACTGGGGGTCGAGGTCCTCTCACCCGAGGAGTTCGCCGAACTCGTGGCCGACTTCCTCGACTGAGCGCCCCGGCGGCCGGCTGTTCCTGCCGCGAGCAGGAGCAGGAGCAGAAGCAGCAGGGGTCAACCGGGGTCGTGCCGGTGCGTGGCGGGCAGCGCGCAGGCCGGTGTGCCGCCGGGAAGGCGGTGGCGGTTGTCGGCGACGGCGCGGTAGATGCCATGGGCGAGCCACCGCACGGGCGCCAGCTGCAACACCGCTCCCAGAACCGCCCAGCCGCCCCGCGCGCTCGCCAAAAGCTTGGCCACCGCCTGTGCGCCGCCGTGCACCGTCCCGTCGGGAGTGATCCACAGAGCCTCGTACTCGGCCCGGCGGCGGGTGACGCCCAGCGCATCCAGTCCCGCCCGCTGCCAGGCCGTGACCTCGCAGCGTGGTCTGATCCGTCGCTGGGCGAAGGTCACGCAGGCCGTACAGAAGCCGCAGTCGCCGTCGTAGACGAGGAGAGGTCGCGTCCGCATGGTGTCCATGGTGCCGCGCCGTCGCGCGCAACCGCTCACCCCGGGCGCACGCGACCGGCGGTGATCTGCGCGCCTTATCTCCCCCGAGTGACTATTGTCCCTTTTGTGGAGCGGGTGCCCGTGACGGCCGGACGTCCGCCCGTCGGCGGGAGGTGACTGCTGCGGGGCGGGCACCGCTGCCGGACCCTGTTACCCGCCCAAATCCCGGTCGTGGCTTCGGAAGGTCGGTGAAGTGGCGTGCAGCCTGTCGCCGCCGGTTCAGGGCCGGAATGGGACGAGCTCGCCACCCTGTTCCGCGACCTGGTGCGGGAGGCCGAGCCCTCCGGCGGCATGCTGTTCCTGCTGCCGTCGCGGGAGCCGGTGCTGCAGCTGTCCATGCTGTACGGGATGTCCTGGCACATCGCCGCTCCGTGGGCCCGTATCCGGGTGGAGGAGGCGATCCCGGCGGCGGAGGCCGTGCGGGACAGACGGCTGGTCTGGGTCGGCAGCGCCGATCAGCTGGCGCTGCACTACCCGAGACTCGCCCTCGTGGTACCGGAGCACACGGTGGCGGCGGCGCCGGTGCTCGTGGGTGACGGCGTACTGGGTGTCGTCTGCCTGCTCTGGCCCGCATCGCGTCCCGCGCTGCTGGCACAAGGAGAACGCGAGGCGATCGACACCTTCTGCCGCCGGGCGGGACTGCTGCTGGGAGCCGCGGCGGACAGCGGCCACCCGCTGACGCCCGGGGCCCGCCCCCAGGTGCTGGAGCCGGTACGTCCGCACCGGCCCGGCACGGCCGAGACCATGGCCGCCTACGACTTCGCGGCCCGCCTGCCGGGGGCCATGTCGCTGGACCTGGAGGGCCGGACCACCTTCGTCAGCGACGCGGCGGCCGATCTGCTTGGGGCGAGCGCGGACGACCTGCTGGGTGTCCGCCCCTGGGAACATCTGCGATGGCCCGGTGAGCCCCTCTTCGAGGACCGCTTCCGCGCCTCGGTCATCAGCCACCGGCCCGCGCACTTCACCGTCGCCCGCTCACCCGACCGCAGGCTGTCCTTCCAGCTCTATCCCGACGCCTCCGGCGTCAGCGTGCACATCACACCGCTGCCGGCCGAGGCGTCCCGGGAGGCGCAGCGCCCCGCCCGGCCGTCCGCCGTGCCCGGCGGTGCCACGACGCTCTACCACCTGACGCATCTGGCGGCGAGCCTGACGGAGACGGTGGAGGTGGAGGACGTCACCGAAAGGGTCGCCGACCAGCTCGTTCCCGCCTTCGGCGCGTCGGGCCTGGTGCTGATGACGGTGGACGAGGGGCGGCTCAGGGTCGTCGGCCACCGAGGCTACGATCCGGCCTTCCTGGCCCCCTTCGACGGCCAGCCCCTGACCTCCGACGCGCCCCCCGCCCGGGCACTGACCCTGCAGCAGCCCGCCTTCTTCACCGACTTCGCGGACTTCCGGTCCGCCCATCCGGACGCGGTGCGCTACGCCGACAGGGACGCGTGGGCCTTCCTGCCCCTCGCCATCCGTGGCCGCCCCGTCGGACTCCTGGTGCTGTCGTACAACCGGGCCAAGCGCTTCCCGCCGACCGAACGGCATCTGCTGGTGTCCGTGGCAGGCCTGGTCGCCCAGGCCCTGGACAGGGCCCGGCTGTACGACGCGAAGCAGCGCCTGGCGCATGCCCTGCAACGCGACCTGCTGCCGCGGGAACTGCCGGTGGTGCCCGGCCTGCGCGTGGCCGCCCGCTATCTGTCGGCCGGTCACGGGATGGACATCGGAGGCGACTTCTACGACCTGATCCGCTGCGACTCCGACAGCGCCGCGGCGGTCATCGGCGACGTCCAGGGCCACAACGTCCAGGCCGCCGCGCTCATGGGCCAGCTGCGCACGGCCGTCCACGCCCACGCCGCCGCGGGCACCTGCCCCGGCGAACTCATGGCCCGTACGAACCAGCTCATGTGCGACCTGAACCCCGGGCTGTTCGCCAGCTGCCTCTACGTCCACCTCGATCTGGCGAAGCACCGCGCCGCGCTCGCCACGGCCGGACACCCGCCGCCCCTGCTGCGCCACCCGGACGGCCGCAGCGAGGTCCTCCCGGTGCCCACCGGTCTGCTGCTCGGCATCAACCCGGACGCCGAGTACGCCACCAAGGACATTCCGCTGCCACCGGGCACCACTCTCGCGCTCTACACGGACGGGCTGGTCGAAGCCCCCGGGACCGACATCGACGAGGCCGTCGCCGACCTCGCCCGTCAGCTGGCCCTGACCCCCGCCGACGACATCGACGCCCTCATCGACGGTCTCCTGCGGCACGCCCTGCGGGGCATCCCCCGCACCGACGACGTCGCCATGCTGCTGCTGCGCACCACGAGGTGACGCGCGAACGCGACGTCCAGCGGGTCACTCGGCGGCCAGGCGCGCGAGGTCGGAGACGAAGTCGGTGTTCCCGGTCTGATGCACCACGCGCAACGTCTCGGACGCCACCTTCCAGCCGTGCGGTGTCCGGCGCAGGCCGATCACGTCACGGGCGTACAGGGTCCAGTCGGTGGCCGACGTGTCCGCACCGAGGCCCGGGTGGTGGTGCAGGGCCTCCAGGTGGAACCGGACCGTGGCCGAGTCCTTCTCGACGTCCACGACGGGAGTCGTGACCATGTGCTGGGTCAGCGGGATCATGCCGAGGAGTTCGCTCATGGTGCGCTTCAGCGCGTCGGCCTCGACCTGGCCCTCCAGCGGGAAGACGCCCCCGTAGTCGACGGAGACCACATCCGTCCACAGGCCGCGCATCCCGTCGAAGTCCTTGGCGTCGCAGAACTGGAAATAGCGGCCGATCACGTTGACCGCGTCGAAGGCGTCCAGCGTCGAAGGATCCATGTGCCGCGCTCCGCTCGTTCTTCGTGCGTTCGCCGGTTCCCGGCCGGCTTCCTGCACGGCACTATGCCGATCGCGGACCGTGTCCCGCTCCACCCCGAACGGTGTGTCGCCCAGGTTCCGGCACCGCCGATGCCCGTCACTCGCACGGCGCTGTGCGGGTGACGGGCATCGATTCACGGCCTACGACGTCGAAGGCGTGGTTCAGGCGGCGGCGAGTCCGGCCTTGAGACGGGCGGCGATCGTGACGACGCGCTCGGCCTGGACGCGGGCGGCGTTACGGGTGGTCTCGTCGACCGGGTTGTTGCCCTGCGCGTCGACGTGCGACGTGCCGTAGGGGTTGCCGTCGGCGAACTTGACGGCGTCCGTGTAGCCGGGGGAGACCAGGATGCCGCCGAAGTGGTGGATGGAGTTGTACAGCGCGAGCAGCGTGGACTCCTGGCCGCCGTGCGTGGTGGCGGTCGCGGTGAAGCCGCTGTACACCTTGTCGGCGAGCTTGCCCTGGGCCCACAGGCCGCCGAGCGTGTCGATGTACTGCTTGAGCTGGGAGGCGATGTTGCCGAAGCGGGTCGGGCTGCCGAAGATCACGGCGTCGGCCCACTCCATGTCCTCCGGGGTCGCGGTCGCGATGCCCTCGGTCGCCGCCGCGTTGGCGGCCCAGGCGGGGTTGGAGTCGATCGCGGCCTGCGGAGCCAGTTCGGCGGCCTTGAGCAGGCGAACCTCGGCGCCGGCCTTCTCGGCGGCCTGCGCGATCTCCTGGGCGATCGTGGAGACGGTCCCGGTGGAGGAGTAGTAGATGACAGCGAGCTTTACGGGGCTGGGCACTGTGGTGATCTCCGTGTGGTCGGGGGACGTTCGGTTGCGGCGGAAGATGCCCATGACGGCTTTCATCCTTGGTTCCGGCACCCGTCGAACAGGGTGTTGGTTGAACCATAAACCATTATGGGGCGGCGGTGACGACCGGTGCGGTGGTGACGAACGTCGCACGAGGGGATTCGCCCTATCCTCGTGCGCGTGCTCCCTGACCTCGTCTTCCGCACCCCTCGGCTCACCGTTCGCGCGTTCACGGCGGCCGACGCGCCCGACGCGTTCGCCATGTGGTCCGACCCGGAGGTGTGCCGGTACACCGGAGACGAGCCCGCCACCGACGTCCGTGTGATCCTCGAGGACATCGACCGCTGGCGGTCCGTCGCGGCCCGGGGCCCGGGCTGCGGTTTCTGGGCCGTGGACGCGGCGGGAGCCGGCTTCGTCGGCGACGTCTACGTGCGCCCGCTCGGGAGCGACCCCGGCGAGCGCGAGATCGGATGGCACATCGCGCGCCCGCACTGGGGTCGCGGGTACGCCTCCGAGGCCGCCGCCGCGGCGGTCCGGTACGCCCACGCCGCGGGCGTGGCACGTGTCGTCGCTCTGATCGACCCGGCGCACCACGCGTCCGTGCGGGTCGCGTACAAGGCCGGCCTGGTCCCCGAAGGGCTCTCCGACCGCTACGCCCCCGGGGAGCCGCCGTCGGCCGTCTTCGCCGGCACCACCACGCAGTGACCGCGCCGGACTTGCGGAGCCTGCGGGGAGAGCTACCCGGAGCCGTCGCCCCTGCCGACAGGGGCGGCACCGCCCGTCGTGGGGAAGCGCGGGTTCGGCAACGTCACCCGCCCCGGCGCGGCAACCGCCGTAGTGGCACATCGAGTTGCCGCGGCGGCGGTCCCGCCCCGGGGCACCGACCGCGCCGGGCGCTCCGGGGCCGCTCCACCGCCCCGGACCAGCAGCCGGTACGCGCCGGGCGACACCCCTTCCCTGCGCCGGAACGCCCGGTTGAACTCGGACGCCCGCGGAAAGCCCCAGCGCGCGCCGATCGCGTGCACCGGCACCGCGTGGAGTCGGGGGTCGGCCAGATCGCGACGACAGTGCGCGAGGCGGCGTTCACGGATGAACGAGGACGGGGTCGCGTCCTGCTCCTGGAAGACGAGTTGCAGATACCGCGGTGAGATCCCGTGCGCCCGGGCCACGAGGCCGGGGGAGAGGTCCGGATCGGCGAGATGCCGCTCCACGAACGCGGCGCACTCCAGGTACAGGACATGCCGCCGGGACTCGGGCGTCAGGCGGGGATCGCGGTCGGTGAAGTGCCCAAGGACGGCCACGGTCAGGTCCAGCACGTTCTGCCCGGCCCGGACGAGATCCCGCGAGGAGAGTTCCGTGTACTCCTCGACGAGGCCCCGTAACAGCGTCGCCAGCAGCTTCCCGACCCCCGAGGACGCGGGCAGCGGCACCGCCAGCAACTCCCTCATCCGGGACTCGGGCAGGCGGACCAGCTGCTTCGGGAACTGAAGGATCAACGCCCCCGACATCCCCGCGGTGACCGCCGTCCGCGCCGTGAGCGGGAGCGAGGAGTCGTGCAGCACCATCTCCCCGCGTCTGACCAGCGCCCGTTGCCGCGCCTGCTCGATGCCCTGGTCTCCGGCGACGACCACGGCGATCTCGTACAACTCCGGGTCGTCGCGCCGGATGAGACGCGGACCTCGCTCCGCGACCAGCGCGCTGTAACTCGCCTCCGCCAGTGCCACGCCCCCCAGCGGCATGGACACCAGCCGCGCCCGGCAGTTGTCCGGGATCAGGAACCGACAGCTCATCGGCAGTGCGCCCCGAGCGATGATCGCTTCCCACGCCGACGCCCGCTCGGCGCGCGGTACCTCGTCAAGATCGGCCACCCTGCGCACAACGCCCCCCGTGTGTCCCCCGGGTACATGGTGGGAGTCTGGTCCCGAATTCAACAGTGCGCCGTCGGCCAATCACTGTGCGCGCCCAGCACATGACCTTCTCCCATCCCAAGCAAGAGAGTGGCTCCGCTCGCTCCGGCCGGCGCCCTTCCCCCACGGAGGGGGCGGAAGGCCGGTGCATCCGACCCGCAGAATGGAGTCATACATGCGCATCCGCAGAAGGCTCGGTTTCACCGCCGCCCTTGCCGCGATGGCCGCCTCGGCCGGACTGCTCGCCACTGCCGCCCCTGCCTCGGCCGGCCCGAACTGTGCCTCCGGGTACCACTGCGTGTTCTACCTGGGGATCAACGACTCGGCTCGCCACTCGTACTTCAACTCGGACAGCAACTTCGCGGGCGACACCTTCAACCAGCTGACCACCCGGTCGGGTGGCGGCCAGGGCGTCAACGACAACACGGTGTCCGCGAGCAACTCGAGCACCGGTGGCTACGAGAGCCACTACTACGTCAACTCCGGCTACAGCGGCTTCCTCTTCTGTGTGAACCCCGGGTCGTACGTCGACTACCTGCCGGGCAGCCAGCAGAACACGGCCAGCTCCCTCCAGTTGCGGGGCACCACCAGCATCAGCTGCTACTGACCGGCCAGGCCGACGGGGCGACGGCAGGCCGGCCTGCCGCCCCGCCCCGTCGGTCCCGGCACCCCGCCGCGCACGGATCAGCCAGCCGGAAGGACGCCCGATGCCACCGACGAGTCCACCTCCCGGCCCCTCGGGGCCGCCGCCCGAGTCCGGCCGGAGTCCAGGCACGCGTGCGCAGCCGCGCCGACGCGCCGGCACCGCCCTGCTCCTCGTCACGCCGCTCGTGGTGGCGGCGACGATCGGCTGGTCCCTTCACCGCGACGACCGGGGACAGGACGAGCCGCAGGACCGTGCGGCCACCCTGCGCACGGCGCTCCCCCTGCAGAAACTGCTGAACTCGTCGCCGGAGACCGCCCGCCAGGTGCACCGGGCCGAACAGTCGCTCGTCGCCACCTGCATGGCGCGCCACGGCTTCGCCTACGAACCGGCGCCCGAACCGGCCGCTGCCGGCTCAGAGGCGACCGGCTCCGTCACGTCCTACTTCGGCATCGAATCCGTCGACCCGGCGGGCGGACGAGCGGCGGGGACAGAGCGTCAACCGGTCGAACGCAACCGCGGACAGGCCTTCGACCGCGCCCTGTACGGGGACCCGGAACGCAGGATCTCCGCCCGGAACAAGGTCGTCCGCGTCACCCGGCCCGCCACCGGGTGCCTTGCCGAGGCACAGACCCGTCTCCTCGGCGAGGACGGCCGCGAGCGCGATCTCGCGCTGCGCCTCGTCCTGGACCAGGGGGAGCGCGACGCGGCGGCGAGCCTGGCCGGCGACGCCGCCGCCCGTGCCGCCGACAGGGACTGGCGCAGGTGCATGGCCGAAGCGGGCATCCAGGCCTCCGACCCCCGTGCGTTCGCCCAGCGGCTCCCCAAGGACAAGGACCTCACCGGCGATCCTTCGGTCACCGCCGACCTCGACTGCAAGAAGCAGACCCGCTACCTGGAGCGCGGCTACGGCCGTCTCGGCGCCCTGCAGCGCGACTGGCTGACCGGGCACAAGGAGGACGCGGCCGCATGGAAGTCCCTGCGGGCCCGTGAAGCGGCGAACGCCGCCCGGGTGTTGCGGGGCGCCGCGCACGCCGCCCCCTGACGCCATGCCGAAGGGGTGCCCGAGCGTGCTCGGGCACCCCTCGACGGGTCAGGTCAGCGGACGACGACCTGGGCGCTGCCGGTGATGCCGCCGGAGGTCACCGAGACGGTGACGGTGCCGGCGCGGTGGGCGGTCAGGTGGCCGGTGGCGGGATCCACCGAGGCGACCTTGGGGTTGCTGGAGGACCAGACGTGGGAGGCCGGGTCCGCGATCGGGATGGTGAGCGGTGCGATGTTGTCGCCGGCGATCATGTCACCGGTCGCCGTGAGGGTGATCCGGTCGCCCTTGGCGATCGGATCCTCGGGGCCCTTGACGCCGATCGAGGCCAGCGCGGGCTCGACGCTGTACTGCAGCTCACCGTCGTCGCCGATCCGGACCAGACCGAAGTGGTAGAAGCCGCCCTGGTCGGCCGGGGCGTAGGCGGGCATGCCGAGGTCCGCGAACGTGAACTGCGGGATGCCGCCCTGCTCGACGGTCGTGCTCCGGCCCTCGGGGTCCAGGATCTGCTCGGCGAAGCCGCGGGCGTGACCGTACATCATGATCACGTGCTGCTTCGGGTGGGTCTCCTGGTAGCGCTGCACCAGGCGCATGTACATCCGCGCCTCCCAGCGGTCCGTGAACTGGCTGTTCGCGGCCGGGTGCGGGTCGTACGCGGGCATGTGGGTGATGACCAGGACGTCCTTGGCGGTGGTGTCGGTCAACTGCTTCACCAGCCAGGGGTACTGCGCTCCCACCGGGTCCTGGAACGGGTCCGAGGACTGCAGGCTGCCGTGCGAGTTGTCGGTGACGATCATCCGCGCCGCGCCCTGGGTGTAGGCGTAGTGGGTGTCGCCGAAGGTGTCGCTGTAGTTGCCGTTCTCCGCGTCGGCGCCCTGGGTGATCTCGTGGTTGCCGACGATGTCGCGCTCGGGGATGCCGAGGGCGTCCATCTTGGACTTGGCGTACTGCAGGTCGACCAGTTTGCCGTCGTCGGACATGTCGCCGAGGAACTGGGCGGCGTCCGGGCGGGCCTGCGGGCTGAGGGTCGGCAGCCGCTTCGCGAGGGAGTCCATCACGTTGCTGCTGACCGACCCGGGGTCGCTCGCGAGCAGGTGCGCGTCGTCGCCGGCGAGGAGGGTGGTGCCCTTCTTGGCGAAGTCGGCCGAGTCCTCCTCGAAGGACAGCCACTTCGGGTTGTCCGGGATCGCCCGGTACTCGGGCACCGTGACCGGTCGCGGCGAGTACAGCGCCTGCAGTCCGGCGACGTTGAGCGAGCCGCTGTAGGCGGTGCTCGGGCTGATGGCCAGGAAGTCGATGAAGCTGATCGTCAGCGGGAACTGCATGCCGGCGGGCAGCTGCGCGACCGCGAGGTGCCAGTCCTTCCAGGTGACGAACGTCGGATACAGCGTCGTGGACGTGCCGTTGACGCCGATGTACTTCTCGGCGAGCTCGATGCCGTTGCCGTCGCCCTTGATCCAGACCCCGATGCCGGTGGGGACCTGGCCCTCGTGGGTGTCGGTCTTCAGCGTGGTGCGCGGCGAGAGGACCAGCTGCTTGACGCCGGAGCCGGCCGGCATCGAGTAGTCCAGGCGCAGGGAGCCGGACTCGGTCGAGCCGGGCGGTACGACGCCGGGATCGGCGGCCAGGGTGGCCGGCTCGCCGGTGGTGTTGTTGCTGAGCCGCCAGACGTCGAGGCTGGTCATCGGGTCGATGACCTTGCTGACGCTGCCGACGGCGATCGACGTGGTACCCGTGGCGCCCGCGACATGGGCACTGACCTCGGCGAGCCCGCCGTGGTCGGCGTCGGCCGTGAACAGGCCGTGCGCGTCGACGGTGCCCAGGTCCTGCGGCGTGACCTTCCAGGTGGCGGCCTCGGCGGGGATCTGCACCTCGCCGCCGCCCTTGACGGAGCCGGACAGGGTGAGCTGCTGCGTGGCGCCGTTGTCGAGGTCGGCCTTGTCCGGCGAGACCGTGAGCGTCTCCAGCTTGCTCACGACCTCGAGCTTCTCCGAGGTCGAGGCCTTGCCGTCGGAGGCGACGATCCGGCCCGTTCCCGCGTGGTGCGGCGTGAGCCTGCCGTTCTCGTACGACGCGAGGGACGCGGGCACGACGCGGACGTGGACCTCGCCGGACGACGGGTTGGCGTACCGGTCGACCGAGTGCACCGGGAGCGGGACGGAGCCGCCGGCGACGGTGGTGACCTTCTCGCCGCCGTTCACCACGACCTTGACGGCCGGTCCGGCCTCCTTGGCGGTGGAGTAGAAGAAGATGCCGTTGGCCACCGGGCGTTCGGTGTTGCCGGGCAGGTCCGAGGGCGTGTTGACCAGCTCGGCCTGGTGCGCGCCGGGGGCGCGGCTGACCATGCCGGTGGAGCCGCCGCCGTCGAAGAGCATCGCGGAGTGGGCGCCGTGGGCGACCATGTAGCCGGCGACCTCGTCACGGGTCATGCCGAAGGCGGTCGCGGCGCCGCCGTGGCCGTCGACGGCGACGACGATCGCGTGCTTGCCGTCCTCCGTGACGCCGACCGCGGTCTCCGGGTTGGCGCCGCTCGGCGGGGTGCCGGTCGGGTCCTTGTAGACCTTGCCGTCCTTCACCAGCGTGTCGACTCCGCTGATCAGCTGGGTGAGGTCGTCGTCGGGCGAGAGCCGGGTGGCGAGGCCCACCCGGTCGCCGCCGCGCAGGGTGTCGCTCAGCCACTGCCCGCCGTCGCCGGCGCCGAGCAGGCCGAGTTGGCCGGCGGTCAGTCGCGGGACGGTGGTGAGGCCGGTGGTGATGTCGTCGACGACGAACCCGTCGTCGGTGACGTGGCCGAGCGCCAGGGTGGCGGGCTCGGCCAGTCCCGGGGTCTCGCCGAGGGCGGGCGTGATCTCGGTGATGCCGCCGGACGCCACGTCGTTCACGGTGTTCACCGAGGCGAGCGGGCGGGTCGCGGAGCCGGCGGTGATCGTCCCGGAGAAGGTCTGCGGACCCATCACCATGGTGCCGTCGGGCCTGACGCCCAGTTGGGAAGCGAAGCCCGGCCTGGGGCTCTTGAGGAGCCGCCCGTCGGTCATGATGCCGCCGAGCGGGCGTCCGCTGGCGTGGATCTCGAAGTAGTCGCCGTTGACACCGGCCACCGCGTGGGTGCGGTGGGCCATGGACGACGGGGTCTCGTCCGCCGGGTTGGTGAGGGTGTCGCCGGCCTGGACCATCCCGACCCGGAGGTTCGGATCGCCGAGGTCGGCCCGCAGCACCTGGAGGTGCTGACGTCCGCCGACGGTGTCGTAGGTCTCGCTGTAGTGCTCCAGGCCGCGCGTGACGGTCTCGGCCGACGTGCGGCCGGAGTCCACCACCAGCGGCCAGTTCGCCGGTGTGTCCGGGAGCCAACTCCCGTGTGCCGCGTGGCTGTCGGCTGCCGCGTCATCGGCGGAACCGACGGCGGGTCCTGCTCCCGTCACGGCACCGGCCAGCGCCAGCGCCACCGCGGTCGCCACCGCGGTACGGCGGGCGGCGGGCCCCACGGGTCTGTCTGCGCGAAGTCTCATCGTGTGTTTCCTCATGGACGTGGGGGGGGGGGGGGCCGGGGGGGGGGGGGCCCCCCCCCCCCCGGCCCCGGGCCGCGCCCGGGGGGGTGGGGGGCCGGGCGCCCGGTCAGCAGGTGTTGTGGGT
>NZ_JBIVHU010000001.1:1403020-1718200 GCF_044749345.1 Streptomyces sp. NPDC089424
GCCGCCGGGGGGGGGGGCGGGGGGGGGGGGGGGGGGGGGCCCGCGGGGGGGGGGGGGGGGGCGGGGGCCGGGGGCGGGGCGGGGGGGGGGGGGGGGCGGGGGGCCCCCCCCCCCCCCACGTCCACCGCACACGGACTCGGCGGATCACAGGTTTCCGTTCCGGGCGCCGCAGATGAGCAGCAGGAATGCTCTCTTACCGCATTTGGTCAAGTTGAGTAAACTTTCAACGAATCCGTCCTGCCTGACCGGGCGCCCGACCGGTGGTAAGTTCGTATACCAGTTGTATGCAACGGAGGGGGTCGCTGTGGCATCGGGACGGGACAAGGCCTACGCCTTCCTCAAGGAGCACGTGCTCACCGACCCTGAGCTGCAGGGCACTTTTCTCTCCGAGCAGGAGCTCGCCGACCGCATCGGTGTCTCGCGTACGCCGATCCGGGAGGCGCTGCTGCTGCTGGCCGCCGAGGACCTGGTGCGGCTGGTGCCCAAGCGCGGGGCGCAGATCGTGCCGCTGACGGGGCGCGAGCTCAACGAGCTGATGGAACTGCGCGGGATCGTCGAGCGGTACGCGGCCGAGCGGGTCATCGCGGACGGCAAGGCACCGCTGGAGGAGCTCCGGGAGATCCTGGCGCGGCAGCGGGCACTGAGCGGGCCGGAGTTCGCCAAGGAGTTCATCGCGGTGGACCACCTCTTCCACGCGACGCTCGTGGCCGCGGTGGGCAACGTGCTCCTGGACCGGCACTACGACGGGCTGCGCAGCCGCCAGGTCCGGGCCGGTGTGGTGGCGCTGTTCAACCAGCACGGACGGCAGGCCGCGGTGCTGGAGGAGCACCACGCGATCCTGTCGGCGATCGCCTCCGGGGACGCGGGCGCGGCGCGTACCGCGATCGACGGCCACCTGGACTCGACCCTGAAGGTGTTGCTCTCCGGCTGGTAGCGCGTGCCGGTGGCCGGTGGCCGGTGGCCGGTGGCCGTTTGCCCGTTGCCGGCTCCCGGCCGGGTCAGGCCCTGCCCAGCCTGCGGTTGTCCAGCACCGGCACCGCCCCGCGCACCGACGAGACCTCGCGCGGATCCAGGTCCGCGACGAGCAGCCCCGGCCCCTCCTGGAGCCGGCCGCGGACGGTCCCGTCGGGTCCGATCACCGCGCTGCACCCGATTCCGGTCGGCGCCTTCGACGTCGTCGGTGTGCCGGCGGCGGCCGGATCGGCCTGGTCCACGGCGGCGAGCCAGAGCGTGGCGTCCAGCGCGCGGGCCCGGGTCAGCAGTTCCCACTGGTCGCGCTTGCCCGGCCCGGCGCCCCAGGAGGCGGGCAGAAGGGAGACGACCGCACCGGCGTCCGCGTGCGCGCGGAAGAGTTCGGGGAAGCGGACGTCGTAGCAGGTGGCCAGTCCGACACGGACGCCGTCCACGTCGAGGGTGACCACCTCCGAGCCCGGGGCGACGGTGTCGGACTCGGCGAACCCGAAGGCGTCGTACAGATGGATCTTGTCGTACGAGGCCTCGACGCCGGCCCCCGTGGCCAGCAGGGTGTTCGTGACCCTGCCGTCGGGTGCGGGGCTGAACATCCCGGCGACGACCACGAGGCCGGTCTCCTCGGCGATGTCCCGGACCCCCGTCGCCCAGGGGCCGTCCAGGGGTTCGGCCAGGGCCGCGAGCGGGGTGCCGAAGCAGGCCATCGTCGCTTCGGGGAAGGCGACGAGCCGGGCGCCGGACTCGGCGGCACGGCGGGCCTGTTCGCGGACCACGGTGAGGTTCCGCTCGGGGTCGGGGCCCGTGGTGATCTGGCTCAGCGCGATGCGCACGCGGGTCGTGTCCTTTCGGGTGCTCGGGTGCTCGGGTGCTCGTGTGGGGGGCGTCAGCCGGTCGTGACCGCGCTCTTCGGGCCGACGGACGTGTCCGCCACCGTCGGAGCGGCCTCCTCGGCGGGCGCGTCGCGGCCCATCAGCAGTCCGGTGAGCGTGACCGCCGCGGCGATCGCGATGTACAGGGCCAGCGGGACCCAGGAGTGGTACGCGTCGAGCAGTGCCGTGAAGAGCAGCGGGGCGACCGCTCCACCGATGACACCGGCCAGTGTGTAGGCGAGTGAGGAGCCCGTGGAGCGCAGCCGCGGGTCGAACTGCTCGGCGATGAATGCCGCCTGAGGTCCGTACATGAACGAGTGCAGGACGAGGGCCACCACGACGCCCAGCGCCAGGAGCGCCCAGTTGCCGCCGCTGGCCATCGGGAAGAAGACGAACGGCCAGACTCCCGCGAGGGCCGCGGAGACCCCGTAGACGAGCCGGCGGTTGACCCGGTCGGACAGCGCGCCGGCCAGCGGGATCAGCAGGATCTGAAGCGAGGAGCCGATGAGTACGGCGGCGAGTGCCGACCCCTTCGACATCCCGAGCTCGCCGGTCGCGTAGGTCAGGACGAAGACGGTGAACAGCGCGTACAGCACGTCCGGGGCGACCCGGCTGAGGATGGCGGCGGCGAGCAGCCGGGGGTGCGTGGTCAGTACTTCCTTGATGGGCGCCGCCGGGCGGTTGTGCTCGGCCTCCATCGCCTTGAAGACGGGCGTCTCCTCGATCTTCGTGCGGATCCAGAGGCCGAAGGCGACCAGGACTCCGGAGAGCAGGAACGCCACGCGCCAGCCCCAGGACAGGAACTCGTCCTCGCTCAGCAGGGCGCCGAGCGCCGCGAGCACACCGTTGGCCAGGAGGTTTCCGGCGGGCGGGCCTATCTGGGCGGCGGACGCGTAGAAGCCGCGGCGGCGCGGGTCGCCGAACTCGCTGGACAGCAGTACGGCCCCGCCCCACTCCCCGCCGACCCCGATGCCCTGCGCGAACCGCAGCAGGACCAGCACGATCGGGGCCGTGACACCGATCGAGCCGTAGGTGGGCAGCAGGCCGATGAGAAGGGTCGCGGCGCCGATCAGGACGAGCGTCGTGATGAGGACCTTCTTGCGGCCGATCCGGTCTCCGAGCCGGCCGAAGACGAAACCGCCCAGAGGACGGGAGACGTAGCCGACCGCATACGTGGAGAAGGCCAGCAGGGTGCCCGTGGTCGGGTCCTCGGAGGGGAAGAACAGGTCACCGAAGACGAGTGCCGCGGCCGCGGAGTAGATGGCGAAGTCGTACCACTCCAGGGCCGTGCCGGTCAGGCTGGCGAAGAAGGCGCGACGCACCGCGCCTGCGTTCTCAGGCTTGTTCACGTTGTCCGTCCGTCCTTGTGAGGCGGGTGTCCGGGCCGAGCACGCGGGTCGACCTTCCGGCATACTTGTTGTATACAGGCCGTATGCGCAAGCCCTTGGCGCAAAGTCGACCGCTCCGATGTCACGACCGATGTGGAGAGACGCATGGCCCAGCTGACCTTTGAACTCCCCGACGGCTCGACCCGCGACGTCGACGTCGTCCAGGTCCTGAACGCGGGATACGCGGGACGCAGCCAGGACGACGTCGCCGCGCATGTCGCCGAGCTCGCCGAGCTGGGCGTCCCCGCGCCGTCCGTCACCCCGGCGCTCTACCCGGTCTCGCCCTACCTCGCGCAGCAGACCCGGTCGGTCAGTGTGCAGCACGACCGCACCTCGGGTGAAGCCGAGTGGGCGCTGGTGGTGGACGGCGACGGAGAGCTGTTGCTCACGGCGGCCTGCGACCACACCGACCGGGAGCTCGAGGTGCACGGCGTGGCCTGGAGCAAGAACGCGGGCCCCGACGTGCTGGCGCGGCGGGCGTGGCGCCTGTCCGACGTAGAGGAGCGGCTCGACCGGCTGACGCTGCGGGCGTGGGTCACGCACGGAGGCGAGGAGAGCGTGATCCAGGACGGCACGCTGGCGGAGCTGCTCACGCCCAGGTACTGGGCGGACGTGCTGCGGGACAGGGGTGACCTGGTGCCGGGGACGGTGCTGATCTCGGGCACGATCCCCATGGTGGAGGGGGTCGACCAGTTCGCGGCGCACTGGCGCGTCGAGCTGGGGGACCCGGACACGGGCGACGTGATCGGCCTGCGGTACGACGTGGTGGCGATGGCGGCGCCGATCGGCTGAGGGCGGCGCGCGGCTCAGCCGGCCCGCCGGACGTTCGCGAGGACGAGCACCGTGTCGTCATGAGGAGGGTGCGGCAGCAGGCGCGCCAGGATGTGGTCGGCCATCTCCTCCAGCGGACCCGACGCGCCCCTCAGCGCGGTGCGCAGCAGCGCGGTGCCCTGGTCGATGTCCCGGTCCCGCGCCTCGATGAGGCCGTCGGTGTAGAGGGCGAGGGTCGCGCCGTCGGGGAGGTCGACCTCGGTCGTCGCGAACGGCTGTCCGCCGACTCCCAGGGGGACGCCGAGGACGTCACCGATCGTCTCGACGGTGCCGTCGGCCCGGAGCACCAGCGGCGGGGGATGGCCGGCGTTGGCGATGCGGGCCCGGCCGCTCCTGGCGTCGTAGCGGATGTAGAGGCAGGTGGCCAGCTCGATGCCCGCCTCCACCGCGCAGGAGTCCAGCTCGGCGAGCAGGTCGGCCGGGTCCTCCTTGTGCCGGGCGAGGGCCTTGGCCGTGATGCGCAGCCGGCCCATGTTCGCCGCGGCCTGGACGCCGTGCCCCATCACGTCGCCGACGACGAGCGCGACCCGGTCGTCGGGCAGCTCGATCACGTCGTACCAGTCGCCGCCGACCTCCGTGACGCGGCTGCCGGGAACGTAGCGGTGGGCGACGTGCACGTGCACACTGGGTGCCAGGGCGGAGGGGAGCAGGGCACGCTGGAGCGTCAGCGCGATGTCCTGGACGCGGCTGTAGAGCCGCGCGTTGTCCAGGCACAGGGCCGCGCGGGACGACAGTTCCGCGGCGAGGCCCAGGTCCTGTTCGTCGAAGGTCGGACGGGCGGCG
The DNA here is from genome assembly GCF_044749345.1 of Streptomyces sp. NPDC089424. Lineage (NCBI taxonomy): Bacteria > Bacillati > Actinomycetota > Actinomycetes > Kitasatosporales > Streptomycetaceae > Streptomyces > Streptomyces sp. NPDC089424. Next base: position 1,407,861 of record NZ_JBIVHU010000001.1, read on the forward strand.
GAGCGCCCGAACATGGTGAGCCCCTGAACCGTGCCACGGGCGATGAGCGGGACGATGGTGATGCAGGTCAGGCCGCTGTCGAGGAGCAGTCGCGCGCGTGCCTTGTGGAGGACGGTCGTCGTCGCGAAGTCCGCGTCGACACCGAAGGTGACGGGCCGGTTGGTCCGCAGTACCTCATGGATCCTGGAGCCCGGTGGGTACGTCACGGTCTCCAGGCCGCTGACCAGCTCGATGGCGGGCGGCGGCAGGACGGTGCCGGAGGCGATCCGGCGGGTGATCAGCGGTTGTCGGGGATCGAAGACCTCGGGGTTGCCCAGCCGGTCCACGAGTTCCACCACGGCGGCGTCCGAGAAGTCCGGGACCGCGGCGTCCACGAGTTCCTGGGCGGTGACGCCGACGTCCAGGGACGTGCCGATCCTGGCCGTCGCCCGGTTGAGCAGGGCAAGTCGCTGACGTGCGGCGGTGGCTTCGAGGATGGCCCGTTCCCGGTCGGTCACGTCCACCATGAGTCCGCCCAGTCCGGGCCGGGTGCCGGCCGCCCGGTTCAGCGGGAACCACGTCACCGAGCGCACCTGGTCGCGGTCCGGGTGGCCGGGGGTGCGCAGTCCGACCAGCGTGCCGACCACCGGTGGGCCGCCCGCGACGACGGCGCGGAGCATGTGGCGGTGTTCACCGCCGTCAGACGTGATCATGATGTCGTCGACGGGGCGCCCGAGGTGGCTGTCGACGGACATGCCGTCCATCTCGGCCAGCGCCTGGTTGAGGTGGACGTACCGCAGGTCCTCGTCGAGCATCACCAGGCCGATGGGGCACGTCTCGAAGAGGGCGTCGAGGAACGCGAGGTTGGTCTTCACCCTGTCGAGTTCGTCGCTCCTGGCCGCCAGGCCCATCACCACCGAACGCCCCATGGCCCCGGTCACGGGGAAGACCCGGAACCCGCAGTCGAAGACCGCGCCGCCACGGTGCAGTACCGGCAGCCGGCCGCGCCAGTAGCCGAGGGTCCGGGCGAGCGTCGCGAGCCTCTCGGCGGCGCCGGGGCTGCCCTCGGGCGGGCCGGGGAAGAGGGAGGCCGCCGGCGCGGACAGGATTCCGTCGGGGGCGTGCCCGAAGAGGCTGTGGGCGCCGGGGCCCCAGAAGCAGATCCGGTCCTCCTCGTCCATGCCGAAGACGGCGATGGACACGTGTTCGAGCAGGGAGCCGGGCTCCGACCGCAACGGCTCCCTCTCGTCTCCCGGCCGATCAGGTCGCACAGCTCGTTCCTTCCGCCTGAGGCGCGCGGGTCGCGCGGCCGCTCCGGGAGCACTCCGGGAGCACTCCGGGAGCGGTGGACAAACCCGATCGCCTTTCCCCATTGTGGGCAAGACGGGCTATTACCGCTCAAGACGCACCATGATCGCCCATCCGTGACGGCGACTGACCGAGAGTGACGTGCGGTGGGTCCAGCGGTACCGCTTCGCGCGTGTCACACATTTCAGATGTCCTTTGTCATAGGGGTTGTAAGCAGCAAACGACCCGCCGACCCAAGGAGTGCAGTGATGACTGGTCCCGTTCTTGAACCCGCGGCGCAGGAGATTGCAGATGCGACGGCCAACCCGCCGTTCCTCTACGAACTCGGCCCGGAGGGTGCCCGGAAGGTCCTGGACGACCTTCAGGCGGCGCCGGTGGCGAAGCCGGACGTCGAGGAGAAGTGGATCACCGTGCCGGCCGAGGTGGGCGATGTGCGGGTACGCATCGTCAAGCCCGTCGGCAGCGCGGGCACGCTGCCCGTCGTCCTGTACGTCCACGGCGGCGGCTGGGTCCTCGGCAACGCCGGCACCCACGACCGGCTGGTGCGCGAGCTGGCCGTCGGGGCCGACGCCGCCCTCGTGTTCGTCGAGTACGACCGCTCCCCGGAGGCCAGGTACCCGGTCGCCATCGAGCAGGCGTACGCGACCGCGCGGTGGATCGTCGCGAACGGCGCCGACGAAGGCCTGGACGCCTCGCGCCTGGCGGTGGCCGGCGACTCCGTCGGCGGCAACATGACCGCCGCACTGACCCTCATGGCCAAGCAGCGCGGCGACGTGACCTTCGTGCACCAGTCCCTGTACTACCCCGTCACGGACGCGGCCCAGGACACCGACAGCTACCGGGAGTTCGCCGACGGGCCGTTCCTCACCGCGCGGGGCATGGCCTGGTTCTGGGACTGCTACACCACGGACCCCGCCCAGCGGGCCGAGATCACCGCCTCGCCGCTGCGGGCGACCCTGGAGGAGCTCGCGGGCCTGCCGCCGGCGCTTGTCATCGTCGACGAGAACGACGTGCTGCGCGACGAGGGCGAGGCCTACGCCCGCAAGCTGACCCAGGCCGGGGTCCCCACCACGAGCCTGCGCTACAACGGCATCCTGCACGACTTCATGATGCTCAACCCGCTGCGGCCCACGCAGGCCACAACGGCCGCTGTTCAGCAGGCCGTTCACACCCTGCGCAGCGTCCTGCACGGCAACTGAGACTCGGCGACCGAGACTACCGTGCTGCGCGTCCGCAGCACCTGAACGACCTCGACAGAGCTGACCTGACAGCTCTTCCGCGCCCGTGCGCGCGGAACTCATGGGCGTAGAACTGTGATCATCCGGTTCCGCCCCCGCGCACCGTGCGTTTCCTCAAGACCTGCGGCAGTCATGCCTGCCGCATGCGGCCATGTCCACTGTTCGGACCGGCCGACAACCTCTGCCTCGAAAGGGCCATTTCGTGAACCGTCATTCGCGCCTTCGGCGTGCCCGGACACCTCTCACCCTCGCGGCCACGGCGGCTGTCGCCACCGGGCTCCTCGCCACCACCGTGGGTCCGGCCAGTGCCGCCAAGCCCGCGCCCTCCAAGGCCGGCAAGCCGACCGTCGTCCTCGTCCACGGCGCGTTCGCCGACTCCTCCAGCTGGAACGGCGTCATCAAGAGGCTGAAGCAGCACGGCTACCCGGTGGTGGCCGCGGCCAACCCGCTGCGGGGCGTGAGCATCGACGCCGCCGCCGTCAAGAACCTCCTCGCCGCCATCGACGGGCCGGTCGTGCTCGTCGGGCACTCCTACGGCGGAGCGGTGATCAGCAACGCCGCGCACGGCTCCGACAACGTCAAGGCGCTCGTGTACGCCGACGCCTTCCTTCCCGACAAGGGTGAAAGCGCCAACGAACTGGCGAGCAAGTTCGAGGGCAGCGTCATCGGCAAGGTCCTGCGCCCCGTCCCGATCACCAACCCCGACGGCTCCAAGGACTTCGACTTCTACATCGACCAGTCCAAGTTCCACAAGGCCTTCGGTGCGGACGTCCCCGCGAGCACCGCCGGACTGATGGCGGTCACCCAGCGCCCCGGCACCGGCACCGCGCTGAACGAGCCGTCCGGTGAGCCCGCCTGGAAGACCATCCCCTCCTGGGCCGTGGTCGGCACCAACGACCGGATCATCCCCCGGGAACTCCAGCTCTACATGGCCAAGCGCGCCGACGCCCGCATCACGGAGGTCAAGTCCTCCCACGCGGTGAGCGTGTCCCAGCCGGACGCGGTCACCCGCGTCATCGAGCGCGCGGCGCGCACGGTCCGCTGACCGGCGCAGCCCATGGGGGGAGGGCCGTCACCGGGGTGCCGGTCCTTCCCCCCTCCCACACCGGCGCCGCGGACGAGACCAGTTGAGGAGTGAACGCATGACCCACAGGCGAGTACTCGTCACGGGCGCGTCCAGAGGGATCGGCCGCGCCCTCGCGGAGCAACTGGCGGGAGAAGGCCACACCCCCGTGGGTGTCGCCCGCAGCGCACCGCCGTCCTTTCCCGGCGAGTTCCACGAAGCCGACCTCGCCGACCGTGCGGCCACCGACCAGGTCCTCGGCGCGGTGCTGGGCGCGGGACCGGTCGACGCCGTGGTCAACAACGTGGGAATGGTGCGGCCCGCGCCCGTCGGGGAGGTCGCGCTGTCCGACCTCGACGCGGTGCTCGACCTGAACGTGCGCACCGCCGTCCAGGTCGTGCAGGCCGTCCTGCCCGGCATGCGCGAACGCTCCTGGGGCCGCGTCGTGAACGTCACCAGCCTGGTCGCCCTCGGACTGCCCGACCGCACGTCCTACGGCGCGGCCAAGGCCGCCATGGAGTTCCTGACACGGGGCTGGGCCGGAGAGCTCGCCGCACACGGCATCACCGTCAACGCGGTCGCCCCGGGCCCCACCGAGACCGAGCTGTTCCGGGCGAACAACCCGCCCGGTTCGGCCTCTGCCGCCCGCTACCTGGCGGGCGTCCCCATGGGGCGGTTCGGGCGCCCGCACGAACTCGCCGCCGCCATCGCCTTCCTGCTCTCCGAGAACGCCGGGTTCGTCACCGGCCAGATCCTGCGCGTCGACGGCGGCGCGAGCGTCGGGCGCGCCTGACAGCGGCACACCCCCCTCCTCTGCCGACTTCGGTGCGCCGGGGTTCAGGTTCGTGGGGCGTCGGGGTGGGTGGGGGTGAAGTCGTCGTCCACCAGGCCGAGCCGGTGCGCCACCACCGCGGCCTGGACGCGGTTGCGCAGGCCGAGTTTCTGCGTCGCCGCGGAGACATGGGTCTTCACCGTCGTCACGCCCAGGTGGAGTGTCCGTCCGATCTCCGCGTTCGACCGCCCGGCACCGACCAGGGCCAGTACCTCGCGTTCGCGCGGGGTCAGAGCGGCGAGCCGATCGGTGCCGTCGACGGCGCGGGCGGGCACGTGGGAGTCGCGGTGGGACTGCACGGCGCGGGCGAGCACCCGGGTCAGCACGGCGGGCGCGAGGAGGTGTTCACCGTGCACGGCGCGGCGCACGGCGTCGAGCATCGACTCGGCCGGGCCGTCCTTGAGGAGGTAGCCGACGGCGCCGGCGCTCAGCGCCCCGTAGATCTCGGCGTCGTCCTCGAACGTCGTCAGCATCAGCACATGAGTGCCGGGCACGGTGGCGAGAGTGCGGCGGGTGGCCTCGATGCCGTCCATGCGGGGCATCCGCAGGTCCATGAGGACGACGTCGGGGCGGAGTCGTTCGGCCAGCCGGACCGCCTCGTGGCCGTCGGCCGCTTCACCGACGACGTCCTCGCCCGCCGTGCGCAGCAGCAGGGTCACGCCCGCCCGCACGATGGCCTGGTCGTCGGCGACGAGGACGCGGATCATGACCGTCCTTCCAGGGGCAGGAGGACGTTGAGGCGCCAGCCGTCGCCCGATCGGCCGGCGGCGAGTGTGCCGCCCAGCACCTCGACCCGCTCGCGCATCCCGGTCAGGCCGTGTCCCGAGGGCGGCAGCGAGGTGGTCGGCGGCAGCCGCAGCGTGTTGGCGACGTCGATGACCAGGCGGTCGCCGCTCACCGCCACCGTCGCCGCGACGTCGGAGCCGGCACCCGCGTGCTTGAGGGCGTTGGTGAGGGCCTCCTGCATCACCCGGGCAGCCGTGATCCGCAGTGCCAGCGGTACGCGCGCCGCCTGCTCGTCATGGGTGAGGGTGACGCGCAGCCCGGCCCTGCGGCTGCGTTCGACTGCCTCGGTGATCATGCGCTCGGGGTCCGTGACGGAGTCGGGGCTGTCGGGGTCGCGCAGGATGCGCAGCAGTCCGCGCAGATCGACCAGGGCCTGGCGGGCGCTGGACTGGATGGAGTCCAGACCGGCCAGAGCCGCGTCGAGCCGGTCGTGCGGGTCGGGGGCGTGCGTCGCGGCGTACCGCGCAGACCCGGCGTTGAGCGCGATGGCCGACACGTGGTGGGCCACCAGGTCGTGCAGGTCTCCGGCGAGGCGGGCGCGTTCGGCCATGCGGGCGGCGCGGGTTCCGGCGACCCGGTGCTCCTCGGCCTCCCTGGCCCGCGCCTCGGCGACGCCCGCTGCCCGGCGTACGGCGGCGAGGTAGCAGCCGAAGGCGACCGGCGCGGCGACGGCCAGCGCGGTCGACAGGACGAGTACGACCCCGTCGGCGCCCTCCAACGGGTGGTCGGGGTCACGCCCGATGCTGACCAGGACGGCGGTGAGCGTCGCCAGGTAGGACGCGGCGGTGATCCGTTCGCCGTGGCGGAGGGACACCGCGCCCAGTGCCACGGCGGCGGCCAGCGGCGCCACATGACTCGCGCCGGGCATGGTCACGTCGATCGTGATGACCAGCGCCAGCTCGGTGAGCAGCGCGGCCAGGGGCGCGTACCTGACGAGGACCAGGGCGAGGGCGGCGGCCTGGACCAGCACCCACTGGAGCGCGGGACGGTCGGGGGAGGGGCCGGTGACGACGGTGGCCGCGCCGACGCCGGCCGCCGCGAGGGCAAGCGGGACGTCCAGCTTCAGGCGGCGCCGCAGGGATGCGCTCACGGCCTCACCGTACGTCCGGCTCCGCACCGGGCGTCTCCTCCTTGTGGCCGCCCCGCCCCCTCCCAACGGCCGTGGCCCCGGCTGGGCGCAGGAAGCCGCTCCCACCTGCGCGGATCTAGCGTCGGCAGCGTGGCCGGGGCACGCCGGTGCGGGCCGGAGCCCGCCGTTTCGTGATCCGTCCGGGTCCGCGGGCCCGGACGTGCCGGGGCGAGAGCGGCGCACGGGCAGGACCCCGGCCAGGGATGCGCAGTCCATGAGTGAGAGAGGTCCTTACGGTGTCGTTCCTGTGGGAGTTCCTGCGGAGTCCGCTGACGGTGGGTGCCGTGGCGCCCAGTGGCCGGGCGCTGGCCGAGGTGGCCGCCGCGTCGGTACCGAGCGGCGCGGGGGAGCCGGTGGTGGTCGAACTGGGCCCGGGCACCGGCGCGTTCACCGCGGTGATACAGCGGCGGCTCGGAGGTCGCGGCCGGCATGTCGCGGTGGAGCTGAACGCCCGGTTCGCGGCCCGGCTCGCGCTCGCCCACGGGGGCGTCGACGTGGTCCGCGCCGACGCCCGCGACCTGCCCGCCGTCCTGGCCGAACGAGGACTGAGCGGTGCCGATGTCGTCGTCAGCGGCCTGCCGTGGGCGGCGTTCTCGTCGCGCGAGCAGGGCGATGTGCTGCAAGCCGTCACCGAGGTGCTGCCGGCCGACGGGGTCTTCACCACGTTCGCCTACGTGCACGCCCGGTGGATGGCGCCGGCGCGGCGGCTGTCGCGGGCGCTGCACGCGCGGTTCGACGAGGTCGTCGTCGGCCGCACGGTGTGGGGGAACCTGCCGCCCGCCCTCGTCTACCACTGCCGCCGTCCGGTTCCGGCGTCCGTCCTCCGGCTCACCGGCGCATGACCCACGCAGCGCGGCCGGAGCCGCCCCGAACGGCCTCCGCTGCCCGCTGACCCTGCCCATGCCGACGTAGTCCCGTACCCGAGGTGGCCTCAGACGGCGGGCCGGCGCAGACCGTCGACGATGAGGTCGAGGATCCGGGCCGCCCGCTCCTCGCCCCCGCGCGCCGGGTCGATACGCCAGAGCACGCTCAGCTGGAGCAGCACGTCCTCGGGGTCCAGGCCCGGCTTCAGGGAGCCGTCGGCGGCACCGGCATCGAGCAGCAGGGCGAGGGAGCGCAGGAACGGCCCGTAGTTCTCGTCGTCGCGCCCGTCGTTCGTGGCCGCGTGGATCACGTCCGCGACCGCGAACTTCAGCCGCCCGTAGTGCGCGATCTCCGTGAACCACAGGCGGAGCGCGTCCACCGGGTGGTGCGCATCCAGCAGGACAGGGGGGCGATCGATGAGGTGCTGGATGTCGTTGCGGTACAGCTCCAGGACCAGCGCCTCACGCGTCGGGAAGTGCCGGTACAGGGTGCCGATGCCGACACCGGCCTGTTTGGCGATCGCGGTCAGCGACGTGGACCCGGAAGCGGCGAGCGCCTCACGGGCGACGTTCAGGATGCGCTCCCGGTTGTCGCGCGCGTCCTTCCGGGTCGGCTTCGTGGGCGATGGCGGTTCCACGGCTGGGGACGTCCTCTCCTCGGGTCGGGGTCCGCCGAGGCTGCGGTGCGGGGCGACGGGCGGACCGGGGCTGGAATTGCTAGACGGAGGGCCCTCCGTTACGTTGGGGGAGTTCCGGAGGGGGCTCCGTTTTTCATTCTTCCATACCCCGCAGAACCTGGAGGTTCTTCATGTCCGAGCTGGTCCTCGTCACCGGCGGCACCGGTTACATCGGCGGCTGGTGCATCGCCGAGCTGCTCCGTCGCGGCTACGACGTCCGCACCACCGTGCGGTCCGCCGACCGCGAGAAATCGGTCCTCGACGCCCTGTCCGGCGAGGTCGACCCCGCGGGCCGGCTGAGCTTCGCCCATGCCGACCTCGCGCACGACGCCGGATGGGAGTCGGCCCTGGAAGGCGTCGACCGGGTGCTGCATGTGGCCTCCCCGCTGGGCATCTCCTCCGGCGCGGACCCGGAGGCGATGATCGACGTGGCCCGCGACGGCACCCTGCGCGTCCTACGCGCCGCGACCGCCGCCGGTGTCCAGCGGGTCGTGATCACCTCCGCCGCCAACACCGCGAGCCCGTCCTCGTACACCAGCGAGGGCGTCACCGACGAGACGCTGTGGACGGACCCGGAGGACCCCACGCTGATTCCCTACCGCCGCTCCAAGACCCTCGCCGAGCGGGCCGCCTGGGACTTCATCGCGGAGCACACGGGCCGCACGGAACTGACCACCGTGCTGCCGGGCGCCGTGTTCGGGCCGATCCTCACCAAGGGCAACATCGGCTCCGTCGGCATCGTCGCCCGCATGCTCTCCGGGAAGATGCCGGGCGTCCCCCGGATCGGTCTGGAGGTCGTCGACGTACGGGACCTCGTCGACGTGCATCTGCGCGCGATGGAGTCACCTGCCGCGGCCGGCCAACGCTTCCTGGCCACCGGCGAGTTCATGTGGATGCGCGAGATGGCCCGCGTCCTGCGCGACGGCCTCGGCGACGACGGCCGCCACGTGTCCACCCGGCAGATCCCCGACGTCGTCGTCCGCCTCCTGGCCCGGTTCCGTGACCCCATGCTGCGGGAGATCACCCCCTCCCTTGGCCGTCGCAACCGGCACACCACCGAGAAGGCGAGGACCCTGCTCGGCTGGCAGCCCCGCCCGGCCCGGGAAACCGTCCTCGACTGCGCCACGAGCCTGTTTGCCCACGGGGCCGTCGAACGCGGCTAGGGTGGGGGCGATGGGGTGTCGTAGGGGTGAAGCAGCAGGTCAGGACGGATCCGGGGTCGAGGAGCGAGCGGAGCCTGCTGCCGGTGCTCGGCGTGTTTGTCGTGCGGGCCGCGGTACTGGAACGCGTTCTTTCGCTGTTCGGTGGACCGGCGACGTACGTGCTCTGCGGTGACGTCGAAGGGCTGTCCGCGCGACTCGACCGGGAAGCGAGCACGAACCGGTGGCTCCTGCTGGCCGGCCTCGTGCTGTCCGTGAGCGCGCTGGGAATCTCGCGCCTAGGCCGCGGACGCGCTCTTCCCGCGCTCCTGCTGTTCTCGGTTCTCGCCCTGGTGATCCTCGCGGACGGCCGTGCGGCGCGCGCGGACGACATCGCCCGGCAGATCGCGGCAACCCAGACCTGCGACGAACCCACGAACCTCCACGACACCTCCCGGGGCTGGTTCGACTGGTGATCGTTTCCTCCTCCGCGAACCAGGAGTGCTCGACGCCCCGGCCCCACACGACGTGATGGCTCCGGAAGGTAGCAACCAGCCCCGTATCAGCGGCGCCTCATGGCGGCTTGGACCAGGGTGTGTGCCAGGGTCGTGCCTTCCTGGAGGCTGTCGGGGGAGAGGGGCTGGAGGGCCAGGGCGCCCTCGTGCAGCACCAGGAGTCGGGTGGCGAGGCCGGCCGGGTCCGAGCAGCCCGCCGCGGCGGCCAGTTCCTCGAACAGGTTCCGCAGCCAGAGCTTCTGGCCCGCGGCGACGCGGTGCGCGGGATGCGCGGGGTCCGGCAGTTCGGCGAGCGCGTTGAGGAACGCGCACCCGCGACGGTTGGTCTCGCTCCAGGTGCGCAGTGCCTCGAAGGGCGCGGTGACGGCGTCGCCGGGGGAGTCACTGGCGTCGACGGCGGCCCGGACGAGGGAGCGCCAGCGTCGGTCGCGTTCCGAGAGGCAGGCCGCCACGAGGTGGTCCTTCGACCCGAACTGGTTGTACAGGGTCCGCTTGGTGACGCCGGAGTGCTCGGCGATGAGATCGACCCCGACCGCGGTGATCCCGCGCGCGTAGAACAACTCCTCGGCGGCCGCCACGATGCGGCGGCCGGCCGGCGTCATCGGCCGCGTCTCGTGCACGACGCCCCCTTCACTGATCGGTGTACGGTGGGAGATGTTCACAGATCAGTATACCGACGGGAGGTCCAGGGATGAGCGTGTCCCAGTCCATGCGAGCGGTACGCATCACCGGGCACGGAGGACCGGAGGTACTCGAAGTCGCCGAGGTCCCCGTCCCCGTGCCGCGGACCGGGGAGGTGCTGGTCCAGGTCGGCGCGGTGGCCCTGAACAACACCGACCTGTGGACCCGGCAGGGCGCCTACGGCCGCCCGGGGGACCCGCAAGCACTGTCGGGCTGGCGCGGCCCCGTCGACTTCCCGCGCATCCAGGGCGCCGACGTGGCCGGACGGGTCGTGGCCGTCGGGCCCCGCGTGGCGGAGAGCGTCCTCGGGCGCCGCGTGGTCGTCGACCCCGCGCTCTACGACTCCGAGGGACCGGACGCCCACCCGGTGGGCCTGATGGGGAGCGAACGGGACGGCGGATACGCCGAGTACGTGACATCGCCGGTGGAGCGGGCGCACGACGTGACCGGCTCCGCGCTGACGGACGACCAGCTCGCGACGTTGCCGACCGCCTACGGCACCGCGCTGGGCATGATCGAGCGAGGCCGCCTGCGACAGGGCGAGACCGCCCTGGTCTCGGGAGCGTCCGGCGGCGTCGGCCTGGCGCTGGTGCAGCTCGCCCGGGCGCGCGGCGCACGGGTCCTCGCCCTCAGCAGCGGTCCCAAGATCGACGCGGTGCGCGCAGCGGGCGCGCACGCGGTCGTCGACCGCTCGGGGAACGTCGCCGAGCAGATCCGTGCCGCCGCCCCGGACGGTGTGGACGTCGCACTCGACGTCGTGGCGGGCGAACTCGTGCAGGAGGGGCTGCCGTTGCTGCGCGAAGGGGGCCGATGGGTGGTCGCCGGCGCACTCGGCGGATACGACGTGGCCTTCGACGTGCGCCGCATCTACCTGCACAACGCACAGGTCATCGGATCCTCGATGCACACGCCCGCGCACTTCGACCTCCTCATGGGCATGGCGCGACGGGCCGAGGTCCAGCCCGTCGTCGCCGCGACGTACCCGCTGGAGCAGGCCGCGCGGGCGCAGGAGGAGCTTGCGCGCAGGGGCCACGTGGGGAAGATCGTCCTGCACCCCTGAGGCCGGCAGAGCAACATCACCGTCGCCGGCTTCGACGCCGGTGCCTATGCGTGAGCGGCGTCGGTCAGGTGACCAGCAGCCGGTTGAAGAACGACCGGTAGTGGCGCAGGGCCTGGCGAAGGTCCTCGGTGTTCGCCTGCTCGCCGCGGTTCCACTGCCCTTCGAGTTCCTGCTTGTGGTCGGCGAACGTGGTGGCCAGCTGCTGCATGACGTCGGCGACGAGCGCGTCCGCGGTGTGCACCGCGTCGCGAGGGTCGTCGACGAACTTGTTCTGCACTTCCTGCCAGCGTGTACGGAAGCCTTCCTCGTCCTCCGTGGTGAGGAGCTGCGGCACCTCGTCCTCGGCCTGTCCGCCCTGCGCCACGGCTTCGCGCTCGGTGTCGGCGGGGGGCGCCACGGCCTCCTCGTCGGCGGGCCGCCCGGGTGTGTCGGTGCTCTCGCCGGGGAAGGTCGGCACATCGGCCGTCGTGCTCGGCGGGCCCTCCTGTGTGGGCGCCGGGTCCCGGGGGCGGGCGAGGTCTTCGGTGGACAGGCCGCTCGCGCCGGCGGTGTCGGGTATGTCTCTGCGTTGCATGTCTCCTCCATTCCGAGGGCCGGTCCTCGCCGCCCGGACCGGGGCTGCCGCGGCCCTGTCGGCCGCGCGGATCAGGCCGGGGCGTGGCGACGCGGGCCGCCGCCGTCGGACAGCAGTTCGTCGAAGAGGGCCCGGTAGTGCACCATCGCCCCGCGCAGCTGTTCGGTGGTCGCCGCGTGCCGGGTGCTCAGCTCGTCGACGTCGTGGGCGGCCCGGTAGTGCTCCAGCGTGCGGCTGTGCTCGACCGAGAGGTCCCTGAGCTGCTGCTCGTAGTCCTGGGTCGGGTAGCCGCGCTCGTGCATCAAGGAGGTCACGAGGCGATCCGCGTCGTGCACCGCGTCCTCGGGGCGGTCCACGAACTCTTCCTGCACGCTGTTCCAGTCCCGGGAATACCGGTCCCTGACGCCGCTGTCCAGTGGCTTGATGTCCAGCGCGTCGTGCCGCTTCTCGCGGGCCCTGAGCTCACGCTCGCCGGCCATGCGGCTGTCGGCGTCCTCCACCGTCCGCCCGTACTCCGGGCCGAAGCGCTCCTGCAGCTTGCGGCGGCGCATGAACATGGAGATCGCGAAGGCGACCACGGCGATCACTACCACCAGGGGAATGATGATGGCCAGAAGTGTCCCTGTTGACATCAGGCAGGCCTCCTCACTTGCGGGCCCTTTTGTGCCTTTCTCTGCCGAATTGCCGCTTCTTTGCCTTTGAAACGGAGTGCGGAGACCCGGGCGCCGAAGACGCCTCGGACAGGCCGCACCCGGGTGAGGTGTCACCCGGGTGCGGCCGAGCCGGATCAGCAGGTGGCGTTCAGACCGGCCCAGTTGGCCCGGTCGTTGTAGCCGCCGTCCCCGGCGTCGCCGACGACCAGGTCGAGGACCCGGACGCCGGTCAGGTCGACGTCGGCCTCGCGGACGTCGTCGCGGCCGAGCACACCGCTGTCGAACAGCACCCGGCCGTCACCGATGACCTGGAAGGTCGACGTGCCGCCGTCGGGGCCGACGTTGCGCACCGCGTCGTCGATGCCGACGGTGGTGGTCAGCCGGGTGCACCGGTCGCCCAGGTAGTAGCGCACCGTGGAGGGCGAGGCGACGCCGATGCCGGTCGGGTGGACCTGGCCGAGCATGCTGATCGGGGACCAGCCTCCGACACTCCGGTCGACCGTCGGGCTCATCCACCCGCTGGTGGCGCTGATCCAGTCGTGGTGCGACAGGACGACCTCGCCGTCCGGAGCCGCCGGTGCCACGACCACCGCCGTGTCCGTCGTCTGCCGCAGCCGTCCCTTGCCGATCACCTCGTACGAAGTGGTGGCGGTCAGCGTGGCGTTGCCCGGCGTGGCGCCGGGCGGCAGCGTCACTGTGAAGGCCGAGGTCGCGGAGCGGTTCGGGTTCAGCAGCTTCGGCGCCCGGCCGAGCGGCCGGGCCGACCAGCCCGCGGGCACCGCGAGCTCGACCCGCGGCGCGAGGACCGGCCGCGCACCGTCGTTGCGGACGGTGACCTCGACCCGGGCCTGGTCGCCGCCGGCCATCACGGGCGCGACGCCGGCCGGCACCGTGTCGCCACCGACCTGCGTCACCTGCGGCAGACCCGCGACGACGTGCGGAACGCCCGGCTTGCCCGTCGCCCGGCTCACCCGGAACAGGGCCGCGCCGTGGGCCGGGACGGCGGCACTGATCGTGCCGGCGCTCTCGGTGACCTGGTCGGTCCAGGCGTTCTTCAGAGTGAACCGGTCCCCGTGCAGCCCGACCGACTTGGCGGTCGTGGTCACCGTCGCCGGGCTGTCGCCCCGGTTCAGCAGCACCACGGCGCGGTCACCGTCGGCCAGACGCTTCACCCAGGTCTCCGTCGTACCGGCGGGGCCGACGCGGACGGCCTGCACGCCGGCCGTGTCCTGGTTGATCGCGAGGACGTCGCGGTCCTCGAGGATCCCGAGCGAGGTCTCGCTGAGCTTGCGGACGTCGCTGCCGATCACGAGCGGCGCGGCCGCCACCGACCACAGCGTCATCTGGGTACGGAACTCCTCGTCGTTCATCCCCAGCTCGGGTCCGAGGTAGTCGGGGTCGTTGAAGTGCCCCGGCCCGGCGACCTCGGGGTGCCGCGCGTTCGCGTCGTAGTTCCGCAGCACGTCCTTGAACTTGATCTCACCGACGAAACCCACGTCCGTGTACGTCCGCCAGGACTGCGCGATCCCCGGCGCGTAGCTCCAGGAGTACGTCGACTGCTGCTCCTCCGGGTAGTCGCCCCAGTCCGGGGAGGTCACCGGGTTGCAGAGGTTGAAGATCATGGGGCGCCCGGCGGCGTTGTTCCGCAGCGCCTGCGCGAACTCGGTGAAGACGGTCTTGGGGTCGAGGTCCGCGGCGATGCCGCAGAGGTAGTCCACCTTGACCGCGTCGAACTCCCAGGCGGCGAACTGGTCCGCGTCACGCTGGTAGTAGCCGTGGCTGCCGAGTCCGCACTTGCCCGGGATGTAGGGGCCGGCGTCGGTGTAGATGCCGGCCTTCAGGCCCTTGGCGTGGATGTAGTCGACCAGCGGCTTCAGTCCGTTCGGGAACTGGTCGGGGTTGGGCACCAGGTCGCCGGCCGAGCTGCGCGGGGTCGGCGCCGCCCAGTTGCCGTCGATCCAGACGTACTCGTAACCGGCGTCCCGCAGGCCGCTGGTGACGAGGAAGTCGGCTATCGACCTGACCTCGGCGTCGGTCGGATCGCCGCCCAGTGCGTAGTAGGTGTTCCAGCCCATGTACGGCGTCGGGCTCAGCACCTGCTCAGGTGCCGGCGCCGTGCCGACGGCACTGCCGGCCGCGGGGGCGGCGACGGCGGGCGCGTTCACGACCAGCAAGCCGGCCAGAAGAGCCAGGAGGACGGTGAGATGTCGTTTCACATCGGATCCTTCGCTGTCCGATCAGGCGTGCCGACCCGTCCCGGTCGTGAGTGCGAGGTGCCGTTCCCTCGCGGAGGGTGCGGCGGTCGTGCTGCGGACCGGTCGATGCCCGCGCGCCTGCGGGTTGTTGCCAGGATCTTGCAGGGGTTACCGAGGCGCGTCAATAATAATTCCTAAATTAAGAGTTACCGGGATCTCGTCCTCGTCTCCCTCAACTGCCGTGCGTCGACGGACAGGTGAGATGAAGTCGCACCTCATGGCGGCGTCGCCCATGCCCGTGCCGGGTGGCTCGATCTGTCGTAGACACGGGGATCGCGCCCCCGGAGACTGGGGCGGTTCCCGGCCGCGACAGCCCCGCCGGCCGCGGCGAGTTCACCTCCTGGAGGCCGCATGCGCACTCACCTGGCCGCTGCCCTCAGCGCCGTGGCGCTGACCACGGGCACGCTCCTGGGCGCCCCGGCGGCCACGGTCCACGCCGCCGACTACCCGATCAGCGAGTTCGACGTCACCATCGGGAACACGTACACGCGAGGCCTCATCACCTGGTACGACCGGCAGGTCGTCGTGTTCGGGGAGCACAAATCGGTGAGCGACGCCGATCTGGCGAGCTGCCGGGCGACCCGGGCGTACACCCTCGACAGCCATGACGGGCAGTTGGGCGACGGACTCAGCGACAACGTCGTGTGCGGCTCCAGCGCCCGTTTCCACTTCAGCGTGCCGGCGGATGTCTCCGGAGGGGCGGCGGTCGTACGGATCTGCCTCACCGACGGTCTCCACAAGCCCCTGCGCTGCGAGCGTTACGGGCGCTGATCGCTCAGACAGGCCCTACGCGTTCCATGGCGCAGGGCCCGTGCCGTCGCTCCAGGCCCGCAGGGCCGCGCCGTCGACGCAGACGATCCCGCACTGCTCGGCGTACTCGACGGCCGGCGCCGTGAAGTCGCTCGTCGTGACGACGACCGCGACGTCGGCCTCGTGGACGGTGTAGCAGGTGCCCCCGAAGCGTTGCAGGTCCTGGGAACCGCAGCGGTTGCTGTCGCAGTAGCGCTTGCACTGCACGACGACGCGCCGCCCGTCCGGAGCGACGGCGAGGACGTCGGCGCCGAGGTCACCCGCGCCCCCGACCACCTCCACCGGAAAGCACCCGTCCCGCTCGCACAGCCCCGCGATCGCCCGCTCGAACTCATCGGCGTCCAGTGCGTCGTAGTCGACAGTCCCGGCCCCGGCCGTGTCGTCCACGTACACGACTTCCGGCTCGGCCACGGCCACGGTCGCCGTGTCGTCCAGGCAGGCGGTGTCGGTCAACGGCCTCGCCGCTGCCCCGGTGTCCGGGAGCGGAATCGTCAACTCGGTTCCGTTGCCGGCGATGTGCTGCTCGAACGCCAGGGGGGTGCCGGCCGGCGGCGCGTCGTCCACGGCCGGAGCCGCCACGGCGGGGGCCGTGCGCGTCTCCATCAGGTCGAGGGTGGTGTGCGTGGCCTCCTGCAGTGCCGCGGCGGCCCGCAGGGCGGTGCGCTTCGCGGAGAACCCGCGCCGCGTCCTGTGCCTGCGCAGGACGAGGACGGTCGCGGTCACGACGAGGCAGAGCACGACCATCCAGACGGGGCTGTGCCGGAGAGCGCCCGCCGCCGAACGGACGACGAAACCGGCGCTGCTCAGCAGAAGCGCGAGCAGTCCGAAGAACACGGCCGTCGCGCGCAGGTCGAAGCTGCGGCGACGGCGGCCACCAGGCCGTATGCGGCGTGTGGGTGTGGTCACGGTGGTGAAACGCCCTCCCTGGTCGACGAAGATCACCAAGCCGTCTGCCCAGAGTTCGCGCACTTGATCAACAACTTGGCCGCCGCTTCCATGAAGCCGGAGTGCCCGCCGCTCTCCGCGGGCGCGCCCGTCGCACCGCACATGGCGACCGGACGGCGCGCGACGGGCTGACCGTGGGTCAGTCCAGGCCGGTCGCCCATGCCGTCAGCGCGGCGAAGTCCTCGCCGACCAGGCCGCATCGGGGGTCGATCCGGTGCAGCAGGGCGGGGCCGTCGTGGTGCGCCCGTACCCAGGCGCGATCCGCGTCGGTGATCTCGTCGTCGATCCAGGCGAACGGCCGGCCCTCCGCCCATGCGACGATCTCCGGCGTCTTCCAGAACACACCGCCGCCGGGCCCGGCCCTCCGCGATGACCAGGAGACGCAGGGCAGTTCGGGAAGTCCCAGTACCGGCGCGACGAAGACGTTGGCCTCTTCCTCCCACGTCGTCGCCCACACCAGGTCGAAGGGGAGCGCGCGCAGCGCGGGCCCGTGCTCCGGGTTGAGCCACACGCGCAGCGGCTTCACCGGCCTGCCGTACAGCCCCCACTCGGCCAGCCGACGCCGCTCTGCTGCTTCCCAGCGCGGCGTCAGCAGCCGGTGCGTCTCGTATCCCTCGGGCCGGCGGTGCGGTTTCGCGGCGTACGGGTTCAGGGGTCCGTCCACATCCACCAACAGCACGGGACGCACCGGCTCACCTCCCTCGGTCCTGCCGCGCACGGTACTGGGCGACGGCAGGACCGCCCAACGGAATTCGATGGGCGGCGCCCGGCGGGAGGGTCAGCAGAACCAGCCGTTCTGCACCCAGCCCCGGCGGTTGATGTCGCCGTACGCGAAGCCGTAGACCCACTCTCCGCCGGCCTGCTCGACCAGGAAGGTCTGTCCTCGGTACAGGGTGCCCATCCACGCTCCGTGCGGGGCGGTGACGCGGACGAAGAGGTCCTGGGCGCAGACGGTCTCCCGTTGACCCACCGTGCCGTTCGCGGATGCGGCGGGACCGACGGTCATGGCGGACATCGCCGCGACGGCCAGGGTCAGGGTGGCGAGCTTGCTCGTGCGGGTCATACGTGGTCCTTCCGTCGTCCGGCGGTGGTCCTCGGTCACCACGATCCGAAGCCCCCCAGGCACTCCTGCCTGACGAAGCCCCAGTCGTTGGGACCGAAGTCGAAGGTGGCCGCCCAGCCGTTGTAGACGGGGTGGGCGCCCCGGGTGTGTCCCACCTTGTCGCCCCGCAGCAGGACCCGTTTCAGGCCGGCCGGCCCCGACGCGCTGTCGTAGTTCGCGTAGAAGCTGGCACTCTCGCAGACGATGACCGCGTGCTCCGGCACCGTCGGCTCGGCCTGCGCGGCACCGGCGGTGCTCAGGACGAGAGCGGCGGTCGCGGAGAGGGCGACACCCAGTGCGCTAGTTGCGTTCATGACAATCATGGTGGGGGACGGGCGATGCCCCGTCCAGAACGCGGCGTGTCCGGTGGCCGGCGGGCGGCTGAAGAACAGCTCCGCGCGGCGCCGCGGACCTCTGGCGCGACGAGCGGGGGACGCCCCGAGCGCACACCCGGCCAGGTCATGGGCGCCCGTCCCGGCATGTATCGCCCGATCCGCCCAGCGGTGCTAGAAAGGACCACGTGACCAGGCGTTTCGCCCCCTTCCGGGGTCTGTCGGTTCGGCCACGCATCGACAAACGCCCCAGGAGCGTCGCCGGGCAGGCATTCATCCTTCAGGTCGTGGTCGTGGTCCTGCTCGTGTGCGGGACGATCCTGGCGCTCGTGCTCCAGTCCCGCTACGAGGGGGACCAGGAGGCCAGGACGCGTTCGGTCGCCGTGGCGGAGACCTTCGCGCACTCGCCCGGCCTGCTGGCGGCCCTCCGGTTGCCCGATCCGTCCCGGGTGCTGCAGCCGATCGCCGAGGAGACCCGGGTGCGCGCCGGCGTCGACTTCATCGTCGTGATGGACACCAAGGGGATGCGCTACACCCATCCGCAGCCGGACCGGATCGGCGGGCGTTTCGTGGGCACCATCGGACCGTCGCTGGCCGGGCGCGTCGTCCTCGAGAGCGTCGACGGTCCCCTCGGCCAAGAGGTGCAGGCGGTGGTCCCGGTGACCGACGCCGACGGCTCCGTCGTCGCCCTGGTCGCCGCCGGCCTCACCGTCGAGAGCGTCACCGGCGCGGTCTACAAGCAGCTGCCGGTCATCCTGGGCACGGGCGCCCTCGCGCTCGCGCTGGCCACCGCGGGCACGGCACTCGCGGCAAGAAGGCTCAAGCGGCAGACCCGTGGTCTCGGCCCGGCCGAGATGACCCGCATGTACGAGCACCACGACGCCGTGCTGCACGCCGTACGCGAGGGTGTCGTCATCGTCGGCGGAGACGGACGGCTGCTGCTCGCCAACGACGAGGCCAGACGGCTGCTCGACCTGGATCCCGACAGCGAGGGACGGCGCGTGACCGAGCTGCCCGGCCTCGATGCCGCCACCGCCGTCCTCCTGGCCTCCGGGCAGGCCGCCACGGACGAGGTCAGGCTCGCCGGGGACAGGCTCCTGGTGGTCAACCAGCGCCCGACCCATGAGCCGGGCGGCCCGATGGGCACCGTGGCCACGATCCGTGACTCCACCGAGCTGGAGGCGGTGACCGGCCGGGCCGAGGTCGCCCGCACCAGGCTCAAACTCCTCTACGACGCCGGCGTCGGCATCGGCACCACACTCGACGTCAGGCGTACGGCCCAGGAGCTGGCCGAAGTCGCGGTCCCCCGGTTCGCCGACTTCGTGACCGTGGACATCGCCGACCCCGTCCTGCGGGGCGACGAGTCGGATGTGGCGCTGGGCATGCGCCGTACGGCCGTCAGCGGCATCCGCGACGACCACCCGCTCTATCCGCAGGGCCTCCTGATCAACTTCGTGCCGTCGACACCGCAGGCCCGGGGGCTCGGCAGCGGACGGTCCGAGGTGGTGAAGGATCTGTCCGACGCGCCGGGGTGGCAGGCCCAGGACCCGGAGAGAACCAGGCGGATCGTGGACTACGGCATCCACTCGCTCATCACGGTGCCGCTCCAGGCCCGGGGGACGATCCTCGGCGTCGCCAACTTCTGGCGCTCGGAGAAACCGGGCCCCTTCGAGGAGGAGGACCTCTCACTGGCCGAGGAACTGGTCGCCCGCGCGGCGGTGGCCGTGGACAACGCCCGCCGCTACACCCGCGAGCACGCCCTGGCAGTGACCCTCCAACGCAGTCTCCTGCCCCGTGCCCTCCCGGAACAGAGCGCGGTCGAGGTGGCCCACCGCTACCTGCCGGCGCAGTCCGGTGTGGGCGGCGACTGGTTCGACGTGATCCCGCTGCCGGGAAGCCGGGTGGCGCTGGTGGTCGGCGATGTCGTCGGCCACGGTCTGCACGCCGCCGCGACGATGGGCCGCCTGCGTACGGCAGTGCACAACTTCTCCACGCTCGACCTGCCTCCCGACGAGATCCTCGGCCATCTCGACGACCTGGTCGGGGCAAACGACCAGGACGAGACGGATTCCGCCTGGGGGCAGGCGATGACGGGCGCGACCTGCCTCTACGCGATCTACGACCCGGCGTCGAGGCGCTGCTCCATGGCGCGTGCCGGGCATGTGCCGCCCGCCGTCGTCCGGCCGGACGGCACCGTGTGGTTCCCCGACCTTCCGGCCGGTCCGCCGCTGGGGCTCGGTGCCATGCCCTTCGAGGCCATCGAGCTGGAGCTCGCCGAGGGCAGCCAGCTCGTCTTCTACACGGACGGGCTGATCGAGGACCGCCACCGTGACATCGACGTCGGGATCGAGCAGCTGCGTCGCGCCCTGGCGTATCCAGGGCGGCCGCCGGAGGAGAGCTGCCGGGCAGTGCTGCGGGCCCTGCTGTCCGCCCGGCCCAGGGACGACGTGGCCCTGCTCATCGCCCGCACCCGGGTACTGGGACCCGACCGGGTCGCCGAGTGGGTGATCCCGCGCGATCCGAGCGCGGTGGCGAGGCTACGGGCGGCAGCCGTCGCGAAGCTGGAGGAGTGGGGCCTGTCGCAGCTGGCGTTCAGCACCGAACTCGTCCTGAGCGAGCTGGTCACCAACGCCATCCGCCACGGCTCCGGTGCGATCCGGGTCCGGCTCCTGAAGGATCAGGGCCTGACCTGCGAGGTGGCCGACGGGAGCAGCACCTCGCCGCATCTGCGCTATGCCGCCTCGACGGACGAGGGAGGCCGTGGGCTGTTCCTCGTCGCCAAGATCACCGAACGCTGGGGCACCCGTTACACCGCCACCGGCAAGATCATCTGGGCGCAGCAGTCGCTGCCGGACGCGGATCAGGACGCCGCCTCGTTGCTCGACCTGTTCGACACCTCGGCCATGTGACGAGGTCTCGGCCGCCGTGGATGCCACCGCGGTGGCCGGCGCTGTCGCCGACGGATCGCCGCTGCCCCTTTGCCGCGAGGTGCTCGTGGTAGGGATGCGGCCGGCGGGGCACTCCTGGTGGTAGGCACGCTGCCGTCGCGGGCGGGAGCGGGGCGACGGACGTCCGATGCGTGCGGCTGCGGCCGGTGAGTCGGTGGGGCGAGGTGGGATGCGTGGATCCGGAGCGTGAGGCGGGCGGGCGGCGGATGCTCGCCGGCCTGCTGGATGCCAGTCATCTGCTGCCCATCGACCGGCTCGGCGAGGTGGCGGCAGGACACGCCCGCGCTGCCGGCTTCACCACGGTGTCGATCTACCTGGGCGACCTGCAGCGGCGGGTGGTCCGCCTGCTGCCCGACGCGAGGCCGCCGGGCGTCGGGCAGCGCACGGAGATCCGGATCGACGGCACCGCGCCGGGACGGGCGTACCAGTACGGCCACATGGTCTCCGCCGACCCGGGGGAGGGCGAGGTCTCGGCGTGGTGGGTTCCGATCCTGGACGGCACCGAGCGGCTCGGCCTGCTGTACGCGGCGGCGGAACACGACGACGCCCGCACGAAGGAGGACCTGGACCTGCTGGCCGCCCTGCTCGCCCTGATCCTTGTCAGCAAGCGCACCTCCAGCGACACGCTGGCGAAACTGTGCCGCACGGAGCCGTTGAGCATCGCCGCCGAGATGCAGTGGAACCTGATGCCGCCGGGCACCTACGCCGACGGGCGGGTGATCATCTCCGCGTCGATGGAACCGGCCTACCAGATCAGTGGTGATGCCTACGAGTACGCCACCGACGGACCTCTGGTGCATCTGACCGTCTTCGACGCGATGGGCCACGACACCGCCGCCGGACTGAGCGCGGCCCTCGCCCTCGGGGCCTGCCGCAACGCCCGCCGGGCCGGGGCCGGCCTGGCCGCCAAGGCCGACAAGGTGGAAGCCGCGCTGATCGAACAGTACGACCACCAGCGCTACGTCACCGGCGTCCTCGCCACCCTCGACACCCGCACCGGCGTGCTCAGCTGGGTCAACCGCGGCCACTTGCCGCCCATCGTCATCCGCGGCAGCCGCTGGACCACCCGCCTGCAATGCCCGCCCGCCCATCCCATGGGCACCGGCCTCGGCCTGGACAGCGTCGTGTGCCAGGAGCAACTCGAACCAGGAGACCGCATCGTCCTCTACACCGACGGCATCACCGAGGCCCGCGGCCCGGCCGGAAACGAATTCGGCGTGGACCGTTTCACCGACTTCATCATCCGCCACCACGCGGACGGCCTGCCCGTCCCCGAGACCCTGCGCCGCCTGATCCTCGCCGTCCTCGACCACCACGACGGCAAGCTCCAGGACGACGCCACCGTCCTGCTGTGCGAATGGCTCGGACCGAGCCAGGACGGCACCGAGACAGCAGCAGCCCTGGTCGGCCTGCCGGACAGCACACCGGCCTCCGACCTCCCCGACCCACGGACCAACACAGGGACATGAGTACCGACTTGCGCGTGAACATCAATGAAGAGGCCGACGGCCACCTCGCCGTGGTCTCCGTGTCCGGAGAACTGGACATGCAGACCTCCACAGCGGTGTACCAGCAGACCGCGGCACCGATCTCCGAACACGTCACCGTCGTCCTCGACCTGTCCCAGGTCACCTTCTGCGACTCGTCCGGGTTCAACGCCCTCCTGCGCCTGCGCCGCCGCGCTCAGGAAGCCGGCAGCCGGCTGGCCCTCGCCGCCCCGCCTCCCCAGGTGGACCGACTGCTGACACTCACCGGCGCCGGCACCGTCTTTCCCGTCTACCGCAGCCTCGCACAGGCCCTGGCCCACGAATCGTCGCGCCACGACGAGTCCTGACGTACGAGGGTCGCCCTCGCGGGCCGAGCAGTCAGGTGCGGATCCTCGCGCCTGACAGGAGCCGCCTCTACGATGTCGCCGGATGCGGGAGGGGGGACGCGGGGTGCGGGTGTGCTGGTTCTGCGGCGATGTCGCACCGCCGTCGTGGCACGATCGCGTCCTGGGGCTGCACCAGGGCGTCGACACCACCATGACCCCGTGGATCGTGGTCCTGCGCACTACGTGGCGTCAGGAAGTCGTCCACGTGCCGCGCTGCGCCCGCTGCCACACCGGGCATCAGATCGAGCGGACCGCGGCGGCGCTCTCCGTGGCCGCGCTGATCGCCTACGCCGCGAGCGGTGAACTGGACCAACTCCTCGGCATTCTCCCGGCTTCCACCGGCGAGCGGACGGTCGCCGCGATCTGGGCGGCGGTGGCCTGCCTGCCGGGACTCACCTGGATCGCCCTCAGGCACGCATGGCTCCCGTGGCGGCGCCTGGCACCCCGGCGTCTGGGCCACGCCCGCCACCACCCGGAGTTCCAGCGGCTGCTGGAGGAGGACTGGAAGGCCAGGCCGGGCCCCTTTCCCTACTGGGCGAACCCGCCCAGTCCTCATCCCCCGCCGTCGCCGGGCAGATTCCGGCGCGTGATCGGCCGCCTCATCGACCTGGTCGGCACGGCGTGCGGCATCGGCATCCCCGTCGCCTACTTCCAGGGCTACGAAGAATTGGCCGGAGTCCTCATCGCGGCCACGGCAGGGCTGTTCTTCCTGTCCTCGAAGGTCAGACCCGAGAGCTGAGCCCCGTCCTCGCCCCGCCCCGCGGACGGCCTGAAGCGCTATGTCCTGTTTGTTTGGATATTCTGTGACGTGTGATTGAGTCTGGACGGCTGTGGCTCCGTCGTCGCCGTGGCCGGGGGAGGTTTGTGCGGCTGTCGCCGGTGATTCTGACCGTCGTCATCGCCGGCCTCGCCTACGCCACGCCCCCGGAAATGGCCTTCAGCCGCCTCCTGCCCGCGGCGCCGGCACTCGCCGCCGCGATGTGGCCCGTACTCCCCACGGTTCTGCTGGGGACCGTCTGCCTCCTCCTGATGATCGGCCTCAGCATCGTCTTCCCCGGCCTCGGGACGTGGTGGACGGCCGCGGGAATCATCGCGGTCACGGTGGCGGCCGCGTACGGAAGCCATGTGCGGCTCCAGCGGGAGCGGACCCTCTTTCAGGTGCGGCTCGTCGCCGACGCGGCCCAGCAGGTGGTGCTGAGCCCGATGCCGCGCCGTTTCGGGAGTGTGGAGATCGAGTCGCTGTATCTCGCCGCCGCCGCGGAGGCCCGCATCGGCGGGGACTTCTACGAGGTGGTCGAGACCCGGCACGGGGTCAGGCTGCTCATCGGCGATGTGCGCGGCAAGGGCCTGCCGGCGGTGGGGGCGGCCGCGGCGATCGTCAACTCCTTCCGGGAGGCGGCCCACGGTGAGGTCGACATGGTCGGCGTCGCCCGCCGCCTCGACGCCAGCAGCACCCGCTACAACGCCGCCTTTCCCCCCGAGAAGCAGCTGGAGCGCTTCGCCACCGCCCTCCTCGTGGAGATTCCGCACGAAGGCCGCCGCCTCGCGATCCTGAACTGCGGACACCCCCCGCCGCTGCTCCTCAACCGCGGCAAGGTCCGTGTCCTCGAGCCCACCAGCCCCTCCCCGCTGCTCAACCTGGCGGAGCTGATCGGCGATCACTACTGCATCGACACCTACGAGTTCACCCCAGGCGACCTGCTTCTCCTCTACACCGACGGAGTCGCCGAGGCCCGCGCCCTCGACGGGGGCTTCTTCCCGCTCGCGTCCTGGATGCGCCAACAGCCCCCGGTGCAGCCCCGCGAGCTGCTGACGGCGCTGCACCGCGACCTTCTCCACTACAGCAGAGGACGCCTGGACGACGACATCGCCGTACTCGCGGTGCGTCTGTGCGAGAACTCCGACTAGCGGTGGGGGCCCCGGCCGTGGTTCACCGGCGCTCCGGGAGCGGGTCCGCGAGGTGCCAGCCCTCGGCGAGCAAGGTGTCCACGGCGGCGACGGCGGTCGCGAGACGTTCCTCGTGCGGGCCGGTGACGACGACGGTACGGCGGCCGCTGTGCGCCAGCGCCGTGGCGAAGCGGTCCGTCATCCAGGGCCGCAGGTGCTCTCCGTCGCGCAGCCCGTCGTCCTCGAAGGCGACGCCGTGGTGGTCGGTGAGGATCCACAGGTGCTGGCGGCCTCGGGCGGCGATCGCCTGAGTGCCGGGGCTGGTGGTGCCCATGTACCGCTCGTGCCAGATGGTCGTGGCGAAGGCATCGGTGTCGCAGACGAGGACGGGGGACCCGTCCCGCGCGGCTTCCTCCTCCAACCGGGCCTGGCGCCGCGCGATGACGGGGAAGTCGCCGGAACGGAAGCTGACGTCGGGCCAGTTGGCGTCCGGGCGATCTGCGCGCAGCGCGGCGAGCTTGAGTTCGCTGTACTGACGGCCGTACTCCGGGACGTACCGGGTGCGGGACCACGGTCCGCCGCGGCGCCGGTAGTGGTCGGCGAGAGCGACGGCCAGGGTGGTGGTGCCGGTCGACTCCGCGCCGAGGACGACGACGCGCCGGGTGAGCGCGGCCCGTACGGGCGGCTCCAGGAAGTCCCAGCAGCCGACGGGGTCCTTGCGCACGGCCGTGCCGGACACGGGGAAGAGGGTGCGGTCCGGGTCGACGCACACGGAGTCGGCGGCGAAACGGCGCCCCAGCTCCTCGCCGTAGGGCTCGGACGTGAAGACCGCGTCCACGCGATCGGGCACCGCCGCACGGAATATGGCCATGTGGGCGGCCCACACGTCGGGGTCCAGGAGGTCGACGTGGATGTCGTCCACGGTGCCGACGACATGGACGTCGGGATGGATCTCGCGCATCCAGGCGACCCGGTCCTCCAGTGTCAGGGTCTCCACGGAGGAGGCGCAGACGAGCACGGTGAGGCGCTCGCAGCGGTCGCGCGCGGTGCGGACCAGGTGATGGTGGCCTGCGTGCGGGGGATAGAACTTGCCGAGGACCAGGCCGTGTTCGTAGCGCTTCATGCCACCGCCTCCACGCGCGGCGCGGGCCGCTCGGCGAGGTCGCGGCTCCAGCTGCGCAGGCCGAGTACGCAGAGCGTCATGAATCCGACGTACAGCAAGGACGTCAGGTACAGCTCCTTGTAGGCGTAGAGCGGTACGTAGACGACGTCGGCGGCGATCCAGAGCCACCAGGACTCCAGCCGCTTGCGGCACTGGCCGTAGGTCGCCGTCAGGGA
Source organism: Streptomyces sp. NPDC089424 (assembly GCF_044749345.1). Taxonomy (NCBI): domain Bacteria; kingdom Bacillati; phylum Actinomycetota; class Actinomycetes; order Kitasatosporales; family Streptomycetaceae; genus Streptomyces; species Streptomyces sp. NPDC089424. The sequence continues at coordinate 1,433,848 of NZ_JBIVHU010000001.1, forward strand.
GAGCGCGGTGGTCAGCGCGTCCCAGAAGGGGACGGTCGAGTCGGTGGCGCGGTCGAGCAGCACGGTGAGGGCGAGGGTCCCCACCACCCCCGCCGTGATCAGCCACGTCCATTCGGTACGCGAGGTGCGGCGCACCGGGAGCGTGTCGGAGCCTGGTCCACCCCCGTGGGTCCAGGTCCACCAGCCGTACACGGCGAGGGTGATGAAGACGATCTGGAGGCCGGCGTCGGCGTAGAGCCCGGCCTGGGTGAAGAGCAGGATGAAGAAGAGGTTGTTGGCGATGCCGATGGGCCAGTTGGCGAGGTGCTGGCGGGCGACCAGCCAGACGCAGAGCGCTCCGCTGCCGAATCCGAGGACCTCCGTCCAGCTGATGGGGGTGTCCAGGACGGTGAAGAGCGGTTGTTGAAGGGGTCCGAGTATGTTCGCGAGGCTCACGCCCGCCTCCTTAAAAGTCATGTTGACTATAAAGTGCGACGGGCTTCGGCCACAAGTGCGACAGACTCACGAAGGAGCCCACGACCCCCGAGCGGTCACGATGTCGCCGACGTCGCCCGGGTGACGCGCCAACTCCCGCTGACAATGGGAGAAATGGGAGAAACCGAGCCAGGAGAACCATGGTCGCGTTGCACGCGTCCGCGTGGGACGGCGTCGCCCGCAACCCGGCACTGCCGACCCCGCCGTCGAGGTGATCCTGGCCCACCCGAACCCGGGCACCCGGATCGAGTTCGCGACGAGCACCCGAGCCGAACCCGCCCAGCGGGCCCGACTCGCCGACGTTCCTTCCCCCGAGGTACGGGCCGCTCTCGCGTACGGACCCGAGTGGCGCGACCCGCGTAGGACCGTCGCGCCGCTGCCGGACGACGTGTGCGCCCGCCTCCTCGACGACCCGGACCCCGCCGTACGGGCGGCCCTGCTGGCCTGGACCGGGCGGGCGTACCCGCCTGACGGCGACTGGGCGTTTTCTCGCTCTCGCGGCAAGTCGCTGTGTCGCATCACGCGTGGCCGCTGTGGCCTGGGATGCTGGAGAGGGCGGGCCTGGAGACAAAGGCGGCGAGCGTGGACGTGACCGAGCGTGTGCTGAGGGTGTTCACAGGAATGCTCGGCGAAGGACCTCCGACGGGGTTCGATCAGCTGCCGCATCTCGCGGACCCGCATTCCGAGGCACCCGGCCCCGCCGGAACGCGCCTCGCGGTGGACGCCAAGGTGCCCGCCCCGGTGTTCACCGGCAACCACCCCCGCCCAGGGACCCGACAGGCGTAACGTCGAAGAGGTGAGGACGGGGAGTGTGACGGCCCCCGCCCTCACCCGTGCCGTCAGGGCGCCGCCCGACGACGAGGGGTGCGGCTCAGCTCGTGGGCCGGTCGTGCGGGTCGGCATGCGGAATGCGGATGGCCAGCAGCGCGACGTCGTCGTCGTTGTCGGCCGGCCGGACCCGCTGCACCAGCTGGTCGGCGAAGGCGTCGAGAGGCCGGTGCGCCAGCGCCGCCGCGTGTCGGCGCAGGGTCTCCATCCCGACGTCGAGGGGATGCGTGCGGGTCTCGATGAGGCCGTCGGTGTAGAAGACCAGGGTCGAGCCGGGAGGCAGAGGGATCCGGGCGTCGGGCCGGGGGTGCTGTGTGGCCGTCCCGAGCAGCATGCCGTTCGCGTCGTCCAGGTAACGGGTCAGGCCGTCGCGGTCGACGAGGAGCGGGGGCGGGTGGCCGGCGTTGGTCCAGCGCAGGTGCCAGGAGCCGTGCGGTTCCGTGCTCAGCCGGGCCAGGACCATCGTGGCCATGCGGACGTCGCTGATGTGACTCATGGCCTGGTCGAGTTCTTCGACTATGCGGTGCGGCGGCTGGTTCTGCGACCAGGCCAGGGCCCGCAGCATGTTGCGCAGCTGGGCCATGCCGGCCGCCGCCTCGAGATCGTGTCCGACGACGTCTCCGACGACCAGGGCCGTGTCGCCGCAGCGCAGCGGGAACGCGTCGTACCAGTCGCCACCCACGTGAGAGGCGTCCGGTGCGGCCAGGTAGCGCGCGGTCATCGCGACGCCCGGCGGCGGGGGGAGCTGCGGCAGCAGGTAGCGCTGCATGGTCTCCGCGATCTGGGCCTGGCGCCGGTAGTGGCGTGCGTTTTCCAGGGCCAGGCCGATACGGCCCGCGATGTCCTCCAGCAGGGCGAGATCGTCCGCGGTGAAGGCCTGGTAGTGCGGGCCGGAACGGCCCAGCGTCACCGCTCCCAGCACTTCTCGGGGGCCGCGGATGGGGGCGATGGCCGCGGTCTTGATGCCGGTGGCCTTGAACAGTCTGTGCTGTTCCACGGCGATGCCCGTGTCGGGGGACCCCTGATAGGTCTCCGGCCCGGCCAGGTTGGAGGCGACGCCACGAAGCGCCCTCGACAGGGGCATGGGCGAGGCGTCGGAGACCGGCGGCATCGGACCCTGCAGGTCTTCGCGCCGCTCCAGCCGCCCGCCGTCGGCGTGCACCACCAGGTGCCGTGCCACCTCGTCGGACTCGGTGACCAGGTCGACCACGGCCCAGTCCGCGAGGCGGGGGACCATGAGCGCCACGACCCGGTGGAGGGCGTTGTCCACGTCGTTGTTGCGGATCAGCTGAGCCGTCGTGTCGGCGAGCAGGGCCAACCGCTCCAGGTCGGACAAAGACGTCGGAGTCACCCCCCGAGGCTGGTCGTGGTGGATGTGGTCAGGCATGGCCGCCCCTCGGTCCGCCGTCGGAAAGATCAGCACAAGTCAGCTTCGTCGACGGCGGTTTGACTTCCTTACGCGTTCAGGGCGCGACAACCCAGCGACGGCGTCCCGGACGGACGCGAAGCGCTGTGCGCTGAGGTCGGCACGCTTTGGCATGGGCGAGCATCGGAGAGGCTGCTTCTTCCCAACAGCCGACCTGTACCGGCTACGGGAGCCGAGGGGACATTTGTAGCACGAAACCGTCGGCGTCCGACGGGCGCTCCGGCTCACGGTGCGATGCAGGTCACAGGGCATGGCCGGCTTCACGGCGACCGGCCGGGGCACATGTGCGTGGCGCACGCGGGCAACCGGACCTCGATGGTGTGCGGCGTGCGCGCGTATGACCGGGGGAGTCGAGGGAGGGGACGAACGTGTTGACGGACACCGACTGGGGCAAGCAGGGGCTGTGCAGGACCGCACCCCCGGACGAACTCTTCGGCGAGAGCGCCGCACAGAACCGCGCCAAGACACTGTGTTCGGGATGTCCCGTACGTACCGAATGTCTGGCATACGCTCTCGACGAGCGGATCGGACATGGTGTCTGGGGCGGGATGACCGAACGCGAACGCCGCGCCCTGCTGCGCCGTCGCCCCTCCGTCACCTCCTGGCGGCGACTCCTGCGCACGGCCCAGCTCCACCACGTCCAGGCAGCCACGGCCTCACCCGATGTCGTCCGGTGAGTGCACCACCGGCGCCACGCGCCTGTCGTGCTGCTCGTCGCAGTACGGCCACGGCTCGTCGGCGGGCCACAGCAGCGCCCCGCCGACGGAGCTGTCGTGCACGGTCGGCGCCCCGGGACGCGGGTGCGGCCGGGTCGCCGTGCGCGCCGGCGGGGCCGGCCGAGGGAAGAGCGCGTTCACGTCGACCGGCCTCGGCGGGGTGGTGCGGATGGCGTTCAGGGCGGTGATGTCGCCAGGAGGGTCTGACAACGGGCATAGGGAGAGGGGCGCGGCCGCTACGCGCTCTTCGACGGGCTGCTGCCCGGCTACTGCATCAGTTCGGTGTGGGGATGCTCCGGTGCGGTGGGGCAGACGTAGAGCTGCTGTCGGTGGCCACTGGCGATCTGGACGGCGGTCGGCTGTCTTGGGGGCCGGTCGTCGAGTGGCGGGGTTGCGGCGCGAGCGTTGAGGCGGACGCGGCCACGATCATGCACCTCTATGCCTTTGGCGCGAAAGAAGTCGATCACGGCCTGGGTCTGGGGGCCGGCGTGCGTGGAGGGTGGCGTGGCGCTGGCCCGGTCCTCGCCCTCCTCCACCGGTATCCAGCCACGCGTGGCAGCGTCCCATTCGTAGGTGGGGACCGTCAGGAGCGGGTCCATCTTGGTGTCGCAGGCGGGGCAGTACTGGGGGATGGGGTCGGTGTAGCCCCAAGAGGCCCAGCCGCCGACCTTCCAACCCGGCGCGACGGACAGGTCGGTCGCGTAGAACTCCTCCGGATACGACGCATACCGGCTGTCGACAGCGGCGCCGGCCGTCTGCCACCTGCTCCAGTCCCGAAGCGGGTCACGTAGTTCCTTGGTCAGTTCCAAGGGGTGGGGGTACTCGGTGATCTGTTCCGGGTCGAGCAGACACGGCTCGGGCACGTAGGTGTCGAACTGCACCGAGGACGGCTCGGGGGGTGCGGCGAGGATGTCGGTGACCGCTGCACCGGATCGCCAGAACAGGGCGGTCCTGGGCATGAATTGCCGCGGAGGGTGGTCGAAAGGGCACCACAGCACCTGAAGCAGATCCGTTCCCGCGGGCGCGCGCAGATCGGGCACGTCACGCACGTACAGCTGCGCCAGCGGCAGCATCGCCATCGCGCCGACGTGCGGAGGACGGCCCGGCGACCTCCTGATCGGATAGGTCCTCAGGGGACGGATGCGGGCGAGGGTCTCCTTTTCCTGCGGGGTCAGGCCCCTGCCCTGCGCGGCAGCGCGGATCCGGCGTTCCGCCCTCACGTCCGCCAGGGACATGGCCGGGTTCACCCCGTCCAGCTCATGAGGGCCCTCGCAGTACGGCCACGGCTCGTCGGCGGGCCAAAGCAGCGGCCCGCCGACGGAGCTGTCGTGCACGGTCGGCGCCCCGGGACGCGGGTGCAGACGGGTCGCCGTGCGTGCCAGGGGGGCCAGTTGCGGGAAAAGCGCGGTGACGTCGAGGGGCCGCGGCGGGGTGGTCCGGTGGGTGTTCATGGCACCCGATGCTGTCAGCAAGCACTGACACCGAGGTCGGCCCACGAGGTCGAAGTGTGTCGAGCCCCGCCCGGATGAGCCGATCGGACCCGACGTGCCGCCCGAAGGCCCGCTCGCGCGCGAGGTCGCCGAGCTGCTGGAGGGCGTCGTCTCGCCCCGACGATCGTCACCGCGCTGCGGGCGTGGGCGTCGTTGCTGTTAGCATGCTGATCCCTGTTCTTCGTGTGTCGAGGAGACCGACCGTGGTGGGTGACGACGACATCTCGGGGTGATACCCGGAGGTGAAGGCCACCGGCCTGGCGCTCAGGAGCGCCGGCCCGCGTGGCCATGCGGTCGTTCCCTCAGCCTGCGCCTTCCGTCTTCCGCGTCGAGGTGCCTCTTCAGGCATCTCCGCGTCACACACGAGGTCTCTCACCATGTCCGACGCGTTCGTCGTCTGCTCCGGCCTGTCCTTCTCCTGGCCTGACGACACCCCTGTCTTCGACGACCTGTCCTTCACCGTCCCGCCCGGCCGCACCGGCCTCGTCGCCCCCAACGGCGCGGGCAAGAGCACCCTGCTCAAGCTGATCGCGGGGGAGCTGCGACCCACGAGGGGATCGGTGTCCGTCTCCGGCTCCCTCGGCTACCTCCCGCAGAGCCTCCCCCTCGACGCCCGCCTCACCGTCGCCGAGGTGCTCGGCGTCGCCCCGGTCATCAAGGCCCTGGACGCGGTCGAGTCCGGCGACGTCAGCGAGGAGCACTTCACCGTCATCGGCGACGACTGGGACATCGAGGAACGCACCCGCGCCCAGCTCGACCGCCTCGGACTCGCCGGCCTCGCCCTCGACCGCGACCTGGGCACGCTCAGCGGCGGCCAGGTCGTCTCCCTCGGTCTCGCCGCCCAACTGCTGAAGCGCCCCGACGTGCTGCTGCTGGACGAGCCGACCAACAACCTCGACATCGACGCCCGCCACAAACTCCACGACGTGCTCGGCGACTTCACCGGCTGTCTGCTGCTGGTCAGCCACGACCGCGCGTTGCTCGACCGCATGGAGCGGATCGCCGAACTCGATCGCGGCCGACTGCGCACGTACGGAGGCGACTTCACCGCCTACGAGGAGGCGGTGCGGGCCGAGCAGGAGGTCGCCGAGAAGAACGTCCGCAGCGCCGAGCAGGAGCTGAAGCGGGAGAAGCGCGAGATGCAGCAGGCTCGCGAGCGCGCCGAACGCAGGGCGAGCAACGCCGCCCGCAACCTCAAGAACGCCGGCCTGCCGCGCATCTTCGCCGGCAACATGAAGCGCGGCGCGCAGGAATCCGCGGGCCGCGCCGGTCAGTTGCACGCCTCCCGCGCGGAAGAGGCCAAGGCCCGGCTGGACGAGGCCGGCCGCGCGCTGCGCGACGAGCAACGTCTCTCGCTGGACCTGCCCGACACCGTCGTCCCCGCCGGGCGCACCCTCTTCCTCGGCGCGCGCCTGCAGGTACGGCACGGCGAGCGCGCCCTGTTCGCCGGGGACGGGATCGACCTGTCGATCCGCGGACCGGAACGCATCGCGCTGACCGGACCCAACGGCGTCGGCAAGTCGACCCTGTTGCGGCTGATCAACGGGGACATCGAGGGGGAGACCGGCGAGATCACGCGGGCCGACGGCCGCATCGCCCACCTCTCCCAGCGGCTCGACCTCCTGGACCTCGACCGCACGGTCGCCGACAACTTCGCCGCGTTCGCCTCGCACCGCTCGGAGGCCGAGCGGATGAACCTGCTCGCCCGTTTCCTGTTCCGCGGGGCCCGCGCCCATCTGCCGGTGGGAGCCCTGTCGGGCGGTGAACGGCTGCGGGCCACCCTGGCGTGCGTCCTGTGTGCGGAACCCGCTCCCCACCTCCTGTTGCTGGACGAGCCGACCAACAACCTCGACCTGGTCGGCACGGAGCAGTTGGAGAGCGCGCTCGGCGCGTACCAGGGCGCCTTCGTCGTCGTCAGCCACGACGAGCGCTTCCTCAAGGAGGTCGGCGTGAACCGCTGGCTGCGACTGGCCGACGGGACGCTGACGGAGTCGTCCGCACCAGAGGTGTGACCACCGCCCGCAGCAGCTCATCCGTCTGTGACCGCGACCTCTTTCCGTGGAGACACACATGCCTGCCCAGCCGGCCCTCCTCGCCCACGACCTCGTCCGCGTCCACGGGGACCGCAAGGTCCTCGACGGCGTCTCCCTCACCGCGTCCCCCGGCCACCGCATCGGCCTGATCGGGGAGAACGGTGCCGGGAAGTCCACCCTTCTCGATGTGCTCGCCGGAGCCGACAAGCCTGATTCCGGCAGCGTGGTCCGCCCCGCCGACCTCGGTCATCTCCGCCAGGAGATGCCCTTCGACGGGGCGACGACGATCGCCGACGTCCTCGACGACGCGCTGCGTGAGGCCCGCGACGACCTCAAGCGCCTCGACGAGGCCGGACGGCTGCTCGCCCGTACGCCGCAGGACTCGACCGACCACGCGGACCTGCTCGGGGAGTACGCCCGGGCACTGGAGCGGGCACAGGAACGAGAGGCCTGGGACGCCGACCGACGTGCCGCGGTCGTGCTCACCGGGCTCGGCCTCGGCGCGATGGCGCACCGGCGCACGCTCGGCTCGCTGTCCGGAGGCGAGCGCGGCAGGCTGGCGCTGGCGGCGCTGCTGGTGCGGCGGCCGTCGGCCCTCCTGCTGGACGAGCCGACCAATCATCTGGACGACGCGGCCGCGGCGTTCCTGGAGGAACAGGTGCGCGGCCTGCCCGGCGCGGTTGTCGTGGCCAGCCACGACCGGGCCTTCCTCGACGCGGTCTGCACCGACCTGATCGACCTCGACCCGGCCGTCGACGGACCCGTCCGGCACGGCGGCAACTACAGCGCCTATCTGAGCGAGAAGCGGTCGCAGCGCGCACGCTGGGAGCGCCGGTACGCCGAGGAACAGGAGGAACTGGTCGCGTTGCGCGAGGTGGCGAACGTGACCGCGCACCGGCTCGCCCCGGACCGCGGACCGCGCGACAACGAGAAGATGGGGTACGGGCACCGCGCGGGCCGGGTGCAGAGCCAGATCTCGCGCCGGGTGCGCAACGCCACCCGCAGGCTGGACGACCTGGAGCGGACCCAGGTCGCCAGGCCCGTGCCACCGCTGAGGTTCCACACCGCCCTCGCGGCGGGCTCCGCGACGGGCGACCTGGTGTCACTGCGTGACGTGGGGGTGCCGGGCCGGCTGCGGGTGCGCAAGCTGGTCGTGCCGGCCGGTGAACGCCTGCTCGTCACGGGAGGCAACGGGACGGGGAAGTCCACCTTGCTCGCCGTACTGGCCGGACGCCTGCCCGTGGCGGACGGCGGGATGGAGCGGCGTCCGGGCCTGACGGTCGGTCTGCTGGCTCAGGACACCCACTTCGGCCGGCCCGAGCGCACGGTCCGTGACACGTACGACGCGGCCCTCGGCGCCGAGCGTGCGGAGGCCGTACCGCTCGACTCGCTGGGCCTGCTGGCGGAGGCGGAGCTGGACAGGCCGGTCGGGCACCTGTCCGTGGGGCAACGCCGTCGGCTCGCCCTGGCCCTGCTGGTCGCGCGCCCGCCCGAACTGCTGCTGCTGGACGAACCCACGAACCACCTGTCACCGCGGCTGTGCGACGAACTCGAGGACGCCCTGCACTCGGGCCCGGGCACCGTCGTGCTGGCCAGTCATGACCGCTGGCTGCGAAGCCGTTGGGAGGGGCGGGAGTTCCGGCTGCCCGACGACGGCCTGCGCTGAGCCTGCGCCGACCGCCGCTGAGGTCAGCGAGTACCCGCCGACGACGGGGGGGCGGACGCCCAGCAGGAGCAGGAGCAGGAGCAGGAGCAGGAGCAGGAGCCAGGCGCCAGGGGCTGAGGGGCTGAGGGGTGAGCCGGTGTCTCACCCCCCGCCCGGCTCTGCCGTGCTCTGCCGTGTCACCAGGTGCGTGGCCAGCTCGATGCGCTGGGCGCCCGTGCCCGGGTCGTCCGGCCGGAACAGCATGCGTGCCGCCTCCTGCGCCATGTGCCGAAGCGGCTGGTGCACCGTGGTGAGCGGTGGGCTCGACCACTGGGCGAGCTGCACGTCGTCGTAGCCGACCACCGAGAGGTCCCGCGGGACGCGCAGGCCCTTGAGGCGGGCTGCTTCCAGTACGCCCAGTGCCTGCAGGTCGCTGCCCGCGAACACGGCCGTCGGCCGGTCCGGTCCGTCCAGCAGGTCCATGGCGTGCTCGAAACCGCCCCGTACCTGGAAGTCGCCGAAGCGGATCAGCCGGGGATCCGTCTCCAGGCCCGCCATCGCCAGCGCGGAACGGTAGCCGTCGAGGCGGGCCAGCGAGCACAGCATGTCCTCGGGGCCGGTGATGATCGCGATCCGTTCGTGCCTCAACTGGGTGAGGTGGCGGGTCGCGGCGAGACCGCCGGCCCAGTTCGCCGAACCGACCGACGGCACATCGGGGTCGGGGTCGCCCGCCGGGTCGATGACGACGAAGGGGATCGCCGCCGACCTGAGCCGGCTCCTGACGTCCGCCGGGAGCGTGGAGAAGACGAGTACGACACCCAGCGGTCTGCGCCGGAGCACGCCCTCCAGCCAGTCCGGCGCCGGCCTGTGCCGGGTTCCGCTGCGGGTGAGCACCACCGTGGCCTGATTCTCCCGGGCGACGCTCTCCACACCCCTGATCAGCTCGATCGCCCAGGTGCTGTCCAACTCGTGGAAGACCAGCTCGATCAGCGGGGGGCCGGCGGTGGTCCTCGGCCGGCGGCGGTATCCGTTGGCCTCCAGCAGGCGCTCCACCCTGGCCCGGGTGGAGCGGGAGACGTCGGGACGGCCATTGAGGACCTTCGAAACTGTCGGCATCGAGACGCCCGCTTCTTTCGCCACGTCAGCCAGGGTCACTCTGCCCGGAGCCGCCTCTTCATCGTGCATAGCAGCAGGGTAAGTCACCGCGCCTCGGTAACGGTTTGAGTGACCAGCTCCACGACCGTTGACCGAAACCTGGGTCTGACCTACTGTCCCACGGCATGGACTTTCGGTAATGGCGCCGAAACTTTCGAAAGGCGAACGATGAAGACACGTGCGCGCTTGCCCAGACTGGTCGCCTGCGGCGCGACGCTCGGCCTGGCGCTGACCCTGTCGGCCTGCGGTGGCGGCGCCGGCGAGGCGTCGTCGGACGGCAAGATCCATGTCCTGGTGTACGGGGACGCGAGCAACAAGGTCGAGAATCAGATCGTCGAGACGTTCAACAAGACGTCCGACGTCAAGGTCGTCCTCGACACCATCCCGGGCGCGGACTACCAGCAGAAGCTCCAGACGATCATCAACACGCCCCAGGCCCCGGACGTGTTCTTCAACTGGGGCGGAGGCAGCATCCAGCCGTTCGTCAAGGCCGACCTGCTGATGCCGCTGGACGGCTTCATCAAGGAGAACCCGGACCTGGACAACAGGTTCCTGCCCTCGGTCTTCAACAGCGCGGTCGTCGACGGCAAGCCGTACGGCGTGCCGATGCGCGGCACCCAGCCGATCCTGCTGTTCCACAACAAGAAGGTCCTCGACGAGGCGGGCGTCACGCCGCCCAAGACCTGGGACGAGCTGATCGACGCGGTCGGCAAGCTCAAGGACGCGGGTGTCACCCCGATCGCCCTCGGCGGCGGTGACCGCTGGCCGACACTCATGTGGTTCGAGTACCTCTACGACCGCATCGCCGGGCCCGGCCTGTTCCAGAAGGCGCTGGAGGGCGACAAGGCGGCCTGGGAGAGCCCCGAGAGCAAGAAGGCGCTGAGCACGCTCAAGGAACTCGTCGACACGGGCGCGTTCGGCAAGAATTACGACTCGGTGAAGTACACCAACGGTGCCTCCCCGGCACTGCTCGCCTCCGGCAAGGCCGGGTTCGAGCTGATGGGCTCCTGGTACTACGCCCAGCAGCAGACGGACGCCAAGACGTTCGCCGAGAAGGACCTCGGCTACACCACCTTCCCGACCGTCCCCGGCGGCAAGGGCGACACGGCGAACATCGTCGGCAACACCAACAACTTCTACTCGGTGCTGAAGAAGACCGAACACCCCGAGGCCGTCGCCGAGTTCCTCAAGCTCATGTACTCGGACGAGTTCGTCAAGGCGCAGCTGGCCATCGGCAACCTGCCGACCACGACGAACACCCCGCAGTTCCTCGACTCGTCGGCCAACCCCGACTACTCGCGCTTCCAGTACGACCTCGTCGAGAAGGCACCCGCGTTCCAGCTGTCCTGGGACCAGGCGTACCCCCCGTCGGCCGGCACGCCCATGCTCCAGGCCGTGCAGCAGTTCTTCAACGGCCAGCTCGACGCGGACGGCTTCATCAAGGCCATGCAGGCCCTCCCCACCGAATGAACGGCTCATGACCACACAGATCACGAGCGCTCCGCCCGCCGCCGGGTCCCGCAAGGAGGCCCGGCGGCGGCCGGCCGGCTCGTCCGCAGCGCACGTGGGACGGCCCGGCTTCGGCTGGGCGCTTCCCGCCACCGTCTTCTTCGCCCTCTTCGCGATCGTCCCGCTGGTCATGGTCGCCGTGCTGTCCTTCACGAGCTGGAACGGCCTCGGCGCGCCCGAGTTCGTCGGCCTGGACAACTGGTCCCGACTGCTGGACGACCCCGTGATGCTCAAGAGCGTCTGGCTGACCCTGCTCCTGACCGCGCTCGGCGTGGTCATCCAGACACCGCTGAGCATCGTGCTCGGCGTCTGGGCCGCCGGACACCAGCGCAACCGCGCGGTGCTGTCCGTCATCTACTTCGTGCCGCTGCTGCTGTCGGCGACGGCCGTCTCCGTGGTCTGGCGGGCCCTGCTCGACCCCAACTTCGGCATCCCGGCCGACGCGACCTGGCTGTTCGGCGACGGCAACCTGTTCGGTGAACAGGTCACCGCCATCGGCGTCCTCGCGTTCGTCAGCACCTGGCAGTTCACCCCGTTCCACACGCTGATCTACCAGGGTGCCGCCCGCGCCGTTCCCCAAGTGCTCTACCAGGCCGCGGAGATCGACGGAGCGGGCCGCTACCGGCAGTTCTTCCACATCACGCTGCCGCAACTGCGCAACGCCATGATCACGTCGATGATCCTGATGATCGTCGGTGGCCTGACCACGTTCGAGACCGTCCTCATCCTCACCCAGGGCGGCCCGGGCACCGACACCACCATCAGCGCCTACTACATGTACCAAAAGGCCTTCAAGGGCTTCGACTTCGGTGCCGGATCCGCGATCGCCCTCGTGCTGGTCGTCGCCGCCACCGTCATCTCCCTCGTCGTCGTCCGCGTCTCCGGCTACGACAAGATGCGCAGCACCATGGAGGGTGTGTCATGAGGCGCCGCCCCAACTACCTGGCGGGTGCCGGCTCCCTGGTCTGGCTGTTCCTGGTCGGCCTGCCGCTGTACGTGATGTTCGCCGCGACCGTGCGCACCCGCGGCGACTACGCCGAGAACGGCCCGGTGTCCGTCCCGGAGAGCTTCACCCTGGACAACTACCTCGGCGCCTTCGACTCCGGCTTCGGCCAGTACTTCCTCAACACGCTCGTCGTCACCGCCGCGGTGGTCGGACTGGTCCTGGCCCTGGTGCCCCCGCTCGCCTACGCGATCGTACGCAGTCGCAGCAAGGTCACCTCGCAGGTCTTCCGCCTGTTCCTGCTCGGACTCGCCATCCCCGCCCAGGCCGTGATCGTGCCGATGTTCTACCTGATCAGCGAGGCCGGGCTCTACGACAACCTGCTCGGCGTCATCCTGCCGACGGCGGCGTTCTGCCTGCCGATGTCCGCACTGATCCTCAGCGGCGCCATGCGCGACATCTCACCGGAACTGTTCGAGGCGATGGCCGTGGACGGAGCGAGTCCGCGGCGCATGTTCTTCCAGCTCGTCGTCCCCCTGTCGCGGGGCGGACTGTCCACGATCACCGTGTTCTCCGCACTGCAGGCCTGGAACGGCTTCCTGTTCCCGCTCGTGCTGACCCAGTCCGACTCCGCGAAGGTCGTGACGCTGGGTCTGTACAACTTCCAGACCGAACACGGCATCGACATCCCGGGCCTGCTGGGCGCCGTGGTGCTGTCCATGATGCCCGTCTTGCTCGTCTACCTGTTCGCCCGTCGCGCCCTGGTCCAGGGGCTGATGGGCGTCGGAGGAAAGTGACTGCCAACGTGGCCGTAGAGACCACCCCCGAGATCCCCCTCTGGAACGACACCACCCGCCCCCTCACCGACCGGGTCGCCGCGCTGATCGACGCGATGACCCTCCAGGAGAAGATCGCCCAGCTGTTCGGCGTGTGGGTCGGTGCGTCCGACCAGGGCGGTGAAGTGGCCCCCCACCAGCACGACATGGAGGAGGCTGTCGACCTGGAGGCGCTGCTGCCGAACGGTCTGGGACAGCTCACCCGGCCCTTCGGCACCGTACCCGTCGACCCCGCGCTCGGGGCGCTGTCCCTGCAGCGCACCCAGGCGCGCATCGCCTCGGCGAACCGTTTCGGCATCCCCGCTCTCGCCCACGAGGAGTGCCTGGCGGGCTTCGCCGCCTGGGGCGCCACCGCGTACCCCGTCCCGTTGTCGTGGGGTGCCACGTTCGACCCCGACGTGGTGCGCCGCATGGCCGCCGCCATCGGCCGCGACATGCGCTCCGTCGGCATCCACCAGGGCCTCGCCCCGGTGCTGGACGTGGTGCGCGACGCCCGCTGGGGCCGGGTGGAGGAGACCATCGGCGAGGACCCCTACCTCGTCGGCACCATCGGCACGGCCTACGTCCAGGGCCTCCAGTCCGCCGGGATCGTCGCCACCCTCAAGCACTTCGTCGGCTACTCCGCCTCCCGCGCCGGACGCAACCTCGCCCCCGCGCCCCTGGGCGCCCGCGAGCGGGCGGACATCCTGCTTCCGCCGTTCGAGATGGCCGTCCGCGAGGGCGGCGCCCGGTCCGTCATGCACGCCTACAACGACACCGACGGCCTGCCCGCCGCCGCCGACGAGGACCTGCTGACCGGACTGCTCCGCGACACCTGGGGCTTCGACGGCACCGTCGTCGCGGACTACTTCGGCATCGCCTTCCTCAAGACTTTGCACGGCATCGCGGCCGACTGGGCCGACGCCGCGGGCACCGCGCTCGCGGCGGGCGTCGACGTCGAACTGCCCACCGTCAAGACCTTCGGAGCCCCCCTCGTCGAGGCCGTCACCGAGGGCCGCGTCGCGGAGTCCGTCATCGACCGCGCCCTGACCCGCGTCCTGCGGCAGAAGGCCGCCCTCGGCCTGCTCGACCCCGACTGGACCGCCGTGCCGGCCGTCCTCGAAGGCGCCGACCTCGACGCGCCGGACGCCCTGCGCGGCAAGGTCGACCTGGACCCGCCGGAGAACCGCGCCCTGGCCCGCGAGGTCGCCGAGAAGGCGGTCGTCCTGCTCACCAACGACGGCACCCTGCCGCTCTCCCGGCCGCGCCGGATCGCCCTCATCGGCCCCAACGCGACCGTTCCCACTGCCGTACTGGGGTGCTACTCCTTCCCGATGCACGTCGGAGTGCAGCACCCGGACGTCCCCGTCGGCATCGACCTGCCCTCCCTGCACGACGCCCTGGCCGCCGAGTTCCCCGACGCGGACATCACGGTCGCCCGCGGCACCGGCGTCGACGACGCGGACACCTCCGGCATCGCGGAGGCGGTCGACGTGGCACGCGCTGCGGACGTCGTCGTGGTCGCCCTCGGGGACCGCGCGGGCCTGTTCGGCCGCGGCACCAGCGGCGAGGGCTGCGACGCGGAATCGCTCTCCCTGCCCGGCGCCCAGCAGGACCTCCTGGACGCCCTGCTCGACTCCGGCACACCCGTGGTCACGGTCCTCCTCGCCGGCCGGCCCTACGCCCTCGGCCGCGCCGTCGACGCCTCGGCGGCGCTCGTGCAGTCCTTCTTCCCCGGCGCCGAAGGCACCCGGGCCATCGCGGGCGTGCTCAGCGGCCGTACCGACCCCTCCGGCCGGCTCCCCGTCAGCGTCCCGCGCGGTCCCGGATCCCAGCCCACCACGTACCTGGGCGCCCGTCTCGCGCAGGCCAGCGACGTGTCCAACATCGACCCGACCCCGGCGTTCGGCTTCGGCCACGGCCTGACGTACACCAGCTTCGCCTGGAGCGACCTGACCGTGGAGGAGCAAGAAGCGCCGACCTCGGGGCAGTTCACCCTCGGCCTCACCGTGCGCAACACCGGGGACCGTCCGGGCACGGAGGTCGTCCAGCTCTATCTGCACGACCCGGTCGCCTCCGTCGTACAGCCGGTGCAGCGTCTCATCGGCTACACCCGCCTCCCCCTGGGACCTGGCGAGGCCCGCCGCGTCCGCGTCACGGTCCCGGCAGACGTGGCGTCCTTCACCGGACGCGACGGCCAACGCATCCTCGAACCGGGGGACTTGGAACTCCGCCTGGCCTCGTCGAGCGCCACCGTCCACATGACGGCGACGGTCTCCCTGACCGGTCCGGAACGCCGGCTCGACCACACCCGACGCTTCCACGCGACCTTCGACCACGCACCGGCACAGGAGGCCTGACGGGGTCCGGTCCTGGTCCTCTCCGACCGGGAGGAGCGCGGACGTCGGCGGACGTCCGCGCTCCTCCCTCCGACGGACCGGGTCAGCCCCAGTGGGACCTGACCGCGGGGCGACCCTCGTAGCGAAACCAACTCGACCTCGCTGCCCCGGGGAAGAGATCCTCGGGTATGGAATTCCTCTGCTACCACCGCGACCGGCCCGGCTCGTTGCACCTGCGCGAGGAACTGCTCGCCGCGCACTGGTCCTACATGGACCGATACGCGAAGGAGATGATCGCCCGGGGGCCGACTCTCGCCGACGACGGCGAGACACCCACCGGCAGTGTGCACATCCTCGACCTGCCCGGTCCCGACGCGGCCCGCGCGTTCGCCTTCGACGAGCCGAACCATCAGGCCGGCGTCTACCGCGACGTGCTGCTGCGCCGTTGGCACAACACGCTGGGACGCACCATGTGGGACTTCCCCGGTGGCCGGTCCGGCGGCAAGCGCTACCTGGTGCTCGGTCTCGGCGCCGGGCAGGCCGCCGACATCGCGTTGCCGCCCGGCGAGAACGAGCTGGTCGCCTACGGCCCGCTGCTGTCCGACGACGGCGACACCTGGCTCGGCACGGCGGCACTGGTCCGGGCACCGGACCCGGAGACGGCACGCGCCCTGCTGACCCCGGACCGGTATGCCGACATCGAGGTGCACAACTGGCAGTTCGGCGGCAGGCCCTAGTGCCGTGTCGCGAGGATTCCCTCGACGCCTTGCAGGAAGGTCTCGGAGATCAGGTGCGGGTCGAAGAGGCAGCCGGCCGCCATGGCGCCGTCACGGAGCATCACGAGGTGTCGGCCGGCCGCGTCGGCGGGCGTGCGGCCGGTCCGTGCCAGCAGCTCCGTGACGGTGTCGAGGAACCATTGCCGGTGGGCCAGCACTGCTTGGTGGACGGGGTGGGCCGGGTCGGGGTATTCGGCCACTGCGTTGAGGAAGGCGCATCCGCGGAATCCCTGGGACCCGATGCCTTCGGCGATGGAGCGGCAGACGGCTCGGACCACCTCGGCCGGTGACTCGATGTCCGCCTGCGCCGCCGTGATCTGTGCCCGGATCCCTCGGTCGGCCGCGTCGAGATAGGCGAGGACGAGGTCCTCCTTGCCCGAGAAATGCCGGTAGAGCGTGGCCCGCGGCACCTGCGCCTCCGCGGTGATCCGGTCGATGCCGACGGAGTGGATCCCCTGGGTGTAGAAGATCCTCGTTGCGGTGCTGAGCAGCCTGGCCCGTGGTTCGGATGTGCTGCCGCTTCGTGTGCCCGGACTCATGGGGGAGAGGCTACCAAAAGCCGAGGGAGAACGTTCGGTCTTGACATCCGTCACCGAGGAGCCCTTAGATACTCGTGAGACCGAACGTTCTCCCTCGCCAGCCGGTCAGTCCGATGATCTGTCTGCCGGGCAGCCCCTTCCGCACCCACGCACCGTCACCGAAAGGCACACCCGTGGACACCCTCCTCGAAGCGACCCCCACCAGCGTTCCCGCGGCCCTGCGCAAGCTCTACTTCACGCGCTTCGCGTTCGCCGCCGTATGGGCCGCGCTGCTGTTCACGACCGCCGACACACTGTCCCCGCTCAGCGCCACGCTCCTGGTGATCTACCCCCTCTTCGACGTGGCCTGCGCCGTCGTCGACGTCCGGTCCGCACAGGCGAACGACGGACCCGTGCGCCATCTGTACCTGAACATCGCGCTCAGCGCCCTGGCCGGCGTCGGCCTCGCGGTGGCCGCCACGTCCGGGATCCCCGCGGTGCTGCGCGTCTGGGGCATCTGGGCCGTCACCGCGGGCCTCGTCCAGCTCGCCGTGGGCGTCGCCCGACGCCGACTGGGCGGACAGTGGGCGATGATCGCCAGCGGCGCCATCTCCACCGTCGCCGGTGCGTCCTTCTTCTTCCAGGCGGGCACGGCCGAGCCCTCCCTGAGCAACCTCGCCGGCTACGCCTTCCTCGGAGGCGTCTTCTTCCTCATCTCCGCTCTCCGTCTGGGACGCGCCGCCAGGGGCGCGTGACCCCGGCCGCCGAGCGTCGCGGGCCCGGCCGGTGTTTCTCCACCGGCCGGGCCGTGGAAGACGTCGCCCCGCCGGTGATCGACCATCGCGCCCGCATGTACAGCGTTCAACTCGGCTACGCGATGGTGCGGGCCTCCGCCCTGGCCTCCCGGAGCGAGCGGATCGTCGAGGACACGGCCCGCACGTGGGGCTTCGACCAGTGCGTCACCGCCTTCCAAAGACATCGTGCCGCTCCTCCCGCCCGAGCCGGCGTACACCCACGTCGACACCCTGCGCCACATCGACGCGAGCGGACGGATCCGTACCTCCATGCCCCTGCTCGGTGCCCTGGCCGACCGCGCCAAGGGCGTGACCGCCGACGCCCTGGCACCCGGCAGCGACGGGGTCCGGGACCACTTCATCCATCACTACATGAAGACGCCGGGGCCGGAACTCCTGGGACCGGCCCGACGGGTCAAGGCCGCTTCTCGACGTCCTTCACCGAGCTCGGCCCCAGCTGCTTGGCACTGGCGTACTCCGGCATGGTCATGGGCTTGTCGAACAGGAAGAACGACTGGTTCGTGCCGACCGTGAACTCCATGTACGCGCCGGTAGTGGCGTCGAAGCCGTAGTAGGCGTTGCAGGTGGACCCCGACGTGTAGGTGCCGTCCATGCCGGGCTGGGCCAGGACCGCGACGCCGTTGGAGGTGGACTCCACCCGCTCCGTCGGAGTCAGCATCTTGCAGCGCGGCACCGGCAGGCCCTTCATGATGAAGTAGCCGTACTCGCCGGCGCCGTTCTGGATGTAGACGTACGAGAGCTTGCCCCGTTTCCCCCACGTCTTGACCCACTGGTTGATCGCCTCGCGCGTCGGCGAGTACTCCATGCGGCCAGCCGGCTGCTGGGCCACGAGGCGGTCGTAGTTCTCCTGCTTGGCCTTGTTCTCCTTGTCCTGGCTGGAGTCGGTGCAGGACGTCAGGGCGAGGCCCACGACGAGCGCGACGACGGTGGCCAGGGCCATGCGTGCGAACTTCTTCATACGGTGCTGCCCTCTTCCCTGGAGGAGACGGGGATCAGTCGGTGCACGTCGTGCGCTCGGCCGTGGCGTCCAGCCGGTACGGCAGGTCCTTGTCACGGAAGGGCGCGCGGTGCTCCTGGGCGGCCTTGGAGTTGTAGGCGTTGACCGACTCGATCCGTGTCGCCTTCAGGGCGGTGATCGACTGGTCGATCTGCGTCGTGCGCGCCGGCGCGGCGGTCTTCCGTTCCTCCTGGAGCGCCTGGATCGTCCCCTCGGCGTTCTGGGCGGCCTCGCACAGGTCGAAGAACTCCTCGTACGTGGTCTGACGGAACTCACCCGAGCCGATGGTGTTCTCCCGCTTGTCCGCCTCACCGCGGAACGGGGCAGTGATCCACCCCGCGCCACCGAAGGCGAAGGCCCCGATCACATACAGGACCGCCAGTCCGATGACCCCGACGACGGCCCAAGTGCCTATACGTGCCCCCTCGCGTACCTGCCCCATGGCATCCCCCTTCTCAGGTGGGTCCGCGGCGTGGAACCACCTTCCGCGAAGAAGGACACGGTGCCCGGTGAAACGGTTCCGCCGTCAGGAGCGGGGGGCAGTGGGCGCCCTGCCCGGTCGGAGCGGCACGGGGGCGGCGTCGGGCGCGGCCGCGGGGCGGCGCGGGCATCTCGGCGTCCGCTTTACCCGGATATGATGCTTTTTGTGATCACGCAGAGACGGCCGCAGCGCCGTCGTCCTCCACGCAGCGGCCGCTGGGAAGCTCCCCTGCTGTCACCGGTGATCCTCACCTTCCTCATCGCGGGCCTGGCCTTCTCCACCCCCAGGGAGATCGCCATCAGCCGCCTACTGCCGGTCGCACCCGCACTCGCCGCGGCGATGTGGTCCACGCTCCCCACGATCCTGCTGGGCGCGTTCTGCCTGCTGGTCATGATCGGCCTCAGCTTCGTCTACACCGACCTGGGGACGCCCTACACGGCGGCCGCGATCGTGGCGGTGACCTTGGCGGCCGCGTACGCGAGCCGGGTCCGCCTCCAGCGGGAGGAGACGCTCCTGCGCGTCCGGCTCGTCGCCGACGCGGCCCAGAAGGTGCTGCTGCGCCCCCTGCCGCGCCGTATCGAGCACGTCGAGATCGAATCGCTGTATCTGGCGGCCCAGGAGGAGGCCCGGATCGGCGGCGACTTCTACGAGGCGGCCGGTACGCCGTACGGGGTACGTCTGCTGATCGGAGACGTCCGCGGCAAGGGCCTGTCCGCCGTGGGCGCGGCGTCGGCGGTGATCAGCTGCTTCCGGGAGGCCGCCTACGACGAACCCGACCTGAGGGGCATCATCCATCGCCTGGAGATCAGCAGCACCCGCCACAGTGCCGGGTTCCCCTCCCAGGAACTCCCCGAGCGCTTCGCCACCGCTCTCATCGCCGAGATCCCGCACGGCGGCGGCGAGGTCAAACTCCTCAACTGCGGGCACCCTCCACCGCTGCTCATGCACCACGGGCAGATCCGCGTTCTGGAACCCACCACCCCCTCGCCGCCCCTGCACTTCTCCGCGCTCATCGGAGAGCACTACTCCGTGGACACCGTCAGCTTCGCCCCGGGCGACCAGCTGCTCCTCTACACCGACGGCGTCACGGAGACCCGGGACCGCACGGGTGCGTTCTTCCCGCTGTCGGACTGGATGGGCCGACAGGGCTCGGCGCAGCCCCGCGAACTGCTCGACCGGCTGCACCGGGACCTGCTCCACCACAGCGGCGGCAGACTTGACGACGACATCGCCGCCCTCTCCGTACGATGCCCCGGCAACCGGGATCAGGAGCACTGCCCGTAGAGGGCGAGGACCGCATCAGCGAGGTTCGGACTCGGCCAGTCGACGGAGAAACGGGCCCACCTCCAGCACCTGCCGAACCTCCTGGGGGGACAGGACGCCGAGGCGTGACAGGAGGGCGTCCGCCTCGCTGCGGGCGATCCGGCACAGCGCGTCCGAGCCCGACGCCGTGATGGCCACCTGGATGGCGCGGCCGTCGGCGGGGTCGGGCTCGCGGGCGACGAGCCCCTCGGCCTCCAGCTGCGCCACCGTTGCGGTGACGGTCGGCTGGGTGCACGGGACGCGGTCGGCCAGGACGCCGATCCGTGAGGGGCCGTACCGGTTGAGCAGGACGAGGACGATGAAGGGGGTGGGCTGCAGGCGAGGTTCCGGACGGGCCCTGTGCAGTGTCCGCAGCAACCGGTGCAGGGACACGACGAGCTCCACGGCCGTCTCCTCGAGCACCACGCGGGGGTCGGGCTCACCGAGCTGGGGGTCGTCGACCTTGCCGGACCGGGTCATCGTCCACGCCCCCTTGGTGTCGTGTCCGCCGATCAGGGGAGTTCGACGGTGGGCCGGTACATGTCCATCCACAGGGCGAGGTCCAAGGTGCGTTCCAGACCATGCCGTGAGGCGAAGGTCGTCCCGGCGTGGTCGCTCCTGACAGCGTCCTGCAGCCATGCGCGGCTGACGAGGTCGAACACCGGATGGGACGGCTCGGCCAGCAGGTCCTTGGCATTCTCCTGGAGCGCTATGGCGTACTTCAGGTCTTGTGTGGAGGGATATGGGCTTTTGACGCGATCGTACACCGAGCGTGGCAGCAGGTCGGCTGTCGCCTCACGCAGCAGGCTCTTCTCCCTGCCGTCGAAGGACTTCAGTGCCCACGGGGCGTTGTAGACGTACTCCACCAGCCGGTGGTCGCAGTACGGCACCCGCACCTCCAGGCCGACGGCCATGCTGACCCGGTCCTTGCGGTCGAGGAGGATGCGCACGAAGCGGGTGAGATGGAGGTGACTGATGACCCGCATCCGGTTCTCGAAGTCGCTCTCGCCGTCGAGTCGCTCGACCAGGGAGACCGCCTTGCGATAGTTGTCGCGCAGATAGGCCTCCATGTTGAGGGCCTTGGCCACGGTGTCGACGAGGATGCCTTCGTAGTCGCCGAAGTGTCGGTCGTAACGGACCAGCCAGGGGAAGTTGTCGGCCGCGCGGGCCTTCTCGTCGAAGAACTGCTGGTAGCCGCCGAAGACCTCGTCCGCGGACTCCCCGCTCAAGGCGACCGTGGAATGCTCCCGGATGGCCCTGAAGAGCAGGTACAGGGACGAGTCCATGTCGCCGAGTCCGGCGGGGAGGTCGCGGGCGCGGATCACCTTCGCGCGGACCTCGGGGTCGGCCAGCTGCTGCGAGTCCAGCACGATGTCCTGGTGCTCGGTGCCGGCCAGCGCCGCCACGTCGTGGACGTACGGCGTGTCGGGAGTGGCGCGCAAGGGGTCCGGAACGAAGTTCTCGGTCTGGCCGACGAAGTCGACGGCGAAGCTGCGTACGCTCTCGCCCACGGCGCCCAGTTGCCGCGCCGCGAGCGCGGTCATCGCGGAGGAGTCCAGGCCCCCGGACAGCAGGGTGCAGCGGGGTACGTCGGAGACGAGCTGGCGGCGCACGGTGTCCTCGAGCAGGTCGCGCACCCGGGCGATGGAGGTCTCCTTGTCGTCGGTGTGCGGCTCGGTCCTCAGCCTCCAGTAGACGTCGGTGCGAATGCCGCTCGGTCCGACGGTGACCACGGTGCCCGGTTCGACCTCGCGCATCCCTTCCCAGACCGCGTGGCCGGGCGTCTTCACGAAGGCGAACACCTCGCGCAGACCGTCGAGCGAGACGCGGCGCTCGGCGAGCGGGTTGGCGAGGATCGCCTTGGGCTCGGAGCCGAACAACACACCGTCGTGGGTGGGGTAGTAGTACAGCGGCTTGATGCCCATACGATCGCGGATCATCACGAGCTTCTGCTCGCGGCTGTCCCAGATCGCGAAGGCGTACATGCCGTTCAGCCGGTCGGCGATGCCCGCGCCCCACTCCAGATAGCCGTGGAGCACCACTTCGGTGTCCGAGGTGGTGGTGAACCGATGGCCGCGCGTGGCCAGTTCGGCGCGCAGTTCGGTGAAGTTGTAGACCTCACCCGAATACACCATCGCCACCGCGCCGCGCTCGGGCGTCTCGGTGCTCATGGGCTGCTTGCCGCCCGGCAGGTCGATGATGGCGAGCCTGCGGTGGCCGAGCGCGACGGGTCCGTGCACCCAGGTGCCGCGCGCGTCGGGCCCACGGCATGCCATCGTCTCGGTCATCGCGTCGACCGTCGTGTGTTCGCGTCGCAGGTCCCGCTGGTACGAGATCCACCCGGTGATTCCGCACATGCGTACTCCTCCGGCTGTGTCCGGGCTCTTGTGTCGGGTTCGTTCGCGACGTCGCGGTCCGGTGGGCCCATTCCGCTCCCCGGCGTCACATGCCGTCACGTTGAGTGATTTGTATCGTGCACCTATGTTTCGAGTGTCCGTCGATGTGCGTGATGAGTCAAATGTCGGTGTTCGACTAGTCTTCTTGCGGGGGGCCGGTGTTGAGGCCCTCGGCGGCGGCTCGACTGCTGATCGCTCGACGCTTGGTCCGCTCTATACGGTGTGTTTGCCCATTAAAAAGAATCAATAGCTGCATACGGCATCTAATGGTGCGATTCTGGGTTCTATGTCCACCTCCAAGTTGTCAACTGTGCAGAGCGCGTACGGTGCTCGGCCGGCCGTGCGCGAGATCGTGGACCGGCCCTGGCACATGCTGATCGGCGGCCGGATGACCGACGCCGCCTCCGGAGACACCCTCGACGTCGTCAATCCCGCCGACGAGACGGTGGTGGCGCGCATACCCCTGGGCGGCGCCACCGACATCGACGCCGCCGTCGACGCGGCCCGCACGGCGGCACCGGCATGGGGGGCCACCTCCATCGTCGACCGGGCGCGGGTGCTGACCGAGCTGGCCGGAGCCATCGAGGCGCACGGCGAGGAACTGGCCTGGACCGACACGATCGACAACGGCACCCCGGTGCGGGTGATGCGAAACGACTTCCGTGTCGCCGTCGCCCAACTCCGCTACTTCGCCGGACTCGCGCTCCAACTGGGCGGCGAGACCATCCCCATGGCCGATCACGACGCCCTCGACTTCACCCTGCGCGACCCGTTCGGCGTCGTCGGGCGCATCATCCCGTGGAACCATCCCCTGATGTTCGCCGCCGCCCGCATCGCCGCACCGCTGCTCGCGGGCAACACCGTGGTGCTGAAACCCGCGGAGGCCACCTCCCTGTCCGCGCTGCGGCTCGGCGAACTGGCCGCAGAGATCGTCCCTCCCGGCGTGCTGAACATCGTGCCGGGTCTGGGGTCCGTGGCGGGTGAGCAGTTGGTGACCCACCCGGACGTACCGCGGATCGCGTTCACCGGCTCGTCCGTCACCGGACGCCGTGTACAGGCGCGTGCGGCGAGTGCCGCGGTCAAGACGGTCTCCCTGGAACTGGGTGGCAAGAACCCGCTGATCGTCTTCGCCGACGCCGATGTCCACGCGGCCGTCGACGGCGCGATGGCAGGCATGAACTTCACCTGGCAGGGCCAGAGCTGCGGCTCCACCTCGCGCCTGCTCGTCCACCGCTCGCTGTACCACCACGTGGTCAGCGAGGTGGGGCGGCGGATGGACGCGATGCGCCTCGGCGACCCGGCGGAGCCCGCGACGGACATCGGCCCGCTGGTCTCGGCCGACCACTACGCCAAGGTGACCTCCTACCTGCGAACGGGCCTGTCCGATCCAGCCCTTGACCTCGTCGCCGGCGGGACCACCCCGCACCGGCCCGGGTACTACGTACGACCCACGCTCTTCTCCGCGCCCTCCGGCCCCGCCGGGCCGCTGTTCCGGGAGGAGATCTTCGGCCCGGTGCTGGTGGCGGCGCCCTTCGACTCCTACGAGGAGGCCGTGGCGCAGGCCAACGCCCTGCCTTACGGACTGACCGCCAGCGTCTGGACCACCTCACTGCACACGGCGATGGCAGCCGCGCGCGACCTTCGCACCGGGTACGTATGGGTCAACGCCAGCTCCTCCCACCTCCCCGGCGCCCCCTTCGGCGGGGTGAAGAACTCCGGCGTCGGCCGGGAGGAAGGCATCGAGGAACTCAAGGGGTACACCCAGCCGAAGAACGTCTACGTACGCTTCTGAGGTCTTCTGAAGGCCGGCTTCTGCGGCCTTCTTGTGAGGTGCTCGCGATCGCGGCTCAGTGTGCGGTGCGACCCCGTGGGCGCCGCACCACCAGTCGCGTGACCTGGAGCGACATCTCGTTCACGCCGTCCTGCGGCGGCGGGTGGTAACGCCCCGCACACACGGAGAGGTTGACGATGAGATAGGCGTGCCACCGGCTTCCCACCCCTCGCCCGTCCGAGAAGGCCCGGATCCCGTCGACCCACCAGACGACGGACCGCGCGCCGAACTCGACCCGCAGATCGAGCCACGCTCCCGGGGAGATCGCCTCGTGCCGGTAGTAGTGGCCCGTGTCCCGGATGTGGTTGCTGAGTTCCAGCAGATCCGGGTTGTCCGGGTGGTACTCGAAGATGTCGATCTCCTGATCGCCGTCCCGCCAGGTCCAGATGGCCGGCCAGGCCCCGATCTCCCGGGGAAGGCGTACGCGGGCCTCCAGCACGTCGCCCGCGCGGACGAGGAACCCTTCCTGGCTCTCCTCCGTGGTGAGCAGCCCCGCGTTCCATCGGCCGTCGGGTCTACGCCTCGCAAGGAACCTTCCCTGGCGGGAGTACGCCGGATCGGACACGAGGTGATCCAGCTTGTT
The DNA here is from genome assembly GCF_044749345.1 of Streptomyces sp. NPDC089424. Taxonomy (NCBI): domain Bacteria; kingdom Bacillati; phylum Actinomycetota; class Actinomycetes; order Kitasatosporales; family Streptomycetaceae; genus Streptomyces; species Streptomyces sp. NPDC089424. The sequence goes on from NZ_JBIVHU010000001.1 coordinate 1,458,920, forward strand.
GTCGGCGGGGTTGGTGGGACCGCCGCCGGGATACGCCCACGAGCGGCCGGCCACCCACTGCCGGGTCGACGCGAAGTCGGCCGTGAAGACCACGTCCGTCGCACGGGGGCTGTCGGGCGGGCGTGACGTGCTGTCCTGCGGGGGCTCACGCATGACGGGGTCATGTCCGCAACAGCCCACCGCCATACCCGAATCCACCTGACCGGCGGCTCAAACACCACGTCCGGGTGTACTCCGGAGGACGTCGCCGCTACACCAGCTCGAACCTGATCGGCGCCACGGAAGGCAGGGAGATGGTGTCGCCCTCGGCGAGCCCTTCGGGGTCCTCGAGATCGACGGGCAGCACGATCAACATGGTGTGAGGGCGCGGCAGCCACCCCACGTCCTGCGGCGGATCGCAATACCCGATGTCGATCACCCGTACCAACTGCTCGGGGATACCCACACCGCAGCTGTCGCCCGCAGACAGCGTCCAGGGGGCGGGATCGGTCTGGAAGAGGCTGGTCCGCGACTCGAAGGAGCCTTGCCTGCGAGGAATGGCGCACCGACCGTTCCACTGGGATGCGGAGGCAGGGTCGATCTGCTCCCAGGGCCAGACGATCGACACGTCCCACTCCGAGACGTTCACCACCTGCGTGGGCGCGAAGGCGCAGCTGACCCGCAGGATGTCGCCTACCTCGACCGTCTCGTCACTCATGATCGTCTCTGTCGCATCAGCCGACTGCGCCCGGCAGGTGCGCCCGGTGTGACTCGGCGCCCGCTCACCGACCTTCGCCGCGACCGGGGTTGAGGTGGTTGACGTTCAGCGCTCGCAGGCCGATCCCGGGAGCGCAGAGGGAGAGGGGATGGCGGAGCATGTTGGTGACTTCGTTGAAGCGCCGCGCGACACTCACGTCGACAACGGAGGCCGCGAGGATCTGACCGTTGTACCAGTTGGAGAGCCGCCAGCCAGGTGGATACGGCCCATGGACATGGGGGAGAGCCAGATCCGCGGAGGTGGAGACGGACCATGCCGCGTCCACGACGACCTTTTGGAGGTCGAAGAAGCCCGCGGCAGGACGGCTCGTGTCCGGATCCGAACGCAGGTAAAGGGACAGGCATGCCGCGTGGAGTGCCGCTGACGACATTCCCTGGCCGTAGATCGGATTGAAGGTGGCCACCGCGTCACCGACGGCGACCACGCCCGCCGGAAAGCGGCGTACTCGATGGTAGTCGCGGCGAAGACTGTATCCATGCCTGTACGTCTGGATACGGCCGAGCATCTCGCTCCTTGTCACTCGCCCGAACTCCGGCGGGAATTTCGTACGGAGTCGACGTGCGAAGTCCTCGGGATTCTGTCCAGGCCGGTGATCCCCGTAACCGCCGATCGTGACGATCCAGCGTGCGTCCTCAATGGCGCTGAAGGCGGCGCCGGCGATGTCCGGAGAGCGGTCCTGGGTGAGGACGTCGACCACGGGGCTGGCGTCGGGCTCCTTGTCCTCGCGGCGGAAGAAGGCGGTGGCGTAGTTGAGATCGATGGTCATCCGCCTCGCGGCAGGGCGGTCCCAGCCGTCCTCGCCGAGCCAGGTCCCGAGCCGGCTCGAACGCCCCATCGCGTCCACGAAGAAATCTGCGCGTATCACGCTGTCCAGACCGGCGAGCGGCGCTTCGACGGGCGCGTACCGCACGCCGCTCACCCTGCCCGCATCGACACCGATGCCCATGACGCGACCGGAGATCGTGGTGACGTTGGGCAGCTCCAAGGTGCGCCGCCGCACCAGACTCTCGATCAGCGGCCGGCTTCCCGTCAACTGGTCGATCTCATCGGGGACCGCGACCTTCCGCTCACCGTTTACGTAACGCCTCGTTCCTCCGGGAATCATCAGCATTCCTGCCGCCAGCGCCTGCTCGGAGAATCCGGGAAACCAGCGGTCGAACTGTCTCCGTGCGGCGGGCAGCAGGACATGCAACTGGGCTCCGTGGGGGACACCCGGGCGCAAACCGGCACCGGTCTCCGCCATATCCCTTTCGATGACCACGACTTGCTCGGCGTGGTCGGCGAGCACCCGAGCTGCCATCAGGCCCGCGATGCTGCCTCCGCCCACCACGGCACGAGTGAACAGAGGAGCAGCATCAGGAGGTGGGCCTACCGTGCCCAGCTCGGCGAATCTACTGGCCCTGTGACGGAAAAGGCGAGGCACGCGGGCCTCCTTCGCCTAGGTGTGTAGATGTACACACCATATACGGGCGGGCCACTTACCGACCTCGGTATGAGAATTCCGCATACCCTCTGTGCGCAGAGGTGATTCCGGGGCGTGCGATGCGAGATTCTACTTGCCCGAATACCGAGCCGGGACGGATCAGCGCTGCGGAGGCGTCACACCGTCGAACCAGTTCGTCGCGGCCATCGCGGAAGCACCCTCTCGGTCGCCCACGACGGTCAGGGTGTCGAGGGTGGCGAGCTCTTCCGGGGTCAGCGCCAGCTCGGCAGACGCGGCGTTCTCCTCCATGAACGCGACGCGACGGGTGCCCGGAATGGGCGTCACATCCGGGCCCTTGGCCAGCAGCCACGCCAGGGCCACCTGACCGGGAGTCGCCCGGTGCCGCTCAGCGATCCCCCGGACAGCGGTGACCGTACGCATGTTGCGCTCGAAATTCTCTTCCGAGTACCACGGCATGCCGCGCCGGTGGTCGTTCTCGGCGAGATCGTCGCGGGAGGTGATGGTCCCGGTCAGCGCGCCCCGGCCCAGGGGGCTGTAGGGGACGACGCTGATGTTGAGTTCCTGGCAGACCGGAAGGATCTCGGACTCGATGCCCCGTGCCCACAGCGACCATTCGGTCTGGAGCGCGGTGATCGGGTGGACGGCCGCGGCGCGGCGCAGCGTGTCGGGCGCGGCCTGTGCGTGCCGCGCGCAGGATGGCCGCCCGGGTGGCCGCGATCTGTGGGGGAGTCCTGCTGAACCGCATGCTGCTCGGTCACACCGCCCTCAGTGGTCCGGAGGTCGAGCGGCTGATCCCCTATCTGCACTCCGCCCTCGACGCGGTGGCGAAGGAACCCGAACCGGCGGGCGAGGAGACAGCCGACCGGGCTGAGTAGACAGGTCGGAGCAGTCCCGCGGCCGCCCGCTGTCGGCCGCGTAACCGCACGTGACAAACCCGGCGACGCCGAGGGCCGTCCCCGCGATACTTGTCGCCCATGGATGAGGTCGAAGTCGTCGTCGCCCATTCCGAGCGCGCGACCCTGCGGGTCGGCGACGTGTTCCTGAAGGTGGACGCCGATCAGGCGCGCATCGACGTCGAGGTCGAGGCGATGGCCCAGGCGCCGGTTCCGACCCCGCAGGTCCTGTGGCGCAAGCCGCCCGTGCTCGCGCTCGCCGCGCTCCCGGGGACGGCGCTCGGTTCCCTCGGCGAGCCGTCCAGCGCGTCGTCGGCGGCGTGGGCCGCGACCGGTGCCGCCATCCGGACGTTGCACGACGCGCCCTTGCCGGCCCGACACGGCCGGGCCGGCCGCAGCATCGACGAGTTGGCGGCGGAGCTCGACGGCGAGTGCGAGTGGCTCGTGACGAACGGCGTCCTGCCCGCCGATCTGGTCGCCCGCAACCGCCAGGTCGCCGAGGCCGCGTTCCGGCGGTGGACTCCGGTGTTCACGCACGGCGACCTGCAGATCACCCATGTGTTCGTCGACGACGACAAGGTCACAGGCATCATCGACTGGTCCGAGGCCGGCCAGGGCGATGCCTCGTTCGATCTCGCCATCCTGACGCTCGGCCACGAGGAGCGCCTCGGCGACGTCATCGCCGGCTACGGCACCGACGTCGACCTCGACGTGATCCGCGCCTGGTGGTCGATGCGCAGCCTGCTCGTGGTGCGCTGGCTGCTCGACCATGGCTTCGACCCGTTCGCGCCGGGTTGCGAGGTCGACGTGCTGAGGTCCCGGCTGTGAGGCTGGGTGGGCGCACCGCAGTACCGGTCCGATGTGTGATGTCGGCAATCCCCTCGTCTCAGCGGAACTCGTGGACCACCTGGATCTCACCGACGATGTGGGCGTTGAACTCCTCCAGCTCCTCGGCCGGGACCCAGAGTTCGAGGATCGTCCGTCCGCCCACCTGCTGGACGGGATACCGGCTCAGGAACTCCGACTCGACCTCGAAGCGAGTGACGAAACCGGCGCCATCGTGCCTCACGTTCCAATCCCGCGCGATCCGGATCGCGTAGTCCTCATTGAGGACCGGGTAGAAGATCGGCTGCTCGGGCAGCCGAGGCGGCCACGCACGCCAGTTCAGCTGCCGAACCAGATCCAGTTCCTTGGGACCGGTGGGGCGCCAAAGGGTTGTCGTCGCTCGACGGCTGGTCATGTGCGTCGCTCTCTGAACGTAGGTCACTGGTACGGCGAGTCGGGAGACCGGACGCTACCGGCACCGCGAACTCGGCAGCTACACGGTTTTTCCGCACCCGGCCCGGCTTTGGCGACCTCGCCGGGTGCACATCCAAGGCTGACGGGTTGCATCGCGGGGCAACGGCAGGTGGCACGCTCTACGGCGTGCTGATCGAGGGATACGACGGCGGCCCGCTGGTCGCCGGAGAGCCACTGGCAGACCGTCCAGGCTTCTGGCCGAACCATTTGTGGGGCCCGTGTTGTCGTGACGCGGGTGGCGAACCGGAGTGGTTCGGCGATGACGGAGCTGATGTCGACGCCATGTCCGACCTGCTCACGGACCCGGAGCGGTGGCCGGTGTTCCGGGTGCCGGTCGAGGGCGGGTACGAGGCCGTGGTGGTCTACCGCAATCTTGTCGGCGACTACGGCGTCGACCACATGTTCACGCATCCGACCTGGAGCAGTGCCCGGCAGATCGCCAGCTGGGACGGCGACTTGCACGGGGACGCACTGACGTGGCGTGAGCTCGTCCACATCGTCGACAGTCCGAGCTCGACAGCCGAAGGGGTCGAGGACGCAGCTGCCCGTCTCCTGCTGCTGCTTCCCTTGCTCATCGATCATGCCCTGCCGGACGAGGCAGTTGCGACGCTCACCGCTGCTCTGATCGCGGTAGGAGCCCCTCGGGATGCCGCCCCGGCCACTGCACAGCACCTCCTGGAGCACTCAGCCGGGATGGCATGGCATGACCCCACGTGGGGCTCGCCCCTCAGTGGTGGCTCAGGCTCTCCCGGCCCCACTGCCGGCGGAGTCCTGGCACGCCTGGGTATCGCCTGAGAACGGGACAACGCGTAGACCAGCTGCAGGCCGCCATGCGCGTCGCCGGCCGGCATCTTCATGATGAGCAGGTGGACGGCCCGGTGCGCGCGCCCTGCGGGTGACCGCGGTCACGTCGAAGACCGTGCTGTCACAGAACGGCGGGCTGTCCTGTCGAGAGGGGGAAGTGCAATATTCATCGAACATCGAACAAGGAACCCTCGTGACTGTGAACTCCGCTGATCACCACTTCTCCGGGCACGTAGCCATCGTCACCGGCGCAGGCTCCGGCATCGGGCGGGCCACGGCCATCGCGTTCGCCCAGGCAGGCGCGCATGTGCTCGGCGTGGGCCGCCGCGAGGCGCCGTTGCGCGAGACGGCCTCGGCCCACCCCGAGATCGACGTCCTGGCGATCGACATCTGCGACGACGGCGCGCCCGCCGAGGTGGTCCGTCGCGCGGTGAAGCGATGGGGACGTCTCGACTACCTCATCAACAACGCCGGCGCGACCGCGGTCATGCCGCTGGCCGAGACCGAGAAGCAGGTGATCGTCGACCTCCTCGCCCTCAACGTCGTCGCCCCGAGCCTGCTGGCCCACGAGGCGCTGCCTCACCTGCGCGAGACCTCGGGGACGATCGTCAACGTCTCCAGCACCTACGGCCACCGCCCCATGGCGGGCGGTGCCCACTACGCGGCCACCAAGGCGGCCATCGAGCAGATGACCCGGAGCTGGGCGCTGGAGCTCGCCGGTGAAGGGGTACGAGTCAACTCCGTGGCCCCGGGTCCCACCCGCACCGACGTCATGGTGCACGCCGGCCTCACCCCGGAGGCGGCCAACGACATGTACGCCTACGAGCGTGACCGGATCCCCACGCACCACATCGCGAGCGCGGACGAGATGGCCCACTGGATCCTGAGGCTGGCAGAGCCCGCGGGCCGCCACGCCACCGGCCAGGTGATCACCGTCGACGGCGGCCTGGAACTCATCTGACAGCTCGGGCCGCGACCCGGACGAATCGCGGGCGGCCGCAGCATCATCGGGCCGCCCGCGGCGCCGGCGATCCTCGCCGCCCCCTGAGGGAGCAATGAACGAAACCACGACTGCGAACCAGCGCTGGAGCACCTTCGACAGCCTCCACCGCGATGTTTCGTCGCGCATCGACCGGCAGGTGCAGGACGAACTGGGGATCAGCATGCGCGAGTACCGCGCTCTGACCGCGCTGAAGGAGCACGATCCCTCATCCGGCCCCCAGGTACGGACCGTGTCCGCGGCGACAGGTCTGAGCGCATCCGCCACGAGTCGGCTCCTCGGCCGACTGCACCGGCGCGGTCTCATCACCCTCCACACGAGCAGCACGGACCGCCGCATCCTCGGTGTCGCCCTGACCTCACAGGCTGACGGACTGATGGGCAAGGGCAGTTCTGTCGTGGAGACAGTCACGGCCGCGGCCCTCGCCGCGCTGAACCCCGCCGAGATCAACCCGCTTCTGCTCCTCTTCCTGCAGCCGTCCCGACGGCCGTGACGGCCGACCCTGTCCGACACAGGGTGTGGCTACCGGCATCTGCGATGTCACACACCTTTGATAGCTTGTTCTATGTACGACGAACATAGAACGTAGAACACGAGACTGCGCACAACGCCTGCACTAGCAGCCAATTCCCCGCCGCTCGCACGAAGGAACCCTCGAACCATGAGCACAACAGCACACATCGGGGTCACCGGCCTCGGTGTCATGGGCCGCAACCTTGCCCGCAATTTCGCCCGTCACGGTTACGCCGTTGCCGTACACAACCGCACCGTGTCACGCACCCGCGCACTCCTCGAAGGATTCGGCCAGGAAGGCTCCTTCGTGGCGACAGAGACCGCCGAGGAACTCGTCGCGGCACTGGAGCGGCCCCGACGCCTGATGATCATGGTGCAGGCGGGCCCGGCCACCGACGCGGTGATCGACGAGTTCGCCCCGCTCCTGGAACCCGGCGACATCATCATCGACGGTGGCAACGCCCACTTCGCGGACACCCGCCGCCGCGAGGCCGCGCTCCGGGACCTGGGCATCCACTTCGTCGGCACCGGCATATCCGGCGGTGAGGAAGGCGCCCTGAACGGACCTTCCATCATGGTCGGCGGGTCGGCCGAGGCCTATGCCGTCCTCGGTCCGATGCTGGAGGACATCAGCGCCAAGGTGGACGGTGAGCCCTGCTGCGCCCACGTCGGCAGCGACGGCGCCGGTCACTTCGTCAAGATGGTGCACAACGGCATCGAGTACGCCGACATGCAACTCCTCGCCGAGGCCTACGACCTGCTCCGCCAGATCGCCGGGTACACCCCAGCCGAGATCGCGGAGGTCTTCCGTACGTTCAACCGAGGGCGCCTCAACTCGTACCTGCTGGACATCACCGCCGAGGTACTCGCCCACACCGACGTCCACACCGGTTCGCCCTTCGTCGACATCGTCGCCGACGCCGCGGGCCAGAAGGGGACCGGGCGCTGGACCGTGCAGGCCGCGCTCGATCTCTCGTCGCCGAGCACGACGATCGCCCAGGCCGCCTTCGCCCGCTCCGCGTCGGGCCGCAGCCATCTGCGTTCCGCCTACCGGGGACTGCCAGGCGGCACCCCCGTTCCGCTCAGCCGCACAGAAGCCGAACGCTTCGCCGCGCAGGTCGAGCACGCGCTGTACGCGTCGAAGGTCATCGCCTACGACCAGGGCTGGACGATGATCCAGGACGCGGCGGCCGCGTACGGCTGGAAGATCGACCTCGCCGCCGTCGCACGCATCTGGCGCGCCGGCTGCATCATCCGCGCCGCCTTCCTCGACCGCATCCGCGCCGCCTACTCGGCCAACCCGCACATGACGAGCCTCCTCGCCGAGCGGAACTTCGCCGAGGAGATCACCGACGCCCAGGTGCCGTGGCGGGAAACCGTCGTCTCCGCCACACGGCGCGGCATCCCCGTACCCGCCCTCACCGCAGCCCTGTCCTCGTACGACACCCTGCGCGCCGAACGCCTGCCGACCGCCCTCGTGCAGGGACAGCGCGACTACTTCGGCGCCCACACCTACCACCGCACCGACCTGCCTGGACGCTTCCACACCCACTGGGCGCAGCCCGAACGCTCCGAATCACAGCTGTGACGGCGCCGGTCCCACACGGTGGCATGCACCCCGGCCCGATCCGCCGGCGCCCGACGAGAGTCGTACATGTCCGGTTGAGGGGCTCATCCGGCGGCCTCGTCGGACCACGTTCGATTGGCGCCGAACGAGCGCTAGACTTGCCACTATGCCTGATCACTCGCTTCCCACCGACCGTGAGATCGAGCTGCCACGGTTGCTGGGGGCGCTCAGTGATCCGACGCGGCTGGGGATCGTCCGTCTGCTGTCCGACGGTCACGAACGCGGGTGGGGCCAACTGTGCGCTCCGGTCGCCAAGTCCACCATGAGCCATCACCTCAAGGTGCTGCGTGAGGCGGGGGTGACCCGGACCCGCCAGGAAGGCACGCGATGCTATGTGACGCTGCGCCGGGATGTACTGGACGCCCGGTTCCCGGGGTTGCTGTCGGCGTTGCTGTCCGCGACCGTCGCCGACAACGTCGGAGAGCACGTCACCGAACGCGACCAGGTGGCCTGACCCACCAGGGCCGGGGGGTGGCCCCCCGGCCCGATCCCTCAGCGGAACAGCCGGCCGAATCGGCGGACCTCCTCGGCGAATATCGCAGGCTGCTCGAACGCCGCGAAGTGTCCTCCCTTGCTCGCCTTGTTCCAGTACACGAGGCGGGAGTACGCCTTTTCCGCCCATGCGCGAGGAGGGGTGTAAAACTCCTTGGGGAACAAAGTCACGCCCATGGGGATGTCTATTTTCACCGCGTTCATGGTGATGTCTGAATTCTCCCAGTAGAAGCGCGCGGCCGACTCTGCCGAATTGGTCAGCCAGTAGAGGGTGATGTCGTCCAGCATCTCATCCATGGTCAGGATGGACTCCGGGTTCCTGCCGCTGTCCGTCCACACGCCGAACTTCTCGTAGATCCACGCGGCCTGGCCGACGGGGGAGTCGGCCAAGGAGTAGGAGACGGTTTGCGGCCGGGTCATCATCTCCAGCTGATAGCCGATCTCGTTCCGCTGCTGCGCGCCGAGCTGCTCCATCGCGACCTTTTCCTCCGGCGTGAGGTGGGCCATGTCGAGGTCGGGCGGTACGATCTGCGGGAAATTCACGTGGATGCCCAGCAGGCCTTGAGGCCGGAGCACCCCCAGTTGCACATTGACCGCTGCGCCCCAGTCGCCGCCCTGCGAGAGGTAGTGGTCGTAGCCCAGGCGGGGCATGATCTCGGACCAGGCCCGCGCCGTTCTGACGCGGCCCCACCCCAGTTCATCGGGCTGGTCGGAGAATCCGAAGCCCGGCAGTGAGGGGACGACCACGTGAAAGGCGTCCCTCGCGGATCCGCCGTACTGCGTCGGGTGCGTCAGGCGGCGTATCACCTTTCGGAACTCGAGCACCGAGCCGGGCCAGCCGTGCGTCAACATGATCGGCATGGCATTCGGGTGGGGCGACCTCGCATGCAGCAGGTGAATGCTGACGCCGTCGATCTCGGTTCGGTATTGGCCGAAGGAATTGAGGAGCGTTTCGACACGACGCCAGTCGTAGTGACGCTGCCAGTACTCCACGAGGCGTCGCACCCGCCAGAGCGGCGCACCCTGTGACCAGTCGTCCACCAGCTCCTCCGCCGGCCACCTCGTCATCTCCAGCCGCTGCCGCAGATCCCGCAGCATGCTCTCGGGGACATGGAGCCTCATCGGCACGACGCCGGAGGCAGAGGAGGGCAGGCGCAGGGTGGCGGACTTGGGGGCGGCTCGGGTGATTGCGAGAGCGTCGCCTGACGTCACGGACGACAGCGCAGTCCCTGCCGCGAGGGCGCCCATGGCTTGCAGTGCGCGTCGGCGGTGAAGGCGGGGTGTTTCACTCGTCATGATCTTCTGGTCCCCTCATGCTGGGCGGGCGAAGGTTCGCCGCAGCCCGGTTCCGTGGTGGTGGGGCCCGCATGGCCCAACGTTCGATGTTCGTAAAACATCGAATCATTTGCCACGGTAACACCGTGTGGAAAGCGGCGGAACGAGCGCCGGTATGTGCCGTGCCACAAGACACGGATGCGCGTGTCGGCTGTCACAACGAACGGCGCCGGCTTGTCTCGTGTAGGAGTGGGCTGCCGGCCGACAGCCCACTCAGCTCTTGATCAGGCGAGGCCGCGTCAGGAAAGGAAACCAGCGATGTCGTATCCCTACCCGGAACAGCGGTACTGGGGAGAGGACGGCGAAGTCAGCGCCGTCTTCCGCCCAGCCAGCACCCCGCCGGACATCGGCGAGAGCGGTACCGGGAAGAACGCCACCCACTATCTGGCCACCACCGAGATCACCAGGGGTGAGTTCGGGCTGTACCGCGTGGAGATGAAGCCGAGGGCCGGCGGTCCGAAGACGCACTTCCACAAGCGGATCTCGGAGTCGTTCTACATCCTGGACGGCACAGTGCGTGTGTTTGACGGCGTGCAGTGGGTGGATGCCCGCAAGGGCGACTTCCTGCACGTGCCGCAGGGCGGGCTGCACGCCTTCCGGAACGACTCCGACGCCCCGGCGGACATGCTGCTGCTGTTCACCCCGGGCGCGCCGCGTGAGGAGTACTTCGAGCAGGTGGGACAGCTGGCGAACGCCTCGGAGGAGGAACGAGCCGCGTTCTTCGACAAGCACGACTCGTACTTCGTGGAGTAGTCGCCCGCACGACGCGAGCCCCGCGACCAAGGCATCCGGTGTCGTCGGAACGGCCTGGGCGCCGGGGCTTCGTGCCGCGGCGGCGAGCTGAGGCGCCGCCGCGCAGAAGAGGACGAGGTCAGCGGTTGGTGGAGGCGAGTTGCTGCGGCGTGTAGCGGGCACCGTGCACGGTGTCGGGCCGAACAGTCGCGTCCAGGGAGGCGAGATCCTCCGGCGTCAGCACCAGGTCGGCCGCGGCCGCGTTCTCGGCGAGGTAGGTGCGACGTCTGGTGCCCGGGATGGGCACCGCCTGCTGCGCTGCCACCCAGGCGAGCGCCACCTGCGCCGGGGTGGCGCCACGGCGTTCTGCCACGGCCCGGACGTGCTCGACGAGTTCCAGGTTGGCGGCGATGTTCTCCGGTGAGAACCGGGGGAGTCCGCGGCGGGAGTCGCCTGGTTCCAGATCGTCCACGCTGCGAATCGCACCCGAGAGGAACCCCCGTCCGATGGGGGAGTAGGCCACCAGGCCGATACCCAGTTCGTCCAGGGTCTGCTTGATTCCGGACTCCAGCAGATCCCGGCTGAACAGCGACATCTCCGACTGCACGGCGGTGAGCGGGTGCACGGCGTGCGCCCGGCGAACGGTGTCCGCGGACACCTCGCACAGGCCGATGTGGCGGACCTTGCCCGCCTTGACCATCTCCGCCATGCCGCCGATCGTCTCTTCCACCGGGGTGTCCGGGTCGAGGCGGTGCATGTAGTAGAGGTCGATGCGGTCGGTGCCGAGGTGGCGCAGGGAACGATCGACGGCGCGGCGGATGTGTTCCGGGCGGCCGTCCAACGGGCCGGGCTGACCGTCGTCCGTGAAGTCGAGACCGAACTTGGTCGCCAGCAGGATCTCGTCACGCCGGTGCCCCAGGGCCCGGCCCAGCAGCCGCTCGTTCTCGAAGGGGCCGTAGGACTCGGCTGTGTCGAACAGGGTGATGCCGAGGTCCGCGGCATGGTTGAGCGTGGCTATGGATTCCTTCTCGTCGTCACTCGCGCCGTACGCCCCGCTCATGCCCATCGCGCCGAAGCCCTGCGCCGACACGGTCAGCCCCTGACTGCCCAGTCGAACCGTTCTCATCTGCTGACTTCCCATCCCACTCGGCCACGCGCTCGGGCGGCGCATGCCCGCGAGAGGCTGCTGACCCGACGCACTGGACTGCACACACAATGTGTGTTGTACCTGAGTCCCAACATAACACCGTGTGTCCACCCACCCGGAGGCGGGACGGGACGGGCGGGACGCAGGTCGCGGCCGCCCCGAACGACCGCCGCCGCCCGGCGAGTACGTAGCGTTCCCGCAGCGGCACAGCATGAAGCGGCGGGACGGACTGCATCCGCCGAACCGGCCGGCACGGAAGGGGCAAAGAGGGCCGTCAGTACCCCGGCCCTTCGCCGTCCTCGGCACCCACTGTGTCGCACCACCGCCGAGGGCGGCGCAACCCCTCCGGATCGCGCATCTCCCGGGCAGTACGTCTCGTTTCCCTCGGCCGGCGAACGCGTCCGCGAGGCCCGCGGCCAGGTCTTCGCGCTCTGTAGGGTGCGGAAATGACGAGAAGCGAGCGGCTCGCGGAGCAGTTGGACCGGCACTGGCGCAAGAACCTGCGGCCCCGGCTGGACGGTCTCACCGATGACGAGTACCTCTGGGAGCCGGTGCGCGACTGCTGGAGCATCCGCCCACACGGCACGTCGGCCGCACCGATGTCGATGGGCTCGGGGGAGTGGACGATGGACTTCGCGTCCCCCGACCCGGTGCCGGCGCCGGTGACCACGATTGCCTGGCGGCTGGCGCACATCATCGTCTCGTGCCTCGGCTATCGCGTCGGATGGCACTTCGGCGGCCACGACGTCGACTCCCAGACATTCGCCTACGCGGGGACCGCTGACGAGGCCCTGAAACAGCTCGATGAGATGTACGGGAGATGGGACGCGGGGGTCCGCGAACTCTCGGACGACGACCTGGAGAATCCGCCTGCGGTGGGTCCCGAGCGGATCCCCATGGAGGTCATCGTCCAGCACGTCAACAGGGAGCTGATCCACCACGGCGCCGAGATCTCACTGCTGCGCGACCTCTATCGCCGGCAGGACGGAGCGGTACCGCGCCGAGTCCGACTTTTCGGCAGTCGGCGATCGAGCTGCTGACTTGCAGGCCGGCCAGTGCGCCGGGCGCACATGGTGGGGGCTGGAGGGTCCGGGTGGAGCGCTGCGGCCGGCTGCTCGATGAGAGGTAAATTTATCCCTGTGCCCCATATCTTCGATCTCTGAGCCATCCGGGGGCGACGGTCCATGACTAAGACAACGTCCAGTGCCGGTCATGTGACGCTCAGCAGGAGGATGCACACCTCTGACGTTTCCGACACGGCCTTCGCCCTGATCGACGAGCAGGGGACCGTGATGGCGTGGACGCAGGCCGCCGAGGCCCTGGTCGGTCGCTCCGCCCGGGAGGTGGTCGGCCGGTCCGCCGAATTCGTCCTGCCGTGCTTCAGCACAGGGCAGACGATGACGTCCTACGTCGAGCAGTGCCGTGGCCGGAACGGCTGGTCGGGCGCGCCGAGCATGCGCCATAGAGACGGCCGCTCGCTCACGGTCGGCCTGCGCGTCTCGCTCGTGCGGGGGCACGACCGAACAGTGTGCTGGCTCGTGTCCGCGACCGACATCGCCGTACCGTCCGCGGACGCGGTGAACGTCTTGGTGCAGGGGGCGATCCTCGACCGCGCGCCGATCGGCGTCGTCGTGCGTGACCTGCGACTGCGCTGCACCTGGGTGAACGACACGATGGAGAGCCACGACGGCATCTCCCGGGTCCAGCGGCTCGGGCGTCGGGTCACCGACGCGTGGACGGGTGTCGAGGCCGAGACGCTCGAGGCCGTGATGCGGCAGGTGCTCCAGAGCGGCAGCATCAGGGTGCACGAATACCGGACGTGGCTGCCGACGAGGCAGGGCGACGAGCGCCCGTGCGCGGTGTCGATCTCCTGTCTCCAGGGCGCCGACGGCAAAGCGCTGGGCGTATGCATGATCAGCGCCGACCTCACCGAGAGCCGGCTGGAGCGCGAGCGTCTGACCATTCTCGGACAGGCGGGCATGCGCCTGGGCAGCACCCTGGATGTGATGCAGACCGGGCAGGAGCTGGCTGATCTCGCCGTGCCGCAGTTCGCCGACTACGTCTCCGTGGACGTGGAGCAGTCGGTCCAGTTCGGCGAGGGCCCCCCGGTGCGCATCGGGTCGGTCGGCGAGCGCCTTCCCGTTCTCCTGCGGGCCGGCGTGGCCTCGATCCATCCGGGGATACCCGAGTCCCCGTGGAAGCGCGGTGAGCGGATACTCCTTCCGCACACCTCTCCCGTCGCCGAGGTCCTGCGCAGCGGCAAGTCCCGCCTGGAACCGAAGGTCGACACCGTCCCAGGCGGGTGGATCGACCAGTCGCCCGCACTGGCGCAGCGGATCCGCGAGAACGGCATACATTCCGTGATGGTGGTCCCCATCCAGGCGCGGCGCGTCCTGCTGGGCATGGCGGTGTTCATCCGCACCGAGAATCCGCGGCCCTTCCAAGAGGCCGACCTGCTGCTGGCCGAGGAACTCGTCAGCCGCGCCGCGGGGTCGCTGGACCAGGCCCGCCAGTACTGCCGTGAACAGACGGCTGCCCTCGCACTGCAGCGCAGTCTGCTCCCGCACCGTCTGCGGGGTGGCGCGGCGGTCGATGCGGTTTCGCGCTACCTGCCGTCCGAGATCGACAGGGGCGTCGGGGGCGACTGGTTCGACGTGATCCCGCTGTCCGGCGCCCGGGTGGCCCTCGTGGTCGGCGACGTGGTCGGACATGGCATCAACGCGGCCGCGGCCATGGGAAGGCTCCGTACCGCCGTCCACACCCTCGCGGACATGGAGCTGCCCCCCGACGAACTCCTGGCCCGCCTCGACGACACGGTGCAGCGACTGGCCGAAGCGGACGCCGACGCGCCGGACGAGTACACACCGGTCATGGGTGCCACCTGTCTGTATGCCGTCTACGACCCGGCCACATGCCGATGCACCATGGCGGCCGCCGGTCACCCCCCGCCCGCGATCATCGACCCGCGAGGCAAGGTGTCCTTCCCCGACCTTCCCACCGGGGTTCCGCTCGGCATCGGCGCGGGAGCCCTCTTCGAGTCGACGGAGCTGGAACTCCCCGAGGGCACCCTCGTCGCCCTCTACACCGACGGCATGATCGAGACCCGCGACCGCGACATCGAGCACGGCATGCGCAGCCTGGGCACCGCCCTCGCCTCGACGGACCTGTCCCTGGAAGAGCTCTGCACCCGCGCGACGGCGCTCGTCCAGGACCAGGAGGCGTCCGACGACGCCAGCCTGCTCCTGGTCCGCACCCGCTCCTTGAGCCCGGCCCAGGTCGCGACCTGGAACCTGCCCCGTGACGACACCGCCGTCCACCGTGCCCAGGAACTCACCGCCGGCCAACTGTCCGCATGGGGCCTGGACGGCTCCAAGAGCGCCATCGAACTGATCGTCGGCGAACTGGTCACGAACGCCGACCGCCAAGGCGACGGCGCGATCCGCCTTCGACTGATCCACCATCAGTTCCTGACCGTCGAAGTCACCGACGCCGAGGCCGACTCCCCGCCTCGACTCGACGCCCGCACCACCGACGGTCACGGCAGCGGCCTGGCCAAGGTCGCCCGGATCTCCCGCAGATGGGGCACCCGCCCGTCGCAGGACGGCAAAGTCCTGTGGGCCGAAGCGGACCTGGCCCCCGCATCCGGCCGCTGACCGAGCCCGTCAAGGCGCGCCGACGTCACCCACGTGAGGCGACGATCCCGGCCCACCACTGGACATCAAGGTCCGCGACGGCAGTCCTCGCGCACCGCGACGAGCGACCGAGGACGACGACCGCATCGCCGCCACCAGACTCCCGCTGCCGTTCACGTACACGTACACGCCGGAGATGTCCGCGGCCGGGGCAGCCCCGTTCACGCACCGGCGCCGCCGTCGACCGGCACGATGGCGCCGGTCACGCACGAGGCGCGGTCACTGAGCAGCCACGCCGCCGCCTCGGCGATCTCGCGTGGGTGGGCCATGCGGCCGAGCGGGGTCGCCGCGCTGATGGCCTCGACCGTCCTCGGGGTCGCCGCCTCCCACTCGTCGATCATGTCCGTGGCGGTGCCGCCGGGCATGAACCCGGTTCGACCAGACCCCGCACGCTGGGCTGGCGGCACCGTTCGCAGGGCATTCGGCGTCGACCCGCACTATCGCGATGCCCGCGTCCACGCCGATGAGAATGTTGCCGCTCCAGGCGGACCCTACGAGCCACCGGATGCTCAAGCGGTGCGGATGGTCGGGATCGGTGGGGCGAGCTAAAACGTTGAGCTCGCCGGAGCGGCCCACGGTGACCTCGGTGAGGTGCGGACCGGAAGCCGGCAGGTGTCGGTCCTAGCGGCCGGCCGTCGGGTGCCACTCGCGGCGGAGGAGGCCGAAGACCCAGGAGTCGGAGACATCGCCGTTGACGACGCAGTCCTCGCGGAGGGTGCCTTCGCGGACGAAGCCGAGCTTCTCCAGTACCCGGGCGGACGCCACGTTGCGGGTGTCGGTCTCGGCCTGGACGCGGTTCAGGTCCAGGGTGTCGAACGCCCACCGCAGGACGGCGTGCGCGGTCTCCGTGGCGTAGCCGTGGCCCCACACGGCGGCGTCGAAGACGTAGCCCAGGGACGCGCTGCGGAAGTCCGGGTTCCAGCTGGTCAGGCCGCACCAACCGATGAACGCCCCATCGGAGACACGGTCGACGGCCAACCGCGCTCCCGTGCCTTCCTCCTCGATTGTCCGGCAGGTCGCGATGAAGCGCTGGGCGCGGGCCGGTTCGGTCCACGGCGGGGAGTCCCAGTAACGCAGCACGTGGGCGCTGCTGTGCAGCGCGTAGAGCGGCGCCGCGTCGGAGTCGGTGAACGGCCGCAGTCGCAGGCGGGCGGTGTGCAGCTCGGGGGTGGGCAATGTCATGCGGGCATGCTGCCGTGTCACGCTCGACCCTGACCATCCGTTTATCCGAACGGTCGCGGCGCGAACTTACCCGGTGACCCGGACGTGGCGCACCGATGCAGCTGGAGCACAAGACCTCGACGGCGTCGGCCATCGCACCCCCGATGCTCACGAAGACCTTCCACCAACCGGCCGTCGGGGAGGTGACCGTCGACTGCGACACGCTCACCCTCACGGACCGCGATCAACACCTCGTGCTGTACACCGCGCCGCCCGGGTCGTCCGGCGCCGAGGCCCTGGACCTGTTGAACGTCCTGGGAACGGAGGCCAGTCGGTACCCGCGGTAGCGGCACGGCCGACCGGTGCGGACACCTTCGCCGGCAACGCCGGCTCATCGACCCATCGGCACAGGAACTCTCGGCAGGCTTGTCGGTGGCGGCAACTAGCCTCAAGCCTCATGGGCATTCAGATCGATGTGGTGGCGGGTTACCCGGTCAACGACGAGATGGAGCGGGTGCTCGGGTTGGCCGAGGCGGTCGGCGAGCCCGTGTCCGTCACGTTCCTGTGGGAGGGGCGCGAAGAGGCGGAACGCGCGGTGCTCGTGCCCGCGGCCACGTTGGCGCTCTGGGAGCACTGGGCCCCCGACGCCTACCCGACGAATGCCGCGGGAACCGAGGACCGGGCCGCGGCGGAGGAACCGGAACTGGCCCACCCGGCGGAGTTCGGCGCGTTCACGCTCTATCGCCGTCGTGCCGGAGGGCGCACGGCGGTGGTTCGCCAGGGCGTCGTGGTGGCCGAGCTGGTGGATCCCGAGGAGGCCCAGTGGCTCGAGGAGCAGTCCCGCAAGGTGCGGCAGGGCTTCATGGATCCGCGACAGAGGGCGGCGTTCGAGGAGTTCCTCGCCCGGCAGGCGTCACTCGACGAGCAGTGACGCCCGACAGGCCGCGCTTCAGCACTCCCCGCGCCACGTGACTCCCGTGATCACGACGCCCGGGGCGACATCGCCGCTGTAGGTGCCGGGGCCGGGGTTGTAGTGGACGCAGAACTTGTCCTCCAGCCCCTGCCAGTCGTAGTGGATGTCGACATGGTCGGAACCGGGGGACGGGTAGCCGTTGTTGAAGAACGACTGGTAGTACGCCCTTCCACTCCAGTTCCCCGCGGTGCGCACCACCATGGGGCCCGTGCGTTCCGGACCCTGCCAGGCACAGAAGTAGCCCCGGGGGCAGCCCGGCGGGTCAGGCTCGGCCGAAGCGCCGGGGGCGGAGGCGACGACCGCCGCGAAGGCGGCGGAGACGGCGGCGATACTCGCGGTACGAACGCGCATGACTGATCCTCTATACCTTTTGCGATGGTCGGTGGTGGTCGTCGTGCCGTGCGGCCGGGGTGGAGACGGTCGGCCCCGGCGGGGGGAGACGGACGGCCGGGGGCGGGGGAGACGGGCGGCCTTTCGGCCGGCCGGCCCGCCTCCCCGGTACGCACGTGCGGTGATGCAGAGGGCACCGCGGTGTTCCCCGCTGTGTCATGAGGCGGTGCCCGACCGCCTGGGCGGCGGACGGCCGGTGCTGTCAGCAGTCCCCGACGTAGTGGGCGTAGTCGATGTCGTCGGTGCTGCCGAGGGCGGTCTCACCCTCTCCGACGCATTGGTAGCGTTCGGTGGTGGTCCAGTCCAGATCGATCTCGATGATGACGCGATTGGAACCGCAGTGGCCGTAGTAGGCGGTGTTCCCCGCCTCGTAGTAGCCGCATGCCATGGCGGAGACGTCTCCCGCGGGCGCGGCCTGGGCGGTCGAGGTGAGCGCCGTGCCGGCGAGGGCCGCGGCGCTGAAGACGGCCGCGGCGATACGCAGCGGACGGCTGACTTTCTTACCCATGTGACTCCTTGACGACTGGTCCAGCGGAACGATGTGCCGCCGGTGACGCTCTTCTCCTGTGGCGGGCGCGCCGGTCCGGAGGCCGGGGCACGGGGTGACGGAGGACCACGTGCGACATGCGACGTGCCCGGGAGGCCGTGCCTGTTGCCGTGGGGCGGGGACATCGGGAGGACATCGCCCGTTGTCCGCCGGTTCTTCCAGCGTTTCGGGCGACATCAGAAGGATGCAGGAGGGCGCCATGGTTGTCAGCGGGTTCGATCATGGAAAATCCTCGCCATGCGATAAGGAGGACGTTATGGCGCCAGGCAGGGCGGACGCTGCGAGGGTCGCGGGCGACGCGGAACCCAGCGTTCACCAGTTACGGCTGTTTCTGACGCTGGGCGAGGAGCTTCACTTCGGCCGCGCCGCGGCACGTGTGTTCATCTCCCAGTCCGCTCTGAGCCAGCAGATCCGGGACCTGGAGAGGCGGCTTCAGGTACAGCTCTTCCGCCGTTCCAGCCGCACGGTCGAACTCACCGCGGCCGGAGAGGCACTGCTGCCCGAGGCCCGGAAAGCCGTCGCGGGCATCGACCGGCTCCGCCGTGTCGCCGGTGCGCAGTCCCGCCAGCTCTCCGCCCGGCTCACGGTCGGGACCATCGGGGCCGAGGCCGCCATGCCGCACACGCGGGCCGTCCTGCGGGTTCTCAAGGACCGCCACCCCGCAACGGAGATCAAGGTGGTCACCCTCAACTTCGTCGACCACATGGATGCGCTCTTCCGTCAGGAGGCCGACGTGGTCTTTCTGCGCCCGCCCGTTCCCGACGGCATCGAGACCCATCAACTGGCCTCCGAACCACGCGTCGCCTGCCTGTCCGCCGACGACCCCCTGGCGGCCCTGCCGCAGATCGCGCTGGAGCAGCTGGCCGACCGTGCGGTGGTCGGCATGCCGGAGCGATTACCGCGGGTATGGCGGGACTTCTGGGCGGCGGACCCCCGCCCCGACGGCAGCCCCGTGAAGTACGGGCCGGTCGTCCCCGACATGGAGGCGCTGCTGCACACCGTGGCTGCCGGGGAGGCCATGTGCTTCCTGCCCGCCGCCGCCCGGGACTTCTTCCCCCGCCCCGGGGTCCGGTACGTGGATGTCGCCGGACTGGTGCCGTCCGTCTCGTCGTTGGCCTGGCTCGCCGCCCGCCGCAACGCCCCCACGATCACCGCGGCCCGCCACGCCGCCCGCACATACTCCCAACGCCCTGGCCCCTGACCCGCCGCCGCACGCTGCCGGTGCTCCTGGCCCGGACCCGGACGGCGCGTCATGAATTGGAGCGTCGGCCACGAACGGTCTGACCCAAAGGTCGCCCCGCAAGCGAGGTAGGCGACTCAGGCATACTGACGCTCATTGCCGGCACTGGCCGGCTCTTGGACAGGAGCTTGAGTGCCTGAGCTGCGCTGTGAAGCGGTTCGCTGGGTCAATGCCGAGCCGTTTCCCGGCCTCGTCGAGGTTCAGTTCGTTGACGCTGCGGAACGTCACGGTGGCGTGTGTGATCAAGAACCACGACGAGGTCCTGGCCGGCGACGAGGTCGTAACGGTCTCCACCTCGCCGGACGGGGTCACGACGCCGGACGGGCGGGACACTAGGCGATGCCCAGCACGGCCTGGTGAACACCGTTGCCCTTGAGGCGGCAATCTTCAGCTCTTTGAGTCGACTGTACGTAATTGACTGTTCTTCGTCATTGATTGGCTGGTTGCTGCGCTATTACGCGCGGTTCCTCAACAAATCCTCAGTAAGCACGAGTTGTTGTTGTCACCCGCAATGCCCGAACCGTAATTTCTCGATGACTGATCGTCTATCGAAGAAGGCGGTTCACAGGGTGACTGATGTGCCGGTGGTCGAGCCAGCGTCCCCGCCGCGGCCAGAGCGGCGTGTCCCCGACGTAGCGACGCGTGCGTACGACCCGGCGTCGGGAGGACTACACCCGCGGCGTAAAGAACACCGTCACCGACCTGTGGCTAAGCTGAGGTCTCGCAACCGTTCCGCGGCGGCGGCCTGGATACTGCTCCTGCTGACCACCGCCTGCACGTCCTCGCAGGACACGGCTGCAGAAGAACACGAGCCCCGTTCAACGACAGCGGTGGCTTCCCAGCAGCCGATCCCATCAGGGACGCGGAAAGTCAGTCCGGTGATGCCGCCACCGCTGGACACAGACCTCGGCGAGATCCGCGCCGGGCAATCCACCGTCACCAGTGGCAGTGGGAGCCTGCGGTACGTAAGCGGGCGAGTTGGCAAGCCCTTGATCGTAGGGGTGAGTTGTTCGGGCGGAGCCAAGCTCACCGTTCGGCTTCCTGTGATGAAGGTGTCATTCGTCGTGGAGTGTTCCGCGGCGGAGCCCTCTGTCACGTACAACCAGTTCGCACTCAGGACCGCCGACAGGGCTGGCACCGTTTCTGTGAAGGCACCCCCAACCGTGACGTGGGCTGTGACCGTCGGCAGGGGCGAACCTGTCCCAGAGGACACGGCAAACTGAGACGCGACAGCTCTCGCCTGGTCCCCTGCGGGAAGGGTTCGAGGAGGGGCACAGAGTTTGCGGGGTCACGCATCCCCAGCCGGCTCGCGTTGTGATGGCGGGTGGTGTCTTCGTCGGGCTGAAAAAGTGGGTGATCAGCGGCACACGGTTCGCGCCTCCAGTGGTCGGAGCGGACGTCATCGCACATCCAAGCTCCACGATCACCAACATTTGTGCCGGCCTGGTCAGCCACTGAGGCGGTGTGCCAGGTGGATCAGATCTGCCAGGTGCAGCACGCGCCCGTCGAATCCCGGGAGGGGAACGTGGAGCGGCTGTGTCCAGCGGGCGGGGATGGCGTCCAGCCCGTAGTACGCCCCCGCGAGGCCTCCGGTGACGGCCGCGACGGTGTCCGTGTCACCGCCGAGGTCGATGGCCGCGCGTAGTGCGTCTTCGAAACTCGTCGTGGTGCGCAGAGCCCAGACGGCGGATCCGAGGCAGGGCCAGACTGCACCGTTGAACTCTGTTGCCTGATCGGGATGCCAGTCGGTCCCGAGGACTGTGGCGTAGCGGCCGCGGTGTTCGGGGTGGACAAGAGCCAGGATGCCCGGGAGTTCGGCGAGCGGGTCGGTGCCCTCCAAGGTGCGGCGAACGAGTTCGTGGAAGATCGCGGTGCCTTCCCAGGCCGCGCGGTCGCCGTGGGTGAGAGCAGCGATGTGGCGGGCCGCGTCCATCGTGGCCGTTTGGCCGGCCGCCGCGAAATGGACCGCGGAGGTCGATGCCCGCATCAAGGAGCCGTTCCCTGCTGCTCGTTGGTTGACCTGGAAATGGACCTTGGCGGCGAGGTCCCAGGGCATGCCGCTGGTCAGGACATCCTCGGTCTGCAATCCGATGTCCTTCGGTTCTGATGCTGCCCATCGCTGGAATCGGGCGAAGACGTCCGGCAGATCCAGTCCGCCCCGCTCCAGCAGGGACTCCGCGACCAGGACGGCCATCTGCGTGTCGTCAGTGGCCTCGCCGGGATCCCAGCCACCGCCTCCGCTCATTTCGTCTCCGGCACCAGGGGTGGGAAACCGCGCGGAGAACGCCCCTTGGGCACCGAACTCGAAGGGCCCGCCCAGGGCGTCACCCACCGCCGAGCCGACGACCACGCCGGCGGCCCGCTGCATGCGCGTCATTCCCGCAGGCTACCTTTGCCGAACCGAAGGGCTCCGTCCCCCTACCAGCCCCGATCGTGTCGTGGGCAACAAGGCGGCGCGACCAGGTCGCCAACCCGGCCCCCGGAGTCTGACGCCGAGGTGCATCAAGGCAGAAGGCAGCTTTCAGGCCGTCCGCCCCGCCTGTGGAACCAGGCCGAGACCGCGGTAGCAACGGCCGAAAGGCCGCCTGCCGACTCGGTATCCGTCGTGTTCGACGGATACCTGAGCCCCGGATGGACGGCCGCCCCGCGGGGCCCTGCCTTCAAGGGCCGGTCCCCGCTGGGGGCCACCTCATCCGATCAGGCTCCCGTCGCGCCGGCCAACTTCCTGGCGACGGCCTACCACCACGGCGTGCACACGGCGTCGGTGGCTTCTGCGGGGCTGTACAGGATCGCGCAGACCTGGAAGGCCCGGCTCGACGAGCTACTGGTCGGGTAGGCCGGGGTCGTGATCCTGGTGCCGGCCGACCTCACCTCGAAGGGGCCGCATGTGATGGACGACGCGTGGTTGTTGTTGGTGACATACATCCAGACGCTGGCCCTGACGCCGGGCCCCCAGTCGCCGGCTCCTCCTGTGCTCAGGACGCCCCAGCCCATCTGTCTGCCACCCACGTTGCCCGCCTGCATCGCCCACGAGGCGACGGCGTGGGGATTGCTGATCACCAGTGCTCCCGCCCCTGCCACACCCTGGCCGCTGAGACTGTCGGGGATGTCGGTGAAACCGTTGGCGCCCCCTGTGCAGTCGGACGGCGCCGCCTGAGCCGCGCCGGAAGAACCGGCCAAGAGCCCCGCCCCGAGTACGAACGCGGTCGTTCCCACGCTGAGGATCCGGCGCATACCGTGCATGTCTACTCCCTGGTCGAAATGCTGACGGCTCCCGCAGTTGGGCCCTTTGCCTCCATGCACAGCTGCCGAAGCCTTCGTCATGCCGTCACGACGGTGTGGGACGACTCTCTGTATGAGTGCGCGGGCGGGGCACGCTTTTCACGGCATTTGACGAGCAAGGAGATGCACTCTGAGAGCACAGTTCCGTGTCCGCCTGGAGGGCGAGGACTACGTCGTGCGCTTGGCGTCGTGGCAGGCGGCGGCCATCAGCTCTGTCGACCGGACCCGCGGAGGTCGAGAGGCGCCACTTCTCGGAGGAGCCGTTCCATCACGCCGTGGGCATCCTCCGTGAGGACGTCGACGCCCTGGCCCTGCACCTCGCGCTTGCGCTGGCTGAGGCCACGCGCGCATGGCGGTGCCCGCAGTCCGATCTCACCGCAGGTGCGCCGCCGATCTTCCCTTCCCCTCCATGTTCAGCGAACGCGGCTCGGCGATAGGCGGCCGACCCCGGGTAACGGCTGTTACCATGCTGCCATGAGGAAGACACAGCTCGGTGCGCGCGTGGACGAGGACGTGGCGGAGCTCGCGAAGAAGCGAGCCGCTGACCTGGGTCTGAGCATCGGGGACTACCTGGCCAGGCTGGTGCAGGACGATGCGAGCGGGTTGCGTGCCCGATCCGTGGAGGCGGCGGCCCGTTTCCTGGCCGAGCACCAAGCGATCTTCGACGAGGCAGAAGAAACCCAGCAAGCGACCGGGGGAGCGCGCGCCGCCTGATGGAACTGCACATCGACGTTCCCTGGATCCTGCAGGTGGCAGAGGCCGCCGGCGCCGACGATCCAGCCCCGGACGACTACGGTGTCCCCATCTCGGCAGTCGCCCGCCACCGGGCGGAGCTGTTCGGCGAGCCGGTCTACGACGGGGCCTACGTGAGGGCTGCCGCGCTGGTGCACACGTTGGGCCGGTGCCGATGGCTGGAGCGCTCCAACATGGCTGTCGCGGCAGCTACCGGCGTGATGTACCTCGATGCCGCCGGGATCGCCGTCAAGCCCGCCCGTGAGGATGCCGTCGCCCTCAAGGACCTCCTCCTGAGCCCCGCCTGTACTGCGGCCAAGATCGCCGCTCTGCTACGGACCTGGCCCACTGCTACTTGAGGCCCTGCACGTCTCTGGTCAATGCCGTATCCCGCTGTGAGGCGGGCCATATGAGCGGGGCGACTTCCTGAATCGGAGGCCAATCGCTGACATTGGGCTCAGGTGGCGGCCTCATCAAACGTCGGCGTCACGGCCCGCACCAGCCGGTCCGCATACTCCCGTTCGGCGTCCCGGAGTTGCGGATACTCGGTGACGAAGTGGTTCCACTCCACATAGCCCACCGCCTCCGTCACGTCCTCGAGGAGAATTTTCTCGCGGTACGGATAAGGCCACTCGCCCGACAGCCGGAACACCTCGTGCAGCAACTCGTAGCGCAGCGCGTGCCGTTCCGCCAGCAGCACTGCGTCGTACAGGTCCTTGCCCTGGGCGTGCATGTCGTTGATCAGCCACATCAGCTTCCAGGCCAGGGACACTTCAGGCGTGGCCGCCTGCACGACCGTGCCACCCGGCAGCTCGGTCGGCTCCGGCGCCTCAGCGAGGCGCTCGTTGAAGACGAAGTCGAGCTGGACGTGGCCGCCCGGCAGCCCGGGCGAGCCCCACGGCAGCACCATCCGGCGACCCGGCACCCGGTCGTAGGTCCAGATGTCCTCGACCACCGCCCCCCGCGCCGAGATCCCGACCTCGCGTCCGCGCGCTTCGGCCAGCGCCTGCGCCGCGTCGGCGATTCCGCGCAACATCAAGTCCGTGCGGCCGTCGTCGATTCGCCAGGTATGGGGAACGACGACGAAGTCGAGGTCACCAGGCTCGCGGGCGGCATCCGGGAACCACACGGACATCAGCACGCTGCCGCGCAGCATCAGCGCGTCGACCCACTGCGACGCGGCGATCGCGTCCAGCACGAGGTGCAGGGCCTGGCGCCGGGCTGCCCGCCACGCCTCGCCGCGCGCCGGATCGCCGAACCGCGGGTCGGTCGCGCGATAGGCGTTCTGGTGATGCTTCAGCGACGGGTCGAAGACGGGACGCTGGACCACGTCGTCCCCCGGCACCCACTGCAGCGTCCTCGGCAGGTCCGCCGCCCTGCGGGTGGCTTCGTCCAACGGCTCCCGGGGCAGCTGGGTGCTTCGCCGGCTGAACCCGTCCCACGCTGTGCCACTCATGTTCGTACCCCCACGGGCTCCTCGATCCAGCCGTCGTCCACGGACAGGTCACTGTCGTGCAGAACGAACTCCCGCTCCACATCCAGCACGGTCAAACCGCCCAACTCCGTCAACAGCCGGTCCAGGGCCAGCCCCGCGCCGTCGGTGGTCACCCCGCGGCAGCGCTGCGTCACGAACCGCTCGTGCCGAGCCCCGGCCCGCACACGCCGGGCGTTCCACGACAGGTGGGCGCCATGCGGCACCACACGCGCGGCGAGCGTGGCCAGGTCCGTGTCCGCGTCCAGCAGCAGCTTCACGTGGTGCTCGAAGTAGCGCTCGTCCCCCTCGACGAGCCGCGCCGGCACCTCGGGAGCGCATGGTGTGGACTCGGTCTTCACCCGTACCGGCTCGAAGCCGTCCCCCCGGAGCCTCGCTACCACGTCCTGCACACGCGCGGCCTGCTCGGCGTACGACGAGGAGCCGGACAGAGTGAGCATGGGCTGCTCGCGCATCCGGCCGCGAGCCAGCACGATGTGGGTCAGCTTCAGCCCGCCGACGGCCGCCCACCGGTCCAACCGCGCCTGCTCGTCGCGGTCAGCACAGCGGATCGTCACATGCGATTCGTACAGGGAGACGGGCACTCACGGATCCTGCCAGACCAACGCCGTACGCGGCATCCGTGTTTTCCCACGACACGGCCTGCTCGGAGACCGTCAGAGGCTGAAGGGTGTCAAGCCTCGTCGAAGGCATCCGCATCACCAGTGATCCGTTCGAACGCCTCGCTGGCCGCATAGTTCACGTCCTCGCAGAACAGCACCTCGGAACGGTCCCTGACGTGCGCGGCCTTGACCACATCTGGGTGCCCGGCGAGGGCATCGGGGTCAGCGGCCACGTGCTCGTACCACTGGCGACCCAAGGCGATCACCCCCGCACGGAAGTCCATGAAGCTGTCGTCGGAGCACCCGCCCCCGATGAGGTAGGCAGCCGCCCACACGTCCCAGCGGTAGAGGGCGTCGTGCAACTCATCGAAGCGTCCGGCGTATTCGAGGATCTCCTGCCGTGGTCTTTCCGCGAGCTGTTGGAGAACCTTCCTCTGTTGTGACGAGGCGCTGTGATGGACCCGCCTGGTCCATCACAGCGCCCAGAGGAGGCCCGGCATCCGGTCAGCGGCCGGCGAGCAGCTCGAGCGTGTCGATCACGCGGTTCGAGAAGCCCCACTCGTTGTCGTACCAGGCGACCACCTTCACGTGCCGCCCGTCGACGCGGGTGAGGGCCGAGTCGAAGATCGAAGAGGCGGGGTTGCCCGTGATGTCGGAGGACACGAGCGGGTCCTCGGAGTATTCGAGGACGCCGACGAGCGGCCCGTCCGCCGCGGCGCGGTACGCCGCCAGCACGTCGTCGCGCGTCACGTCCCGGGCGACGGTCGTGTTGAGCTCGACGATCGAGCCCACCGGCACCGGCACGCGGATCGAGTCGCCCGACAGCTTGCCGTCGAGGTTCGGCAACACCAGGCCGATCGCCTTGGCGGCGCCGGTGGTGGTCGGCACGATGTTGACACCGGCGGCCCGGGCGCGACGGGCGTCGCGGTGCGGACCGTCCTGCAGGTTCTGCTCCTGCGTGTAGGCGTGCACCGTCGTCATGAACCCGTGCTCGATACCGGCGAGGTCGTCCAGCACCTTGGCCAGCGGCGCGAGCGCGTTGGTGGTGCAGGAGGCGTTCGAGACGATCGTGTGGACGGCCGGGTCGTAGGCGTCCGAGTTGACCCCGAAGGCGAGCGTGACGTCGGCGCCGTCCGACGGCGCGCTGACGAGCACCTTGCGTGCGCCCGCGTCGAGGTGGGCCTGGGCGGCCTTGGCCGAGGTGAAGCGGCCGGTGGCTTCCAGAACGATGTCGACTCCGAGTTCGGCCCACGGCAGCTGGGCCGGTTCGCGCTCGGCCAGCACGGTGATCCGACGGCCGTCGACCACGAGCGCGTCCCCGTCGACGGTCACCGGGCGCCCGAGCCGGCCGGCCGTGCTGTCGTAGGCGAGCAGCCGCGCGAGTGTGGCGGGCTCCGTCAGGTCGTTGACGGCGGCGATCTCGAGGGAGCTGTCACGCTCCAGCAGAGCGCGCAGCACATTGCGTCCGATGCGGCCGAATCCGTTGATGGCGATGCGAGTCATAAGTGATGTCCCTTCCCTTCCCGACCAGGCTCGCCCGCGCCTGCCGCCGCCGACAGTGGCCGGATCGCCACGGTTCAAAAGGATCCCGCCACCCGGTGGCAGCCGGCCTACTCGCCCCGGGTGAAGGTGCGCCGGTACTCGCTCGGCGTGGTGCCGAGGATGCGCTGGAAATGCAGGCGCAGGTTGGCGCCGGTGCCGAGCCCGACGTCAGCGGCGATCTGCTCGACGCTGCGCTGCGAACGTTCGAGCAGTTCCCGGGACAGGTCGATGCGGGCGCGCATCACCCATTGCATCGGCGTGTAGCCGGTCTCCTCGACGAAGCGACGGGAGAACGTGCGCGGCGACACCCCCGCCTGCCGCGCCAGAAGGTCGAGGGTGAGGGGCTCGCCGAGGCGGTGCAGCGCCCACTCGCGGGTGGCGGCGTACCGCTCACCGAGCGGCTCGGGAACGCTGCGTGGCACGTACTGGGCCTGGCCGCCGCTGCGGTACGGGGCTGCCACGAGACGCCGGGCAGCGTGGTTGGACGCGGCCACGCCGAGGTCGCCGCGCAGGATGTGCAGGCACAGGTCGATGCCGGAGGCGGCGCCGGCCGAGGTGAGCACGCTGCCCTCGTCGACGAACAGCACGTTCTCGTCCACCTGGACGAGCGGATACCTGGTGGCGAGTGCCCGCGTGTAGTGCCAGTGCGTCGTGGCGCGCCTGCCGTCGAGCAGACCCGTGGCGGCGAGCGCGAAGGCACCGGTGGAGATGGCGGCGAGCCGCGCGCCCCGGTCGTGGGCGGTGATCAGCGCGTCGACGACGGCCTGCGGCGGGTCGTCGCGGTCCGGGAACCGGTACCCGGGGACGAAGACGATGTCGGCCCACGCAAGCGCGTCGAGGCCGTGGGCGACGGAGTACGCCAGACCGTCGCCGCCGGTCACGAGACCGGGTGCCGCCCCGCACACCCGCACCTCGTACGGCATGCTCGCCCGGGTCGTGAAGACCTGCGCGGGAATTCCGACGTCGAGCGGCTTCGCCCCTTCGAGGACAAGGACGGCTACGCGATGGAGGCGGGGTGCGGGCACAGCAAGAGGTTACGTCCGGCGTGCCTTCACTACGCGCAGCCCACGGACCCACCGGACGACACACCGACCGGACGACGGACGCCTTCAGCTGATCCGAACGGAAACACGCCCTCAAGGGGGCGGCGTCGGCCCGACGTCCGCCACGAGCGGGACGCACGTCCGCGCAGGAGCCGGCCATTCCCAACCCGCCACGCGGCGTTTGGAATACCGTGGTGGCGCACGTCCTGCCGACACGTTCGGCGGCGGCCGACAAGGCTGAGAAGCGGTGGGGGTAGGCCAGAATGGCGAGACGAGAACGAGCCTTACCCGGGCATCCCGTGCGCGAACAGAAGCCTCCCGGCACCCGCCCGAACGGCCCGCCGCGGGCGTTGTCCGTGGCCGCTGTGTGCGGCAGCTTGCTCTTGGTCACCCTCGTCACCGTGGTGGCCCCCGCTACCTCCTCGACTGGGACGGCCCGGCGACGCCCGCATCCGATCGCGCCAAAATGATCAACGACATCCGCGCCACGCTGCTGCAGGGCCTGGCCGGTGTCGCGCTGCTGGTTGGCGCCTTCTTCAGCTGGCGGCAGTTGCAGATCGGCCGGCGGGGCCAGATCACGCAGCGTTTCACGGCAGCGGTCGAGCAGTTGGGGAGTTCCAGCCCCGAGGTGCGCCTGGGAGCGGTCTTCGCTCTCGAACACATCGCCCACGACTCGCCGGACGACCGCGTGACGATCGCGGAGGTGCTGTGTGCCTTTCTCAAGCGCACCGGGACCTCCGATCCGTTCCGCGCGCGGCCCGTGGCGCGCGATGAGGCTCACAAAGGTGCACTGGCCCGCACCTACGGTGGCGAGGGGCCCATGTCCGTACGGTCCGTCGACCGTCAGGCAGCGCTGACCGTGCTCGGCCGTCGGGCGAAGGCTCCGTACCACCACCAACTAGGACTGGACTGGGCCGACCTCCGGCAGGTGCGACTGCCCTTCGCCGGTCTCGCCGATGCGGACCTGCACTACAGCGACCTCGCCATCGCGGGTCTGCGGGGCGCCGATCTACGGCGTGCAGACCTGACCGGCACCTGGCTGGCGGGTGCGAACCTCATCGACGCCGACCTCCACCAAGCCGACCTGAGGTCCGCGATCCTGTGGCATGCCCGGCTCGACGGAGCCGACCTGGCGGCCACCGACCTCACCGGTGCCGACCTGACGGGCGCGGTGCTGAGAGGTGCACGGCTTGATCAGGCCGACCTGCGCGGCACGGACCTCACCGGCACCGACCCCACGACGTGCAGTTTGACCGGAGCGGTGGCCGATACCACCACGGTGTGGCCCTCGGGCTTCGACACCGCGGCCGCCGGGGTGGTCACGGCTGCGGAAGACGCACCACCGCTGCGCCCGCAATCCGTACAGGATCTGCCGCGGTGAGGTGAACGGGCGCCTTAGCCGCTCGTATCCAGGACGTGATCGCCGGCAACGCTCAGTCATTTGTATAGGTATTTACTCCTGGGCTCTCCGCCAGTGTGCTTGAACTTACAAGTGTTGGGGTGCCGGTCCGCATCCCGCCGGCCGTCCGGCAGCCGGGGTGACTCCCCAGTGGTTGCCACCAGGGCGAAAAGGGCTTCTCCTGCGCCGGGATACGGCGACCAGCGTCCGTGCTGCTGGCGGGAGCCCGCGTAAATCGACCACTCGCGACAGCTGTCCCACCGGCAAAAGCGCAGTTGAGGGGCGACGTGCGCCGCTGTCGGACGAATGTAGGATTCCGACATGTCTGCGAATAGTCCGCAAGATATATCAAAGCGAACGTTCGACGTGATTTTTGTCGGAGCCGGGCACAATGCCCTCGTCGCGGCGGTGCACCTCGCCAAGGCCGGACGCAGCGTGGCACTGCTGGAGCGTGCAGCTGTACCCGGAGGTTTCGTGCGTACCGAGGAATTGACCTTGCCTGGTTTCCTGCACGACACCTACGCCGCAGTGCACCCCATCCTGGTCGGCGGACCCGTCTGGGCGGAACTGGGGGACGAGCTGGCAGAGTTCGGCCTGCGATATCTGCAGGGCGAGGTGTCCAGCGGAGCCTCCCTGCCCGACGGCCGCAGCATGGTCGTCTCCACTGATCCAAGTGAACTCGCGGCAGAACTGGACCGTTTGGGAGAACGGGAAGCCTGGACCGGGCTCCTGGCGGATCTGGCTCCGACCTTCGATTCGATCATGCCTCTGTTCGGTATGGACCTCACTTCTACCGAAGCGGCTACGGCGCTGCGCGAGCTGGACGACGGACGTGCCACAAATGCACTGCCCTTCAAGGAGCTTGTGACAGGCAGCGCGTGGGACCTGATCACCGACCGCTTCCACACGGAGGAGACGCACTCGGCGTTCCTTCCATGGTCCTTGCACGCGGGAGTGGGCCCGCACGATGCCAGTGGGGCGCTGTGGTCCGCTGTGTTCGTCGCCATGCTGCCTGCGGGGATGCCGGCGGCCGAGGGAGGCAGCGGACGCTTGACCACTGCGCTCACCTCGCTCGTGGAACGGCATGGCGCGGTGGTGGTGACTGATGCAGAGGTGGACGAGATCCTGGTCGCCGAGGGGCGTGGCACCGGAGTACGCACTCAGGACGGGGCTGTGTACACGGCGACCGAGGCTGTCGTGGCGACCACAAGCCCACCTCAGCTCTACGGCCGCCTGCTGCGGGGCGCCGCCGACATCCCGGTGGGGGTGCGCAGCCAAGCGGCGCGCTACAAGTACCGGCGCGGCTGCTTCCAGATCAACCTGGCCCTGTCAGCCAGGCCGCACTTCCACGATCGCCGCCTTGACCGAGGGGGTGCCATCAATCTCGGTCGAGGTGTGGCAGAACTGGTCAGGTCCGTGCGCCAAGCTGACGACGGTCTGTTGCCCGAGCACCCTTCCATCTCCTGGCACGAACCCACCGCGATCGACCCCGGCAGGGCTCCTGCCGGCGCAGCCGTGGCGCGCCTGCAAGT
Source organism: Streptomyces sp. NPDC089424 (assembly GCF_044749345.1). Taxonomy (NCBI): domain Bacteria; kingdom Bacillati; phylum Actinomycetota; class Actinomycetes; order Kitasatosporales; family Streptomycetaceae; genus Streptomyces; species Streptomyces sp. NPDC089424. The sequence goes on from NZ_JBIVHU010000001.1 coordinate 1,490,590, forward strand.
CCTGGACGTGCCGCTGCACCCGGTCGGGGACGCGGTCGGCACCATCACCGCCGACGGCGACTGGAATACCGCCGTGGCCGAACGCTTCGCCGACCGCGTGATCGCGGAGGCCTCCCAGCACCTGCCCGGCCTGGAGGAACTGATCCTGGCCCGCCACCTGGTCAGTCCAAAGGACCTGGCGGCAGCGAACCCCAACGCGGGTCCAGGCGACAGCAACGCCGGGCACATGGCGCTGTCCCAGGGGCTCACTCAGCGCCCCCTGGCGGCCCACGGCGGTGGGTACGCCACCGCCGTACCGGGCGTCTATCTGATCGGAGCGTCCGCCTGGCCGGGACCGGGCGTGAGCGGCGCGTCGGGCCGAACCGTGGCCAACCTGATCCTCGCTGCCGACGGTCGTCGCTGACCGGGAATTCCGCCCAGCTGTTGACCTGATCGCGAAGCGGCGTGTGTGGTCAGCCCTGCCGATCTCTCGCGACCCGCTCCTGCCGCGGCACGGTGATCTCCAGGGTGTCGGCACTGGGAGCCGTCCATGTGCGGGCCCACGTGTGTACGGGCCGCAGGATGTACGTCCCGTTCTTCACGTCGGTGATGATGCCCTCTTGGTCCGCGCTGGAGTCGTACACCTGGTCGCCAACCCATGGGGACTGTTCTTCGGTCACTGAGCCTCCAACTCGCTGCACGTGTTGCCCTTGGCAGGGAGGAGACCCACCAGAAGCTCCTGCCCATCGCGTGATACGCCCGGTGCCGGAGGTCGCCCCCCGATGTCCTTCAGCGCCCGGACCTCCACGGAATGGCATTCGCCGCCGGCGTCCCCCTTGGATGCACCCGCACGAGAAATTCGGCCCCGTGTGGTGAACTCCCGGGTCAGGGAGCTTGATACACGTGCTCGCACGGGACCGGACACGGTCGCCGCCGCCCAGACCATCTAGGCCGCTTTTTCTGATCATCCGAGTGTTGGTCAGGTCGGCGGGCTGGGGAATGACCGCCCGAATTCCGCACGTTCGCAATTGCTCTGGGATCGCCCGGGACGAGACCGCCCTGCGCGTGCGCAAGGAAATCGGTCGGCCGCGCACCCACCCGTCGTGGTCCTGGCTGATCGGGCCCAGACCGCCAACCGCAAGCGCATGGGCAGCAACTGCGGCCGTTCGCCGTCGTTCGACCGCCAGGCATACACGCAGCGCAACACGGTCGAGCGCTGCGTCAAGCGCCACAAGAACAGGCGCGGGCCGGCCACTCGCTACGAGAAGCCTGCCACCGTCCTACAGGCGGGACTCCACATCGCGGCCCTCTTCATCTGGTCCGCAAGCTGATCCTAGTGAGGCCATCTGAGGAGCGTCAGTTCCACGGTTCCCGGTGGGGGTTTTCGCCCAGCAACTTCGCTGCGGCCACACAGAGGTCTTCACCGAAGAGCTGGTTGCTGCCCCACTCGGATCCCCACAGGTCGGACGCGGCCTGGGCCACAGCGCGCCAGGTGTAGTCCTCATCACATCGCCACCTGCGGATCTGCGCAGCCATCTCCGGCGTGATCGTTGCCGGGTCAACGGTGTTGTGTGTCACCCCAGCGACCCTAGGGACATTGCAAGCAAAGGGGCCATCGGATTACGCCTTCGCCGGCCCAGACAGGCCCAGGACTTCGCACAGGAATCGACTGAACCCTCAAGATCCGAACGAGAGGGCCTGATACTCCAGCCGTAGATCATAATCCCGATGGTGAGGGGCGTCGAGGCAGCAGGTGTGTCAGCGTGCATCATCTCGCCCGAGATCGACCGTGCCGTCGAGGGCGTCGGCTCCTTTTCCGTCTACCCGAGTTCACCGCGACGGAGGGCGTCCCTTATCTCGCTGAGCTTCGCGGTCGTTGCCGGGGTCCGCTCCTTTGCTTGTTCAGCGAGTCGGCGGGCATCGTCGATCTCGCTGAGCTTCCTGGAGGACAGGACGGCCGCCCGCTCTATCAGGTCGTCCTGGGAAACGGTGGTCACCCACGTGCACGGGGTGAAGCCTGGACGCGGGAACGCGAGCCGCAGCACGCCTTCGAACGGCAGCCCTTCACCGGCGCCGATCGTAACTTCGATGCCCAGACCGCTGATGTCGACGCCCGCCGGAGCGACGACCTGCATCACCTGGAACCCGGACGCGTCGTCTCCTGACAGCAGTACGACCAACCTCCGCTCGTCGAACTGCACCCACCAGACTTCGCCACGTTGCACAAGCCCTCCGATACACAGGACGGCAGGCAGAAGCTGCGCAGCCCTGACGTGGTGTGGAGACGGGTGCGGCCACCGTTGATCATCGGTGTGTGAAGACAAACGATCATGCGGTGGCGGCAGGTCACAGCGTAGACCCTGTCCGCTGGCATGCCATTGCCGAGTGGGCGGGGGACAGGGCCCTGGACGGCATGTAGCACCTGCTAGGGAGGCCGAAGTGGGATGCCGACCAGGTCCGCTACGAGGTGGGTGACGACCTGGTGGTTGGTGGAGTACCGGTAGTTCTTCGACCGTTCCGCGATGGTGTGGTCCCGGGTAGGGACCAGGGCGCCGCCCACGATGAGAACGGTGTCCTTGGCGAACCGCTTGCGGGGCCTGAGCGCGAGCAGGGTCGGAGGTGCGGGATGACTCTGCCGGCTGTGGACTTCGAGACGTCGAACAGCGGAGCTAGCTGCCGCAACGTCAGATTGGTACGCCAGTAGGCCGTGATCAGCAACACGCGGTCCTCCAGCGGTAAACTCCACGACCTGCCTCGGTGGACCACATCTGCTCCATAGCACCGCAGCGTGGTCAGTAGCTTGCCGAAGATGCGCGGGCTCAGCCCCGTGAATGGGGTCATCCAGAACGGCTCCGATGCCGTGATCACACTCGCCACTTCATGATCATCACTCAGGCTGGCTCCATGTCGAGAAGGTCCCACAGCTACGCTGATCAGGGCAGTCCACAGCGCGCAAGACCGGGGAGACCGTGAACCGACCACTGCTGTTCCTCGACGTGGACGGGCCACTCAACCCCTATGCGGCTCAGCCGGAGAGGCGTCCCGACGGCTACACCACGCTCAGAGTTCCCCGGAATAACGCCCATCAGGGCGGTACGGGCCTTTCGTCCCGACGACGCCCCCTTCGGGTCTGGCTCCACCCAGAGCACGGGCGAACCCTGCTCCAGCTCGGCTTCGAGCTGTGCTGGGCCACCACATGGATGGACGACGCCAACCGGTGGATCGCACCGGTCCTCGGCCTCCCGGAACTCCCCTTCGTCGACTTCGGCGACGCCCTGTTCCAGGAACGCCCTGATGGAGTGCACTGGAAGACCGGACCGTTGGTGGACTACGCAGGCGGCCGTCCTTTCGCCTGGGTGGACGATGAGCAGAGCGAGCTGGATCAGACCTACGTGACAACCCACCACCAAGGACCTGGGCTGCTCCACCACGTCAACCCGCGGATTGGCCTGCGGGAGACCGACTTTCACACGCTCGCCGACTTCGCCCAGTCGCTGGGCACCTCACGAACCACCGGCTGAGCACCTTGCCAGTCCTTCAGGCCGCTCCGCACTCGGAGCCCTTTGCTGGACAACCTCTAGCAGAAGGGCTCGTCGAAGCTGCAACCCCTTCCTGGCTGAGTCGGCAGTGCTGCGGGAGGCGCTCGAGCCCGAGCTGTACGAGGCCGTACTGGCCGTCTCCCGCGCGGAGGCGGAGCTGTTCGTGATGTTGACCGACCCGGACGTCAACGAGGCCGTCCGCTGGCGGTGTCGACCGGCTACTCCTCGGGCTCCCAGGCGATCAGCTGCTCGAACACCTGCTGGTCGCCCTTGACCTTCAGATCGCTCAGCGTGAGGCGGCCCCAGACGAAGAGGAGCAGCTGCTCGGCCGTGCCCGTGGCCGAAGCGGAGGCGGGTGCGGCGTCGTCCGTGAGGGGTGCGGGCCAGGCGCCGGTGCCGTCCAGCACGAGGAGCCAGGAGCGGCCCTCGGTGGCGTGGTAGTGGATGGTGGCGGCCTCGTGCGGCCATGCCGCCGGCGTGGAGTTGCAGGTGTCGAGAAACTCGGCCACGCCGTCGATCGCGACGTCCGCCGGCATCGGCTGCACGGCGCCTGCGGCGAGCTGGGCGTCGTAGGTGTGCACCAGCACCTCGTGCACCCGGCGCCGGGCAACGCCCCAGGAATTCGCCGGCGACACGCCGGCGCGCCACCACGCCCAGCACTCGCGCTCCGGTCCGGCCTCGCGCAGCGCACTCAGGAGCAGCTCGTTCGACTCGGCGTACCAAGCGAGCAGCGCCTCGAGCTCGCGAGGCGCCGCCGCGGCATCCTTGGCCGGCGGAGCCTCCGCCGGGCCCGCGGCGACGATCGCGGCCCACCAGCGTTGGCCCGTACCCAGGTGCTGCACCAGATCGAACAACGTCCACTCAGGGCAGGACGGCACCGGCGCGTCAAGGCTGGGCGCGGCGGCAACCGCACTCCGGAACGCGGCCGACCGCTCGTTGATCAGTTGCAGCAGGGCGGAATACTCAAGGCTCTCTGTCACATCGCTTGGCTATCACCCCAGCTGAGCCGACCGCACCCCATTTTCGGGCCGTCAGCTGGGGGAGCCGGAGCACCGAGTAGGAGAGCCTGGTCGTAGCCATACCCCCTTCCTGGCTGGCTCGTTGAACGAGTCCTGGGGGAGGGGAACGGTTCTCCGTGGATTGTGCAAGATGACCAGCGGGGCGGATCGGATCGAGCCGTTGCTGCTGGTCAGGCCTTCTCCGTCCTAGGATGCGCTCTCATCCGCTGCTGGTGACTGCGCGCTCTGGCGAGCGATGCTGTGAGCTAGTCAGTCGCCGCCAGTCGGTTGAGAACTTCAACGGAGGTGAAACTCCAGCCGACAAGCCGCGGCCCGCTCCAATTGATGCCGATCACGAGTCCATCCCGGGCGGCATCGGGCAGTACGCGTTCACACCAGACGTCCAAGGGCACGGATGCAACGTGTCCCATGTCCCCAGATCCTGGCCGCCCTTTGGGCGCGGGCCGAGGTCGACCAGAAGGGAAGACTTCGCGTGCTGTCCTCGGAGAGGTGAGTCGGGCTTCCATCGTCATTCCTGACAAGCCAGACCATTCGGCTCTGGCGGACATCTCGGAAGAATGCCGCCGCTTGCGAACCGCTCTGACTCACGGCCGCCGAGCCTACCGTCTCCGACCAATCGTGTTGTCAGGAGGCCTGAGGCAGGCTTACTTGTTCCGTGGCATCGGTTCCACGAGGGGGCATCGCGTGGGCCCGACCGGAATCGGGCCCGGCTCCAGCGCGCGGAAGCCGTGCCGAGGCACGAAGGGCCCCGCATAATGCGGTTGAGGGTGATGCGGATCATCGATGAAAATCCTCGGCATGTTCTCCCGCAAGAATCGCCGCCCGAAGACTCCCGAACTGCTCAACGCGTGGCAGGCTCTCGATGAGGGTGATGTCCCGGGAGCCCTGCGCCAGTTGCGGCAGGGAACCGATGACCTGCCCCTCGATGAGCTCGCTCTCGTGGTCGCCCGGGCCGCCGGGAGTGCCGGTTTCGATGATCTGCGCACGGCCGCCGACTCGTTGGCGGCCCGTCCGGAAAAGGCGCAGGCTCTCTACGACTTCGGCTACGCGTGTATCGAGCGAGGTGTGCCCTACCTGGCGATACCTGCCCTGCGTCTGGCCCTGCGCCAGGCGCAGGGATCCGCGGCGGTCCTGCGCGAGCTGGTCTCGGCGTACGAGCGTGAGGGCCGGCATCGCGACGCCGTGGAGGTGCTCACGGCGCATGAAAGCGGGCTCGTCGACTGGCCGGACCGCTACCTGCTGGTCTACAACGCCCTCATGGCCGGTGATCTTGCTGTTGCCCGTCGCCGGCACGCCCGTCTTCCCGATCCGCAGGACGCGATGTGGCTGCCCGCTCAAGCCCGCCAGCGACGCATGCTGGAGCGAGCAGGCAGGACCGAGCCGGTGAGCCCGTTGGATGCCACCGACTTGCGAGGGTGGCAGTACGTGATCGGCGGCACGGTGCTTGGCACCCTGTCCCCGTACGGCTTCGAGTCGGGCATGACCGGGCGGTTCGCCTGGCTCCAGGACACCCACGGCCAGTGCCTGCGCGGCCTGCTGCGGCTCAAGGCGGTCCTGGGCGCCGCCGGGGTGCGCCCCACGTCGGTGTCCCTGCTGCCCGAGCGGGGAAGCAGGATTCTCGGCCTCGCGGCGGCCGAGGTGTTGGAGCTGCCGGCCAAGCCCTTCGCGCCCGACCGGGAGGACACGGTCGTCGTCGCGTACGACCTGAACGTGGTGGCCGACGCCGAGCAGGGTCCGGAGATCCTCGGCCGGCTCTTGGAGCGGACGCCGGGCCAAGTGCTGCACGAGCACGCGAGCAGCTGGACCGACCCGCCGGTCGTGACCGCTGACAGCGTCACCCTGCTCCACCAGTCGGCGACCGCGCCCTGGGAGGGACAACTGCGCGCCGGCGAGGACGGCAACGTCGACCGAGGCGCTCCCGACGGTCGGCCGGAGGAGGACATCGCCGCCGACATCCTGGCGGCCGACGCGTCGCCGGACGAAGGCGACGGCGGTGCACCCGCCGATCCTGTCGAGAAGCTCACCGACTTCGTTTCCGCGGTCCGCGACACCTGGCTGACAGGCGACCGAGCGGGCCTGAACTCGACGGGGCCGGTGTCCAGCTCCCGCTTCCGCTGACCCAGTCGTGCTGCTGAGGCAACTCCCCTCGCGGGCCAGTGGATTGGTCGTCAGGGGTGATCGCCTCCAAGGTCGGGAGACTTGCCGTGCCAGGAGTGGTCCCAGCCTGGTGCTGCTCGGTCGCCCATCCGCGATCGCGCGGCGAATGCGCGTACCGGATGTGCAGAGTGCGGGATGCTCGGCGGCAGCACTTCGTGGATGCCGCGGCGTAGTCCGTTGTTTGAACCGACCGGTGGGAGCCACGAGATCTCCTCGTGCCTGAACTCGTCCGTGCTCCCGGCCTCGGCAGCGGCCATACAACCTTCGGCGTCCGTCGCGAGTCGGAGTCGTCGTAGTGAGGTGAGGGCCTGGTGCAGCGGGGTGCCCGGGATGGCATACGATGCGCGCGACCTCATAAAGATCAGATAAGAGGATGTACACGTCATGGCAGCCCATACTCCGTATCGTTCCCTTCGCGGCATATCCGCCGTTGTCGCACTGCTCGCGATAGGGGCTGTGGGGTGTTCGGACGTCACGGACGCCGTGGACAGTGCCAAGGACGGTGCGAGGAAGGTGGCGCGCCAGCAGTCGGTGTTCTCGCTGGACGTCGGTGACTGCTACAACCCGAACGGCAATGCGGAGGGAACTGCCTACGCCGTCGAGGTCGTGCCGTGCGGCGAGGCTCACGAGGGTCAGGTCGTCGGTGAGTTCGCGATCGACGAGGGCAACAAGTATCCCGGCGACGACGGTGTCGCGGCGATCGCGGACGACCGCTGCCCGGCCGAGGCGCAGAAGTACGCGCCGGACACGTGGGCGCTCCCCAAGGGCGTCGCGCTTTTCTACTACACCCCGACCAGCGAGAGCTGGGCCACCGGTGACCGTGCGGTGAGCTGCACCTACACCGTGGAGAAGGGCACGTTCACTGGCTCGCTGGACACGGCGAAGTCCCTCAAGCCCGAGCAGAGCACGTACCTGAAGGGTTCGAACGCGGTCTACGAGGCCCTGTGGGCGAACCAGTCCGAGAAGGACACCGTCGAGGACGACCTGGCCGGCTACAAGGCGCAGGCCAAGGCCGTCGCGGCCGCTCTCGACGCACACGTCGAGGGTCTGAGCGGTATCGAGGGCGCCGAGGTCGGCAAGCTCCGCGAGACGTTGACGAAGGCTGCGGGGGACTGGAAGAAGGCGGCGGACGCCGCGGACGCCGACGCGTTCTACCTCGCCTACGACCCGGCGTTCACGGGCATCGACCCGGGCAAGTCGGTCGCCGCCCGGAAGGAGCTGGGTCTGGCCACCACCGTTCCGGCCGACGAGGCCGAGGTCTGGGCAGGCTGACCCCCGCCCGAGGAGCGGGGCTCAAGCCTCCCAGGGCACCGGCCCCGGCCCGGCCCCGCTCCGTGCAACCAGCACCGGCCTCACTATTGAGGTGCCGCGAGGCCGGTGCTGGTGCACCCTTCCTCGCGTGGAGTTGATGGAGGGCGAGCTACGGCGTCTTCGCTTCGGGCCGACGACTGAGGACGGTAGGCAACGGCCGTTCCTCGTAGAGGTCCGGTTCACGGCCGACGAGCCCGGCCAGGTCATCGCCGATGCCCGTGCGGTGCTGACGCGGGTGGTCGAGCGGACCGGCGACTGGCCCGACCGGGAGCGGTGGCCGCGGCTGCTGCCGGCATGGTTCATCCAGCGGTGCGCGCCCGAGCCCTTTCGGCCGGAGCCTGGTGAGCGCGTCGGTGCCGGAGCATGGCTGCGGCGGTGGCGGGCGATGCTGCCGTTGCAGACAGCTGACGACGAGGGACCGTGGACGTTGTCGGCTTGGCTGCACGACTTCGACCCGGAAGGGGCCGGCGCCGACCGCAGTTGGTGGTGGTGGCACGCCGGAACCGACGAATCGGGAGTCGGCTGGATTCAAGTGGCCACCACCGGCTGCCCGTTCGGCAGCGGTTCGCTGTACTGGCTGATCGAGGCCAGTGGCGGCAGGGATCTTGCTTATGGTGGTCCGTGAGATGCACGGACCACCCGACGGCGGAAGCGCAGTCACCAACCGCCCGTCAGAACAGCAGGCTGATCGGCTGCAACAGGATGATGCCGACGACCGAGGCAAGGGACACGCCGACCGTGCAGGTCTTGAGCGTGCCGCGGGTGGTCTGTCCCATGAGTGACCGGAGCAGCCAGAACGTGTTGCTGGTGACATGTATGGCGAACAGCGAACCCGTGCCCGCGGCGAGCGCGATGAGCACCGGGTCGATGCCGAGGCTCGGTGCGAGTGGCGCGAGGACACCGGCTGCGGTGATGGCAGTGATGGTGACCGAACCGACCGCCAGGTGCAGCAGGGCCGCGATTGCCCAGACCAGCAGCAGGGGAGCGAAGGAGTGAGTGCCGAAGTAGCCGCGGAGGACGGAGCCGAAGCCTCCGGCCGCGACCACGGCGGCGAGTGATCCGCCGACGGCCGTGAGGATGAGGATCTGGCCACTGTCCTTGAAGCCGCGCACGATGGCGTCCTCGGCCCGCTGCCGCCCCAGCCGGATCCGACCGATGATCACCGTGCCGATCAGGCCGACGAGAAGCGCGACGACCGGATCGGCCAAGAAGCCCAGCACGTGGTTGTGCACGTTCGCGGCGTCCGCGAGGGCGCCGGTGGCGATCATCAGCAGGGCTACGAGAAGCGGAGCGAAGCTGATCAGCAGGTGCGGGGCTTCGTGCCCGGCCTGAAGTCCGTCGGCGCCTTCCCCTGCACCCCTCCCGCTACCGCCCCCGCCGCCTTCCCCGCCATCCTCTTCGGCGGCCCTGTCGAGCGTGGCGGTAGCGGCCGTGGTGGTGCCCGGCCCGTTCGCCGGAGCGGTGGGGGGTGCCGCGGTCCGCTGACCTGCCGTGACCGGGTCTTCCCCGGCTTGCCTGCCGGAACCTGCCTCCGTATCCGCCTCGTACGTCTCGGCGGCGGTCTCGTCCGTGGCCGGGTTCCAGAAGCCCCTGCGGAACAGGAAGGTCATGATTGCCACCGAGATCAGGATCGTGGGGATGATCAACACCACGCCCCCCAGCAGCATCGTCCCCAGCGGTACGTGCAGCAGCGCGGCCAGCGCCAGCGCTCCGACTCCCGGGACGACCAGGACGATGCCGCTCTCCAGGCCGATGGCCATGGCGACGGCCATGCGGGGTGTGCCCAGGGGGCCGATGCGGCGTGAGGCGGAGCGGGCCAGCGGTGCGGAGATCACCAGCAGCACGTCCAGGTATATGGACTGCAGCAGGGTGCCCAGCGTCAGGGACATCGAGTACGGCAGCCGCTTGGGCCCGAAGACCCGGATCAGCCGCTGCACCAGCTGCTCGATCGTGCCCATCTCCTGAAGCATCGCGCCCATGAGGACGCCGAAGGCGATCAGCAGGCCTACCTCGGCCATGATGTCGCCGAAGCCCTTGGTGATCGTCTGGACGGTCTTGTCGAGGCCGAGTTTCGATGTGAGGCCCAGGTAGAGCGAGCCCAGCACGAGGGAGATCACGGGGTTCACGTGGAATCTGACGATCAGCACGACCATGGCCAGGATGGCCACGCCCGTGTTGACCAGGACCGGAACGTCTGACATACCGCTCGCTCCTTGCCTGCGGCCCTGAGAGCCGTGCTGCGCGGGTGGCGGTGGCCGGCATGTCGAGTCGCTGGTCGCTGTGACGGCGCTGTCACGGCGTCGGGACGGGACCTGCACCCGTTCATCTCATGGGATGGCAACCCAGACTGCGCGCCGATGGTGGCAGGACAATGGTCAAGAATAGAACTAAATGGCGGATGTCGCGCCTCGATCGTCACATTTTGTATAAGTTTTGGGATATGAAGTAAGCCTTGACCGATGGGGACGAAAACCGCATTCTGGAGTGTGGACCCACATAGTGAGTTGACGGTAGGAGGCTGCACATGGCCGCAACCGACGCGAGTGGGCAGCGTGTCCCCGGGCCACTCGACGGACTGCGCGTGGTCGAACTGGGCAACTTCATCGCCGCCCCGTCGGCGGGCCGACTGATGGCCGACCTCGGCGCCGACGTGGTGAAGGTGGAGCGGCCGGTGCGCGGTGACGAACTGCGCCGCTGGCGTCTGTACGAGGGGGACACCTCGCTCCTCTTCCGCGCGATGAACCGGAACAAGCGATCACTCACCCTCGACCTGGGGCACCCCGAAGGCCGTGCGGTCGCCAGGGAACTGATCGGGCGCTGCGACGTCGTCCTGGAGAACTTCCGGCCCGGCACGCTGGAGCGCTGGGGCCTCGGGGTCGACGAACTGCGCGAAGCCGACCCCCGTCTGATCGTCGTCCGCATATCGGGCTACGGACAGACCGGGCCCTACCGCGACCGGCCCGGATTCGGGGGCGTCGCCGAAGCCGTCGGCGGACTGCGCCACCTGACCGGCTATCCCGACCGGCCGCCGACCCGGCTCGGCATCAGCCTCGCCGATTCCGTGGCGGGTCTGTACGCGGTCATCGGCTCACTTGCCGCCCTCCAGCGCCGCGCCGCCACGGGTCGCGGGGACACCGTGGACGTCGCACTGTACGAGGCGGTCTACTCCCTGATGGAGTCCCTCACCCCCGACTACGACGCCTTCGCCGTGGAGCGCGAGCGTTCCGGCAGCTCGCTGCCGGGCATCGCGCCGTCGAACACCTACGTGTGCGCCGACGGCCGGTACGTCGTCATCAGCGGCAACGGCGACTCCATCTTCAAGCGGCTCATGCACGTCATCGACAGACCGGACCTGGCCGAGGCCGCGGGCCTTGCCGACAACGCCGGACGCGTCCGGCACGCCGGGGAGCTCGACGACGCGATCTCCGCCTGGACCCGGCGCTTCTCGCACGACGAGGTCCTCAAGTTCCTGGACGACGGCGGCATCCCGTCCGGTCCCATCTTCACCGCGGCGGAGATCGCCACCGACCCCCACTACGCGGCACGCGGCATGCTGGAGCGCCATCTGGTGAGCATTGCCCAGGGTGACGAGCGCGAGGTGGCCTTCCCGGGCATCGTGCCCACATTCGGCGAAGCGCCCGGCCGCACCCGCTGGCTCGGCCCGGACCTGGGCGAACACACCGACGAGATCCTGGCCGAGATCGGAATCGACGACGCACGGCGCACCGCGCTGCGTGACAGGGGAGTGGTGTGAATGAACGGCATGCCGGACCAGGTCCTGATCACCGAGGTGTTGCTGCGTGACGGCCTCCAGATGGAGCCGGTGATCGTCCCCACCGACGACAAGCTCCGCCTCGCCTACGGCTTCCTCAAGGCCGGAGTGACGTCGCTGGAGATCGGCTCCTTCGTCCATCCCGACAAGGTGCCGCAGATGGCGGACACCGACCGACTGGCTACCGAACTGTGCGCCGGCGAGGCCGCTTCCCTGCACGCCCTGGTCTTCAACGAGAAGGGCGCCCGCCGGGCCCTCGAAGCCGGAGTACGACACGTCCGCCTCATCGTCTCGGCGAGCGACGGCCACAGCCGGGCCAACGCCGGACTCCCGACCCGGCAGGCCCTGGACCGGCTGCGCCCCGCGGCGGAGGCGCTCACGGACGCCAAGGTCCAGCTGGAGGCCACGATCGCCACCGCCTTCGTGTGCCCGTTCGACGGCGAGACGCCCCCCGGCCGCGTCGTGGACACCGCCCACCGGCTGGCCGGCCTCGGTGTGTCCGCCCTCCATCTGGGCGACACGATCGGTGCGGCCAGCCCTTGGCACATCCGGCGGACGGTGACCGCCGTTCAGGACGAGCTCCGCGACATGCCCCTCGGTCTGCACCTGCACAACACCTACGGCATGGCCTCAGCCAATGTCTGGGAGGCCCTGCACCTGGGTATTCGCCGGTTCGACGCTGCCCTGGGCGGCGTAGGCGGCTGCCCCTTCGCTCCCGGTGCCGCGGGGAACATCGCCACCGACGATCTCGTCAACCTCTGCCATCACGCCGGTATCGCCACCGGCATCGATGTCGACCAGCTCGTGGCGCTACGCGACGAACTGCACGCGCTGCTCGGGCGGAAGCTGGACTCGGCGCTGGCGGCCGTGCCGGCCGCACCGGCACCGCTGCGTGTCACGGCCCTGTCTGACATACCGTAGGTGCTCGTACGGGCGGAGTTCCGGCGGGGAGACGTGGCGATGAGCACGCAAGACAAGGGCGGTACGGCGCCGCTGCTGGTCCTGAACAAGATCCGGCAGATCCTCGAATGCTTCACGATCGAGCAGCCCGAGCTCACCCTTCAGCAGCTCACCAGAACCACCGGATTTCCCGCCAGCACCTGTCAGCGTCTGGTGCACAACCTCACGCGCGAGGGATTCCTCGACCGCACCGACGACAGGTACCGCATCGGCCTCGGCCTGGTGCGCTGGTCCGCGCCGGGCACGTTCGGACTGGACATGGTTCAGCTGACCCGCCCCGCGTTGCAGCAGCTGCGCGACCGGACCGGTGAGACGGCGTGCCTCTATGTGCGGGACGGGGCTTTCCGGACCGTCGTCTCCCTGGCGGAGACCCGGCATGTGGTCATGCGGCTGTTCATGATCGGCATGGTGATGTCCCTGCACGCCGGATCGGCCGGCAAGGTGTTCATGGCCTACGACCCCTCGGCGCGCCGGGCCGCGGTCAGTCACGGCCTCACGCGGCACACCAGCCGCACCGTCGTGGACATCGACGTCCTGGACCGTCAATTGGAGGAGGTACGCCGCAACGGCTTCTCCGCGACGTTCGAGGAACGAGATCTGGGCGCCGCCTCGGTCAGTGCGCCCGTCTTCGGCAGCAGCGGCGAACTGGTCGCGGCCATCGGCGTCGGAGCGCCGACCCAGCGTCTGACCCCGGCCGACGTCGCCCAGGTCGCGCCCATGGTCGTCGAAGCCGGCGAGGAGGCCTCCCGCCTCCTGGGTTACCGCCCCGGCATCCGCGCGCGGGCGGGCGACTCCTCCTGACGGACCGGTCCTGCGCCGGAGGGCAGATACAACTGCCCTCCGTGGGCCCGAAGATCGCACGCACGTCCGGACTCCACCTGTACAAGAACGGTCTGTTGGGTGGCGCGGTCGGGGGTACACGGCTGAGCATGGCACCGAAGACCGATCACCTCATTCCCTCCCGGGCCGTCCGACAACTGCGCCGGGTCCGCGCCTTCTACGCGGGAGGAGCCCTGTTGTGGGCGGCGGCGGCCTGGACGGGATGGGCGAACTCCGCGAGCCGGCAGATGTGGGTCTCCCTGCTCCTGCTGGTCGTCTTCTCCGCACTGCTGTTCACCGCATCTGTCTGGCTGCGGCGCCTCAGGGCCGCCACAGCAGCAGATCGGCCGGCGCATCACGCCGCACCGCGTCGCGCGGTCGGCCCACGCCATGCGAGTGCCTGACCCCCGGCGAAGTGCCCCTGCGGTGTCGGGTGAGGTGCGGTTCCACACCGCACCCGACACCGAGGGGGATTCGCCTTCTCACAGCAGGCTTGCGTGTGGTTCCGGCGGTCCTCCCATCCGGTAGCGCTGGGAGAGGGGCGTGGTGCCGTCGATGTCGGTGACGCCGAGACGGGCGCCCAACTCCGCACCGATCATGGTGCGACCCGAGAAGTCCATCAGGTCCTCCCGTGCGTACAGAGCGGAGATGACCCGCCCGGTGAACTCCGGTGACTCACGCGGCGTACTGGGGCGCTGCTCAGCAGGAAGGGTGTCCAGGTAGGCGCGTGCGCGTTCCGTGTCGAGACCACCCATCCAGATCGAGACGGAGGCCACGCCGTACGGCCGCAACTCGTGTGCCATGTCGGCAGCCATCTTGTCCGCCCCGGCCTTCTGCGCCCCGTACGCGGGTCCCTGGTAGTAGGACACCGCGCCGTAGTGGCCGGTGGCCACGATCATCCCTCGTCCGTTCGCCAACAGGAGAGGCGCTGCGTAGTAGGCGGCGACGTAGTGGGAACGCAAGCCGACCGAGATCAGGTCGGCCGCCTCGAGCGGCTTCTCCCAGAAGCCCATCGGCCCTGTGATTCCGTTCAGCTTCGCCGCGTTGTTGACCAGGATGTCGAGACGCCCCTGCTCGTCGGCGATCTGCTGGAACAGCCCTTCCACACTGCCATCATCGGCGTGATCGACGACCACGGGTACCCCGTGTCCGCCCGCCTCGTCGATCATCTCCGCCGTCTCGAAGACCGAACCCCCGTACGGCGATTCCTCGGCGGCCCGCGTGCGACCCGTGACGTAGACGGTCGCGCCTGCTTTCCCCAGAGCGAGGGCGATTCCCTTGCCCGCTCCACGGCTGGCGCCTGTGACCACGGCGATGGACCTGGTGATGACGATCTCCTCAGTGCTGGGCGGACGACGCCGTCTCGGGTCGCCCGTCGGGTGGGTGGCCGCGCCCGGCTCGGTCACCAGGCGTCGGCTGTCAGGCCCCGGTGACCTGCCGGACGCCCTGTCCGGGTCCGGCTCCGATTTCGATGATACGGACACTGTGTCCGTTTGGCTCTGTGCTTCCGGACACAGTGTCCGTTTGGGTTTATGCTGGCGCCATGGCCGAAGCCGAACCGCCGCCTACGCGCTCCGACGCGCGGCACAACCGCGAAGCGCTGCTGATCGCCGCCGAGGACGTGTTCACGCGCCTGGGTACCGACGCCCCCCTGCAAGCCATCTGTCAGCAGGCCGGAGTCGGACGCGGGACGCTGTACCGGCACTTCCCCACCCGTGAGCACCTGTTCGTCGCGCTCATGCGCGAGCGGGTCGAGGAACTCGATCTCAGGGCGCGTACGCTGCTCGACGCGCCCGACACGGCTTCATCGCTGGTGGAATGGCTGCGGTTGTACGACCGGAGCGCGACCGACTATCCGGGGATGAGTGCTCAGGTGGGTGGCGGGCTGGCGGACAGCACCTCCCCTGTAGAGCCCTTGTGCCGACCGATGAAACGCAACTTCGCCAAGCTCTTCGCCCGCGCGCAGGAGGAAGGCGCCGTCCGCACCGACATCTCGGCCGTGCAGGTACTGACACTGGTCGGCGCCCTGCCGAAAGACCCGGCAACCGGGCGGACCGTGACGCCCTACCTGGACGTGGTCATCAACGGACTGCTGCGGTCGGACCATAAGTAGCTCTCAAGTGAAGGACGATCACCGCAACCGGCATACGGCGGAAGCACGTCCCTCCACAGGAATTACGTTGCCTGTCCTGGTGCCTACTGATCGAGGAAGAACTGGTATGAACGGCAGAAGACCTCTCGGAATGGCGCTGGCCCTGTTGGGTGCGGGCGTGCTGGTCGCGCTCGCCGTCGTCCTGGCCACGGTGGACTTGTCCAACGGCGTCCGGATCTACTTTGTCGTGATCATGGTGGTGCAGGCGGGCATGACGGCGGCGATCGCGACGACACTGGCACGGGGAGGGGGGCGCTGACGCCCTGGAGGTCGCGGGGTGGGCTACCGGGCTGACGCCACCACTCGGGTGACTTGGCAGCAGTAGTCAGCGGGGGCGCATCCGGATGCGGTCCGGGTCAGGCGAGAGCCGACACACCTACAACTCGCCCCGCCCCGGCGTGTCTCCGCTGCCCGCTCTTCCGCTCTCCTTCACGCCCAGGACGGCCCGCCGCTGCGCTGTGCCAGCACGATCACTCGTGTCAGCCGCCGTTGCTCGCCCCACCGAGAAAGGCTCGCCTCCCTATGTCCCTGTTGAGTCGTCGCACGCTGGTCACGGGCGCGTCCGCCGCCGGTCTCGCCCTGACACTGCCCCACCCCGCCCAGGCGGGGGAGTCCGCCTCCGCGGAGGAGTCCGCCTCTGCGGCGGAGACCGCTTACGCGGCATTCCGCGTCGTCCGGGCGCGAGCGGGAGAGCCGGGGTATCCCGAGATCACCCTGCCCGCCGGGTACACCGCCCTGCCGGGCGAGAAGTACCAGGTGGCGAGCCGGGCCGAGTTCTACAGCTTCGTCACGGGCCCGAAGAACGCCGCCGGCATCGAGGTCTCCGTCCGCTGGCCCGGAGTCTTCGTGAAGGCCGTCGTCCACATGGAGACCAGACTCGCGGTGAAGCGTGACCCCGCCGATCCCTACCGGATCACCTTCACGCTCCCCGTCAGCCGGCCGACGATCGGGGCCAATGAGCCCACGCTCCAGATCTGGAGCCACCCCGACATCTCGGCAGGCATGTACTACAAGATCGACCACAACGACCCGGACCGGGTCGCCGGGCCCTGGCGGGACGTGCCCTGGCCGGCGAACGAGGTCAGGTCCCAGACCCACCAGCTCGTCGCCGCCCACACCATCCTGGTCGCTTCCGGTCTCAAGGCGACGGCCGCGGCCAAGGGCCACCGCTGGTTCGTCGCGGGCTTCGAGACCAACAACACCCTGCACGCGGACAACCCACCGCACTGGCACATCTCGTACAACTCCGGAGCGGACTTCAACGCCCCGACCCACAACACCCACTTCTGGCTCGACAGCGATGCCCGGAATTTCTACAACGGCATGGACGTCACCGGTCTCGGCCGCCTGAAGCACTACGTGGGCGACCCCGCGCGCATCTACGACTTCAACGGCGACGCCAACGACGGCCGTGGCGATCTCGTCGCCACCATGACCATCCGAGAGGACGGCGGCATCGACATCGCGCCGCCCGAGGGCCCGGCCTACGCGATCGCGGCGGGCCGCGACGGCTCCCTGATCGAGCAGGTCACCGTCCTGCGCGACGCAAAGCCCTGGCTGCGTGTGACGACCGACGACCACCAGCGCATCGGTGTGACGACCGTGCGGGTCCTGGGCCTGCAGGATCCCCGCGAGAGCTACGCGAAGGTGCTGCGGTACGACCCACTGACCGGCGTGCTGATCTGACCTCGCCCCCTCCGGGCGCTGCGGAGCGCCCGACAGCCCCTGCTGCCGGCGCCGGTGCATGATCGGATCGGTTCGCAGCGGTCGGGTACGGCCAGGGCGCCCGCTGCCAGGCTTGGAGTCGGAAGGAGGCCTCATGATCTCGGGACTGAACCAGCTCGTCGATCTCGTCGAGGAGCACCTCGCGGAGGAGCCTGACGTCCAGGGGCTGGCGGCGGGGCTCGGCACGACCGAGTACCACCTGCGCCGGATGTTCTCGTCGTTGGCCGGCATGCCGCTGTCGGAATACGTGCGTCGGCGGCGCATGACCGTTGCCGCCGCCGACGTCGTCCGCGGCGAGACGGATCTGCTGAGCATCGCGGTCCGGCACGGATACGGCTCGACCGAGGCGTTCGGACGTGCGTTCCGGGCGGTCCACGGTGCCGGCCCCGGAGACGTACGCCGCCATGGAGGCCCCTTGCGCACACAACCGCAGCTCAGGTTCCGCCTGACCGTCGAAGGGAGCACCCCCATGGACACCCGGCTCGTCAATCGACCCGCCTTCCGGCTGATCGGACACGCCACGCGCGTCCCGCTCATCCATCAGGGCGTCAACCCGCACATCCAGCAGCACATCGCCGCCATTCCGCAGGAGGAGCACCTGCGGCTCAAGGCCCTCAGCGACACCGAACCCGGAGGCCTGCTGCAGGTCAGCGACGGGGTAGATCCCGACGGCACGGAGGGCAGCGAACTGACCTACCTGCACGGAGTCGCGGTGGGCCGGGACACGCCCGCCCCGGACGGTCTAGACGCCATCGAGGTAACGGAGGGCACCTGGGCGGTCTTCCGTACGAGCGGACCGCATCCGCAGGCCCTGCAGACGACCTGGGCGGCGACCGCGACCGACTGGTTCCCCTCCAACCCGTGGCGGCTGCGACCGGGCCCCTCGCTCGTAGCCACCCTTGAGCGTGCGGAAGACTTCAGCACCGCGACCTGTGAGCTGTGGCTGCCGGTCGAACCGGCGTGACGCATCACGAGTGACGAACGCTCAGTCACGTCCCTGCTTTGCGAGGGCGTGACTGAGCGCCGAAGTCTGCCGGTCCGGGCAGAAGCGCGCACTCCACGGCCGCAACGCGGGCAGGCCGACCGCTACGCTCGCGGCCATGACGCCACCAGCGACGAACACAGAGGCAGTCCGCCCGACCGCGTTGTGGGGCGTATCTCTGGCGTCCCTGTGCGTCTTCCTCCTCAGCTGGGCGCTCTGCTGGGTGAACGCGTACGTCGTGAACGACGACCTGCCGAACGCCTGCGGTGACCTGCGCCGCCAGAGCTTCCCCCCGGAGGTGGCATGCGTGTCCGCGGACGGCACGCTGACGGGCGCGAACGCTGGGTGGATCGAGGCTCTGTTCTTCGCCTCGCTCGTAGTTTTCGTGCTACTCGCGAGCATGGTGCTGGCACTCGCGTCCGTCCGCAGGAAGTGACGCGTACGGCCTCGGCCCGGCGGCCCGCCTGAGGTGCGAGGAGCACCGCGGAACCCCGGCTTGCCTGCCGCCGATTCGGCTACGGGCCCGTGCAGTAAAGTCCGCCGTGATCACTACAAGGGGACGACCCTGTGCAACTTCCGTCCGCCTGGGGAACGACGTTCGGCACTGCGCTGCTCGCGACCTGCCTGCTGGCCTGTTCCGCAGCCGCGGAACCCCGATCCGGGGACGCGGAAAGCCCGGACACATCCCTTTCTTCTTCCTCCGCGGCCTCGACACCTACGGAAGCCGGCCAACAGCCGAGGCACAAGAGGCAGCACCCGACTCGGACTTCGCCGCGTCGCCGGGACCGGAGTTGGTCCGCGACGCCTTCGCCGGCCTCCAGGCCACCCTCAACGACACCTGCACCCCAGGGGCGGGAGATTGCGGGTACTTCCTGGGCCGGGTCCACGAGGAACTGATGGGCCTCGACGCGGCGATGAAGGCGGACGCCAAGGGACCGGGCCACTTCCCCGAGCCCCTCGCATGGATCGCGGACCTCCGCACGACACTCGACGGCGACACCTCCACGGAGAACCTGGAAACCCACCGCACGGAACTGATCGGCGTCCGCGACCGGATCAACGCCTGGATGCAGGACCATCCCGACGACTACCGCTGAGCGGCGCCGGCCAGGTTGCAGCGATACTGGCCCCCATCGCGACTCGCAGGCCGCTCCCATACTGCCTGGATGGAGGAGGAAGCGTTGGAGATGGCCCGACGATGGCTGGCTGATCGGGGCGTCAACCAGGTGCGCGACGGGTGGGTGAGCCAAGACGAGCCGGACGCGCTCCTGACAGCCAACGAAGTGGCGCAGTCCTGGGCCGGCGATGTGTTCGCCGAGAACCTCGATGCAGCTGACCAGCTACGGCTGGCCTTCGAGCTGCTCGACCTCCTGGACGACTACTGGGTCACCTGCGAGATCCGGTTCGCACACGAGAGTGCCGCGGGTCCCCTGCCTGCCGAACTGTTGTGGGACGGCCACCGCCGACGGCTGGAGGCGGACGGAGACGTCGAGGCCGTCTCCTACTCGCTGTGGGTGGACTGGTTCCAGGACCACGTCACCTCTGCGACAGCCTTTGCCGAAGTGCTCGGTAACGACATCGACAGAGTGGTGGCCGATCGTTCGAAGGCCCGGCTCCGCCGAGCCCGGAGGGTTCTGGAGTGCTCGGGCCCGGTGCGCTGGCCCGTGAAGGAGCCGGTGTACCGCACTGCCATGCGGCTTCCCTCCCTGCATGGAGCCGTTTTCAAGGGACTCCTGACGAGCTTCCACGACGTGTACGGCGACCTGGAACCGGCAGCCGCGCTGCCCCTCCTCGATCAGTTGGACCTTCCGACGAACACCCAGCACCTTGCGGAACTACGCCACGTACTCACCGCGGGACACAGGAACCACCACCGTTGTCCGCACGCCTGGGAGGACGCGGTTCAAGCCCGCCTGCCGTGGGAGGCGCGACCGACGAATACGGTGGGGGGCCTGCCGGCTGAGAGGACGCGAAGACGTGGACGTGTACGAGGCCGTGGAGAGTCGCCGAGCGGTGCGGGCGTTCAGTGATGAGCCGGTGTCCAGGGAGGTGCTCGAACGGGTGCTGGCCGCGGCCGCGCGGGCGCCGTCGAGCGGCAACCTCCAGCCGTGGCGCGTGTACGTCGTGGGAGGAGGGTCCCTGGCTGAGCTGAAGAGGCGTGCGACGGCCAGGGCGCTGGCCGGTGACCCGGGTGACGAGCGGGAGTATCCGATGTACCCGGCGGAACTGGCCTCGCCGTACCTGGACCGCTTCCACGCCGCGGCCGCCCAGCGATACAAGGCGCTGGGGATCGAACGCGACGACCCCGCCAGGCCCATGAAGACAGCTGCCCTGAACTCGGGGGCGTTCGGGGCGCCGGTCGTGCTGTTCTGCTATCTCGACCGGGAGATGGGCCCAGGACAGTGGGGCGATGCGGGAATGTATCTGCAGACGGTCATGCTCCTTCTGAGGGCAGAGGGGCTGCACAGCTGTCCTCAGGTGATGTGGACCATGTACCGCAAGACTGTCAGCCAGATAGTCGGTGCAGGACCGGAGCTCGTGATGTTCTGCGGCGTCTCCGTGGGGTTCGAGGCAGAAGACGGACCGCGAGTACGCACCGGGCGGGCGGACCTCACGGAAACAGTGAGCTTCGTCGGAGTGTGACCAGGGCCCTTCCGCCGAGCGGGTGTGCCCGCCCTACCTGCTGTCTCTTGCCTTCTCGTAGGCGGCCAGTTCTCCCGCATGGCCGATGAAGGCGGGGCCGCAATGTGGCGGTAGGCGATCGACGACCATCGCCACTGCGGCCTGCGCACTGTCCGTCTCGGCGATCCGAGGGCTGTTCCGATGCGGTCCTTCGACGTAGTACCGGCCGTCTCTCACGGTGCCGATGTACGGGATGTCCCAGGTGTAATCCATCTCCGTGCACCTGCTGAAGTGCAGCTCCCACATACCGGTCCATGGGGAGAGCTGGCGAAGCAGCGGTTCGGCATGCGCTATCCGCACGAGCTTGGCAAACGGTTTCAGAAGTGGTGACTCCGCCGTCCGGGACGGTTCGCCGTAAGTGGTCAGGATGCGCTGCCAGGCTGCGTCGACGATGTTCGTCATACCGCTATTGTGCGGGGCCCACGTTAACTCACCGATCAGGACTGGGATTTACGCACTCCGCCCATACCCTCGGCCGCGACTGGCCGGTCCCAGGGTGAACGGCCGGCGGGTCAGCGGGCACACTCTCCGCAAGCTTCGCCGGACCGGGCGCCGCCCAGGAGGCGGCGCGGGGAGTTTTCGCCGCAGAGCAGCGTCGGGTACGGCGCCTTCCCCGCTTCCCCCTCAGGAGTGGCGGAAGATCCCTTCGGCATCATCCTGGGCCCAAGCCGCGTACTCCTCGAAGCCCAGGTTGCCGATACTCAGGTTCGCGTAGATCTCGTGGACCGCTGCGGGGATGGCGCGGAACTCGCTGCCGAACTCGGTCAGTTGCTCGTAGTCCTCCTCGTCGACGCACTCCTCCCGCGTCAGCGTGGTGACCGCCAGCAGCGGGTGGTGTTCGGCCTGCATGCTTGCCCGGTCGGCAAGGAAGACGATGGACAGGTTCTCGTCAGCGCGGACCGCCGTCAGCACCTCGTCGACGGTAGCCTCCGCCCAGGCCGGGTCGTTGACGAGGTGGACGTGCGCTTCGTACTGCCCGTCTCCCCAGGGCTTCATCAGCGCCGCCACCACGTCCTGCCACGCCTGGTCGTCGCGGTAGTCGGTCCTGACGACCAAGGTATCGAACTCATCATGGCCAGTGACAACGGGCAACGTTCCCATGGGTCCTTCTTCTCGGTGACGATCGGTGAGCCGTGCTGTGACTGTCTCATGGTCCGTCTGTCACGCCCCACGGGACCCGGCGTTCCGCACGCGGTTCCGGTCAGGAACCAGGTGCCCCACGCGCGGCTTCACTCAGGGCTTGGCGTGACGCGACGCCCAGTCCAGCGCGTGGTAGGCGACCTCCTCCCAGGGGACACCAGTGGGGCCCGGTCGGGGTCTGCCCGGCGCCGCGATGGCGTACCGGTCGTAGACCGCCCGCGCTTCGGCCTCGGGCAGGGTGTTGGTGAAGGCGTAGTGGAACTGCTCCGGGGTGAAGCCCGCCCCCCCCGGTGCCGCTGGCCGGGTTGGTGAAGATGGGGAAGAGGGACCGCAGTTGGGAGGGCGGGTTGACCCGGATGCCCTGCGGCGGCGCCGAGTCGATCACCACTCCCGCTGCGGCGTGGCCCCGGTCGAGCAGGAGCTGGGTAAGTACCCCGCCGAAGGAGTGGCCGATGAGGATCGGCTTCTCCGGCAGCTCGGTGATCACCTTCTCCAGGTGGGCGACGGTCTCCGGCACGGTCAGTGACGCGATGGGGGAGGGGTCGGCGCGCAGCGCCTCCACCTCGACTCCGGGCTGGCTTCCGAGCCGATCCGGATGCGGTCAGCGCGCGTCGTAGAACGTGTCGGCCGAACCGTCGAGCTGCTGGACGAGACGCTCGATGGGGGAGGTCACGACGCCGCGTGGTTGCGAGGCCAGAAGGTGGGGCGACTCCGGCGGCATCGCTCGGGCCGGATGGCCGAGGCCGGCGGCACCCAGACCCGTCCCGGTGAGTGACGAAGATCGGCGTTCCGGCGCTGAGAGGAAGGGGCGTATCAACACGCTCTCTTCACTTCGTGCACCCTTGGGGGGACCTAGTTGTTCACCACCACGTCCGGCGGTCGGCACAGACGCCGGATACGCATAGCCCTGCCCGTATCCGCGGCAGGTGTCGCCGTCGCTGTCGCCGCCGCGCTGCTGACCACCTCCGCCGAGGCGGCGACGCCCCTGCCGCAGCCTTCTGTCAATCCCGCCATCAGCGCGCCTTCCGCCGCTGAGCTCGAGCAGCGGCTGACCACCGCGATCGCCGGGGACGACAAGGCCGGGCAGGCGCTGACCAAGTCGTCGTTCGGTGCCGGCACGACCGCACAGGGCATCGACCCCAAGATCATCGGCGGCACCACCACGACCATCACCGCTGCGCCGTGGATGGCCCAGCTCTGGTACGGCGACGACAAGGGGACGGCCGACACCGCCGACGACGTCGGCTTCTTCTGCGGCGGAGCGGTGGTCGCGCCGACCAAGATCATCACGGCCGCGCACTGCGTCGCCGGTTACGACTGGCACCAGCACGGCTCGGTGATCACCGGCACCGCGCAGCTGCCGGCCGTCGACGACCAGGGTTACATCACCGACCTGCACGGCGGTGCCATCACGGGCGTCTGGCGGCAGTGGCACCACTCGTCGTACCGCGCGTCGACCCTCGACGCCGACCTCGCGGTCCTCACCCTGCCGTACGCGATCAAGGCGACACCGATCCGCATGACGACGGCCGGAGACACCACCTCCTACACCGCCGGGACCAGCGCGAAGGTGTACGGCTGGGGCCGGACCAGCTCCACCCACGACAACATCTCCGAGACGCTGAAGACGGCCACCCTGCCCGTCCAGTCGGACACCACCTGCGCCACCGCCTACGGCTCCTCCTTCATCAAGGGCCACATGGTCTGCGCGGGCACGCCCGCCACCGGCAGCGACGACGGCACCACGACCGCCTGCAACGGCGACTCCGGCGGCCCGCTGGTCGTCAACAACCGGATCGTCGGCATCGTCTCCTGGGGGGTGGAGGACTGCGTCGCCGCCGGTGCGTACAGCGTCTTCACCAAGGTGACCTCGTACGTCGGAGCCGCCTACCCGCGTCTCGACGACACCAACTTCGACGGCGACCACCGGGGCGACCTGTGGCTGCGCAGCGGCTCCACGGACATCGGGTACTCCCGGTACTCCCGCGGCACCTCGTTCGTCGCCGGTGAGAACTGGGGCGACTGGGCCGGGGTGAACCAGGTCGTGCAGACCGACCTCGACCGGGACGGCTACCAGGACATGGTCTACCGCCGCAGCAGCGACGGCGACGTCTTCTGGGCGCACTACGTCGTGTCCCGCAACACCTGGATCACGCAGCGGATCGCCGACAACTGGAAGACCCGCACACGGATGGCCATCCCGGGCGACGTCACCGGCGACTACCTGCCCGACCTGCTCTCGGTCGACTCGGCCGGCGTGCTGTGGATCTACCCCGGCAAGGGCAACGGCACCTTCGCCACGCGCGTGAAGGTCGGCACCGGCTGGAACCAGTACAACTGGATCCGCGGTCACGGCGACTTCACGGGCGACGGCCGGACCGACCTCGTCGCCCGCAACGCGAGCAACGGCTACGTCTACCTGTACAAGGGCACGGGCAAGGCGGGCACCGGGGCGTTCGCCAGCAGGATCAAGGTGACGACCTGGAGCAGCTCGACGTACAACGCGGTCGCCACGGTCGGCGACGTCAGCGGCGACGGCCGCGCCGACCTCCTGGCCCGCACGCCCGGCGGCACCCTCTACCTCTACCGGGGCACCGGGAACGCCACGGGTACCTTCTTCTCCGCGCGCGTCTCGGTCGGGACCTACTTCAAGGCCTACGACATCCTCACCTGACCCCGCGGGGCGGCGGGGAGAAGTCCCACCCGCCACCGCTACGCACGGCGCTCACCCGACTCCCCGGGTGAGCGCCGCGCGTCGTTCGCCCCTGTCCCGACAGCCCTGCTGTCGATGCCTCCGCCGCTCCGGCGGATCTACCACCTAACCGCGTAGCTGCGCCCGCACGGCCGGTTGGCGCAGACCTGCCTTGTCGCCGTCCGGGCTGTACGAGACGGCCACGAGCGCGATGTCGTCGTCGAGGCGCATCTCGCCGCCGACGTGCTCGGCGAGGCCGTCCAGGACGTGCCGGATGAGGTCGCCGGGCCCGGCGTGACGCCAGGAGACGACCCTGCCCTGGAGGTCGTAGAAGCGGCCGGCGCTGTCCCGGGCCTCTATCGCCCCGTCGGTGTAGAGGAGGATGGTGCTCTGCTGGTCCAGCAGGAAGGTGTCGACGGCGTAGTCCTCGGCGTGGACGCTGTTGAGGCCGATCGGCGGCGTGGGGACGCCGGGCGACACCGCGCGAGCGCCGGTCCGTGAGACCAGGTACAGAGGCGGATGGCCGCAGTTGATCATGCGAACGTCCGCTGACGTGTCGGGGATCTCCAGAACGAGCAGGGTCACGAACCGCTCCGACACGTCCCCCTCCCTGCGCTCCGCATCCTCGAAGTGGGCCCGCATCGCCACCTCCAGGTGGGCCACGAGTTCCGGGAGGGCGAGCCCCTTGTGGGGCGCCCCGCGAAACGCGGCGAGCAACGCGGCCGCGTCGTCCACGGCGGGGAGGCCCTTCCCCTTCACGTCCCCGATGACGACCCGCAGGGCCTCGTCGGTGCGCGCCGCCGCGTAGAGGTCGCCGCCGACCAGCGCGTGCGGGTGCGACGCGTGGTAGACGGCCGCGATGCGCAGGTCGCCGACGCGTGGGGGCAGGGGCCTGAGCAGGATGCGCTGGACCGTCTCGGACACCGCGCGGACCTCGGTCAGCTCGCGAATGTTCCGTTCTTTGTACCGGCCAAAGGTGATCACGAACGCCGACACGAGCGCGATCGCCAGCAGGTGGACGGCGAAGATCGAGGTGTTGAGCAGGTTGTCGTAGATGTCGAGCGCGAGCGCCCCGAGACAGGACAGGACGCCGGACAGAGCCGTGATCCGGCTGCCGGCGAGAGCGGCGGTCGTGGCCGGCACGACGACCATCAGTGAGCCGAGGTGCTGCGACTTCGGCAGCAGGAAGCCGGCGACGAGAATCACGGTGAGCATGCTGAGGGCGACGACGAGCGGGCCTCGGCCGTGGACGGTGAACGACTGCCACGAATCCCACACGCTCGTCCCCGGACCCCGACGCGGCGCTGGGCCGCGGGGGCGGGGCGGACCAGTAGCCGGGCGCTTCACCTTACGAGAACCGCCGCGCGTATCCCGACGCGGTTCTGCAGGGTTTCGGAAGTGCTTGAGACACCTTTTGAGTGTACGTTCCGTCCCACTTTCATTGGTTGTCCAATCTTATATTCGGTTTCTGGTGAGATGGGTGAGCTGGCCGACACGCTGTGTGTGCGGCCGGCGGCTCCCGTGCTTCGCGATCGCGGGCGATGGCAGCAGGATGCGGTCGTGACGGGGCCGAAGCCGGAGTGCCCGATGATATGGAGTCTTCGGGAGCTGGAAGGTGGCGCGACCCAGGAGACTTCTGGGAAGCCCTGCCGCCCGCGGCCAGGTGTTCCCGCTGGAGGCGGGATTGTCAGAGGTGTCTGTCACGCTCTGGCTATGGAGATGACGCTGCAACTGACGATCGACTGTGCTGATCCGCAGAGGATGGTGGTGTTCTGGAGTGAGGCTCTGGGATACGTACCCGAACCTGCACCGAGCGGGCATGCCACGTGGCGGGAGTACTGGGCAGCCATGGGGGTGCCGGAGGAGGAGTTGCCCGATGGGGCGGGCGACGTCCCGGAGTCGATCGTGGATCCCGCGGGACGAGGGCCTCGCGTGTGGTTCCAGCAGGTGCCGGAGCCCAAGGCCGTGAAGAACCGCATACACCTCGATCTGAAGGTCGGTGGCGGGCGCGATGTGCCGTTGGCGGTCCGCACGCAGAGGGTCACCACCATGGTGGAGAGGCTGGTCGCGGCGGGCGCCAGCGTGCTGCGGATTGCAGATGAGCCGGACATGGGCCATTACGCCGCTCTGATGCAGGACCCGGAAGGCAACGAGTTCGACGTTGTCTGACGAGTCGGGCGCGTCGCACATTGTTGGCGCCGGGACCAGGTCGGTGGTCTGCTGGTGGGACAGCAGGGTGACGACGGCTTGCACGGTGTCGCTGCCGTGGCTGCGGCGGGCCGGCGCGCGGGGCGCCTGACTACTCGGATCCCGGTTCCGTGCCGCATCACCTCAGCCACCGGTTCGGCGATCACACCGGCAGACAGGCCCGAAGGATCGAGAACTCGACGCCTCAACGCCTACCGCGCACCAAATCGTCAGCTGCGGTCCTTCTTCTCCAGCTCCTCGACGTAGTTGTACGCGGCGGCCTGGGCGACGTGCCGACTCTTGGATCAGCGCGACCCTGACCCGCAGTGGCCAACTGGGCCCGTGCGCCGCCCGGCCAGAACGCTCCTACGGGCGCTTGGACGAGGCAGTCGACCGCGCGGGCTCGGCAGGAGAGGTCAGCCGCGCATCGCCACGTGGTACGCCGAGGCCCACAGCACCACCGCGCTGCCCAGCCCCACCACGAACCGCACGCTCTCGCTCGCCAGGCCCGCCGCGACGAGGACGAAGCCGACGGCCGCGAGCACGGTCAGCAGCGCCGCCGTCCACTTGTACTGCCACTGGTCGTACAAGCGGGCCAGCGGGAAGAAGTGCAGCCCCACGACGAGGGCGATGCCCGCCGGGATGGCCTCGGGGTGACCAGAGGCGTTGGAAGCGGCGATGACGGCGAAGATGGCCACCAGCTCGATGGTGTTGACGACGCCCACGCCGCGCGCCCAGTTCGCCGGCAGGTTCACCATTCGGGGCGAGGGAGCCGAGTCCTTGCGGTAGCCCAGGTAGATCGCCACGGCCGTGAGCAGCAGAGCCGCCACCTCGATGCCGATCGGCGCGACGTCCGTCGCCGAACCGGTCCCGGAGGCCGCCGCCACTGCCCAGACGAGCGCGAACAGCGAGAGCACGAGCGTGCCCCGGCGCCGCAGATTGCGGGTGAGGGCGAGGCACTCGGCGTCCGTGGCGGACGGGGTGGGGGGCGTAGATGTCACGCGCGGAGACTACCCCGGCCGGGAGGTCTTCATCGTCGTCTTTTTTTTGCCCAACTCCCGCCCTGCCATGGGACATTCTTCAGCCGATTACGACGTTCCTGATCGCGTCCCGAACTCACGGGCCCGGTCGGGCGCCACCCACGTTTGCCGGCTCGACCCTGGGCTGCTGCGAGGCGGGCACGGAGGCCGGGCGATCACGGCGAAGGGCGGAAGCAGCCCTCGCCGGCGAGTCGGCAGGTCAGCGGCGGGTGAGGCGGGTGAGGGTCACGCCGTTGGGGAAGGCGGTGCGCTCGGCGACACCGAACGCTGTGGGATCGAAGGCACCGTCGAAGGCTGGGATCCCGGCGCCGGCGACCACCGGGTAGCTCTTGATCACGAGTTCGTCGATCTCGGGGAGCAGGGTGCCCGCGAGCTTGCCGCCCCCGCAGAGCCAGACGTTCAACTTGTCGTCCTCCTGCTTGAGTTCGTGGACGAGGGCGAGCGGATCGTCCGGGACGACGGTGACTGCCGGGTCGATGTCGGCTTTGAGCGTGCTGGAGACGACGTACTGGCGTAGATGCGTGTAGGGGCTTGTGATCCCGGCGTCGAGAGCGGGTCGGTAGGCGCCGAGGCCCATGAGGACCGTGTCGAAGTGCCGGTTGGGCGTGTCGTCGAGGCCGACGGCAGCGCGGTACGCCGTGGGGACGGTCTCGGGGTACAGGGTGTTGGTCCAAGCGCTGTAGGCGGCGGTCTGCTGTTCGTCGCCGGTCGGGAAGAAGTCGTACTCGCCGCCGGGGCCGGCGATGCGGCCGTCGAGTGTGACGGCGATGTAGTACACGAGCTTTCGCATCTTTGATAACTCCGTCTGTAGTACTCTTGTTGTAGTGGTTTGAAGTTAGTACTACAGATGGAGTGGTGTCAATGGTGAGACGGAACGAGCAGCGGCGCGCCGCACTCGTCGACGCGGCGATCGAGGTGCTGGCCGCCCACGGGGCACGCGGACTGACCTTCCGTGCGGTCGACAACCAAGCCGCTGTACCGGCTGGCACGGCGTCGAACTACTTCTCCAGCCGGGACGACCTGTTCACCCAGGCCGGTGCCCGTGTCTATGAACGGCTCCAGCCCGACGAGGCCACGATCGCCCGCCATCAGTCGGCCCGCCGTGACCGGGAGACGTACGTGGAGTTGATGCGGGAACTCGTCGACCGCGTCTCCTCGTTCCGCACCGGCTACCTCGCACTGCTGGAGCTGCGCCTTGAGGCCACCCGTCGCCCCGAACTGCGGAGGATTCTCACGGAACGGGTACGGGCCGACGTCGACGCCAACGTCGCCTACCACGAGGCATCCGGCCTTCCCGGGGATGCCATGGCCGTCAAGCTGCTCATACTGACTCTCAACTGGCTGATCGTCGAGCAACTCACTCTGCCGGACGTGTTCTCGGAGGGCGAGCGAGAACAGCTGGTGACGGCAGCGGTCGAGCGCATCGTGGCGGCGCAGTAGGCGACTCCGCACGTGAACCGGTTGCTGACCTGGCTGATGCGGCTTGGTGCATCGGAGGTCGGACGGGCCGACTGGACGGATCGCACAGTAGGCAAGGCGGTGGAGCGCCGGAGGTGTTCCGCGTACCGTCGGCTCCTGTCGTGCCGGGGTCGGCTCCGCTGGTGCCGGTATCGACTCGGATCACTGCCGAGGATGGATTGAGTGATGTGTGATGGAACTTCGTCCCGCTGCCCCTGCTGATGCCGCGCCTGTCGCTGCCTGGCCGACATCTTCGGCGGAGGCCGTCATGTGGTGCGGCCGGAGCGAGTTCCCTGTGGCTGAACAGACGATCTCAGGGTGGTGGCAGGACGACGACGTGCAGGCCCATGTGCTCGTCGACGGCGAGAAGCTCCTCGCCTACGGCGAGTTGTGGTTCGACGCCGAGGAGAACGAGGTCGAGCTTGCACGGCTCGTCGTGGATCCCGACATCCGGGGTCAGGGACTGGGGCGGGAACTCGTCCGACGTCTGCTCGCCCGTGCTGTCGAGGCCGGATTCGACGATGTCTTCATGCGCGTGCATCCCGGCAACGACAGGGCGCTCAGGTGCTACCTGGGTGCCGGGTTCGAGCCGGTAGATCCCGGACTGGCCGATGACTGGAATGCCGCCCAGCCGGTCAACTACACGTGGTTGCGCGGCGTTTCCGCCGCTGCCGATGACCATGCCGGTCAATCCGTGACGAGGCCGTCGGCCCGGTAGCCCGGGTTTCGTCGTCCGGTTTCCCCGGCGTCGGCTGACAGCCTTGCGGTGGGGGGAGCCAGGACAGCGGTCATGTGTTGCGGTTGGGCGCCTGCGGCGAGAAGCAGGGAGATCGTCTCGGGGTAGGGCCCGGTCATCGCCCATTCGAGCGGGGAACGGCCCGTGCCGTGATCTTCGCGGAGATTGGGGTCGGCGCCGTGGGCGAGGAGGGCGCGCACCGTCTCGGTATGACCCCAGCATGCGGCCGCGCAGAGCGGCGTGCCTTCCGCGCCGCGGCCGCTCTCAATGTCGGGCAATGCCCCGGCTGCCAGCAGGCACAGGACGTTTTCGGCGGCTCCGGTGACGGATGCCGCATAGAGCGGCGTGGTGCCCTCGGTGTCGCCGGCCTCCGCGCAGGCGCCGGCTCGCAGCAAGGCGTTGATCCGGGTGCTGTCGCCGAACGTCGCCGCCGCGACGAGACGCTTGGACAACTTCTTCTGCCGTCTCCTGTTCACGATCGCTCAGGCTAGCCACCCGCGGTGGTGTCTGTGAGGGGCCGAGGTGGCGGTCGGTCGGGCCGAGGTACGGCGGAGGGCGCAGTGCGGATGTCAGCGGGTGCTGGGCGGGCCTTCGAGGATGGTGGGGATGTAGTCCAGGAGTTGCAGACGGCCGTCGAACGTGCGGCTCTCCACCAGTTCCAGGCTGATGTCCGGGTATTCGTCGAAGATGCGTCCCTTGCCGGTGGCGCCGGTGATGACGGGAAAGACGACCAGTCGAAAGCGGTCGACCAGGCCGGCTTTCAGGAGGGAGCGGCTCAGGCTGAGGCTGCCGATGGTGCGCAGGGGCCGTGACGCGTGCTGCTTCATGTCCCGCACCGCCTCGACGGCGTCGCCGGTGACGAGTTCTGTGTTCGCCCAGGACAGCGGCTGCCGCAGAGTCGAGGAGAACACCACCTTGGGCATCGCGGTCAGTTCGGCGAGCCCGGTCTCGTCGGGCATGTCGGCCGCGAACCGCGACATGAGGCGGTAGGTCGTGGCACCCATCAGGCTGATGTGCTCCTTTTCGGAGCCGTCGTCGAGCCAGCCGAGGTATTCCGGCCCTTCCATTCCCCAGAACCCGGGCCAGCCGTCCGCAGCCGCGTAGCCGTCGAGCGAGATGATGAAGTCCACCATGAGGCTTTGCATGAGCCCTTCCCTTCAGCAGGAGATCTCCAGGTATCGGTGATGACTGGTGGGGAGAGGGAAACTCATCGCCGCCCGGCCGGCCGGGGCGCCGCTGCGCGTCTTCGGGGCGTTGGACACCGGCCCGGGGACATCCCACGGGCCGGTATCGCTTTCCGGTGTCCGCCCGGTGGACCACAGGGGCGGCTCTGCAGGGGGTGTCAGTCCCCGTCGATGAGCTTCTGGTAGGCCTTGGCGTCGAGCAGGGGGTGGGAGGAGCCCTTGGCGGTCTTGATCTTGTAGAGCCACATGCCGTACGGGTCGGAGTTGACTTCGTCGGGGCTGTCGATCACCTCGTCGTTGATCGCGGTGATCTCTCCGTTGACGGGGCTGAACAGATCGGATGCCGCCTTGACCGACTCGACCACGCCGATCGCGTCGCCCGCCTCGACCGCCTTGCCGACAGAGGGCAGGTCGAAGAAGACGATGTCACCGAGGGTCTTCTGGGCGTGGTCGGTGATGCCGACGGTGACGGTCCCGTCGGGCTCGGTGCGGATCCACTCGTGGTCTTCGCTGTACTTGAGTTCGGCGGGCACGTGGGACATGTCAGCTCCATCAGCCGTGGGGGGTGCAGCAGGGCCGGTCGCCCCTGTCGGCGGCCGGCAGGGACAGCCTCCTGCACCTCGGGGCAATGACGTGTATTTCGCCCTCCACAGTCAGCAGTGTGGGTGACGCCCGCCCGGGCCAGAGCTGCCTATGCCAGTTCGACCGTTGGCTGGCATCAGAATCCCGGGGCCGGGATGAAGCGCGGCCACCACGGGGGCACACCGCTGGGGCATGAAGGAGTGGTGGCGCCGTCCCAGAAGACCGTGATGACGCACCAGACGACGGCGAGGAGTGTCACCACGAGGGCGAAGGCATGGAGAAGGGGCCGGCTGCCGGTGAGCACACCCACCGCGACCCAGACCAGCACCAGGAGCGCCCACAGACCCGGGATGAAGAGGAAGAGGAGGAAGCCGCCGTTGGCCGCATTGTTCACTCCCACGTCGCACTCATTCAACGACCTGCCCAGAAGCAGGGCGGCAAGCACTGCGAGAGCCAGCCCCACCAAGATGCCGAGACATCCATGCAGGCGTCGGCTCCCCATACGCCACCGCCCCCATTCGCCGTCCGCTCCGGGAAGCACCGTATCCGCACCGCTTGGCACTGCATCCACCCCTATTGCCGGCCTGACCAGCCAGAATTGGCATGATCCTAGTCAGGAGAGAGGCGCTTCCGGAGAAGGACGGCCCTGTTCGAGCCACATTCCGTCGCGCATGATGACTCTCCCTCGTAGCTCCGGCTCGCCCCGCCAAGCGCGCACAGTGGTCGGGACCACGCGTACATACAGAAAGGACCCCTCCTCCTTGCGTGGATCCCACCCGAACTTGTCGGCGAACGCCTCCGCTGCGTCTCGGGGTACCTCCTGGTCCGGGTAGCACTCCGCCTGCCCCTGAAGGAGCACCACGTCGTTGCTGTCCGGTTGGGCCAGGCGCACGCGCGGCTCGATATGGACGTTCCGCGCTGTCACGGATGTGGCGCCGGTGCACATCCACACCGCTCGCCCGTCCCACATGAACCACAACGGCACCTGGTGCGGCCCGTGATCCGGGTGACCCGTGGACACCCATACATCCCGCTCGGCAACGAGCCGCTCCAAGACGTCGCGCGTACGCTGCGCCGTATCGCGCCGAACCATTCCTGTGGTCTCCATGAGGACCGAACCTAACCAAGCAGGCGCGAAGCGCGCCTGAGGCGTAGGACCTACTCCCAGCGACCGATGACCCCCTCAGCTTCTCCTCTCCGTCCGTCCAACAGCTGGGTGTGCGGCCGGCGGTGACAGCAGAAGGCCTGGGTATGCGGCCCAGGCCGACGCCGAGCCGATGGTCCCGTCCACTGCTGCCCTGGGACGGTGGCGCCGGCCGTGTTCTTCGGCCTGCTGTCGACTCAGGGCACGCTCAGGTCATCGCTCCGAACGTGCCCGCGAAGTACACCAGCGGCCGGGCTTCCACCCGGTGCTCGAAGTGTCGGGCGTCGCCGACGAAGATGGTGTGGTCGCCGCCGGGGAGTTCCGCCGAGACGTCGCAGACGACGGAGGCGATGGCGTCCTTGAGTACCGGAACACCGTGTTCCTCGCTGACGCTCACGCCCGCGAACTTGTCCATCTTGGAGGTCGCGAAGTGGGTGGCGAGACCCTGACCGTCCTCCCCGAGGATGTTGACGGCGAACCGTCCGTGCTCGGCGATCGCGCTACGGGTGAAGAGGTGGTTGCTGATACAGACGATGAGCTGCAGGGGGTCCATCGACAGGGACGTGACGGCACTCGCCGTCATGCCTATCGGGGCGCCTCCCGACCGGGTGGTGATGATGCTGACCCCCGTGGCGAGTCGGCTCATCGTGGCCCGGAAGGCGTGCTTCATGTCAAGGGTTTCGTGCATCTCAAGGCTCTCGGACATCGGTAGACCTCCCGGCAGATCGAACTGAGCCCCGTGGGTGAGTTGCAGCGTGCTCCAGTGCCCGTCAATGACGGCGAAACTGAGGCCATTCATGCGGCGAAGCGGGCATTTCATGTGCGGGTCCCGGTCCCGGTGGCGGTGGCCGGTCTGATGGCGCAGCCGGCCCGCCAGGTCCTGATCTCTCTTGAGGGACAGGGCTGTACGCCCGGCCCCGAGGGCTCAGTCCTGGTCGGGGGCGAGGACGAAGGTGTGCCGCAGCAAGGTGTAGGACTGGTCCGTGCGGTTCCCGTACGGACCGGTACCGGCTTCGTGGGAGGCGAAATCGACCACGAGCGAGTTCTTGACGCCGAATACCGGGTCCTGCTCCAGGTACGGATCGTCCGACGGAAACAGCGTTGTCGTCATCCGCTGGAAGCCGGGCATGTCGATGACCACGTGGACGTGCGCGGGGCGCATCAAGGACCGGTCCGCGGCCCGCATGAGCTCGCCCACCGTGCCGTCCCCCGGGATCGGGTAGCTCGCCGGACGAATGGAACGGAAGGCGAAACCACCCTGGCCGTCACTGCGCAGCAGGGCGCGCATCGCGGTCCCTTGCAGGCCGGGGACGTCGACGTCGTAGTGGCCGTCGGTGTCGCTGTGCCACACGTCGACAGGCGCACCGACGACCGGCTCGCCCTCGTGGTCGGTCACCAGGCCCTCGAAGAAGAGCGGGGTGCCCGCGAGGCCCGCGGAGATGTCGGCGGAGTGGGAGTGCTCCGGCCGGTCCTCGCGGAAGAAGGGGCCGAGGACGCTGTTCTCGGTGGCCGACGACTCGCGCTGGTGGTTCACCGCGTCCACCAGCATGGTGACGCCCAGGACATCGGAGAGCAGGATGAACTCCTGCCGTGTCGGGGTGCACAGGTGACCGGTGCGGGTGAGGAAGTCGATTCCGGTGGCCCACTCCTCCTCGGTCGGTCCTACTTCTCGGACGTAGGCATGGGTGTGGCGGACGAGCGCCTCGAGAAGCTCGGCGGTACGGCGGTCCTTGGCGCCGTCCAAGGTGGCGATCACCGTGTCGGTGATGGATTCACTGGTGAGGTCACGCATCTAGGGCTCCCTTGTGAGGAACGTGTCGTGGTGGCAAGTGCCCAGGTGACGGTCGGACGGCGGCGGGGCGTTCGCCGGCCCATGCGCGGGACAGCAGTGCCCTCGCCGACGAACGGTCCACGGGGCGCGGATTCCCGTAGTCGTTCTGGACGATCAGGTCGGCTGCCCGATCGATCCCCGCCTCCGGCATGCCCAGGTCCCGCAAGGCGCGTGGTGCGCCGAGTTCCCCGACGAAGTCGAAGAGTGCGGCCGCCGTACCGCCCTCGGAGCCGGGAAGGGTGCGTGCGACGCGCCCGACGGCATCGGGCGCGGCCGCCGCGTTGAAGGCGAGAACATGGGGAAGCACCGCCGCGTGCGTCTCGGCGTGCGGCAGGCCGAAGGTGCCACCCAGCACATGACACACCTTGTGGTGCAGCGCCATCCCGACCGACCCGAGGCAGGTGCCTGCCAGCCAGGCGCCGTACAGTGCCCCGGCGCGTGCCTCCACGTCGTCCGGGCGCGTCGTCACCGCCGGCAGGGAACGGATCAGGGCGTCGACCGCCTCACCCGCCATGAGGTGGACGATGGGGTCGTAGTCCTGTCCGTAGAGCGCTTCCACCGCGTGCGCCAGGGCATTGACGCCGCTGACCGCGGCCGTGGACGGAGGCAGCGTCAGGGTCAGGTCGACGTCGTACACAACGGTCCGGGGGAGGATCGCGGGCAGTCGTCGCGTGGTCTTGCGGCTGCCTTCGGTCTCTCCCAGGATCGGAGTCATCTCCGATCCCGCGTAGGTCGTGGGCACCGCGAGTTGCGGAAGCCCGGTCCTGGCCGCGATGGCCTTGCCGAGACCGATCGTCGACCCTCCTCCGACGCTGAGCACGCCGTCCGCCCTTACCGACCGGACGTACGCCACCGCCTTCTGCGTGACCTCGACCGGTGTGTGCATGGCCGCCTCGGCGAAGTGCCCGACCGCCGCCGCGCCCAGGAGATCACCGATCTCGGCAGCCGGTCCGGCCTGGTCAGGGGTGGACAGCACGACCATGCGCTCGCGGCCCATGCGGTCGACCTCGTCGGGGATGCGGCTGCGGGTGCCCCTGCCGAACACCACCTTGGTGTGCTGTCCCCGATGAACGAACTTCCTCATCCGAATTCCTCCCTCTGTGCTCACCACCCTGCCGACCGTGATGAGCGGATCGACGACGCGGCGACCGGCCGGCGGCGACCTGACCCAGGGCCCACGCGTCGATGCGGCGGGTGAGGCACGCGGCCGATGTGCTCGGCCCGCGGATCGCGCGGGCCGAGCACATCGGGGCCGTCATGCGTCCTGGGTCTTGATGTAGTCCGGCTGATCCTTGTCGTCCAGCGAGAAGCCCTGGTTGGCGGCGGCCGCCCCGGCGGAGGCGGGCCTGGTGGCGACGGGCGCGACGGAGCCGAACAGCTCCTCCCGCTCGGCGACGGCGCGTGCGGTCATCTCCTCGGCGGTGCCGAGCCCGATCGCCTCGCGGGCCAGTTCGGTGATGGTGCCGCCGGGGTCGGTCGAGATGCGCTGCATCGTCAGCAGCTTGATGAGGAACAACGGCGTGCCCTGGAACCGCTCGAAGGACCGGAAGCGGCCGGCCCAGTCGCTGAGGAACCGGTCCTGGACGAACTTGAAGAGCCGCACCCTGTCGTGCGCGCTCAAGGTCGTGCCGTGGAACATCTCCAGCAACCTGGTGCCGATACCGGGAACCTCGAAGTCCTTCGCGCTCGGCGACAGCACCGCGGAGCGGCCGCACATCTCCACGAGCTTCTCCGTCAGCCGGCTCACGTTCTCGAGGTAGTGCGCGCGGCCGAAGTCGTAGAAGATGTTGTTCGGCTTGCACAGCCCCCTGGGCGTCACGAACGCGGTCGCCTCCGAGGCGATGCTGAAGGCGCGCAGCGTCTCGTGGAAGCGGACGAGGTCGGCGATGTCGGATCCCACGACCGGGTGCTGGGCGGTTCCGGTCGACTGGGCGATGAGGACCGCCAGACCGGTCATGAGCTCCGCGTTGACGATCATGTGGTGCAGGGTGTCGGCGTGCTCGAAGTCGAACGTGCGCTGCGCGTACAGCCGGGAGTGATCGACGTCGCCCAGGTGGTAGATGTGCTCCCACGGGATGAGGACGTTGTCGAAGTACGCCATGGAGTCGAGCTCGTCGCCGAGGCTCGACAGCGGCCGCTCGAAGCCGGCGTCGGCGGGTGTGGCGTTGGAACGGCGGCCCACGTGCGTGACGTTGGGGTGGTTGACGGGGACGCTCGCCCAGATGATGTGCTCCGGTTCCGTCCCGGGCTTCACGATGTTGCCGAGCAGAATCGTGTCGGCGAAGATGACCGCGGTGGAGACGCCCTTCCAGCCCTCGACCACGATGCCTTCGTCGTTGCGCTCCTTGACGCGGAGCATCGGGTTGCGTGCGGCCACAGTGGGGTCCGAGCGGTCGCGCTGGACGTCGTTGAGCAGGGGGACCGTCCAGAGGTCCGCGTCGCGGTTGGTCTCGAAGTCCGCGATGATGTTGCGGGCGAGGTCGACGTGCGGGGGAGTGTCCTTCGACAGCTCGGCCCAAGGGGCGGTGTCGTCGACGAGGGCGTACCAGTTGCCGTTGTTGCTCTGGGGGAGGCGGCCGAACGCGCCGCCGCCGAAGCTGCGGATCACCTGGTTGGCGTAGTCGCGCCGTCGTTCGAGGTCCTGCTGGTCTCGCGGATACAACCAGCCGATCGGGCGTCGCGTGCCGTCCTCGTCGACGAAGGTCAGCGAGGCCTGGTTCTCGGGCTCGTGATGCATGTCGTAGAAACGTGCGGCCTGCTCGGCGTAGCCGCGGGTCAGAGGGTGCTTCGTGACGTCCTCGATGCGCTCACCGTCGATGATGACGTTGCGCCCGTCACGCAGAGATTCCAGGTATTGCGAACCGGTCCTCATGGTCATGCCTCCAGTTCTTCCAGGGAGGCTCATCGTCGTGACCAGGGCGTTAACCATCCGCGAGACGGTGTTAGCTTGGCGTTTAACTACGGTTGCGGCTCATGAAGGTGCTCCTGCGCGACGGCGAGGTCTCTTTTCCTCGGCCCACGCAAAGGCCTGCGCACCCGCTGGCATGGGGAGAGGCTGTACCGCAACGCACGCGCCGAACCGAAGACCAACTTCGCCCCCGACTCACCTATCGGCACTTGGACTCCGCACCCAGCCGTTGCGGGCTCCGATCCGGTGTGCGCGCCGTCACTCCGAGACGGGCATGACCAGCGTCTTCACGAAGTCGACGGCGCCTTCCCGCTGGTAGAAGCGCAGGGCGCCATCGTTGCCCGCGACAACGGAGATCTTCATGACCTGCACACCTGACTCGGCGAGACGCTCGCGCACGGCCCTGACAAGGGCCTGCCCGACTCCGGCGCCGCGAGCCTCGTCATCGACCACGAGGGTTTCCAGCACGCCGACTTGGTCTCCCCACTGCCATGACCCCGGGGCGTCCAGAACGCGCACGACCGCATAGCCGAGCAGGTGATTCCCGTCCCGAGCGACCAGTACCGCGGTGAGCGGCTCCTGCAGCCATTCGAGGTACTGTCGCCGCCGCAGACGCCACGAGTCCTCGGGCGAGCGAACCGCGCCGAGAGCGGTCAGGTGTGCCGCCTCCCGACTGTGGTGGACCAGGAGCTGCCCCCACAGGGGCTCCAGGCAGTCCACCTCGGCAGCAGCCAGGACGTCGATCACGGGATTCATGCCAGGAAGCGTAGCCAGCGAAGGCTCCTCGGCTCCAACCGGTTACCTGGTCAACCATCCGTGCGGCGCCACTGGTCGGCAGAGGTTCACAGATCCGGGGACGGGCACCACGTAGGCCCGCGTCGGCGGTGCGGATCCGGCAGGCACGGCCGCCTCGGACGAGTTCTCGTGCGACGACGGCTTCCTGAAAGAGGCCCCTAGAGCCCGCAATCTGCCCGCTATCGGCGCAGCTGCATGACGAGCCGGCGCACCTCGTCGGACGGGGGCACACCGAGTTCCCGCATGCGCGCGACGTAGCGTTGGTAGAGCGCGAGTACGGCGTCGTCGGTGCCGCTGGCGTGGGCCAGTCTGATGGCGAGCTGCCAGGCCTGCTCGCGGTACGGATCGTCGCGAAGTACGCGGTCGGCCAGTCCCTTTGCCTCACGGTATCGGTTCATTCGGTACGCGAGTTTGGCCGCGTCGACCCGAGCCGAGGTGAAGGCCTCGGCCAGGACTTCGCGACGCTCGGCAACCCAGTCCCCTGAGGCCGGCGCCAAGTAGGGCCCGCGTTCAGCAATGCTGAGGGCGTGCGACAAGGTCTGGAGACGGACCTCGCCATTCTGTCTCCCGGCCTGGGCGACGAGGTCGACCGCCCGTTGTGCCGAGCCCATGGCCCATGCCGGCCCGACCAGGTGAAAGACATCGCCGTCCTGGGCGGGACCCAAGTCGTCGGGCAGCACCTCGCGAAGCCGGAAGAGTGCCTGCCGCAGATAGCTACGACAGGCGGCGTCGTTGCGGCCGCCGAAGAGCACGCCGAGGAGCTCTTGACGGGTAGCCCTGCGGTCGGGTGCCCAGAGCAGGTAGCTGAGGAGCTCGACACTCTTCGTCAGCCGGGGCCGAGCCCTGTTTCCGTCGACAGTGAGGGTCGGGTCGCCGAACTCCTCGAGCACGAGTCGGGGCGTGCTGACGTTCACGCGTACGCGATGTTGGCCCGACAGGTCGGCGAGGATCTCGTGCCAGGGTGACATGCGACTGGACTTCGTGTCCGCGGCTCGGGCCGCTACCGACGGCACGTCCGCCAGGGCTGTGAGCAGCAAGTGCTGGGTTCCGTCCGTCGAGGCGGTGGCCATCGCGAGGTCGGCCGTCGCGTCGGACTCGTCCTCGAGTCCGAGACGCCACTGTGCCTCGGACAGGTACACGGCAACCGTCGGGAGATCGAGATGACGGTCTCCCTTCTGCATGCTCCGCAGGCATGCAGCGAGGTACTCGTGCGCCTCGGCATCCTTGTTCTGCAGCAGATGCGACAGGCCCGACCACATCAGCCACGTCTCCCGTGTGAGGACGTACTCGCAGGCTCCGCTGGCAGTCGCCTCCGCCAGCACACGGTCGGCATGCTGGGTGTCACCCTTGAGCCGCAGCGAGAGCTTGGCTTCAGCGATAAGGCTCATGTTCTGGTAGACCTTCGAGCCGGTCGCCGCGATGAGCTGTCTGCCTCGCTTGATGGATGCACAGGCTTCGTCCTCGCGGCCGAGGTCAAGCATGAGATCGACGGCGTCGACGGCATGCAGCCAGACCG
The DNA here is from genome assembly GCF_044749345.1 of Streptomyces sp. NPDC089424. Lineage (NCBI taxonomy): Bacteria > Bacillati > Actinomycetota > Actinomycetes > Kitasatosporales > Streptomycetaceae > Streptomyces > Streptomyces sp. NPDC089424. The sequence continues at coordinate 1,530,900 of NZ_JBIVHU010000001.1, forward strand.
GTTGAGTCGATCCACGGCGAGGCTCGTACATCGCCATCGCGTCGTCCAGGCGCCCGGTGGCGCGTAGGGCGGCGACGGCCCAGGGGCCCCCGAGCACGGTGCGCCACGGGTCGAACGAGCTCGGTGCGTCGAGTGCGTCGAGGCGACCGCGGAAGAAGGCGACGCGCATCAGCAGACCGTCGAGGGGACCGGAGGGCATCGTCGAGTATTCCGGGAAGGGCGGCGGCTCGTCGCCGGTTGCGCCCGCGATCAAGGAGTCGGCGATGTGCCGGCTCCGACCCGGTGGCAGCTGCCGGGCAACGAACTGGGCTTCTTGGATCCGCCCGGAGTGCCAGAGACTCCAACAAGCCAGGACGCGGGACTCCTCGGCGTCGGGAGCCCCCAGTTCTGGGAGCCAGTCGTAGCCGTGCCGATCGATGAACGCGACTCCGCGACCCCACTGCTCCAGTGCGAAAGCAACGCGCAGGACGACGGATCCGATCTCCGGAGTCGGGGTGTGGACCGCCGTACCCAGAGCATCGAGCCAACGCGCCGCCGGGGCAAAGTCCATGCGCGCGACGAGGCTTGGGAGGACGTCGGCGGCCAACCGCCCGGCTGCCTCCAGGTCCCCGAGCCGAAGCAGCTCGTCGACGGCTTCCTCGCGTGCGCCGTTGGCGATCAGCACTTGTGCGTGCCTGCGATGGAGCGCGTCGCGCGTCGTGGCGTCTTCGCCTCCCAGGGTCTCGAGCAGGAAGTCGCGAAACACCGGGTGCGGCGTCATGCGCGAACCGTCAGGGGACCACGTCACCGGAAGATGCCGGGCGCGGAGTCCCGCCATGACCTGTGCTGCGTTCTCCTGCCCCATGGCGCGGGCGCTCTCGAGCGAGACCTCGTCCAGCAGAGCGGTATGGAGGAGGAACGTTCTCTCAATCAGGGAGAGCGAGTTGAAGACATTGGCGGCGACGTAGGGCCTCAGCATGTCGGGATCCGGTTCGTGAGACTGCGTATGACGCCAGCCCTCGAAGAGGACGCCAGTGACCCAGCCTCCTGTCGCCGCCACTGCCTGGGCCGGGTTCACGTCGACGCGGCCGACGGTTCGCAGGGCCGCGCCGGCTTCCTCGGTGTCGAACGAGAGAGCGCCCTCGCCCAGCTCACCCACCCGGTCACGCTCGCTCGTCGACCCCCAGTCGAGTCGGACGTCGACGCGCGAGATCAGGACGAGGTTCACGCCGGACGGGAGGTAGCGCGCAAAGAACGACAGTACGGCGACGCAGGTCTCGTCGGTGGCTATGCGCTCCACGTTGTCGCATACGAGAGTGAGCCGACTTCCCTGGAGGCTTTCCGCCAGCAGTCCGGCCGCCTCACCGATGTGAAGACGCTTGCTCAGGGCATCGGACGCCACACCGGCTGCGCCGGCCACTGTGCCCTCGACTGCCGCCTCGAGGTAGACGAGCAGGCGGCCCGCGGCCTGTTCCGTACCGTCGAGGGAAAGCCAGGCAACGGGCCTGTCGAGGTCACCGACAGCCATGGCCACGGCCGTGGTCTTGCCGGCACCGGCTGCCGCGAACACATTCACCACGGTGTGGCGGTCGAGCAACTGCCTCAGCCGTCGGCTGAGCCTCTCGCGGACGACGATGTCTTTCGACGGCTCCGGCATCGCCAGCTTCCGCCTGATGATCGCGCCCTGCTGCCGACCTGGTGCCTTCGAGCCGGTTGGTCGATCGGGGCCGTAGTCACCCATCGCTCGTCGCGCCCTCCCTACGCCTCAGTGCTCAACTGGAAGCTTGCGCCAGACGTCCGGAGAGTAGAATCCGCCCGAGGTGGGTCGTGCCGGTGACTGCGCATCAAGCCAACCGGTGCTCGCCAGCTTGGTTGACGGAGCCACGCGTGCCTCGACACCCACCTAGGCTTGGCAGCCGGTCTGGACGACCTCGTCCCTCCCATCGAGGAGGGACTGTCTTCGTAGTGCAGTCGGCACGGCAGGGCCGCTGCCGCCCGTGACGAATCAGGACTCCTGTAACGGGCAGCGGGACCGGCCTGTCGTCGCCCTAGCAGCCGGCTCGTACTGGCTCGCCTCCAAGTGAACCTTAGTTGAGGGGTGTTAGCGGGGCGTTAATCGCGACGAAGACACCGTAGTGCGCATATCACTTTGCCCTTGCGCTGGGCTCGACCACCGAGTCCATGCCTGCCGCTACCAAGCCTGAGGTGCCCCGACAGGCCCTCTGTGAAACCACCGTTAGCCAAGCTTGCGGCGGCCTCAGCGGTACCGATGCACTTTCCGTACAAGGAGTGACCCGCCGGCTGGAGGAATCGAACGCTGCGCCGCTTGAACTGGCCCTCACGTCAAAGGAATCGGATCATGAACAGTGCGGACAACGCCTGGAATGGCGACGTAGAGCAAGAAGTGGTCGGCGCCACCGCCGTCTTGACCATTCACCATGGTGAGAAGAACCTGCTGAATCCTGGCATCCTCACCGACCTCCGTACCCGCCTGCAAAAGTGCGACGACGACCCGGACATCCGCGCCGTTCTGCTCACCGGTGCAGGAGAGAGCTTCTGCGGTGGTCTCGACGTCGCTGCCATCAAAGCGGGTGCAGATCCAGCTCTGTTCGGCGAAACGCTGACGGAGGCCCTCCGGATCTTCCCTCGTCTGGGTGTGCCGGTCGCAGCTGCGGTCAACGGCGACGCGCTCGCCGCGGGCGCCGCGTTCGTCGCGGCCTGCGACTTCGCCGTGGCCGTGGACAGTGCGCGAATCGGCACGTTCGAGGTCAACGCCGGGAGGTGGCCGATGATCGCGCAGGTGCCCATCATTCATCGGATTGGGCCGCGCCGTGCCATGGAGAACATCGGTTCCGGCGAGCCTTTCACCGCCGATAGGGCCCGCGAGGTAGGTCTCGTGCAGGCCGTGGTCGAGGCCGGCCGGGCAGCCGTGGTCGCTCAGGAGTGGCTCGACAACGCGCTGAGGGCGGCCGATGCGGGAGCTCCTGGCCGGCGCTCCGTCTACGAGTTCGCGTCGATGTCATACGACGACGCACTCGACGCGTCGCTGTCACGATTTGTCGAGATGTTCGACTGAGGCCTTCTTTGCGGCGCCAAGTGATGTGAGGTCGCAGCGACTTGCTCAGTCGTCGAACCACACGACGAGCCGGACGCCGTCATCTCCGTGCTGTGCTGCGAGTGCCTCCATGGTCCTCCAGACAGGCTGCCACTCGCCGGTGTCGGTGACGGCGTCTCTACGGCGAACGGTGACTGATCTGTAGAGCGTGTCCCCGACGAACCACTCACTTCCCTCGGGCCACTCCCGGACTTCGCCCATTTCGAGACCGACAGCCTGGGCGAACGCCGGACTCCAAGAAGACTTGCCTGTCATCCTGAGCCCGTTCGGAGTCCGGCGATACTCGTGAAGCCGGCTGTCGGGCTTCTCCGCAGGCTCGTCCCAGTCGACCGCCTTCACCTCAGCCCACGTGATCCACGTGGTGCCGTGAAAGCCGTCCTCGCCGTACCACTCGGTCAGCTGCGCGAACCGCGTCCTCAAGGTGACCGAGGCGTCGGTGGGCAGCCCTCGGAATGCGGCGAGGGGACGGAAGTTGGCGTAGTTGCGGACCCCGAAGAGGCAGCCGAACGCATCATAGTTGCGGGTGTTGTTGAGGGGGTCGAGGCCGTGCGCGGTGTACCAGGCTGCCTCCCGACCGTCCTGCGACGCTCGATACTCGATGACGCCGCTTATGTCCGTGCCCATGCCGAACATTCTGCCGACCCCGTCAACCGGTTTCGCCGCTACGGATCGATGCCTTGCGCATACACGAGCTGCCTGGTCAGGACGACAAGAGGTCGGCGGCGTCGCTCCTCACATCAGCTCTACGTCTCCCGCGTGTGATCACCGGCAACGCCGTCACCCGCACTGACGGTGCCCAGCTTTTCGCGCAGTTCCGTGGCGGCGGGATGCCCGATCTCTTCGGCGATCTCCGCAGCTCGGTGCCAGGCGAGGCCGGCGGCGTGAGCGTCCCCCGCGGCGGCGTGCGTGTCGCCGAGGTGGCCGAGGATCTCCGTCTCGCCGTAGCGGTCGCCGAAACCACGCACCAGCTCCAGCGCACGCTCGTAGCAGCGAAGCGCGTCCCCGTGGTCGGTGAGGTGATGATGCGCGTAACCGAGGCTGTCCCACGCCCCTGCCTCACCGTGCCGGTCCCCGATCTCCTGGTTGAGGGCGACCGCCTGGGCGCAGTACTGAAGTGCGGAGCGGTAGTTGCCGAGCGTGATGTGCAGCCAGCCGACGTTGTTGAGCGCCTTCGCCTGCCCGTTGCGGTGCCCGGCACGCTGGTACAGGACCAGGGACTGCTTGGCGTGCTCGAGCGCGTCCCGCTGGTTGCCCTCTGCGTCGCACACCCAGCCCAGACCCCGGTGGGAATGGGCCTGGTTGACGCGGTCGCCGAGTTCGTCGAAGAGATCCAGGGCTCGGCGGAAGTGACTACGTCCCTCGTCCAGGCTCCCCATCTGGGTGTGGACGCTGCCGAGGCTGCGGTGCGCGGTGGCCTCCCAGGAGACGTTGCCCAGCCTGCGTGCCGCTTGCAGGGCGAGATCCTGGGTGGCGGCCCAGTCGTGCCAGTGACCGCGGTAGTCGAAGAACGTCTCAAGGGCCCGTGCCAGGTGCCAGGCGTGCTCGTCCAGACCCGTTCTGACGGCCAGGTCCAGCGTGTTGAGGAGTACGGGGTGTTCGGCGGTGAACCAGGCAAGGGCTGCGTCTCGATCTGCCGGGACGAGGGGTTTCACGCCGGGCAGGGCGGCCGTCGGGCGGACGGCATCGCGGTGCGGATCGAGCCGCTGCGCCGCATGGTGTGCCGTGTGCAGGTAGAAGTCCACCACGCCCCTCCGCAGCGATTCCTCCCTGCCGCCGGCCGCTTCGTGGGCTGCCTCATCTCCCGCTGTCTTTGCCCCTGTTGCTTGTTCCACCGCTGCTTGTTCCACGGCGTAGAGCCGGGCGAGATCGTGCAGGCGGTAGCGGCCGGGCGCGGTCTGCTGTACGAGGTGGGCGGTGTCCAGTTCCCGCAGCGACAGGCGGACGACACTCGGCGGCCGGGCGGTGAGACCGGCCACGGTGGCCTGCGCGACATCCGGTCCCGGGGCGAGGCCCACGAGCCGGAAAACCTCCGCGGCGGCTTCCGTCAGGGCGTGGTACGACACCGTGAAGGCCGCACGTACGCTGGCCGTCAGATCACCCGCGTCCAGGGCGTCCAGTCGCGCCGATTCGTCCGTGAGCTCCTCGGCCAGCACGGCGAGCGGAAAGCCCGGCTGGGCCGCCGCGCGGGCACCGACCACGCTGATCGCCAGGGGCAGCCCGCCGCAGTGGTCCAGCAGAGCGGCCACGGCTTCCGGCTCGGCCGCCGTCCGGTCGTGTCCGACGAGGGCCGCGAGCAGGTCTCGGGCCTCCGGTCCGGTCAGCACGTCGAGTGTCAGGAGCCTGGCCCCGTAGCCGCCGGCCAACCCGGCCAGCCGTCTGCGGCTGGTCACCAGGACCGTACAGCCGGCACTGCCCGGCAGCAGTGCGGCCGCCTGCTCGGCGTCGGCGGCGTTGTCCAGCACGATCAGCATGCGCCGCTCCTGGACCATGCTCCGGTAGAGGCCGGTCTGCGCCGGGACGTCGAGGGGGACAGCCTCGGACGGAACGCCCAAGGCGTCGAGGAAGCCGCGGACCGCCACGGCCGGTGTCAGAGGTGGCTCGCCCGAAGGGCTGAAGCCGCGCAGGTCCACGTACAACTGGCCGTCCGGGAAGTGGTCGAGGTTGCGGTGGGCCCAGTGCAGGACCAGGCGCGTCTTGCCGACCCCTGCGCTGCCCCCGATCGCGACGACGGTCACCGACCCGCTCGACGTACCGGACGACCCCAGGGCTTTGTCGAGTTCCGCCAGTTCCTGGTCCCGGCCGCAGAACCACCGTGGGCCTGCCGGCAGCTGACGCGGTGTCGGAACAGAGGCCGTGGCGCCGAGAGGAGCAGAGGGACGGTCCGGCACGGCCAGTGCCACATCACCGGTCAGGATGTCCTGGTGCAGTCGCTGGAGTGGCGCCGAGGGGTCGACTCCCAGTTCCTGGGCAAGCCGCCGTCGGACGGTCTGGTAGTGGGCCAGCGCGTCACCGGGCCGGCCGTCCCGGTACAGGGCCAGGATGAGCTGCCCGGCAAGCCGCTCGTCCAGCGGATACTCGCCGGCGAGGGCGGTCAGCTCCGGCAGCAGCGCGCCGTGCGCCCCTCGACGCAGTTCCAGGTCGTGGGCGTCCAGCCGAGCCGACAGCCGTTCCCGTTCCAGTGCCTGGCGCAGATCGACGAACCACGGCGTGTCCACGGTCGCGAACGGCTCGCCCCGCCATAACGCCAGCGCCTGCCGCATCAGTTCCGCCGCCTGTTCGTCGCCTGCCGTCCGGGCGCGAGAGACCAGATCGCGAAAGAGGTGGACGTCGATCCACAGCGGGTCCGCCTCCAGCACGTAACCGCCGGGCTGCCGGACGATCCGCACATCCGCCGGCAGGTCCAGCGCGCCCCGTAATCGCGAAAGGTATCCGTACAGCGTGTCCCTGGCGCGCTGTGGTGCACGATCGCCCCAGACCCGGCCGGCGAGCTCGTCGACCGGCACCGCCCGGTTGACGTCGACGAGCAGGGCTGCCAGAACACACCGTTGGCGGATGTGACCCACGTCGACCGGCCGGCCGTCCACGCGCGCCTCGATCGTGCCGAGCAAGCCGAAGGTCAGCACTCTTTCGACCTCCTCCCTCATGCGGTCGCCACGAGGCGACTTGCGGTGGCCAGACGTTCCACGATCGGCCCGGCAGCGGATACCGGCGCGCGGTTGCGCACGCGATGCGACCCGACCGGGCGTGATCTACCAAGGACTGCCCGGCAGCAACGGTCTCCAAGCTGCCCGCACCGGACTTCGAGCTCGTGATCCGTCAACCGCCACCGCAATTGGTGGAATTCGAGGCCTGGCCCACCGCGCGTCCCCCGGTGCGGGGCCGGGTCCCGAGGGCGGCCGCCGGTTCAAGGTTCCTCCAAGACCTCCCGCGCACAGTGGTGTCAGAGCTTTCGGCCGGACGGCAGGAAGCAGCCACGTGTGACGGAGGAGACCCATGCGTATCAGTCGTACCCTCACCGCGACGGCCGTAGGCGGCGCCCTGACACTGGCCGGCATGGCCGCGCCGGGATCAGCGGTCGCCGCCGCCAAGTACCCCGGCCAGGTCACCTGCCCCAAGGGCGACTACCAGCTCTGCATCGACGGCGGCCCCGGCAACTTCACCATCAGTGGGAAGAAGTTCTCCGGCCACGACAACGCCATCCTGCTCAGGAACGTCAAGAAGGTCACCGTCTCGGGCAACCAGTTCACGAACCTCAGCGGCTCCACCGGCTACGCCGGGGTCCACGTCCAGAACTCCTCAGGCATCGTGATCAAGAACAACACCTTCTCCAACCTGCGCAACGGCGGCAACATGCACGGCGTCTACCTGGTCAAGACGTCGAGCAGCAGCATCACCGGCAACAAGTTCTCGACGATCAGCGGCGACCCCGTGCGGATCAGGGACGGCAGCAAGAACAACACCGTCAGCGGAAACACCTTCACCGGGTCCGGGATGTACGGCCTGTTCAGCGAGTGGGGCCGCCTGGACAAGGGCGAGACCTGCGGAAGCGGCAACATCTTCAAGAACAACAAGTACAAGGCCGGCGGTTACGGCGGCAAGGCGATCTCGCTCGTCAAGTGGGGCGGCAGGGGCGGAGGCAGCACGGGCCTGAAGCTGACCTGGAACAACTGCAAGAAGGCGAGCATCGTCAACAAGGGCGGCAACAGCAAGCTGTAGGTGACGGACGCCAGGGCGGGGGAGTCTGAGGCCGGGAAGGTCAGGGGGACGGCGGATGTCCGCCCAGGGTTCGGCGGAGGAGGGGGCGGGACGGACCGGGGCTACGGTCGGCGTCCCGCCGGGCTCGCTCGGCGCTGGTCGAACCGCTGGCGTCAGGAGGGGCAGACCTCGACGCCGGGGGCGGGGTCGGCGCCGACGTTGACGTTGCCACCCCAGGCCCACACGAAGTAGTACGTGTGTCCGGGGAAGTGGACAGTGACCTGGTACCAGACGTCCGTGGTGTAACCGCCGGCCGTGACGCGCTCACCGCGCCCGTAGCACTTCACCACCCCGGTGGCACCCTCCGGCCCGCTCGTGTTGAGGATCCTGTACGACGTACCGGGGCCGGTCCTGATGTTGCTGTTCGGCTGCAGGATCGGAGAGGACTGGACGGTGAGGGAAGCCCGCTCGGAGGCGCTGGGGGCTGCCTGGGAGGCGCCGGCCCCGCCGAACAGCATGAAGGCGGAACCGATCGCGAGACCGGCGGCGGTGAGACGGGCTTTGCGCTTGAGCATGGTGGGCTCCTCGTCAGGCCGGAACCGGGCTCGTCGTTAGCGGCCCGGTGGCATCCGTTTCCGTCTCACAGACAGAACTCGGCGTCCCGGCGTATGACCGTACCGACAGCGAATGTCTCCTCGCCGCGTCCTCATACGGCGCGGTGCGCCTGCTCGTCCACCCGGTGGTGCGGGCCACGCACCTGACCGACCACGAGCCCGGGACGGGCACCAGAACGGGGCGAAGGGGACGACATGTTGAACAAGTCAGCGAGGCGCGGCGTCCGACTGGGCGGCGCGGCGGCGGTGTTGTGCGCACTCGCGATCACGGTGGGCGCCGTGCCCGCCCAAGCGTCTGCCGAACAGCGTTCCGCGGGGCCGGTGTTCACCACCTGGGCGACGGATGTGAACGTCCGCAAGGACTCGGCCCCGGGCTTCCGCTGTCCCGAGTTCCCCTCGCCCGGCAACTGCCCGCAGGTGATGGGCAGGGCGCAGCCGGGCGACCAGCTCGAAGTGACGTGCCAGACGCGGGGCGAGACGGTCGGCGGCAACCCGTACTGGGTCTTCGTGGACAACCGGACCCGGGGCTTCGACGGGTGGATGGCGAGCTACTACATCTCGCACCCGGACAACTGGCTGCCCGGCGTCCCGCAGTGCTACGGGCCGTGACCTGTCGGTCCACCGCGCGCAGATCGCCCGACCCCACGGTGACGTGTCCCGCGGACAGGAGGACCGGCCCCGACTACCGGGCCGGTCCGTTCCCGCCCCACCCACCACGCAGGAAGGCGGTGAGGCCGTCCAGGAGGATGTTGCTGCCGAACTCGGACTGGTCGCGGTTCTCGGCGCTCTCGAAGGTCTGGGACAGGGTGATCCGGGTGTGGTCTCCGTCGGCGGCCAGGTCGACGGTCATAAGGACGAGCTCCTCGCGGCCGGGCACGCTCATGCCGATCACCAGTCGCTTGTTCTCCACGACCTCGGTGTAGCGGCCGGACAGCGGCACGCGGGTGCCGTCGGGGATGACCATGACGGAGCTCCAGGCGCCGCCGGGCCGGACGTCGAGGACGACCTCTTCGGCGTTGGCCCACTGTCCGTACTGGTCGGCATGGGTCCAGGCGGCCCAGACCTGCTCGACCGGAGCCTCCAGGGTGCGGGTGATGGTGTAGTCGAAAGCGACGGGGGCCATGTCTGTCTCCTTGTGTCTGATCCCGCGGGTGCGGGACTGGGCTGCACACTCACGGAGAACGTCGGAGCCGATGACACGTTCTCGACACCGCCCGGAAGATTCTTTTCTCGGCATCTGCGTCCACGCTCGGCGGAGCGCGAGCCTCAGAGTTCCGTCGTCGCCAGGGGGCGCATTGCCGCCCGCCGCGCTGATGAGCTGGGGCGGCTCGTGTCGTCGACGAGGTCACTGCTGCCGATCCTGAAGCGTGACGTGTGCCACTTTCGGCTCAAGGTCTCTGCTCTGAACGGGGCCCCACCGGGTTGAGGAAGTCGACGGGATCTTTCGCCCCGCACGGCCATGTCCGATCGACACGATGGAACGACGTGACTCCTCTCTTCACAATGCGCGCTGCCCTGCCGGTTGCCGCCGCGACCGGTGTGCTGGTGCTCGCCGGGTGCTCCCAGGGCGACAACACCTCATCCCCGGGCACCTCCTCGGCAGGCTCGGCCTCGGCTCAGGCGCCCGCCGGGAACGGTGAACTGACGGTCCCTCAGGACGTCGACGAGGAGACGAAGAAGCAATACCTGTACCAGAACGCCCTTGCCGTCTGCATGCGCGCGAAGGGCTTCACCTACACACCGCGCGTGGAGGGCGTCGAAGCCGAGGCGTTCCCCTTCGACGGTCAGGACTACGAACTGGCGAAGGAGTACCGCGGAAAGTACGGGTACGGCGCCACCTATGCCCGGGTCGTCTACCCGAACGACGCCAACGCCATCGGCTCGCGGGCGTACACCGAGAAGTACGAATCGAACCCCGACCAGGCGTACCGGGACTCGCTCTCCCCGGCGCAGCAGCGCGCCTACGAGAAGGCGTTCGGGGAGCTGGCGATGGTGGACGGAAAGAAGACGGAGCTCCCGGGCTGTCACAAGGACGCGACGGTGCGGGCCTACGGTCCGGAGAAGTCGGAGGCCGAACGGACCCGTGAGGCCAATGCCTCCAGGGCCGCCGATCGAGCGGCACAGCAGGCACTCGACGGGGACTCGCGGTTGGTCGCACTGGCGCAGGACTTCGCGTCCTGTCTTCGTGGTGAGGGGATCCCCGTCACCACCACGCAGCCCACCTCCATAGGCGACATGGTGAAGTTCGCCGTGAACGGCCAAGGTCAAGGCGTGGACGAACTGGACATAGAAGCCGCGCGTGCCGAGCTCGCCCAGGAAATCAACGTCGCCCTGGCGGATCTGGAGTGTGGAAGGAAGTTCCGGGCCGCGTACTTCCCGAAGCTCGCCAAGCACCCCTTCACCGGACTCGGCGGATGAGCCGCGTCCGTGGCGGTCCGGCAGCCCGCACCAGACAGGTCGTGATCATCGTCGGCGTGGTCGCCGTAGTGGGCGCCGGTGGCTGGATCACCGGTACGCAGATGCAGTCGCCCGCCGACGCCGCCGCAGCGCACGAGCCACCCAAGGCCGGTCCGGTGACGGTCGCGGTGGCGCGCCAGAAGCTGACCGCGACCGTGGTGGCCCAGGGGACCGTCGAGTTCGGGGCACCGCAGGGCATCTCGCTGGCAGGACCCGTGGGCTCCTTTCGCGACGGCGAGACCGCCCAGCGGGTCACCAAGCTGCCGACCGAAGGACGGACCCTGGCCGAGGGCAGCGTCCTGATGCAGGTCAGCGGCCGCCCGGTATTCGTGCTGAGAGGTCCGGTGCCGATGTACCGCGTGCTCGGCCCGGGCAGCTCGGGTGAGGACGTCCGCCAGTTGCAGAGCGCGTTGCGCAGACTCGGCCACGACCCCGGAGCGGTCAGTGGCAGCTACCGTGAGGGCACCGCGGCCGCGGTCGGCCAGTGGTACGAGAGCAAGGGTTTCGCGCCGCAGAGCCCCGCTCTCGCCGACCGGCAGCAGCGCGCCGATCTCGAAGCGGCCGTCACCTCCGCCCAACTGGCTTTGCTCGAGGAGCAGTCGGGCGGAGACGCCGGTACGGCGGCCGGACCGGACCCGGGCGAGGCCGCGGAACTTCGGCTGCGCTCCGCGCGACGGCAGCTGGACCAGGCCAACGCGGCGCTGAACGCGTTCGAGGCCACGTACGGCACCAAGGTCCCGGCGGGTGAGGTGGTCTTCCTGCCCGAACTCCCGGTACGTGTCGGCAAGGTCGAGGTGGGACTCGGTGGCCCTCCGGACGGCGAGGTGGTGACCGTCACGTCGTCCGACGTGGTGGTGCGGGCCACGGTGCCCGGAGCGGACGGCGCGGCGCTGCGCGAGGGCATGGAGGCACGAGTCGAGACGGCGGACGGCCGTGAGGTTCGCGGTGTCGTGTCACGGATCGGCGGTGCGAGCGCCGGTCAGGCCGGCGACCAGGCCGGGGCCGAATCGGGCGAGGGCGGGAAAGCCGGCACGGACGAGGGGTCCGGCGGGTATGGCGAGGCAGGGGCACCGGACCCGGCCGACCCGTCGGCGCCGGTCCCGTTGGAGATCTCCGTACCCGATGCGGCGCCCCTGCGGAACCACGCGGGGGACGTCGCCAAGGTGAGCGTGGAGGTGGGCGCCTCCGCGGACTCGGTCCTCGTGGTGCCCGTGGCGGCGGTCCGCACATCCACTGACGGCAAGGCCCGGGTGCAGGTGCGGCGGCACGGTACGACTGTCACCGTGCGCGTCAGCTTGGGCATCGCCGCTGCCGGGCTCGTCGAGGTGACTCCGGACAGCGGGTCGCTGCACGTGGGCGACCAGGTGGTGGTCGGACAATGAGGCGACGCACCGCCGCGGCCAGGTTCGAGGACCCGCCGGACGTGAACACCGTGATCGAGCTTCGCCAGGTGTGCCGGATCTTCGACGCCGAACCACCTGTGCGTGCGCTGCACGACGTGGAACTGTCGGTCCACAGAGGGGAACACCTCGCGATCGTCGGCCCGTCGGGGTCGGGGAAGTCCACGCTGCTGAACACCCTGGGGCTGCTGGACCGGCCGACGTCCGGGAGCTACTGGCTCGACGGAGTGCTGACCAACGCCCTGGGCGACCTGGAACGCACCGCTCTGCGGGGGAGCCGCATCGGTTTCGTCTTCCAGTCCTTCCACCTGCTGCCGTACCGGACGGTGGAGGAGAACGTCATGCTGGCCGAGGCCTACCGGGCTTCCGGGCCGAGCCGCGGGCGGCGTACCCGGGCCGAGCGGGCCCGGGAGGTCTTGGAACGCGTCGGCCTCGGACACCGTATCGGCTTCCTGCCCGGCAGGCTGTCCGGCGGCGAGCGGCAGCGGACGGCCATCGCCCGTGCGCTGATGGGCGAGCCGGCCCTGCTGCTGTGCGACGAGCCGACCGGCAACCTCGACAGCGAGAACACCGAATCGGTGCTGGCGCTCTTCGACGAACTGCAAGCCCAGGGCATCACGCTGCTGGTCATCACCCACGACGACTCCGTCAGCCGCCGCGCGACCCGGCGAGTCCGGATCCATGACGGCCGACTCGGTCTGGAGACGACATGAGGTGCCGCCGCGACCGGCCGGGGCGGCCACGCATCGACCCTCGAGACCTGTGGTCGGAAGCACTGGCCGGCGTACTGGCCCGCCCCGTGCGCTCGGCGCTGACGACGTTGGGCACCGTGCTCGGCATCGGCACCCTGGTGATCACGCTAGGTGTGGCATCGACGGCGGCGAACCAGATCGTCGGCAGGTTCGACGCACTTACCGCCACCTCGGTGACGGTCACGGTGCCATCACCGCGTCCCGGTTCGGACAGCCCTCCGCTGGTCGACTGGACCGGCGCAGAGGCGGTCGAGCGTCTTGCCGGCGTCGTCTCGGCGGCGGCGCTCGCGGATTCGGCAAGCACCGCGAACGTACAGGTGCGAGCCAATGAGGTGGTCGCGCCGGGGGAGCTGACGTCACAGACCCTGGCGGTCGTGGCGGCCGGCCCCGCCTTGCCCGAGGCTGTCCGCGGCACGATGGCCAGCGGCCGCTTCTACGACGGGGGTGACATCGGCCGTCACGACCGGGTGGCGGTCCTGGGAGACCAGGCGGCCCGGCTGCTCGGCATCGACGACGTCCGGCACGCGCCTGCCGTCTTCTTCCGCGGCCAGTCCTTCACCGTGATCGGCGTGCTCGGCGGTTTCCGGCGCGAACACCGACTGTCGACGTCGGTGATCCTGCCGCCGACCACCGCTGCGGACCGGATGGGTCTGAAGCATGTGACCCACGTCCTGCTCAACACCTCGCTGGGTGCGGCCCAGCAGGTTGCCCGGCAGGCGCCGATCGCGCTGTCTCCCGGGAACGAGGACGCTCTCTCCGTGGTGGCCCCGCCGGACCTGTCCAAGGCCAGGAAGGGCGTCCAGGGCGATGTCGACGGGCTGTTCCTGGTGCTCGGACTGGTCTCCCTCGTCGTCGGAGCCATCGGCATCGCCAACGTCACCCTCGTCACGGTGATGGAACGGACCGGCGAGATCGGGCTACGACGGGCACTCGGCGCGTCGAGACGGCAGGTGGCGGGGCAGTTCCTCGCGGAGTCAACGATGATCGGCCTCCTCGGCGGGGTCACCGGCGCGGCCCTCGGTATCGTCGCAGTAGTGTGCGTCGCAGGCGCAAAGGAATGGACCCCTGTGCTGGACCTGCGCCTCGCGTTCGGTGCCCCGGTGGCCGGAGCTGTCGTTGGGTTCCTCGCCGGCCTGTACCCCTCGCTGCGCGCCGCCCGAATGGAACCCGTGGACTCCTTGCGGGCCGCCTCTTGACCCGCGCGAGGCGCCGGACAGGTCGTCCTCCGCGCGGATCGCGGCCGGCGCATCCCGGTGACCGCGACGGGCTCGACGTCGAGCGCCGGGACTTTGTGAGGTGCGCCACGGCGGGCAACGCCCCAGGGGTACGAAACGGTTCAGAGTGCGTGAGAGCACCCGGCGCACATGAACAGACGGTACGAGGACGGCATGCGAAGCGGTTGGACGGAGTTCGAGGAGTTCGTGGCCCAGTGCGGACCACGGCTGCTCCGCTCGGCCTGGCTGCTCACCGGCGACCGCTACCTCGCCGAGGATCTGCTGCAGTCCGCACTGGCCCGCAGCTGGCCCAAGTGGCGGCGCATCCGCGACGACCACCCGGAGGCATATGTGCGGCGGGTGATGATCAACGTGCACGCCTCCTGGTGGCGGCGGCGCTGGCGGGGGGAGGTGCCGCACGAGTCGCTGCCCGAGCTGGCGGTGCCGGGGGACCGGTACGGAGAAGTGGATCTCGAACGCACGGTGCGACAGGCGCTGCGACGTCTGCCGGCCCGGCAGCGGGCCGTGGTGGTCCTCCGCTACCTGGAGGATCGCAGCGTCGAGGAGACGGCGGCGCTGCTGGACTGCTCCGCCGGAACGGTCAGGAGCCAGTCCGCCAAGGCCCTGCGTACGCTGCGTGGCACGCTGCCCCATCCCGCCGGCCTGCTGAGGTGATCAGGTGAGCACCGGCAAGGACGAGCCCGGGACAGAGGTCGAGATCCTGCGAGCAGTGCTGCTGGATCGGCCGGCCGACCTTCCGGCACCGCCCGACCGGATGGCGGCGGTGCGCAACCGGTTCCGGCGTACCCGGCGGTTGCGCGTCGCGGCGACCGCAGTGCCGCTGGTACTGCTGGCGGCCGTGTTCGTGCCACAACAGCTCGGTCCGGGCCGGACAGCCGAGGTGGCCGGCCCGGCGGCCGAACCGAGCTTTTCGCCGGGGGCCGCGAGCTTGCAGAACCTCTACGGCCTGCAGATGCCGGTGCCACCGGACTGGAGCGAGCTCACCGTCCCCTCACATCGCGCCGGCGCCTCTCCGGTGCGTTTCATCTCCACGGGTCGACTCGACATGCCGGGGGAGACCTGTCCGGACCTGCGGGCGGACGACTGGACCGACCCGGCCTGCCTGCCGAACTCCGGCCGCGACCTCGGAGCCCTTGTGGCCTTTCAGGTCGAGGAAGATCCGGCGGCAGCCGTCGAGGCCGGGCGCGACACCGAGGCGCGGGCCGTTGCGGCGTCACCCGCCTGCCGGTCCCTCTCCGGGACGACGATGTACAAGGTGCAACGGTCGGTGGGCACTGGGCATCCGAACGCCGTGATCACCGGGATGGCCTGTGTGGGTGAGGTCAGCACGGAGACTCACTCCAAGCTGATGTCCATCCTCGACAAGGCTGTCCTCCCCTAGCTCACAGGGTCCCACTTGAGCTGCGGCCCTTCCGGTCGATCGCTTCCACCACCGTGTTGCGCATGTCCGCAACCGTGTTCGCACTTCTCCCTTTAAGGCAGTGACATTTCGGATGGCCGGACCACATGGACACACGTCGTGCGCACTCGCGACCTCCGGGGCGCTCGCGTCACGAACGGCCCGCGAGATCGGAGTCGATTCCCGTGGGTGAACGAGTCGCACGTCGCAGAGCGCGGGGAAAGAGACGTCGCAAAGCCTCTCGCCGCTCCCGCGCTGTCCGGATCACTCTCGCCGTGGTCGTCACGGGCGCGGTCGCCGGAGCAGGCGCTCTGGCCCTGCGGCAAGCCGTCGGCCCCGGTGCGGAGACGGCGGCCGGAAGTACTCAGGCCCTGTCGGCGCCGGATGTGGCAGTCTCTCCGCCTCGGAGCAGCACCCCCTCACCCGTACAGCCACAGCCGACCAGGAGCCCTCGGCCGGACCCGACGCCCGAGATCCTCGTGGCCGGCCCCGGCACGTTCACCACGGCACAGTCATCCGGCAGCCCGGTGGGTTCTGGCCCGCTGCGCCGCTACCGCGTGCAGGTCGAGGACGGCATCGACATGTCGGCCGAGGATGCCGCAGCAGAGATCCAGGGGATCCTCGCCCACGAGCGCAGCTGGGCCGCCCACGGCCGTGGTGCGTTCCAACTGGTCTCCTCCACAGCCGACTTCGTCATCAAAATCGCCACACCCGCCACCGCCGACCGGCTCTGCCTGGCAGAGGGTCTCGACACCCGTGGTGAACTGAACTGCGAGACGTCCGAAGGTGTGGTGGTCAACCTGCGCCGCTGGACGCAGGGCTCGCCGCAGTTCGACGGCACTCCGGCGGAATACCGCCACCTGATCATCAACCACGAGGTCGGTCACGAGACAGGGATCCGCACACACCTGGGCTGCTCCGGTCCGGGAGAGCTCGCGCCGGTGATGATGCAGCAGATCAAGGGGCTGAACGGCTGCCTCTCCAACGCCTGGCCGTACGACGAGCACGGCGAGTACATCAGCGGCCCGACCGTGTGACCCTGAGGTTGACTCCTTCGGTCCAGTGCGTGGTCGTACGGCGAGCGGTCCGTCCGAGAACGGGGCAATGTGGGCATCGGCCGGTTCGCCGGGGTGGCAGGCGTGTTGCTCGCGGGCCGGCGCCAGCGGCTGGGTGGCTGGCTCGACCACGAGGACCGCACGCCTCCCGGCGAGTGAGCGGTGGGCGGAGCGCCCGGACAGACAGGAGATCCGGATGATCGGGAGACGGTTTGCGTGTGGTCTCGCGACTACCGGCCTGATCGCCGTGGCCAGTGCGTGTGCCCCCGCACAGGACTCCGGCAGGATGCGGGTCACGGCCGAGACGGCGAGTCCCTCCCGGACGGCGAGTCCTTCCGAGAGGCCGTACGACAAGCTCTCGCCCCTCCTCGAGCAGGAGCTTCCCAACGTCAAGGGCAAGACGTTCACCTCGGCGATCGTGGACTTCCCGCCCGATGCCCGGGCAGCGCCTCATCGACACGGCCAGGCTTTCGTCTACGCCTACGTGCTCGAAGGCACCGTCCGCAGCCGGCTCGATGACGAACCGGTCCGCACTTATCGTCAGGGCGAGAGCTGGGTGGAGCCGCCGGGCTCGCACCACCTTCTCGCGGAGAACGCCAGCCGCACGAAACCGGCGAAACTACTGGTCGTCTTCGTGTCCAACACGGGCGACGAGATCAAGGTCGACGACCCGCCGAGGTAGTCGCATTCCGGCTGGCGCGATGGCCGGAGCCGGCCGAAGCCCTATGCGCATGAGGGAGGCCGCAGTGCGGGCACGGCGGGTGCCGGGGCCTTGGGCCCTGGACACCCGCCGTGTCGCGGCCGGTTGCTCCGCGGTGTGATGACCGTGCGGTTCAGGCGCCGCGGTGCTGGTAGGCGCGGTCGATCCGCTGCTGGACGCTGTTGCCGGCCGCGTCGGTCGCGGTCACGCGCAGCGTCACGTACGCGTCGCCGTGGACGCGCCAGGGCCGCTCGACGATCGCGGTGAAACCGCTGCCCTTGCGGGTCGTGGTGGCCCGGCTCCAGCTCCTGCCGTCGTCGTACGAGGCCTCGACCTCGACCGTCACTCCGCTCGGGGCGGCCAGACCGTCCTGCATGCGCACGCCCAGGCCGAGGGTGTGCTCGCGCCGCGAGCCCACCGCGTTGTGGACGTCCACCGGTACGTCGTAGTCGAGTTGGAGCATCGGCAGCACGGCCTTGGCGGTCGTGGTGTCCGAGCGGAACGTCCACGAGGTGTGCGTGCGTGTACCGAAGCGCCAGTTTTCGGACGTGCGGCTGGTGGCCAGGTCCAGACGGTACTCGGCGTCACCCGCCGGTACCTCGAAGTTGGCCCAAGCGCCCTGCTCGGACTCCGCGATCTGCCTGCCGTTGCGGTGAAGCACCGCCTCGGACTGCTCGCTGCCGCTGCCGAACTGAGCGTGCGACCAATGGACGGTCTCGGAGGAGTCATTGAAGTCCGAGACGTGTACCGACAGGTTGTCGCCTTCGCGCACCGACGGCAGGTGCCCACCGCGCGGGATGGACGGTCGGACCACCGCTCGGTACCAGTCCTCCGTGGTGCGCTGCCCGGCCCGATAGGTGTGCAGGTCGTCACGCATGCCGCCCTGCAGCGGAGAGGAGAACTGGTTGACGGGGCCGTAGGCGACGGCGTGCTGCCACTGGGTGTCCCCGGTGCTCACGTACTCGACGCGCTCCTTCCCCACCGGGACGAAGCGGTCGAATCCGTAGAACGCCACGTTCTGGTAGGGGCGCCAGGCGAAGCGCTGCTCACTTGCCCACGACGCGGCACCGGTCCGGGTGTAGGCGCTGCGCACCTGCGCTGTGTCCTGCTCCGAGACGGTGAAGACGTTCTGTTCCGGGATCGAGGCCTTGACCATCGCCAGGTCGTACATGTACGGACTGCGCACGGTGCCGGAGAAGTCCACCTTCGTGGTGCCCCTCCTCACACGCTCCAGCAAGGCCGCGCCGTCCGTCTCCGAGGCACGCAGGACCGGCAGGGCCAGCCGCTCCCCAACCGGCGACCACTCGCTACGGTGGTTGAGACCTGCGGGCCACACCACCATGAGCGCCTCGGCGCCCGCATCTACCGCGGCGCGTTCGAGTGCGGCCGCGTCATAGCCGCCGGAGGAGTCGTCCCGCACGACGGCCAGCTTGCCGCGGACCTCTCGGAAGCGGGGCGCCTGCGCCGTGCCGGCGTCCACGGCGGTGAGCCGGACGCCCTTGTCGCTGAAAGGCGGCGACGTGATCTCATAGGTGGGGGTGAATTCCAGCGCACGGCTGCCGGGTACCTCGGCCCGCAGCTCCGGGGCCTTCATCTGGGTGCGCAGGCCGAACTCGAAGGTACCGTCGGTGACCGGTGCGGTGGCGGTGGTGTAGTAGCGGTCCGAGGGCCAGACCATGGTGGCCACGTTGCGGACGTTGCCGTCGATCTGACGGTAGAAGACGGTGTCGAGGATGCCGTACCGCTCGGCGGGACGAGGCGTGCGGACCTTCACCTCGCGGGCCTTCGTGGCGTCGAGTGTCACGGTCGTGTCCTTGGTGACCTTGACCTCGGGCACGACGACGTCGCCGACCCTGGCGGTGCCGTCGTCGCCGGACTCCTGGAAGGCGCCGCTGATCTGGTACGTGCCCTCTTCCACCTCGGCGACGCCCGCGTGGGGATCCGAGTAGTCCACCTCGCCGTCGGCGCCCCAGATCTGCGGGGTCGCGCCGGGCACGACCTTGCCGGCGCGGTCGCGCAGGACGACGGTCAGCCGGTGCTTGGGGGCGTGCACCGCGAGGGAGAGGGTCGTATGGGTGAGCACGGTGCCGTCGGCGGACTTCGCGGTGACGTAGCCGAAGTACCGGCCGCGGGCCGCGTGCGCGGGGTCGGTGCGCAGCGGAACCTGCACCGTCGCCCCTGGCGCCACCTGCACGGTGCCGGAGTCGAGGCCGACCACGCCGGCCGCGAGCGAACGGCCGGAGTCGGTCGCCAGCTTCACCGACAGAGACAGCGTCAGCGGCTTGTCGCCGTTGTTGGTGTAGCGGACGGCCGCCGCCTGCCGCGGTCCGTTCGCCATGCCCAGGTCCATCGGGGGCAGCGCCAGCGAGCCGGTGGCCGTGAGCGGGCCCGTGGCCGTGGCCAGGTCGACGCGGCCGCCACCCTGCTCCGTCACCTTGGTGCCCGCCACGGTACGGGAGGTGCTGATCAGCGCGTCCTTGAGCTGCTGTGCGCTCCAGTCGGGGTGCTGCTGGGCCAACAGCGCGGCCGCGCCCGCGACATGCGGGGTGGCCATCGACGTGCCGTCGAGCGCGATGTAGTCGGCGTTGATCGGCGTGCCCAGCGAGGTGCCGGCCGCGCGGGCCGCGACGATCCCGACGCCAGGGGCGGTGACGTCGGGCTTGACCGTGTCGTCACCGTAGCGGGGGCCGCGGCTGGAGAAGGGCGCGAGGGTGTCGCCGCGGTCGACGGCACCCACGGTCAGGGCCGCGTCGGCGGCGCCGGGCGAGCCGACGGTGTACCGGCCGGGGCCCGAGTTGCCGGCGGCGACGACGAACAGTGTGTCGGTGGACTCGGTCAGGGCGTTGAGGGCGACGCTCATCGGGTCCGTGCCATCGGTGCGGATGTCCGCGCCGAGGCTCATGTTGACGACCTTGGCGCCCTCGTCGGCGGCCCACTCCATGCCGTCGATGATCCCCGACTCGGATCCGTAGCCGTTGTCGTCGAGCACCTTGCCGATCAGCAGGTCGGCCTGGGGTGCGACACCGCGTCGGGTTCCGTCGGAGGCCGCGCCGGTGCCGGCGACGGTGGAGGCGACATGGGTGCCGTGGCCGAAGTGGTCACCGGTGTTGCCGCTGCCGGAGAAGTCCTTCGCCCCGGCCACGCGGTCGGCGAGGTCCCGGTGCCCGGCGTCGATGCCGGTGTCCAGCACCGCCACCTTGACGCCCTGACCCTCGTAGCCGGCCTTCCACGCGGCCGGTGCGTTGATCTGCGCGGTGCTGCGGTCCAGTACCGCCCGCACCTTGCCGTCCAGCGCGATCCGTGGGGCGACCTCGGCGCGGGCGGCGTCCGACTTCCCGTCCGGGGTGAGGGCCTGCCAGAAGGCTGCCAGGTTCTGGCCGGACACCCGCACCGAACGGGCGTCGATGCTCTCCAGGTTGCGCGCGGGCGCCTTGCCGGCGTCGAGCGCGACGAGGCGGTCGGCGGTCGCCGCCGCTGCCTTCGCCGCCCGGGCGGTCACCCGGGCACCCGCCCGCGCGGGCTCAGGCCGCGACGAGACGATCAGCGGCAGAGCGGACGAGCGGGCCTCGTCGAAGCCGTCGGCGATGAGGCCGGTCACGTCGAACAGGCGGCGGTCCAGGGCGCCGGCCGCCACGAGGGCCTCCGCGTCGAAGGGCATGACCGTCAGGGCCTTGCCGTCGCCCTCGACGCGCCTGAAAGGCATGTGTTCGCGCCCGGGTCCGGGCTCGACCGACACCACTTGCCGCCCGCCGGGCAGCGTCGTCACGGTCACACGGTCGCCGCTGATCAGCCGTACCGTCGCCGAGGAGTCTTTCGTCGAGGAGTTCTGCGTCGCGGCGGTGGCCCGGTCGGCTCCACCGGCAGAGGTCGGCTGTGCCGTGGCCACAGCGGGCACGCCTGCGGCAACCAGTACCAGTCCCGCCGCTATTGCCGCCTTGAGGCGGCTTCTTGAAGACATGAGTCAGAACCCTTCGTCCACCTGCAATTCACAACCTGGCCGATCATGTGGGGAACAGTTCGAAGGGGTCTACGACTTGGGATGGCGCAAACACGACATGGCCAAACTCCGACACGGATCACCTCCGGGGTCAACGGGCCCTCGTTGCGGAGTCGCTGACGCTCCGTCGAGGTGATGCGCCCCAGGGCCTGGCCTCAACTCCGCGCACCCCTTGGGCATTCGGGGGCATCGGGACAGCTGAGCGGCGTGCCTGGGTGAAAGCTTCGGACCGGCCTCCGGAGGAAGGGGCGCCCGGCCTGCCCGGCGGAACGCGCCGAGGGCATCGATCCAGCACATCGCATGGGGTTCCCGAGCGGGCGATTCCCGGCGTGCCGGTCGTTGTGCGAGCGGCCGGCGGCTTGGTCATAGTCAATAGAGCATGTTCTAATCAATGCAGGCGTGCCTACCACTTTGGCCAGGCGGACTTCCGGCGGCGCGCGGCCCCTGCTGTGCGGAGCCCTGGACGCCACCCCGCGACAGCCACATGAGCACGTCTACAGATCGGACATCCGTCCATGACTTCCTATGCCATACACGCCGGTGCGCTGTTCGACGGCCGCAATCTGTCCGGCCCAGCCACCGTCCACGTCATGGGTGACCGCATCGTAGGTGTGGACCGCACCGGCGCCATGCCGGCCGACGGCACCGAGGTGTTGGACATGGGCCCCTCCGCCTGTCTCCTGCCCGGCCTGATCGACACCCACGTCCACCTCGTCTTCGATGCGAGCCCGGATCCCGTCAGTTCCCTGGCGTCCACCCCCGACAGCGCCCTCCTGGCACACATGCGGGCTGCGGCCCGGTCAGCTCTTCTGGCCGGTGTCACCACCGTGCGTGACCTCGGTGACCGTGACTACCTCTCGCTTGCCTTGAAAGCGGAGTTGGCCCGGCAGCCCGAGCACGGTCCAGAGATCCTCGCTGCCGGCCCTCCGCTGACCACCCCCGGCGGGCACTGCCACTTCCTCGGGGGCGAGGTCGAGGGTGCCGACGCACTACGCGCCGCG
The DNA here is from genome assembly GCF_044749345.1 of Streptomyces sp. NPDC089424. Lineage (NCBI taxonomy): Bacteria > Bacillati > Actinomycetota > Actinomycetes > Kitasatosporales > Streptomycetaceae > Streptomyces > Streptomyces sp. NPDC089424. The sequence continues at coordinate 1,553,299 of NZ_JBIVHU010000001.1, forward strand.
GTCCGTGAGCGTCATGCTCGCGGCTGCTCCGTCATCAAGATCATGGCCAGCGGTGGCCACATGACGCCTGACTCCGTGCCTGCGCATGCCTCGCAATACGGCCTGGACGACCTGCGCGTGGTCGTGGACGAAGCGCACCGCCTCGGCCTCCCGGTGGCAGCGCACGCTCACGGTCTCCGAGCCATCGAAGACGCGGCGGAAGCGGGTGTCGACAGCCTGGAACACGTGTCCTTCCTCGCCGCCGACGGTGTCACCTGTGAGCCCGAGCTCGTCGACATGCTCGTGCGGAAGGGGACCTTCGTCAGCCTGACGATGGGCCTCGACCCGAACGTGGCGGTGCAGGTGCCCGAGAGTATGGCCGCGCATGTGGATGCCCTGCTGGACACCTACAGTCACCTGCACAAGGCGGGTGCCCAGGTTGTCGTCGGATCGGACGCGGGTGTGGCGCCGTGGAAGCCCCACGACGTCCTTCCCCATGGCGTGGCCGACCTGGCGCGTCTGGGCGTCTCGCCGTTGGCGGCGCTGGCCTCCATGACCAGCCTGGCAGCTCGGCTTTGTCGTGTGGAGGGCCGCAAGGGAGTGATCGCCGCGGAGGCCGACGCCGACATCCTGGTCGTCGACGGGGACGTCGCACATGACCCCGAAGCCGTCCTGAACGTACAGGCGGTGTTCCGCGCCGGGACCCGCGTGCGGTGACTCACTGGGGCGACAGTGGGACTCCCTGGCCGACGACATGTCTGTGACGACAGCTGAATGCGGCTTCGTTCAACGAACGGGCGACGGTACGGGTCTCGCGGCCTTGTCAGGCTGAACGATCGGGAGTCAGTGGGGCTCGTGCCGCAGCGGTGGCCGTGCGCTCGCCGCATGGGGTGGGACGCCGGAGGCGTCGTTCGGTATCGGCATTGCCGGCGCAGGGACGGCGGTCCGGAACGCTGCCGGGGCGGGGTGCCCAGTTGGGTGGTGCGGCGCCCCACCCGGGAGGTGCTGGCCTATGGTGTGCTCGCGACCCTGTTCTGCGCGTGCGCGACGACGCGGCCGCTCGATGGGGGAGCCTCCCTCTGAACAGTGTTGATGTAGTCGTTGAGAACCTTCCGGCCCGTCAAACCTTGTCGGGCTCCATGAGCCTGACGGTCTCCGTGTAGATGCTCTGCATCGCCTTGGCGCGCTCGGCCGAGTCCTGGATCATCCAGACCTCGAGGTGCTCGGTGATGAGTACGCGGGTCTGATCCGATCCGCTGGTCAGCGTGAGGTGAAGCCGGGAGATGCGCCCGTCGGGGGCCGGGGAAGCGGTGAAGTCGCCGTACCCGTGCAGTCGTTGCCCTCGACGTCCCGGCCGGCCTGGCTCCAGCTGCCGGTGATGAACTTGTCGGTCTCCGTGGAAACGGTCCAGCGGAGCTTCGTCTTCGTCCACCGGACCGCCTGCGACCGGTGAAGGTCGATGGCCTGAACCCGGCCCCGGATCATGTCTCCTCCGGTCATGGATAATGAGTCCGGCGGCGCCGCCGCATCGGCAGTGCGACTCCCCGCGGCGCGCCAAGTCCGCTGCACCGTCACGCGCCGTGGCTGCCGCCAGGGCGCGCCGCGAGAGGCGTCGGCGGCCGTGCGTCTGGGCGAATCGTGGCGGATGGCGGCGCGAGTCCCCCGACATGATGTCCCCGCACTGCGGGCCTAGCTGTCCTTCAGCAGTGCCTGGCAGGCGGATCGGGTGGCCCAGTTCTGGGCGCGGTCGAAGGGCCAGCCGCGGTCTCCGACGAGGGTCATCCAGGCTTGCGGGCCGAGGTAGAACCAGAGCAGGTCGATGGCCTCCGCGCGCGGGACGTCGACGCGAAGCGCGTCGAGCGCCACGAGGCGGTCGGTCACGCTGGTCAGGGCTTGGAGGTATTCCTCGGCTCCCCGGTCCAGAACCTCTTTGACCGCGGGTTCCCCGGGCGGCTTCCGGTACAGGAGCCCGTACAAGAGGTCCCAATGGCGCTCATGGATGAGCCGGGTGCCCTTGGCGATCAGGTCGATCACCCCGCGGGGGTCCTCGCCGACTTCGATGGCCGCGACGGCATCGGTGATGCTCGGTGCGTTGAGTATCGGCTCCAGCAGGGCCGTCAGGATGCTCGGCTTGTTCCCCACGCTGCTGTATACGGTCGGCACGGCGACTGTCGCCGCCTCGGCGATCTCCCCGATGGTGACTCCGGTGTACCCGCGGGCCAGAAAGAGTGCCTGCGCGTTGCTGAGGATGGTTTCACGCGTGGCTGCCGCCGAGTTGGTGCGGCGGGGAGAGTCGTACTTCCGAGTAGTCACCGGCACACCATACCCCCGTGAGCTTGGTTGCCATATTGACTATAGGTGCATCCAATGAATATGGTCTCTTTCATGCCCAAAGACGCCCTCGAGCATGTCCCGGCGGTCATGGAGACTCGGCTTGCTCACGAGGTCCACCGTGTCGCCACCACCCTGTTGGCCGAGGCGGCCGCGCAGCCCTCGGTACCGTTGAGCGCCCTCGGGCGGCTACGCGACTTCCTCGTCGCGATCCTGCGCCATCATCACGAGACCGAGGACAACGACCTGTGGCCCCGGATCGCCGCGAATGCGCCAGAAGCGGCTCGTGCACTCGGCTTGCTGAGTGAGGAGCACGAGCGCCTGGAAGGGGCGCTCGATCAACTCTCCGCAGTGGACCTTCAGGACAACGATGTCCTGGCTTCGAGCGGTCCGGCCGACCGGACAGGGCCCAGCGGCGACATGGCGGAGGACCGGGTCCGCGCCGCGCTGCGCAAGGCGGCCGTCGAAGTGCGCGACACGGTGCACGACCACCTCGCCCACGAGGAGCCGCTGCTGTTTCCCGCGCTTCGCGACCACATCAGCCGGGCCGAATGGCAGGCCTTCGCGCAGCGGGTGATCGCGACCACGCCGCCTGTGGAAGGCCACCTGATGGTCGGCTTCCTCGATGAAGTGGGGACACCCGCGGAGGTGGACATGGTGCTCGCAGGGCTGCCGGAGCAGTTGCGTGCACTGCTTCCTGCTGTCCGCCTGCAGGCGAGGGAAGACCTGAAGATCTTGCGCGGCGCAAGCAACTGACATCGCACGCCCGGGGCCCACGGGGGAGAAGCGCACACCTTCGCTCCCTGGCAGGCTGAATATGACTCATACGTTGAAGAGGATCACACTCATGTCGACAGTCCTTGACCAGTATTTCGAGATCTTGAACTGGGCCGAGCATGGTCCCTCCGCTCTGGACGGCCTTCGCGACATCTTCGCTGAGAACGTAGTGATGATGCACGCCGGAGAAATGGTCCAGGGCCGGGAGCCCGCCGTCGACTTCCACCGGGACCAGGCGGCCAGGTGGAAGGAGTCCAGCCACCATTGGACGACATCCGTGCAGGCGGACGGTTCCCTCACCGGCAAGTGGAGCCAGGCCGGCCTGGACCTGCAGGGCAACGGATGCTCCGGGAGCGGTGAAGTCTCCCTGGCCCTGGACTCCGACGGGCGGATCTCCCGGCTCCACCTGTCACTGACCGGAGGGACGGACCGCGCCCGGCTGCTCATAGCCAGGCACCTCGAGGTATGGATGATCACGGACGCGACCGCGCGTGCCAAGGCGATGGAGGAGATCTACACCGAAGACATCACCATCATGGAGCCTGAGGATGTCTTCGTGGGCCGAGAAGCGATCAGCAACTACATCGACGTCGTACAGCGCAAGGCCCCGCCCCTGAGCGGTCGGCTCGTCAGCCACTCGCAGAACAAGGAATTCATCCACTGGAGCTGGAGTTTCGGATTCCCGGGCAACAAGACGGCACTGGGATCCGAGGTCCTGCACCTCAGGGGCGATCTGATCGAGAAGATCGTCATCTTCAGCGCGGACAGCGATGTTTTCACCGAGGGCACGCGATAGGTACAGCGGCAAAGGGTGTTCGGCGCGGCTGCCCGACACCGCCGGACCCGAAGCGGGTGGAGCACCGGCCGCGGCCCCGAGACGGCGAGCAGTGTGCGGGATCCTGTGATCCTGTTCGTGCTGCACACGGCCTGCAGTGGGAGTTCCTGCCGCAGGAGCCGGCCTCGACTCGGAGGTGACGTGGACCGGGAGGAAGCCGGACCGGTCGCGGGTGACGATCGGTTCCTCCCACGTGCGGGCCGCTCGCCGACGCCCAGGAGTGGGTTCGGTCCGGTCGACCGCGCACGGCCGGGCAGCAAGCACCGCGTCCGCACCGAGGGACAGGGCATCCCCCCGCGGGGTCGCTGACCGGCGGCAACCGCAACGCCGTCATGAGCCTGCGCTGCCACCACTGGACAAGGTCCCCGCGGTCGTCGGTCGGTCCGACGAACTTCTCTCCGACCGAGGCCACGACCACGTGTGGGCACCTGCTGCTGCGGCGCGGCATCCGAACAGAAATCGACGAGCGGCCCACCCTCGGCTCCGGCCTCGGCGCCCTGTCTCCTGTCCGTCTGGAGCCGGTTGGGCGGCAGGGCCGGGGCCGTAGCGAGATCGGACCGGCAGGTGCCCCGCGTCGACGAGGCGCTCCCTGGCCGTCGTGGATGGCTGCGCCGGAGATGCCGACCGCCCCGGCCGGGCGGGTACCGGTCCGCCAGACCGGTCACCGGCCCCGCTCGTGCCGCAGCGCCGGCGGGGCCGGACAGCTACCTGACGTCGACGTAGGCCCCGGCGTTGGACGCCGCCGCCGTGGTCGACGAGCCCCAGAAGCGCAGGCGCCAGTAGCCGTCTGCCGTGGCCCGCACGGTGGTCCTGAAGAACCCGTCGGCGTCGCCCTTGATGATCTTGACAGTGCGGAAACTGCCTGAGTTCGCGGGACGGAACTGCAGCCGCGCCTCCTGGTTCCCGAACGTGACGTACTTCTGCTGTTCCCAGTCCGCCCTGATCAGGTCACCGCTGACGACAATGGGATAGCCCTTCTTCACCGACGCCGGAAAGGCGCCGGTGGTGATCTTGGCGATGCGCAGGACCTGGACCGTGGCTGCCTGGTCGACCGTGCGGTAGTCATCGTCCTGGGCGAACAGCGCGATGCGCACGCGCCAGGTGCCCGCGTCGGCGTTCACCAGGCCGTCTCGCCGGGGTTCGATGTCGCCACCCACGGAACAGGTGCTCCTGGTGCACCCCGAGTACACGCCACCGGTGACGGCCGTCGGCCTGTTGATGTCGGTGCCCCGCCACAACCAGGCTTCCATGGCCCGCAGCCCCGAGTTGTCGGTGCCCGTGACCCTGTAGCCGAACAGCTTGCCGCCGGTGCCGACGGCGACCCCCTTGCCGTTGTTCATGACGACCTGGGTGATTCTCGTGTCGCCGTGGTGTTCGTCGGCCTGTGCGCCGGGCACGGCGTAGACGGCTAGTGCCGCAGCCGTGCCCAACACGGCGACGGCGGGTCTCCTGCGCATATGTCCTCCTACGGGGAAACGACGGGTGCACTGCGGTGCAACACCAGGCGGCTGGACGTGGCAGTGGGTCAGACCAACGGTCGAGGCCCGAGGTTGTGCCCGGAGCGGCAACGAGCTGCGATGAAGGCATACATGTCGATCCATCAGTCAGCCGTGCCCTACGCGCGGCAGGCACCGTGGCGCAGAGCGCACCCCTACGCTCCGCAGCGCCGGGTCGTCATGCAGCGAACTCATGTCCGGCCGGCGCTGCTAGGTCTGGAGACCTGCTCCGGTCTCGTCACCGAGTGGCACCGCTGCTTACGTATCGCCGAGTAAGCCTGTCTGGCCGCGTTCACCGTCGAGCTCCTGCTTCGCATGGCCGCGTATCCCGACCATCCGCGGGACTTCTGGAGAGACCGTCCTGGAAACCTGTGCAATGACTGGACGCAGGGCGTAGGACAGCCGCGATGCGCTGAGGCCCGGCCGGTCGACCGGTTCTCGCCGCACTTGTGAATCCGCACATCCGTTACCCGGATCCACACCAGCCTGCTGGTCGGCCGCGGCCACAGGACGCCCCCCGGCCCGATGCGACCACGGCCTCGGGCCTTGATCGAAGCCGGTGGTACGCGGAAGCGGCAACACGAATGGCGCGGTCGCCGTGGGCGCACCGCCTAGGGTGCGCACATGGCATCGCAGAGCTATCTCTCCGAACTGTTCTCGCTGGACGAACGGGTCGCCGTGGTGACGGGCGGCAGTTCCGGCATCGGCCGGGCCATTGCCGGTGCCCTCGCGCGAGCAGGGGCACGGGTGGTGATCGTGGCGCGCAGGGAGTCGGAACTGGTAGCCACCGTCGACGAGTTGGCGGCTGACGGGTGCCGAGCGGCCTGGGTCAGCGCCGACCTGGGTACCCGCGTCGGGGTGCGCACCGCCGCGGAGGAGGCGGTCGCGGTCTTCGGCGAGCCCGACATCCTCGTCAACTGTGCCGGAATCAACCTGCGCCCGCCGCTCGGCGAGCTGGGTGAGGACGTGTGGGACGCCACCATGGCGGTGAACCTTGAAGCGCCGTACCTGCTGGGCCAGCGGTTCGGGCCAGGCATGGCTGAGCGGGGCTTCGGACGGATCATCCACATCACCTCCCAGCAGGCGCATCGCGCGTTCGTCCAGAGCGGCGCCTACGGGGTCTCCAAGGGGGCGCTGGAGGCTCTGGCGCGCTCGCAGGCAGAGGCATGGTCGCCGCACGGCGTCACCTGCAACACGCTGGTGCCTGGGTTCGTCATGACCCCCCTCAATGCGCGGTTGTCCTCCGACCCGGAGAAGGTCGCGGCGCTGGCCGCGCGCACGATGGTCGGACGTAACGGCCTCGCCGAGGACTTCGCCGGAGCGGCAGTGTTCCTGGCCGGCCGTGCCTCCGGTTTCGTCACCGGGCAAGCGATCTTCGTCGACGGCGGGCTGTCCGTCCACTGACCCTTTGTGTTCACGTGTTCGGGGAGGCAGTCTGAGAATTCAGGTTCTTACTCGTACCGGCCCGGCAGGTCAGCTCCTTCTGCGGGAGCGTGCCGGTCAGCAGGTATGTGGTGACAGCACCGTCAGCACATTGTTCGCCACTGGGGTAGGCGATGTGACCCTCGCCACCGAGTATGGTGACCATACTCGAGCCCTTGAGGTAGGCATGTAGAGCCAGGCCGCTGGCCAGCGGGGTCTGCGGGTCCCACTCATTCTGGACGATCAGCGCCCCCACATTGTTGGTCACCTTTATTGCTGGCTCTTTCGAGTCCTGCCAGAAGGCACACGGTTTGACATTGGAAACAAAGTCACCGTAGAGCGGGTATTGCTTCATGTCCCGAACGGCATCATTTTGATACCTTTCCGGGTCATGGGGCCAGGCGGCCGAGTTGTCGCCGCACATCACGGCCCAAAAGCTGGCTGTCGCGTTGTCGGACGGCACTTCCGCCCCCAGGATGCCGGAGGACGGTGCCCAGCCCTCCTCGGAGTCGGCGCCGTCCGCCATCCAGCCCGAAGTGCTGCGCCGGTCGACTGCTGTCTGCCTGAGCCCGACGATGATCTCAGTGGCGCGCTGGGGGTCGACTGCCTCGGTGCGCATGCGGCCGCGGATGTCATCGCCGGTGGTGGGCTGTCCCTCTGTCTCGAAAGGGTCGTCGTCGGCCATGTGCACCAGGTTCCAGAAGGTCCGTTTCACCGCTTCCGGGGTTCCGCCGAGACCGTATGTCTCAGAGCGCTCAGCGACCCACACGGCCCACCGGTCGAAAGCCGGTTCGGCACTCCTCGCCCACCATCGGATCATCTCGCGCCAGACACGCGTCGGGTCCACTGCGCTGTCCAGCACGAATCTGTCGGCCCGGCCTGGAAACAACTGGGTGTACACGGCGCCGAGGTAGGTGCCGTATGAGCGAGCCACGAATGAGATCTTTTCCTCGCCGAGGATCGCCCGGAGCAGATCCATGTCGCGCGCGGTATCAGACGTGGTGATGTGCGGAATTTTGTCGCCGGATCTCGCTTCACACTTGCGTGCGACTCTGCGTGCCCAGGCGACGTCATGGGTGAATGTCCGAGCCTTGTACGGACGTAGCCAGGTCTCCTCCTCGTGATTCAGTGCGCAGGATATCGGGCTGCTCTGCCCGACGCCTCTCGGGTCCATGCCGATGAGGTCGTATTTGTCCCGCACGGATTCTGGGAGCTTTCGCCGCATCTTGAAGGGCATTTCAAGCCCTGCCACCCCTGGTCCGCCGGGATTGAAGAGCAAGATGCCGCGCCGTTCGGCGGGTGCTGCGCTCCTGAATCGAGACACGGCGAGGTCGATGCGCCTTCCCGCGGGAGCTCGATAGTCCAGTGGAACCTCGATCGTGGCGCATGTGAAATCCGCAGGGAACTCGTCCCCGCAGCGTTTCCACTGCGGATCCTGCCTGACAAATCCGTCAAGCGCTCCGACCGCAGGGTTCCATGGTGTTGGGGGAGTGACGGCCGGAACGGCAGCGATCGAGGCTGTGAGCGTGAGAGCCATCACCAGCGCGACACCCACGTGGCGTCGCTGCTTGAGGGCCTTGCATCTCACTCCACCCGCGTCATGCGTAGGCGACCGACATGGATGCGGGAGGCCACCGCCACCGTCAGCGGGCGAGTACACCAGCGGCCCTCGGCATCACGACCGGGGTGTACCGCCGGGCGCCGAGGGCGTGCACACGTGTCCGAGTATCTGCCGCCGGTCGCACTCCTGGCAGCCTTTCAGGAGGCCACGTACGGATTGAACGTCGGCCGCCACGGTTGTCGCCGGGAGTCGGTCCAGCGCTGCCGGTGCGATGCATCATCTCTCCGTCATGTGGTGCAGCGGTGCAACCGGCTCCCGGTGCACTACGACACTGACTTGAAGATGTCAGAGAGTTGTGAGGTCGGGACGAGTCACACCACTTGCTTCCCAAGGGTTGCCCCGTGACGCGCGTCGTCGAGTCCGTAGCCACCTGAGGGGGTCATGACGGCACGACGGGCTCAGCGGATCGACGATGCGAGGGGCGACGTCCCGCCGCATCCGTGCGCGGACGCGTCAGGGTTCGCAGGGGCGGCGGTACGCCCCGTGCCACCAGATCTGTGCGAGCTCGCGGGCGAATGCGGCGTCGCCGCCGCCGGCGTCGACACTGATGTGGTGGGCGATTGCCTGGGCTCCTCCCCAGACGATGATGCGGCTGGCCGAGACCGCGTCGAGATCGGCCGGTGCCAGGCCGGCGGCCTGCTCCGACAGCAGGTGCCGCAGCGTCGACTCGTCGAAGCCTTCCAGGTCCGCGGTGTAGAAGTCATTCACCACGGGGTCGTAGGCCGCCGCCTCGCGGACCGCGGTCAACGCACTGTGGTGCGCGCGGTGAATTCCGATCACTTCTTCGAAGAGCTGGGCGAGCTCTTCCGGGCCGGCGGCGGGGACCCATTGCTTGACCAGCGAGAGCAGCGACTCCCGCAGGTCGTTGGTGAGTCGCACGAGGACGTCCGACTTGCTCTGGAAGTGAGCGTAGAACGTCGCACGCGACACCCCGGCCTCCTCCAGGATGCGTTGCACGCTGATCTCGGAGAAGGCCTCACGCGAATTGAGGAGCCGCTCGAGGGCGGACATGACCTGCGCCGCGGTCGCGGCCGAGCGGCTGGCGTGATGATCGGCCTGGCGTCGGGTCACGGGTCTCATCAGTAACCTTCTGGGTGTCTTTCGTGCTCGTTCGGTCCGCGTGGTGCCGTGGGCGTACGGCCCACGAAGGCACCCCTCCAGGTCGGAACCGCTGCGCGGCGCGGTGGATCAGTGCACCACGGGCAGAGCGTAGTCCCACAGCCGGTCCGCTGCTGCGGGGTCCACGGACCACTTCGCCACACCCTCCCTGACGTCGGGGCCTCCGTCCACGACTTCCGACTCCTGGTTGTCCTCGAAGTACCGCCCGCTGATGCCGTCGAGGAGAGGCGATGCGGCCAGTAGCACCGTGGTGGCCGCGCCCTGGGCGGGGGTCTTGAAGTAGTCGGGGGTGACGAGGTTGCCGTCCGCATCCATGGCACCGAGGGCCATCAGGGTGGCCTTGTCCATGTGACGTGCCAGGTTGGTGTGGATCGACCCCGGCGCGCAGGCGTTGGCGGTGATGCCGTCCTCGGCCCATCGGCGGCTGATTCCGACTGCCAGCAGGACGTCGGCGGTCTTCGACTGCGAGTAGGCGACGAACGGGTCGTAGGAACGGCGTTCGAAGTGCGGGTCGTCGAAGTCGAGCCCTGCCCGCAGCTGGGCACCGGAGCTGACCACGACCACGCGCGCGTTCTCGGCGCTCTGCAGGGCCGGGCGCAGTCCTACGGCCAGTGCGAAGTGGCCGAGGTAGTTGATGGCGAGCTGCATCTCCCAGCCCTGTGCGTTGGTCTGCCGGGTCGGGAGCATCATGACCCCTGCGTTGGCGACGAGGCCGTCGAGCGGTCCGCTCCAGGCGGAGCAGAAGGCGCGGACGGAGTTCAGGTCGGCAAGGTCGAGCGCGGCGGCCTGTGTCTGCGGGAACTCCGCGAGCAGCGGCTTCGCGTCGTCGGGGTTCCGGGTGGCGATGGTCACCTGGGCCCCCGCGCCCGCGAGTGCGCGCACCGTTTCGGCACCGAGTCCGGAGGAACCGCCGGTGACGATCATCCGGCGTCCGCTCAGGTCGACTCCGTCCAGCACCTCCGCCGCAGTGGCGCGCTTGCCGAAGGGGGTTGTTGTCAGCGTCATGACTGTCCTGCCTTCACACGGGGCTGTGGTTCCGAGCGGGCGGCGGACCACGATCCCTGCCGCCCGACGTCGAGCGAGAGTAACCATACATCGTGTTCAGACACGGTGTATGGATGCCTCGCATGGGGAGATGCCGACGCTGCTGAAAGCGCAGGCGTCGCTACGCCGTGTCCGGCGGATCTTGTGATGGTCGGCCTTGGTGCGGAAGCCGCATCTACCGAAGTCGGGTCAGCGCGGGGGCCGTTGGGAGAGCTGTCGCAGGGTGATCAACGGGATGCTGTTCCGGCAGCGCACCGGGATGCCGTGGCGGGACCTGCCTGCGCGTTTCGCTCGGGGGAAGACCGTGTACGAGCGGCCCCGGCGCGGGCGACGCTTCGCTGCCCATCCCGGTCATGAACCGTGTCCGTGTCGCCCGCCGGGGTGGCGGGCGACACGGACCGGCCCGGCCCCCTCGGTAGTGGCAAGGCTGACCGGCGAAGCAAGATCAAGCAGACGATCCCCGGACCGAAGAACCAGCGGGGCAACCGACAGCACGAAGGCGGCAGGGGCGGTCTGTCATCGGCTTCAAGCGGAAGGTCGGCGTCGCCGGGGTGGCGGCCGACGTCATCGAGGGAGCCGAAATGGCACCGTCGGGCGTCGTTCAGGCCCGGGTGTAGCCGCCGTCGGCGAAGAGTTCGGCGCCGGTGACGAACGATGAGGCGTCCGATGCCAGGAAGAGGGCGGCCTCGGCGATTTCCTCGGCGTCGGCCAGCCGCCCCAGTGGTACGACGGACTCGGCGAACTGGTCGACGTCAGGCCCCGCGGCGCCCAGCAGGCCGGGGGTCCGCGTGGGTCCCGGGCTGAGCACGTTGACCCGGAATCGGCGCTCCCGCGACTGCCGGGCCCAGTTGTGCACGAGGTTGCTCACCGCCGCCTTCGAGGCGCTGTAGACCTCGAGTTGTTCATTGGGACGCACGCTGTTGCTCGAGCCGACGACCAGGATGGAGGCGTTGTCCGCCAGCAGGGGAAGCGCCTTCTGAACGGTGAACAGTGGGCCCTTGACGTTGACGGCGAGCGTCAGGTCGACGTTCGCCTCGGTGTGGGCGCCGAGCGCCGCGTCCGCGACGATTCCCGCGTTGGCCACCAGCACGTCGATGTGCCCGGCCTCCTCGCGGACTCGCGCGTAGAGCGCGTCCAGGTCGGCAAGGGCGGAGACGTCAGACCGGACGCCGGTGGCCGCAGGGCCCATCTCCTTGACTGCCGCTTCGAGGCGGTCGACGTTCCGGCCGGTCACGAAGACCCGTGCGCCCTCCCGGACGAAGCGGTGGGCGATGGCCAGCCCGATCCCGCTGGTCCCTCCGGTGATCACGGCCACCTTCTCATGAAGCACGCCTGGCATGTCGAACCCCTTCAGTTATGGAACGGATCGTCCATAACGTAGGCAGTAATGGACGATCGAGTCAAGAATGGCTAGGCTGAGAGCATGCCGAGACCACGCGCATTCGACGAACGCCAAGTCCTGGAGCGGGCCCGGGAACAGTTCTGGGCGACCGGCTATGCCGGAACCCGGATGGACGACATCGCCCAGGCGACCGGCCTGGGCAAGGGCAGCCTGTACGGCGCATTCGGCGACAAGGGCAAGCTGTTCCACCGTGTGTTCGGCGACTGGTGCACTGCGGTCGTCGAGGTGGCCGAAGGGCGGCTGGCAGGTGGCCCGGACGCAGAGGCCTTGGCCCGGCTGTCGGGATACGTGCACCTGATGGCGGAGAACACGGCCTCCGACACCGAGCGCCGAGGGTGCCTGTTGGCCAAGGGCGCGGCGGAACTGGCCCAGCACGATCCGACGGTCGCCGGACGGTCGGCCGAGACCATGACGGCACTGCTGACCCTGCTGCGGACGGAGATCAGCGCCGCCCAGCGCCACGGCGACATCGACAGCGCTGCGGATCCGGAGCGGTTGGCGGCACTGTTGCTGACGGTGGTCCGCGGTATCGAGGCGGTCGGCAAGGCCGGCCTGGACCCGGAGACGCTGCGGAACATCGCGGACACCGCCCTGGCGGTCCTGCCCGTGCCCGAGGGGCGGAAAGGCGTCGCAACCGGACGCGGTCCGGCCCGCGAGGACTGACTCGGCGCCATCACGGCCACGTGATCCACCGGACAGTGCCCAGGCGCGCGGAGCGCGATCGCCGGGGATGCTGTGCGAGCGGCGGGCCGCCGAGCGAGGCTCGCGCCAGGGCTGTGGATCGTGGAGGTCGCGGCCTGCCGGGCGGTGCGCTTGCCGAGAGCCTCGTCTCGGGTCCGGGTCCGGGTCCGGGTCGGTCGACTCGCTGTCGAGCCTGCGCAGGACTCGGCGGCGCGGCTCGCGACGCCGGCCCAGCAGGCCCGCTGCGCGTCGGGCACCATCAGCGAGGATGTCGTTCTGACCGCCGTCGACCTACACGAGTCGGCATGCGATCTGCCCGTGCGGCCGATCTGGACCGGCCCACGAGCGTGCCCCGAGCGCACTGCGGCGCTGGTCGAGCGACTGCGCAGCACCGCCCCGGGCTCGTATCGGGATGCGATCCTTACGGCGGGGAGCGCATCCACTGCTCGCACAGATAGATGCGCCGCCCCGTACTGCCCTTCTGACTCAGTCTTCGGCGACGCGGATGATCGTTTTGCCAGTGATGCGCTTGGCCGGTGTGAACGCGGAGGCTGCCTCGGCGAGCGGGTGGACGGCACCGACGATCGGCTTGAGGCGGCCGTCCCGCAGCCTCTGCGCGAGGTCGGCCAGACGGGCCCGATCCGGTTCGACGACGAAGAAGACGGCTCGGCCGTCGTGAGGGTGGACGGTGACCGGCTCTGCGATGGTGACCAGGGTCCCGCCGGGGCGGACCAGTGCGGTGGAGCGTTCGAGGATGTCGCCGCCGATCACGTCGAGCACGACGTCGACCTCACCGACGCCGGCCAGTCCTTCGGCCTGAAGGTCGATGAAGGCGTCCGCGCCCAGACCGATGGCCGTATCGCGGTCGTCGGCCCGGCCGGTGCCGAGCACCCGGGCACCGACCTCGTGGGCCAATTGAACGGCGATGGAGCCGACCCCGCCTGCGGCGCCGTGGATGAGCACGGTCTGGCCGGTGGTCAGGCGGGCGTGGTCGAACAGGGCCTGCCAGGCGGTGAGCCCCGAGATCGGCAGCGCTGCGGCCGTGACGTGGTCGACGTCGGCCGGGAGTGGAGCGAGGTTGCGGGCCTCGACCGCCGTGTACTGGGCCAGCGAGCCGTTACGGGCCCAGTCGGTCACACCGAACACGCGTTGCCCGACGGTCAGGCCGGTGGTCCCGTAGCCGAGCTCGGCGACCACGCCGGACAGCTCGTGGCCAGGCACGCTCGGGGTTCGGTCACGACCGGCCCGGTCGGTCCATGTGCCGGGCCAGTCCAGCTCGCCCGGGGTGAATCCTGCGGCGTGGACCTCCACGATCACGTCGTTCTCGGCGGCGTGCGGGTGGGACAGCTCGGAGAGGGTCAGGCCGTCGACACCGGCATTGCGGTCTTGGACGGTGATGGCTTGCATGAGGGGTTCCTCCGAGTAGGGGACGCTCAGGGAGCGGGTAGGGCGCCTGGCGGGCTCGGCATCAGTCCCGCACGAGGTCGCCCGCCATGATCAATATCGGCGCCGTGCGACTTCTCCGCCACAGCACACAGCGGCGGAGAAGGGAGGGATGCCGGGCGCCCTTGTCGTCACGCCTCGAACCCTAGGAGCGAAGCGGCTCAAAGATGTGGGCCACTTGCGCCCACTTCCAGTGGGCCATCTGATGATGGGCAGCTGGACGTCGGGCCGACGGTGACCGCAGGATCTCGGTTCCGGGCAAGGAGGCGGCGGGCGTCGTCCCGGCTGGCTGAGCGGCGGCAGCGGCCATGGCGGGCGTGCACCTGGACGGGCGGGCGGCCGACCCCGATGCCGGACTCGGCGATCCGGTCCGGCAGCAGCGGCCCACTTTGCCTGCCTGCTCCTCCTCTGCGGCCGGCTGCTGAAGGCGGGGGGCTTCGGGGTCCTGTGTGCTGCCGGATCGATGGGCCGAGCGACCGCATTCGCGTGTTCGATTTTCTGTTCGATATCGTGCGAGGAGGAGGTGGTGACCGTGGACGCAGCGGTTGGTGAGGTGGCAACGGTGATGCACGTGCGCTGCCCGGACCACCTTCCGGAAGAGACGTACCGGGAGGTGCTGGAGCAGCTGGCCGAGCTGTCCCCGGTCGTGCAGGCCTTGCCGCCGACCGCGGCTCTGATCGAGTTGAAGGGCGCCCTGCGCTACCACCGCACCGACCCCCAGCACCTGGGGGAAATCCTGCGGGTTCGCACGATCTCCCGCCTCGGCGTCGACGTCCGGGTGGGGGTCGGGCCCTCGATCACGGTCGCGGCCACCGCCTCCGCGCGGATCCCCACGCCGGGCGGCGTCCTCGTCGTCGACCCCGGCCAGGTCACCGACTGGCTGGGACCACTGCCGGTCGAGGCACTGCACGGCATGGGCCCCCAACAGGCGACGGTCCTGCACGATTACGGCATCCACACCGTCGCCCTCCTCGCCACCGTTTCGCCGGCAACGGTCCAGCGCCTGCTGGGCGGCAAGGCCGGCCGCCTCGCCGCCGACCGGGCCCGCGGTATCGACCCCCGCCCCGTCCTGCCTCGCGCCCTGCCCGCCTCCGCAACCGTGCGCCATACCTTCGACCGGCACACCCTCGACGGCGCCACCGTCCGATCCGCACTGCTCCAGCAGGTCGTCCAACTCGGCATCCTGCTGCGCCGCCGCGGCCAGGCAGCACGCGGGCTCACCCTGACCCTGCGCTTCGCGGGCGGCGGCACCTGGCACAAGACACGCCGCCTGCCCGAACCGTCCGCCCACGATGACGACCTGCGCACCCTGGCCTACCAGCTCATGGACGCCGCCGCCCTCCAGCGCGGCCGCCTCGTCGCACTCACCCTCAAGGCCGAGGACTTGGTCAACGCCGATCAGGTCGCCCAGCAGATCAGCCTCGACCACGCCCGCGAAGCCCGCCTCCTGGCCGAAGCGGCCACCGACCGCGTACGCGACAAGTTCGGGCCCGGCATCATCGGCCCGGCCGCGGCGTATCGCCCCGCCTCGTAGGTCGCGTGACCGTCGATGGACGGTGACTGCCACGATCCTTGAACCGCCCGGCATCATCCCGGTGCGGCCGCAGCGGCTCTCCTGTTACGGCCCCACGTCCAGGCTGCCGACGAGGGCCTGACCGGACGCGGCATCGCGTCAGGCCCGTCCGATTGCAAGCCGGGGTGGCCTGACCTTCACTCGTGCAGGAGGTTGCGACGCGCAGCATCGCGTCGGCGATCTTGTGCTCCGATCCCCACACCCCGCCGGGGTTCGGCAAACCGCGCACCCGGTCGATGCGGGTGCGCGGCGACGAGGCGTACGCCTCCCGCAAGAACCCCGCCCATCTGCGCAGACGTGGTATTCGCTGCACCGTCCCGGACAAGGCCGCCCAGGCCCGCAGCCGAGGGAAACGCGGCTCCTGCGACTTCCGTCCGTCCCAGTTCGACGCGGAGGACTCCGGGGCTCGGCACCCGGTCCGGTGTGGCATCAAGCGCCCCCAAAGGCAACGGGCGTTGGCCACGAGGCACGACAAGCCCGCGGGCCGTTGCGCGGCGACCGTCCTCGGAGCGGCTGTCAACGAGTGGCTGTCAACGAGCGGCTGTGACCGGCACATTCGAGGCGCCCCTAGGGACGCATCCCGAACAGGAAGCGGGTCGCCCGCGTGCGGCGGACCAACAGCTCGTACGTGGTGAGGGTGAGGATGAGGGCCGTCACCACGAGCACGGCGTATTCAACCAGGATCGGCGCGGACCAGCCGATCACGAAGTATGCGACGGCGACCACGATCGGCTGATGCAGGACGTACAGCGGCAGCACGGCTGCGGCGAGATAGCCGTAGAGGCGCCGGCGTGTCGTCGGGGTCGGGTTCGGCGCCGCACGCGGTCGCTCCGGCCGCCGACGGTCGAGGAGACCCGGGATGGCGACCACCAGGCACCATCCGGCCGCACCGAACAGCGCCCGCGAGACGGTGGCCAGGGTGGTCATCTCCGTGAAGGGCTCGTCGGCCAGGGCGAATCCGGGGCCGGCTGCCGCGAACAGCAGACCGCCGAGCCAGCCTGCGGTCCCGGCATCGCGCCGCATCACGGTGCGGAACCGGTCGTCGCCCGCGAGCGCGAAGCCGGCAAGGAAAAACAGCAGGTACGACCAGCGGTGCCAGCCCGCGTAGTCCTCCTCCAGCCGTGCGAAGGCACAGATCGCCGCGAAGGCGAGGGCCGGCAGCAGGACGACACCTCGGCGGTGCAGGGTCGCCTCCGCCACCCGGTCACCGATGCGGCGGACGCGATCGCGCGGCAACCACCGGTACAACGGCACCAGCATGAGGGAGAACGCCAGGAGGAGCACGACGAACCAGAGATGGCCGGTCTCGAAGTGCTCGCCCTGGACGAGGAAGGGGAACTCCTCGGGCTCCAGGTGCACGTCGTAGAAGCGGGGCAGGAAGCCGAGGTACGACTCGTGGTAGCCCGCGTCGGCAGAGCGCAGCCGCAGCCACTGCGGCAGCGGGTTCAGCACGAGGGTCGCGAAGACCAGCGGAACGCCGAGCCGCAGCAGCCGCTCGCCGGCGAAGCCGCCCGCGCCGCGGCGCTGAAGCGAGTGCCAGGCACCGAGGCCGGAGATGAGGAACAGCAGCGGCATGGCCCAGACGACCCCGAACCCGGCGATGATCATGATGGCTTCGGTGGTCTCGGCGTTCTTGACGTAGAAGTCGTCGTCGGCAGCGAACACGAGCGCCGAGTGGAAGAAGACCAGCCCGATCACGACCAGCATCCGTATCGCGTCCAGCTCCGGCCGCCGCTCCGGTAGCGGTGCCAACGCCGGTTCTGCGCGTGTCGCCATGTCCGTCCTCCCCCGGGTCGCCTGTACGTCAACAGTGTTGGAAAGGCGGCCGCAGGGCGCCACCCCCGCGACGGACTCCGCTCGCCGGAACGCCCAGCGCGTAGCAGAGACCGCTCGGCAGCTGGCCGCCGGCGGTGTTACCGCGGACGTCGGCACCTCGGAGGGAGCGATACGGTCATTCGGCAGATCCCTGAGGTGGACGTCCTCGTGTACCACACCAGGCTGCGCGAGTTCACTGCTCCAGGAACTCGGCCAGCGCCGCCAGCAACCGGTCGACGTCCTCCAGGTTGTTGTAGGGGGCGAGTCCGATGCGCAGGCCGCCGGTGTCGCCGAGGCCCAGGCGGCGGGAGGTCTCGATGGCGTAGAAGTGGCTGGAGGGCGCGTGGATGTCGCGGGCGGCGAGGAAACGGTAGGCGTCGGCGGTGTCGTGGTGCTCGAAGGTGAGCAGGAGAGTGGGGGTGCGGTCGGCGGCCCGGGAGTGGATGGTGACACCCGGGAGCGCGGCCAGTTCCTTCTCGAGTCGGGTACGCAGGCTGTGTTCGTGTGCTTCGAGCGCGGCGAAGGAGGCGGACAGGCGCTCGCGCCGGGTGCCCGCCGCGTTCGGGTCGAGGCCCGCCAGGAAGTCCACGGCGGCATGCGTACCGGCGAGCAACTCGTAGGGCAGAGTGCCCAGTTCGAAGCGCTCGGGGACCGCGTCGCTGGAGGGCAGCAGCTTGTCGGGCCGCAGCGTCTCCAGCAGTGCGGGCCGGGCGGCCAGGACGCCATGGTGGGGGCCGAGGAACTTGTACGGCGAGCAGACGAAGAAGTCCGCCCCCAGGGCCGGCAGATCGACCAGGGTGTGCGCGGTGTAGTGGACGCCGTCGACATGGGTGAGCGCTCCGGCCTCGTGGACCAGGCGGCAGATCTCGGCGATCGGGGGGCGGGTGCCGATCAGGTTGGACGCCGCGGTGACGGCGACGAGACGCGTGCGGTCGGACAGGACGGCGCGGATGTCGTCGGCCGTCAACTCCCCGGAGGCGGGGTCGAACCCGGCCCAGCGCACGGTGGCGCCGGCCCGCTCCGCGGCCTGCACCCAGGGGCGGATGTTGGCGTCGTGGTCGAGGCGGGTGACGACGATCTCGTCGCCGGGCGTCCATGAGGCGGCGAGGGTGCGGGCGATGTCGTAGGTGAGCTGGGTGGCGCTGCGCCCGAAGACGATCCCCGCCGGGTCCGCGCCCAGCAGGTCGGCCATGGCCCGGCGCGCCCCCGTGACGACGGTCTCGGCGTTGCGCTCTCCCAGGGAGTACTGCCCCCGGTTGGACAGGGGCTGCGACAGGGCGTCCGCGATCGCGTCGATGACGGGCTGCGGCGTCTGTGTGCCCCCGGGCCCGTCGAAGTGGACGGTCCCGGCGGCGAGCGCGGGGAAGCGGGAGCGCAATGCGGCAATGTCGTACGTCAACGTCGTAGCTCCTGTCGTGGTCCGGGCCTGGGCACGAGTCAACCTCATCGGTCCGGCCGAAGCGAGATCGCCTCTCCACGGCGAGCGTGGGGGAGAGGGGCACCCTTCGCAGGCTGATGTGCACCGGCGAGACAGCCCCACGCCGAGGCCGCTGCCTCCGGGTACGTACTTGCCCGCAGCCGATGCGCCAGCCGGAGCGCTCGAAGTCCCGGGACGACATCGCACAGGTGAGGCCGGTCGGCCGCCAGCACCGCTCACCCCGTCGACGCCCACAGCGGCCGGGTGCCGAGTCCCACGATGTCCAGGGCCAGTTCGGCGTACATGGCGTCGGCCCAGGAGAACCAGGGGCGGGTGAAGCGGCGGGGGTCGTCCTTGTGGAAGGACTCGTGCATGGCGCCGGTCCCCGCGTCGGTGGAGATCAGTGTGCGCAGGGCGCCGATCCGTTCCGTCTCGTCCGTGCCGGTGAGTCCCCGCACGGCGATGGCGATCGGCCAGATGTGCTCCGCGGGCGTGTGAGGGCTGCCGACGCCCTCGGCCGCCGTTCCGCGGTGGAAGGACGGGTTCGCCGGCGAGAGCGCGAACCGCCGGGTCGCGAGGTACAGCGGATCGGTGACGGGGACGTTCGCGACCAGGGGCAGCGACAGCAGTCCGGGCATGTTGGCATCGTCCATCAGCAGCGCGTTGCCGTGGCCGTCGACTTCGTAGGCGTAGATCAGGCCGAACTCGTCGTGGTGCACCGTGCCGTGTCGCGCCACGGCCTCGCGCAGTTCCGCCGCCAGCCGGCCGGCGTCCTCGGCGAGGTCCGTGTCGTGGACGTGCCGTGCCAGTTCGGCGGCGCCGTCGAGGGCGGCGGCGGCACACAGGTTCGCGGGCACGTTGTACCCGTAGCGGCACGCGTCGTCGCTGGGCCTGAACCCGCTCCAGGTCATCCCCGTCCGGCCGACGGGCGTCCCTCGCCCCGCGTTCGGCAGCGTGTCACTCGGGGGGCCGGAGCGGCGCAGGAAGCGGTAGGGGGAGAGACGTTCGTGCTCCTGCTCCGTCCGCCACACGGAGATGACGGTGCGCACCGTCCGCAATGCCTCGGCCAGGTGGTCGGTCCGTCCTGTAGCCGCCCAGAAGCGGTGGGCCAGCAGGAGGGGGAAGGCGAGCGAGTCGACTTCGTACTTCTGCTCCCACACCCAAGGGTCGTCGCACAGGTCCTCGGGGTCGTGCGCCTGCCCGGAGGGCTCGGCGTTGAAGGCGTTGGCGTACGGGTTGTGGGCGATCTGCCCGAACTGACGGCGCAGCACGGCGAGTACGAGGTCCTGCAGCGCCGGGGCGTCTCGCAGGAGTGCGAGGTAGGGCATCAGCTGCGTCGAGGAGTCGCGCAGCCACATGGCGGGGATGTCGCCCGTCACGACGAAGGCGGTGCCGTCGGGCATCGGTCGGATGGTGCGGGCCAAGGTGTCGTCGAGGCAGCGCACGAGTGTCTGCCCGAAGCGTGGGTCGCCGAGTCCGTCGAGGAGTCGCACCGCCTGCTGGACGGTCGGATGGTCTTGGACACTGGCCGGATACTGCATGGTCAGCCCTTCGGTGGGTCGGCCGTCTGCCGGGCCCCTGCCGTTCGGCCGGAGCCGGTGGGGGGCCGTTGGTGACGGCTGGTCAGGATCAGGGAAGCGCCGGGACGCGGTGGATTCCGGCGCTCGGCGCGGACCGAAGTGCCGTCGCGGAGGCGCCGGATGACTGGACGAGGGGGAGCCGACCGCCGGGGCGGCCCGGAGGAGGGGCGACGGGCGATCGGTGGTATCGGATCAGGAGGAGCCCGGCGAGCCGCTCACGCCGTCGCGGCCGTCGCCGCCGGACACGCTGTCGCAGCCCTCCTCCGCGGACACGCTGTTGCAGCCCGCCTCGCGGACACGCCGTCGCGGGCCTAGTCGGCGGACACGCCGTGGCGCACGATGCGCGTGGGGATCGTGACACGGCGGGAGGCCGGCGGTGCAGCGTCGTCGTGTTCGAGGCGGTCGATCAGCAGCCGGGCCGCCTGACGGCCGATCTCGTCGGCGTCGTACGAGACGAGCGTCAGGGGCAGCCCGAGCACGTCGGACAGGTCGAAGTCGTCGAAACCGGCGAGCGGGAGCGTCGTACCCGCTTTGTACAAGGCCCGGATCGCGCCCTGGCTGATGCGGTTGTTGGTGCAGAACAACGCGGTGGGGCCCTCGGCCTGCCCGAGGAGGTCGAGGGTCGCCCGCTCGGCCGTCGCGGCGTCGACGAGGCCCTGGCGGATGAGGGCACTGTCCGGCTCGATGCCGATCTCCTCGTGCGCGGCCCAGAAGCCACGCAGCCGCTCGGCACCGGTGTAGAGCGCCGGCGGGTTGCCGAGGAAGGCGATGCGGGTGTGGCCCTCGGCCAGGAGACAGGCGGTGGCCTCGCGGGCGCCGTGGAAGTCCTCCACCAGGACGCAGTCGGTGTCCAGTCCCGCGGGGGGCCGTGCGGCCAGGACGACCGGGACATGCCGCATGGCGTCGGCCAGATGCTGTTGCCGGCTGCCGGCCGGGACCACGATCAGCCCTTCTACCTGATGATCGACGAGTCCGTTGACAAGTTCGGGTTCCTGCCCGGCCTGTTCCGCGGAGTTGCTCAGCAGCATGCGGAAGCCGTACTTCGTCGCGACTTCCTGCACGCCGAGCGCGAGGCGCGAGTAGAACGGGTTGGCGAGGTTGGTGACGACGAGGCCGATCATGCCGCTGCCGCCGAGTCGGAGGCTGCGCGCCGTCTGGTTGCGGCGGTAGCCCAGTTGGTCGACGGCCGCGAAGACCCGCTCGCGGGTCGCTTCGGAGACCCCGGGGTCGTTCTTGAGCACCCGCGAGACGGTCATGGCACTGACCTGCGCGACCTTGCCGACGTCGTGCATGGTCGGCCCTCCGCCGCGGCGAGCGGTCATGCCCGTGCCCCTTCCTCTGCCTGCCTGCTCCGGCGCCTCGGTACTCACGGGGCGCCCGGTGTGTTGCGGGCCCAATGCGCGGCCCCTATCAAGGGTGCCTCGGCGGGCTGCCGGGCCGGGAGAACGGGTACGTGGGTTCGACCGGCCACGGCCAGTCCCGCGGTGAGCGCGGGATGCACCAGGTGCCACGACTGGGCCATGGAACCACCGATGACGACCGCGGTGGCACCGAAACGGTCGATCCACGGGGTCAGGGTCCGGCCGAGGGCGTCGAAAGCGTAGCGGAACGCCTCCACCGCGGCGGCGTCACCCTCGTCGGCCCGCGCCGCCACCTCATGGACGTCGAGGAGCCGTCGTCCCTCCGCACCGCCCGCGAGCCGCGCGTAAAGGGCGCGGATGCCGCGGCGCGAGACCGTGTCCTCCAGCGGCCGGCCGTGCAAGGTCAGCCGGTGCACGTGCCCGCTCGGCGGTACCCGGTCGCCGGTGTGCACCGGCCGTCCGGCGGACAGGAACGAGGAACCGATGCCGGTGCCCAGGGTCAGGCAGACGACACGGTCGTGACCGGCGGCGGCCCCCGCGCCGTACTCGCCGAGGGCGAAGGCGTCGGCGTCGTTGAGGAAGGACAGCCGCTGCGCCCGGCCGCCCAGCCGCCGGCGCAGGCCGGCCCCGACATCGACACCGGACAGCGACTCGAACTTGCCCACGCCGGTGAAGCGGCCGACACCGGTGGCGTAGTCGAACGGCCCCGGCATCGCCACCCCCCACCGCGGATCGTGCTCTGCCGGCAGGGCGAGGGCGGCCGTGGCGATGGCGTCGAGGATGCTGTCGGCGGCCGCGTGCGAGCTCAGGGGCCTGCGGATCACCGTGGAGGGGACGGGACGGCCGCTCACCGGGTCGACGACCGCCGCGGTCACATGGGTACCGCCGACGTCGAGGACGGGGAGGGGCGCGCAGGTTCGCTGCGGGGAGGCGACGGTCACGGTTCGACCACCAGCGCCTTGACGATGCGCACTTCGCTCTCGCCCAGCGCGCGGACGCGGTAAGGCCCGACCGCGGCCGGGACCGTGAGGGTCTCGGCGAAGGCCAGGGAATGGGTGCGTCCGTCGTGGGTCTCGACGACGGCGCCCTCGCCCGCGGCGACGTTGAGGATGTGGAAGCGGCCCGCGGTGTCGTCGGGGGCGTCGGCGCCCCGGGCCACGACCAGGCGGTGGACCGCGTAGAACATCTCGGGCAGTGCGCCGATGACCTCCTCGCGCCAGCCTTCGCCGTCGCGCAGCGTGCGGGGCCGCTGGATCAGGTCCTTCGTCACGTCCTCCCCCCGCCGGGCCGTGTCCAGGTTGGCGAAACCGTGATCATAGGGCAAGGGCCGGGAGGCACCGGCGGCGTCCTTGCGCAGCCAGTCGTAGAACCGCAGGGAGTACAGGTACGGAGTCGCGCTCACCTCCAGCACCAGGTTGCCCGCACCGGAGGCGTGCGGGGTGCCCGCCGGGATCATGAACAGCTGTCCCACCGTCGCCGGATGCGACTGGACGTGGTCCTCCACGGGCATCGGGCGGCCGTGCGCGATGGCGTCCTCGACCTGGCGGCGCATGACGGCGGGATCGGCGCCCTCGGTGAGGCCGAGCAGGACCCGGGCATCGTCCTCGCAGGCCGTGACGTAGTACGTCTCGTGCTGGGTGTACGGCCAGCCGAACACCTCGCGCATGTACTGCTCCCGCGGGTGCAGATGCAGGGACAGGTTGCCGCCCCCCATCGTGTCGAGGTAGTCGAACCGGATGGGGAAGGAGGTGCCGAAGCGGCGGTGCACGTCGGCACCGAGCATGTCCTCGGGGTGGCCGACGCACAGCAGTTGGAACGGGACCTCGACCTGTGGCCCACCCTTCTCGCCGACGAGGACGCCGGCTTCGGGGGCGATCAGTTCGTAGCCCAGGGCCGTGTTGCCGGCCTGGGGGGTGAAGCCGAGTTCGCTCGCGGCCCACTGGCCGCCCCACGGGGTGGAGTTGAAGTACGGGCGCGTCCGTACCGGCCCCCGGGCCAGATGCGCCAGGGTGGCGCGCAGGGACGTGCCGTCCAGCGAGGCCGGGGTAGCCGGATCCTGGGTGTCGATCCATCGGTCGACGCGTCCGGCGAGCGCGTCACGGTGCCGGTCCAGCACGGGCCAGTCGGTGTAGAACAGGCGTACCAGGGTGGCCGGTTCGGCGGGGCGCCCCAGGTTGGTGCCGACGGGCAGCTCCCCCCGCGAGACGGCAGCCTCGGCGTACCGCTTGGGCAGGTCCGCGTACCACAGCACATCCGGCGCGCACAGCGACGAGCCCGGCCCGTACACCACCGACACCGTGCTGTCCGTGGGGCGTTCGGGTCGCGGGACCGAGTCGAACAGGTCGGAGACGGTCGCCTCGGACAGCGGGGTGAAGAACGTGTCGTCGGCGGGGACCGGCCGCGCGGTCAGCCGCTCGCCGGCGGACGGCGCGTAGTGGCCGCGGACGTCCAGCAGCTCCACTGCGCGGCCCGCCGAGCGTACGGCCGCCGCGAGACCGTCGGCCAGCGCGCCCCAGTTCAGGGCGGCGGGGCCGTCTACGGCCAGCACGAGCGGCCCGTGCGGCAGAGCGGCGACCGCGGCCGGCCAGCCGGCGGTCACCTCGGCGCCGACCGGCTGGTAGCTCGGATGGGGGTCGTAAGAACGGGACGCGGGCACATCTGCTCCTTGCTGGGCTCACGGCTGTGAGTTAACGATAACAGCGGCTGACTCAAGACGTCCATGCCTGCTTCTCGGGCGGCGGCTCTCCATGCAATGCCTCTGAGCTGGCCTTCTCGGATCCGTGGTGAGCGTGGGCAGATTCTTTGCCCCGGAACCCTTGCTAGCTCCGGAATGGTGTCGTTAACCTCCACGCAACACACACCGGGAGCCACCGGCTTCAGCCCGGATTGCAAGCGCCCCGTGATTCACATTCAGCCATGCAGGTGGCCCGATTCCGTGAAGGTGATCCATGTCAGCATCGGGCAGGGCCGGCAGCGCAGCCGCGTCGCTCGCTCGGCGTCGCTTCCTCACCGGGGTCGCCGCCGGCGCGGCCACCCTGACAGCGGGAGGCTGCGCCCGCGGGGCGAGCACGTCCGCACAGCCGGGCACCACGAGCATCTCCAACGACAACGCCACCTGGGACGACGGCTACCGTGCGGCCGGCCGGGAGCTGGAGAAGATCACCGGCTATGCGCTCAGGCCGCTGTCGAACCCGTCGGTGACCTCGTACCAGCAGGTCGTGCAGATGACCTTGCAGACCTCCAAGGCGTCCGACCTCGTCAAGTGGGCGTCCGGATACCAGCTCAAGCGTCTGGCGCGTGCGGGCGGGCTCACCGACCTGACCCGCGTCTGGCAGCGGTACGCGGACAAGGGATGGGTGCGCGGCAGCGCGCGGGAAGCCGTCTCCTACCGCGGCACGGTCTTCGGTGTCCCGCTGTACGAGTCGTACTACGTCCTCTTCTACAGCAAGCCCGTGTTCGAGAAGCTGGGCCTGTCCGCACCGGGCAGTTGGGCCGAGCTTTTGCACTGCGCCGACGTACTCAAACGCAACAAGATCACGCCGTTCCTCGCCAGCCAGGTGGGCGGCTGGCCCGCCATCGAGTGGTTCCAGGAACTGGTCAGCAAGGTCGATCCGCGGTTCTACCAGCGGTTGGTGGCGGGCGAAGCCTCCTACACCGACGACGCGGCCCTGCGCGCCATGGACATCTGGCACGACTTCATGCGCAAGGGATGGATGACACCGCCCGACTTCGACCAGGCCCGCGGCCCCGGCGCGCTGAAGGAGGGCACGGTGGGCATGTTCCTGCACGGCACCTGGCAGGCGTCGGGGATGGCGGCGGCCGGCATGAAGCCGGGCACCGACTACGGCGCCTTCGTCCTGCCCACGGTGCGGGCCGGCACCCCGAAGAGCGTGATCGCCGAGTCGGGTGTCTTCGTGGTGCCCAGCCGTGCCTCCTCGCACGCCGCCGCGACGGCGAACGTCGGGGCCTGGCTGGAGCCGTCCGTGCAGCGTGTGTGGAGCGACTTCCTGCAGGACAGCTCGGCCAACCCGAAGGTGCGATCGAGCAATCCGGTGGTGGCCGGGCTCCAGCGCGACATCGCCCGCGAACGCCGTCTGGCCCTGGTCCGCTACTGGGAGGCGAGTCCGCCCAGCCTCATCCAGGGCAACACCGACGACCTGGGCGGATTCATGGCCGGGCAGACCTCTCCGGCCGCCACGCTCCGCCGGATGCAGGAGCGTGCACACGACGAATGGGCGGCCTGGAGGCGCGACGAAGCATGAGTACTTCTACGACCGACCGGCGCCCGCCCGCCTTGGACGGCGCGGCGGCCGCACCCCGGGGCGGAACTCGGCGCACGCCTCCGTCACGGAGTTGGCGCACCGCGCGTGAGCGGATGCCGGCCGGCGGCTTCCTGGCCCCGGCCGTCCTGCTGGTCACCCTGTTCCTGCTGGCCCCGTTCGTGTGGACCGTCTACCGCAGCTTCTTCAGCGACTCGCGCACCACACCGTTCAGTTGGTTCGACAACTACGCGCTGTTCGCGTCGGACCCGGCCCTGTTCCGCTCCATCCAGAACACCCTGATGTGGGTGGTGGGCACGGTCGTCCTGCCGTTCGTGCTCGGGCTCGCCATCGCGTGCCTGACGAACTCCGGCCGCCTCTCGCGCCTCGCGCGGCTGTGTGTCGTGCTGCCCTACGCGCTCTCGGGGTCCGCGGTGGCGGTGGTCTGGAACTTCATGCTCACCACCGACGGCGCCGTCAACCAGGTCCTGACCGCCCTGGGCCTGGACTCCCTGGCCCAGGGATGGCTGCTCACCTGGCCAGGCAACACCGTCGTGATGATCCTCGCCAACGCCTGGCAGGCGACCGGCGTGGCCGTCATCCTCTTCCTGGTCGGCCTGCAGTCCATTCCGCCGGAGACGCTTGAGGCCGGCGCCCTGGACGGCGCGGGCGGATGGCAGCAGTTCCGGCACATCGTCCTGCCCCAGCTCCGACCGGTGTCGATCATCGTGATCGGGATGAGCCTGGTCAACGGCCTCAAGTCGTTCGACCTGATCTGGGTGCTCACCCAGGGCGGCCCCGGACGGGCCACCGAGACCCTCGCGGTGTCCATGTACAACGAGACCTTCCTGGAGATGCGGCCCGGCGCGGGAGCGGCGATCGCGGTCGTCCTCACCGTGATCGTGCTGGCCGCCTCCTGGCTCTACCTGCGCCGACAGCTCGACGTGAAAGGCGTGTGACGATGTCCCCCGGCCGCTTCCTGCGCAACGCCACCATCACGGTCCTGGCCGTGCTGTGGCTGATCCCCACCTGGCTCCTCGTGGTAAACGCCCTGGTGCCCGCCGAGCGTTACTCCGGCAGCCCGCACTGGCTGCCCCAGGACTTCGGACTCCTCGACAACATGTCCCAGGCCTGGGACCGGGCCCAACTCGGACCGGCGCTGGGCAACAGCCTCCTGTACGCCGTGGTCAGCGCCGTCGCCGCGGCGGTGATCGCCGGACTCGCCGCCTTCGCCACGATCGTCATGCCCGTCAGGCGGCAGGCCCTGTGGTTCTGGGTGATCTACTCCGGCACGCTGCTGCCTCTCCAGGTGTTCCTGCGGCCGCTGTTCCTGTCGTACGCCCACACCTCGCTGTACGACACCCAGGTAGGGCTCGTCCTGCTCTACACCGCGATCGCCGTCCCCTTCGCGTTCTTCGTGATGCGCAACTACGCCCTCACACTGCCGCGGGAGGTGGTGGAGGCGGCGCGCGTGGACGGCGCGTCGTGGTGGCGCGTGTTCTGGCAGATCCACGTCCCGCTGACCCGGTCCGCCATGATCGCCGTGTTCGTCTTCCAGTTCGTGGCCGTCTGGAACGACCTCATGTTCGGCATCACCATGGTCACGAGCCGCAACATCCGGCCAGTGATGGCCGCGCTCGCCGATCTCCAGGGCAACTACTCCAACGTCGGGCCGCCCGTCGTGCTGGCCGGCGCGCTCCTGGTGTCGTTGCCGACCGTGGTGCTCTTCTTCTCCGCCCAGCGCTTCTTCGTCAGCAGTCTCAAGCTCCACCGCTGACGCCGCATACGCCTGTTCTTGTCTCCTCAAGCTCCACCGGTGACGCCGCACACCCCTCTCCCTGTCTCCTCAAGGTCGCGAAGGAACACACCCATGCTCCGATCGCTGTTCACCCGTGCCGCCGTGCCCGCCGTCTGCGCCGGACTGCTCTGGGGCGCCCTCCCGGCACACGCCCAGACGCCCGGACACATCCGCCCCGTCTCCTCGGCGGACTGGGCCGACCGGGCCACCGCCGCGTACCGCGCCCTGCAGGACCACCTGTACGAGGGCTCCGACCAGCACGGCCTGTACCTGGAGCACACGCCCCGGCAGGCGTCCGACCGGGAGCACTCCTACCTGTGGCCCTTCCGGGAGGCCGCGCAGGCGGCCGTCGACATGCAGGAACTGCCGCGTACCGGGCCCTCCTACCGGAAGGACGCGGCCGAGCGGTTCGCCACGGCCGAGCTCTACCACGCCTCCGGTGAGCGGCCCGGCTACGCGTCCTATCTGCCCGCACCCCTGGGCACGGGAGGCGACATCTACTACGACGACAACGCCGTGGTCGCCCTCAGCCAGCTCGACCAGTACGAGGCCACCGGCAACCGCGTGCCGCTGAAGCGGGCCGAGCAGGTCGTGCCCGTCGTCTCCAGGGCCTGGGACGACGACCCCGCCAAGGCGTGTCCGGGCGGCATGGACTGGTACGACTCGCCCAACAACGCCATCCGGGCCACCAACGTCACCGCCCTGTCCGCCCAACTCGCCGCACGCCTCTACGAGCACACCCGCAACCGCGCCTACCTCGCCAAGGCCGAGCAGTGGTACGGCTGGGTGTACTCGTGCATGCGCAAGGCGCCTGGCCTGTACGTCAACGACCGCGGTGACGACGGCAGCACCAACGAGACCCTGTGGACCTACAACTCCGGCGCCATGATCGGCACCGCCACCGCCCTCTACCGCGGCACCGGTGACACCCGCTACCTGGACCAGGCCCTGGCGGACGCCCGCGGATCACTGGCGTACTGGACCGAGGGAGACCGCCTCCACGAACAGCCGGCCATCTTCAACTCGTTCTACTTCAAGGACCTGTTGGACCTGGACGCCCTCCGCCCCGACCCCGCCTTCCTGACGGCCATGAGCGCCTACGCCGACGACACCTACCGCGGCAACCGGGACGCCTCCACCGGACTGTTCCGCTTCCAGCCCTCCAACGGCGGCGACTACGACCCCCAGGCGCCGGCCGCGACGCTCAACCAGTCCGCCATGGTCCAGATCTTCGCCACACTCGCCGACGCCACCCACCACGGTCACCGCCCGCACCAGGGCGACCTGCCCTCCTGACCGTACGGCCGGCACCACCGCACCCCCGACGCAAAGGACACTCACGCACCATGCCCAAGCCACCGCTGACCCGGCCCTCCTGGTGGGACTCCGACATCGCGCGTGACCTTCTGCGCGAGCGCGTGGCCACCACCGTCGGCCTGGGGGACCTGCGGGTGCAGCTCTCGGGGGAACCCCTGCTGCGCCGCGACGCCACCGGCGGACTGCTCCAGTCCGTCCGGGTACGCGTGCACCCCCGCGACACCGCGAGCCCGCGACCGCGCGTCACCCGGGCCCGCGTCACGACGGCCGGCGGCACCCCCGTCCACTGCGAGGTCCTCCCCGGGCCAGGAGGCGACACCCGCCTCCTGGTACCGGAGGTGGACACCCCCACCCCGCTGCTCATCGAACTGCCCGAACTGGAGGCAGGCACCCGGCTCGCGTTCGAGGCGCGTCCGCAGCGCCACTGGACCCTGCACCTCGTACAGCACTCGCACCTCGACATCGGCTACACCGACCCGCAGGGCCGCGTCATGGCCGAGAGCCGCGCCTACCTCGACTCGCTCCTGGAGCTGTGCCGCGACACCGACGAATGGCCCGACCCCGCCCGGTTCCGCTGGGCGGTCGAAGGCTTCCACTCCTTCCAGGACTGGCGGGCCAACCGGCCCCGACGGCAGGTGGAGAGCTTCCTCGACCGGGTGCGCGAGGGACGCGTCGAACTCACGGCCATGCCGTTCAACCTCCACACCGAGACCTGCTCCACCGACGAACTGCACGAACTCCTGCGCCCCGCGATCGAGTTGCGCGAGCGGCACGGAATCGACATCACCACGGCCATGCAGACGGACGTGCCCGGACAGGTGGTGGGCCTGCCCGACGTCCTCACGGACAACGGCATCCGCTACCTGTCCGTGGCACACAACTGGGCCGGACGCGCGGTGCCGCACCTCGTCGGCGGGGAACACCTGCCGCGGCTGTTCCGCTGGGAGACACCGAGCGGCAACAGCGTGCTCGTCTGGCGCACGGACACCCCGCACGGCCTGGCGTACATGGAGGGCTCGATCCTCGGCTTCGACGAGTCCTACGACCACGTCGACGACCTGCTCCCCGCCTACCTCGGCGCCCTGGCCCGGTTCCCCTACCCCCACGAGGGACGCGGGATCCCCGGCTTCCCCGCCGTCGACCTCCCCGGCACCGCCGACCCCTACCCCTGGGACGTGCTCCACCTGCGCGTGCTGGGCAAGTTCGCGGACAACGGCCCGCCCCGGCGGATCATCTCGGAGACGGTGCGGCGCTGGAACGAGCAGTGGGCGTTCCCGCAATTGCGGGCCTCGCGCAACCAGGACTTCTTCGAGGACGCCGAGAAACGCTACGGCGACCGTCTGGAGACCCACCGGGGGGACTGGACCGACTGGTGGGTCGACGGCGTCGGTGCCGGCGCCGTACCGCTGGCGGCCACCCGCCGCGGGCAGGCCGCCCTCGCCGAGGCGCAGACCGTGGCCGGGTACGCCCACCTGATGGGCGTACCCGGCAGCACGGCCGTGACCAGCGGCGCACCGGCGGTCTACCGATCCGCCTCCCTCTTCAACGAACACACCTGGGGCGCAGGCGACCCGTGGACGCACGGCGACCACGGCCACGGGTCCGGCGAGAAGCAGTGGCACTGGAAGTACTCCCAGGCGATGCGTGCCCACGACGACGCGGAGACGCTCCTGGACGCCGCGGGCGCCCTGCTCGGCGAGGCCTTCGCCGCGTCCGCCGACGCGGACGCGTCCTTCTACGCCGTGAACACCTGCAGCTGGCCGCGCACCGAGACCGTACGGCTCTTCCTGCCCGAAAGCACGGTCGCCCTCGGCGAGGCGGTCCAGGTCCTCGACGCGCGCACGGGCACGCCCCTGCCCTTCGCGCAGGAGGCCCAGAGCAACGACCGCCACCGCGCGGCCGGCCGCTTCCTGCACGTGCCGGTCGCGGACGTACCGGCCTGCGGAGCGGTGCGCCTGGACGTCGTCACCGGCGCCGAACCCCCGGTCGGGGCGGGTGCGGAGAGCGCGGCGCCCGCCGACGCCACCGTCCTGGAGAACGACCATCTGCGCGTCACCGTCGACCTGCGCGAGGCGTGCATCGCCTCCGTCGTCGACAAGCGCACCGGGCGCGAGATGGTGCGGCAGGACGCCGTCATCGGCTTCAACGGCTACGTCTACGACGAGTACGCGACGGCCGGCGCGTTCAACCACCAGTCGAGCAAGACCGTCGCCGACGACTCGATGCACCTGCTCGCCTCACGCAGCACCGCTCCGCCCGCGGCCCTCGTCGGGCGCACCACGGACGCCACGGCACAGACCCTGGTGTACGAGTGCGCCCCGGCCGGCAGCCGCAGGCTCCGCGTGACGGTGCGCCTGCCGCACGACGCGGCCCGCGTCGACATCGAGAACCGTCTCGACAAGAACGCGACCCTGACCAAGGAGAGCGCCTACTTCGCCTTCCCCTTCGCCCTGGACGGCGCCACCGTCCGCACGGAGGCGACAGGCGGCGTCCTCGGCACCGATCGCGAGACCGTGCCGGGCTCCGCCGCCCACATGCGAGCCGTCCGGCGCTGGATCAGCCTGAGCGACGGCACACATCACGTCGCACTGGCCACCGCCGACGCCCCGCTCGTCCAGATCGGCGGCATCGCGATCCCCTACGTCCCCTACCCGCAGTCCCTGCCCCAGGAGGAACCGGCCACCGTCTTCTCCTGGGTGCACAACAACATCTGGGACACGAACTTCCCCGCCCAGCAGGCCTTCGACCACGTCTTCCGCTACAGCGTGGGCTTCGCCCCGGCCACCGCGGACGCCGACGAGTTCGCGCAGCGCGTCGCGGCCGTCACCAGTCACCCGCTGGTGCCGGTGCGCGCCCGCGCCGAAGCCGGGACCGCGTCACCGGCCCGGACTCACTTCCTGACCCTGGAGGATTCCCGAGTGCGGCTCGTCGGCCTCACCGTGCCGGACGAAGGCACGCTCATGGTCCGCCTGCAGTCACTGGCCGACACCCCGGTCACGTGCCGCGTGCGTACCCCCTTCACCGTCGCGCACGCCGTCCGTACGAACTATCTCGGCCTGCCTTCCCACGAGATAGACCGCGACCCCGAAGGCGCCGTCCCGGTAGAGGTGCCGGCACTCGGAACGGCGGCGGTCGTATTGCACTTGAGCCCGTCCACGAACTGAGGCGAGGGTGCCGTCGGTCGGGCACCGCGTGTGGGTCGGTGAGCGTGTCCTTCCCCGTCGAGGGGGAGGGGAAGGACACGAAGGCCGCTGGGCGCGGGAGGACAGAGCACGACACCCGCTGTGCTGTGACCGTCACCGACCAGCGTCCCGCGCCTCGCGGCGTTAATGCGGTCGTCGGGACCTCTTGCGCAGGGGATCATGTGGGGGTGTCGCCGACCGAAGCCGCAACCGCTGACCTGCAGGACCTCGCTGTTCTCTGGAGCACTGGCGAGGCCCAGGCTCATGATGTGGTCGAGGCTGCGTGCGCGGCACTCGTTGCCGGGCTGGACAGCCCGGCATTGCGTATTCTGGCTGGATACACACGTGCCGAGGCGGCGTACGAGGTGCCCGACCTGCTTCCCGTCGCACTCGATGAGCTCGGCCTTGTGTTCTACCCGCGCGACAGCGAGGCCGGGAGGGAAGCCGCCGTGCGGGCACTGGCGCACCAGATGCTCGCAGGCCGACTGACGCCGCGGGAGCTTGCTCTGCGCATCCACCAGCGGTACGGCCACCAGCTACCCCTGGCCGAACGCCTCGCGATGCTTGATGACGAGTACGACATCGTCGGGTACGGGGACACGACGTTGGCCCAGCTCGACGCGGAGGTCATAGCCGAAGCTCAGCGTCTGACGCGCTGACCCGGTGCGCCGGTGGCGCGGGGTCGAGGAGGTAGGTGCCCTGCTGAGCCCGATCAGGCGGTCAACTGGATTCAGAAATGTAAGAACTCGTGTGACGTGCGTCAGTTCTCCTCCGCGACCTGTTGGCGCAGGTAGGTGAACCCCTCGTACTCGGCAGGGAGAGGGTCACCCCGCAGAAAGGCTCCGAGTACTTCGATCCCTTCTCGCGAGGCAGCTTGCATCCACGCGAGTTGAGCGCCGGCGCCGAGTCCAGGCGCGAGGAGCCAGGCGTTGCCGATCTCGTACACCCTCTCCAGACGCTCCCGGAGCCGCGGGTCGGGGATCAACAGGGCGGAGGCATGCATGGCCATGAGGCGGCGCTCACCGGTGTGCATGAAGTTCTGGAACGGCTCGGTGAGCCCGTAGTTCTGGTCCGTGGGGCGCTCGCGGTCGTGGACCATCAGCTCGTGCCGGAGCTGTAGCAGCTCGTTGAGAGCAGCCTGGGCGGCGTCTCGCCTGTGGCCTTCCGCGCGCTCGACTCTGGCGGACCGTGCTTGGAGCCATCCGCCCAGTACCGCTCCTCCGGCACCGATGGCGGCTCCGCCGAGACCGATCAGCCCCGTCCACATCTCCGTCTGCACGTGCCCCCTCATCCGGCTCGACGGGCGTCATGGCGACCACAACAGTGATCGCGCGCAGCTATGTTAGAGCGAGGAAGGTGGCGCCAGGCGCAGCCACTGACGAGGGTTTGGAGGGTGGCCGCGAGGAGCGTGTCATCAGGCGTGACCTATGTTCCGCCACCCGTCGGCCGTATCCCCGACGGCGGGATCTGCGGCTTCGTGATCTCCCAGGGCCGTCCGGAGCGCTCCAAGCCCACGCACCCGCCCCCGAGGGCTGGTAATGGTTGTCCCGTAGTTGGTTGATCGTGGGCGAGTGTCGCGTCACGGCCTTCTCAGGGCTGCACCTCAGCAGAAGACTGACTGACCGGCAGGGGCCAGCCCAATACTCCAACGGTAGATCGTGATCCGGCATGAGTCGCTGCAGAGTGTCGCTGTGCCAAGCCTGCTCCGGGTGTACGCGGTTGCCCGCCGTGCTTGGCACGGCGGGCAACCAGGCGTCTGCGAGCCTCAAACGGAGAAGCCTGTGACCTTCTGCGGGGTCACCCGGACAATCAGCCGGAGCACCTCCTCCGGCTCCGCCGGTGGGTCCTCGCCAAGGTACTTCTGCGAGAGCTTGCGCGGCAGCGATTTCTCCAAGTCGTTGATCAGTTCGACAGTGCCGCGGATGTCTACGGACTGGTACGGGTTCGCGGTGTCGAAGACTGTGAGGCTTACCCGCGGATCCCGTGCGAGATTCCGCGCCTTCTGGCGCCCGGCCGTCGTGGAGAACAGCACCGTATCCCCCTCCCTGACGATCCAGACCACCGATGTCTGCGGCCCGCCGTCCCGGTTCAGCGTCGCGACGGTGGCGAAGTTCCTCCCGTCCAGCAGCTTGCGCATCTCCTCGTTGAAGAGCTTTGACACAGTCTCGCCCCTCTGTTCAGCATTCTTGGGATCACTACTTGCGCAGAACAGATGCGAAGGCCGGGTCCTTCCCGCTGCGGTATCGAGGGGTTGGATTTCCAGCCGTTCCATCGTGATCTTCCTGATGGGGGGCCGCGGCGGGCACGCCGCGGTGGACCGGGAACAGTACACTTCACGCCCCTGGACCTCCGACGCCGACCGCTGCCGGGCCGCCGGGGTCTGCGAGGAGACAGGGTTGGCGACCAACTCGGAGTTGGCCGCTCGCATGATCGGCCAATGCCTGGACGCCGGCAACCGGACCGCGCTGGAGGGACGCGGGACCGGCTATGTCCTCGCGGTGGCCCGCTCGCACGAAATCACCACCGGAACCAGGAAGTTCGGCGCGGAAGCTCTGGCCAAGAAGGTGCCCAAGCGGACTTGGCAGAAGCTGTCCGCCGGGGGCCGGAGCCAAGGGCCACCGCTTCAACGACTGGGCCGCCATCGACCTCGTCGACCCCCGGCCAGGGAGTCGCCAGTTGCTCATCCGCCGTAACCGCAGCACCGGGGAACTCGCCTACTACCGCTGCTACTCGCCCGCACCGGTGCCGCTGACCACCTTGGTGCGCGTCGCTGGATCAAGGTGGCGGGTGGAGGAGTCCTTCCAGTCCGGCAAGGGCTGGCCGCCCTCGACGAACACCAGGTCCGCCGCTACCCGTTCTGGTCCCGCTGGGTCACCCCGGCCATGCTCGCGCACGCCTTCCTGACTGTCATCCGCGCGGACGAACGCGACCGCCACCCCGCACCCCGACGCCCTCATACCGCTCACCTGCAACGAGATCCAACGACTGGTTCATCACGCTCATCGCCCAACCCATCACAACGCCGTCGACCGGCTTACCTGGTCCGACGTGCTACGCCGCCACCAGGCCCGATCCCGGGCCGGCCACTACCGATGACAAGCCGTTCAGGCATGAAGATCACGAACTACGGCTGGAGTGCTTAGCAGGCGACTCATTGCGAAAGGTGCTCATGTTGGCGCAGTCGTCGGGGTCACCGATCCATGCATACAGCCGCAGATCCTCACCGTTGCCGCTGATGTCGAGTCCGGACCCGTAACTGCCCGGACCGACCTCGTAATCATTGATCTCGTGAAAGGCGAGCGAAACGTCGAACTCGTTGCGACCGCCGTCGGTGAGTTCCCACCACCCACTACCCCTTCTCCGGTCTGTGGGGCCCCTTGCGTCGTCGAGGTCGGTAGGCCAAGCCACCGTCGTGAAGGAGCCATCGCTCCGCAGCGTTAGTGAGCTTCCTGAGAGGTCCCGGTAAGTGCCGACCAGGTCGCTGACCGCCAGGTCATCGGGTCGACCGCCTTCGCCTGGACAAGACTCGTAACGAGCGAAACACCCAGTCACGGCGGGCGTAAGAGCCACCACGATGACACAAAGTGCCATCCAGCGTCCCCGCCTCATCGCACCCCCCACGTCCGTTCCTCCCGTGGATTGTTCCACGGCAGACGACACTCTGTAGTTGCCGCGGGAATGGTGAGAGCCCGCGGGGGGCGACGAGCGGGGCCGCGCTGCCAACGGCGTTGATCTCCCTGCAGGGGAGGGGTGATGACCCCCGCCCGTAGCGATGGCGACGCTGAGGATGACCTCCGTCAAAGTGCTCGCATTGACAGCAGTGGTGAGTACGTCAGAAGGTGCTTGCTCTGACGGCTTGGGGTGGGAACAGAACGTGGAACGGCAGCAGTATGTGGAGCGGTGCTCAGAGCTCTTCGCGGTGGGTGGCTATGCGGCTGTGAGAGCAACGGCTGAGGCGGGGCTCGAGGAGTTCGGACCGGATCCGGTTCTCTTTCGCTGGCTCGGACAGGCACACGCCGCGGAGGACGACGAGGACCATGACCGTGAGGCTGAGGCCGCGTATCGCGATGGCCTCGCCCTGGCACCGGACGACCTCGGGCTTCTGGTGTCGTACGTGGAGCTGTGCCTGCGCTCGGACTCTTTCGAATACCCGGCACGGGCGCGCCGTGCGGTGCTCCTGCAAGAGAGAATCGAAGAGCTGGCGCCGCCCGGGTCCGCTGAGCGCGAGCGAGTCGATGATGCGACGGGCTGGGCCGGGCGGGGCTATTGGGACGACCTGAAGGTAGCCGCTGCCCGAGGGCAAGCTCAGCAGGCGGCCACAGCGGAGCAGAGCGTGCTGGTCACCGACGCGCTGCGACGAGCTGCTCGTGGCGAGTCCAGCGAGGACACAGGGGAAGACCTACGGGCGGTTGAGGTTGCTGCGGCGGTTGAGCTCCTGCAGGGAGCTCGGAACGCACCGTTGCGCCTGCTTCTCGCGCACCGCGTCGCAGCGTATGTGCTGACCTTCGTCGCATCATTCGGACTGAACAAGGCGCTGGTGTGGACGGGAGTGGTGGACTTCAGCCTGTGGGGCTGGTTGCTCTGGGTCCCTGTGCTCGCTGCCGAAGCCAAGCTCCGCCAGGCCAAGAAGCTGGGACAGGAGCGCGTCATCGCGCGCATACAGGCACGCCACGACGGAATGGATCTGCCTTTCAGTCAATCCGAGAGTAAGTAGCTGTGAGTGCCGCAGTTGCCGACCGCGGCACCAGGCGGGCTGTGTCTGTCCGTTGGGTGATAACTGATGTGATGTGCAGCCGGATCGACTCATGCCGGCTGATCCGGTCCGTGGTCGGCGGTGGGCCGACCGCCGCCGCACCTTGGAGGCCATCACCTGGAAGTGCCACACTTGTTCGTCCTGGCCGGCCGCCCCCGGACGGACTCGGCTCGTTTCAGACCCCACATGAACGGCTGATCAAGTGGGCCGTGGACGGCACTTGGCAACGGATCCTCACCGCGATCCTGACAGCGGCCGACGCCCGTCTCAGGCAGTGGCGCGGTCTGGCCACGCGGCCAGACCGGCTTGCCCTGGGGTACCGGCTGCTCTGCACTCGGCGGCAATCTTGTCTCGGGCCTGCCGCTGATATCGCGGACCTGTTCACCGCGTGATCAGGATGGCTCGTGCACGACCAGCCGCGACTGCCGCCCCGCGAACGCCCTGCGCAGGGCCCGAGCCTCACGGTGCCGTGCGCCAAAGACTCCGCGCTTGTCCACGTGGATGACCAGGACGTCGTAG
Organism: Streptomyces sp. NPDC089424; assembly: GCF_044749345.1. Taxonomy (NCBI): domain Bacteria; kingdom Bacillati; phylum Actinomycetota; class Actinomycetes; order Kitasatosporales; family Streptomycetaceae; genus Streptomyces; species Streptomyces sp. NPDC089424. The sequence goes on from NZ_JBIVHU010000001.1 coordinate 1,591,023, forward strand.
CTGTCGATCACATCGGAGATACCTCGTGTCTGGATGGTGTCCCGCCAGGCTTCCGTGTTCCGGCCGAACCATTCCGGCAGCCCGCAGGGCTCAGCGACGGCGTCCCAGAAGTGATCAAGCGTCTCGATCGGCCGACCCCGCAGATCTACCACCAGCTCCGTCTCCGTCTTCTTCGCCATCACAGCAGAGTAGCCATTCCTGCCCGGGACTGTTCCAAGAGTCGGCGCTGGGCGCCCCTGCGTTGGCACTGTCCGTGTCGAGCGCCTGGACACCGGCACCGCCGGGAGGATCTGCCGCGTGCCGGGATGGCGTGGCAGCAGCTGCCGGGGTGGAAGTTCCGGCTGTGGGCGTCGGAGCCCAGCGAGCCGGAGCGTGGCGAGCCCTTCGATGGGACGGGCGTGCCCTGGAGACGAACCATCGTAGAACCGCCTGAGCGCGGGTGATGGGCTCGTGTGCCGAGCCATCAGGCTCTCCCGACGCCCCGTGGATACGATGATCGATCAGCTTGAACCGATTCATTGATCTCGCACAGACGCTCCATCAAATCTGTCCAACCCGTTGCCACATGGAGCGCCCACCCCCAAAGTATGCGATTGAAGCGATTCATTGCGCCGATCCTTTACGCCTCCAGAGGAGCGCTCGTGCCCGTGCGTCAGCAGATCGCCGCCGCGGTCGCTGCATCAGTCTTCGTCGTGGTGGCAACCACGACGGGGACGGCAGCGAGTCCACCCGCGGCCCCCGCCGCGCCCACCCCGCCAGCCGCCGCTGCAACGAGCGTCGGCGACTTGAAGGTCAACGCCCTCGACACCCCGCTCGGCATCCCCCTGACGGCGCCCACCCTCGGCTGGCAGCTCGACTCCGGGCGCCGCGGCGTCACGCAGCGGGCCTACGAGGTGCACGTCGCCTCTTCGGCGGAGGGCCTCGACGACCCCGACGTCTGGGACAGCGGCAAGGTCTCCTCCTCCCAGTCGGTCGGCGTCCGCTACGGCGGCCCCGCGCTGAGGCCGCAGACCGACTACGTCTGGTCCGTCCGGGTGTGGGACGACCGGGGCATCGCCTCCCGGTGGAGCGCGCCTGCCAAGTTCGGCACCGCACTCGGCGATCGGCCGTGGACCGCCGAGTGGATCGGGGCGCGGACACCGACGCTGGGCGCCAAGTGGACCGACTACACGATCGAGTTCACCGCCTCCGACATCAGCGGGGCCCTCGGCGTCTACTTCCGCGGTCAGAACACCGAGAACGCCTACATGTGGCAGATCAGCGACACCGACGACGCACTGCGCCCGCACGTGAAACGCAACAGCGGCTACTCGGTCCTCAAGGCGACACCGTTCCCCGCCGGGTTCGACTTCGCCGCCGAGCACGACTACGCGATCGCCGTCGACGGCGACACGATCACCACCACAGTCGACGGCAAGCAGCTGGACCAGCGCAATGATGCGACCTTCGGGGCCCCCGGCGTCATGGGCTTCCGCACCAGCGGCGCCGAGCGCGGCATCGTCCGCGACGTCACGGTCACCAGCGCCGACGGCACCGTCCTCGTCGACACCGCCTTCCCGGCGGGCGACCGCACCTTCGCGTCCGGCACGGTGACCGCCGACGGCCTGCGCGTCGACAGTGACGGCGGCGAGGCCTGGCTGCGCCGCGACGAGCCGGTCCCGCTGCTGCGCAAGGAGTTCGACCTCGGCGGCAAGGAGGTCGCCCGGGCACGCGTCCACGCCTCGGCGCGCGGCGTGTACGAACTGCGGCTCAACGGCACGCGGGTGGGCAACGCCGAACTCGCACCCGGCTGGACGGCGTACGACAAGCGCATCGACTACCAGACCTACGACGTGACGCGGCAGGTCCGCGCCGGCGCGAACGTGCTCGGCGCAGAGGTCGCACCGGGCTGGTACAGCGGCAAGGTCGCCATGTTCGGCACCGACGTCTACGGGCAGGACAACTCGGTGATCGCCGAGATGCTGGTCGAGTTCACGGACGGCACCAGCACCACCGTCCGTACCGACGGCACCTGGACCACCACCGGCGGTCCGACGCGCGAGGCCGACCTGCTCGACGGCGAGTCCTACGACGCACGGGTGGCGGAGCAGGTCGACGGATGGGACGAGCCCGGCTTCGACGACGCGACGTGGGCCCCGGCCGACGTCCGCGACGAGCCGACGAACGTACTCGAACCGCAGACCGCGGTCGATGTGCGGGTCACCCAGGAGCTGCGGACCGCGAAGCGGGTCGACTCGCCGACCGAGGGCACCTACCTCTACGACCTCGGGCAGAACATGGTCGGCCACGTGCGCCTCACCCTCAAGGGCGAGCCGGGCCGGACCGTGAAGATCCGACACGGCGAGGTCCTCAACCCCGACGGCACGCTCTACACCGCGAACCTGCGCAGCGCGAAGGCGACCGACCACTACACCTTCGCCACCGACCAACCGGAGACGTTCGAGCCGTCGTTCACCTTCCACGGCTTCCGGTACGTCGAGATATCCGGCGTGGACCAGGCCCCCGCCGCCGACGACCTGGTCGGCGTCGTCGTCGGCACCGACGGCGACCTCACCAGCACACTCGACACCAACTCCGACCTGGTCGACCAGCTGCACAGCAACATCGTCTGGGGCATGCGCGGCAACTTCCTGTCCATCCCCACGGACACCCCGGCGCGCGACGAGCGGATGGGCTGGACCGGCGACATCAACGTCTTCGCCCGCACCGCCGTCTACAACATGGACGCACAGTCCTTCCTGACCAAGTGGCTGCAGGACCTGCGCGACACCCAGCGGCCCAACGGTTCGCTGCCCGGCGTCGCCCCCGTGGTCCCCGGCCGCTTCGACGGCGGCTACGAGTCGGCCGGCTGGATGGACGCGGGCGTGCACGTGCCGTGGACGCTGTGGCAGGCCTACGGCGACACCGACGTCATCCGCGACAACTACGACATGATGAAGCGCTACGTCGACTTCCTCGACGCCGACTCCACCGGACACATCCGCTCCGCCGGCGGCTACCTCGACTGGCTCAACCTCGACGACGCGACCCCGGCCGACGTGCTCGACACCGCGTTCGTCGCCAAGAGCACACGTGAGTTCGCCCAGATGGCGGCCGCCCTCGGCCGGGACGACGACGCGGCCGCCTACCAGCGGCGCTACGAGGCGATCAGGTCGGCGTACCAGGCGGCGTTCATCGGGGCCGACGGCACCGTCAAGGGCGACAGCCAGACCTCGTACATCCTGACGCTCACCAACGACCTCGCCCCCGCCGACCGGCGCGACGCGATCGTCGCCAAGTTCGTCAAGACACTCGAGCGCCGTGACTACCACCTGTCGACCGGCTTCCTCGGCGTCGACGGACTGCTGCCGGCACTCACCGAGGCGGGCCGCTCCGACATCGCCTACCGGCTGCTGCAACACGAGGACTACCCGTCCTGGGGCTACGAGATCGGGAAGGGCGCGACCACGGTCTGGGAGCGTTGGAACTCCATCAACCCCGACGGCACCTTCAACGACGTGGGGATGAACTCGTTCAACCACTACGCGTACGGCGCGGTCGGCGAGTGGATGTACCGCACCATGGCGGGCGTCTCGGCGGCCGAACCGGGCTACCGCAAGGTACTCATCGCCCCGAAGCCCGGAGAGGGCATCGACCACGTCGACTTCAGCCACGAGACGCCGTACGGCACGGTGCGCAGTACGTGGGACACGACCGACGGGGCGATGAACCTCGACGTCGACGTCCCGGCGAACACCACGGCGCAGGTGCGCATCCCGGCCCCGAACCGCTGGGCGGTCACGGAGGGCGGCAAGCCGATCGGCGAGGTCGACGACGTGACGTACGTCGAGCAGGCCGACGGGGACGTGGTGCTGGAGGTCGGCTCAGGCCACTACGCGTTCGCGGTCGACCCCGTCCTCGGGGACGTGGGGGCGGCCCGTACGCAGGCGGCGTCGTTCGCCGACGACGTCGACGCGTTGCAGGTGCGCGGTCCCGGCAAGATCGCCAAGGGGCATCTGCAGGTGCGCACCGCCCTGATGCGGACCGAGCTCGCCGCTGCGTGGCGTCTGCAGGGCCAGGGCGCGGACGAGCGGATGACCGCCGCCGCGGTGCACCGCGCGCTCGCCAGTGTGGCCGACCTCGACCGATGGACGCGGACGTACGCCGAGCAGGGCGCGATCGGCAGTACGGCGGCCACGGCGCTGCGTGAGTCGTTGACCGGCATCGAGCGGCTCCTCTCGCGGGCGTCGTCGCGCCTGGTGGGTGCGGTGGCCACGCTGGACGTGCCGCCCGGTGAGATCCTCCCTGGCGACGTCGTCCGCGTGACGGTGGGGTTGAAGAACACCGGCAAGCGGCCGCTGACCGGCGTCGACTCGTCTCTGCGGGCACCCAGTGGCTGGACGGTGAAGCCGGTGGGCCGGCACGCGTCCAGCACGGGTACGGGCAGCACGCTCCAGCACGCCTACGACGTCACGGTCGCGAGCGACGCGCAGGCGTCCGCGGCCGATCTCACCGGCTCGGTGTCGTACCAGTACGCGGGAGGAACGGCCACGCTACCGGTGTCGGCGGGCCTGATGGTCGCCCCCGGCGTCGCCATCGCCAGGGTGTCCACCACGCCGGAATCGGCAGCCCCGGGCGAACCGGCCACCGTCACCGCCGTGCTGACCAACCGCACCGAGGTGGAGCAGTCCGGCAAGCTCACGCTCGACCTCCCCGACGGCTGGCCGACACCGGACCCGGTCGGCTACCACCTGGACCCGGGCGCGGGGACAACGGTCGAAGCCGTCGTGACGGTGCCGCTCACCGTCGTCGAGCGGGCGGCCACGGTCACCGTGGCGACAGGATCGACGACGGCGGAGCAGGCGACCGGCACGATCGAGGTCTCGCTGCCCACCCCACCCACGAAGTCGAGCGACCACATCGACCTCGGTGACGGGCCGTCGGAGTCCGCCCACCGGCTGACGGCGTCCGAGCACTCGGGGACGAACACCGAGGCCGGACTGACACGGCGCTACACCCACTCCTCCTACCCGGGCGGCTGGTTCGAGTTCGACGCCGCCGTACCCGTCGGCGCTCGCTTCGTGGTCCGCGTCGTCGAGACCTTCGACGGTGCCCGGCGCAAGACCTACGACGTCCAGGTCGACGGCGAGGTGGTGCACAACGTCGACTTGAGGCGAGGCGAGAGCGGCCAGGGCACCCTCACGCACCAGTTCGTGGTCGAACCCGCCGACACGTCGGACGGCACCGTGCGACTCCGCTTCCAGGACACCGGCACCGACTACGACCCCTCGATCGCCGACGTGTGGGTGGTGCCGTTCGACTGACCGAGCCTACGACGGTTGTGTGCCTGGGGGCCCTGTGGGCAGAGTCCCAGGCACACGGCCTGTGACAACAGCGATCTCTGGACTCGTGCGCAACGGCTGCCTGAGGAGTGGGGAGGACTGTGGCAGATCGTTGTCCACGGCCGCCGCACCGACCCGACCAGAGCCATGGGACAGGGACGGGACGGGACGCTGGAGCGAGGCCGACACCCACTCCCGGCGCGGCGACCGGACGGCCGACCAGCCGGCCGCTGCGCCGTGAAGCCTTGGTCACTGGTCTGCAGCCGCGGCCGTGGTGCATCAGAGGGTTGTCAGGGTTTTCACCAGGTCGGCGGCGATCTGCCGGTCGATGGGCTCAGGAACGGGCTGGGTGCCGTTGACGAGCGACGGGTGGTCATCTCCGGCGAGCGCGGCCAGGCTGCGGGCTTGGAGGGTCAGGCCCAGATCCATGGCCTGAATGGGGTTTCCCTTCGCGGCTGTCAGGTTGATCATCTTGGTGTCGGCGAGGATGGTGATCTCCCGGCCGTCGCGCAGCCGGTGGATCGCCCGCTCCTGGCCGCTGGCGCCGGAGCGGTGCATGGAGGTGGTTTGCTCGCGAAGGGCCTGGGTGTCCAGTTCCCAGGGCATGTGGCCCACGCCGGCGACGATGGTGCCGTCACGAAGGTTCTCGATCTCCGCCGGGCCGATGACGTTCGGGTGTCCGGTGGCGAGGAAGAGGAGTTGGGTCTGAGGGAGGAGGTCGAGCAGGTCGCCCACGCGGTGGCCCGCCATCACTGCTTCCAGCGCACGGTAGGGGTCGGTGTCGGCGACACTGACCCGCGCACCGAGACCGGCCAGGGTGTCGGCGACGCCGCGGCCGCACGGGCCGTAGCCCACGACGGTGGCGTGGGCGCCCGGGAGCATGAGGTTGGTGGCGTTCATGAAGCCTTGGACGACGCTTTGGCCTACGCCGAATTCGTTCTCGACCAGCAGCTTGAGCCGGCTGTCGTTGATGACGATGATCGGAAAGGGCGGCGCAGTGTTCCAGGAGCGGATGCGCAGGCCTCCGGTCGTGGTCTCCTCCGTGGCTCCGATGAGAGAGGGCAGACCGCCGCGCGAGATGACCGCCTCGATCAGGTCGGCGCCGTTGTCGAGGATGAGGTCCGGCTGGGCATCGATGACCTGGAGGATGTTCTCGCGGTGCTGGTCGAGGGTGTCCGAGCGGTGCCCCACGACCGTGACGCCGGCATCGCGCAGAGCGTCGGCTGTGTCCTCCTGCGTGGTACCAGGGGACCCTGTGAGCACGACGTCGGCGCCCGCCTGGGCCAGGCAGGAGACCAGGACGGCGGTCTTGGGCTCGATATGGAGGCAGATCCCTATCCGGCGGCCGGCGAACACCGATGCCTGCTTCCGCATGGTGGCCATGAGGAGCGGCATGTGGCTCGCCGCCCACAGGGTGCCGTCGTGGGCGAGGGAAGGAAGGGCGGGGGAGGGCAAAGACATGGCGAGGTTCCTTGGCTGGTGGAAGAGGGAGCTCAGTCGGGCAGGGCACACCTGTGCCCTGGTGGCCGGGACGAGGGCACACGTATGCCCTCGCGTCGGTCGACTGGTCAGCCGTAGAACTCGCTGCGGTAGGAATGGTCGCCGAAGAGGTGTCGGCTTCCTTGACGGGTTTTCATGTCAGGAGCCTCCTCACCGATGACAGGGTCGTGGAACGTACCGCTACGCTGAGGTTATACGCATAACCCCTGGGCTCACAAGATACTGGAGCCGGCCCGCATCCCTGCCGCACACAGGTGCGCCCTCGTGCGGGGTCTGTGCCGGAATACCAGGGCGGGGCTGACAGACGAAGCGATCGTGATCTGCCCGGCATGCTGCACGGACCCGGCGCACCTTCAGGCCCTTGGGGCTCGGCGCATCCGCGCCGAACACAACGTTGGTAATAAGTGCTCATGTGTTTGGTAGTGTGTCGTCGGCGTTCGGGTTCGACCGTACGCGCGCCTGCGAACTAGAGCCCGCGGGTGCCGGCTGCCGGGCGCCGTGCTCTTCCCCCGAGTGCGGCGCCCGGAGCTGCCGTCTCCGGGAGAACCGCGGCCCCCGTGGCATGCTTGTTCCCGGATGTGACCGCTTGCCCGAGGCTCGCATCTGCTGCCGGCAAGAAGTTGTGACACGTTGTGTTCCGTGTCCTTCGTCATGCCTGATGGTCGGAGGTCGGGAGAGCTGCCGACTCGCCGGATCCAAGGCTGCTGCCGCTCAGGGATGCCGGAGCCGAGCGGCTCGGGCATCCCCGCGGTACGGCACGGATGAAGACTATGACCGGCGCTGTACCCACCAGAAGCAGAATGCGGTGACGGCGCCCGTCATGGCCAGCAGCACCGCGGCCATGACCCACTGGAGCGGCCAGAAGTGGGTGGCCGGGTGGTACTGAATCCAGACACCGGCCACGTCGTGGGCCCTGGCACACGCTGCGGATGCTTCGTTGAGAGCCCCGCATGCGGTGGAGGTGAACTTCTCTCCCGACGTGGTCAGGTACCCCCAGTCGATGTTCCAGGAGGAGTACGGCTTGCTGGGCAGGTCCATCGGCCACGCATGGGGTTGCAGAAGCCCCAAGGGAGTCGGTGAGCCGTACAGGTCGGCGGTGAACTGCTGTGCCGTCGCCTCCTTCGTGGGCCACAGCAGGGGGCGCAGGAGACTCAAGCCGGCCCAGCCGACGATGCAGGCAGCACCGGTGACGGCCATGGCCGCCACTGTGCGGCGCATGACGACGCCGATCGCCGCGCCGGTGACCAGTGCGAACAGCGACATGGCGACCGGTACCACGCCGATGTTGCTGAACGGCGGGGAGTCGTACCAGTGCATCCCCTTCAGCAGTTCGTCCGCGGGTTTCCACCACCAGGTGTAGAGAGCCGACAGGACGCCGGTGCCGACGAGCGTGACGACGGCGGGCACACCGAGTTTGTACGCGAACCACCGAGTACCGCTGACGGACTGCGACCGTGACAGCAGATACGTGCCGTTCTCCATCTCACGGGAGAGCAGGGGTCCGCCCAGGAAGACGCCGATGATCAGTGGGGCGAAAGAGATCACAAGGCCGGTGTAGTGCAGGAGGTCGTAGAACTGCCCCCGAAATGCGTTGACCCCCTCACAGCGCGGCTCAGGGGAGTCGTACACGCAACCGAGCAGGTTGTGGGCGTCGATGTACGCGACCATTTCGGCGCGCTGGAAGACGACGAACACGGCGAACGCGGCGAGCAGACCGGCACCGGTCCAGAACGCGGCACGGTGCTGGCGCCAGATGAGCCAGACAGGGCCGGACAAGTGCGGGAACCGCACAGGAGAGAGGGGGACCGTGGCGGCGTGGCTGTCGTTCATGCGGCGTCGTCCTTACCGGCGCCGGTGCGCGCGCTGGGAGTGATCAGGGGAGGGACGTCGGAGACACCGAGATAGGCGATCAGTAGCTCCTCCAGGTGCGGTTGGTGCCGCATCCATGTACCGGCCACCGGTCCCTCGGGTCGGATCAGTGCGGTGATCTGCCCGCCGGAGCGCTCCGTCGAGACGACGGTGTGAGGGGCGAGTTCGGGGGGCGAGATGTGCCCGTTGTCGCGGCCGACCAGCATGGTGTGCGCGGCGAGCAGCTCGTCGATCTCCCCGGCCAGTTGTACGCGGCCCCCTGTGATCGTGAGCAGGTAGTCGCACACGGCGTCCATCTCGGAGACCAGGTGCGTGGACATCAGAACGGTGGTCCCGTGTTCGGCCACCTCGCTCATCAGAGCCGCCGTCATCTCGTGGCGCACACGTGGGTCCAGGTCGGACATGGGTTCGTCCAGGAGCAGCAGTCGAGGTCGTTTGCCGAGTGCGAGGGCGAGGGCGACACGGGTGCGCTGGCCGCCGGAAAGGTGTCCGACCTTCGTGTGCAGCGATATCTCGCCCTGTGCCACGAGGCGCTCCGCGACTCCCTGGTCCCAGCCAGGGTTCATCTCACGGCCGGCACGAAGCATCTCGGCGACGGTGAACCCCGGGTAGAGCGGCTTGCTCTGCCCGACGAACGCCACACGCCCGCGACTCGCCGGCGTCCTTGGATCGTCGCCGAACACACTCAGTGTGCCCTGAGTGGGCTTCAGCACATCGGCGGCCATGGACAGCAGCGTCGTCTTGCCCGCACCGTTGGGGCCCACTAGGGCGCAGATCCGCCCGGCGGGCAGGCGGAAGCTGCAGTCCCGCAGTGCCCAGGACCGACCGAAACGCCGTCCCAATCCGTGGGCTTCCAAGGCGGTTCGGTCCAGAGCCGGCCCTGCATGGTGAGCGCCTGGTCCGCCGGCGTGGTCAGTGGGGAGGGGCTTGTTCATCACACTTCCTCAATGTCTTTCTCACAAGGCGTGGGCCCTTCGTGGGAATCGGTGGTATGGCCTTCCGCGGGCAGTGCGTCGAAATCCGCGATGAGGTCCGTGAACAGGGCGGTCACGTCGTCCCTCCCGACCCCCGCCGCGTGGGCCCGCCGCAGCCACTGCAACAGGCCTGTACGCAGAGCCGAGTCGCCGGAAGTCTCGGGTCGCGACAGTGACCGGGTCACGAACGTCCCCGCGCCCCGTCGTGATTCGACCAATCCTTCGTGCTCGAGTTCCCGGTAAGCCTTGTGCACGGTGTTGGGGTTGATGGCCGTCATCCCCACCACTTCGCGAGCCGTCGGCAGCCGATCGCCCGGCGCCAGCAGGCCCAGCCGCATCGCCTGTTTGGTCTGCTGGACGATCTGCATGTAGGCGGTCACGCCACTGCGTCGATCGATGCGGTATCGCACCACAATCAACCTTCTACTAGTGAACTAGTAGAAGAAGGTTGCGTGTGAAACCGTCAGGTGTCAAATCGAAGGCCTGGAGGAACGGCCGCGGCAGAGGGCGGACCACTGCACCCTCGTCCCACTGTCACACGTACGGCTTCCTTCTTGTCCTAGTGAGCACACGGATGCATTCACCCGGTGCCGTCGTCATCAGGTGTGCCCGTGACCCAGGGGCCGAGGCGATGCCACGCCCGGGACGAATTGATCAGAACATGAGAGAAGGACCCATAACCCATGAGAAAGCTGAAGCCGACCGTCGTCCTGGTGCATGGCGCGTTCGCGGACTCCTCCAGCTGGAACGACGTGGTGGGGAAGCTGCAGGCCGACGGCTACGACGTGATAGCCGCCAGCAACCCACTGCGCGGACTCCACGGTGACGCCCTCCATGTCCGCCAGCTTGTGGCCGGCATCGACGGCCCCGTGGTCCTGGTGGGCCACTCCTACGGCGGCGCGGTCATCACCAATGCCGCAGGTGGCCTAGACAACGTCCGGGCCCTCGTGTACGTGGCCGCGTTCATGCCCGATGGCGGGGAGAGCGCCCTCGAACTTGCGGGCAAGTTCCCCGGCAGCACGCTGGGCGAAGTGCTGCGTCCGGTGCCGGTGACCTTGGCCGACGGCCGCGAAGCGGCGGACCTCTACATCGAGCAGGGCAGGTTTCACCACCAGTTCGCGGCCGACGTCCCTGAAGGGAGGGCCGTGATCATGGCCGCCACACAGCGTCCTGTCAGCAACGTGGCGCTTGAAGACGCTTCCTCGACACCCGCGTGGCGAGGCATCCCGTCCTGGGTCCTCATCGCCGCGCAGGACCGGAACATCCCGCCGCGGACGCAGGCATGGATGGCGGAGCGCGCGGGAGCGACGACCGTCGAGATCGATGCCTCGCACGCCGTCAGCGTCTCCCGCCCCGCCGAGGTGACGCGCCTGATCGACGCAGCCGCTCGGGCCACCGCCTGACTGCGGAATGGGCAGTGGTGCGCCGCCGGCGCCAGGACCGGGTCCGGTGAGCTGATCCAGGGTCCTCGTCGACAGTTCCCACAGCTCAGCCCAGGGTTGGTTGGAAGTAGGCCGTCTCACGGTAAATGGCGGTTGGCGGGGACACTTCCACCGTGACGATGATCCCCTCGTCGTTCGGCTTGAGGCGCACCGGGACCGTGCGCTTGTGGCCCTAGCCCAGGGGCAGCACGAGCGCGGCGGCGGCCTCCTCCGAGTTCTGCCAGTTCAGGGTGGCCCCGGAGGAGTGGTCATCGAGGGGCCGGCCCGCTCTTCACCGTCTTGATGGTGCTGTAGCCGCCGCCGTCCGGAGGCTCCACTTCCGCCTCGGCGTTTGTTCACGCCAGGTGAGGGACAGGGACCTCCGCTGTCATGCTTTGCGCTGCGTCTCACCGAATGTTGACGCAATCGCCCCGGTGCATTGCTTGCTGAGGTGGTGGCGTTGCCCGCGTAGCTGTAGCGCCGGTATCCGTCGCGGGTGACGGTGATGGTGGTTTTCAGGGAGCCGGTGGAACTCACGGTCATTGTCTTGACCTTGACGCAAGTTCCGTTGGGTGCGCGGAATTGCAGGCGTAGGGGCTGATTGGCGTAGCGGTAGTACTGGGAGTCGCTCCAGCTCACGCGGCTCAGACGTCACCCAACTCCCGCCCCTGCTCGACAAGTTCCCGGCAGTGGCGGGAGCCGTCGGCGGGCCGCGCCGCCGGCCCGAGGTGCTCTTCGCGGACCGCGGCTACGACCACGACAAGTACCGCCGGCTTCTGCGGCAGCGCTGGATCAGGCCCGCGATCGCCGAGCGCGGACAACCGCACGGCACCGTCCTGGGCACCTTCCGCTGGGTCGTCGAGCGGACCGTCTCCTGGCTGCACGGCTTCCGCAGCCTGCGCATCCGGTGGGAGCGGCGCGACGAAATCCACGAAACGTTCCTCGGACTCGCCGTCTGCCTGATCACCCACCGGCAGGTCCAGCGGCTTTGTTAGGACCAGTTACAGCGGGAACGTCGATGTTCCGCGGCTGCGGCAGGTGCTGGCCGGGCTTCCGCAGCCCAAGGCCGCCGACGAACGCCCGGTCCTGGCCGTGGATGTGACCCACTGGCTCCGGCCGGACGCGCCGACCGGTCCGGAGTCCTGGGGTGAGGCCGCGGAGCGGCGAGCGACGGGCGACAAGCGACGCGAGTATGGTTCGCCGGCTCTCCCTGCCCCGGCGCTGCTGCCGGTCACTGTGGCTGTCGGCCGTCCTCGAGTGGGGCGGTGACGTGTGGCCTGTTCAGGCAGGGTTCATGTTTTCGGTGATCTTCCGGAGAGTGGAAGGCACTGCCGGGACACAACTGATTCCTAGGTTGCGGAGGTTGCCACCTTTGGAGGAACGATGATCACCCGTGCCCGCCTGGGCGTCATACTTGCCGCCGTGTTGACGACGGTCTTCACGAGCGCCGTTGTTCCGAGTGCCGTCTCGGCGCAGCAGCCGGACCCGGCCGCCGCGAGCGCCACCGCGCATTCCGGCAAGGTCCGGATGAACGAGATCCAGTTCATGGGCGCCCACAACGCTTTCCACCGGGAGATGCAGGGCGTCGAGCTGGCCGAGTCGGTCAAGATCGACCCTGGTTACCCGTCGTGGGGTTTCTACTCGCACGCTTCCGTCTCCGATCTGCTGGGCCGGCAGAACGTGCGTGCGCTCGAGTTCGACCTGCTGCCCGATCCCGACGGCGGCCTGTACCAGCATCCGCTGGCGCGCAAGCAGGCCGGTCTCGGCCCGATCGACGACCCGGCGATGGCCGCACCCGGCATGAAGGTCATCCATGTCGCCGACCAGGACTACAACTCGACCTGCCGCACCCTCGTGGTGTGCATGCAGCAGGTGAAGACCTGGTCGAAGGCCAACCCGCAGCATGTGCCGATCATCATGCAGCTCGAGCTCAAGCAGACCGACGACCGCTGGGAGAAGCTCGGCGGTGCCGTCAGCCCGGCGTGGAGCGGCAAGCTGCTCGACGACGTCGACAAGGAGATCCGTTCGGTCTTCTCCGAGTCGCAGCTGATCACCGCTGACGACCTGCGCCGCCCCGGCCTGACGCTGGAGCAGTCGGTCCTGGACAACGGCTGGCCGACCCTCGACTGGGCGCGCGGCAAGGTGATGTTCTTCTTCGACAACGGCGGCCCCGGCACCATCCGTGACATGTACCTCGACGGGCACCCCAGCCTTCAGGGCCGTGCGGTCTTCACCCGCGGCAACCCCGGCGACGCGGATGCGGCGATCACGATGGTGAACGACCCGCGTGGCGCCAACGAGGCGACCATCCGCGACCTGGTCGAGCGCGGCTACATCGTCCGCACCCGCTCGGACGAGCCGCTGAAGACGGTCATCAACAACGAGTTCAGCCGGGTCCAGACCGCTCTGGACAGCGGTGCGCAGATGGTCACGACCGACTTCCCGAGCGTCGGCATGGCCGCCCGCTACAACAGCGACTTCGTCGCCGAGCTGCCCGGCAACGAGCCGGTCCGCTGCAACCCGGTGACCGCGCCGCGCAACTGCCACGACGACAGGCTGGAGCCCTCGTCCACCCGATGAGCGCGTCGTGAGAGGCGGCCGGCCGATCCACGGACGGCCGCCTTCTCTTGTCCGAGACGACGAACCGCAGCACCGACGGCAGTGATACCAGAGGCTTCACGATGCTGGTCCGGGGATGGTCGCCATGCCCAGTGCGACGGGCGGGCGGTCAGGGGTCCGGGTGAGCCGGCCGGGGGAGGTCAGCCTGCTGCCGGTGGCCTCAGGCTGATCTTCAGCGCCTTCACTCCCAGGGTCTGCCGTCGGCGTGCGTCGGCGCTGCTGTGGGTCGACGCGGAGCATTGGGCAACGGACACAGACTTCCCTGAACTGCATCTGCTTCGTCCGGGGTTTGATCGGTACGCTACGCACAGTCAAGTGACTACTTCCACGGCAGTGGGCCGGGGGAACGGCATCATTTCCTATCCCAAAGGCCAGTCCGGGTCCCGTTGCTCTGCGGATTCGACGTAAAGACGCCGGGGAACACGCCGTGTCCACCATCGAGCGCCTTGTTCGGAGTGGTCGGGCCATGGGATCGTCGCGCGGCGGTAGCGAACGTCGATGCCGTCGAGTTCCGGTTCCCTGATCACGCGGACACGTGAAGGCAGCAGCGGCCAGACTTCCGCGAGCGCGTTCCGGCACGAGAGATCGTTGTCGAGTTCCGGCGCGCACCACGTGTAGCCCTCCTCCACCTCGTCCACTAGTGCGCTCCACTGTTCGAGGAGGGAGTTGAGTGAGTGGGCTTGCGCTCCACTTCCGGTGTGGGTGACACGGGAGAGGGCTGCCCAGACGGCGTTGCACTCCTCAGTGCTCTTAGCCATTTCGTCCGTCTCCCGGATCCCATGCGGCGGCTCCTGCTGAAGTCGGTGAGATGGCGCGGGTGAACTCATGGGTTGTCGGCGCCGGTTGTCGCGCTCAGGGCACGCAAGGCGCCGTCGTATGGGTGGCGGTCGAAATGGAACGGGCCGAACGCCGTGTAGTCGCGCGTGGTGCGGTGGGGTTGTTCGAAAGCGTCCCAGGTCACGAGGTCGGCCGTCGCGGTGATGCGGGCCATGAGTGGCCAGCATCCCCACTCGCCGCATTCACAGCCCAGGACCGGTGTCTTCGGGCCCATCGCGTTGGTGGAGCGTCCGAGGAAGTGGTCCGTCAGCGGGCCGAAGCGGAAGAACTCCGGGATCAGACCACCGTAGGCGTCGCCTGAGGGCTTCATCCCGGCGGCGATCTCGAACCCGTCGATCAGCTGTGGCAGTGGTGTCCCATCGATACGCGGGACGATCATGAGCGCGCCGGCACTGCCACGGTGCAGGAACTCGAAGCGGATCTCATTGCGGGTCATGCGGCGATTGTTTCAGCGAAGCCTGTCCCTGCTCCCTGACGGCATGAGCCGAGCTTGCCAGGCTGACCCGGAGCTTTCCGTTGGGCGACGAGGTTGTCGCGGATGACTTCCGGGCGGTCGGGGCTGTCGCGGTCGGTGATCGGGCCGGCGTGACAGTCGGTGTGGCTTCTGGCGGGGCGGGGTGAGGGGGACGCCGATCGTGTTCTGACACCGGGTCCGTGGTGACTGGCTTGCCCGGCCTCGGTCACGGCAGGGGCCCGGTATGGATCACCGATACGCCTATCCGTGCTGTTCCCCGGCATCGCGCGAGCGGGCGACGCGTGATGGGGGTATGCCCTCTCCGGCAAGGTGATCGTGGGATCTGTGAGGAGAGCAGCTATGTACGCAGTGGTGCGGCGCTACGAAGGGGTGACTGACCCTGCCGAGGCGGGACGCCGGGTGAACGAGGGATTCGTGCCCATCCTCCGCCAGGTCCCCGGCTTCGTGGCCTACTACTGGGTCGACGCCGGAGCGGGCGTGATGGTCTCCACCGGCGTCTTCGAAGACCAGGCCGGGGCCGAGGAGTCGACCAGGAGGGCGGCGGACTTCGTCCGGGACAACCTCGCCTCGCTGCTCCCCAACCCTCCCCAGGTCGCGGCCGGCCAGGTGGTGGCTGCCGCGTAGGGATCAGCGCAGTAACGCTGGATCCCACTCAGCCCGACTCCGATGACCTGGCCTTTCACCAACTGAGCCAGAGCCGGGACCGCTCGCGGCCCCGAGCCGGGACAGGCTCACGTCGTCCTCGAACATCGCTGCTGCAACGCGCCAACTCGTCAGCACGTCAGCACGGTGGACGTCGCCGGTCCGGGGCTGAGGGACATGCGGGTGAAGACCTCGGTGCGCAGGATGTCATCTCGCTGTGCCGACGGCATTCGCGCCAGGAGCCCGGGCAGGGGGCGATCCGCTGTGACCTGGCTGTGGTGGGCCTGGATGGCGGCCCACTTCAAGGGCAGCCATTCGCTCACGTCCACCGTCACGCTGGCGTGAGTGTCGGGGGCGGTGAGTGCGCTCTTACCCACGCCGGCCAGTACGGCTGCGAGGGGGCCGGAGCCGGACTCGGTGTGAGTGGCGAAGTACAGAGCCGGGGTTTGCCAGGGCCGTCCGTGCTCTGGGTGGAGGCTGCCGATCGCTGCGGCCTCGACCGCCAGGACGGTGGCCTGGTGTGTGAAGCGGTGGTCGGGATGCCCTGTCATCTGGCCGAGTGCGTCATGGGTCACCACGACGTCGGGGCGGAAGCGGCGGATCTGGGCGACCAGGTCGTCGACGACGTCTCCGATGGGGGTGTCGCACAGCCGTGACCGGTTCGGCGACGACGAGTCCTCGCGCGCGTCGCGATACCCGAGCATGCGGGGAGGACCGGCGTCGAGCACGGCCAGGGCGTCGCGGAGTTCCGCCGCGCGGGAGCTGTCCGCGCTCCACGTGGTGGTGACGACTCCCGTGCGTCCTCCGCTTGCCCGGTGCTGAGCGAGGACGCCGCCGGCGAGCAGGGATTCGTCGTCGGGGTGGGCGAACACGGCGAGCAGCGACGGCATCTGTGCGGGCACGGGTCTCCTCAGTCGACTCCGAGGTCTGCTGCGGTCGAGGTAGTGGCGTCCCTCCTGGCTGCTCGGGTAGCGCCGCTGTTTCCCGGCAGTCGAGGTCTGTCACGTGCCAGTGCCCTCGCGTGGGCCGTAGATGGCTGTCGGTCGGTCGACGTGCAGTGCCCAGTACCGGTCCCCAAAACTGAAATGCCACCATTCGGTCCTGTAGTTGCAGAAACCAGCGGAAGACATCACACGGCACAGAGTTTCGCGATGGGCCCGGGCAGTGGGGCTGATCGAGTCCGCCTCGGTGTAGCAGGCGCCGCCGCTCTCTTCCGGAGAGGCGTTCACCCTCGTTCCCATGTCCACCTCCTGGCCGTCCGCGGTGGCAAGGGTGAGGTCGACGGCCGCGCCGGCGCTGTGCGGCGCGATCTCGGGTGGGGAGACGTAGCGGCTCGCGGCCTCATGGACACGGCCGTCGGTCCAGCCGGGATTGTTGCGGCGCAACTCGGTGACGTACTTCTCGAAGTAGGCGCGTTGGAGCTCCGGGGGCCGGTATCCCTCGATGATGAGCAGGCGAAGTCCCGAGGGCAGGAGCTGTTGGGCTTGTTGCAGGCGTTCGATGAGGCTGTGCCGTAGAAGGGCGTAGTGGCCTTCCGGGTCTCGTTTGCGGTCGTCGACGAGGAACACGCCGGATGCCCGGATGTCGCTGAGTTCTTCGCCGCAGTCTTGGACTGGGATGGCCGCGACGCGGGGGTCGGACATCAGTACGATCTTCAATCGAGTCTCCTTCGGTGGCGCGGTTCGCGATGATGCGAGGGGTCTGCGTCACCCTCGGCTCGCGTGCACGGGGGGCCTCCGCTGCCGCAGGCGAACCACTTCGCCCCGCCGGGAGCGCCTGAGCGTGTGCGAGCCGGGTCAGCCGAGTGACTCGAAGTAGGCCTTCTGCGCGGGGTAGTAGTCCGCGAAGTCGGGGCGAGGGCCACCCGTGCGGGCCGCCGTGAGCATGTCCAGGTAGTACTCCCAACCCGGTCCTGTCTCACCGAGTTGTTCGGTTGTGGTGAGGTGGTGGATCAGCTGGAGTTCGGTGATGCCGTCGCTTTCGGCCACGAGCAGTTCCAGCGACCATGAGCCGGATTCGTCCTGCGTCGAGACCGCGAGTCGGCGTGGTGGTTCGCAGGCGTCGACTCGGACCGGAATCCAGTCGTCGGATTCCTCGAACGCCATTTGCACTTCGATCGTGCGGCCGGGACCCGCCTCGCCGCGCCAGGGGCCGAACCAGCGCGCGGTGCGTTCCGGCTCGGTGACGCTCGCCCAGACGTCGTCGGCGGAGGCGCGGTAGGTGCGGGTGAGGATCAGGTCGTGGCCCGTCGCGGTGGGGACGAGCTGCCCGGAGGGTTCGAGAGTCATGCGGTGTCCTTCTTTCGTGCTGTGCTGGGGGTGTCGACGGGCTCGGCCAGGCGGCGTTCCCGGCGCGCGCGGTGGACCTCGGTGTCCAGCGCCGCGAGGTGGCGGGACCAGTCCGGAGCCTGGCGGGCCTCGAACTGGGCGAGCCACTCGGTGAGCCGGCCGAGCGGGAAGGGGACGAGCGTGTAGCGCCGGTGGCGACCGTGCTGCTCGTCGCGCACCAGGCCGCATTCCCGCAGTACGCGCAGGTGACGGCTGACCGCGGGCCGGCTTATGGAGAAGCGGGAGGCGATCTCGCCCGCGGTGAGCGGGGTGTCCCGCAACATGACCAGGATGTCCCGGCGTACGGGATCGGCGACAGCGGCGGCCACGTCGGTGAGTTCGTCCACGGGAAAAGCGTAACCCATAGGTTACGCGTCATGGCGGCGCACCGGTCGGTCCGCGCTGGTTCGCGCCGGCTCGACAGCCGGTGCGGGCCCGGCGTGACAGCGTCGTCACCCGCTGGTCCGTCGAGCACCCCGTGGAAACGCCGCCCCTGCGGTAAGGGAGCCCACGGCCGGCGGGTCCAGGACCGGGCCGCCCATCCGCGCTGGTTGTAGTGGCATGCTGCGCCTGTGCGGCGCCGTACCGCCCGAGGGCGCGCGGATACGGGTCGCCCGCTACCGCACCGGCGGCGGCCCGGCCGGCAACGTCGCCCGCGGCGCGATCTCCGTACTGCGCAGCTCGTTCCCTACGTCGCCCGAGTCGACAACCGGGAAGCCGCGCGCGGCGGCGTCGCCGGTGAGAGCGTCGCCAAGGCCAAGCTGCGGGCGCCCGAGGCGCTGCGGATGCGGAAGCGCGCCGTGACCGCCGAGGACTACGAGATCCTCAGCCGGCAGGCCGCGCCCTCGATACGCCGGGTGCGCAGCCTGCCCGCGGGCGGCGCCGGCGCGGCACGAGTCCTCGTCGTGCCGGACGCGGTGGCCGGCGAGGGCGACGACCGGCTCCGCTTCGAGCAACTGATCCCCTCCGACCAGGTGCTGCAGGCGATCACCGCGACCCTCGACGAACGGCGCCTGCTCGGCACCCGGCTCGTGGTCGCGCACCGCAGGCGCCGACCGGCCGCCGGAGCCCTCCGCCGAGACCCTGGTCCGGGTGTGGCCGGGCCCTCGCGCGCAGCAGGTGGACCTCGGGAAGGTCCGCGAGATCGTCCGGGCCATGTGCCCGGTGCACACCGTCTGCCGGGTGGAGCTCCTGCCCGGCCCGCCCGCCGACGAAGGGAGGTGACGCCATGCGCGCATGTCCCGCGTGCGGGGCGTCCAACGACCCCGGGGACGACTTCTGCGGCAACTGCGGGGCGTATCTCGGGGGGTTGGACACGACACCGTCGGCGAGCACGCCAGCCGAGGCCCCGGCCATATCGCTCGGAGCAGCCTGCCCCGAGTACCCCTCCCCAGGCCCCGGAAGCACCGGACCCGGCGCCCGACCCCGCGCCGCCGCCGTCCCCGCCTTCCGCCGACGAGTCCGCGTCGGCCGGGTGGTGGCGCACCCCCTCGCTGCGGACCCGGCTGACGCGCGCCGGCCGAGCCGAGGACGCGCATGCAGCCGGCCCGCACCCCGAGGAGGCCGACCGCGCCACCCTTGGCCAGGAGGAGCACACCAGCACGCCGACCCGAACCGCGTCGGACGACGTACGCGCGGAGCCTTCCGCACAGCCCGCGCCCTCCGCCCTCACAGCCCCTCAGACACAGCCACCGCACGCCCCCGCCACCCCTGCGGACCCCACCCCCGAGCCGCCGCAGCAGGACCCCGCGCCCGTGCGCCCCGCCAAACCAGTGGCGCCCCGCCCCGTCGTACGTCCCGCCGCGACCCCCGACGCCGTGGCGGGCACACCCTGTCCGGCCTGCGGCACGCCCAACCAGCCGGGCCGGCGGTTCTGTCGGCGCTGCGCGGCCGAACTGAAGCCCGCCGCCAAGCCGGTGCCATTGCCGTGGTGGCGGACGGCCTGGCCGTTCCGCCGCCGGGTGCGGGCGAGTTCGGGCCAGGCCTGGCGGTTCTTCGTGATCCTGGCGGTCGTGCTGGCCCGATGCGCGGGTGGCTTCCTGCTCCTGCCCGCCGGACGCGCCCTGATCGAGGACACTCGCGACAAGGTGGGCAAGGCCAAGCCCGTGACCCCGGCGAACATCACGGCGAGCGTGGAGGTCGCCCGGCACCCGGCGACGAACACCACGGACGGGCTGAGCAACCGCTACTGGGGCGCACCCGCGGCGGGCGCCACGGTGACGTACACCTTCCGCAAGCCGTTCCGTCTGGTCGACCTGATCATCACCAACGGCGCGTCCGCGAAACCGCAGGACTACGCCCGTCAAGGGCGCGCGCTCCAGCTGGACATGGAGGTGACGACGCGGGACGGCGGGAAGCGCCACAAGGTGCTCTCGCTCAGCGACAAACCGGGCCCGCAGACGATCCCCATCCAGATCAGCGACGTGACGGCGTTCCGCCTGGCACTGCGCTCACCCGTCGGACAGACCCAGGGCCGCCATCTGGCGGTGGGGGAGGTGGAGTTCTTCCAGCGCAGCTGACCGGAGTATGTGCGCCGCCGGCCCGGCACCGCGGCGCCAAGGCGAACCCACGCCGCGAGGCGCCGACCAGATCGGCGCCCTCGGGCTGGTCGTCAACGCGATCGTGCCCCTCAACACCCGCTACATGGACGCCGCCGTCGTCCAGCTCCGCGCCGACGGCTTCGAGGTCCGCGACGACGGCGTCGTCCGGCTCTCACCGTTCGTGCGCAACCACATCAACGTGCTCGGTCGGTATTCCTTCAGCTTCCCGACCTGCCGGACGGTCTGCGGCCCCTGCGCGCGCCTGATGCAACGCAGGAAGGATGACGCGAATCGATCATTAACACAGTTCAGCGCCGTAGAGCTGCGAGTACCATGTCTCCGTAGCGGCGCCACGTTGCCGGGTCGCGTTCGGTCAACCGCACCAATTGCAAGGCCGTACCGCACAGGATGACCCGCAGATCCATCTCAGTGACGTCCTCGCGCAGCGTCTTGGCTGCCCGCGCCGTCTCCATCGCCCTCGCCAGGGTTTCCAAGACGGATGCGGCGGCCGGGGAAGTTGCATCCGCAAGCCTCTCCGCGAGGAGACGATCGCGCGCCAAGGCGTCGAAGAGTTCGAGGACATAGAGGCGGAATGCCTCGTAGGGGTCCGCTTCGCGCAGTGCCGAGGCAGTGCGCTGTTCAAGCCGCCCCAAGCTCAGCCCTGTGATCGCCTCCAGCAGGTCTTCCTTGGCAGGAAAGCTTCGGTAGACCGTCGCCTTCCCGACCTGGGCACGCGCCGCGATCTGGGGAACGGATGCCTGTGTGCCGTACTCGCGAAAGATCTCGACCGCAGCAGCCACCACGCGCTCGTGGTTGCGGCGGGCGTCCGACCGCCTCGGCGTACCGGCTGTCCGCTGTTCGGATTCGGAAGCCTTGGAAGGGGTCATCTTCGGGGGAAACCTGCCTCTAAGTGGTGGACGATCACGTTGACGGCATGAGGGGCGCGATGCCGGTGGGCGACCGCGGGCGTGCCCACCGGCGAACCTGGTCTGTGATCCATCCGGCCGAAATTCCGGATGGTCTGGCGCGAGGTCTCAGCCGGAGGTGCTTTCGGTCGGTTTGTTCAGTATTGGTTCCTCGCCGTAGACCTTGGTTACCTCAACCTCAAGAATCGTGGAGATCCGGCCGAATGACCAGTAGTAGCCGATCACCTGCAGGACCTCGACCAATTCGCGCTCAGTGAGGAACCCGCAAGCCTGCCCGAATATTTCGTCGGAGATGTGGGGGCGCTGCACCACGTCGACCGTGAAGCGAAGCAGGGCGCGGTCGGAAGGAGAAAGCTCCTGACTGTCGATTTGCCTGGCGCGGACCAGCTGTCGCGTCCGCTCGTCGACCCCGGCCGACTGTGACATGGGGCTGTGCTGAGCTGCGACGAACGTGCTGTCGGTGTACTCGGCGACGGCGAGGATCACCAACTCACGCGAACGGGCCGGTAGCTCCATGGCGGTGAACTGCGCTTTCGCGAGCTGCACGAAGGGCTTCACGGTGCCGGCCGAATGCGACAGCATTTTCACCATGGGGTCGGGCGGCAGGGAAGTGAGGAATTCGCGGACCTCGGCCGGGAACGACGTGGGGTCCGGATCGGTCAGGCGGGGCATGATCACTCCGATCGTCAGGGAATCAGTGGGTCTCGTCCGCGTCGATGTCGAAACCGGTCTCGCTCAGGTGCTGAAAGCGGCCGTCCTCAGCGAAGGTGCCGAAGATCGTGATTTCGCGGCTTTGGGTGGAGCCGTTCTCCAGGGTGATGCGGAAGACATGGCGCTCGGCATAGGTGGAGCCCTCACGCAGTTCGTCAAGAACGGTTACCGCGCCGCTGGTTATCTGGCTCCTGACGCGCGCCACCATCTCCCCGAACTCTTCACGGCTCAGCGTCTTTCCGTCGCTGCGGTGGGTGTAGTCGGGGGCGTAGTACCGGTCGAGGACCTGACGCAGCTCCTCGTTCGGGTCAGGCTCGAAGACCAGGGCCCGGAGAGCTTCGCTGATACGGACGTGAGGCATAGGGAATTTCCTTACATGCTGACGGCAACCCGAAAACGGACCCGAGGGTCCGGTAGTGAGCGTACCGGACCCTCGGGTCCGTTTCCAGCCCGGTCTTCGTCTGCCCTGATTGCCGGCCACTGTCGCCAGGCGCGAGCAGGCTGGTGACCTCGGCGATTGCCTCAGGCGAGGGCTTGCAGTACCGCTTCACGTTCTCCGGCTTGCGGTGTCGGGATTTGGCCATGAGCATCAGCAGGCTCACGCCGGCTTCGCCGAGGTGGGTCAGGCCCGAGGGCCGCCACTTGTGCAGGTCCCAGCCGGAGCCGGCCGCGCCGCCGACGGCTGTATGACGGTCCAGCAGAGCGCGGGCCTGCCCGTACGACAGCCGGGCGAGATCGGTGCCAGGCGCTTCTCCACCGATGCGAAACTTCCTGCAACGTGTCCATCCGAGCCGCCCCCGGGTTATTAAATCCGGCGTCCTCACGCAGGTGACGGCGATCATCGCACCACCAGTGACAAGGTCGCGGGCCCGGTCGAGGCTTTTGGTGCCCGCCCAAGGCTCAGTGGTGGGGCGGTGATGGTGCACCGAGGATAGGTGGCTACTCTCGTCTCTCCGTCGATCCGGAGTGGAGGAGAGCAGACTGTGCGCAACGCCGCTGTGACGCCCGAGGGCAGTCGGATCCGCTGGGTTGAGCTGCCGGGACAGGAGCCGTCACGTGTCTACGTCCATGGTCTGGGAGCCACGTCGCCGGCCTACTTCGCGGAGGTTGCGGTTCATCCTCTGCTCGCCGGACGTCGCTCGCTGCTGATCGACTTGCTCGGGCACGGCATCAGTGACCGGCCGACGGACTTCGACTACACCCTGGAATCGCACGCCGACGCCCTCGCCGCGGCCCTTACCAGCGCGGGTGTCGTGGGCGCCGAGCTCATCGCGCACAGCATGGGTGGCTCGGTGGCCATCGTCCTGGCCGCCCGGCACCCTCAGTTGGTCTCCAGCCTGGTCCTGGTCGACGCCAATCTTGACCCGATCTCGCCCGCACTCGGCTCAGCGGGCAGCAGCGGCATCGCCGCTTACTCCGAGGAGGAGTTCCTGGCGGGCGGCTGGGAGGAGATCGGAGACCGGGCTGGTCCCCAATGGTGGTCCACGATGCGTCTGGCAGGCCGGGAGGCCCTGCATCGCAGCGCGGTGCACCTCACCCGCGGCACCGTTCCCACCATGCGTGAGCTGCTGTTGGACCTGAAAATCCCCCGCACCTACCTGCTGCCCGAGGCCGACGGCCCGCTTCCGGGCGCGGATGTGCTCACCGAAGCCGGGGTGACCGTGGTCTCGGTCCCGGACTGCGGGCACAACATCATGCTGGACAACCCGGAAGGCTTCGCCCGCGCCACCGCAGCGGCGCTCTCGAACCACGTCCAGCAATAGCGCCAAGGCTGCCCGTATCCGGATCATGTAGAGACAGATCGTGGGCTTCCGGGATCCTGTCCAGCCACCCGATCTCGTCGCAGCGGAGACGCGATTCAGGCGAACGCTGCCGACAGAGCTTCGGCAACTGCTCCTGACTGCGTAGGTTTTAGGCGGGAGCACCCCTGGGTGGTGGGGCTCGATCGTGCGGGCGGAGCCGGCCCCGTTCGTGGCAGGATGACGGCATGTTGATCAGAAAGGGCGATGCCGCGTAGGCGCCCGAAGGCCGTCCGTGCTGAGCGGTGGCGGCCTCGCAGACACGTTGTAGTTCGGCGGATCCGGGGCGTTTCCGCGAGGACTCGTACAGCTGTCCACCGCGTCGAGGATGAGCGGATGTGGCCTGGCGCGGTTGCTGACGCGCTCGCCCGTTTCGAGTGGGCGTTCAGGCAACCCGGCCGTTATCTGAACGCGCCGCAGGTCTGGCAGCCCGGACTTGAGGTGGAGTATGCCCGCGATGATCTGGAAGAGGTCATGCTTCACCTCCCTCGCGGTGCCCGGCGCGATCTCGGCCGGCTGGTTGCGCGTATCGACGATGAGTTCGAGCGTCGCACTCTGCCGAATCCTGCGCCGGTGAACGCCTTCACGGTGGGCGGCTGGTGGTGGTCAAGAATCCGTGAGCGCTGAGCATGCTCACGCAGCCGCGTGCGGCGCGGGCTCGGCTGGTGGCGAGTCGGTAGGAATCGGTCTCGATGATGTTGCCGTGGTCCAGCCGAAGAAGGACTCGTTGGACGCGATGGCGACGCTGTTCTTCTCCTCGCGTCCGGTCAGGACCTGGAAGAGGAGTTCGGCGCCGCGGTGGTCGAGTTCCATGTAGCCCAGCTCGTCGATGCAGAGCAGGGTCGACGCGGCGCCGTAGAGGGCGATGTTCTTGGTCAGCTGCTTGTCGTGGGCAGCTCCGACCAGCTCGTGGCCGCGATGGCCGGCCAATGCAGCCTCCGTGCCGAGCGCGATCAGCAAATGCGAACTGCTTATGTCGGAGCCACCGATGAGGCAGAGCAGCAGTGCCTTGTTGATCCATTCGCACTTGGCGAGGGTGTGGACCATGGCCGGGTCAATGTTGGGGTTGGCGGCGAAGTCGAACTGCGCAGCGACTTGTCGCGGGGGAAGCCGGCGGCCTTGATGCGCCGTTCGGACCGGCGCCGGGCGCGGTCGTCGCGCTTCAGCCAGAGGGAGCTCGGAGAGGAAGCCGAGGGAGGGTATCTCCTCGCGGCCGGCGGTTCGGCGAGCTCGGATAACTGGACGGCCTGCTCCCAACGCATCCCATGGGCAGATACGGCGGTCGCGAAACCTCGAACCACTCGCCGCCCACATGGGTGGCCGCATGGCACCAGGAACAGGACCAGATCTCCTCTTCCCAGGCCGTTGGTGGCACCGGCCACCGCCACATCGACCGCCCGCACACATCACACTCCACAGGCGGATCCTCACACGCCTGCACGGGCCACCCCAAGCAGGTGGTATCGCGCCAGTTACGAAACACCCTTGCCAGAAACAAGGCGCTCTTTGAGGGCGGGATGGGGATTCTCGGCCGCTCTCCGGCACGCTCAGCTGTCCGATGGTCGCGGTGCCCGCAGGTGCGCTCGTTGCTTCAGCTCTTCGGGGTCCACCAGCGTGAGCATGGGCTGTCCCGGCGCGCACAGCATGGTCACGACGAACTTGTTCGGTGCGTCCGCGCTGGCGTTGGCGTCCTGGTAGTGGATCACGTCACCGCCCGGCTCCCAGAACGTCCCCCCGGCCTGGATGACCTGCTCGGGTCGGCCCTCGACCTCGAACCGGAGCGCGCCTTCCATCACGTAGCCGAACGCCGGCCCCGAATGGCGGTGCGGAGGAAGCCCGGGATGACCGGGAGGCCATTCGACGAGGATCGTCATCGCCGAACCGCCCTCGGGGAAGAAGGGCGGAGTGACTTCCTGCAGCAACTGGACCTCTGGCGGCAGCGAGACCTCGTGCGCTGGGTTCGTCTCGGACATGAACCACACCTCCGTCAGAACGCCTGGAGTGGGCGATCAGCTACGGCCTGAACGGTGACCCGCCGGTCCCGAGAACCACCCTGCACCATTGCGGCGGCCGTCACCATCCGGGAGCGACCCGTCGAGTGCGGCGGTGACTCGGGATTTGGAGGAGGCCATCGACCTCTACCCCTGCCGGGCACGCATCAGCATGGGAATAGCGAGTGGCGAGATTCCGAATGGGTCGCCTCTGGGGATCATCCCACCTCCGGTGGGGCCGGACGATGCCCGATGATGGGCGGGCCATGACCGAGCTTCGTACGCCACCGCGCCAAGCGTCGCTTCCTGCTCTTCGGGCAGCAGTGTTCGCGCTGGTCGGAACGGTTCTCGGGGTGAGTGCGCACCATCTGGTCGCCGAAGGGCCCGTGCCTTGGAGGCAGTGCGCGCTCGCGGCCGGGGTGTTGTTCGGGGTGGGGCTGGTCGGTGCCCGGCGCCCGCGTCCTCTCGTCGCGGTGATGGCGGCGTGCGGTGTCGCGCAGGCGGGTCTGCACCAGTGGCTCGCGGTGGAGCATCGCGGCCTGCCGCCGTCCATGGACGTGCCCGCGCATCTGCACCACGGCATGGACGGCCACAGCTCCTGGCACGAACGCCGGCAGGACTCGCTGGTGATGACGTCCCACCACGCGGCGGCTGCCGTCCTTGTCGCGGTACTCCTGCATCGCGCGGACACGGTGTGCTGGTCGTTGGCGCGCGGCGGCGACGAGTGCCGCGGACGCCGCACGCGCATGCGTCGCGACCGCCTGGGCTCTGCTTGCCGAGCGCTCGGCGCTGCCGGAGACAAGGATGCCTGCGCCCGTCCGCGACTGGCTGGAGCGGCTGCCTCGCGAGGGGGCGGCACTCGCGGACGGTGTTGCTACGGAGGGGCCCTCCCCGGGCGCGACTCACCCACGCCGTCTGACCTCGCCGGGGCCGCCGCCGAGCCGCTCCGGATTGCCTCACGCCTGGAAAGGGGAAGGTGGCGGGACTTTCGGGTCAATCGGAGGCCTCGGCGCCTCGCCAAGTGGGATGCAGTTCGCCGTGGTTGTCGATCTCCCGCATGCGCGCAGCACGGCGTACCGGATCCGTTGAAGGCTGTCCGGTCGGCGGCTCCTACACGGAGTTCCAGCGAGCTGGGGCCGATTCGCCGAGAGCAGCGGCGCTCATGCGGGCGGGGGCTGTCCTGGCCGGTCGGCGTGCTGGGTCAGGTGCGTGGTGAGGAATTCCCGGATGGCCGGTGCCAGGGCATCCGCCAGGTCGGCTGCGGTCTTCAGTTCCGCGGACAGGGACACATTGGCGAGGTGGCCGAGTGGCAGAGTGCGGGCCGCCTGGGCGGCCAGGGAAGCAGGGTGGCGTGTGTCGGATCCCGGGACGACCAGAGTGGGCGGACTGATGGCCGCCAGGTCTGAGACGTGCACGAATGCCCGGTCGTGGCCGATGGCGCAGGCGGCCGCGATGCTGGCTGGGTCGGAGCGTGGGATGGCATCGCGCACCAGGGCGCCGATCACGGGGGCGAGCGTCGGAAGGATCGGGGCCCAGGCTGCCTCGATGCCCTGCTCGCGGACTCGGACGGCGAAGTCCTCAAGCATCGTGGACTCGGCTTGCTTGGCCGCATCGTCCTCGATGTCTTCCATGCTGATGACTACCGCGGCGCTCACCCGGTCCGGCCGGAGGGCGGCCGCCCTCAGGGTGATGGTGCCGCCCAAACCCGTGCCGCCCAGGGCCGCTTGGTGCAGGCCGAGATGGTCCAGCAGGGCGTCGACATCTTCGGTGTACTGGGACCAGGTGTGACGGGTGGGGTCGGTGCAAACCGAGCGTCCGTAGCCCCGGACGTCCGGAAGGATCACGGTCAGGCCGTCGGCCAGCCGGCGTGCCAGAGGCAGCAGGCTGTAGCGGTCGGGGCCGCCGCCGTGCAGCAGGATCAGCCCGGGTCCACGCCCGAGTGCTGTGGCGTGAAGTTCGCAGCCGTCACTGCCGCGGTAGACGAAGTCGCGCACGCTTCTCTCCCTGTCGGGAAGGGGACGGTCGGGTCGGGGGCTTCAGGCACGACGCATGTGCAAGGAACGGTGAGGGGCGGGCCGCTGTGGCTCGCCCCTCGTTCTGATGCCCCCAAGGGCATTCAGCTGGTGGACTTGAAGCGGCGCAGCCGCAGGCTGTTGCCGACGACGAAGACGGAGGAGAACGCCATGGCGGCGCCGGCGATCATCGGGTTGAGCAGTCCGGCGGCGGCCAGCGGCAGGGCGGCGACGTTGTAGGCGAAGGCCCAGAAGAGGTTGGACTTGATGGTTCCCAGCGTCTTGCGGGCCAGGCGGATCGCGTCGGCAGCGGCGCGCAGGTCGCCGCGGACCAAGGTCAGGTCGCCGGCTTCGATGGCCGCGTCGGTGCCGGTACCCATCGCCAGGCCGAGGTCGGCCTGGGCGAGGGCGGCGGCGTCGTTGACACCGTCGCCGACCATGGCCACTGAACGGCCCTTGCCCTGCAGCTCCTTGACGACATCGACCTTGTCCTGCGGCATCACCTCGGCGATCACTTCGTCGATACCGACCTCGGCTGACACTGCTTCGGCCACAGCCCGGTTGTCGCCGGTCAGAAGGATCGGCGTCAGACCCAGCGCGCGCAACCGGGTGATCGCCTCGGCGCTGGTGTCCCTGACCGCGTCGGCGACTTCCAGGACCGCGCGTGCCTGGCCGTCCCAGGCGACCGCGATCGCGGTACGGCCGGCAGCCTCGGCATCGGCCTTGGCGCGCGCCAGTTCGGTGGGCAGCTCCAGGGCCCACTCAGCGAGCAGCCTGGTTCGGCCGACCAGGACCGCGTGGCCCTCGACGACACCCTGGACGCCAAGCCCGGGTACGTTCGCGAAGTCCTCCGGCGTGGGCAGGGTGCCAGTCCGCTCTGTGGCACCGGCGGCCACCGCCTGGGCGATCGGGTGCTCGGACGCGTGCTCCAATGCGCCCGCGAGGCGCAGCACCTCGTATTCGTCGGTGCCCGCCACGGTGTGCACCCTCAGCAGGGTCATCCGTCCTGTGGTGACGGTGCCGGTCTTGTCCAGGACAAGAGTGTCGACCTTGCGGGTGCTCTCCAGCACTTCCGGGCCCTTGATGAGGATGCCGAGCTGCGCGCCGCGTCCGGTGCCGACCATCAGCGCCGTGGGCGTGGCAAGCCCGAGTGCGCAGGGGCAAGCAATGATCAGTACAGCGACGGCGGCGGTGAACGCGGCCGTCAGCCCCGCGCCATTGCCCAGCCAGAATCCGAGGGTCGCCAGGGCCAGAGCGATGACGACCGGAACGAACACCGCGGATATTCGGTCCGCGAGCCGCTGAGCGGCAGCCTTGCCGTTCTGCGCGTCCTCGACCAGCTTGGCCATACGGGCCAGTTGGGTGTCGGCGCCGACCCGGGTGGCCTCGACGACCAGGCGGCCGCCCGCGTTCACGGTTGCGCCGGTCACCGCGTCTGCGACGCCGACCTCGATGGGGACGGATTCGCCGGTGAGCATGGAGGCGTCCACGGCGGAGGATCCCTCGACGACCGTGCCGTCGGTCGCGATCTTCTCGCCTGGCCGGACCAGGAATTGGTCGCCGACGTTCAGCTCACCGACCGGGATCTGCTTCTCGCGGCCGCCGCGCAGCACGGTGACGTCCTTGGCGCCGAGCTGTAGCAGTGCCCGCAGGGCGGATCCCGCGCGACGCTTGGACCGGGCTTCGAAGTAGCGGCCGGCCAGGATGAATGCGGTGACTCCGGCGGCGGCCTCGAGGTAGATGTTGCCGGCCCCGTCGGTGCGGGCGACGGTCAGTTCGAAGGGGTGGGTCATGCCGGGCATGCCGGCGGTGCCGAAGAAGAGCGCCCACAGCGACCACAGGAACGCCGCGATGGTTCCGACCGAGATCAGCGTGTCCATCGTGGCCGCGCCATGCCGGGCGTTGGTGACGGCGGCTCGGTGGAATGGCCAGGCGGCGTAAGTGACGACAGGGGCCGCCAAAGTGAGCGAAAGCCACTGCCAGTACTGGAACTGCAAGGCCGGCACCATCGCCATCGCGATCACAGGGACGGCGAGCACCACGGCTGTGATCAGCCTCTGCCGTAGCGTCCGCAGCTCGCTGCGCTCCGCTGCCTCGTCCGCCGCGCCGACCTGGCCGGCGGAGCCGCGGGCGGGCTCCGGCTCAGGCTCACGGGCGGTGTATCCGGTGGCCTCGACCGTGGCGATCAGTTCGGTCACCGCGATGTCCCCGCCGTAGGAGATTTTGGCCTTCTCCGTGGCGTAGTTGACGGTGGCCGTGACGACTCCTTCCATCCGGTTCAGCTTCTTTTCGATCCGTGCGGCGCACGAGGCGCAGGTCATGCCGCCTATGACGAGTTCGACCTCGGCTGTGTCGGGGACCGTGGTAACCATCACTGCTCCTCGGACTGGGAGTGCGGAACGGGCAGAGGAGCCTCCGGGACCGTGGGCGGGCCCGGCAGGTAGGTGCAGCCCTCAGCTCACGCGGCCGGTGAGCTCGTAGCCGGCGTCGTCGACGACCCGTGCCAGCAACATGTCGTCGGCCTGTCCGGAGGTGGTGACGGAGACTTGGCCGGCCTCGAGGTCGACGTTCACCGCCCCGACGCCCTCCAGCGCGCCTGTCTCCTTGGTGAGCGTGGCCTTGCAGTGCCCGCAGGTCATGCCGGAGACGTTGTAGACGGTGGTCCTGCCGTCGGTGGAGCAGCTGCTGTCAGGGGTGCAGCAGGACATGGGTTCCTCCCGAAGGATCAAGGAATGTACCCCCGGGGGGTACTGGGGACGCCCTTTAGATATACCCCCTAGGGGTATGAATGAACAAGTGGCCCGGCGATCGCTTGCCAATACCCCCAGGGGGTATATAGTCGGCGACGTCAGTCATCGAGCGTGATGGACACCGAGAAAGGAACCGTCATGAACACCGGCGTAAAGATCACTGCTTACACCGCCTCCGTCGCGGCGATCTTCGCGGCCGCCTACGGCATCGGCACCGCCATCGACCCCGTCACCTCAGACCCGGAACCAGCCGCGCACGCCGACCACCCCCGCCCCGGCCCGGCTGACCACGAAGAGAGCACCCACGCGGACACCACACCGGCGGGCCTGCAAATCTCCCAGGCCGGATACACCCTCGACCTGAAGACGCCCAGCATCACCGCGGGCGAGAAGAGCGAACTCAGCTTCGCCATCCGCGACAAGGAAGGACGGCAGGTCACCTCCTACCGCCGCGAGCACGGCAAGGAACTGCACCTCATCCTCGCCTCCCGCGACCTTGTCACCTACCGGCACCTGCACCCCGCGCGAGCCGCAGACGGCACCTGGCACACCCCCGTCACCCTGCCCGCCGCCGGCTCCTACCGCGTGTTCGCCGACTTCACCCCAGTCGCCGAAGGAGCCACCAACCTCACCCTGGGCGCCGACCTCGCCGCCTCCGGCGCCTACAACGCCGCCACTCTGCCCGAACCCGCCGCCACCACCACCGTCGACGGCTACGACGTCACACTCCACGGCGAACTGAGCCCAGGCAAGGCAACCAAGCTCACCCTCACCGTCGACCATGACGAACAGCCGGTCACCGACCTACAGCCCTACCTTGGCGCCTACGGCCACCTCGTAGCCTTGCGATCCGGCGATCTCGCCTACCTCCACGTCCACCCCAATGGCGAGCCCGGCGACAACACCACCAAGCCCGGCCCCGACATCTCCTTCACCGCCACGGCACCGAGCGCCGGCATCTATCGCCTCTTCCTCGACTTCCAGCACAACGGCACCGTCCGCACCGCAGCCTTCACCGTGCAAACCGACAGAGCCCCCACCGCCCCGGAACACGCCGACAGCGAAGAACGGCCTGCCCACCAGCACTGACGCCCACAAGCGACGACCAGGCGGTTGCATACCACTAGGGGGTATGGCCAGGGGATTCGTGTCGGCGCGGCCGGCCTGCAGCGAATGGTCGAGGCAGACACCTACCGCATCGACGTCCTCACCCAAGTCTCCGCCACTACACGCGCCCTACAATCCTTCGCCCTGCAGATGCTCGACGAGCACAGGAACACCTGCGTGCGCACCGCTGTCGCGGAAGGCGGCGAAAACGGCGAAGACGGCGACATGAAACTGAAGGAAGCACAAGCCGCCCTCGCTCGCCTTGTGCGCTCGCAGACGTCGAACAGCACCGAGGCGTTGGCTTCCTCGCTGCCACTCATTGTCCTGGTCCGGAGCGCCCGACCGGGGAGGCCAGATCACCGTAGGAGGGCTCGGTCACCGAGAAGGGCGACTTCGCCACTTCAGCAAGGGCCTTCTGCACGTCCCGTCCTCCGCTGGCCAGCAGATCGAGGGATCAGTAAAAGTCCTCACTGAGACACTGCGGGGCCTGCAGCCCAGCGGACTGGTGGAGCGGCGGCCCATCCCGAGCGTCAGCACGAGTTGAGTACCGCCTCGCCGTCCTAGGGCGGACTTTGCTGGCGCCCATCGACGCTGTCGGAGGATGGGCCTTCGAGCATGGTGACGAGGTCATGGCTGCACAGGAAGCCGAATGCACCGCCATCCGAAGATGGGCGAGGCTGCTCACAACCGGCGATCGAGGACGGCACTGCTGGCTTCGCCCACGCGGGCCCGCACGCACTCCGGTCCACCCCCGGAAGCTGCGGGCCAGAAGCAGGCTCGTACGGTACTGCCTGCGTGGGCTGCGGCCATGTCGGTGTAGACGTAGGTCTCCGTGTCGTCCTGATTCGCGATGCGCACCTCGTGCACCGGTCCTCCCGCCGTGACCTCCACGCGGTCGCCGATCCGGGTCCCCCAGACTCGGGCCCAGCTTGCGCCGCACTTGTTGCTGTGACGCAACTCGACGTGCGCGCCGGTGGAGGTCCGGTAGGTGGTGAGGGAGGCGGGGTTGATCCCGCAGATGAGGCGCATCGGGTCCTTTCCCTCACAGGCGGGCCCATTGCACTGCGGGCCGACCGAGTACGAGGCCGAGTCCGAAGGTGCCGCCCCGGCCGACGAATCCCTGCCTGGCGGGAGCACGAGCGCCAGCACAGCGACGGCGGCGATCACGGTGTACGCCGCAGCCATCATCACGAGCAGCCGGCCCCTGCGACTGCGTCGACGGCCGGAACCCGCCCGCGGCTTCTCCGTCGTCGGCTGCGGCTCTTCGCTGACGGGGGAGAGAACCCGGGCGCGTCCGCTCCGGTCCGACACGGCGATCTCCCACAGAGCCGTCAGCCGTCCTTCCGGTTCGTCCGCGACTCTGCACAGTTCTTCAACGGCCTGTCTCGGGGGCAGGGTCTTGCCGTTGAGGTAGCGCTCCCACGAGGACTTGCTGTAGGTCGTCCGCTCCGCCAGTGCGGCCAGGCTAAGTCCCGTACGGTCTCTCAGCTCCCGCAACGCTGTGATCAGATACGCCTGTCCCGTGCTCACTTCGAGTCCGCCTCCCGCAGGACCTTCCAGGTGTGCGGACCTATGACGCCGTCCACGACCAGTCCCTCCCGCGTCTGGACACGTATGACGGCGCGCTGGGTCTTGGGACCGAAGACCCCGTCTATGTCACCGGGAGATGCGCCCGCCCTGCGCAACAGACACTGTGCCTCGGCCACCTCGGGGCCGACATGCGTGTACGCGAGGATGACGCTGGAAGTACGGCTCAGTCCCGCGTACCAGTGGCCGTCGCCGCTCTGTCGTGGCCGGCAGGTGTAGACGACCGGCACGAGGGACTCCGACACAGTGGCCGGCCCCCTGGCATCGGCGTCGGCACGGGCCTGCGCGAGTTCCGCTCGGGCGTCGGCAAGCCGCACGGCCAGCAGGAGCGCCAGAGAAATGGACAGCGCCAAGGCCACCGCTCCCGCGATCACGAAGGCGTGTGAGAAGCGCGCATTATGCCGGTACGACTGCTCGTCGACGGGCGCCTCCGGCACCGGCGGCGAGCTGCTCCCAGGGACGTCGGCGACTACCGCGTGCCCCTGCGCCCAGCGCTGCGCGGCGGTCTCGTGCAGGGCCAGAAGCCGGACCGGATCGACCCCGCCGATACGGGCCATCGCCTCGACGGCCTCCCGGGGCGGCAGTGACAGGCCGTTCAGATAGCGGTGCCACGACCTCGCGCTGTAGCCGGTCTTCGCGGCCAACTGTCGCGTGCGGAGTTCGCTGCGATCCTTCAACGCACGTAATTGCACGATCAACTGCAGGACCTGCGGATGCAGTTCAGCGGGCAGCGCCCTCCAGCGCACCATTTTCTCCCCCACCAAGCGTCGACTCGCGTCCCACGAGGATGACAAGGCAGCCGACATCCAACCAGGTCAGCGACAGGGACGTCCCACAACGCTGCCATCCGGGTCACCACTGTAGCCATGCCCCGTGCTGAACCCGCAGGCTCGTCGGCGGAGCCGGCCAGGGCGGCGGGCTCCGCTCACATGTCAGTGGAAGGAACAGGATGCGTGCTTTGACGAAGGCGCTTGTCAGTGCCGTCGCCGCAGTCGGAATCACCGCCGGGGTTATGGCGACCGCGAGCGGGGCCGAGGCGGCGCCGGCGGCACAGCGCACGGCGGACGTCCGCGCGGTCGCGCCGCTCGCGGTGAACAACCTGGGACTGACCGTCACTCAGGCGAAGAAGTGGCAGTGCTACCTGCGGGACTGGCACTACAGCCCCGGCGTGATCGACGGTCAGCTGGGCACCGACAGCTGGAAGGCGGCACAGAGGGCCTTCAACGCCTGGGGCTACGACGCCGGAGTCGTCGACGGAATCGTCGGACCCGACACGATCAAGGCTCTGCAGCGCTTCCTGTCCGGCAGGCCCGGCTCGAGCCTTGAGATCACCGGCGTCGCAGGACCCGAGACCAGAGAAGAATTCGCGGAGTTCGCCAGTCGGCAGTCCTGCTAGTGCAGGCCCCGGCGGCGAGGGGTGTCGGCCCCCGCGGAGGTAGTCGTGCAGGGCCCGGGTCTGGACGGTGTGGTCGGGGTGGTGGAAGTTGGCGACGGTGAGCTGCCGCAGCGGCACGAAGTGCGCCTCGACCGGGTCGGCCCAGGAACCATAGGTCGGGTGAACCACAGCTCGACCCTGTGTGACATGACCCAGAGACGGAGGTCGGCGCCCTTGTGGGCGGAAAGGTTGTCCAGGAGCACGTAGATGGTGGCGCCGTCGGGCCGGACTGCGCGGATCGACTTCAGCGCGGCCAGCATGTCCGCGGCGCCTTTCCTGCGGCGGTTGACGCCCCACAACGTGTCGTCGCCGATGGAGAAAGAGGCCTGCCCCGTGAGCCCGGTCCTTGACACCGCGTTCATACCGCCGCAGGACCGGGAGGAAGTGGTCCGGAACGCGGTGTGGGAATCCATGGTGGCGGTTGACCTCGACCACGGCCCGCCGGCTGAGGACATCTCCGTTCGTATCGGGCTGGGCGCCGTGGGGCCCATCAGGATCTGTTCGGCACCCCCACGCCCTGCACGTGGTGGCCTGCGCCCGGCCGCGTGTCACGTGACCTACCACCTGGGATCAGTAGCTCGAACGCCTGAACGGCGACACCCTGTGTCGTGAAATCCGATGAGGGTTGTGCGGAGAGATGTTGTCTCAGCTTGGCGCCTCGTGGGCCTGCGAGTCGGTGACTCTGCGGACGGCAAGGGCGCTGCCTGACACGCACGACTCCTCGAACTGGCCACGAGACATGCACCTTTTTACGGACCGGGCCGGAACCTCGGCAGCGACTACCCCCTTGGAGCACGTCGGATGAGCAACAACGTACTGACCCTGTATGTCGGGCCGAAGCGAGGTGACGGCCAGGGTCAGGCAAGGGTGGCGAATATGGTCAGCTTCTCCGACCCGTCGGGGTCGACGCCGTCGGCCGTGTACGTGGAGCGCGATCTGCCGCCGGGAAACACGCCCGCGTACCTTGCGGCCCGGGGCGGCGGAGCCCGTTCCTTCGCCCTGTGGGCCGACGATCAACGCCGGCAGCGGGTAGCCACCGTGGTGACCCTGTCGGCCAGCGGCGGCGTCGCGAGGTTTCAGGTGCTCGGCGCGCATGGCGAAGTCATCGGCACGCTCATGCGCGAGAAGGCGCTTCGCGGCAGAGGCCTTCGCACCCGCTGGACCGTGCAGCAGTCCAGCGGGTGCGAAGCGGTCGGTTACAAGGGGAGGATCGTATGGTGGTGGATGTGGTGGCTTTTGCTGCCCCTGATGACGGTGGTCCTCGTGTTCAGCGTCTTCGACAGCGTCCCTGGCAACGAGGGCGGCTTCGCACGCGCACCCCGGCGCATCCGGTGGCGCGCGAACGGGCAGGTGCCGCTGGAGTTCAGGTCCAAGGGCGACAAACTGTATCTACACGCACCCGAAGTGGACTGGCGGCTCGGGGCAGCGCTGATCGCCCTCCTGCGCAGCTTCAACGCAGGCGCTTGGGACTCGGTGAAGTAGTGGCCC
The DNA here is from genome assembly GCF_044749345.1 of Streptomyces sp. NPDC089424. Taxonomy (NCBI): domain Bacteria; kingdom Bacillati; phylum Actinomycetota; class Actinomycetes; order Kitasatosporales; family Streptomycetaceae; genus Streptomyces; species Streptomyces sp. NPDC089424. The sequence goes on from NZ_JBIVHU010000001.1 coordinate 1,627,354, forward strand.
GGGGGACAACACCCCGTCGCGGCGCATGCTGCGGCGGCGGTACTTGGCGTTCAGCGGCAACGCACCGTAGAACTGGGCCTCATGTCTGATCAGCGGCCGGCGCAAGGCCCGGCGTCAGGCCCGCTGTCCGGTCCGCCCGGCGGGTACGGGCCGCCGGGGTTGCAGGGGATCGGTGCCGACTACCGGCGTTGGGCTCGTATCCTGCTCTGGCTCGCGAGCGCCGTCGCGGCCCTCATGGCAGTCGCTTTCGTGGCCAGCATCGTCTTCCTGGTGAAGGCGGACGCGGACGTGGACAACGCCGTCTACGGCTATCTCGCGGTCTTCCTCTGGTTCGGGATCGCCGCCGCAATCCCGGTGCTGCTCGCGGTCGGTATCCCCGCAATCATCATGATGCGGCGCGTACGGCAGCAGGAATAGCTGAGCCACGATGCTGTGTAAGAAGCCGTTGCCCTTTCGGAAGTGGCGGGTGTGTTTGCGCTGGTCAGGCATTGGGCCGGGGCGACGGCGGCAGAGACGAGTGTCATGTCGTCTCGTGAGCGTCCGCTCTACAGCCGCCTCTTGGGCAGCACGGTGGTGGCAGGATCAGCCAGTTGAGCAGATCGGATACCTGCGCCGTGTCAAGAACGTCACGGCTCCGTTTGAGCGTCTTCAGTACCATTTTCGGCCCGGCCCACTACATGACCTGGCCTTGGCGTGGGTGTCCGTCCGGAAACACCTGCCCTGAACAGATCAGCCGCCGGTAGAGACCCTCTTGGTCAAGGTGTCGGTGCGGGGCTTGCTGCCGCGAGTGATACGCCTGGTCATCAGGGGTGATGGTGCACATGCGTAAAACTGCCCCGAGCTGGACCCTCAAGTTCATGCCGGCCTGGCTGTCCACCGTGGCTACCCCGAACGAGCGGGGCGGGGTGCCCGCGCGGCCAGTGGTGGCACTGTTCCGGGGGTGGCTGGAGAAGCGTCAGCGGGCCGCGTTCGGCGAGAACTACTGAGCCCTGGCGACCTTGTCGCTCACCTGGCTGTCCGAGCGGATCACGCCGTTTTCGTAGGGGAGGAGCACCGGTGGGTGCAGTTGCGCCCGACCGTTGAAGCGGATACGGCCCCCTCAGTAGACCTGCTATCGATGGTTCCACCTGCCGTCAGCCTTGCATCAGGTGGCCTGGCCCTGTGTCCCGGGAAAGTCGTCCCGCCTCCGAGCTACAGGCGCTTTCGTAAGGCGCCGACAAGAAGCCACGGGGGCGCACGTCATGCAATGCAACCGTTTCTGCACAGCACTCTGGCATACCAGGCTTGAAGCGCCTCCACCAAGGCGATGATGGAGCGGAGCCACTTGGTGCCGGGGGAGGGCTATGTGATGACGCTCGCCGACTGTCGCGGCTTCGCCCTAAGCCTCCTGATCGCCATGCTCGTGGGGCTAATGACGCTAGGGGCGACAGGTGCCTCGGCATCGCCGACCGACAGCCATGGACCGGTCGACTCTTGCTGGAGTCAAGAACTCAAAACAGCCGTAGCCGAGGCGTCGCTACGCCTCGAACATGACAACCGGACCTATACGAAGGTCATCAGCGAGTTGACCGTCCGTATCCCGATGTCGTGGGAGCTCGCCGACGGAATCCTGCTCAGCCCGGATTCCGACCGGTATCGACGAGCCATGCGTTGCCTGGCCCGCGGATCCTTCGACGGAATGGAGACGAACTGGACGGAGTGGCGGTCCGGCGAACCTGTCGTCACGCCGCTCCAGGAGCCACCCGCTACCACGGACGGCAGCGCACGCCACGTAGAAGTCAGGATGCGGGCGTACGGATGGATCGATCAGCGCGGCGAAGCGCGGATGGGTCCATGGACCGTGCATGTGGGCAAAGCCACCTGGCTCGTACGGCTGACTCCTCCAGATTCACTACAAGGAGCGTCGTGGCGGCGGGTCTCTGTCGACCCTGGCCAGCCTGGAGCTGTGTCGGCCAAGCCCGAAGCGACCGTAGGCCGCGATGGGCGCCGCTTGACCTGGTTCCTCCACAGGTCCGCACCCACAGCAGAGGTGCGCATAGCTCCGGCATGGCCACGGGCCATCGCTGCCCAGGGTGACAGTCCACCCTTCTCCACCATCAACGAGGCCGGGATCCTCCTGTGGTCGCTCGCGCTGGTTGTGGCGCTCTGGCACACCCTGCAGCGCATGCCACGCACGTATGCCCCGCACTCAGCCGAGGAGAGAACCCGCAACAACTTGCGTAACTGGAGTTGGGTCCTTCTCGGCGTGGTCACGGTGGTGCAAGGACGCAATCTGTATCTCGGAGCAACGGGAGCCTTCCAGGACGACGAGCAGTGGGCGCAACAGGCTTCCCACGCGCCGTGGGCCTGGCTGACCGCCGCCGTCGCCGGCAGCCTTATGTTGCTCTTCGCCCGACCTAGCAGCTGGAGAATTCTTGTCACTGGAGCGCTGCTGAACGTAGTGGCACTGGTCCCGGCCCTGTGGCCTGGTGTGGTGGGCCTCAGGCCGCAGGAGTTCGTAAGGCCTCCCAATCCCTCTGATGGCACGCTCGCCGTGGTCATCTGCGCCACCGTCTGCTCCCTGGCTCTCCTCGTCATCGGCAGCGTCGCGGCCCTACGCCGCCTGGCCGTCGATGGAGGTTTGTGGAGCCCGCGCCGGACGGAATCCAAGCTCGCCCCGTTGCTGACCGGCACGCTGACGGTCATTGCGATCCTGATCGTTTGCTACGGCGCAGCTGCTGAGCGTGACTGGGATCGCGCGTCTTGGCTCTCTCCGCACATCGACCCTGGCAGATGGGTTCCCGGTAGCGGGTCCGCAGCCTTTGAATGGGCGTTCGGTTACGGCTCTTGGCACCGGGCAGAACTGCGCAGCAACCTGCTGTGGTTCACGCATAACACGCAGAACTGGTGGTGCGCGATGCTGTGGATACCCAGTGGCCTCGCTATTTTGGCCGTTCTGCGTGCCCGGGTGGAGCGCAATGTAGATGTCGCCTTGGCGAACCGGGGGCCAGCAGGCGTAGACCGACGGCTCCTGATCCTGCTGTTTCCCGTCATGGTCGCGCTGAACATTGGCGAGTATTCGGCGAACAGTGCCCTGACCTGGGTGTGGTTCTTCGTTTACGTCTTCGCGCTCGCTGGCACCCTACGTCTTGTCTCCGGCAGGGCCGTCGGAGATCATCTACTGCCACTCAGTTGTGAACCTCTGAACAAAACATTGTGCGTGGCGGACCGTCCCGGCTTGCTCGACCGGTCCAGGACCTACCGCGAACTCCAGGCCCGGATGGTGCGCCTTGATCGAGGGCAAGCCGACGACGGCAACGGGCGACGCCGCGATCTCGAGAACCGTTCATCGGGGCTGCATCGTTGGCGATCCTCAACAGGTGATCGCGACCGCCTCCCTGGTGACATCTCGGTCGTGGATGCCGCAATGGCTCTCGGGCCCGGTCGTACGTGGTGGGAGAACGGCGTCACTGCAGCACGGCTCACGCAGCCCGTGGCTCTGCCCCTCACCGCCGGGTTGGTCTGGGCCCATCAACTGCGAGGCGAAAGCCTTACCAGCACTCTGCACGACCGTCTCGGCCTCCCAGATGTGCTCCTCCAGTTCATCCTCTGGCAGATCGGCTACGCGGCCGCAGGTCTGGTCCTTGGGGCCCTCTGGCACCAACTTCCTGGTCGGCGCGGACCCACCAAGGCATTCGTCCTCACACTTGCCTACTCGTTCCCTGCCGGGCTCTTCGCTTTTGGCAACTGGGTCTTGGGGGAGGAGCAAGCAGGACTGGCGATCGCCATGGTGGCCATGCTCCTCATCCTCACACTGACTAGTATCCTCATGGATCTTGAGACCTTCCGGAGCGAACGCCTCTACTGGCGCAGTAGGTTCGAACTCCTGATTTCCGTGTACCGGATGCGATTCTTCTCCATCCAACTCGCCTGGATTCTGGCCCAGGCAGCCGCGGTTGTCACTATCTGGCAGTTCTTCGCCGAGCCCGGTGGCTCACCTCCTACGGTCAGCGGCCGTTAGGGACCTGGCGGTTCTACAAACCCGGATTCAGCGAGGTGAGCTGTCGGCGGATCATGGCGACCCGATGCGATTCGGCAGGGGCCGGCGAGCTATGGCGACCGCCTCTCCTTACGAGCCCCGTTCCTGCTAGCCCTTGCCACCTTCGGCGCAATCAATGGCCATGTGGGGGGCCGCGCGCCGAGTGCTCCGTCGTCCAGGCGGCGTCCCGGGAGGACCTGGCGGTCAGCGGGCTGGCGGAGTTGCTCCACGAATTGGCGGACCCCGACCAGCACTCGCCCGGGCCGGACGAACTGGTGGTGAACTAGAGCCTGTCTCTTTGACTAGTCAGCGACTCGTGGTGGGGCTAGTTAGGCTGCTGCGATGACGGACAGCGAGCTGATCGTTGACCTGCGCGGTCGGCTGATCGAGACACTTAACGACTTCTGGGACGCGGTGAGCGAGCCGTGCGCGCTGCCAGAGTGGTTCGGCCGGAATCTGGACGCATGGTCGGACACGATCGAGACCCGAGGGATCTCCGAGGTGATCGACAGTCATGACGTCCTAGTCGTGCATGTCGACCAGCAGGGTCTCTTCGACGGGCACCGGCAGGAGGCCAAGGTCCTGGCCAGCATCTTTGACGGAGAGCAGAACCGGCTCGTGGTCCATGAGCTGGGTTGACGAGTCCTTCGGTCCCTTGTTCAGCGCCGTGTCCAGATGAGAATGGCAGCAAGGTGGAGTGCGGCCTGGTAAGCGATGGCGAGTTTGTCCGTCCGCATTGCGAGGCCGCGCCACTGTTTGAGTCGGGCGATGCACCGCTCGACGGCATTGCGCTCCTTGTATGTCTCGACGTCGAAGCCGGGCGGGCGGCCTCCGGCGCGGCCTCGACGCAGGCGATGGCTGATCTGGTCGGCAGGCTGTGGGATGACTGCACGAATGCCACGTCGACTGAGGTGCCCGCGGATCGCGCGGGAAGAGTAGGCCCGATCCGCAAGGACGACGGCAGGGCGGGTTCTTGGCCTACCGAGGCCGTTCCGCGGGATACGGATTCCGGCCATGACCGCCTCAAAGGCCGGTGCGTCACCGGCCTGGCCCGCGGTGACGTGGATGGACAGAGGCCGTGCACGGCTGTCGCTGGCGAGGTGGACCTTCGTGCTCAGGCCGCCGCGGGAGCGTCCGAGTGCGTGGTCGTCGGGCTCTGACCGGCCGGACACCCCTCTTTCCCCGGCTCCGGCCGAATGCTGGTGAGCTCGGCAGACGGTGGAGTCCACCGAGACCGTCCAGCCCACCTCGTCATCGGCGTCCGCCGCCGCAAGTAGCGCCGCCAAGACCCGTGACCATGTACCGTCCCCGGCCCACCTGATCAGGCGTTTGTGCGCAGTTTGAAAGGGCCCTAACTCTTCTGGCAGGTCGCGCCAGGGCGAGCAGGTGCGGTACTTCCACGCGATGGCTTCCAGGGTCGGCCGGTGGTCGGCCCACGGTCGTCCACGTACCGGATCGGCCGGCATCAGCGGCTCGATCCGGTCCCACATCGCATCAGTGATCACCAGCCGGACAGACACATCCGATCAACTGATCGACCCATCAAAGAGACAGGCTCTAGCAGGTACCGTCGGACTGCGCGTGTGCAGGTGCGCTGGACGCCTTGTGCCGGGCGCTGACCTGAGCCGCCACGATTCGTCAGCTCCGGCCCGCCGCCGCGAACGCGGCACGTATCCGCGAACGAGGTGTCCGCTGGGGAGGCAGACCACTACTGGCTGCGGCCTGACGTCATCGACCCGACCACAGGAACTGCTCGTCCGGTTCGTCCCGCCGCTCCATCACTCCCGCGGCGACCAGCTGAAGAAGCACCTCGTGGAGAGCGTTCCCCAACGGGTTATCCGTCCGGAACACCGACTTGACCTGGCCGAACGTCGCAGCCCCACCATAAATCCCCAGCGAGCACCCACCACGAAGGCGGCACCGTCCCAATCAGTCCATCCAGAGGGCCCTTGGAAAGATCTATGAGCCGATCCTGCCATCACGAGATCGGACCCGGTGAACCTTTCCGGTCACAGCACGGGAGCTGCACAGACGCCGCCACCGGAAGGTGATCGCTGCCGGTGGCCGGAAGAGTCCAGGCCGAGCGTGGTTCCAAGCCGCGGAACAGGATGTGGTCGATCCGGGCCACGGGGAACGACGCGGGCCAGGTGAAGCCGAAGCCTGCTCCCGACGCCTCCTGCGCCGATCGCAGCCCGTGAACCACGGCGGACAAGCCCCGGTCCTGCGTGGTGCCGTTGAAATCGCCGACAACGAGAACTCGGGGCGATGTCTCGGCGCGCAAGGTGGTGGCCAGGCGCTGCGCGGCGGCGTCGCGCAGGCTCGTGCCGAAGCCCGAGACGGGGGTGAACCGCACGGAGAGCAGATGTGCGACATAGACGGCGATCGGTCCCCGGGGAGTGTGGACGGTGGCACGCAGGGCGCGTGGCCAGGGCGCGATGTGGACCGGAGCGGTGTCCGACAGGGGGTAGCGGCTCCACAGGCCCACGGTGCCCTGCACCGAGTGATAGGGGTAGCGGTCGGTCAGGGCCGCTTCGTACACCGCGGTGTCGTCGCCCAGCTCCTCCAGAGCCACCATGTCGGAGCCCGAGGCCGCCAGCGCGCGGGCTGTGCGGTGCGGCTGCGGATTGTGCTCGTTGACGTTGTGCGTCACGACGGTCAGGTCACCGCCGTCGGCTCGTTTGTCGGCGATGGTCCCTCCGTAGATCGAGCACCACAGGACGGCGGGCACCAGCGCTGCCACGGCGACGCTCGCGGACCGACGGGCGGCCGCGAACAGCAGCAGGAGCGGCACACTGATGCCCGTCCAGGGCAAGAAGGTCTCGGCAAGGCTGCCCAGGTGACCGAACCGGTCGGGTATCCACGCGTGGCCTGACAACAGCAATACGGGGATCAGGGCGAGCCAGGCCACATGTCGTCCGCGTCGCCAGGCGCCGAGTCCGGCGGCAGGCGAGGTCCCGGTGGACACAGCGGCGTGTGGCGCTGGAGGGAGATGAGTGGTCACGGTCGCGTCACCGCTCGCTGGTCCGGTGCTCCCGGGCCGTCGGCTGAAGGCACTTGCCCGGACAGCCACTTCCGCACGCCCTTGACCAGGGATCCGCTGGTTTCCAGAGCGGCCTGCAGGCCCTCCTGGGGACTGCTGTCGGCGCGCTGGTGCAGGACAACGCCGAGCACGAGGTGTTCGTGCCCCTGACCGTCGGGCATGACGGCCCCCCACATCAGGGCCCCTCCGGCGGGTGTGCTGGAACCGGTCTTGACGCCGATCACGCCGGACGTGCCGAGCAGTGTGTTGGTGTTGGGGATCCTGCCGGAAACGCCCGGGACGGTGGTACTTGTCAGGGCGACGATGTGCCGGAACGCCTCGTCCCGCATGGCGTGCCTGGCCAGCTTCAGCTGGTCGCCGGAGGTACTGACCGTGGTGGGCGCGACACCGCTTGGCTCGGTGTACGTGGTCCGGTCCATGCCCAGGCGGTCGGCGGCCCTGTTCATCTTGGTGACGAATGCCTCCTGGGAACCGGCGTCCCAACGGGCCAGCAGCCGGGCAATGTTGTTCCCGGAAGGGATCAGCATGAGCTCCAGCAGACGCCGTTCGCTCAGCCGCTGCCCTTCCCTGACCGGCACAGTCGACTCCGCACCGGCGACGGGCTCGTTGGCTGCCGTCCGGTCGACGGTGATGTCGGGACCGGGTTCGCTCCTGTGCAGCGGGTGGTCGCGCAGGATCACGTACGCGGTCATCACTTTGGTGACGCTGGCGATCGGCACCGGCGTCTGCGTGCCCTTGGTGCCCAGGTCGCCGCGGTCACCCAGGCCCTCGACCAGTACGCTCGTCTGCCCTTCGGACGGCCATGGCAGCGGCGCTGCGGACTCTCTGTGCAGCCGATGGCTGCCACCACTGCCTGAGCTCACGAGCACTACGACGAGGGCGGTCAGAAGACCCAAGGCTGCAGCACCCGTCGTGAGGATCGCGGAACGACGACTGTAGAGAGACGAGCGGCCGGTCGTACCGGGCCACGAGGCCGGCGACTCCGCCGGGTCTACGTCGCGCTCTGCGGGTACAGGGGCTGGGCACATGGAAGGCACCTCCAGGGACACCGTGCATGGCGTTCACGCACGCCGATCACCTTGGGTGAGCCATATGTCCGTGGGGCCGTGGCCGACGCTCCACCGCAGCTCAGCCGGCCATCCGTCGTGTATCGACGCGAGCGCCGGCAGTGCACACGTGGTGTGCCGGCAGCACGGCGACCGCCGTCAGGGCCAAGGGAGAGGTGGAGAGGTCTCTCCGGGCGGTGTCCCGGTGGCCCGTCAGCCGGCCCTCGGCAGCCGGAGCGTGGCGACGGCTCCGCCGCCCGTGGCATTGGCGAAGGACAGGGTCGCCCCGATGACCTTGGCCTGGCCCAGGGCGATCGTCAGCCCCAGGCCTTGACCCTGACCGCGCTCCGCCGCGCCGGTACGAAACCGCTGGGGCCCGTCCGAGAGCAGCACGTCCGGGAAACCGGGGCCGTGGTCCCGTACGACCACGGTGGCTTCCGCCACCTCGATCTCGACGGGCGCACGACCGTGCCGGTGCGCATTGACCACCAGGTTGGTGACGATCCGGTCGAGCCGTCGTGGATCGGTCTCCGCGGTCGGGGCACCGCTCGTGGCCAGTCGCGCCGCCAGTCCGGTGCGCGCTACCGACTCCGCCACCACCTCGGCAAGCGGTACGGGCCGTAGATCGGCGAGCTCGGCACCCGCGTCCAGCCGGGAGATCTCCAGCAGGTCCTCGACCAGGGCCCGCAGCACGGCCACCCGGTCCCGGACAAGATCGGTGGCCTCTCCTTCAGGCAGCAGCGTGCTCGCGGTGACCAGACCCATGAGCGGCGTGCGCAGTTCGTGGGCGACGTCGGCGGTGAACCGCTGCTCGGAGACCAGCCGTTCACCGAGACTGTCGGCCATGGAGTCCACCGTGGCCGAAATCTCGGTGATCTCGTCACCATCCCGGCCGGCGCCTGTCCGCGCGTCCAGGTCTCCGGAGGTGATCCGGCGCGCCGTCCGCGCCACCCGGCGCAGCCTGCGGTGGGGCAGTTCCGCGGCAAGTGCCGACAGCGGCACGACGACAGCCAGGGTGACCAGGGAGTACTTCCACATATGCCGGTCCAGGGCCTGCCTGGTGAGCTGGTCGGAGGTCATGTCGAGGCGAACTGCCACAGGCTGGCCGCGGTGCAGGCGAGCCGCCCACATCTCGGGGCGGTTGCCGGTGCTGTCGCTGTCGTACCACGTGACGACTCCGGCGGTACGCGCCTGCCCGCTGTGAAGCCTACGCAGCAGTTCGTCCGGGAAGTCACCGGGAGCGGTCGCCAGCCACTCGGGCGGAGCGCCGTCCCGCGCATAGTCTTCCAAAGCCTGGTCCAGCTGGGTCATGGCATTGGCCGCACCGTCGTTCAGTGAGCGGTCCAGGGTGCTGCTGTGGACCAGCAGCCCGACGGTCAGCGCGACGGCGCAGCAGGCCATGGCCACCAGCAGCGCCATTTTCCAGCGCAGGGAACGCCAGTTGAGCAGGGAATGTATGGCGTTCACGTCAGCGCCGCAGCTTGTAGCCGAAGCCCCGGACGGTTTCGATCCGCTCGGAGCCGATCTTCCTGCGCAGCCGCTGCACGCACAGGTCCACCACACGGCTGTCGCCGTCCCAGCCGTAGTCCCACACGTTGCGCAGAAGAGTCTGTCGGTCGAGGACGATGCCGGGGTTCTGCGCGAACTCCAGCAGCAGTCGGAGCTCGGTCGGGGCCAGAGCGACCGGTCCGCCCGCCAGGAAGACCTCCAGACCGGCGGTGTCGATGGTCAGGTCGCCGAAGACCAACGGGGCGCGCCCCGTGCCGGTGCCGGTGCCGGTGCCGGGAGAGGCTGGCGTAGGAGGGACAACGGGGACGAAGGTGGCGCGCCTCAGCAGCGAACGGATGCGGGCCACCAGCACCGCGGTATCGACGGGCTTGACCACGTAGTCGTCGGCGCCCGCCTCCAAGCCGGAGACCACGTCCAACGCATCGCCCCGCGCAGACATCATCAGAATCGGGGCCGTGCTGCTCTCCCTGATCCGACGGCAGAGCCCGATGCCGTCCAGGCCGGGCAGCATCACATCCAGCAGGAGCAGGTCGTGGTCGCCCTCGCGGAACAGTTCGAGGCCGGTCAGGCCGTCACCGGCGGGTACGACTCGGTATCCGTAGCGCTCGAGCGCCATTGTGACCGATCGGCGAATCACCTCGTCGTCCTCGACGAGCAGAATGCCCACCGGAGCAGCGTCTGCCTGCGACACGTGCACGAAACTCCCTCCATCGCATGCGGGCGTCGGAGCTCCATCATGCGGCGACAGACGGCGCCACCCGACAAGGGACGGGATGTCCCTGGCGCTGCACCACCACCGGACCACCCTGCCCGAATCTTGTCGCCCCCGGACCGACACCCCGCATCAGCTGCACGTCAACCATGTATCCGCCGCGTATCTTCGGGACCTTGCGCGGGCTCAGGGGGTGCAGGGCAGACGGTCGTGCAGTGTCCTGTGTCACAGATCGGATCAAGCGGGACTTACCTCCGTATAGTCGGAGGAGGAAATGAGCCGGCGCAGCGCGGCGGCGGAGCTCTGCTGCGCGAGCTGGATCTTGGCCTCCAGGTCGGCCTGGACGGCCTCGCCGCGGAGCCGCCGAACGCGGCCCGGCGTACGCGTTCCATCACGTCGGCCTCGGAAGCACCGGATGTCCTCGCGGCCGATCCGACGCCGCTCGTGGGCGGGGTTGCCGTGCTTCCCCGCCCACGAGGGTGGTTATCGTCCGGCCTGCAAGGCTGCCCAGGTCTGCGGGCCGACGTCGCCGTCGACGCCGAGGCCGCGGGTGGTCTGGTAGTCGCGCACGGCTTGTTCGGTGTTGGGGCCGTAGTCGCCGTCGATGCCCACGGTGCGGCTGAGTGCCGCGGTCAGTGCTCGCTGCAGTCGGCTGACGTCCGCGCCTGTCGACCCGTTCTGCAGCGCCGGTGTCGAGCCGTACGACAGCAGGGCCGTCCAGGTCCTGGGGCCGATTTCACCGTCGGCCGCGAGGCCCCGGGCGGACTGGAAGGCCTTCGTCGCCGTTTCGGTGTTGGGCCCGAAGTCGCCGTCCGGTTCTCCCGGATTGTGTCCGGCGGCGATCAGCCGGCATTGCGCCGCCTTGACCAGACTGCCGGTGGATCCCTGCTGGATGAGGGGGTACGCAGTGAAGTCGTGGTTGACGCCGCTGCAGGTGGGCGCTGGTGTGCCGCCGCAGTTGTTGCTGGTGACGTTCCGCCAGGTCCGGCTGTTGGCCTGGCCGTACTCGACGCCGTTGAACCAGGGGCGGATCCGTTCGGAGGTGGAGTTGCCCCAGGTGGCGGATCCGTTGTCGTCGGCGTCGTAGGCGAGCTCGAAGTGCAGGTGCGGGTGGTTGTTCGAGGTGGGCCCCGTCCTGCCGACCCGGCCGATCAGCTGGCCGCGCTGCACCGTCTGGCCGACGCTGACATCGCGGCTCTGCAGGTGCAGGTACGTGGTGAAGTAGCGCTGCCCGTGGCTGATCTGGATCACGTTGCCGGCGTTGGAGTGGTAGAAGGACTGCCGGACCGTGCCGGAGGCCGGAGCCAGCAACGGTGCTCCTTCGGTGCCGACCTGGTTGGGCTCGCGGACCATGTCGAGCGCGGGTGCGTGTGCCCAGGTGTCGAGTCGCCACTGCTGGCCGCAGGTGAAGGGCAGTTGGAAGGCGATGGGCGGGGCCGCCGCGGCGGCCGGCGTCGCGGCCTGCCAGGGCAGGACGACGAGGGCGACGACAGCCACGAGCAGTCTGCCGAGCAGCCCTGGGCTGAGCGTGCGGATGAGGGATGTCAACGTGTCTCCTTCTCTGGTGCCGAGTTCATGCGTGTCTGGGGCGGGGTGTGCGGGCGGCGCTGGGACGGCAGGTGCCCGTCCGCTGTGGTTGGGTTGCTGCGGGACGGACGCGTCCGGTCGTGGTGTGTCGCCCGCATGGCGGTCACGATGAGGGCCGAGGTGGGGGCAGCCATGTACGGCCCTTGTCGTGAGCTCGCCGGCGGGGGAGCGACCGGATGCGCTGAGCGTGCCCTGCGTCGGTATAGCCCCGGTATTTGCGAAGGTCACCCGGCCGCCCTGGACGGTGGTGCCCGGCACGGACCGCTACAGGGGAGCACGCCGCGCCGGCGGCGTGCCCGGGTCAGGGCTGCGGGCAGAGCGCGCCGGTGTCCTGGCCGGGGAGGTGGCGGTCGAGCTGTGCCGCGGTGGGCGGTGAGGCGGTGGCTCGGCAGATGCGCCGGATTGCTTCGGTCGCGGTGAGCGGCCAGTGGATGATGCGCTGGTCGGCTCCCGCGGACAGCAGGGTTCCGTCCGGGGTGAACGCCAAGCCCTGCACGTCTGCGGAGTGGCCGGTGAGGGTGGCGATGCGCCGGTGGGTTCGTACATCCCAGACGACGATGGTGTGATCCTCGCCTGCCGAGGCGAGGAGGCGTCCGTCCCTGCTGAAGGCGAGCGTGCCGACCGCTGCGGTGTGGCCGGTCAGGGTGCCCCGGCTTTTCCCTGTCCGGGTCGACCACAGGCGCACCGTGTGGTCCGAGCCGGCGGTGGCGATCAGATCGCCCGCCGGAGTGGCCGCGATGTCCTGCGTGGACCCCTGCGTGGCCGGGAAGGCCTTCACCAGCCGGTCGTCGGCGGTGCTCCACACGGCGATGCCGCCGGCCGGTGTACTCGCGACGAGGAGGCCGCCCCGGGCGGGGTAGGTCATGGCGGTGGAGGTGCGCGGGCCTTCCGGCGCCGGCAGTGGACGGGGGTGTGCCGGGTCGGTGACCCTCCAGCGGAATGTTCCTCCCAGGGACATCACGGTGACCGTGCCGCCGTCCGGGCTGAAGGCGACGTCCGTGCCGGTGCCTATACCGGTGAAGGCGATGGTGGAGTAGCGCCGCCCGGTCGACGGATTCCACAGAGTCAGGGTGTGGTCGCGCGTCACGGCCGCCAGCACCGTGGCGTCCGGGTTGAACGCGACTGCCTTGACATGGTCGGAGTGTCCGCCCAGCAGCCGTTCGGCAGCACCGGAGGCATTCCAGATCCGTACGGACCTGTCGTCGCCGGCGGAGGCGACGAGCCGGCCGTCGGGGCTGACATCCACGTCGTTCACGGCGCCGCCGTGACCGCTGAAGGGAAGGGCCGTCCGGCGCACCACGATGGTGCGTCCCAGGCCGCCCGAGACCACCGTGCTCGCGTCCGGTGCCAGGTCCAGAGCCATGGTCTCCGAGCGGTAGCGGTCGGCGTGGCGGGCGATCTGCTCGCGGCGCCGGTAGTCCCAGATCGAGATCATGCCCTCTTCGTCGGCGATCGCGATCCGGTCACCGACCGGCGCGGAGATCATCCAGGGGAAGGCCGTCTGCACCGGGAGGTCGGCGAACTGGCGGGCCGAGCGGCCGGTCAGCCGCCAGAACCTGATGCCGTGTTCTTCGGAGGCCGTGGCCAGGACATCGGATGTGGAGCCGAACCGGGCCACCTGGGCGCCTTCGGTGTTCAGCTCGAAGCGACGGCGACCGGTTTCGATGTCCCAGACGGCCACCGTCCCGTCGGTACGGGTGACGGCGAGCGAGCGCTGATCGCCGGCCAGGCTGAGTGCCGCGGGCATACCGGTGGGCAGGAACACGGCTTTGCCACCGCCCAGCGTGGACACCCGTGTGCCCTTGCCCGTGCCGTAGGCCACGACCGTGCCGTCGGCGCTGAAGGCCAGACCGTTGCTGAGGTCGCCGGACACGACCTGCTTGAACAGCACCTTCCTCGACCGGACCTCCCGCACGACGACCGAGCCTCCGGTCGGCTGCTTCGGATTGTTCAACCGGGCCAGGGACGCAAGCCGGGTACCGTCGGCGTCGAAGGCCACCCTCAGCGCGAAGAACCCCTCAGGGAGCGGCTTGACGACATGCTCGGCGAAGGAGGCCAGCCTCCTGCCTCGTTTCGGATCCCACAGCTCCACGGTGCCGTCGCTGGTGGCCGCGGCCACCGACGAGCCGTGAGGGGACAGGGCCAGGCCGAACGACGCGGGCCCGTTCGTGTTGAGTACGACGCTGGGCTGCGCCGACGCCGACGTACTGATCACCGCGCCCAGGGTGTCGGCGTCGGGATGCAGCCGATAGGCGGCCAGGGCGAGGGACCGGGCGACGTCCGGGTCGGTGGCGACCAGCGAGCGCGACGTGAGCGCTGCCTGATGAGCCAGGACGGTCAGGTGCTCGCGCTGTGCGACCTGCCGCTGCTGCCAGGCGGCACCGCCCCCGGTCACGGTCGCCGCCAGCAGCACTGCCAGCACCACCGCCAGGACCCTCAGCCGGCGGACCCGGCGCCGCGCCGCAGCGAGGTCGGACTCGGCCAGCTCCTCGCTGGCGTCGAGGAACTCACGCTCCAGAAGGTTCAGTTCCGAGCGGTGCGGGCGCGCCTCGGCCAGCCTGGAGCCCCGATAGAGCCCTCCGGCGTCCCGCCCCGACTGCTGCCAGACTCGGGCCGCGGCGGTGAGCCGCTGCCGTACGACCAGGCGCCGGCGGTCCTCGCTCAGCCAGGCCCGCAGTCTGGGCCACGCCACGATGAGCGCCTCATGGGCGATCTCCACCCGATCCTTGTCCACGACCACCAGGCGCGCCGCCACCAGCTCGTCGACCACATCCGCGACCGCCGCGGCCGGGCCCATCCCGTCGAGTTCGGTTTGCGGGACCCGCCGCCGACTGTCCCGCACCCCGTCCTCGTCCAGGCTGATCAACCGCTGCATGAGTCGGCGCACCAGGTCCTGCTCGGCGGGACCTAGCTCGGCGTATACGTGCTCGGCGGTCTGGGCGATCGCACTGTGCATCCCGCCCCCTGCCTCGTACGCCGCGAGGGTCAGGGTGCGTCCGGCCCGGTTGCGCCAGGTCTCCCGCAGCGCGTGGGAAACCAACGGAAGTGCGGCGGCAGCGCCGGAGGCCTCCGCCACCACGGTGGCCAGCAGATCGGCGTCGACCGAGCAGCCCTCAAGGTCCGCCGGCCGGACGATCAGCTCTCGCAGTTCCGCGGCCGACGGTGGACCGACCAGCAGCTGCGCCTCGCTCATCAGCGCCGGCGCCAGCTCGCTCAGCCCGGTCATCTGGACGAAGAAGTCCGCACGGACGCTGAGCACGACCTTCGTTCCGGCATGGGACGCCGCCAACAGCCCGGCGACGAATTCCTCCCGTACCGTGAGATCGGAGCACACGGTGAACAATTCCTCGAACTGATCGACCACCAGCAGCACCTGACCGGCGGGCCGGTCGTGCTCGGCGAGCGCGGCCGCCAGCTGTTTCACCGGCTGGTCGGTCGGCGTCATCATGACCGGCTGCCACCGAGCGGTCGTATCCCGCCGGATCCGGCCCAGCAGGCCCGCCGCCAGCAGCGAGGTCTTCCCCGATCCCGACGCGCCGAACACGACGACCACGGGGAATCGTTCCACGCGCTCCCACAGCAGCCCGCACAGCCGGTCGCGGCCGAAGAACCGGTCATGATCCGAGGAGGTGAACGCCGGCAGGCCCCGATAGGGGTTGGCCCCGACCGGCACCAGTGCCGCGACGGGGACCGGAGAGGGCATGAGGCCCTCATCGCCGCGGAGCATCGCCTGGTGCAGGCGCTGCAGACCCGGGCCGGGCTCGACGCCCAGTTCGGTCCCGTACAGCGCATGGGTCCGCCGGTAGAGCTCGAACGCCTCGGCCTGCCTGCCCGAGCGATACAGGGCCGTCATGAGCTGGCCACGGAGCGACTCCCGAAAGGGATGCCGGGGCAGCAGCTCCGTCAGCTCCACGACCACCTCGGCATGCCTGCCGAGGGCCAGACCGCAATCGGCCCACCGCTCATGCACGGCAAGACGCAGCTCCTCCAGCCGGGCCGCCCGGATCGCGACGGCTTCGATATCCAGGAACTCCGCGAACGCAGGCCCGTTCCAGCACCGCAGCGCCTCACCGTGCAACTCCTGCGCGCCCGCTGTCTCACCCTGTCGCAGGGCCTCCTCCGCCTGGAGGGCCAGGCGCTCGAACCGCGTGGCGTCCAGCGCATCACCCGCCACCACGCGATAGCCGTCGCCCTGCCGTTCGATGCGCTCCGGGCCCAGGGCTTTGCGTAGTAGATGGACGTACAGCTGCAGGTTCTTACGCGCCGAGCGCGGCGGTCGCTCGCCCCACAGCGCGGTCATCAGGAGCTCCGAAGGCACGGGCCGGTCGGGCCTGCTCAGCAGGACCGCGAGCAGCAGACGCACCTTGGGCGACCCGATGTCGACCGGCAAGCCTCCGCGACGGACCGCCAGATCCCCCAGAATCCCCAACTCCACTCGGCCGCCCCCAAGGCTTCACGGATCAACGCCGGCGGCCCGAAGGTACACCAGCCCTCCCGACGCAGACCCTCCTCTGCCCGCCCGACCGACGCATGACGCCGCACTGACGTGGATCAGCGGACTGTCGCCTGGTGCGGCCTCCCGGGTCGGCACCCCCTGGCCGCATGCCCCAAAGATCCGCGATGCGCAGCCGTCCGAAGCCACGCCCGGTCACCTGCCGCACGCATCCCCATCAGGACTTATACGGGCCCTATACCGCGTCTCACAACGATCGCTTCCCGTACCGGGCCCACCGGCTCATGGGCCCCCTCCGATCAACGAAGGAATGGGTGCGCCCATTCAGAACGACGGCGACCAGTCCAACAGGCACCCCCCGCCGTGGAGATGACGTCGGAGTCGTAGAGAAGGCGAAAGGACACAGCGTGAAGCTCGGGTTCAGCTCGAGAAGCGATCAGAACACCCATCAGCCGATCACTGGGAAGGCAGGACAGCACATGCGTACAAAGCTCGCGGCAGTCGCAGGAGTGGCCGCCATGGCCGCCACGTTCGCACTGCTCGGCGCGTCCCCCTCGGCCGCCGGCCCCAACTGCGACGACGGCTACCACTGCGTCTTTTACCTGGACGTCAACTCCGCACGGCAGTCCTTCTTCAACTCCGATCCGGACTTCTCCAACGACACCTTCGACGAATTCAACGTGAGCGGGAACGGTCTCAACCGCTCGGTCAACAACAACGTCTACTCGGCCAGCAATTCAAGCACCGGGAACTACGAGAGCCACTACTGGGACAACACCAACGCAACGGGGTTCCTGTTCTGCCTGAACCCCGGTCACTACGTCAACTCCGCCTCCACCGTCGACCAGCCGGGCAGGCAGAGCGGCGATCCGCTGCCCTCCGGCCTCCGGGACCGGGCCAGCCGGCTGACGCTCCCGGGCCGCACGTCGACCGACTGCTTCTGACCTCGGTGAACGGCGGGCCCGGCGCAATCCGGGCCCGCACGTTCCGGACCTCGACAGGATTCACATGGCACTGAGTTTCCACGGCACTCGCCGGCACCTCGTCGCCTGCGTCCTGACCGCCACCGTGGGCGCAACGATCTGGGCGTTCACCGACGCGAGAGCCCAACACCCCGAACCCCGCCCCCATCGTCCGCCGTCCCCGGCCGCGCTGGCCGAACAAGGCTTGCGTCCGCCGATCTACACCCAGCTCTACGCCTGGACCCGGAGCGGCGAACAGATCGCGACCGCCCAGCAACAGGTCCTCGTCGCCTGCATGGCCGAGCGCGGATTCACCCTCAAGCCCGCTCCCGTGGCGAAGGCGGGTGACGCGGCGGTGTCCCGCCCGACTCCGTTCGGTCTCGAGACCCTCGAAGAGATCGGGGCGGACAGTCAGACGAAGGCGCCACCGGAGCAGCCGCAAGGGGAAGCCTTCAACCGAGCCCTCTACGGGAAACCCGGAAACGAGATCACCGTCAAGGGCAAGCTGCTCAAGGTGACCATGCCGGCGAGAGGCTGCCAGGCCGAGGCGGAGAAGCACATGCTGGGCAACGGCCGGGTGCGGTGGACGGAACTGCGGATGCAGCTCAACGAAGGGGAGCAGGCAGCGTACAAGTGGCTCGAGGACGACGCTCTCTTCCGCAAGGCGAACGAGAGCTGGCGGCAGTGCATGCTCACCAACCGCGTCCAGGCCAAAGACCCCCTCGACCTGATCAGAGCCCTGCCGCCCGACGCGGACATCCGCACCCACCCCGCAACCAAGGCGGACGTCCACTGCAAGCAGGACACCGGTTACCTGCGCACCGCCTACGCCAGACTCGCCGTGATGCAGCAGCGCTGGCTCGACGATCACCCCGGCGTGCTCAAGGACCGCACCGCGCTGCGGGACAGGCAGTTGAGAATCGCCCGCCAGGTTCTCCAGGGGCAGAGCGGCTGAGCACCCCGGCGCACCGGATCTGCCCCGGCCCACCGAGTGCTCACGGCTGGGTGTGGTAGCGGAGGTAGACCACGCCGCTGGTGAGCCGGCGTTCGTCCAGGAGCTCGAAGCGGAGCCGGGCCCGGTCGGGGAGGAAGGGCTTGCCGCCGCCCAGCACGGCAGGGCCGACGAACAGGTGGTACTCGTCCACCAGCCCTGCGGCGATCGCCTGGGCGGCCAGGGCGGCCCCGCCGACGGTGAGGTCACGTTCGGAAGATGCCTTCAGCCGCCGAACCGCCTCGGGGTCGAAGTCCCGTTCGATCCGGGTCCGGGTGGTGGAGGCCGATTCCAGCGTCCTGGAGTACACGACCTTGTCGGCCGCCTGCCAGATCTCCGCGAACTCCCGCGCCCCGGGCGACTGGCCCGCGATGGACGGGTCGGTCTCCCAGACAGCCATCATGTCGTACAGCCGGCGCCCGTACAGGTAGGTCCCGACCGGCCGCAGCACGTCGTTGATGAAGGAGTAGTACTCCTCGTCCGGCACCGCCCAGTCGAAATTGCCGTCCGCGTCGGCGATGTAGCCGTCCAGGGACACATTGAACATGTAGATCAACTTGGCCATCCGAGCCTTCTCCCAGGTCGGGGCTATGTGTATGTCCCGCAGCACACTAGCGCGCGCCTGTGACAATGCCCGGCGAACGGCACGGTCGTCGCTGCGAAGGGCTGGGTCTGGGACTGCCGAGGCTCCGGCGGTTCCGCCCGGCCCGTTCGCGAACCCGGCGGCGCAGCCGGTGGTGCAGCTCGGTGACCAACGCGCCGTCGCGCCAACGGCGGAAGAAGGCATGCACCTGGTCCCACGCCGGGAAATCTGCGGGCGTCGCCCCGCCACTTGATGCCGTTGCCGACCAGATAGAACACCGCATCCAGCATCTCTCGGTGGCAGCACCCCTCCGGGCGGCCACCGCGGCCTTCCAGCCAGGCCGGCACCGCGCAACGAAGACAGACCCCATGACCTGGTGCCTCGTCAGTCAAGGTTCGCCCTGTTGCGGCAACCCTTGACTGACGCGGCACTAGACGCACACGGCGGCCCGGCGAGTCGCAGGGCCGCCGTGAGGGCACGGCGCCCACGCCGCAGGCGCACTGTCGGTCAAGGTCTCCTGGGGCCCGCGGAGTTTAGTCCTGCCCTGTGTCGCGGCCTCGACGTACACGGCTGGCGGGCGCGTGGGTACCGTTACGCCTGGAGTGCGTGGCCGCCGCTGCACTCATTGCCGCGCAATGTCCGGGAGGCGAACCCGTCGACATGTCCTACGGTCCGGAAACACCTATGCCCGTGTTCTCTGCCGACCTGCGGGCCCTCGCCCGCATCGCCAGCGACGACGGGCCAGCTTCAAACCGGGTCGACCCGGAGGACCGGAAACAGTGGCGGTCCATACTTACCCGCCTTCGCGCAGTGCTTGCCCCGGCCCTACCTCCCATCGCTCTCTTCGATGTCCAGCCATAACGGAGCGTCACTCGGCACGAAAGCTGTGCCAGAGCTCCTAGTAGTGAACGAGGCCAGTCAGGAAAGGCGAAACGGACTTCACGTCCGTATCGTTCTGCCCCTGCGGTGGCGGACGGTACGGAGGCAGGGGCCGAGGAGGGGACTATGTTCGTCGCACCCTGTGGCCAGCGTTGCCGCGTGGCGTTGCGGTCGTGTGCGCTTCCACGCGGGAGCAGGTGCTGCAACCGCTCATTCAGGATCCGGGACGGGGTTCTCAGCTTGTTCCTTCTGGTGAGCGGTGAGGAGTGAACCAAGCGCGGGACGACTTGGGCGCAATCAGTAGGAGGATGACGGTCGCCCCGTAGATGATCGGCGGCCCGCTGTACACGCCGGAGGCGTTGCTGGCGGGGATGGCCGCCACACCGATCATGATCGCCACGACCCGGGCGCCGCGGTTGCCCTGCCACAGTCCGAGGGCCGCTGCGCCGGGCAGGAGCGCGAGTAGGGCGAGCAGGAGGCCGGCGGGTTCGCCTGTTGCGGAGACCACGATCGCGATCACGAGGATGGCGGCAGCTGGCAGCGCCATGAGGGCGATCACTGCTATGACTGGCGCCGGTGGTCTGCGTATCTCATCCGTAGTCACGTCATCAAGGTTATGGACGCTGTTCTGGGACGGGTCCCGAGTCGCGCCAGCCATCACGGGACCTGCACAAGGGGCTTGGCCGAACGACGCAACGGACGTGATCGCCCGTACGGGGATTCCAAGACCAGTTCGATGCCGAAGCGCGGCCCGCCGATTCTTCACAGTCGATCTCGGCATGCCGACCGACGCAGACACCGTCAACCACACCACCACGTCGACGGTCGGGCACCGTCCCTGAAATCCATGGTGGCCACCGAGCTGAACTGCCTACGCTCCACCCATGCGAACTGTTCTCGCATTTCCAACAGGTGAGCGAGCTGCAACCGTTGCCTCGTTGGATAGGCATCTGCCCGAGCAGCGTCATCCGTGGACCCTGGACGGCGCCCTCTACATCGACATCGATGATGAGCAGACCGCCTACCTTTTCTCCGATTGGGATCCTGAGGAGGTTGCGATCCTCGAAGCGGCCATCGGGCATCACCCCACTTTGGCGGTGCAGATCGACATCTCTGGGCGGATAGACGGCACCGCACAGGTTCACCAGATGATCGCTCTGCTGCTTGAGCATGGAAGCGTGGCAGCGGACGACTGCACCACTCGCCCATGGACGCTGCCAGAAATCCTGTCAGGAGCAGTGATTGACGGCCTGCGGTTCTTTGGCCGGACAGCGCCCAGTACGCGGTCAGCAGCCCCCGTTCACTGCCGGGGATGTCGTCGGCGTGGCGGCGCATCTCCATCTCCCCGTAGTAGAAGTCCGCCGCTCCCGGCTCGTGCTTGCCGTCCTCGAACGCCTTGCGCAGCGCCCAGTACTCCGGCGCCGGCTGCAACGACCCGGCACGCCCCGCGCCGAGGACCGCCACGTTCCAGCCCCGTACTGACCTGGCTGGCTGGCGCGCCGGTGGTGTTCCTCAGCCAGGACGCGCCGCTCGGTGACCGCATGGGTCGCCGGCGCCGCCAGTCCAGGGTGGGCGGGGTCGTGGCGAAGGTGCAGGCGCCCTCCAGGCGGAGTTGGAGGTGCACGGTGCCGGTGAACAGGCATCCCGACAGGCCGAGGTCGGAGAGGACCAGGTGGGCCGCATCCACCCCACGCAACGAGGCCTTCCGCACCCCGGGGTCGGGCGCGCTCGAAAAGGGATCTTCAGCAAGCTGTCGGCCGAGGGTGAGCACGAACGGACCGGGCAAGGCGGCAATCGTGAGGGGGTATTCGAATACCGTGTGAGCGAAGTCCACCGTGGCGGCAGACGGCGCGCGTCGCCGACTGAACAGCCGACGTGGGCCGACTTCGATCCCGCACCCCGCGCTGTGCCGGGCCTGCGGATATGCCATGGACGGGCCGCCCACGGTCGGGGTATCTTCCCTCGGCGCGCGATCTTCCGTGGGCGACTCCGTTCTCGTGCCCGGGGGGGGCCACCGTCATGTCATCCAGCGATCTTCGTCCGCGTCCCGCGTTGACCAACCGCGTACCGCGGTCGCCGCGCGCTCTCTTGATAGGCCTGTCGGCGCTGCTCTCGGCTGTGGCCCTCAGTGACCTGTTCGCCGTCTACGCCGGCGTCCGGGCCTACACGCTCATCGACGGTGACCAGGGCTTCGTGTTCGCTTCCCAGCAGGAGCTGGACAGCGCCGACGCGCTGTACCGGACGGCAGGACAGCTCCAGACCGTCACGTTCGTGGCCTGCGCGATCGTTTTCATCGCCTGGTTCTACTGGATGCGCCGGGACGCCGAGGTGCTCGGGCCGGACCGGTTCCGCAACGGCCCCGGTTGGGCGATCGGATCCTGGTTCATCCCGCTCGCGAACCTCTGGTTGCCTTATCGGGTCGCTGTCGACATGTGGGGAGCCAGCACGCGGCTGCCGGCCGACGGCGAGGCGTACAAGGTGTCCTTCTGGCCGGTGAACCTGTGGTGGGGCCTGTTCGTCATCACCACCCTGTTCAACCGGTATGCCGGTCGGAGCTACCAGGACGCAGAAACCCTCGGTGAGGTTCGAGACGCCGTGCTCCAGGTGATGGCGGCCGACGTCCTGGACATCGCCGCAGCGGCGGCCGCGGTGTACTTCGCCGTCCGGCTGACGGCCATGCAGCGGCTGAAGGCAACCGAGGGGCCGTACGGTTCGGTTTGAGACGATCCGGCGTACCTCCGAACCCGCATGGGGCTGAGCGGTTCAGCTGACGGCCTCGTCAGCTGAACCGCTCAGCCACAGAAGAGGGCCTCTGCCGGGGACGGGCAGGCGCGGCGCTGATGGTGCTCATGGCGCGGCCCTGGTGGTCACCTCCACCACCACCCTGGACACCCTCGCGGTGCCGCTCCGCGCCCAGATTCCCGCCGGAGTTGAGGGCCGGGTTCGGCATCGGCGTCGTCTCCGCGATCATGGGCGGCGCAGGCGGCGAGTTGCTGATCCCGGCGATCGTGTTGCTGTGCGGCGAGTACATCAATACCGCCGGAAGCGTCTCCCTGCCGGTCTCTCTGCCGACCATGCCGGTCGCGTTCGCCCGCTACAGCCGCGACGGCAGCTTCGCCGTCCTTGGCGCCAAACCTCCGCTTCACCGCGACCATGGCCGCAGGCTCGGTCGCCGGGGCAGTGCTGGGTGGACTGCTCCTTGGTGTGTTCCCGGACGCGGTCCTTATCCCCGCGCTGGCCGAGATCCTGCTCGTCTCAGCGGTCAAGCTGGCCCGTCACGACTGAGCGGCCGGGTCCACCAGCCTTTACGGATGCCGAAGTTGGAGACGGTCGGCATCCCGTCGTCCGCGAGCACCACCACGAGGTTGCCGCTGGCCCCGGTCAGCCCGGCGTAGAGCCGTTCGGCCAGCTCCGAACTCGCGACGTCCTCGGACCGTGAGATCACGGTGAGCATCGCGGGCACCTGGTCCAGCGTTCCCGAGCCTGGTTCGCGCGGGCCGGACCGGAATCCGTCCGGCTGCGCGGGCGATCTGGCGTGAGCTGAACCGGCAGGGACACGTCGTGGCCCGGTGCACCATCGAACGCCTCATGCGTGAGATGGGCATCCAGGGGGTGGTCTGCGGCAAACGTGTGATCACCACGCTTCCCGGCGGGCAGGTCGAGCGAGCTCCCGACCGTCTCGATAGCGACTTCGTCGCCGCCGCCCCCAACCGCTGCTGGGTGGCTGACTTCACCCACCTCAAAACCTGGTCGGCGACCGACTACGTCGCGTTCGTCGTGGACACCTTCTCCCGCCGGATCGTCGGCCGGTCGGCGGCCACCGTCAAGGAGACCGTCTTCGTCCTGGACGCCCTGGAGATGGCGATCTGGCAAGGCGACCGCGAGCAACAACCGATCCGGCCAGGCAAGTGATCCATCACTCGGACGCCGGGTCGCAAGGCGGATTCAACTGATCGTCGCAACACCTCGTACTCGGACTACGGCCCTTCGGGTGGCGGTCAGGCGGCCCCGTGCGTGTACATCGCGGGTGTCCTCGCAGCCGGCCAGGACGTCGACGTGGGCAAGAAGATCGTGAAGAGCCGCTGTCACGTCGACACTCCTCAGGGCGCCGGGCAACCGAATCCGCCGCAACGGTGGTCTGGAGGGCAAGGAGGGTGCCAGATGCAGGCCGAACAAGAGGATCGGTTCCAGGAATTCGTCAGGGCCCGGTGGTCACAGCTGGTGCGGACCGCGTATCTGCTGACGGGGGACGTACATCACGCGGAGGACCTCACGCAGACCGCGCTGGCCAAGGCGTACCGGTCCTGGCGGCGGATTTCAAGGACCGACAACCCGGAAGCGTATGTCCGGCGAATGCTGGTCAGTTGCAACAGCGACCGCTTCCGTAAGCGGCGCGTCACCGAGTCCCTGACCGCGGCACCGCCCGAGACTGTTGGGCGGGACGAGAGCGCGGGTCGTATCGAGGAGCGCGGCTCCCTTCTCGCGGGACTGGCCGAACTGCCCGCTCGGCAGCGGGCGGTTGTGGTGTTGCGGTATTGGGAGGACTTGTCGGAGGCAGAGGTGGCCGAGGTGCTCGGCTGCTCGACCGGCACGATCAAGAGCCAGGCTTCCAAGGGTTTGGCGAAGTTGCGTACGTATCCGGGGCTGGCCGCCGGTCGAACGGTCTCCGGCGGACAGGGAGGTAACAGGTGAACGGGCCCGGTGACGAGCAGGAAGCCTTTCGCGTAGCCCAGTCGAGGGGTGTACGGGAGAGCGGATTCGAGAACCACATGCGCGACTTGCTCGCCGAGGACGCGTACACCATCCAGCCCTCGCCGGCGCCCTACACGGCGATCCGGCGGCGCGGTCTGGCAGAGCGAAGGCGGCGTGCGGTGACAGGAGCCGTGCTGGTGTCGCTGGTCGCGGTGCCGGCGGGGGCGTACGCCGTGCTCGGGGGCAGTGCGGAGCGAGGCGCGCAGACGGCGGCGCAAAAGCCGCAGGACGGCGCTCCGCGGGCCTCGGCGCCGCCTTCCAGGACGGTGGCCGGCCCCGAGCGGCCGGCCACCGACGGCCAACTGCTCGACGGGATCACTTTCGCCCAGGCGTCGGACGGGCTGGAAAAGTGCCTGACCGCCGAGGGCGGAGGGCCGCCGTCGCAAGGCGACCTGCTGGGCGAGGCCGCGGACTACCGGATCATCCTGGCTGTGAAGGACCCGGGCGGGTCCGGATCCGACGACAGCTTCCACGTCGTCGGCGTCCGGGAGCGGCCGGCCGGCATGCGGGTGGTCTGCGACATCGACGACGGCAAGGCCTCCGGCATCACCACCGGCACGGCCGACGCTGATCCGCCCGACGCGGGCCCGGTCGTGCCCGAAGCCAACGCCGACCATCTGTTCCAGCCGCCTGTCACCGACAAGGGCGGCTGGAAACTCCCCTTCCGATGGGGGGTTGTGGGAACGGTCGAGCCCTCGGTGGCCGAGGTCACGGTCTCCTACGGCGGCGCCACCCGCCGCGCGGTCCTGGACCACGGCTGGTTCGTCGCCGCCGGCCACGTGGCCCGGCAGGTCACGGCGGCACCGCACATCAAGGGGTACGACAGCGACGGCAAGCTCCTCTACGACTCGGACCAGGACAAGTACTGGGACCGCTCACTGCCGTAGGGAACTCAAGGGCGGCCGACGCGCCGTACAGGGGTCGGCGCCTCGGCCGCCGCGAAGCACCACTTGACCTAGCGGGGGTTGAGAGATGGGACGCGAGCGCGCGACAGAAGGACGCGTCCACGCGTCCGGCATCCCGCACAACTCGCACGGGACGGCGGCCCTGCCCGACAACCGGCTGCACCCGAGGCAGCCGGGCGGTCCGCTCCGGGATCCGGCGCAAGCGCCGCGCCGGACGGCACCGCGGGCCAGGGCCGGCCCGGCAGGCGGTTCTCCGGCCCTGACGGGTTACGTGGACTGCGTCATCTCGCTCCGGCGAGTTGTTGGGGTGTGTGTGATCGCGTCGGTGGCCTAACCGCGGTGGCGGCGCTCTCAGAGGAGTCCTCGGGGCGGTGCTCGGTAGCGCGGCTCCCGGTGGTCAGGGCGTGGCGGCGGCGATCTGTAGTGGCACCGGGCCCGGCGGCGGTGTGGCTTCGCGGCTGGGGCGGCAGACTTCGGCCCACCAGGAGGGGCCGTCCTCGATGTGGCGAGCAGGATGCCTTCGCGGATTGCCCATGGGCAGACGGTGGCCGTCTTCACCCCGGTCATTTTCCTCGCTGTGGGCGATCACCGCGCCGGCCAGCCTTTGCGCGGCCCGCGGCGCGGATGTCCCGGGCAGCAGGGCCCGCTCCGCTGCCGGGAGTGCGGCCGGCCGTTCCACGGCCGTCTTGAGGTCGGGCGCCGCACCTGCCGTTCGGTGAATGGCCCCTGCCGTCCTGGCACGGCGCCACACAGCCAGCTCAGCTGCTGGAAGGTGCGCGAGGTGACGACCGCGGTCCGCGGCCCCTCCCAGCGGATCCGCGAGCCGGCATCCCGCAGCTGGTGGCGGATCCTACGGCGCAGCGCGCGCAACTGCTCCGCCGTGGGCGGCTCCTCGTCCAGCAGGAAGTCGGGTCAGCCGTCCCGCTCCGAGCGGCAGCGATGCCACGAAGTCGGGCATCAGTCCGAGGCCGAAGGCCACTTCCAGCGTGCCGGCGCCGATGTCCAGCAGCGCCATGGGCACCGACCGCCACCCCATCCAGCGCCGAGCGCCGAGGAAGGTCAGCTCGGCTTCCGTCTCACCAGGCAGCGTGCACAGCTCCACTCCGGTCCGGGCCCGGACGGCGCTCAGTACCTCCAGCCGGTTGGGGGCGTTGCGTACCACCGCCGTCGCGAAAGCCGGCGGAACAGCCGCGCCCCAGCGCGCCGATGTGCGGGCCGCCTGTGCGACCGCGTCGACCAGCCGGTCCATGGCCTCTGCGGGGACGGCTTCCCCGGCCCCTACGTGCTTGCACAGCCGCAGTCGCCATTTGGCGGTGTGGACCGGCAACGGGATGCCGTCCGGCCCGCCCGCCACCACGAGCCGGACCGTTTCGATCAGACGTCCACCACACTTATCCGTGTGCTCTGACGAGTACCCGCCACTACCCCTCTCACTGACCACACCTCGGGCAGCCGGCCGGGATGCCAGCGCCCATAGGATTCGGCGCGCTCGCCCCTTCGTAGAAGGCTGGCCCGTAGAGCATTCTGCTGCGGACCGTGATTCGGCCATTCGGCGGGCGGGGCGTTGGCAGCCTGTGCTCGGGCGATGAGCATGGGCGCCATGGTGGAACATGTGACTGTCCTGCACGGCATCACCCGCAGTAGGACCCTTCGGGGAGGGTTGGTCGAGTACGAGCCGACCGGATGTGCCGTGGTGCAATGCACCTGCGGCCTCGACAGCGGCGTTGTGCCGGAGGCCCAGGCAGCACAGATCGCCGATGATCATCGCAGGATTGCCGCCGAAGCCCGGGTCTGAAGAACCAGTGAGGCAGGGCACGCACTCGCACTGAAGAAGCCGACCGGTTCCGCTGCTCGAGAAAGGCGGGCCGCCACGGCCTCCCGCTTTTCGACAAAACGTCGCAGCCGCTGGTCAGCATCACTGCTCAGCTTGCCCCCTCCAGCCCCTGGTGCCCACGGAGGCGACATCGCTGCCGCGACGAACCACGTTTAGTTCCGTTATATATAATTTGCGCATAAATATAGAGGTTGATAGTCTTTTCGGCGGATGCTCGCACGTCCGCCCGTTGCTCGGGATCTGATGCCCTTATGGCTGACGAGTGCCACGACCTCGTCGTCGACCTTGGGTCGCCCACCCGCGGAAACGCCGCTGCGCGACGTTTCCGGACACAGCGATACAACCTCCCAGTGAACCGATCCCGCGTGCGAGGCACGCGCGGACTCCTTCAGGAGACCTGATGTCCGACACTTCCGATCCCACGACGATCCGGCCGTTCACCATCGAGTTCGCTGATTCGGAACTCGATGACCTGCGACAGCGGATCCTGGCGGCGCGCTGGCCCGAGGAGGAAACGGTCAAGGACCAGTCGCAGGGCACGCCGCTCGCGACGCTTCAGGCACTCGCGCAGTACTGGGCTTCGGAGTACGACTGGCGGAAAGTCGAGGGAAAGCTCAAGGCCCTGCCGAACTTCATGACCGAGATCGATGGGCTCGACATCCACTTCATCCACGTTCGCTCAAGGCATGAGGACGCGCTGCCGTTGCTCGTGACACACGGCTGGCCAGGCTCGGTCATAGAGCAGTTGAAAATCATCGAGCCCCTTGCCAGCCCTACGGCCCACGGCGGGAACGCATCCGACGCCTTCCACTTGGTGGTGCCGTCGATGCCCGGCTACGGCTTCTCCGGGAAGCCTACGGAGCCCGGCTGGAACCCCAAACGGATGGCAAGGGCATGGGGCGAGCTCATGAAGCGTCTGGGGTATACGAGGTATGCGGCCCAGGGCGGCGACTGGGGTGCGATCGTCACTGAACAAATGGGCGTCCAGGAGCCCGAAGGGTTGATCGGCTTCCACACGAACATGGCCAACGCCGTTCCGCCAGACATCATGGCCGCGATCGAGGGCGGCCAGCCGCTGCCTTCCGACACAAACCTCAGTCCGGAAGAGAATGAAGCCGTCGAGCAGCTCAGGTCCGCCTACGCGGACGTACCGTACGCCTACGAGATGGGCACGGCCCCGCAGTCTCTGGCTGGGCTGGTCGACTCACCCGTCGGCCTCGCCGCTTTCATGCTTGACCACGACTGGCAGAGCTTGGAGATGATTTCCCGGTCCTTCGCCGGACAGCCCGAAGGGCTGACGCGCGACGATGTCCTCGACAACATCACGCTGTTCTGGCTCACCAGGACGCCGGTCTCTGCAGCCCGTCTGTACTGGGAGAACGCGCAGGCCGGGATCTCGTTCTTCGGCGCCAAGGGCGTCAAGCTCCCCGTCGCCGTCAGCGTCTTCCCCACCGAGATGTACAGGCCCCCCAAGAGCTGGGTGGAGAAGGCCTATCCGAACCTCATCCACTACAACAAGCTCCCCAAGGGAGGCCACTTCGCCGCCTGGGAGCAGCCTGAATACTTCGTCGACGACGTTCGTACAGGCTTGCGGTCGCTCCGACAGTAACCGTGCTCGGCGGAGCCGCTGCGCGAGGATGTCGCGTCGTCACAGTCCGGCGCCGCGACGCGGACGGACCATCCGTGGCCGGGGACGGAATCGCTTGCTGGCTTGAGTGACCCCCGGGATCTATCCCTGTACTGGAGAGGTAGTCGACGCGGGGCCATGCTTCCAGTAGAGCGCCTGTTCGAATCTAAGGGTAGGCGGAGGTGTACGGCGGCCGGGCAGCAGGTGGATGGTCCAGAGCCGCTCACGCGTCTGGACGCACTGCGGTTCGTGCGGCGCGTCGCGGAGCAGCGAGCTGTGCGGCAACTGCGCGTCATCGACTCCTGGATCGCTGATGAGAACGACGGACGCGGAACGCCGCCAGGGAGCCGAGCTGCGGCCGGCCCCGCCGCAGTGGCTGGTGCAGTACGGGCTCAACCACACGAACATCGACGCCGTGCACGTGGGCGACTGCTACGCCGCGGCCCGGAGCGGCCGCTGCCGCCCCGCGACCCAGCAACAGGCGATCGACGCCCTGCGCCAGCATGTACGCCCGTGCATCCACTGCCGCCCCGACACTGCCCTCGGCCTCCTCGACCAGGCCGGTGGCCTGCGTCCCCGTTGGCAGGCCCACGAAGAGGGACAGGCCGGGCCTCGCCCCGAGACACAAGGCCACAGAACGGCGGATCGCGGATGAGTCTGCCGTTGCCGTCACCGGCGTGCGGCCGGTTCGGCGCTTCATCCAATTCCGGAGGGAAAGATCCGAAAGACGCCGAGGGTGTGTTCGTGGTCGTCAAGGACGAGGTAAACCTGCTTCCCGACGACGCGAATGCAAGCCAAGGAGACGAATCTGTGAATGAGTGGACCCACTTCTCCGTGACGGCCGAGACCAGGCGTCTGTGGAGGATCACATTCGACTGCCCACCGATCAACCTGGTGTCCCCGGAGATGATCAACGAGCTTCCGAGACTGGTCGACCATATGGAGACTGCTTCGGAGCTGCGGGTGGCCGTATTTGAGTCGGCGAACCCCGAATACTTCCTGAACCACTACGACACCTCCCGAGTCGCGGAGACTCCCAAGGAACTGGGTGCGAGCGGATACCCGCTGCTGATCGATGCCAGCACCCGCCTGTCACGCCTGCCCGTCGTCTCGATCGCCAAGGTCAGGGGCCGGGTCAGAGGCGTGGGCAGCGAGCTGATCCAGGCAATGGACATGCGTTTCGCCAGTGAACGCGCGCTGTTCTGCCAGCCTGAGACGGCAAACGGCAACCTGCCAGGCGGAGGCGGCCTTGAACATCTGCCGTTGCTGCTCGGCCGTGCCCGCGCGCTGGAAGCGGCACTGTCCAGCGACGACTACCCGGGTGAACTGGCCGAGCGGTACGGCTGGGTCAACCGCACCGTCCGTGACGGCGAACTCGACATGCTCGTCGACGTGCTCGCCCGCCGGATCGCCTCGTTCGACAAGGAATCGATCGCCGCGGTGAAGCAGCAAATCAACCGGTACACGCTGCCGTCAGCAGAGGATCTGCAGTCCTCCTATGACCTTTACATGCACTCCTTCGGCTGGCCAGGCTCCAAGCGCAGGATTCCTGCCGCGCTCGCCGCAGGACGCAATCAGCCGGGCGACTACGAAATGCGTCTGGGCTACCACCTCGGCCACCAGCCAGAAGAAGACACGCCGTGAGACTCTGGCGAGATCGCCGCTCCCACCAAGAGCGCGAGCGGTCCGGGCTCGCACTCCGCTTTGTGGCCTGGGCCGGCCGGGATAATGGCCGAGGGGTATGCGGCATGCGGGCGAGGCCGCCGGACTGCCGCCGCTGGAGGGGCGCCCAAACTGCCAGGCCCACCTTGAGCACCACGAGGGCGTGCCGTCGGAGGTCAATGCCTGGTGGCCACCGACGCGACCTGCACGGCGCCGGTCGGCGGAGCTGAGTCGTGGACGGCCACGAGGTCGGGGACGGTCACACAAAGCGGCCAGCCGCTCGGTGGCGAAGCGTTTGCGCCAGGCCCGAACGGTGTCCACGTGCTGGCCGATCCGTCGCGCTATCGCAGCATTCGACATCCCTTCGGCGCAGGCCGACACCGTCGTGGCCCGTTGGACCGGGCCCGCCGGCGCCGTCCGGGATGCAGCCATCTCCTCCAGCCGGGCCGGCTCACCCGCCTCCAGAACGATCACGAACGGACTCGCCAGCGCCAGTGCCCCCTCGGATCAGCCCATGGATCCGCAGATCCTGACAGCCCGGCTCCCCGGCATGATGGACGCCATGGCGACCCAGAACACGGTGAAGGCCCAAGCATTACAACAACGTCTTGCCGGGCGGGCCTGGCGCTGGCCGCCCGTCACCGAACTCAGCGTCCGCTACCGCGCCGGGTTCGCCTACCTCGACGCGCTGCTCGACAACGGCGACGAACTCCCGCTGTGCCGCCTGCGCGACACCGGCGATCCCGACCTGTGGGGTTTCGCCCTCTACACCGACAGCACCGGCCGCTACGAGGACGCCATCCTGCCGACCGGTCACACGGCCGGAACCCCCGAGGAAGCTCTCGACTGCTCCTGCGGCCTGTATCTCGGCGCCCCGGTCACCGCACGCCTCGCACGCGGCGAGGACCTCGCCGCTGCGGTGGACATCTGGCGCCAGGCCAATACCGCGCGCGGACGACCGCCCACCGAGCAGCGCATCGCCCGGGTAAGAGACAAGCTCACCGATCCCGATGCCCTCGTCCTGGTGACCGCGGTCGGTGATGAGGTGCTCGGCATGGCCCTGGCCGAACCGGGACGCGACCAAGACGGCCACGGAGCACGGCTGGAGGAGCTGTGCCACATCTCCATGGTTTTCGTCCACCCCGACCACTGGGGAAGACGTATGGGCCTACTCCTTCTCGAAGGCATCGCAGGACACGCCCACAAGCAGGGGTACGCACACCTCCAGGTTTGGACCGGCAAGAGCAACGACCAGGCGCAACACCTCTACCGACGTGCTGGCTTCACTCCCAGCGGACGCACCCTCCAGCTCGACAGCGGGGAACCCGTGCTCCATTTCGTCCGCCCTGCTTCATACCCCCGAAAGATCAACGCGAAGCTGCGCCGGGTGTATTGACCCGCAGCGCTGCTCACACGGCTGATCGACCAACGTGGGCAGGACGGGTACCCCGGCCGATTGCGCTGGCCTTCGACGCCCAGCCGTCTCCCGTTCGCCTCTTACCGCGACTGATCCGCAACCGGGATCAGCCGGTCTGGCGCCCCAGACCGCGTTTGAGATCTGCCACAGAGCCGCAGACCCGACCGCGGCGGAAGTGCCGGCGGGGCGATCCCTCTTGGTGATCGGTACGATCGGCGGGTTGGCGGGGACGTGATGTTGCAGGTTCTGTACAGCGGGGAAACGAAAGAGCTTGAGCTCTCCGGGACGCGTCAAGGACTGCTGGCGTTCGGGCAGCTGCTGCGGGGGGAGGCCGGGAGCTTTGATCTCTCGGCGAACCCGTGCCCCTCTCCCTACGAGAGGTCGCTGTCGGAGATCGCGTTTCGGGAGGATCCGGAGCGGGCCACCGTTTCGATCGTCACGGAAGCCCAGGTCCTGAGGATCAAGGGAGGGCGGGAAGCTCTCGACCTCCTCGCCGACAACCTAGAGGGCTTCGCCTCCGAGGCGGGTGCAAGCGATCATTGCCACGTCGACTCCCCGACATACGACTACGTCGCGCCAGAGTCGGACCCCCTGGAGATCGCGCTCGCGAAGTGAGCCACGAGCCTTCGGCCGCAACGTGGTTGAGCCTGTGGGCCTCAGTGCGGGAGAGCGATCGTGGGCCTGGTCGGGTTGCCGTGCGTCCCGCTGGCCCACCGATGACGATCACCTGTGCGGGGTTGCTGGTGACGGCCATGGCCAGCGCGAACAGGCCGAGCGGTCCGGAGCTCTGGACGACGACGGTCTGGTGTCCGGCGATCGGCCCCAGTCGTTCGAAGCCCTGTACGACGGTGCGCAGAGCGCAGGAGGAGGCGGAGGCGACGTCGTCGGAGATGTCGTCGGGCACCCGGATGCGGCCCGAGGTGGGGTAGATGTACCCGTATACCGCGAACGCACCGGTCAGATAGGGGTACTGAAGGCAGGACTCGCTCGAGTAGCGCCGTCTATTGGTGCACAGCGTCGGCGGGTGCTCGATGACGCAGTTGGCGCAGCGACCGCACATGCCGTGGCGGGTCATGGGCGGCGCGATGCGGCCGCGTCGGTCGATCCGGACGAACAGGGGGCCTTCGGCGGCCAGGGCGGTGAGCAGCGTGCGGGCGGCCCGGACCGGGCACGTGGCGGGGTTGGAGCCGTAGGGCACCGCCACCTCCTCGTGCCGCTTGAGCTTGCGCCGGTAGACGGTCACCAGGAGGCCGTCCTCGGTCTCCACGACGTCGGTCTGGTCGAGCGCGGCCTGCTCGGAGCGTGGGCGGCGAAGGCGTAGCCGAGCAGCAGCAGCACGGCGCCCCGCTGCCCGATGAGCGTGCCCCGACAGCGCCTCCAGCGCGCCCCGACCGCCGCAGGGCCTCGCCTCGGGAAGCCGCGATGAGGCCCAGTAGCTCTGCGCTGTGTCCGACTCCTTGGCATCCGGCCACGGAGCCCGCGCAAAAACCGTTTGGCGGACCTCGGCGGCCGCTGCTAGTTTCGCGGAGGCCGTGCGAGAGAACGAGGAGGTGGTACCCGTGAACGTATCGACATGGGTGCTCTCCTTTTGGGTCACGGTCGGGCGATAGGTCGTCCGGGAGCGCCGTTCAAGCGCACTCCTGAAAGGCACGACCATGGCCCTTCACTTCACTTCCGAACAGCACCTCGACGACGGCGTCCTCGAACGCGAATTCACCCTCGGCGAGATCCCCGGCATCCTGTGGACGCCTGCATCGGCATCCGAACCAGTGCCGCTGATCCTGCTCGGCCACCCCCCGCTCGGACTGCACAAGATGTATCCCCGACTGGTGGCGCGGGCCCGGCACGCCGCGGCGGATGGCTTCGCCGCGGCCACCATCGAGCTTCCCGGGAGCGGTGACCGGCCCCGTTGGGCCGCCGCCGAGCAGGCCCGCGCCGACCTGCGCCGGGCTATGGAAGCAGGCGAGCCGGTCAGCGACGAGATCATCGACGCCCTCATCCTCCCGCTCGTCGACAAGGCGGTCCCGGAATGGCAGGCCGCCCTTGACGCTCTCCTGTCGCTGCCCGAGATCGGCGGCCCGGTCGGGTATTCGGGAGGAGTGATCTCCATCGGCGTTCGCCTTGCGGTGGTCGAGCAGCGCATCGTGGCCGCCGGTCTCTTCGCCGGGAGTTTCGTGCCTCGCGCCATGTTCGAGGAAGCGCGCCATGTCACCATTCCGCTGCACGTCCTGCTGCAGTGGGACGACGAAGGCAACGACCGGCAGGCAGCCCTAGACCTGTTCGACGCCTTCGGCTCCAGGGAGAAGTCCCTGCACGCCAATATGGGCGGGCACACCGGCGTCCCACAGTTCGCGGGGGAGTACGCGGCCCAGTTCTTCACCCGGCACCTGAGGTGAGAGCCAAGCCCTACACGTCCGTCGTGATCACCTCAACCCGCTCCCATACGGCCTGACCGCCGCAAACGTCGGGCGTCGCCGGGCGCGAGCAGATTGAAGCGCTCGGCGACGCCCCCGGGAGGCGGGGCAGTTCTCCGGCTCCATGCACCGGACCCCAGTCCAACGATCCGTCCCGGCGGGCCACGCGACTGCTAAAGATCAGCCGAAGGCGAGCGTTCACGATGCCAGCAGTGTCCTGGACGATGAGGGTGGATCGACCGGTCCGCCCGATGACCGAGACGAAGCGGGCGGCTCTGGTCAAGGCCAACGCCGCACGGCGCCCCTGCCCCGACTGTCGGCGCGATGCCGGATACGTCATCCCCGCCGCGCTCGGCACCTGCGTGCCCTGCGCTCGCCATCGACGCAGAGTTCACCGCGCTCCAAGATTGCGGCCCGGGCCCGGGGGGCCCGGTGCGGCCAGGCCCGGCTCCTGTGACCTCCGCCGATGACGGAGTGAGGCCGAGTGACGCCAGAGGTGTGGATGGGTCCGGTCAGCTGCCCCGGCACGCGAGGAGATGTTGACCCCCGGGAGATCCGGAGTCCGGATACGACGAAGGGCCCGGACGGATCCGGGCCCTTCGGTCAGTAGCGGGGACAGGATTTGAACCTGCGACCTCTGGGTTATGAGCCCAGCGAGCTACCGAGCTGCTCCACCCCGCGTCGGTGAAGCCACTCTACACAGTGGTTCTCGCGGGGCAGCGCGCATTTTCTGGTGTCAGCCGCGGCGGACAATGTTCTCGGCCTGGGGGCCCTTCTGGCCCTGGGTCACGTCGAAGGTGACCTGCTCGCCTTCGAGGAGTTCACGGAAGCCGTTGCCGGCGATGTTGGAGTAGTGCGCGAAGACGTCCGGTCCGCCGCCGTCCTGCTGGATGAAGCCGAAGCCCTTCTCGGCGTTGAACCACTTCACGGTGCCGCTGGCCATGCGTTGTCCTTCGAAATCGCCGGGTGCTCCCGGTCTGTCGGTGGGGTGGTGCTCTCCTTCGTCGGAGGGCGTCCGGCGTCCGTTCTACCCCGTGGGGCGGGACGCCAATCCGGCGCCCACGCGGGTGGCGCGTGCCGTTGTACTGCCCGGCGGGCCTCGGCCTCTTCGGTGCTGGACCGCTGCATGCGGAAACAGGCGCTTACTTGCCCTTCGCGGCGTCCTCTGAAGCCGCGCATCGTTGCCGACGAGGCCACCACCCCGCTCGTGCTCGACGCACTGCCCGCGGACTTCACCATCACGTCCCCGCGTCCGTACTCCGGCGGCCGCTCGTACCTCCAGCTCGACGCCGGCAACACCGCAGCCGACTTGGACGGAGACGAGTGACCATGACACCCCGCCTGGTCAGTGGCGCCAAGCCGCCGGGCCGCGACCCCGCCGGGGGTGCCGGAACGGGTCGCTGCAGCCCTGACGTCACTCGGGATCTGACCGTCCGCTGCCGTGGGCTGTACGACGACGGTCATTCCCCGTCGAAGTCGTCCACCCATCTCCCGTAGCAGCGAAGGCACTTACCGCCCCACCCCGGGGTGTCCCACTCGTGTTCGGTGTATGCGTTCCTGTCGACCGCGCCGCAGCGCCTGCAGACCCCTACGAAGTCGCAGTGCTTCGACCCGGGGCCGAGCACGGGTGGCCGCTGCTCGCGAGGCAGGTCGCTGAGCGGGACCCGTTGGCTCGTGTGACTGCTGAGCCTCTGCTCGTCCCCGCAGCGCCCGCAGACCTTCACCCTCCAGCACGGGTCATCCGTCTGTGTGTACGGTCCGTACTCATGCTCCATGCGGGACATGAGGTACCTGTCGCAGTGCGCACATCGCACGTCACCCCAGCACGGACCAACGTCGGGATCCACCCTGTCATCCCTGCAATGCCGATACTCGTGCACCAGGAACAGACACAGCACGCGTCGCCGAAACCGCCTCACCCGAGCGGAATCCACGTCCTCCACACCCTTCCCGTATCCCTGGCCCTGCGCCCCCTCGCTGCAGCGCTCGCCCGCGTCGTCCGTACCGCTTCGTCTACTATCCGGCACGCCGACAGCCGCGGCGCGCGGTTCGGCGCGAACCTGATTGAGCACGAGAGGGCGGCCGGAGCCATCTGAGACGCCACAAGGCCCCGCACGCGCCGTGCGGGGCCTTGTGGCGTGTCGTTCCGTCAGCTCCGCGGCCGCCGCTACGCGATCGGGTTCTCGTCCAGCCAGTCCGACAGATCGTGGGCACTGCCCAGAACGTCGGGCCGGTTCGTCTGGGCCGCACAAGCCTCGATCATCTCGGCATCGGTGAGCAGCCGGGCAGGAAGTTCCTGCGGCCGGTCGACTTCTGGCATCGGCAGGCTCCCCAATGCGAGGGCTACACAACGTCGCTGGGACTCTACATCCAGCGATATCACCCAAGTTGGGTAATCAGCCTGACCTTTTGGGCACAACCCCAGGATCGCGATGCTCGTGTCCATGGCCGGCAATCAGCAGACCAGACCAGCCATCGGGGAACTGGCGAAGGACACTGCCACAGGACGCATCGGCGTCGTCATGGGAGGCGTCGGCGGCCGCGTGCAGATAGGGTCGGTCGGCGGCGGCATGGAGTGGGATGCCCAGCCTGGCAACGTGGTGGCGCCGGGCGCGCGGGAGGAACTGAGCGCACGTCTGGCCATCCGGAACGGCAACAGCCGGGACGCGCTGTGATGCGCGCCATCGGCCGGTACGCGGGACTCCTGTTCATCGTCATGATCAGCGGATCGTGCGGCCTGGTGATCGCCCATGGCTCTCGCCATGGACCAGTAGATGCGCGCCACGGACCTGGTGCCCGCATTTAGCCTCGGAACCGTCTCCTTCCCGTTCCCCAAGGGCGAGGACCCCTCGCACGCCGCGCGATCTGCACCAGTCAGCCCGGCATGCGCTCCGCACGCGCGTGCCGCCGCCGAACTCGGCCCGTACCAGGAGAAGGCACCCATTATGATCCTCGCCCTCAGCGCGCCTGTGCACATGGTTCGTGGTCTCACCTACGGCTGCAGGAGCACGTCGCCGCCCGTCCGAACCAGGCGCTGCCGCTCGACGGCCCTGCATCCGCGCTGTGCTCGCTTCATAGCGCATTGCCAGCCTCAGTTCCATCCGCTTCGTCCGGAGGACGAGCCGGGAGCGCGCCGGATAGATCCCTGTTCTGTGGCCTGGAGGAACCGGTCAGACCACCGAGCAGGCCCAGACGCCCGGCGCGGGGATGACGTTCCCCCACGGCCCTCCAAGGCGCCCGCGAAGAGGGCCACCAAGAAGCAGTCCGTGAAGAGCACGGCGAAGAAGACAACCCGCAGGCGCAGTGCCTGAATTGGGCCAGCTTCGGCAGCGCGGTCAGGCGACTGTGGCACCACGCGGGGTCAGGGGGGAGTGAGGGTGTCGAGCCGGGCAGCGAGGTCGCGGTGGGTGGCGGCCAGGTGGGGGCGCATCGCGGCTAGGGGGACGACGAGGTTGGCGGGGTCGTCGTGGGCGAGGGCCGCGTGGAGCTCATCGAGCGGACGGCGGGCGGCGGGGGGAAGGTCGGTGAGGGCGGTGATCTGGCCGGCGAGTCGGCGCAGGTCGGCCGCGTTGCGGCGGGCCCAGGTGGCGGTGCAGCGGTCGGCGGCCCGGGCCTGACGGGTGGCCGTCACGCGCTGTTCGCCGGTGGTCCCGGCCGGGCCGGGGCGGCCGCGCAGGTAGCGGCGCTCGGCCGCCTGGCGGCTGGCGACACCCAGGGGAGTGGCTAGGTCGGCCCAGCTGGCGCCTGCGTCCCGGGCCGTTTCGATCAGGCCGGTCTCCCATCCGGCGAGCCGCTCACGTACCTGCCGCAGCAGCATCAGCGAGGCCAGAGCCTGCTCCGGGGCCGGCCCGGCGCCGACGGCGTCGGGGGTCTCGTGCCGGGCGTCGCGCAGGGCGTCGTCTATGGCTTTCAGGGCCGCCGCGGCGGCGAGGAACGACGCCGGGCTGTGGACGTCGGTGGAGACCGGCTTGTCGGGTGCGGTCACGGGCACCTCCCTTAGGTTGTCATCATGTAGACGACATCGTGTTTGTCATCCATTGGATGACATGCTACAACGATGTCAGTGAGGCGCATTGGCAGTAACTGCCTGAACCTGCTGGAGGTGTTTTCACGATGTTGATGCGCACTGACCCCTTCCGTGAGCTGGACCGGCTGGCGCAGCAGCTGATGGGCCCGGGCACCTGGTCGAAGCCGTCGGCGATGCCGATGGACGCGTACCGCGAGGGTGGCGAGTACGTGGTGGCCTTCGACCTTCCCGGCGTCAGCGCGGACGCGATCGACATCGACGTCGAGCGGAACATGCTGACGGTCAAGGCGGAGCGCCGGCCGGTGGCGAAGGCCGACGACGTGCAGATGGAGCTGTCCGAGCGACCGCTGGGCGTCTTCTCCCGTCAGATCGTGCTCGCAGACACCCTCGACACCGAGCACATCCAGGCCGACTACGACGCGGGCGTGCTGACCCTGCGCATCCCGATCGCCGAGCGCGCCAAGCCCCGCAAGATCTCCATCGGCGTCGGGACCGGCCACAAGGAGATCTCCGGCTGACACCGGCCGGACAGGTGCGGAGGACAGGCACCTGATCTCCCCCTCACCTCGTCCTCCGCACCCCGTGGGCAGGCCGAAGAACAAGAAGGGGTGGCGGCGAGATGACTCTGCGACGCGAAGCGTTCCTCGCCCGCGTGAAGGAGCGCGGCGAGTACGGCACTGTGGAGGAAGCCGAGCGCGCGGCCCGTGTGGTGCTCGCCCTGCTCGGCGAGGTTCGCGCCCAGCTCGCGGCACGTCTCCCGGAGGAATTCGCCCTGATCCTGCTCAACCCGCTGCAGAGCGCCGAACCGCTGCCCCCGGAGCGGTTCGTGCGGGCCACCGCGGCCTGGATCGAGGGCGCCACCGAGCAGACCGCGACCTGGGACGTCAGCGCCGTACTGTCCACGGTCGCCGACACGGCCGGCGAGGACCTGCTGGGGCAGATCCTGCTCC
The DNA here is from genome assembly GCF_044749345.1 of Streptomyces sp. NPDC089424. Classification (NCBI taxonomy): domain Bacteria; kingdom Bacillati; phylum Actinomycetota; class Actinomycetes; order Kitasatosporales; family Streptomycetaceae; genus Streptomyces; species Streptomyces sp. NPDC089424. The sequence continues at coordinate 1,666,722 of NZ_JBIVHU010000001.1, forward strand.
AGCTCCCCGCCGACTACGACCTCCTCTTCGGCCGCCCACAGCCCACCTGAGCCCTACCTCGGTGCCACACACCCGCACCGCTCTACGAAAGGCATGCACTGCAGTGATCACCGACGTGCGCGTACCGGCTGAGCACCAGCAGCCGTACTCGACGGCGTATGAGCAGATGCTGGAGAAGGTCCGCTACGAAGGCGCCTACCCCACCCGCGAGAGAGCCGCAGAAGCCGTCCGCCTGGTTCTGGCGGGGCTGGGGCGCCAGCTGACCGGCGACGAACGCGTCGACCTTGCCGCCTGCCTGCCCCTGGAAGCCGCACGTGTCCTGACCGCACAGATCCCCGACCCCCAGCCGCTGACCGGCTGGGCCTTCGTCAAGGACCTCGCCGCCCGCTCCGGCGCCTCCCTGGCCACCACCCGCTGGGACACCGGCTCCGTCTTCACGGCCGTCGCCGCCCACGCCGGCCCTGACCTCATCACCCGCATCCTCCACCAGCTCCCCGCCGGCCACGCGCTGTTGTTCGGCCGCGCCGAACTCACCTCCGCCGCCTGAACGGCACCGGCACCCCGGCACCCCGGGACCGCAACAGGATCCCCTCCAGCGGCCCTTGGCGAAGTCCCCGATCCGCGCGATCGGGACTTCCGCCTTCGCTGTGCATGATGACCGTGTCGCGCTGTGTTTCGATGGCGACCAATCGGTCTTCTTCGACGTGAAGGTGACCGGGGCGAACCCGGAGGCGACCTCACGTATCACCTACTCCACGAAGGACTCACTCAAAGGTCAGACTGTCACGGTCCCCGCGCAGACTCCGTGGGACCAGTGGGAACGAGTGTCCGAAGGATCGCTCACCGGCATGTCACTCACCGCGACGGTCGACAACCCGACCATCAGCCCCTACACGGTCAGCGTGGTTCTCGTCACCTGCAGGCTCACTGTGTTCGGCAGGCCCCCGATGGTGCACACCGGAGACGGCATGTGCACCGTCATCCTGACCTAGACCAGGTCGTTCGCAGTGACCGTCGGCAAAAAGCAACCTCGGTAGCTGTGCGCCTGGTTTGCTTCAAGCTGAAGCTGCCCGCCGTGACGCTACCGGCTTCCCGGGAGTGGTCCCCGCCGCAGCCAAGCCCGAACACCTAGCCCGGCGCCCGCAGAGTCGTCGGCCATCGGACAAGCGCGCCGCGCGCGCCGGCGACTCGGGGGTTCCACGGGCCCGGCGATGTCTGCGCTGCGCGCTGAGGGTTGCACCCAATCCGCGCGAATCATTCCGCAGTAGGATCTCCACCAACTCGCATTGGCGTGGAGTGAGTTGAGTTCAGGTGCTGGCGGAACAGCCAGGCAGATGTACAGGGGAGGACCGCAGTGATCAGGTGGTACGGGTGGGGCATCCTCGCGCTCCCCGTAATGATCTTCTGCCTACTCGGCTGTGCCTTCGGGGGGACCCTCCTCCTGTGGGACATCGCCGCGCAAGGAGACAATGGCATCGACCACGGCGGAGTACCGCTCGGCAGTATGGCCGTGGGTCTCGTTGTCGGAGGCCTGCTCAACCATGCGCTTGGGCTGGCACTCAACAGTCGCCGTATGGCGGATGGCACCCGGGTACGCACCAACCGGCACGGTCTCGGCCACGACATTGCCCTGGAGCGCTTCGGCCGGGGCCAGGCTGTCTTGGGAATCCTGGCGCTGCCGTTGAGCGCCGTCCAGTTCGTTTCCGCGCCGATCGTCTGGACGCTGATCATCGCCTGGGCCGTCATTGTTGTGACCGTGCTGGTGGCCGTGTCGCGCCGCAGAGGCGACAGCGGGGCGACGCAACGTCCGTGAGCCTTTTCAACCTCACATTGGGGGAGGTCCGGTTGGGGGTCACGAAGCAAGGAACCGCACTTCGAGATAGCTGCGGATCGGAGCCGACGGTCGCGTCAACCCGCCATGCCGCCTGACTCAGGCTGACCTGAGTCCGCGTCACATTTATGCCGTTACGGCTATATGGACGGCCGGGCTTGTGACTGCGGCACAGCCGGGAGGCCTGATTGCTGAGTGCGATTACCATCTCCGGCTCCTGGAGGCGAACGTGCCGCATCCCCGGGTGAGCGACCTGGTCTTCCGCCCCTCGGACACCCTCAAGGATGCGTCTGCGGAGCAGATTGTCGACGAGGCTGTGAAGTACCGGCCGATCGCGCTGTGAGCTGGGAGGCCAGCTGGCCGTGGCTTGCTGTTCTGCGCGGGCGCGGGTGGTGGCGAGTCGGCAGCACCCGCCCCCTCGTCGTGCCGTGTCGGCGTCGGCTGGCTCAGTCGAGTGGAGCGCTGACGGAGCCCCCGGACCGTATGTCTCCGGAACCGCTCGGACCCCGTCGGCCGTCCGCCCTTCCCCCGCCGTCACCCCGGGGCGTCGCCGGACCGGTTCCCGGGGCGCACGGACCCCTCCCGGCGATCGTCCGTCTTCGGGCGTGCTCCTGGAGTTCGTGCGGTGACGTCCCTGGCGTCGGCTGCCTCCGTGCCCCATCCGGCCAGTAGGTGCAGGGCGGTTTCGGAGGGGCTGTCGGGTTCGGTGCTGTAGATGAAGAGGGTCTGGTCGGGGTCGTCGGCGGGAGTTAGGGCCTGGTAGGTGATGGTGAGGTCGCCGACGAGGGGGTGGTGGTAGTCCTTGGTGCCGGTGGTGCGGCGGTGGACTTTGTTGTCGGACCAGTAGCGGCGGAACTCTCCGCTGTGGATGGAGAGTTCGCCGACGAGGGCGCTGAGGGCGGGGTCGTCGGGGTGGCGGCCGGCGTCGAGGCGGAGCATGGCGGCGGTGTCGGCGGCGACGTGGTTCCAGTCGCGGTACAGCTCGCGGGCGTGGGGGTCGAGGAAGACGAAGCGGGCCTGGTTGCGTTCGGCGGCGGGCAGGGCGTGGAAGTCGGTGATGAGCCGTCCGGCGAGCTGGTTGTGGGCGAGGACGTCGAGGCGGCGGCCGAGGACGAAGGCGGGGCGGCCGGCCTGCTGGAGGGTGTCGAGGAGGTCCCAGGTGGTGCGGTGGATCTGCTGGGGGCGGGGGCGGCGGCGCCGGGTGGTGGGCCGGGGGCGGGCGAGGGTGTGCAGGTGGGTGCGTTCGGCGTCGTCGAGGTGCAGGGCGGTGGCGAGGGCGTCGAGGACTTCGGTGGAGGCGCTGGGGCTGCGGCCCTGTTCGAGGCGGGTGTAGTAGTCGACGCTGACTCCGGCCAGCCGGGCGAGTTCTTCGCGGCGCAGGCCCGGGACGCGGCGCCGTGCGTGGCCCGGTTCGTCGGTCCCCGGTGCGTCGAGTCCGGCCTCCTGTGGGGTGAGGCGTGAGCGGGCGGAGCGCAGGAATTCCGCCATTGATGTGCTGGTGGGGTGCTCACGGTCCTGGTCCATGTATCCAGGGTCGCGCACGCGGGGCGGATTCGGCTGGGTGAGGGTGGCCCATCTTGTCCCCCGATCAGGTGGGCCATTTCCACGCCTCTTGTCCCAGGTCAGTGGTGGTTTCGTGGATGCCGGGCCCCGCCACCGGACGTGGTGGCCGGGGCACCTTTCGAGACGTACCAATCGACGTATGGAGGTTTCTCATGGCTACGTGGTTCATCACTGGCGCGGCGCGTGGGCTGGGTTCGGAGGTCGCTCGGGCGGCTGTGCGGGGCGGCGATTCGGTCGTGGCCACCGCGCGGGATCCGCGCGGGCTGCCGGAGGATCTGCGGAACTCCGAGCGGGTGCTGGGTGTGGCGCTGGACGTCACCCGGGGTGAGGAGATCACCGGGGCCGTGGAGGCGGCGGTGGAGCGGTTCGGCACGATTGACGTCCTGGTCAACAATGCGGGGCGTGGTCTGCTGGGGGCGCTGGAGGAGATCACGGACGCGGAGGCGCGTTCGCTGTTCGACCTGAACGTCTTCGGCCTGATCAACATGACCCGTGCCGTCCTGCCCGTCATGCGGGCGGCCGGGGCGGGGAAGATCGTGCACATCGGGTCGCGCTCCGGTTTCGAGGGTGAGCCCGGGGTGAGCATGTACAGCGCGTCGAAGGCTGCGGTGGCCGGGATCGCCGAGGCGCTCGCGGTGGAGCTGGAACCCTTCGGGATCCAGAGCATGGTCGTGGAACCCGGCGTCTTCCGTACCGACTTCCTCGACACCAGTTCGCTGTCGACCGCGGCGGTGCGTATTCCCGCCTATGACGGTACGCCCGCCCACGCCACCCTGGACTGGGCCGGTACCGCGAACCACACGCAGCTCGGTGACCCGGTCAAGGGTGCCGCCCTGATCCACGAGGTCGTCGGCGGCGACCAGCTCCCCGGGCACCTGGCCCTGGGCCGTGACGCGATCGAACGCCAGCTGGTCAAGATCCGCGCCCTTCAGGACGACCTCGCGGCCTGGCGGGAGAAGTCGGCCGCCACCGCCTGCGACGACGCGGCCTGATCGCCTTCAGCGGCGCCCTCTGAGAACAGGAAGTAACCAGCCATGAGATCAACCATGACATCAGCCAAGACATCCCTGCTGACCGGACGGCCGCTGGACGGCCGCGTGGCCGTGGTCACCGGCGCATCCAGCGGAATGGGTGCGGCCACCGCCCGCCGGCTGGCCGAACTCGGAGCCGCCGTCGCCGTCGTCGCCCGCCGCAAGGAGAAGCTCGACGCGCTCGCCGCCGACATCGCCTCGACGCGCGGACGGGTCCTCGTGCTGCCGGTCGACGTCACCGACCGCGTGGCCGTCCGTACGGCGGCCGACCAGGTGGCGGCCGAGCTCGGTCCGGCGGACCTGGTGTTCAACAACGCGGGAGTCCAGCTCATCTCCGCCATCGACGAGCTGAAGGTCGACGACTGGCAGCGGCAGATCGATCTCAACGTCACGGGCGTGATGAACGTGATCGCCGCCTTCCTTCCGCACCTTACCGCCGCCGCCGACCGTGGGGCTGCCGCCGACCTGATCAACATGTCCTCCATCGCGGCCACCCGCATTCTGGAGAAGTACTCGATCTACTCCGGCACCAAGGCCTACATCAGCCACCTGACCCGTCTCATCCGCATCGAACTGGGCCGGAAGAACGTCCGGGTGAGCGCCATCGAGCCCGGCATGGTCGACACCGAACTGCCCGACCACGTCACCGACCCCGACGCCAGCGCCCTGATGTCCGGCCTGCTCCACGACATCGAGTGCCTGCGCGACACGGACGTCGCGGAGACGGTCGCCTTCATCACGGCCCTTCCCCGGCACGTCAACATCAGCGAACTGACCATCCTGCCCACGGCCCAGCCCATATAAAGCGTGGACCCAGGTGACGGCCAACGGCCGGTCGGCGTCCTCTCCCGCCGACCGGCACGCCTGGCTCCATGCTCGGGCCCCACGTCCGTCGTACGGGGCGGTGAACCTGCCCTCAGAGCTGGGTTTCGCCGCCGTCCACGGCCAGTTCGACGCCGGTGGTGTACGTGGCGTCGAAGGCGAGGAACGCGGCCGCCGTGGCGAACTCCTCGACGGTGCCGTACCGCTTCATGGGATTGCTCGCGGTCCGCTCCGCCCTGAACGCGTCGGCGGCCTCCTGGGACAGGCCCATCGTTTCCAGGACCCCCGAGTCGATGGGACCCGGGCTGATCGCGTTGACACGGATGCCTCGTGGCAGCAGCTCGCGGGAGAAGGTGCGGGCCATCGAGCGCAGCGCCGCCTTGCCGGCCGCGTAGACGCTGGTGTCCACCAGGCCCATGACGTTGGCTATCGAGGTGGTGAGGACGACGCCGGAGTTCGTGCTCAGGAGCGGGGCGAGCTTCTGCACGGAGAAGAAGGCGCCCTTGACGTTGATCGCGAACAGTTCGTCGTACATCTCCTCGGTCGTCGACTCAAAGGGCGTGAGGGGTGAGACGCCGGCGTTGACGAACAGGGCCTCGACCGAGCCGAGGTCGCTCTTGACCCGGTCGGCGAGCGCGTCCAGATCGGACAGTGAGGCCACATCGGCCCGGACGGCCACGGCATTCGTGCCGAGCCGCTCGCGCGCCGCGTCGAGCTTGGCCTGGGACCGGCCGGTGATCACCACACGGGCCCCGCCTCGCACCAGCAGCTCCGCCACCGCGAGTCCCATGCCGCTGCTGCCGCCCGTGATCACGGCGTTTCTGTCGTCGTACTTCCCCATGCCGGGGTTGCTCCTTCCCATCGCCGAAAACAAGGTGGTGTGTCTGGTCGCCGTCGTCCTGATGGCGAGTCAGTGACGGGTCAGTGGCGGGTCTCGATCTTCATGTCACCGGAGATGACCGTGCGGATGTGGTCACTGGCGAGCAGGCCGTGCGGATTGCCGAGGTCGATGGCGCTGACCTCGTCGAGCCGGGCCAGCTGCGAAGGCGTGAGCTCGACCTGCAGCGCGCCCAGGTTGTTCTCGAGCTGCGCGAGGGTGCGGGCGCCGATGATGGGTGACACCACGCCCGGGGCGTTCAGGGCCCAGGCGAGTGCGACCTGGGCGGGTGTGCGGTCCAGCTCCGTGGCCACGTCCTTCACCGCGTCGGCGATGGCGAGGGTGCGTTCGGTGACCATGCCCAGGGCGGCGTTGAGGGCCTTGCGGTTGCTGGCGGTCTCGCCGGCGACGGGGCCCGCGGGGTTCAGGTCGTCCCCGCCGTACTTGCCGGTGAGCACGCCGCCGCCCAGCGGGGAGAAGGAGACCACGCCCAGTCCCATCTCGCGTGCCATGGGGATCAGGTCACGCTCCCCGGTACGTTCGATCAGGCTGTACTCGATCTCCAGCGCTACCAGCGGCGACCAGCCGCGCAGGTCGGCGATCGTCTGCATGCGCGCCACCTGCCAGGCCGGGGCGCTGGAGACCGCCACGTACAGGACCTTGCCCTGCCGCACCAGGTCGTCCAGGCCGCGCAGGATCTCCTCCACCGGCGTCCTGAAGTCCCAGACGTTCAGGTAGAGCAGATCGATGTAGTCCGTGTCCAGGTGCCGCAGGCTGGCCTCCACCGACGCCAGCATGCTCTTGCGGTGCGTGCCGCCGGAGTTGGGGTCACCGGGCGTACGCAGCGTCGAGTACTTCGTCGCCAGCACCAGGCGCTCGCGCTCGCCGTGGGCGAACTCGCCCAGCAGGCGCTCGGAACTGCCGTTGGTGTAGGTGCTTGCGGTGTCGAAGAAGTTGCCGCCCAGTTCGGTGTAGCGGTCGAACAGCTTGCGCGCCTCCTCGCGCTCGGCGCCCCAGCCCCATTCGGTGCCGAACGTTGCCGTACCCAGCGCCAGCGGGGAGACCCGCAGCCCGGAACGGCCCAGCAGCCGGTAGGTGTCGAGAGTGAGTGGCATCGTCTGTACTCCTGTTCGTGCAGAGGTGGTTCGTGGCGTTCGAGAGCGTGGACCGGCGGCCGGCCCGCCCGGCTCTCAGATGCCGAGTCCGTAGCCGCCGGCCACGGCGACGTCCTGTCCGGTGACGTAGCTGGAGGCGTCGGAGGCGAGGAAGGCGACGACTTCCGCGATGTCCTGGCCGGATCCGAAGCGGTCGAACGGGATCTTCGCGCGCATGGCCTCCCGGTCACTGCTGGGAACTCCCAGCTTGTCGAACAACGGGGTATCGGTCGCCCCGGGGCTCACGGCATTGACGCGGATCCTGCGCGGAGCCAGTTCGATCGCGAGCGAGGGCAGCATCGCCAGCAGGGCGCCCCGCGTCGCCGCGCCCAGGGCGGCGCCCGGGCTGCCGCGACGGGATCCGATGCCCACGGTGAAGACGATCGATCCGCCGTCGTTCATGAGCGGAAGGGCTTTCTGGAGGGTGAAAAACTGGCCCTTGAAGTTGACGTCGACCTGTTCGTCGAACGACTCCTCCGTCACGTCGGCGACCGGCGCGGGGCGGAAGATCCCGGCGTTGAGGAACAGCAGGTCGAGAGAGCCGAAACGTTCGGACACCGTGGTCAGGAGAGCGTCGGTGTCGGCCAGTACGCGGGCGTCGGACTGAACGACGAGTACGTCCTCGGGAAGCTCGCGCCGTGCCCGGGCGAGGGAGTCGGGGTTCTGTCCGGTGACCGCGACCTGGTAGCCGCGGGCGTGCAGCAGTTCGGCGGCCGCTCTGCCGATTCCGGTCGTGCCGCCGGTGATGAGCGCTGTGGGCATGGCGGGCCTTTCGATCGAGGTGAGGCTGGAGTCCCCATAAACGGGGAGGTCCCCGCTTGCGCCACAGTACACTAACCGGCGAGTTCCCCGATTCGTCTCCCCGCCCCGACCGCCCCCCCTCCCGACCCCCTCCTCCCGATCGCGAAGGCCATGACATCTCCACGAAAGACTCTGCGGGCTGACGCCCAACGCAACCGCGAGCACCTGATCGCCACGGCCGCCGAGGCATTCGCCTCCGGGCGGACTGTCTCGCTGGACGAGATTGCCAAACGCGCGGGATTGGGAAGCGGCACCCTCTACCGGCACTTCCCCACCCGCGAGGACCTGGTCGAAGAGATCTACCGCGACCAGATCCGCCCGCTGCGCGACGACGCGCAGGCCCTCCTGGCCACCGAGCGGCCCGCGCGGGCTCTCCACGCCTGGATGCGCAACTTCGCCGAGTGGGCGGGCGAACGGCGCGGCATCTGCGACGCCCTGGTCGCCATGAGCGCTTCCGGCCGCTTCGGCACCGGACCGGTGTGCGATGAGGTCCAGCACATCCTGGGGATGCTGCTCGAGGCCGGCTCCGAGGCAGGAGAACTACGCAACGACATCGACCCGGTCGACGTCGGCGGCATCCTCGCCGGCGTGCTCTCCGTGGCCGGCGCGCCCGATCAGCGTTCGCAACTCGACCGCATGCTCACCGTCGTCGTCGACGGCCTGCGGGCGCGTGGCTGACGAGTCGCACCCTTGTGGTGCGACAGCTCGCGCCCCAACGTGCGAGGCCGGTCACGCTAAACGCGACCGCGCCCGCGCCGGCGGGGAGACCGTCACGGGGAGGAGCGGGGGCGGTTCTGGTCGCACCAGGCCCGCGGTGAGAGTACGTGTGCCTGTTTGAACACCTTGCTGAAGTGCGTCGCGTTCACGAAGCCCCATCGTCGCCCTATCGTTGCGATGGTCCACAGCTGTCTGTTCGAGCCGGCCAACTCGCGCCTGCATTCCGCCAAGCGGTGCATACGGATCCAGTCGCCGAGGCTGATGCCCGCCTTGGAGAGCACAGCGTAGAGATGACGTACGGAGACACCGTGTACTGCGGCGATCCGCGCGGCCGACAGGTCGGGGTCCGCCAGGTGTGCCCGAATGTACTGGGTGATCCGCAGGCTGAGTGTCGCCTCCAACGGGTCCTTGGCAAGGCCGGGGTCGCCGCACTGGGACGTCAGGACGGCGCGGAGGAGTTCGGCGCCGGGCTCCACGCCGGCGTCCGCGTGCACGCCCTGGTGCAACTCGTCGCTGACGGCCAGTTGGGAGAAGTAGGTGAAGGCGAGACGCGCGACGGGGTTGTCGGGTCCCAGGGTGACTGAGCTGGTGTCTCGTAGCAGCCGGTCGGGGAGCGCGAGTGCCGCCCGGGGGAAGCGCAAAAGGTGGTGGTCGACTCCCTCGTCGAAGAGAAGCGTGTAGGGAGTGATCGACTCGTAGACGGCGAATTCCCCTAGTCCCAGTACGCACTCGCGCCCGTCCTGCGCCACCAGGCTGGTGCCCGTCACCTGCAGGCCGAGGAAGACGGCAGGTTCCTCGTCCTCCCGGGCCGGCCGTTGCGTCCGGCGGATCATGACCGCGGTGGCCCGCGCCGAGCAGATTCTGAGGGGGCCCGACGGTGCCGAGCCCTATACGGCAGCCGCCTCCGCCACCACCGCCCGCAACGCCGCCAGCCGCGCCGAACAAGACGCCATCGCCGCCGAAGAATCCACCGCGCAAGCCGGATTCTCCGCCAACTACGCACGCAAATCGGCGTACATGGCCGAGGAGGACGCCGACGAGGCCCGTCAGTCAGCTCTGGCTGCAGGAAAGAGCGCCGAAGAGGCAGAAGTACTTGTTCTGATGAGCCGCAGGCTCACACGAGAGTCGACTCCGAACTGGAAGGACTCAAAGCCGCCGGGCCACGCTGACCCGCGCTTCCTCGCCCCTCATTGCCTGCGGCCAGCGGTCATCGATGGCACCCGCCTCCTCTCGGCAGGCGCCACAGGCGTTCTCCCGCTCCGTCAGCCACCAGTAATCCGAGGGAGACATGCCGGCTACTTGGATTCCGTAGAGCGTCCTGTCGAAGATGCCGAAGGCGTGGGAGACGTCGGCGGGAAGACCGTCGGCGACGGCCTTCTCCCAGCGCATCCCCACGGGCAAGTACGGCGGCCGCGAGACTTCGGACCACTCGCCACCCATATGCGAGGCGAGCATGGCACGAGGAACAGGACCAGATCTCCTCTTCCGGCACAGTCGGCTGCACCGGCCATCGCCACATCGCCCGTCCACGCACATCGCACTCCACGGGCGGATCCTCACACGCCTCCGTACGTGGCCCCAACCCGCTGACACCACGCGACTTACCAAACACCCTCGACAGGACAAAACGCTCTTTTAGGGGCAGGAACCGGCTTTCTGCGCGAGGATGTAGGCCTGCGAGGGGTTTTCGATCTTGACATAGACGGGCGTGCTGGAGTTCGAGCGGTCGTAGGTCATGGTCCACCTCTTCGTCAGAAGCGGGAACTCGTTGAGGAACTCGACCTTGTAGCAGTAGCCCGCGTCGACACGGAAGGCGTCCCAGTCCTGACGGCTCGGAGTCCGTTCCGTCGGGTAGATCCACTTGGTGGTGCTCAGGCTCACGCAGCCCGTGCTGGCGGTGGCCGTCGTCCCGGTCGAGCAGGTCCAGTTCTGGACGGCGAGCACGCCGAGGTGGCTGCCGTTGGTGAACTCGGAGCAGCCCGTGATGTCGCACGAGCCGCCCGCATGCGCAGTCGACACCGAGCCGAGAAGCGCAAGGGAGGTGACCGCCAGCGTGGTGGCGGTTCTCCGGCCTAGCTTGACAGCGTTTTCCTTGATCAAGTCGACTCCCAACTGAGGTCTGTAAAGCGGCCGTTGACATGATGAGTGCAATCGATCTGGAGGCACAAGACTTTGTGCGCCCCCGCCGACGGGCGCCCTGTCCGAGGCTTTTGGTGGCGGCCCTGGGTTCAACGCCAGTCGACCCGGCGGCCCACCGCCGTAGCACGGCCCGCCGGCTTGCTTCTGGACCATGTCGCCCCCAGGGGGCCGGCGCAGCAACTTCGCCCGCCGGTACGGCGGCAGCTGGGCATCGAGAGTCGGCTTGTGTCGCGGCATCCTCGCAGCGCTGGTATCCGGGGCGCCGCGGGTACCCGGGACGCCCCCCGCGTACCCCGGGGCCGACCGCGAGCCTGTGCCGCCCCGTGCGTCCCGGCGACGCCTACAACACTGCGTGGCTGGGCTCCCAGTGCAGAATGTGGCTGACCGGGGTGGCCCGGTGCTCCGTGAGGCGGGTGATCAGCCGCACGAGCGAGCATGGCGAGGGCGACCAGGGGCTCCAGGACGCGCGACGGCAGCCGCCGGATCCGCAGATCCTCGCCGAGGGGGTCGGCCTGGCGCGGCTGCTGGTGGTCGCGATGCCGCACACTCCGGACGCCCCGGACCTGCATGGCGCTCAGGCCGAAGCCGACCACCTTCCCGCTCTCATTCCCGGCGGCACGGTTCTGGTCGGCGCGGACGCGACTCGCCACGGCGCTCCCGGCGCCTTGCAGGCCCGTGGCTGGGCACGCTTCGCCTGCCACGGGTACAGCGACCGGACTGGTTTGTCCTGTCTACAGGTTGTGCGGTCGGTGGGTGCGGGGGTGGGTCTGGCCGATGGCGTCTGCTCAGTGCGGGGCTGTGGTGACGAGGGTTTGCTGTTCGTGGGTGGCCGTGTCGGGGGCCGGTCGGGTGGTGTGGGCGGGCCGGGGGTGTGGGTGACTGTTGGTGTCGGCGGCTCGTACCTGTGCGAAGGCGGTGCTGAGATGGAGCTTGAGTCTGTTGGCGACAGGTTTCTCCACGAGCTGGTGTACCAGGTGGGCCAGCAGGAGCATGGCCGCGACAGTGCCGGCGAGGAGTGTCCAGTGGTCGACCCGGTGCTGCAGGTGGTGGAAGATCTCCCAGCCGATGGACTCGTGGAACAGGTACAGCGGATAGGTGAGCGCCCCGGCCGCGGGCAGCCAGCGCCAGTTGATGCGGTGGAACCAGCCCAGTGAGACGCCCGCCAGCACGGCGAAGAAGACCGCGAGTAGTACTGCTACGCCCCAGCCGGGCACGTTGTGCCCTACGTGCTGCAGCGTCCGCCGCCAGGTCTGCATTGCGGTGTGCTGGCCCATGGCGAAGCACAGGGCCACGATGCCCCACAGCAGCAGGTTCGGGCCGAAGCGGTAGATCAGGTAGAAGGCCAGGCCGGCGATGAAGAACCAGCAGTACTGGGCCATGAAGAGGTCGCTGAGCGGGCCCGAGCCGTAGCCCTTGGCCAGCAGGGCGAGGGTCGTCCAGATGCAGCAGAAGGCGATGACCCGCCGGTAGGTGAGGCCGCGCCACACGACGAGGGCGAACAGCAGGTAGAAGCGCAGTTCGGCCCAGAGCGTCCAGTACACCCCGTCCACGTGGTCGACGTCGACCGGCCACTGCAGCATCGTCAGGTTGACCAGCACCTCGCGCCACGCATGGGGCTCGAGGCCGCCTGGGACGAGCGCGACCACCGCGGTCGTCGCCAGCACGCCCAGCCAGTAGGCGGGAAACAGCCGGATTACCCGGGACGTGAAGAAGTCCGCGACGGAACGTCCCCAGCAGCTCATGCAGATGACGAAGCCGCTGATCATGAAGAACAGGTCCACCCCCAGCCACCCGTACGCGGACGGTCGGAAGATGACGGGGAAGAGTTGCGCTTGGGGGCCGTCCCACCCCTCACCGAAGGCAACGTAGTGGTAGAAGACGACCATCAGCGCTGCGATGAGCCGCAGTGCGTCGAGAACGACGATCCGGTTGCCGCGCTCCTTCGGTCCACCGGACGTGCGGCGGCCGTCCGTCGCCCGCCTCGGGGTTCTCCTACCTATACGCATGAACTTCTCCATAGCTGCATACCATGACGAAACAGGACGAAATCCCTTTCGTGGCGCAGCGGTGGGGCCCCGCTCCACGCGTGTGGGGTAAAGGGAGCCGGAACGGCGGGTGGCATGTCCGCGAGCACGGCCTGATCATTTTAGGTGCGGAGTGCAACAAGTAAAGTCGCTGCTGGCGGTCACATCCGGCAGAACCTGCCCTCGACGCCCACGACCGGCAGGGTTCGGCCGTGAGCCCGGTCGAGCCCGGAGCTCTGTCGGTCGCGGTCGGTCCCGCAGCCTCGGGCAAGTCGACGTACGCCATCACGGCGGTCGACGTCGTGGTCAGCCCCGACGAACTGCGCCGCGAGATCGACGGGGAGTGCTCCGTCAAGTCCAACGTGTTGAGCTGGAGTGGGCAGTGCGGCCCGCGCCGGTGGTCGGCGGTCCTTACTCCGCTCCGTCGGCGGAATGGAGCTGGAAGTCGACGACGACGCAACTAACCTGCCCGTCTTCGGTGCGGCCGGTCCAGACGGGGTAGGCCCCGTCGCCTTGGCCGGCACGGAAGGCGATGAGGTTCGGTTCGGGCTCTGTGCCGGGCAGTTCGACGCTGAATTGGCTGTCGCTGTCGAGGGGTATGAAAATGTCGTCGTCCAGCTGGTCTTCGGTCACGGTCCGCGTCGCATCCATGAAGGCCGCTGTGCCGGTATCCACGCCAACCCCGTAGAACTGGCCCTCGCCGAGCAACCCCAGGTCCTCGTCAGGCCGGAGGGTCATTTCCCACTCTTGGGGAGGGATGTCCAGGAACATCACCCTTGCCGCGGCGACACCGGCTCCGCGCGTCGTCCGCAAAAGCGACAGAGTGACCGGGAACTCGCCCCGTGGCACAGCGACGGTACGCGGGTTGCTGATCCAGCCGGGGTCAGAGACCGCCAGCTGCCCTGACGTGATCCGCAGCATGCCGACGTCAATGGGCTCGACGACGGCCGGCCCCTCCCGGGTGTCGCACGCACCCGGGCTGAATAGTTGCTCGATTCCGGTGGCGCGCAGCGGTCCCGATCCTTCGTCCACCGACACGTCGTTCAGGACTACGGTCGCGGCGGACTCGTGGCCCTGCTGGGCGAGGAACGGCGCGAACACCTGCCAGTCGCCGAATTCCGGCGCGTGACAGAGGAAGTCCGCAATGGGCGTCGCGAACTGGCGCACGGGGACGCTCGACCGGCCGGATGCTCGATCGTGCGATGACTCCGGCGACCCGCCCCGCGGTCCGGCGGACTCGGACCTCACCTCGACCTGCCCGTCGGCCGAGACGGTCGTGGTCTCCTGAATGTCCCACTTCCCGTACAAGTGCGCCTGCTCGTCGGGAAACTGCCATCGGGTGTTCCGCTGAGCCAGCAACATTCCCGGGCTGTGAGGCTTGAGGTCGATCATCTGCATGCACCAGGACCTGTCGTCAAACAGATACACACGCCACATACGCCGCGGCCAGTATTCGATCAGTGCCAGCGGTCGCTCCCGCGCGGAAAGCAGAACCGCGTAGTCCACCCCGGCCGCATGCTTGCGTGCCGCGAGCGCGCGCGACATCGGGACCGGATGGGTCATTCCCCGATAGGAACCCCACATCTCGCCGTACGACACATCAAGACTGTCGAAGATCACAGCCGCGCATCTCCCCCCGTGGCACCAGCCACCCCCGAGCAGTGGCGCTCGACGGGTGACCCTGCCGCAACGCCTTGCTCCTTCTGAAGCTTCGTTGTGCCGCAGTCTGCCACTGAGGTGTGACACAGAGGATTGTGGGAGGCCCGCGACCTGGGGTTACCGATGAAACGTGCCGCCCCAGGTGCCGAAACAGAGTCGGTTCGGCGACCCTCGTCGGTAATGGCGGCGTTCAGGTCAGCGGCGACGCTCAGGGGGGAATGCTACCCGGCAGAGGCCACGTTACAGCTGGTCAACGCGTTCTGTCGGTTGCTGTGGGCCACAGTGGGTGCGGGCTGTCTCCGAGCGGGATTGCGTCGGCAGCGTGCGGACTACGCCGGTGCGGTCGGCGAATTGCTGGTTGTGGCAAAAGCCTGCCATCGAGCGTGACGACGCCTCGGTCGAAGTCCGGAAGAAGGAGACCTGGCCCCGGGTAAACGCATCGCGGCGGAGCGCGGGGCCTGGATCGTCTCTGAAGACGAGGCCGGGCAGTCGGTGACTCCGCCGCGTGCCAGAACCTGGGGCCGCTGGGGCTGCACGCCGTTGTGCGGCTGCGCGGCCGCGGTTCCGGCGAGTGCTGGTCTGGGACAACGTCCGACGACACCTGACGATGCCGCTGCGCGAGTTCATCGACGCGAACGCCGAATGGCTCACGGTCGTTCAGCTACCCACGTACGCGCCCGACCTCAACCCAACCGAGGGCGTGTGGTCCCTGGTCAAGCGCGACATCGGCAACCTCGCCGCCGCCAGCCTCAGCCAAGTAGGGCGGTCAAGCGTCGGCTCAAGCAGCTCCAGTACTGGCCGGACGTGATCGACGGCTGTCTTGCCGGTACCGGCTTGGCTCTGGGCACCTGATTCTCCAGGCCTGGGCTGACTGTGTCGCTTGTCCGCCGGTAGGAGACGATGCAGCCCACACCAGCGCACGAAAGCGAGCAACTTCATGACGGAACCCGCTCCGATGGACCTGATCCACCTCGCCGATCCGGACGGGAATCGCTGCATCGTGCGCGTCACGGGACGGTCCCAGCTGGGCGTGCTGACCGGCCACGACATCCTGCATGCGGACGTACTCGCCTCCGCGAGCTTCGTGGACGCCCGGCTCGACCTCTACCTTTTCCAGCACGACCTGGACTCCTGGGAGCAGGAGCTGTCCAACCTGGGACCAGGCCAAACAGCCAGCATCGGCGAAGGCCGCGGCCTGAGCCTTGACATCCACGTGCACGAAGACGGCTGGCTGTCGATCCAGGTCAGCGACCCGGACCGTCTTACGACAGTCCTGGGAACCCGACCCCAGGGAGACTGGATCGTGGAGCACCGCGGGCGCCTGGAACAGGTCCGGCAGACATGGCCGCGCGAAGTCATCGAGAGGGCACCAGGAACCTACGAGTGGAGCCCCAACCGCAATCGGTGACCACCTGATCCCAGCAACCGACATGACGCATTCAAGTTAAGCAGTCCGAGAAAGGTAACCACCTGGCCTTCGCGGCTGCGGGGCCGGGAGGGTCGGGTAGTTGTGTCGGGGGGTTTGTTCGCCGTCCTGTGGGTTATGGGACGGTGGAGCGGCGGTCGGATGGAAGTGCAGGCGGCGCAAGCCGTGCTCGGTTGGGGCGAAGGTGGCTGTGGTCAGTCGAGGAGTGTGGTGCCGATACCGCTACCTGCCGGTAGTCTGAATTCCTTGGGGCCGAAGTAGCTGACCGTGCTGGTGCTGAGCCCGCTGCCTGTTCCGCGCAACTGCCAGACGGCGCCGTTGCCTTCATCCTCGTAAGGGGCCGATACGGCGAGGTCGGCTTTGCCGTCGCCGTTGTAGTCGGTGAGGCGGACCTGGGACCCGAAGACGTCGGCACCCTCGACGGTGCCGGGGATTCCGGGGGTGTCCTGGGTATAGTGCGCGGCGTTCGTGGTGGTCAGCCCGTTTGTCGTGCCACGGAGGACCAGTACGTCACCGGCCTGGTTGCCTCCGCCGAGTGCTTCCCAGGGGATGCCGACGGCGAGTTCGGCGTGGTGGTCTCCGGTGATGTCGCCGATCGCCAGTGCTGCTCCGAAGTTGTCTTGGCGTTCGTTGCCGCCGGGAATGCCGGCGGTGTTCTGGTGATAGATGTGCCGTGCGGCTTCGATTCCCCCCGCCCCGTCTGCAGTGCCGTAGTAGAGAGTCACGTAGCCTGCGCCGCCGCTGGGGTCTGGGCGGCCATTGGGCCAGAGGCGAGGGTCGGACGTACCGACCGCGAGGTCGTCGCGGCCGTCGCCGTCGAGGTCACCAGCGGCGACTGCGTTGCCACCGTCTCGCCTGGCCTGGGGCGTGAAGGTAGCGATGTCGGTGGTGCCGGGCTGCTGCCCGTAGATGACAGTGGCGCGCTGCAAGACGACGGCTAGTTCGTCCTTTCCGTCACCGGTGAAGTTGCCGGCTGCGATGTTCCAGCCACCCGGCTCCTCCGCAGGGATCGCGTGGCCGGATGGGGCTTTGGCGCGGGTGAAGGGCCCGGGGTACAGCCGTACCCCGGTCGCGCCGCCCACCGCGACGTCTGCAGCCGAGTCACCGACGAAGTCACCGACGGCGATGTCGACACCGAACATGCGCGAGGGAAATGAAGGTCCCGAGGGAAGGAGGAGACCACTGCGGAACGGGGAGACGCCACCCCACAGCACCGTCACCGCACCACTGATGGAGGCGCCCGGGACGGATTCCCCCTCGCTGCCGATCAGCAGGTCCGCATAGCCGTCACCGTCAAGATCCCTGCTCGCCAGGCTGCCGCCGAAGATGTCGTCCGTCTCCGAGGTGCCGGGCACACCGGCGGAATTCTGGGAGAGGAAGACTCGCTTCGCAGTCAGCCCCCGAGCAGATCCGAAGGCCACGATGACTGCGCCGGCGCGGCTCTTGCCGTTGATCGTCCTGTCCGGCATGCCGATGGCGAGGTCACTGTATCCGTCGCCGTTGAAGTCGTCGGCGAGCCTTGATGGTGCAGCAGCCGCGGCGTCGGCCGACACCGTCACCACACCGCCGACAAGTGACGCAACGACGGCCACAGCCACCGAGATTCGGACTCCGCGAACCATGACAACCCCTGTAAATAGGGACACCTGACGGCATCCACGATAAGAATCGAAATGTGGGCGCTGTCGCTTGAGTCACTGACGTGATCAAGAAACGAGCAGTGCAGGAAGGACTCCCGACCGGCCCCAATGGTTGTACGGCCGCGAACAGCGGTCTGTAGGGCTCCGGAGCGGCCTCGTCACCCTTCGCCTGGATCACGGGGTGCGAGAGGCGACCGGGCGCCGCACCGAGCCGACATGATGTCTGTTTGCTGCGCACGGGAAATCCGCTGGCCCCGCCGGCACAGGCGCCTTACTGGCCATGACAAAGCCGCTGGATGTGGCGGTGGGTGATCAGGCGGACGGCGAGTCCGAGGAAGGCTTCGTGGATGTCGTCGCGTCGTTCCCAGCGGATGCGAAGGCGTCGGAAGCCGTGCAGTCAGGAGATCGTGCGCTCGACGACCCAGCGGAAGGTGCCCAGGCCGGTGCCGTGCGGCTGCCCTCGTTCGGCGATCACCGGCCGGATCCCGCGTTGTCGCAGGAGCCGGCGGTACTTGTCGTGGTCGTAGCCGCGCTCTGCGAAGAGCGTGTCGGGTCGGCGGCGCGGCCGGCCGACGACGTCGGCCACGGCCGGGATCTTGTCGAGCAGGGGCAGGAGTTGGGTGGCGTCGTTGCGGTTGCCGCCGGTCAGTGAAACCGCGAGTGGGATGCCCTGGCCGTCGGTGAGGACGTGGTGCTTGCTGCCCGGAGGTGCGCGGTCGACCGGGCTGGGTCCGCTTTTGGGCCCCTGCGTGCGGCCCGGACGCGGGAGGAGTCGATCACCGCCCGCGACCAGTCCAGCTGGTTCTTCGACCGCAGCTTGTTCAACAGCAGCTGGTGCAGCTGATCCCAGACCCCGGCCTCGTTCCACGCGGCCAGGCGGCGCCAGCACGTCATGCCCGAGCCGAAGCCCAGCTCCTGCGGCAGGTACTCCCATTGGATGCCGGTGTGCAGCACGAACAGAATCCCGCACAGGGCCTGCCGGTCGGGCACACGCGGCCGCCCCTCGACCTGCTTCGGCGGCGGCTCGCGCAGCAACGGCTCGATCAGCGACCACAGTTCGTCCGACACGATCCACGGCCGCGACTGACGCTTCCCCATGCTTCACCAACGTGCGATCAAGCTGACAGTCACATGATCAAACCGCTTTTGTTAGAGCCAGTAAGACAAACACCCTTACATGACTTGCCGTTGGCTCCGTGCCTGCGCGCAGTGCGAGCAGTCGGAGCACGCAGTGCAAGGCGGGCCCCGGGCCGAAGACCGCCCTCGAGCACCCGAGTCACGCCCCGCGAACGTTTTGCACTTCGAGGTCTACGAGCAGTTCCTGGAGGGCCGCGAAGTCCTGCTCCGGGCACTGCGGTACCTCGGGCCCTTCGCGGGCGACGCCCTGCGCACCATGCTCGAGAAGAGCTATCCGGCAAGACTCGCGAGCCTGACCGAGGGGCCTGTGACCCGTGATGTCGGCGACGCGACGTCCGCTTGATCGATCGGGAGTACCGGAAGCAGGACTCCCGACTGACCGAGAAGAGGTGGTGGCCATGAGCCCAGTGGACTGACCGACGTAAGTGTCGAGCCCGAGCAGCGGGTCTCGCACCGGGCGGTGACCAGGCCGGTGCCGGTCATCGCCGCGAGCAGGTGGACCTGGGTGCGGGAGCGTGGCGCAGTGAACACTCGGCTCGACCAGGAGCGGATGGTAACGTGCCCCTATGTGTTTGGTCAAGGTCCAAGGCCAGTAGGCTCGTGCGGTCAGGCGGGCCGAGCGGTAGGGGTGTGTATGAGTGATAGCCAGGTCACGATCAAGCTCACGAGTGACGAGGCATTGGTGCTGTCGCACTGGCTGGAGAAGCTCCAGATGACGGACCTCAGCCGAGTTGTCGACGATCCGGCGGTCTGGGCGCCGATCCATCGGATCGCCGCAACACTCGACAAGGCCCTTCCCGAGCTGTTCGCGTCTGACTATGACCAGCGGCTTGCGGCCGCTCGGCAGCGGCTTCGGCCGGAGGACTGACCAAGCGGTTCGGACTGCTCACCTGGCCGCAGCCGGTTGGGGTTCGTAGAAGGTTCCGTCGCGGAGCATCGCGAAGAGGACGTCGGCCCGGCGTCGGGCGAGGCAGAGCAGGGCCTGGGTGTGGTGCCTGCCCTGGGCGATCTTCTTGTCGTAGTAGGACCGGGATGCCGGGTCGCCGAGTGCGGCGAACGCGGAGAGGAAGAAGGCCCGTTTGAGCCGCTTGTTTCCTCTCCTGGAAGGCTGTTCGCCTCGGATCGAGGAGCCCGAGCTCCGGGTGGCGGGGGCGAGACCCGCGTCGGCGGCAAGGTGGCCAGCGGTCGGGAAGGTGCTGCCGTCGCCGACCTCGGTCAGGATCCGGGCTCCGGTCCTGACGCCGACCCCCGGCATCGACGTCAGGACTTTCGAAAGAGGGTGGGCCTCCAGCAGTTCCTCGATCCGACCGGCCAGCAGCTTGCGCTGGTCGAGGACGGCGGCCAGGGATCCGGCCAGGCTCGGGACGATCAACGCGGCCGCCTCGGTGCCTGGGACCGTCACGGTCTGCTCGTCCAAGGCGGTGAAGATCTCCTCGACCAGTCGCTCGGCCATCCTCGGCGCCTTCGGCCGCAGTAGTGTGACCAACCGCCGCCGGCCCGCCTTGCGTATCTGTGCCGGTGAACCGAACCGTTCCAGCAGCGTGAGGACGGCCGGGTGCTGCAACCGCGGCCCCAAGACCCTTTCCAGCGACGGGTGGATCTGGGTGAGCAGGCCGTGCAGCCGGTTCGCGACGCGGTGGCCTCGCCGGCCAGGTCGTCGTCGTAGCCGACGATCATCTCCAGCTCGGCGATCGTCTCGTCCTCGCCGTCGATCACCCGCAGTGTGTGGGGCATCGCGCGGGCCGCGTCCGCGATGATGAATGCGTCCCGCGCATCCGTCTTCGCCTCACCCGGATAGAGGTCGGCGATCCGCCGCATCGTCAGCCCCGGCAGATAGGCGACCGGGCAGCCCATGTCCCGCGCGACCGCCAGCGGCAGGGCCCCGATCGAGGCCGGCTGATCGACCACGACCAACACCGTTCCGTGCTTGGCCTGCAGTTTCGCGAACAGCTCGCGGAGCATGGGCTCGGTGTTAGGCAGGCGCTTGTCGAACGCCTTCTTCCCGGCCGGGGTGACGGCGGTGGCGTGGTGTTCGCCCTTGCCGACGTCCAGGCCGAGGAAGACGTCGATGTCGCCGGTGTCGATCACGTGCAGGCCCCTCCGGTCACGCTTTCGTCCGGCCTTGCCTCGGCATCGAGCGGCCACATCCGCGTTACGGAGAGCTCTTCCGGCCCGGGTGAAGCCGGTGCTCAAGCCCCTCATCAGCGGTCCGTCGATGCCTTCGGGCCCGGTGACACCACCCCCCGGATCATCAACAACAGGAGGGGGAAGTCATGCCGGACCCGAAGGCCAGAGACTCCATTGCGGAGCCATCGAAGACGGTAACGGGGGGAGAGAGTTTCGGCACACCACTCCTGCGTGAGTCTCACCATCGGTGGGGCCCGTTTGGATCATGGGATCGTTGGTTTGGGTGTGCCGTTGCCTGGCATGCAGTGGGCACGCATGCCGTCCATCCGGGTTGGACACCGATCGGGTGGCCGGTGGCGCGGCGTGCGGTGCGTGCCGGGGTGATGCCTGAGCGGGTCTTCGCGGTGGCGGACGCGATCGTGGCCCCGGTGCTGGGAGCAAAGGAAGAGGACGAGCCTCTACAACGCCTCGACGGTCCTAACCGTGGGTATCGGGGTGCTCGTCTGCTATGCGGGTTTGATGGTCATCAACTTGATGCGGGCGCTGTTCATTCTCAACGATCGGGTGTTCGCTTCCATGACGCGAACGCCGCTGCACGCTACGGAATACCTGACGTTGTCGTGGTTCGTCGCTTCGGTCGCCACGGTGGGCGGCGCACTGGGATTAGGCTTGGAGAGCGACGAGGCGATCCGGGCAGCCGCCTTCTCCAAGCGCGAACAGGACCGTCGCCTCGCGCTCCACGACGACCACGGTGACCAGTCCTCGAAGTAAATCGATACCGGCGCACATACCTCCTGGGTGCCGGCATCGCCTCTAGCCGCTGGCCGGCGGCCGGTAGTACGAGCTGCACGCGGCGGCCCTCCGGACCAGCCCACGCCCGTTGAACTAGGCAGTTTTGTCCGGATGAGCTGGTCGGTCGGTGCGTGGTTGTTTCGCGTCGGGGGCCGAGGGGGGACACGGACGGCACGCTGCCGGAGCGCCGAAGCTCCGCCTGGCGGGTCGGCGGCGGCACCGCCGTTTCCCCCGAACCGGGTGAACGGCACGTAGAGGCATCCCGGAGTCAAGGCGATCACCAGGAACTCACTCACCTGCGATCGCCCTCAGCGGACCGGCAGCGGCACTACCCGGCGTGCGGGAGCTCGTGCGTAAGGAAGAGGGCCAGGCCGACGTCCTGCCTGGCACGGCTGGAGGCCAAGGGGCGGCCGCCCCCGATTGACTTTGAAGCTTCTTCATGGCACGGGCTCTCTCAACTCGCCCATAGACAGCCACACGCGACCGCTACAGTGTGTCGGGAACATGCCGAACAGTCATCAGAGGGGGATGTATCTCAACCGTGGCCGGCTACTACCAAACCAAACCCGGTGGGTTTGGTTTCGGAGACTTGGAGAAGGCCTGTGAGGAGTTCCAGGAGTCCTGGTTCTACGGCTTCGAACAGCTCCAAGAGGCTGGTGGCACCGCCGGGCGGTCCATGAGCACGATGAACGACTTGGGATGATTATGAACACTGATCCCCAGCGCGCCATGCCCTCGCCGAACACGCGCCCCTCGTCTCAGGCTGTCCCCTATTCGTTCGTGACGTACGCGTTGAAACCTGACTCCGGCAGGCCGCGCCCGGGTGTCAGCGACCGGTGGGAGCTCCGCAGTTTGCGCTTTGCCCGCGGCGGCGGTGCGCCGCTGGCAGAAGCCCTGCGATATGAAAGGCACGGTCACGAGTCGGCCATCTGGATGTGCAACAGTCTCGACGGCGCACCGCTCGGTTGTCTCACCTTCCGCGCCGAGAAGGCCTCCACCCCGACGCGCGAATTCGAGGTCTACTCGCCGGAAGGCGCGCAGACTGCTCGGATAAGCTTCCGGCCCGGGCGTCTCCTTCCGTGGCCACGACGGGGCCGGTGGACGCTGCAGGTCACATCCGGAGAGAGATTCGTCGGGAAGGTCGGCACCTGGTATGGCTGGACTTTGTCGGTTGGCCTGTCCCCCCCTGTGGGTGCCGCTCTGGCTCGTAATCGTCGTCTGCTTCTGGCTGGTGGAGGGACCGCGAGACAGCCACGGGAAACCTAGATCCATTCGATGGTCTGGCACCGACGGGGGCTCGGCTCTGACCTACTCGAGCAGGCCCGGGTTCCGCCTCGATCCTCGACGTCTCGACTTCCGTATCGCCTACGCCCAAGCACTCGCCGTCGGCTGGAACGACCCACGCACAGTCCGTCCTACGTAGCGCCGTTGACCAAGGGAGGATCCGCTCGCCGGAGCACATCATCACGTGCGTGCTGTTCGCCAACAAGCCCAACTGACCCCGACATCAGCAGGTAGCAGTGATTTGAAGGCGAGTCTGGATTGAGCGGAAGTACCCTCAGGAGGGCTACTTTGACTATTTCACCCTGAATCTCGATCTCCGGTTTGATGACACTCTTGTCCTGGAGGACCCGGAGGCGCCACTCGGGCGCATCCTGCTCTCCGATGAAGAGGTGCGAGTCATGGTCGCACTGGCTAATACGATCCGTGAACTCTCTGAGTGTGAAAGGCTTAACCTCGATGTTTCGTGACGGTCCGCCGACGGAGTCGGTGGACCGTTTTCGTGCCGTGGGCTGAGGCTGTGCAGGCCGAAGACCCGAGTGTCGCCTCGGGATGGCGCCGGATTCCACTGCCCCGGGAGAGACTGCGAGAGATGGGTGCCGACGTGTACGTGACGGCGCGAACGATGCCCGACGGGTACGAGCACCCTGACCGATCCATCGAAGCGGACCTGTTGACGGTAGAAGGCACCAACGCCGTGGGCGCTCGAATCGCAGGGGCCGGCGGCACACTCGACATCCTGGTGCACGTCGTCGGAGGGGCGTCGACGCCGTCTGGTGGATTCGCGGCCATCACCGAT
The DNA here is from genome assembly GCF_044749345.1 of Streptomyces sp. NPDC089424. Classification (NCBI taxonomy): domain Bacteria; kingdom Bacillati; phylum Actinomycetota; class Actinomycetes; order Kitasatosporales; family Streptomycetaceae; genus Streptomyces; species Streptomyces sp. NPDC089424. The sequence continues at coordinate 1,690,542 of NZ_JBIVHU010000001.1, forward strand.
GACCAGTGGCTCACCGAGCTCAACCTCAACCTCCGTGGAGCGGTGCGGCTAGATCGAGCTCTTCTCCCGGCAATGATCGGTTCTGGGTCGGGCGTGGTGCTGCACTTCACCTCGATCCAGCGTGAGCTGCCCCAATACGACGCGTCCTTGGCTTACGCAGCAGCGAAGGCCGCGCTGCGCACATACAGCAAGGGACTTGCCAATGAGCTCGCGCCGCGCGGCGTACGGGTCAACGCAGTCAGCCCCGGCGGAATCGAGACCGAAGCCTACGAAAGATTCGTGGACCGGATCGCCGAGGGCAACGGACTCACACGTGAAGCAGCCAAGCAGACCATCTACGACTCCCTCGGAGGAGTACCCCTGGGTCGATTCGCGAACACCGGGGATACGCGGATCTGGTCGGGTTCCTGGTCTCGGACCGCGCCTCGGCAATCGTAGGTGCCGAGTACGTGATCGACGGCGGCACCGTCCCGACCGTCTGAGCCAGGCACCGGCTCCGAGTAGCCACTCGCGAACAGCTCGATCCGACGGCGGACCCCCTCCTTCACAAGGAGAACCCTCAGACGCTGCTCCGCAACACCGAGAAGCGCGTCGACGACGCCGTCGTCGCTTCCGGCGCTCGCCTGGTCGTCGAGATCGCGCCGCGCGTCTCCAGACCGGCTGCGCGTCACCAGTTTGCGTGTGCGAACCCTCAGGTTGACCCAGCAGATGGCGGGCCGCATCGGCCACGTGACATTTATCGACGACCCGTGAGCTGGGACAGGCAGACACTCAGTTGACCACCGGAGTTGTGCGAGCGGTGCGGGCAGCCCCGGGCCGCGCAGTCCGGCAAGCGCAGGCGCTACGAAGACGCGCCTGCAATAGATGGCCGTCACTGCGCCGACAGGGTGTCGCCCCCGGCGCGTTCTTGCACATCGGCAAGGTCCTGGACAACGACGGCAGCGGCCAGAATTGGTTGGATGGAGTGCTTTCGGCCAGAGTCGCCGACCTCACCCGCCAGTCGACGCCGTCGACCGGCCGTACTGGTGTACAGGCATGCTTCAACAGCACAGCAGATGGCGAACCAGTTCGCGGACACACGGTTCTAGTAGACGTTCGACAAGGGCAGGAGAATAGAGCAATCCATTTGGCCAGGCTGGTAGGTATGGCACTTATCGGCCCGGCTGAAGAGGGGTGGTAACCCGTAACCGCCCGAGACGGCTCAACAACGGACGTAAGCGAGTGGCCATCCAGTGACGGAGTTCGCGTAGACGAACGGCCCGGGAAGCCTAACGAGCCCGTGCATTCTTGGCGGTGAGACGTTTCGAGGACTTCGGTGGGGATCGGGGTTCACGTCCGCCGTGCCGGCGTCAGGTCAGAGATCAGACCTGGCCCGTGGGCGTGTGACTGCGTGACGCGCGAGCTGCCTCGCCCGCCTGCCTGGCTGCCGACCCGGCCTTACGGTACGGGTCGGCCTGTCCGGGACGGGACTGCCGCGGCGGACTACCGCGTCCGCAGCAGGTAGATCTGCTGGGTCCGGTCGCGCTGGGTGCGGGTGGCCGCGCGGTCACTCGTGAAGACGACCACGCCCTGGGCGGCGGCGGCCCAGGTGTTGTTGCCCAGGGTGGTCAGCTGCTTGGCCGTGGTCCAGCCCGTACGCCGGTCGAGCGTCGCGGTCCACACCTTCCAGCGCCAGTCGGCCGCGCGGGTGTCGTACCAGACCGCGCGCACCGTCCCGTCCGCGTCCGTGCTCAGCCGGGGGCGCTGGCTCATCGCGGTGGCCTCGAGAGCCACCGACTCCCACGCCGACCAGGTCGTACCGCCGTCGGTGGACCGGCAGGCCCGCAGGGACAGATTGACCCCCGAGCTGCGCAGTGCGCTGCTCTCCCACATGACGACGAACCCACCGTCGCGGTCCGCGGTCACGCTGGGGTGCCGGTCGGCCACGTCGGTCGCGGCGCTGATCTGCACAGGGGGCTCCCAGGCGCGGCCGGGGGAGGGGCGGACGATGCCCAGGATCTGCCAGTTGTCGGGGTCCGTGCCGTGATCCGGGTCCTCGCCGGGGGCCGGGGTGTGGCCGGTCCACAGCGGGTCGGGGTCGAAGCGGTTGTCCTGCCAGGTGACGAGGGCGCGACGGTCCGCGGTGACGGCGACCGAGGGGAAGAGCGACGCGGGGTAGTGCGGTGACCGCGAGTCGTCCGGGGTGCCCTCGACGATCGTCTTGCCGGCCGCCGAGAGGTTCACCGGCGCCCGGTCGATCCCGATGATCCGCGCGTACACGTCGAACGCGCCGCCCGAGTTGTCGGACCAGGCCACCAGGGGGTGCTTGTCGTCGAGCAGGGCGATCGCCGGGTGGATGGCCCGGCCCCCGTCCTTGCTGAGGCGCTCGGCGGCCTCGAAGGTGCGGCCGCCGTCCTTGCTCTCGCGCAGCAGGATCGCGGGCCGGTGCGGCTGCTCCTTGCCGCGCGAGTCCTGCCACACCACCCAGACATGCTCGCCGGACGCCGCGACGCGCGGGGAGCGCGCAGTCGGGGAGTCGCCGGAGAGGGTGATCACCTTGGTCCGGCGTCCCCGCGCGTCGATCTGCCGGTAGACCACAAAGCTGCGGTGGTTCTCGTGGACCTCGGCGACCACGTGCGTGACCTTGTTGTCCGCCGCGACATCGGCGAAGCCGGCGAACCCGCCCGCCTCGCCGAACACCGCGGTGGCGTGGTCGGCGGTGCGGTCCGCGAGCGGCAGGGGAATGGCGGGGGACGGGTCGGCCGGGGCCTGCACCGAGATGAACACGGGCGAGGCGGCACCGCGGAACTGGTCCGGCAGATCCGGGTCGGCGTCGGCGCCGGACGCGGAGCCCGGCGAACGCACCTCGACCCGGTACCAGGTGTGGTCACCCTTCAGCACGAGCGGCAGCTCGTACGTCTCGTTCTGCCGTACGGGCCGGAACGTCGCCACGGGGCCCGCGGAGCGGCCAGGCGCGGCGTAGACGAGCACGGTGGCGCCGACGCCGCCCTTGACCCGTACCCGCAGCGCGGCCTTCTTCGACAGGTGGCGGTCCCGTACGACGACCTCGTCGCCGCCGATCGCCTCGAACTGTCCGTCACCGTCGACATCCGCCTCCAGGGTCACGAACGGACCGTCGATGGAGGCGGAGACGGAGGTCCGGCCCGCCCGCAGCGCGTCCAGGATGCCGCGCTCGGAGCGCTCGGTGGCGAACACCCAGGTGGTCGGCTGTCCGGGTCCCGCGATGTCCCACAGCTCCCGGAAGTGGCAGTCGCTGGCGCCCGTCACACCGAACCGGAAACCCGCGTTCCAGCGGTTCTCGGCGTACTCCATCTGGGCGTCGGGGTCCTTGGACACGTTCAGCACCTCGACGGTGTCGACGCCCTGGGTGCTCGCGTTGTCGTTGGGGCCGCCGGCGCGGGTGTACTCGCCGTCGTCCGGGTGCGCCGTCTGCCACACCGCGTCCTGCGCGTGGGCGTCCCAGACGGACTGCTGGACATGGCGGAAGGCCGCCGAGCCGGGCGGGTTGGCGCCGTCGACGATGACGTCGACATGGCCGAGGACGACGGCGTGCGGGGAACCGTTCGCCTCCTCGCCGGGGATCAGGATGAGCTCCGACGACGTGTACTGCGGGTCCCAGTGCTGGTCGTAGGTGCGGTGGTCGGTCAGCGGCATGAAGGCCAGTCCGGTCTTCGCGCCCTGCCCGATCTGGTCGCCGACGGGAAGGTTCCCGGGCTTCGTGTCGTGGGAGGTCTGCCGGGGGAGGCTGCCGTCCGACGAATGGTCGTCGTGTACGTGGGTGTCACCCGCCAGCCATTCGCCCTTGGGCTCCCGGGGACCGGGCTTGTCCTTCCCGGAACCGTCCGCGAGTGCCGGGTTCGCCGCGACCCCGGTGGCCGCGACGGCGGCTCCGGTCGCGACCACGAATCTCCTGCGAGTCAACTCCATCTGCATGCGCCTTCCTGTGCGGTCCCGACCCGCTTCGCGGGGCCGGGATGCCGCCACGGCCCATGTTCCGTGGACCTCGTGGAGGCCGGGCGACCCCCAGAAGCTAGGAAGGTCCCCACCCGGGCACATGAACCTTTCGCTAACTGACCATGCGCGGTCATGGAATAAGAAGGGTGGTTGCTCCCAGGTGGGGCGATCTTTGCCCGATAGCGACGAAAGCCTGAAGAGACCTTTACGTCGGCCAGCTTCACTTCTGAGGACGTCGGACGTCACGCACAAGCGTGTAGACGGCGCCGAGGAAGATGAGGCCACCGGCCCCAGGCCAGAGAACGGATGCTCCCGACCGGTACTCGCGGACCCCGACGATGAGAAGCAGCGCACTGACAAGGACGCCGAAAACGGAGATCAGCATGCTGATGCGGTGAGTCACACGTCCATGATCAACGATGCTCTTGCTCCAGGGGGAGCGATCCGGTCGGGTTCGCGTGCGTCGGCGACCGCTCAGGTGACCGTCCCGCCACCCCCGGACAGAGCGAGTTCCCGCCCGGCGTGCGTTCACGGACCCTGACCGCCGCACGGTGTCGGGCCTGTGCCGGATGTGTGACAGGTGGGGTACGGCTGTGCCACGTGATCGTCAACCGGTTGTGATCTCACGCCGGTTATCGCCCAGCATCACGGTGGACGCATGGTGAGCTGGTGGTTCCAGGGGGCTTGTGGTCGTGATCAAGGAAGCGGAGCGCCTCGGCTGCGCCGTCGTGGTGTGCGGCTTAGACCGTGTCCTATGTGGTGAGGCGTCGTTGAACTCGTCATGGGGCGGCGTACGTGGAGTTGGATTGTTCCGGATGGGCTGTGGGAGATCGCGAAGCCGCTGATCCCACCGTCGAAGGTGCGGCCGCAGGGCGGCGGCACGCAGGACACGCCTGATGAGACGCTGTTCGCAGCGATCATCTATGTCCTGGTCAGCGGCTGCGCATGGCGCCAACTGCCGCCGTGCTTCGGGGTGTCGAAGTCGACTGCTCACCGCCGCTTCCTGATCTGGTCGAGGGCCGGGGTCTGGGGCCGCCTGCACGAAGCCGTGCTACACCGCCTCGACGACGCCGGCCTCATCGACGTCACCCGCGTCGTCCTCGACACCGCCCATGTCAGGGCTAAAAAGGGGGCGAACACACAGGTCCGAGCCCCGTGGACCGGGGCAAGCCGGGCTCCAAGATGCACATCCTGTCGGACGCGAACGGACTGCCCCTCCTCGTCGGTCTCTCCGCCGGCAACACCCACGACAGCGAAGGTCTCAAGCCGATGATCGAGGGTCACCAAACGAGACACGACCCGCACCGCGGCCGACACTTCAAGCCCCAGCGCCTACACGCGGACAAAGCCTACGACCGCGCCGACCTGCGCAGATGGCTGCGATGGAAACGCATAGGAGTGCGCATCGCCCGCAAAGGCATCGAGTCCAGCGAACGATTAGGGCGACGCCGCTGGGTCATCGAGCGGACCATGTCCTGGCTCTCTGGCTACTGACGCGTGAGCCCTCGCTACGAACGCAATCCCCGCAACTACCTGGCCTTTCTCGGGCTCGCTGCAGCCACCTGCTGCTACAAGCGGCTCGTCCGCCTCACCACATAGGACACGGTCTTAGTCGGCGATTACATCGGAGACAGCACCCGAGCCGAATCGCCTACGCCCGGTCGCTGGGCAAGCCCGTGCGGTTCACTCACCCCGAAGCCGACCCTGCCGCCTGACCCCGCCCGCAGCTACCTCGACAACCAAGGCTGGCAGTCCGCCGCCTGGCCGTTTCGCGGTACCTCGGCCGCCGCCCATCCGACACCCTCCGCCGGCATCCCGTGGAATTGATCATCTAGTCGCCGTTGGGCTGGCTGCCATCGCCGTGGCGGACAGGCCCGGCCAGTCCTTCGGTTTCCTGCAAGAGCCGATCCGACGGAGCGAAGTCCCACCCGGACCTCTGTCTCACGGGCCCCCGCACCCCCGAGCGCGGGGGCCCGCCCCCATTTCCGAGGGCGGTGGATGCTGTGGCGTGCAAGGCTTCCGACTGCTGGACGTGCCGGCCGTACGGCATGGCCGAGTGGTCCCTGGTCGCTGCGCATTGGGTGCGCGAGGTCGACGACGAGGGGATCGGCGGCGTGAAGCGGCCCTGCCCCTACGGCGGCTGGTCGCCGTTCAACTGGCGGCACGAGACCAGCAAGGTCCCACCCAGGGGGCAGGCCTGACGGGCCCACAGTCGGTCACAACGACGCCACGATCGGCAGCGGCCCGGTCGGCTCTGACCGGGGGCCGTAATTAGCTCACACCCCGCCAGACAAATACGGTTCGAGATGCGGGCTCGCACCGGACGGCCCAAAATAGAAGTAGGCCATTTCAGGCAAGCCAGTGGGGGCTCTGGCTGAGCATCGTGAGCGCGACCCCGCGCAGGACACGAGGGCCTAGGCGAATAGTCCAGGCCGTGGAATTCGTAAGGGCCACTCATGATGCAGTGAGACCACACCTGCGCACGAAGGACTATTCAAATGCCCGGACCGTACGGAAGGCCCCTGAACTCTGTCCATTCTTTCAGCTACATGCGGCACTGGGTCAACGCTCAGAGCTCTGGAGACGAGCGCTTTCTGCTTGAAAGGTATACGGGGTGGGTTCAATGCGAAATCGGCTTCGTAGCGCCCACCACGCACTTCACGATGAAGAGCTTCCTCCCCGTCGCAGGGGGCCAGGTTAGGTTCTACTCGACCACAGACTCGACGAAGCCTGGAGGGATCCTCCAGAAGAGCGTTAACGCGTCCATAGGGGCCGTGGCTCCAACCGAGGACGAGGCGAACGTCTTTGCCGTCGATAGCGCAGATGTAAGCCTGGAGGCACAGACCTTCGGCGGTATTGGCGGCAGCCCACTCTGCCTGGTCCTCAATACAAAGTGTGGGCTGCTGAACTGCCACCTGTTCAACTACAACTATGTGGTGCAGGTTATGACGAGGGGCGAGCCGACTTTCAATCAAACGGCGATCCCGACCAATCAGCGCCCATCTGGAGGGGCCAGCCCCGAAGGGGGCCCCGTAGGCTGATGCAGCGGGCGGTCAGAACAGGGCCATCGTGCCCATCGGCCCGGCCAGCTCGGGCTCGCCCTGGGGCTCGTCTGACGAGCTCGTGCACGGTAGGCGGTGAGGCGTCGAGTTCTCGATCGTCGATCATGGTCGTGTGGTGGGGAACGTGTCTCGTGCAGCGATCATCGGCAACCGGAGGATCACGGGCATGTCGGCTGCTGTGATCGCTGAACTCGTCGCTGAGGTGAGCCCGTTGTGGCACGAGCGACACCAGGCCAAGCTCGCGTCCAGGCCGCGGAAGCGGGCTGTGGGCGCGGGTGCGAAGCACCGGCTGGTGTTCATCGACCGGCTCCTGGCGGCGCTCGTGCATCTGCGCCATGCCGTTACTCATGACGTGCTGGCCTGCTGGTTCGGTGTGGACCGCTCCACCATCACCCGTGCCATCGGCGAGGTACGGCCACTGCTCGCCGAGCGAGGGTGCACCATCCACCCGGGTGTGCGGCTGCGGACACTGGCCGAGGTCGTTGACCATATCGGCGCCAGCGGGAAGACCGGCATCATCGACGGCACCGAGATCCGAGTCAGGCGCCCGGCCGCCGGACGCAAGGACCGGGAGAAGTTCATCTCCGGCAAGAGCAAGCAGAACGCGGTCAAGACCATGGTCGTCACGGATGGCGACGGCCGGATGCTCTTCTGCAGCCCGGCGCAGCACGGCAGCTGCGCGGACATCACCCATGCCCGCCAGTTAGGGCTGGTCAGGCTCCTGGATGGTGGGCCCGCACTGGAGATCCTTGGCGATGCCGGCTACCAGGGCCTGGGAGCCCAGACCGGCGGGCGCGTGGTGACGCCACCGCACCGCAAGTTCAAGAAGAACGCCCCGGACTGGTACGAGGAGATGCACGAACGGCAACGCAAGGCCCACTCCTCGCGGCGTATCCGCGTCGAGCACGGCATCGCACACCTGAAGAACTGGCGGGCAGTGGCCCGCCACCTCGGCCGCCGCGAGCACATCAGCGACACCGTGTAAGCCGTCGCCGCCCTGCTGTCCCACCAGCAGACCGCCGACCTCACCACGGCACGAACAATGTGAAACACCAAGCCCCACCGAGGCCCACGACGCCTCACCGCCTACCGTGCACGAGCTCGTTAGACCTCGGGATTACTTTCGGTCTGGCTTTCGAGGCGGGTGACGCGGTCGGGGCCGGGGTGGTCGACGCCAGGGACCATGGGGGTTTCCGTAGTCGAACTCGATCTTGCCGAAGGAGTCGCTGGTGATCCCTTCTCCGCGCCCGTTTCGCCGACCTCGCCGATGTCCGTGAGCGCGGCGACGTGGTTGTGCTGGATGTGCGCCGGGACTCGGAGCGCGAGGGCGGCTACATCGAGGACTCGGTCCACGTCCCGATCCACGAGCTGCACGGCCGCATCGACGAGTTGCCGGACGGGGTGGTGGGTGCACTGCGCCGGCGGGATGCGTGCGGCGATCGCCGCCTCCTTGCTCGACGCGGGGGGTCGCGACGTGGTCGCTGTCGACGACGGCTTCGCCGCCGCCACCGAGGCGGGACTGCCCCTCGCCCGCGGCCGCCCCGACTGATACGCCCTTCCGCGCCACCTGCACGAAAGCAATTAAACGATGTTCACGTTTCTCCGCTGCGGTCCCGGCCGCCTTACCCCCCACCTGGCTCATCAGCAGGTCGGCGACGGCACCGCTGTCCCGCTGGACGTCCGTGAAGAACCGGAGTGGAACGCCGGGCACGCGCCCGGCTCCCTGCACCTGCCCCTTTCCGGCCTGATGGCTGGGGAGCCGCTCCTGGCAGCCGCGCGGGGCAAGCCGGTGGTTACGATCTGCCGCTCCGGTCACCGCTCCCGGCAGGCCGCAAAGCTGCTGGCCGAACACGGAGTTCAGGCCGCGGACGTCACCGGCGGCATGACCGCCTGGGCACGCCAAGGTCTGCCGGTCGTCGGTCCGGGCGGGGTGGCGGTGTCATAGCGTGAGCGCTCTGATCCTGACCCTGACAGCGGGGACCGTGGTCGGACTCGTGCTCGGCGCGCTCGGCGGGGGCGGCAGCGTCGTGGCGGTACCGGCGCTGATCCACCTGCTCGGCTTCACCCCGGCCGCCGCCACCACCGCCAGCCTGATCATCGTCATGGCCACCTCGCTCACCGCCCTGTACACCCACGCCCGCACCGGCTGGAAAGCAGGCGCCTTGTTCGCCGCGGCCGGACTCCTACCCGCTGCCGCAGCAGGAGCCGCCGCATCCCGCCTGCCCGCGCCGGTACTGACCGCCGCGTTCGCCGTCGTCGCCGTCAACATGCTGTGCCCCAGCTGCACAGCCACTGGCCCGGCGACCGGTCAGGCCAGGCCCGCCAAGGCTGCCGGAACCGGCGCAGGGCTGGGCGCGCTGACCGGACTGCTCGCGGTCGGCGGAGGCTTCCTCGTCGTCCCGGCCCTGGTCACCGTGCTGGGCGTTCGAGATGCAGGCCGCCGTCGGCACCAGCCTGCTGGTCATCTCGGCGAATTCCCTGGCTTCCCTGGCCACCCGCGCCACCACCGCTGGCGTCGACTGGGGGGGTCGGCCCCTTCACCGGGGCGGCGATCATGGGAGCCTGGGACGGCAAACGCCTGGCCGCCAAGGTCACTGGCACCCTGCTGCAACGGAGCCTCGCCGTCGTGCTGCTGGCAGTGGTGGCCTTCATGCTTATTGACGCTCTCACCTGAGGAGTCGGAGGGATCACCGGGCGCCCGCGGCATCGCTGCTCAGGCCAGAGACAAAAACAGCTTCTCCAGCCGGTTGCGCATCTGCTCCTGGTCGCCGGAGGCGGCCATGTCCGCGTCGGTCAGGCAGTGCTGCAGACCGGTGGCGATGATCGCGAAACCGGCCTTGTCCAGAGCTCGGGACGCTGCTGCGAGCTGGGTGACGACGTCCTCGCAGTCCCGCCCTTCCTCGATCATTTTGATCACACCGGCGATCTGGCCCTGGGCCCGGCGCAGCCGGTTGACTACCGTCTTCAGTTCCTCGGCCGCCATCGCCAGTTCCACAACCCACACTCCTTCGAGATACCCCCTTGGGTATCCTAGCGAAGGGGTAACCCGAACCAAGCAAAGGAAAATCCCCGTGGCACCCACCACCGCCCTCACCGCCGACCAGGCCAACGCCCGCCTGCACGAGCTGACCGTCGTCGACGTGCGCACCCCCGGCGAATACGCCTCCGGCCACCTGCCCGGCGCCCACAACATCCCCCTCGATCATCTTGATACCGCCCTGCCTTCCCTCAGGACCGCGGCAGACCGCAGCGACCTCCTCATCGTGTGCGCCTCCGGCACCCGCTCCCACCAAGCCTGCCGACGCCTGGCCGACCAGGGCATCACCGCCGCCACCCTCACCGGTGGCATCACGGCCTGGACGCAGCTCGGCCACGAGACCCACCGCCTGGCCGGCACCCGCACCTCCTGGGCCATGGACCGCCAAGTCCGCCTTGCCGCCGGATCCCTCGTCCTGACCGGCCTGATCGCCGGACAACGCTGGAACACGGCCCGCTGGCTCTCCGCCGGCGTCGCGGGCGGCCTGGTCTTCTCCGCCCTCACCAACACCTGCGGCTTGGCCAAGATCCTGGCCAAGCTCCCCCACAACCAGCCGAAGGCCACCGACCTGGACGACACCCTCACAGCCCTGGCCGGCTCAGCCTCTGGCTGAAATTGGAGGGATGGTAGTTGGTAAAAGGGACGGGCGGTACGGCCGCGGCTGGGATCGGGGCAAGCTCGGTCTGGTTGCGCGGCGGCTGGGCCCCGCGCGCCGCACCGGCCGTCGGCCCGGCGGTCGGGCCGGAGAAGTCGCCGGCCTACGCATGACGCCCGGCCGGGCGCGGCGCGACCATGCCACCTTGAGCCGGTAGTCCCGCTACGAGGTGGAGATGGCCGTGAAGCGGACGGTCCGGCACCCCTGAGAAGACCCTCCCGGGTAGTCGGCCCGCGTCGGCAGTCGATACTCGCCGACCGGCCCCTGCGGCGAGCGGGCGACCGGCATCAGGGCGGGTGGGATCTCGTTGCGGTGCTGGCGCATGATCTGCCGCAAGGTGCGGGCGCGTGGCGGGTATGGGCGGACACTCATCCGCGCAGCATGGCAGAGGATCACCCGACGGCCGGCCACTGCGTGTCACTGCGTTAGCCGTGGCAATCAACTTCCGCGATCTTGCCTGGCGGATCCACGGCTTCATAGCAAACACCATCGGCGCGAGCCAGCTGATGACGCCGGTGATCGTCAGGATCGCTGGCGGGGTCCTCGCCGTTCTTGTCGCTGGTAAGCATCGCGGTCGGTGCGATTCAGTCACTCGGCCGTTGACCGCCGCAACTGATGTCACGGAGAGGACGTCGGCTCGGTGATCTGCGGGGCCAAACACACGACGGCCGACGGCATCCATCAAGGCCGTCGGCTCCGAACAGGCGGTGAGGGCTCGGTACCCAGCCCTTCCGCCGTCCTCGGTACCACTGTGTCGCACCACCGCCGGGGGCGGCGTTACCGATACCGTTGCGCTTCAGCTCAGCCCTCCATGCGCCTAGTCGAGTCCGAGGGCGGCGAGGGCGGCGAGCTTGTCGGCGGTGAGCTTGGCGCGCCTGGTCTTGGTGTTGGACAAGAAGACCCCGAGCTTGACCTCCGTGCCGTCGGGCAGCGCCTCGATGTGGCTTCTGGGGACGGTCAGGGAGCCTGTGCGGGTCTTGTACTGCGCGAGGGCCGCGACATTTCGCTCGAAGGCGCTCAGGGCGCTTTGAGGGGCCTTGGCGGGCGCTTCCGGCGCCGGGGCGAGCGGCGCGATGCCGAAGGCTTCCAGGCGTTCGCGCTGCCCGTCCAGCAAGCCGGCCCAGACAGCCGGTTGGCGCTGCTTGGCGAGCCATTTGCCGATGTCCATGCCGTGGACGGTGACGCCGGGCAGGAAGTCGGCCTGGCCTGCTTCGTCGCGTACGAGCTCGCGTAGTGCCGCGTAGTGCCGTTGCCAGTCGGCCGGCCATGCCGGATTCCAGTCGGCGTCCACGGCTTCCAGCGCCGTCCTCCACTCCGGGTGGCTGTCGAGGGCGGCGGGGCGGCGGAGGTTGGACAGCCACTGTCCGATCGGCCGGTCCAGTGCCGTCGCCGTGCGCGGCGCGCACAGCGTCCAGTGCTCGTCGTAGTACGCGCGTGCGGCCGCGAAGTTCTCCTGGAACCGCTCATCCGCCACCGACCAGACCATGCCGAGCTGTTCTAGCCTGCGGGCGCGCTGGCTGTTCATCTCTCCGGCTCCGTACGCGCGTCGCTGCTCCGCTACCCACTGCCCGAGGGGTGTGGCGCCTTCCCGGTGTCCGTAGGGGACGCGGGCGTTGCCTTCGCGCTCGACGTACTCCTTCAGCTTGGCCCAGCCGCGGGCCCAGTCCTGCCGCTCGGTGTCGATCACGTTGAACGACACCCACTGTGCGACCATCACCGGATCCCGCGGAGCGGCAAAACGCAGCAGCAAACGGGAGCCTTCCTCGCCCTCTTCCGGCGCTGTTCCGATCCATTCGGACGGCTGCGCGACGTCCTTCTGCGGCGCTTGAGGAATGGCCAGCAATTCCACGGCCTCTTCATCATGAGCCCGCAAGCCCTCGAGCACTTTCACGAGCGGCCGGTACGAGCCGGAGGTGAACATGTCCTCCGGCTTTTCCCCGGGCTGAAGGAATACCGGCACGATGAGTGAGGCGAGTTTGCCTTGTCCGGGCTTCTGCCGGAGCGCACGGCCGATGGCTTGGACGATGTCGTGCGGCGCACCCTTCGGATCGGGCAGGGCCACGGAGTCCACGGCGCGGATGTCGACGCCTTCACCCAGGACGCGGCAGTTGGAGAGCACGGCCCGCTGCCCCGTGGCCCCGAAGGAGCCGAGGACCTCGCGCCGGCGCTGCGGGAGGTGCTCGCCGCACAGCCAGTCCGCCCACATCCGCTTCGGATACACGTCCGGCTCGTTGGCGTGCAGCTTCGCCGCCACCCGCTCCAACCCCTCCGCATACGCCTGCGCCTCCATCGTCCGGTGATGGAACGTGATGCATGTCTGCAGACCGTGCTGCGCCATGGTGTGCAGGAGCGCGGCCTGCAGGGCTCCGATCCGCTGCCCGCGGACCTCCTCGCTACGCCGGTCCTCGCCCATCAGCCGCTCCGGGGTGACGACCGGGTCCTGGAGCTGGAGGACGATGATCTGGTACCGGGCCAGCAGCCCACGAGAGGCGGCAGACGCGAGTGACAGTTTGTAGAGCACCGGGCCGAAGACGGCTTCGTCGTCCATGGAGGCCGCCATCTCCCGCGGCAGCGGATCCCGCACCCCCTGCGCAACCTCCCGGTTCAGCCGCTCCTCCCAGATCCGCGGCGTCGCCGTCAGATACAGCCGCCGGTAGGCGGCTGCAGCGAACACACCGCAACCGCCGGCCCCCCCATGCCCGACCTCATGCCACGCCCTCACCGTCTGCGCCAGCAAGTCCAGCGTCGGCACCACCACAAGCACACGCCCTCGCGGCACAAGCCGCTTCGCCGACGCAGCCGCCATAACTGTCTTTCCCGTTCCGTACGCGGCGTGTACCTGGCCCCGCAGGCCGTTCGCTGGGATCCCGCCCTGTGGTACGTCCAAGCCCCGAATGACGGCGGCGACGGCTTCGACCTGGTGATCCCTTAGCCAGATGTCAGCCATGACCCCGCCTTCGTCTCAGTCCGTGCCGGATGTTGCGTACGAGTGACCTCGGATGCCCTCCTCGTCATGTCGTCGGGGTTTGTTTCGTAGATCAAGGACAGGGCATGGTCCAAGAACTTGACTCCCTCCAGGACGTCGGTGATGCGGAGAACGTCCTCGTGGCTGCCTGCGTTTCCGATCGACTTGACGGCCAGGAGCAAATCAGCCGCGTCCGTGTGTTGCGGCAGCGCTGTCTTGAAGGTTGCGATCCGGTTGTCGAGGCTGAGCCTGACGGCTTTCCCTGCGCGACCGAGCTGTCGATGCTCCCAGGCCAGGGTCTTCGCAGAGCGTTCGTGCTGGCCGGGCGGGGTGCAGTAGTACTCGAAGCCTTCGACGCCGTGCTGCCGCCAAGCGTGCGGGGACTGCTCGGCAGTCTTCGGGAAGGGTCATCGTGCCGGGGGCCTCAGAAGATGGGGAAGCGGCTCCCGGGTAGATGCCGGGAGCCGCTTCGTGTGTGTCAGTCGGGGTCGAGCGTGGGTACGGCAACGCCCCCGGGCGGATCAGTTGCGGAGGAAGTCCAGGGCCTGCTGCACGAACACCTCGTGGTATTGGAAGATGCCGCCGTGGCCGGAGTCGGGGTAGATGGCGAGTTTGGCGTTGGGCAGCAACTGGGCGAGGCGGAGGGTACCGGTCGCTGTGGGCCACATTGTGTCGTTGTCGCCGTTGACGACGAGTGCGGGCTGCTTCAGGGCTGCCAGGCCGTTTGGCGAGGTTTCCTTTTCCCATGTGATGAGCGCGGTGAGCTGGGCGCCGACGGTGTCGTTGGAGATCGGGGCGTCGCGGTCGTCGGTCGTGCGCCGGTCCAGGCGGGCGAGGAAGGCGTCTGCGGCTGCCTGGCCGGTCGGTGACGGCTCGAAGAACAGGAAGTGCTTGGGGTGCTTGCCCTGCTCGGTTGCCTTTTCGATGGCCGCCTGAAGGGTGGCGCCGGTGGCAGCCGGGCCGTGTGCGCCTGCTGGTGCGGTGGCGGCCAGGATGATCCGGCGGACGCGGTCGGGGTACTGCTGGGCGACGACCTGGGCGACGATGCCGCCCAGCGAGTAGCCGAGCAGGTCGACCGCGTCCAAGCCGAGGGCGTCCAGGAAGGCGATCGTGTCGTTGGCCATCGCTTCGAAGGTGTCGGGGGTGGTCCCGCCGGAGCGGCCGACTCCGCGCAGGTCGACGAGGATGACGTGCCGCTCGGCTGCAAGGCCGTCGATCACGGCCGGGTCCCAGTCGTCCAGGACCGCAGTGACGTGGTGCAGGAGGACCAGGGGAACGCCTTCCTGCGTGCCCACCTCTCGGTAGGCGAAAGGGGTTCCTGCGACGTCCACGGTCTGTGTGGGAGCGGTTGTTGCGGTTGTTGCGGGCATGGTGATGTCTCTTCTCGTACTCGGTATCGGTGGGAGTGCTGGGCGGTGTCGCTTTCAGGCGGGGGTGGGCAGGGCGTCGAAGAGCAACTCCACCCGGCGGGCGAGGTCGAAGAGGTGGCTGTCCTTGCCATGGGCGGCGTCGATTTCGAGGCCGATCGGCAGGCCTTCGGTGCTGAGGCCGATGGGGATGCTGATGCCGGGCAGGCCCGCTCCGCTGGTGGGGATGGTGTTGTAGGCGAGGAAACGGTCGTCCA
Organism: Streptomyces sp. NPDC089424; assembly: GCF_044749345.1. Lineage (NCBI taxonomy): Bacteria > Bacillati > Actinomycetota > Actinomycetes > Kitasatosporales > Streptomycetaceae > Streptomyces > Streptomyces sp. NPDC089424. The sequence continues at coordinate 1,705,839 of NZ_JBIVHU010000001.1, forward strand.
CCTGCTGGCCGGCGACGGTGAAGTTCGACCCGTTGTCGATCAGAGGTGCGGGGCACGGTGTGGTCGGGAAGAGCAGTGCGTCGGCCGCGTTCTGCGTGAATGCCTGGCCGAGTCGGCGCTGGAGACGCGGGCGTTCGGTGGCCAGAGCCGACGCGTAGCCTTCGTCGGAGAGGTAGCCCTGCCCGCCCGGGACGACGACTTGGCTCCAGATCGTCTTGAGCTGGGGCTTGATGTCGCCGTAGATCTCATCGAACGTGACGGGGAAGTCGTTGCGGGTGACGAATTGCGTGACTGCTTCTCGCATCTCGCGGAAGAAGAAATTCCACGTCAGGTGGTTCGTCGTGTCCATGAAATCGTCGCCGAGATCGATTTCGACGATGTCGGCGCCGGCGTCGCGAAGGCGTTCCAGCGCGGCGGTGAAGTGGGCTGCGGTCTCGGGGTCGATCACGCTCATGTACTGCCGGGGGGCGTGGGCGAACCGCACCCCGCGCAGGTCGGAGCGCTGCGAAGCGGGAGAGGTGGCGTGCCCGGTTACGACCTGGTCGAGCAGCGCGCAGTCCTCGACGCTGCGGGCGAGGATGCCGGTGGTGTCGAGGGTGTGGGAGATCGGGGCGACGCCGCCTCCGGGCCAGCGGCCGTTGGTGGGCTTGTAACCGACCACACCGCACAGGGACGCAGGGACTCGGATGGAGCCCACCGTGTCGCCTCCGGTTGATGCGGGGACGATGCGGGCGGCGACCGCCGCCCCGGAGCCGCTGGAGGATCCGCCGGGGACATGGGCGTGGCTGTAGGGGTTCTTCACCTGGCCGTACGTGCTGTTGTGTCCGGTCAGTCCGAAGGACATCTCCACGAGGTTGTTCTTTCCGAAGACGATGCCCCCGGCATCGCGGAGTGCGACGACGACGTCTGCGTCGTGGTTCGGGACGAAGTCCTTCAGGTTGCTCACGCCGAGCGTGGTACGGACACCAGCGGTCGCGTAGCTGTCCTTGATCCCGATCGGGACACCGAGGAGGGGAGCATTGGAACCCGCGGCGCGGGCCTTGTCCGCCGCCTGCGCCGCAGCCAGCACTGCGGACTCGTCGATGGTGACGAAAGAGTTCAGGTCGGCATGCTTGCGTGCGCGCCGCAAGAGTGCGGACGTGTACGCCTCGGATGTGATGTCGCCTCCACGGATCGCGGCAGCGGCCGCGGCCACGCCGAGCTCAACCAGCTCGTCGTCTCCTGTCGTTGTGCCGACGGTCGTGTCCTTGTCCGGCATGATGTCTCCTCGAAATTTTTTTAGTGACTGTTGACAAGCGATCAACACTTGCAGGGGCAGGGCACCTCGCCCGATGAACGGCGGGGGCTTCGGTTCCTCTTTTCCGACCTGTGTGCCGCCGTCAGCGCTCATTCGCTGCGGCTGCGGAGAGGGCAGGCGGGACGGTCACGTCCAGGACTTCCAGCAGGTTGAGGACCTTGCGATCCAGTTCCTGGCCGACGGCAGTGATGTCGGGAACGCCGAAGCTGGAGAAGCGAGTGCTGGGCTGGTCGATGGAGAACAGCGTGGCGCCCTGCCGGTCCTGAATGATCGTCGTACGCAGCGGGGCGTAGAGCATCACCGCCGGATCGTGTCGGTACATGCGCTCGGCGATGGTGTGATTTCCCATCAGGTAGGTGGTGCAGAGCCCCGGGTCGCCGGCCAGTCGCATGGTCGCACCGACGTCGGTGCTCCAGAAGCGCATGAAACCGTACGGGGCGTTCTCCGCGGCAGCGGCGACCACGGTGTCCCAACTCGCCCGCTCGGTGCGGAGCTGCGTCATCCGGTCGATGTCCAGTACCGGTACAGCAGCTTCGTACCTGGTCCGGAAGTCCTCGAAGGACGTTCCTGTGTCGATCGACCACCGGACGACCTCGTGGGGAACTGCGACGAAGTTCTGCGTGGACATGTTCGTTCCTTTCTGACTTGCCTGTGTCGGGAGATGCATGATCTGGATCGCCGACCACGAGAGCGGAGCCCGAGCACCCGACTCGCCGAGTAGGCCCCTTCGTGCGCCACGGCGAGCTCACGGGGAGCGTGCGAGCCGCACCTGGCCGGCCAGTGAGCGGCAGCGGTCCTCGCGCCTCGTCGGCCGACGCATGATGCGCCGCATCCCGCGAAGTAAAGCGATCGATGTACTTCAACGTAGCACGACCCCGCACCAAAGTAAATCGATCGCTATACTTGCGGCATGGGAACGAGTGAGGCTACGGCCCGAGCGACCAAAGGCGGGCGGGGAGCGCGGGAGCGGATCCTGCGCACCGCGGTCCAGTTGTTCGCGCGCGAGGGCATCCACGCGACGGGCATCGCGAAGCTGACAGAAGTGGCACATGTGTCGACGCGCACGTTCTACCAGCACTTCCCCAGCAAAGAAGCCCTGGTCAGCGCCTACGTGCAACGCATCGAATCCGACTCGGACGGGCCCGTCGGCGTCGAAGCCATTCTGGAACGCAGCGACCTCAGTGCCCGCGAGCGTCTCCTGGAACTGTTCGCCGACTCGCCGCCGATCGAGGAGATCGTGCGCGGGTGCCCCCTGCACAACACCGCCGTTGAGACGGCCGGAACGATGCCCGAGGCCGCAGCCTTGGTTGAGCGCCACAAAAGGCAGTTCACCGCCCGCCTGGTCAAAACGGCCGCTGAGGCAGGTGCGCGCGATCCCGAGACCCTGGGACGGCAGCTCGCGGTGCTGTTCGAGGGCGCCCGCGCGCTGTCCACCTCGATCAACGACAGTCAGCCGTATCAAGACGTCCGAGCACTAGCCGAAGCGCTGATCAACCAAGAGACCGGACCGACCTGACGGCAGCACAAACTCGCTGCGCTTGGTCACCAGAGGGGAATACAGGACGACGCCGAAAGCCAGGAAGATTCGCTCGAGACCCTCTGCCGGCACGATGGCCAACACGTTGGGCCGCCTCCGCCACTCCCCCTCCCAGCGCAACTGACCATCAACGCACGAGGTTGGAAAGGGCTCAGTGACGGCAGTAGTCTGGTAAGACATGCACACGGCGCCGGGTGGCGATGCGATGAATCAGATTGAACCCACGCCAAGCCGTACCCAGCAAACGTCCTTTCATGAGGGCGGTCAGCGGGACTTCCTGCTCACAGCGGTCAAGGATTTGGTACGCAACGTCCACGGCGCCGCTGCGACGGTTTTCCTCCGTGCCTCAGACGCAGCCGAACTGCGTGCTGCGGTGGTAGCCGTCACACCGCTTGGAATCGGATCTGTGGAACGCGTATCGCTCGACGACGAGGTATATCCATCGGCCCGCGCTTGGCGAACAAATTCTGTCGTCACGGCGCACGGCCCGGAACTCATGCCATTCCATCCGGATCTTTCAGTGTTTGCGCCATTCCCACTTCAGATCGCCGCGGCTCCCATCTCCCACGGCGGGCGCAAATTCGGTACGATCACCGTCTACTGGCCACGTTCCCGCAGCGGAACTGCCCAGGAAGAAATCGAGCAATTGGTTGAAGTCGCGGCCGATATAGCCATTCACCTCGGGCGGCTATCCGAGCGTCATGGGCTAATGGAGCCTCCCGCAGTTCCATTCGTCGTAAGCGCCGAGTGGGAGCATGCCGACGCCCGAGAATTTTCGTCCCCCACTGTCCCGCTGATCTACCATGTCCACAAACTCGCCATGCTTCTGGCGAATGTCGTGCGGACTAGTGAAGCGATTAAAATGGCTATGGACAGAGTGATCGGCGGATTTTCTGCCGAGGCCGTGATAGTCAGCCTTGTACAGGAAAACCGGCTGCAAATAGCCGACGCATCCGGTTGTTCACCAGAATTTATCCGTACAGCGGACTGGGCCAGGCTTGGTAAAAGCACGCCAGAAACCGACGCTGTCGTACAGCAACGGCATGCCCTCTACGCAGCGCACGATCAACAGACCAGAGGCCGGCTCGCGGAGCAAGCGCTGGACGAGGCCTGCGACTGGCTAGTTTCTCCCCTGCTGGTCGGGAAGCGATCGGTAGGTGCACTTTCCATAGCATTCAAGCGCCCTCACCGGGATCTCGCCGTACAGCAGTCGGCGCTCACAGCTCTGGCCACAGCGCTGGCCCAAGCCGTGGATCGCACCCAGACGCAGGAGGCCAGGCACGTGCTGGTCGAGAAACTGCAGCAAGCGCTACTGCCCAGGATGCTCCCACAGCCAGCAGGCGTCGTAAGTACCGGCAGATATGCACAAGCAGCGAGTGGGACTGACATTGGGGGCGATTGGTACGACCTGCTGACGCTCCCCACCGGAGGCGTTGCCATGGTCATCGGCGACGTAGAAGGCCACAATCCCGCTGCCGCCGCCGTCATGGGGCAGCTTCGCAGTGCCGTGCGAGCCTATGCAGACGAAGGTCAACGTCCTGGGGAAGTACTTGAGCGGGCTAATCACCTTCTGATCAGCCTCGACACAGACCTATTCGCCACGTGCTGTTGCCTGTGGCTGGACCCCGACACAGGTGTGGCGGAGTTGGCCAGTGCTGGCCATCCGCTGCCACTTATCCACACAGCTGACGGTATAGTCCCCTCGCCAAGCGATCTCGACATCGGAATGCCGCTCGGCGTATATCCCAATACGCGCTATACAGCCGCTGAGTTGGCGCTGAAGCCTGACACAATAATCGCATGCTTCACCGATGGCCTGATCAGCCTCGGAAGCGAACTCGACGCCGAAACATTGAAGACCGCCTTGGGAAGCCACGCGGATATCGAATCTCTCGCCGATCAAATCATGAAGGGCTTCGGAAGACGACGCGTAACACACACAGACGATGCAGCACTCCTTCTCGTGTGCTACGAAGGGCCATCCAGCGAGGCGCAGCGCGTCATACGCCAACTCAAAATCCATCGCCGTGATCTCCAGGGAACCCCACGCGCACGTAAGCTCATCAGGGAGTGGCTAGACGGGTGGGACCTTTCCGGTATGGCCGACGAAGAAGAACTGCTGCTGTCGGAAGTGGTCACCAACGGCCTGGTTCACGGAGACAGTGACGTATACGTTGTCGTGCGAAAATACCCAGACCGCGTGCGGGTGGAGGTGCGGGACAGCGATCCGCATCGACCACGGACTGTGACGATGCCGCGCCAGGAAGACGAAGCTGAAGGCGGCCGAGGCCTCATGATCGTGTCAGCCCTTGCCTCTGCTTGGGGCAACTCCCCAAGCGGTAGGGGTAAAACCGTGTGGTTCGAACTGCCCGTGCCGGCGTGAGTGCGTGACTGCCGCGACGCCTGTACCCGATCCGGCCGACGTCACAGAGGTGACGGGGTGGGTTGTCGGCAGTTTCAGGTTCTGGATGCGGTCCTTGTTCCAGACCCCGTGTTTTCCCTCGCGTGGAATGTCGAGCGTAAGCAAAAAAGGAAATTCAGGACAAGTCACTACGTGATGGGCGTCGTGGTTTTTTCATTGGGTGGGTGTCATCTGTTTTCACTGCTCGGGGGCCGGGTTCGGGTGGGTGGTTGGTGTTGATGGTGTCGTTTGGTCGGTGAAGGGCGTTGTCGTTTCGGGGGGTGGGTTGGATGACGCGTGTGTGGGGCGGGAGTTGATGGATTCGCGGGCTGGGGGAGTGGGGGCGTGGTTACGCTCGGCTGGTGCCTTCGTTTTCGGGTGATCCGCGTCGTGAGCGTCTTGTTGCTGTTGTTGTGCCGTTGCTGCGCCGGTCGTGTCCTCCTGAGGGGGTGGCTTTGGTGGGTCGTACGAGCTGCGTCTGGCTGTTGATGAGGCCGAGGCGCTGGGTGGTACCGAACTGATCCGTTCCGCGATACGCAAGGCGGCCCGGTTGTTGGGCTGGTCGCGGCTCGAGACGTTCGGCGGTTCGTATCCGCAGGGCGCTGTCGCGGGCGTTGTGGATCAGCGGGAGGTCCCGGAGGAGTTGGCCGGGGTGGTTGAGGACTACCGGATGGGGCGTATGAGGGCCTCGGCCGAGGTGGTCTCCCAGCCCATTCAGGATGGTAGGCGTCGGGCGGTACCGGGTTCCGTGTACGTGACGACGCAGGAGTTCCGTGCGGCCTTCGCTGCGGTGGAGGGTGTGCCGGAGTGAAGCGTGAGCGGGCCACGGGGCTGCTGAAGGACATGATCACGCGTCTGGAGCAGGGCGGCTGGCCGCTGGGCCTAGTGGACGAGGTGTACGTCTTCGGGTCGTACATCCGTGGGGCGCTTCATCCGAACGACGTTGACGTTGTCGTGGAGCACGGTACGGACGAGCAGTGGCTTGAAGAGTCGCTGTACGCGTCGATCAACGGACGTGATCCGTACGTGAGCATGCGGCAGGCGCTACGCGGCCGTACTCGCGGAATCTCCTTCCAGTTCCGTGGACGTGACACTCTGCGCGACGAAGGTTTCGACCTGTTCATGCTGTGGCCCAAGGGCGAGCCCTTCTCGCTGGCTCGCGAGCGGCTGTCCTCCTGGAAGGAGGACCCTTCAGCGGGCACGGCTCCGCGGGATCACATGCTGGCAGCGTTCGGAAGCCTGGAAAGCCCTGTACCGAGGCTGGCGAGGTTCGAGTTGTTCACCGGCATGCGGCCGGCCGCGTCAGCGTCATGTCGTTGACGCTGCGCGAGGGCGAACCGGCAGACGAGGAGGCCGCCGCGCATGTGAGGTGCCGCTGGGTGGAGACGAGCCCTGTGCGGCGGGCAGCGCAATGCGCGCTGGTTACGCTCGAGCATGAAGGCGTCGGCCTGGACGGTGTGGTGCTGCACGGGAAGCCGGAGTTCCGGCATGGTCGAAGGACACGTGAACCGGGTGAAAACACTCAAGCGAGCCATGTATGGCCGAGCTTCGTTCGAACTCCTGCGGACCCGCATCCTCATCCAGCCGTGAGGCTCCGAGAGCTGGGCATACAGTCAGGACGCATGAAGTCGCCGGAACCCACGGATCCGCAAGCGGAGGCCGCACAGGGCCGTATCGCTCTATGGCTTGACCAGGAAGACTTGCGCTGGCTGGCGCAGCACTGCTGTTGCGCCGACGACGCAACCGACGAAGACAAGGACCGCTGTGGACGGCTCCGCTTCCGGGCTAGCACAGCCCTGCACAAGCATCAGCACTCGGCATGAGGACGCACGCCGTCACGGAACTGCGGCCAGAGCCTTGGAATCGGCCAGGGCTGCTCGATGCCTCACGTGCTCCGCTTCTCAACTGAGTGAGGAACCGGAACGAGCGCTTCACAGGTGGCCAGCAGGAGTCGTCTGCTTGTTCAGCGTGCCTGTCGGGCCGAGCAGCCGTGCCGCCTTTACGTTCCTGAGCGCTCCTTCGCTCGCTGCGTGGTGCTGGAGGGTTTTAGGCGGTGTGGTGCGCTCCGACGAAGGACTGCAGGGTCTCCTGCGTGTGTGGAAGGCCGAGGTCCCGCAGCCGGTCTGCGGACGAGCGGATGAGCCAGGCGTGCCGGTGGCCGGCGAGATCGCCCAACAGCTGCTGCTGCGCCGCCGTCAGGTCGGCGTAGCGGGGTGCGGGGTGCGGTTGCGGAGCGGGAAAGAGCTCCTGGATTGCCCTGCGGGTGCGGGACCCGTAGTAGTCCCATACGACGCGGGGCAGGCACACGTCGAGCGCCTCGCGCACGGCGGCCAGGTCCGAGCCGGGCGGCAGTGCGTGCAGGGTGCGCTCGATGTGGCCGTGAAGGTCGCCCTCGCAGTAGTCGGTTACGCGATCGAACGGGCTGCCGGCAACTGCGGTGAGTTCCGTGACAATCCGGCTGAGCAGACCGGGGCCGACAGGGGTTCCGTCGAGGCCGGCAAGACAGATGAGGGCGGTGGCCGCGGCCCACCGCGCGTCAGTGCGTCCATGACCGGGTCGGTGAGGGCGCTGTAGCCGGGGCCGACCTGGTCGGTGCGTAGCCGCAGCGAGCCGTGCGTGACGGGCCGGCCGTCCATCGGGGTGAGGAGCGCGGAGACCACCCCGGCAGGGTCGTCGACGGCGCCGCAGTGCACGCCGAGTACCCGCTGGGGACCGAGGGCGTGGACGAGGCCGGCCATGGTGCCGCCGGAACCCAGGGCCACCACGACGGTGTCGAGATCGGGGGCCTGGGCGAGCAGCTCCCGTCCGCACGCGTCGTAGCCGAGCGCTCCCACCGCGCCGCTGCAGCTATCAGGATCAGCCATGGTTGCTGCTGCGCTGTGGTGGATCCGGACGAAGTGATCCGTGCGGTCAGGCCTGCGCGGCAGGTGATGTTCGCCCGCTCTGATCACGGACCGGCCGGGCGGGTAAGGGGCTTGGTGGGCGGGCCGGCTGGTGTGTGGTCTGCGAACCGGTCGTTTCCCGTTGTGGTCATGGGAGCGGTCGGCTCGAGTCCGTCTGCACTCGGCGCCTGTTTCGCGGCGGTCTCGACGACCTGCGGGGGATCGGCACCACCGTGTATCTCTTCCAGGCATCCTGGCGGGAGAGTGCTTTGAGGTCTGTTGCGCGGTGGTCGGTGGGGGGATGTTCGCCGCTGCCCTGCAGGCCGGCAGCGAAGCCGCCCATGAGGGCTGGCGCGGCGACTGCGGTTCTCTGATGTGCGCCACCACCGTGTGTGTGAGGAGTGCTCGTTGCTGCGGTGGTTGTGGGTTGTGCTGAGTCTCTCGCTGTTGTTGTGTGCGAGGTCGTCGAGGTCTTGCCACGGCCTCGTGGTTGGGGTGTGGGGCCGGTTTCCCTGGCTAGGTTGGGGTGAGGGGACCTCGGCATGCCTGGGTCGGCAGCCGTGGTCGTGCGGGCAGGGGTGGGGTGGCCGTGCCGGCGCAGCTTCGGGGAGCCGAGCGGTGTTCTGGTGGCGGCTGTCACCTGTCGTGGTGTGGATGAAGCGGGAGCCGTGACGGCGTGGTGGCTTCGTCGGGCAGTGCTGGGCTGGTGGGCGGCATTGTGCACGGGCTGTAGGGGCTGCGTGTGGCGTGTCGTGAGCGTTGCTGGTGTGTCTGCTGTTGTTGCCGGCGGGTGTGGCGGGGGTCTGCGTGCGGGGTTTGCTGTGCTTCGGGGTCGGGCCCTGCCGGGGGGTGTGGGGTGGTGTGCTCAGGGGTGGTTGTGGTTGTCGCTGACCTGGGTGAATCCGACTTCGGCGCCTGCGGCATCTGCCCCGGTTGCCGCTGCTTTTCCGTGAGCCCTTGCGCAATTTGGCGCGTCTGTGTCACGGGCCGACCTCCTCTGAAACTCCTCAGTTCGCCGGGATCAAGTGGGCCCACACGGCGCGGAGCCTTTCGAGAAGGGCACGCTGCTCGTCGATCCAGCCGCGGTCCACTTCGAGGGAGAGGGCCAGCCTGGTGGTCTGCTGGTCTGCGATGGTGACCGTGATCCCGTCCTGGTCGTCCTCCGGCCAGTTCAGGCGGATGCCGATCTCGGCGACTCGTGCAGCCTCACGCCAGACGGCGTCGTGCCCCGCGGCGACCTCGTCCAGTACGTGAGCCCAGCCGGCCAGGTCTCTTGGATCGACATAGGTGTCGAGGACACCGGCCACGAAGTCGTTGTGGACCAGGAGCTGTCCCTTCACGTCCGGGATGCCCGGGGCGTAGGAATCGTTCAGCTCGACCACGACACTGCCGCCGTATTTACCAGTGATCCGCAGCAATGCGATCCGCTCGGGCTCCTTCATGTCCCACCCCTGGGTGTTCGATCCAGCGCTGATGCTGCGCACTCTAGACAGCACCACTGACGATGCCCGTCGCGCTCAACGTCTCAACGGGCGAATCAAGGACTGTCTTCTTGCCCTGGGTCTTGTCGGGGATCTTGAGGAGCTGGATTTTTGCTGGCCCGGGCGTGCTTGCGATCGGCTGAGTGGTCGTTGGTCGTCGTGGGCCACTGCTGAGCGGCCTTGAGACGGCCCGGGCCACCGAGCTGCCTCATGAGAACCTTCTGATCCGTAGCTCTATGCAGAAAGGTCGCTGAGGGCCATTCCGGCTAAACGATGGTCTCAGGCAGCCGCGGCAGGCCGCTCTTGGTTGCTGCGGTTGCGGTACTTCGCTGCTGTACCGGCACCAACGGAGAACACAGCGACGAGGTCTGCAGGAGGGATTGTCGGTGGCACGTACTAACGTGCCCGCACGTTCCGTCGATGTCCGTACGCCTGAGGAGCCTTGATGCCCGGAGACGCACCCGAGCTGCCCGCGAAGGATCTGCGCACCCTGATACCGGAGTACGCGGGCCTTGTCCGGGAAACCATCCTCCTCAACCCGGAGCCCGGCGTCCCTGGCGTGCGGGAGAGCTCGGTGGGAGGCAAGCTGCTGTGGCCCGCGGACGAGCCGTGGTCGTACTGCGCGCAGGAAGACCACTGGACCTTCGGCTCCGACCCGTCCAACAGGACCGAGATTGTCCCGGGCGCGGTGCCGATGGTGCCGATCCTTCAGCTGTTCGCCCGGGACGTGCCGGGGCTGGAGTTTCCGGAAGGGAAGGATCTCCTACAGCTGGTGTGGTGCGCACTGATGCATGAGCAGGACCCCAGAGGGCTGGTGATGCCGCAACTGTACTGGCGTAACGAGGCGGAGATCGTGGCCGGAGGGCTGCTGTCCGAGAACCCCGAGGTGAGCGAGGGGGAGTACGACGAGGACAACATGCCGGAACCGTCCACGCTGTCACCGACGACCGCGGAGGACTATCCGAGGTGGCTTGATCTGCCCAAGGACATGTGGGAGACCTGGGAACCTCGTCTCCGGATGCCGACGGGCCACGCGGTGTGGCCACCCGACTCCAACCTCATCGGGACGAAGGTCGGCGGCTGGCCCGCCTGGACGCAGCCTGCCGACTGGCCGGACTGCGAGAGCGGACACCGCATGGAGCACCTTCTGACCATTACTGGCGACATACAGTTGGGCGACTGCGGCGGCGTCTACTTCTTCCATTGCCGCCGGTGTCCCGGCCTGCCGTGGGACTGGCGCTTCGACTGCCACTGACAGCCGAGGTCGGTGGAGTCTCAATGGCCGAGTCTAGGGCGTGTGGGGCACTCGATCAGTTCTTCTGGAAGTGACGTGGCACCCTGGTGACTTGCACGCACTTCAGCCGCCGCCGTTCTGACGCGGGTCAGAAGGGCGGCGGCTGTCGTCGCCTGTCATTGTTGAGTCCCCCACGGCCCCGACCGCGTCACAAGACCCGTCGGACAGGTCCTAGCGTCGCTTCAGGTTCCGGTCCAGGATCGCCCTGAGACGGTCCACGTCCGCGGGGTCCTGCGCCGCCCGCTTGGGCAGTACCGCGACTCCGGCTGCGCGCTCGCCGCCCAGCAGTACGAAGAGCCCGGGCGTCTCCAGGTACTCCCGGAACACCGTCCAGTCGAGCGTGAAGGACACCCGCTCGCCGGTGCTGACCGCGCCGCGGTCGTCCGCGACCATGCGGCACTGCCCGTACGGCTCCACGATGCTGAACGTCCGGCGGGCCGTGGCGCGCAGCGCCCATACGGCGCCCCAGGACCCGATACCCACGGCGAGCACCAGCGAAATGATCCACACGAGCGGCACGGCATCGCCGAGCGCTGCGTAGATGGCCGCAGCGGCCACCGGCGCCAGCAATATGAGCAGCGCCTCGGCCCGACCCGCCGGGGTACGGCGGGCTCGTGCACGGAGCGCCTCCTGGAAGTCCGCGGCCGTCGGCGTGTAGACGAACTCGACGGCCGTGCCGCGGTCCGTGTCCTGAGATGAGAAATCCCCGCCCATGGTGTCCATGAGCGGGGATCCTAGGGGGTATCTGCTGGCGAGAGTTGCCCGGCCATGATTTGCAGGACACCGGTGCCGCGTCAGGCAACGTTCGCCCTGTCGTGGCGGTGTCGGCGGCGTTCTCGGGGGTCGGTGCGTGGGCGCGGTTCCTGGCAAGGGTGGGCATCGGGGTTCCCTGCGCCGGCAGTCATTTCCGCAGGGAGTGGTGTGCGGGGGCGGGCGGTGTTGCGGTGAGGAGCGAGCCTCTGGACGTCGTTCGCTTCCTGGACAAGTTTCCGGTGATGCGGCAGGGCCCGGGCGGGCCCTTCTTGCACGCCTGACCCGGCACCGGGTCGGTTCCTGTGCGTGGGTGGCGGCGGGCTTCCCGGCGGGGCGGGCTTGGTTGGGCTTTGTGGTGGTGGTGCTGGTGGGTTTGTGGTGTTCGGCGTGTGGTGCCCGCAACCGCCTACTGCTCACCCCACCGCCCACCGCCTACTGCTCACCCCCACTGCCTACTGCCTGTGGCGGGGGGTGGTGGTTGGGGCGGAGTGGCAGGGTCCTCTTGTGGTGTGCCGGTGTGCCGGTGTGCCGGTGTGCCGGTGTGCCGGTGTGTGGGTGGTGTGGGGCGGGGGTGTTGCGGCGTCGCGCCGTATCGCATGGGTGGCGTGGGCCCTGGGGTGGCGGGGTGTTCCGGCGTCGCGCCGTATCGCATCGTACGGCGCCTTGCCGGGGGTGTTGGGGGGTGCCTGTTCTGGAGGGGGTGTGGTGGGGGTGGTT
>NZ_JBIVHU010000002.1:0-895432 GCF_044749345.1 Streptomyces sp. NPDC089424
GCCGCCGCACACGCCGTCAGATGCCCGGCGAACACCGGGCTGGACGCCATGAGTTCCACACCCATACCGGCCCACTGCGAACCCTGCCCGGGAAAGACGAAGACCGTCCTGCCCCGCTGAGCCGCCGCTATACCGGTGACGACCTGCGGCGACGACTCACCCGCCGCAAGCGCCGTCAAAGCGCCCCGGAAATCGGCCGGTTCACGGCCCACCACCACCGCCCGGTGGTCGAACACCGACCGGGCAACCGCCAGCGCATGGCCGACCTCCGCGGGCGGCAGCCCGGGGTGGCGGTCGAGGTGCTCCAGCAGACGGGCCGCCTGCTCCCCCAGCGCGGCCGGCGACTTCCCCGACACCAGCCACGGCACCGTCCCGTCCGTCACCACCTTCGGCTCCGGCACCGCGTCGGCGGTGCTCTCGCCGGGTTTCCATTCGCGCAGCACGACGTGGCAGTTGGTGCCGCCCATGCCGAAGGAGCTGGTGCCGGCGATCAGGGGGCGGTCGGGGTGGGGCCAGTCGGTGAGGTTCTGCTGGACGCGCAGCCGCAGCTCGTCGAAGGCGATGTCGGGGTTGGGTGTCTCGAAGTTGAGGCTGGGCGGCAGCTCGCGGTGCCAGATGCTGAGGGCCGTCTTGAGCAGGCCGACGATGCCCGCGGCGCCCTCCAGGTGGCCGATGTTGGTCTTCGCGGACCCCACGCGCAGCGGGGAGTCCGCGGGGCGTCCGGTGCCGAGCGCGGAGCCCAGGGCGGCCGCCTCGACGGGATCGCCCACGCGGGTGCCGGTGCCGTGCAACTCGACGTACTGGACGTCCTCGGGTCGGGTGCCGGCGCGCTCGTGGGCGCGGCGGATGACCTCTTCCTGGGCGCGGGCGCTGGGCACGGTGAGGCCGGGTGTGGCGCCGTCGTTGTTGACGGCGCTGCCCTCGATCACGCAGTAGATCCGGTCGCCGTCGGCGACCGCCCGGGACAGGGTCTTCAGGGCCAGGTAGGCGCCGCCCTCGCCGCGGACGTAGCCGTTGGCCCGGGCGTCGAAGGTCTTGCACAGTCCGTCCGGCGACAGGCCGCCGAACTTGGTCGAGCCGATGGTGCTCTCCGGGGTGATGGCGAGGTTGACGCCGCCCGCGAGCGCGAGGGTGCACTCTCCGGCGCGCAGGCTCTCCGCCGCCAGGTGCACCGAGACCAGCCCCGAGGACTGGGCCGCGTCGACGGCGAGGCTGGGGCCGTTCAGGCCGAGCGTGTAGGAGAGGCGGTTGGCGATGATGCTGCGGTGGAGCCCGGTGACGGAGTGGCGGTCGATGCGCCGGGTGCCGTGCTTGTAGAGCCGGATCGCGTAGTCGTCCCACATGGCGCCCACGAAGACGCCCGTCCGGGTCCCGGCGAGGTGCGCGGGGACGATGCCGGCGTCTTCCAGGGCCTCCCAGCCGAGTTCCAGCATCAGACGCTGCTGGGGGTCCGTCATCGCGGCTTCGTTCGGGGCGATCCCGAAGAAGTCGGCGTCGAAGCCGGCGATGTCGGCCAGGTAGCCGCCGCGGGTGGTGATGATCCGGCCGGGGGCCGTGGTGTCGGGGGCGAGCAGCCGGTGTGCGTCCCAGCGGTCGGCCGGGACGTCGGTGATGCCGCTCCTGCCGTCGCGCAGCAGTTCCCAGAAGGCCCGGGGGCTGCCGGCTTCGGGCAGGCGGCACGACATGCCCACGATGGCGACGGGCTCGCGAGCGGGCTCCTGCGGCCCGTGCGCCCGCGCCTCGCCGACGGCGCGTCGCGAGTAGGACCGGAACGTGTCGACGTCCTGCACCAGGACCTCCCCCAACGGTTGCTTAGAAGAACAGGTGTGGCTGCGGGTATCCGCGGTCGAGCGGTTCGTGAAAGGCGTGGTGACCGCGGGCGGGACCGGGCGGACGTGCCGGTGTCCGAAGGCCGCGGGCTGCTGTCACCGCCAGGAGGACAACTGCCTGCGCAGGTCGTCCGGCGCGTTCATGAAGTCGTAGTGGCCGCCGTCGAGGACCCGGAACTCGACCGCGTCCGCGTACTGACGCCACCCCATCAGTGCGTCGAGGCTCACGTCGGGGTCGTCCCGCCAGTGCAGTACGACGATGGGGCAGTCCACCTTGGCCGGCCGCTGCCGCCGGTAGGCGCCCGCGGCGGCGTGGTCGCGGCGCAGCACCAGCATGCCCATGTCGATCATGTCCGGCCGCGGCTCGATGCCCCGGCCGCGCAGGAACGATTCCAGTTCGGCACGGAGTTCGGGTTCGCTCATGGTGAGCATCCGGTCGCGTGAGGCGTCGTGCGGGGCGGGCTGGCCGGACACGAAGAGGCGGTCCGGGCCGGGCAGGCCGCGTTCGGCGAGCCGCAGGACGGTCTCGTAGGCGGGCAGCGCGCCCGCGCAGTGCCCGAAGAACGCGTACGGCCGGTCGAGCGCCGGTTCCAGCGGTTCGACCAGGCTGTCGGCGAGGGCCTCGTAGGTGCCGTAGTGGGGGTGGCCCAGCCGGTTTTCGCGGCCGGGGAACTGCACGGGGCAGATCTCGGCGTCGTCGATCGCGGCGGGCCAGGCGCTGAACGCGGAGGCCCCGGACCCGGAGAAGGGGAAGCAGAAGATCCGGCCCGGGTGGGCGGCGGACGGCGGCCGGACGAACCACGGCGAGACGGTGGTGGCGGTGGAGCCGGAAGTCATGGCGTGTGCCGTTTCTCGGCGACGATGGGCAGGTGGGTCATTCCGGCGATGAAGTACGACCGCAGATGCTGCGGTTCGCCGGCCGGCTCGATCGATCCGAACCGCTGGAGCAGTTCCTCGAAGAAGACGCGCAGGGTCAGCCGGGCCAGCGGCGCCCCGATGCAGAAGTGCGGCCCGAACCCGAACGCGACCTGGCGTTTGGCGTTGTCCCGGGTGATGTCGAAGACGTGCGGGTCGGGGAAGCGGGACGCGTCCCGGTTGGCCGACCCGATCCACGCGACGACCGCCCCGCGGGCCGGGATCGTGCCTCCGGCGATCTGGACGTCGTGCACGGCGTAGCGCATGAAGTTGCAGGCGGCCGATGTCCAGCGCAGCCCTTCCTCGACCAGGTTCGGGATCAGTGACGGGTCGGCCTGCGCCTTCTCGAACTGTTCGGGCCGCTCGATGAGAGCCTGCACGGTGCCCGACACGGTGTGCGGTGTCGTCACGTTGGCGCCCAGCAGAATGCTGTAGCCGTCGAGGGCGATCTCCTCGTCGGTCAGCGGTGCGCCTCCCGGGCGGACGCTCATGAGGTGGGCGAGCAGGCTGTCGTCCTCGCCTCCGGCCGCGCGCCGCCGTTTGACCCACTCGGTGACATAGGTGACCAGTTCGTGGTGGGAGATGGCGAGCGTCGCCGCTTCGCTGCCCTGCTGGAAGTGCGGGTCCGCGGGGGCGGTCACCATCGCGGTCAGCTGGACGAGTTCCTCCCAGTCCTTCTCCGGGATGCCAAGGAGCGGGCCGGTGACGAGCGCGGGCAGGAGCAGCGCCCGCTCGGCCAGGTCGAACGTGCCGCCGTCGAGCGCCGGTTCGAGGAAGCGCCCGACCGAGCGCCGGATGGAGTCCTCCCAGGACTTCACGGCCCGCGCGGTGAGCTGGGTGCCGATCGGCCTGCGGACCTCGGTGTGCCGCGGCGGGTCGGTGGAGGTCAGCAGAACGCCCGCCGCGACGTCGTCGGTTCCCAGGTGGGTGGGGACCGTGCCGCGCTCGGAGGTGAACTCCCGGTGGTCGCCGAGTACCCGGCAGACGTCGTCGTAGCGGGTGACGGACCAGAACTCCCGGCCGTCCGGCAGGACTTGGTGGTGCAGGGGCGCCTTCTGCCGCAGCACGTCCCAGACCGGGTGCGGATCGCCCGAGGTGTAGAGGTCCAGATCGAACAGGTCGATGCGGTCGAGGTCGATGTCGCGCGCGGGCCCCGGCGTCAGCCTCACGTCACCGCCCTGCCCTTCTCGATCAGCCCGGCGACCCGGGCCGGGGTCTGCGCCAGGTAGAAGTCGCGCACGGAGAGCTGGACGCCGTAGTCCCGGGCCACCCGGTCGATGATCTTGATGCCGGTCAGCGAGTTGCCGCCGAGGGCGAAGAAGTCGTCGTCCGCTCCGACCTCGCGGCCGTCGAGGTACTCCCCCCACATCTGCGAGATCTCCCGCACGAGTGACACCGGCGCGCCCGCGGACGCGTCCTGTCGTTCTGCTGCCTCGTCCCGTCCAGTTCGCTCGTGGACCTGTGACGACGATTCCATTGCCCGTTTTCCTTTCTCCGCCGGCCAAAAGTGCCCGCCCCGTCATGACCGCCCTGGTCCCCCGGGCCGTCACCACCGTCATGGCCACCGGGTCCTGTGCGCTGTCCCGCCGGCGAGACAGATCCAGGGGACGGCCGGACGAGTCTTTCGTGACGCGCTTGCGTCCGGCACGTGGTGACGGGGTGCGGCGCTCGTCGGCCGGATGGGGTTGAGGGCGGAGCGCCGGATCTGCATGCCGGCCCCGCCCGCGGCCCTGTGGCCGTTGTCCGGCGGCCGGCCCGGCAGCGGTTTTCCGGGGCCCTGCGCGGCATCGCCGCCCTCAAGCGGAACCGGCCGTGTCCGCCCTTGCGCGGCCGGCGAAGGCCCGTGGCAATATCAGCGGGTGCAGATCGCGATGCTGGGTCCATTGGAGGTACGCACGGACGCCAGTGGACTGGTCGACGTGCCGGGCGCGCGGCTGCGCGGGCTTCTGGTCGCCCTCGCGCTCAGAGCGGGCCGGGTGGTACCGAAGGCGTCGCTCATCGACTGGATCTGGGGGGAGAACCCTCCCACCGACGCGACGAACGCCCTGCAGCGCCTGGTGTCCCGGCTGCGCAAGGCGCTGCCCTACGGGGTGATCGAGGGCCATACCGACGGCTACCGGCTGACGGTGGATGCCGACGCCGTCGACGCCGTGCGCTTCGAGCGCCTCGTCGTCGCGGGGCAGGCCCGCACCGAGGACGCCGCCCGGCGGGCCCGGCTGCTGCGCGAGGCCCTCGAACTGTGGCGTGGTGCGGCCATGCAGGACGTCGGCCTCCAGGACAGCGTCGCGTTCGACACCGCGGTCGGCCGGCTCGACGGGCTGCGCCTGACCGCCATGGAGGAGCGGTTCGACGCGGAGATCACCCTCGGGCGCGGTGCGGAGCTGGTCACGGAACTGACCGATCTGGTGGCCGCGCACCCGCTGCGGGAACGGTTCGTCGCGGCGCTGATGCGCGCCCTTGTCGCGGCAGGCAACGCCGGTGAGGCGCTCCTCGTGTACGAGCGCGTGAAAGAGGCCCTGGCGGACGCTCTGGGCGCCGACCCCTCGCCGGAGCTGGCCGCGCTGCACGTCGCGCTGCTGCGGGGCGAGCTGGGCACGCGTGAGCAGAGCCGCAGGACCAACCTGCGTGCCGAGCTGACCAGCTTCATCGGCAAGGACGCCGATGTCGCCGCGGTCCGCGCGCTCATCGCCGAGCACCGGCTCACCACGGTGATCGGGCCGGGCGGCGCGGGCAAGACGCGGCTGGCCACGGAGACCGCGCGGACGCTGCTCGGCGAACTGCCGGACGGGGCCTGGCTGGTGGAGCTGGCCGCCGTCGGCACGGACGGTGACGTGGCCGACGTGGCGCAGGCGACGCTCGCCGGCCTCGGCCTGCGGGACGCCCTGCTCGGCGGATCCCCGAACGTGGAGCTGGCGGACCGGCTCATCGCCGCGATCCGCGAGCGGGAGGCGCTGCTGATCCTGGACAACTGCGAGCACGTGGTCGAGTCCGCGGCAGTCTTCGCCCACCGGGTGCTCGGTGAGTGCCGGCGGCTGCGGATCCTGGCGACGAGCCGGGAACCGCTCGGCATCACCGGGGAGGCGCTGTGGCAGGCCGAGCCGCTGGCCCTGCCGGAGCGGGGCGCGGGCCCGCGCGAGATCGAGTCGGCGCCCGCCGTGCGGCTGTTGCGGGACCGGGCCCGGACGGTGCGCCAGGATCTCGCGTCCGACGACGCCACGCTGGCCACGATGGAGCGTGTCTGCCGGACCCTCGACGGGATGCCGCTGGCGATCGAACTGGCCGCGGCCCGGCTGCGCACCATGTCCGTCGACCAGCTCGCCCACCGGCTCGACGACCGGTTCCGCCTGCTGACCAGCGGCAGCCGCACCGCGTTGCCGCGGCACAAGACGCTGCGCGCGCTGGTCGACTGGAGCTGGGAGCTGCTCACCGACGCCGAGCGGCTGGTCCTGCGCCGGCTCTCGGTGTTCTCCGGCGGAGCGGGCCTGGAGGCCGCCGAACGGGTCTGCGGGGGTGCGGAGGTCGAGCCGGACCAGGTCCTTGAGCTGCTCACCTCGCTGACCGAGAAGTCGCTGCTGCGCGCCGACGGCGACGGCGACGGCGGCCCGCGTTTCCGCATGATCGGCACGATCAGGGAGTACGCGCGGCAGCGGCTCGCGGAGGCGGGTGAGGCGGAGCGGGCCCGGCACGCGCACCTTGAGCACTTCACCGAGCTGGCCGAGACCGCGGATCCGCATCTGCGCCGGGGCGAGCAGCTGACGTGGCTGGCCATGCTGGAGGCCGAGCACGACAACATCGGTGCGGCGATGCGCGGCGCGCTCACGGCGGGCGAGGCGCAGGCGGCGATGCGGCTCGCGGCGGGCGCCGGCTGGTACTGGTGGCTCGGCGGGCACCGGACCGAGGGCCTGGAGCTGATCACCGCGGCCGGCCGGCTGCCCGGCGAGGTGGCCGACGAGGTGCGGGCCGTGATGTACGCGCTGGTCGTGCACTTCCTGAGTTCCGGTCCCGGCGACGAGCACCAAGTCGCGGAGTATGTGCACCAGGCGTACCGGTTCAGCCGGAACAGCCGCAGCGGCCATCCGCTGATGGGGTTCATCGCCCCGTTGAAACGCATGCTGGAGGGGCCTCACGCGTTCCTGCCCGCGTTCGAGCCGCTGCTCGACCACCCGGATCCCTGGACGCGTGCGCTGGCCCGGCTGCAACTGGGCAAGATGCGGGTCATGCTCGGCCAGGGCGGGCGGGACGTGGACACGCACCTGGAGCAGGCGCTCGCCGAGTTCCGGGCGCTCGGGGAGCGGTTCGGGATCTCGTTCGCCCTGACCGAGCTGGCGGACCGGATAGCGGTGCGCGGCGAGTTCGCCGCCGCGTGCGCGCACTACGAGCAGGCGATCGCGGTGGTCACCGAGGTCGGTGCCATCGAGGACATCATCCAGATGCGGTCGCGGCAGGCGCAGTTGTACTGGCTGCTCGGCGACGAGGACGCCAGCGCGGCCGCCGTCGCCGAGGCGCAGCGGTTCGCGAAGGGGGTCGCCTGGCCGGGCGCGCTGGCCGTGCTGGCCCTGTCGAAGGCGGAACTCGCCCGCTGGGGCGGCCGTCCCGAGGAGGCACGCCGGCAACTCGGTGCCGCGACGGCCCTGCTGGGCGCCGAGGCGGGGCAGGCGACCATCCGCGCGGTGACGCACGATCTGCTCGGGTATCTCGCCGACGACCTCGGCGAGGCGCGGGCGCACCACGCGGCGGCCTGCGCCGCGGCGTCGGAGGCGGGACACGCGCCGCTGATCGCACGGACGCTCGTCGGGGTCGCGGATCTGGCGCTGCGCCGCGACCAGCCCGAGCAGGCCTCCCGGCTGCTCGCCGCGAGTACCGGTGTGCGCGGACTGCCCGACCGCTCCCACACGGATGTGGCCCGCATCGAGCGGACAGCCCGTCGCCGCCTCGGCGACACGGGGTTCGTCGAGGCGGCGCGGGAGGGGACGCGAACGGGCTGGTCTCAGCTGGCCGAGGTCACGCTCGCTTCTTGAACGTGGAGACCGCCCACACGTAGCCGAGGACGGTGAACCCGGCGCACCACACGACGGCCGTGACGGCGTCGCCGGTGGACGCGCCGCCCATGAGCAGGCCGCGCAGGGTCTCGATGATCGGGGTGAAGGGCTGGTATTCCACGAACTGCCGCACGCCGGTGCCCATCGTGTCCGCGGGCACGAAGGCGCTGCTCAGGAATGGCAGCATGATCAGCGGTACGGCGGCCATGCCGGCGCCCGCCGCAGTCTTGGCGGACAGGCCCATGGCGACGATGAGCCAGCTGGCCGCGAAGCTGACCAGGGTGATCAGGCCGAACGCGCCGAGCCAGCCGGCGGCGCTCGCGCTCGGGTCGAAGCCCATGGCGAAGGCCACTCCGACGATGACCGCGCAGGCCACCACACAGCGCACGGTGGTGATGACGACGTGTCCGGTCAGCATGGCTCCGCGTGAGACGTCCATCGTCTTGAAGCGGTTGATGATGCCCTTGGTCATGTCGTCGTTCACGGCCGTCGCGGTGGCGCCCATGCCGTAGCTGATGGTCATCACGAGCAGACCCGGCGTCGCGTAGTCGATGTAGTCGACGCCGACGTCGAACCCGCCGCCGAACACCCCGACGAAGATGAGCATCATCACGATCGGGAACAGGATCGCGTTGAACACCGTGACGGGGTTCCGCGTGGTGTGCTTCAGGTTGCGGCGCAGCATGATGGCCGAGTCGGCCAGTGCCGTCGAGACAGCGCTCACTGCGAGATCGCCTCCTTGCTGGTGTCCTTGCTGGTGTCCTTGCCCGAGCGGTCGGTCAGGGCGAGGAAGACGTCGTCGAGGTCGGGGGTGTGCACGGTCAGTTCGTCCGCCTCGATGCCGACCGAGTCCAGCCAGTCGAGGATGGACCGCAGCTCGCGCTGGGTGCCGTCGCTGGGGATCTGCACCGACAGCGTCTCGTCGTCCGTGGTGACGTCGCGCAGCGCGGCGGCGGCGGAGCGGTAGCTGCCCGCCTCGGTGAAGCGCAGCCGCACGTAGCCACCGGGGACGAGTCGCTTGAGTTCCTCGGCGGTCCCCTCGGCGACGAACTTGCCCTCGCTCAGCACCGCGATGCGGTCGGCGAGTTCGTCGGCCTCCTCCAGGTACTGGGTGGTGAGGAAGATGGTGGTGCCCTCGGCGACCAGCTCGCGGACGATGCCCCACATCGTGCGCCGGCTGCGCGGGTCCAGACCCGTCGTCGGCTCGTCCAGGAAGATGATCTCCGGGCTGCCGACCAGCGTCATCGCCAGGTCCAGCTTGCGGCGCATACCGCCGGAGTAGGTGGCCGCCATCTTGTCCGCCGACTCCACCAGGTCGAAGCGCTCGAGCAGCCGCGTGACCAGTTCGTCGCCGGAGCGGACCCGCTTGAGGGCCGCCATCATCTGCAGGTTCTCGCGGCCCGTGAGCAGGTCGTCCACCGCGGCGAACTGACCGGTCACGCCGATCGCGGCGCGCACCTGCTTGGTCGCGGTCGCCACGTCGTGGCCGGCGACGTGCACCGTTCCCGCATCGGCCTTCAGCAACGTCGCAAGGACGTTCACCGTCGTCGTCTTGCCGGCACCGTTGGGGCCGAGCAGGGAGAAGATCGATCCTGCGGCGACATCGAAGCCGATGCCGTCGAGGACGGTCTTGTCCCCGTACGCCTTCCGCAGCCCGGAAACTGCAATCGCTGTCCGTCTCATGCCACCACAGTCGCGGCCGGCCCTGTCACGCACCTGTCACCCCTCTGACATGACCGCTGACATGAGCGCTGACACGGCCGGCGAGCCGCCGCTCTCACGCCTCAAGGGTGCCGCGGACGCAGGTCACGCTCGCGCCGCCGACCCAGATGTCCTGGCCCTGTGCCTCCACGGTGAGCACGCCCTGCCGTCCCAGGCGCGCTCCCTGGCCGACCCGGAAGCCGCGCGGGGCGCTCCCGTCGCCGATGAGCCATTGCGCGAGCCCCGCGGTGAGGCTTCCGGTGACGGGGTCCTCGCGCACACCCTGGGGCAGCGCGAAGGCCCGGACCTCGAACTGCTCGGGCGAGCCGTCGGGGTAGGCGCCGACCACGCCGAGTGTCAGGTCGCGCATGTGCTGCTCGTCCGGCTCCAGGGCCAGCACCTCCTGGGCCGAGGCGAGTTGTACGGCGGCCCAGCCGGGCCCGTTGTCGACCCATTGGTGTCCGACGATCCGTGCGCGGTCGACGCGCAGGCCACGGGCGATGCGGTCCAGGTGCGCGTCGTCCAGGGGGCCGCTGCGGCGCAGGGCGGGGGCCAGGAAGGCCGGCCCGTCGTCGCGGAGCCGCACCTGTACCAGCCCCAGGCCGCAGCTCTGTGTCAGCTGCCCGGGCTTCTTCGGGGTGCCGCCGGCCTCCAGCCAGGCATGCGCGGAACCCAGCGTGGGGTGACCTGCGAAGGGGATCTCACCGCCCGGTGTGAAGATCCGCAGCCCGTAGTCGGCGTCGTCGCAGGGGGGCGGGACGACGAACGTCGTCTCGGACAGGTTGGTCCAGCGCGCGATCCGGGCCATGTCCTGGTCGCGGATCCCGTCGCCGTCCAGGACGACGGCGACGGGATTGCCGCGGTAGGGGACCTCTGTGAACACGTCGACCTGCGCGAAGGCACGCCGGCGGCGGGACGGCGGTGTCATGCGCCCTCGCCCTCGCCCTCGATCAGGACCAGGTCCATGTGCGTGCCGTCACGGAGCGGGAGAATGGCCTGGTACTCGGGCGAGGTGTACCAGCGGCGGGCGTGCTCGGCCGTGGGGAACCCCATCACCGACATGTGCGCGGGATGCCAGTCGCCCTCCAGCACCTCGAACTCCCCACCGCGGATCACGAATCCCCCGCCGTAGAGACGAAGCGTGTCCAGCACCTTCGCGCGGTACTCGGCCATGCGCCGCTCGTCGCCGATGACTCCGACGTTGCCGATCAGTAGTGCTGTCATGCGATGTCCTCTTCCGGTGTCCTCTTTCATGGGTTTCATGGGCTTCGTGGGCTTCATGGGTTCCATGGGGTTCAGCAGGTGAAGTCGGCCTCGGTGCCGATGCGGAGGCGCCGTGCGGCACGGACGACGGCGAATCCGGAGGCGACGTCCTGTGCGGCCATGCCCAGCGACTTGTAGAGCGTGCGCTCGGCGGGGCCCGTACGTCCCGGGTGCTTGCCCAGCAGCACCTCGCCGATCTCGGTCAGCGGACGGTCGGCGGGCACCAGACCCTCCTCGACGGGCGCCGCGATCTCGGAGGACTCGCGCAGGGCTCCTTCCCTGCTGTCCACGAAGACCGTGCAGGAGGCCACCGCGCCCGCGTCGAGCTCGCGCTTGCCCGGGACGGAGGAGCCGACGGCGTTGATGTGCACGCCGGGTGCCAGGTCCGCCGCCCGGACCACGGGTTCGGCCGTGTCGATCGTCGTGCACACCAGGTCGGCGCCGCGCAGCGCGTCCGCGGGCGTGGCCACCTGCTCGACGTCGACACGGGCCTGCGTGCGCGCCCATGCCACGAACTCCTCGGCGCGTGCGCGGCCCCGGTTCCACAGCCGCACCCTGCGCAGCGGCCGGATCTCGCGCAGCGCGAGCAGATGGCTGCGTGCCTGGGTGCCGGCCCCGATCAGGGCCAGGTCGCCGGCGTCCGGGGCGGCCAGGGCCTCGGTCGCCACGGCGGAGGCCGCGGCCGTACGCAGCGCGGTCACGGCCGCACCGTCGATCAGGGCCATCGGCTGGGCGGTCTCGGGGTCGAACACCACCACCAGGCCCACATGGGTCGGCAGGCCGCGCGCGTGGTTGCCGGGCGCGTGCAGCACCGCCTTCATGCCGTAGCCCGTGCCGGATTCGCCGACGACGTGGCACGGCATGGCGGCGAACAGCGAGGCGTCACGGCCGGATCCGAGCACCGTGCGCACCGGCTGGACGACGTCGCCCGCGCTGTAGCGGCGCATGACCTCGGCCACCACCCGGTGCGCCTGCGCCACCGGCAGCGCCTGTCGTACCTGGTCCCCGTTCAGGAGTAGCACGGGACGGGCTCCTTCTCGTGGGCGTGCGCCGTGCCGCTGAACACCGACCAGACCATGCGGATGGGCCGGGTCTTGGAAATGAACTCCAGGCCGTGCAACCGCGCGGCCGGCATGGTGGTCAGCGCGAGATCGGAGGTCCCGTCCACGACGGCTCGGGCGGCGGCGCTGGTGGAGTCGTGGTGGATCACCTTGTACGTGGCGTGCGGGTCCGGCAGCAGCTGCGCGATGATCGGCTCGGGCGAGGGGTGGCTCGCGATGATCGGCACGTCGGGCACGGGTCCGGCTCCGCGGCGCATGGCGATGCCGTACAGCGGGGTGTCCATCACGAACACCCCGGCCAGCTCGACGGCCGGGTCCATGTAGAACTGGTAGATGCCCTTGTAGGCGTTGGCCACGACGATGTGGGACACCTCGCGGGCGCGCAGCGCCTCTCCGGCCTCCTCGTAGGTGTCGAACAGCCGGATGTCGGCGGGCGGCCCTTCGGGTCCGGTCATCTGGACGGCGTACCGCTTCGACGCCACTTCGCTGCTCGTTCCGGGCGGACCGAGGGTGCCGACGGCCACGGGATGGTCGGAGCCGGAGCGCGGGAGAGAGATGAGATCGGACGGCTTCATCCGTCTGTCCTTTCGCTGAGCGTGGAAGGGTGGTGGGGCTGGTGGAACTCCGTGACGGCGGTGAGCCATCGCGGGCGGTCCGCGGCCCGGTCCTGGCCCGTCGTGGCCGTGCGGTACAGGGCGGCCACGCGGGCCGCGACCGGTCCTGCCGTGCCGCTGCCGACGGCGCGGCCGGACAGCTCGATGACGGAGGCCACTTCCTTGCCGGTCGAGGTGAGGAACACCTCGTCGGCGGTGTAGAGGTCCACGGGGGTGAGGGGGTGCTCCAGGACCGTCGTCCCTGCCTCACGGCACAGGGTGATCACGGTGTCCCGAGTGATGCCGGGCAGCAGGTCGCCGGTGGCCGGCGGGGTGACGAGGACGCCGTCGCGCACCGCGAACACGTTCGCGGTGGTCGCTTCGGCGACGTTGCCCGACCGGTCCAGGAGGATGGCATCGTCGTATCCGGCCGCGCGCGCCTCGTCGCAGGCGAGGGCGCTGGTCACATAGCCACCGGCGATCTTCGCCTGGACGGGGAGCGCGTCGCGCGACGGACGCCGCCACGCGCTGAGGGCGCAGCGCACCTCCTGGACGTCACCGGCCGTCGGATACCCGAACGTGGTGAGGGACAGCGCGTCGGACACCCCGGCCAGGCAGACCCCGGGCGGTGTGCCCGGCAGCAGCGAGAGCTTGTGCGCCACGGGACGCACATAGACGTCTCCGTCGTGGGCGTTCCTGCGCATCAGCTCGACGGTGATGTCGACGAGTTCCTCGACCGTCGAGGGAATTCCCGTGATGCGCAGCATCCGGCAGCCGCGCAGCAGGCGCGCGTAGTGCTCGTGCGCCCGGAACAGCTGGAGCCCGCCGTGTGAGCGGTAGGCGCGGATTCCCTCGAACACCGCGGTCCCGTAGTGCAGGCCCTGTGTGGAGAGCGGCAGCCGCGGAGCGTGCGCCGGGACGAACTCGCCGCGGTCGTAGGCCCATGTCCCGAGTCCGAGCTTCGGCGGCCGCTGCGCGGAGGAGGTGTCCACGAGGGACGGGGCGGCCGTCATGCCCGGGCCCCGGCGATCCGCTCGGCCGAGCGGTTCTCGACCGAGGCCTCGGCCCGCGGGTCGCGGAGGTCCACCACGCGCGCGGCCTTCCAGCTGACCATGGCTCCGGTGCTGGTGATGGGACCGGGGTCGCCGAAGCCCACGCTGAACGCGGTGTCCAGCTCCTCGCGGCAGTCCGCGACGGCCTGTTCGACGGCGGAGTGCCGGTTGTGGTCCGGGTCGGCGTTCAGGGTCAGCGACAGCAGGTCCCTGCCCGCGTCGTCGCAGGACACGGTGATCTGGTAGTCGAGGTAGCCGCGGAAGTGACGCAGCAGCAGGTTCTCCAGGTCGTACCCGTTGACGAGGTGTCCGTTGAGCCGGAGCCGGTCGCGGACCCGTCCGACGGCCTCCAGCGACGGCGCCGGCACGGCGGCGCCGGGGCCGGCCTCTGTCATGCGCACCATGTCCCCGGTGCGGTAGCGGACGAGGGGCTTCGCACCGGTGTAGAGGTTCGTGACGACGAGTTCGCCGTAGCGCACCCCGTCGGGGCCGGGTGCCACGGGCTCGCCGGTGGCGGGGTCGATCACCTCGTAGAGGTTGATCAGCGGTGCGGTGCGCAGTGTCCCGTCGGAGGTGGCCGCCGCGAGGACGGAGGCTTCCTGCGACGCGTAGAGGCAGTTGTGCACCTGGGCACCCCAGAGGTCGCCGATGTTGTCGCGCAGGCTGGGCGACATCAGCTCGCCGGTGAGCATGAGCACGTCGAGGGAGAAGTCCCGCCGGGGGTCGAGGCCCGCCTCGACCGCCTTGCGGGCCAGCCGCAGGGCCATGCCCGGGGTACAGAAGAGCCCGGTCAGCGGCAGCAGCCGCATGACCTCCAGGGCGCGGTCGAATCCGATCACCGGCGAGTGCGGCCACAGCTTGGCCACCGCGTGCCCCAGGTTGCGGCACACGTCCCCGAAGGTGTCCCCGGTGGCGTGCAGTTCGGTGGGGCCGGAGATGCCGATGACCTGGCTGTCCCCGTGCGCCGCGAGGATGTCGCGGTAGTAGGAGGTGAGCACTGTGTTGTTGTGGATGGAGTCCCCGTTGGTGCGGGGGCACGGGGTGGGCCTGCCCGTGGTGCCGGTGGTCTCGTAGAAGGTCCAGGCGGCGGAGACGGGGAGCGAGAGCAGGTCGAACTGGGCCTGCTGGAGATCCGCCTTGGTGGTGAAGGGCAGGCTCCGGATGTCGTCGCTGCGCAGTGCGGACAGTGCCTCGTCGGAGATCCCGGCCAGCCTGTCCCGGTAGAACGGGGACCTGGCGCGGACATAGGCGAGCACCTCGCGCAGCTTGGCGGTCTGATGCCTTTCCAGCTCGCCGGCCGACCATTTTCCCGCGCCGAACTCGTCGAACCGTCCGCGCAACTCGTCGGTGAGCGCCGCGGATTCCGGGTCGTATTGCGTGAACACCCATCCTCCTTCAGAGGTCTTCCAGGTCGGCGACGACCCAGTCGGATATCGCCCGCCACTTCTGCACGGACTCCTGGTGATATTCGTTGGCCTGGTACTTCTCCAGTGCGGCGAGATCCGGCAGGACCCCGATCACGGCGAAGTCGTAGGAGATGTCCCGGTCGACGGTGTTCCAGCCCACCCGCCAGTCGAGGAGTTCCGGAACGTTGTCACCGACTCCCCGGGCGAGCTCCTCGGCCTCGGTCACGGAGGGAGCGGAGCGCTCGATGCCGTCCTTGAGCTTGAAAAGAACAATGTGCGTGATCACGATTGCCTTTCGTGCAGCATGTCGGCCGGTTTTCCGGCGCAGGGACGGGAATGCCGCCGCGGATTCACACAGCCCGGTGGCCCAGAAGGGATGCCACGAGGCCGGTGTCGACGTTGCCGCCCGAGACCAGCACCCCGATGTCCCGGGCGCGGCCCCCGGCGGCGAGGCGCAGCGCGCCGGCCACGGCGGTGGCGGCGGCGGGCTCGATGACCAGCCGGGCGTGGACGAGGACCATGCGCAGCGCTTCGGCGATGGCGCCCTCCTCGATCGTGAAGACATCGGCGACGCGGTCGTGGGCCAGGTCGTAGGGGAGCCGGCCGATGCGGTCGGGGCGCAGTCCGTCGGCGATGGTGGGCCCGGCGTCCACGGTGACCGGGCCCCCGGCCCGCAGGGCCGCGCTCAGGGCGGGCACGGCACCGGGCTCGGCGCCGTAGACGTCGATGTCCTGACCGGTGGTGGCCAGGCAGGCACCGGCCAGCGCGCTGCCGCCGCCCACGGGCAGGACCATCGCGTCCAGGTGCCCGTCGGCCGCCTGCACCTGGTGCAGCAGGTCCACGGTGGCGGTGGCCTGGCCGGCCACCACGTCCGGGTTCTGGTAGGGGTCGATCTCGTCCAGGCCGCGGGTGCGCTTCAGTTCCTCGACCACCGCGATCCGCTCGGCCAGGGTGGTGCCCGCCTGGAGCACCTGGGCGCCGATGTCCTTGATGCGCCGCACCTTGGCCGCGGCGGCGTCGACGGGCAGCACCAGCACGGCCGGAAGGCCGTGCTGGGCGGCGGCGAGCGCCACCGCTATGGCGTGGTTGCCGGTGGACTGCGCCACCACGCCGCGGCTGCCGGCCGCCACCAGCCGGTCCAGGGCCAGGAGCGCTCCGCGCATCTTGAACGAGCCGCCGCGCTGGAGGTTCTCCGCCTTCAGCCACAGCCGGGCGCCGGCCGCCCGGTCCAGTTCCTCGCTGCGTACGACGGGCGTCTGCACCACCCGGCCGGCGAGGCGCCGGCGGGCGTCGTGCACCCCTTCGCGGCTCAGCAGCGACGACGGCGCGGCGACGACCTCGGCCACAGCCACGGCATGCGCGCTGATCGACATGATGTGTCTCCGTTTCTTCCGCGCGTTCGAGGTGCCTTCGAGATTCCTTCGTGGCGGCGTGCGGACGTTAGCGACCGCCGCTGGATTCCGCCTCGATCACGTCCAGCACCTGCGCGCCGAGGTCGACCAGGTACATGTGGTCCCCCGGGAACTCCGCATAGCTGAACTCGCCCGACGTGGTCGCCTCCCGCCACTGCCGCGCCTCATGCGCGGTGACCAGGCCGTCGCAGGCGCCTCGCAGCGAGCAGATCGGCACCGACACCGGTACGTCGGTGCTCGGGACGTAGTTCTCGTGCATCTCGCAGTCGGCCTGGAGCACGGGGAGAATCAGTTCCCGCATCTCCGGGTGGTCCAGCGCCTCGTGCCGGAACCCCGCGAACTCCTCGACCCGGGTGAGGAATTCCTCGTCCGGCAGCCCCGCCGCGCGCCGCTCGCGCTGCGTCCACGGCCCCGGCGACCCGCTGACGACCAGCCGCTCGACCTGCACGCCGCGCGCGCTCAGCAGGTGCACCAGTTCGTACGCGAGCACCGCGCCCAGGCTGTGCCCGAACAGCACGGTCCGCGCCCCTTCGCCGAGGTCCGCGACGATGTCGTCGATCGAGCCCTTGGCCGCCTCGACGACATTGCGGTACGGCGTCTCCAGGATCCGCCGTTCCCTGCCGGGCAGTTCGACCGCGCTCACGCGCCACCGGTCGCCTGCCAGCTCCCGCCACGGGTGGAAGAACGAGGGACCGGCTCCCGCGAACGGCACGCACAGCAGCGTGGCCCGGTCCCCTTGTTTCGTGGACATGCCGGGTTCTGTCACCCCGACCAACCCCAATCGTCCGTGTGATGGTGCGTCGAACCGGTTCCGGGAGATCGCCGGCCGGTCATCGCGACAGCTCCGCCAGCTTGCGGTTGATGACCGCCATGACGTCGGCCACGGCCGCGGGCATGTTCATCTCGTGGTGGGTGGCACGCACCTCGTGCACCTC
The DNA here is from genome assembly GCF_044749345.1 of Streptomyces sp. NPDC089424. Lineage (NCBI taxonomy): Bacteria > Bacillati > Actinomycetota > Actinomycetes > Kitasatosporales > Streptomycetaceae > Streptomyces > Streptomyces sp. NPDC089424. The sequence goes on from NZ_JBIVHU010000002.1 coordinate 17,207, forward strand.
GATGGAGCCGAGGACGTAGGGCCGCCACAGATGCGCGTACGACTGCTCCTGGAGCGTCGCGCTGAAGAAGATCACGTCGCCGCGGTAGACCGGCGACTCGAAATCCATCATGAGCGTCGTGTTGTTGGCGAGGACCCTCGCCATGGCGTCCAGGAAGTCCTGCCGGTTGTCGGTGCCGATGTACTGGCCGAAGAACTCCTCCAGTTCGGCCCGGTAGTCCGCCGGTGTCTTGCCGGCGTGGATCTCGGTGAACCCGTGCCCGCCCGGCTGGGAGTCCAGGATCGCCACGAAGGCGATCTCGTGGCCGCGCCGGTCGAGTGCCTCCGCGACGGCCTGCACGACCGTGCCGCCGTAGGACCAGCCGATCAGGTGGAAGGGCCCTTCGGGCTGGATCCTCAGCATCTCGGTGACGTAGTCCTCGACCATCTCCTCCACCGACCCGGCCAGCTTGTCCACGCCGTCGGAGCCGCGGGCCTGGAGCGCGTAGGCGGGCCAGTCCGGCACGTACGCCGCGAAGCTGAAGTACGTCCAGCCGAGGCCGCCTCCGCCGTGGAAGAACCACAGCGGCAAGTTGCCCGTACCGGGATCGGTGTTCAGCGGCAGCACGACCGAGAGCGAGTCGGAGGCCTCCGCGGGGGTGGCGACGAGCAGCAGCGCGGCCAGCTCGCCCGCCGTGGGGAACTTGATGATCGTCCTGAGGGGCATGTCGATGCCGTACTCGTCGCGGATGCGGGCGCTGAGCCGGGTGGCCAGCAGCGAGTGCCCGCCGAGGGCGAAGAAGTCCTCGTCGACACCGACCCGCTCCAGGCCCAGCAGTTCGGCGAAGAGGCCGCACATCTTCGCTTCGTGGGCGTTGAGCGGGGCCCGGCCGGTCTCGGTGTGCGTGTCCTCGGCCGGCAGCGCCGCGCGGTCGAGTTTGCCGTTCGGGGTCAGCGGGACCTCCGCGAGCGCGATCAGCGTGGCGGGCACCATGTAGTCCGGCAGGCTCCCCCGCAGGAACCCGGGCAGTTCGTCGAGCAGCGCCTGGACACCGCCGTCGGCCTGCGCGGCCTTCGGCCCGGGCATCACATAGCCCACGATGCGCTTGTCGCCGTCCTGGTTCTCGCGCACCACGGCCGCCGCCTGCGCCACGCCGGGATGCCCGGTCAGCGCGTGCTCGATCTCCCCCAGCTCGATCCGGTAACCCCGGATCTTCACCTGGAAGTCGGTGCGCTCGAGGTACTCCAGCTGACCGTTGCGGTCCCAGCGCACCAGGTCGCCGGTGCGGTACATCCGCGTACCGGCCGGGCCGAACGGGCACGGCACGAACCGCTCCGCGCTCAGGCCCGGCCGGCCCTGGTAGCCGCGGGCCATGCCGGCGCCGGCGATGTACAGCTCGCCCGGCACGCCGCGCGGGACGGGGTGCAGCCGCGCGTCGAGCACGTACACCTGGAAGTTGCCCATCGGCCGCCCGATCGGCGCGCCCTGGCCCGGCCGTACGCGCGCCTCGGTGCACCAGGTCACCGTCTCGGTCGGGCCGTACATGTTGAACACCTCGGCGGCCTGCTGCGCCAGGGTCTCGGCCAGGCGGACCGGCACGGCCTCCGCGCCGATGATGATCCGCAGGTCCTTCGCCGCGTGCGGGTCGTGCATCAGCAGCATCTGGAAGAAGGCGGGCGTGGCCTGCACCACGGTGACCTCGTGGCGGCGCATCAGCTCCAGCACGGCCGCCGGGTCGGTGACGGTGTCCTTGTCCGCCACCACCATGGCCGCGCCGGAGATGAACGGCTGGTACAGCTCGGTGTTGGCCATGTCGAACGCCACGGTGGTGCTGAACAGCACCCGGTCCTCGGCCGACAGCGGGAACCGCCGCTGGTTCGTGGCGAGGTAGTTCGCCACCGCGCCGCGCGGGATCGCGACGCCCTTCGGCTTCCCCGTCGACCCCGACGTGTAGATCACGTACTGGATGTTCTCCGGGCGGACGGTCACCTCCGGCGCCGTCTTCGGGTACTGCGGCCAGTTCGCGCCGGCCAGCGTCTCGGCGTCGAGCACCAGCAGCGGATCGGCGTGCTCGAGGATGTAGTCGATCCGGGAGCGCGGGTGGTCCGGATCGATCGGGACGTAGGCTCCGCCGGCCTTGAGGACCGCGAGCAGCGCCACCACCAGGTTCACGGTCCGGGGCAGGCACACGGCGACCCGCGACTCCGCCCGCACGCCGCGCTCGGCCAGCCAGTGCGCCAGCTGGTTCGACCGCGTTTCCAGCTGCCGGTAGGTGAGGGACTCCTCCGCGCCGATGACGGCGGTGGCCTGCGGTGTCGCCAGGACCTGCCGGCGCACCGCCTCCACCAGCTCCAGGGTCGGCTCGGCGGTGTCGTTCACCTCCACCAGGAGGTGGTGCCGCTCGGCCGCGCCCAGCACGTCGACGTCCCCGACGCGCATGCCGGGATCGGCGACCAGCTGCTCCAGGACCCGCGCGAAGCGGGCGGCGACGGCCTCGGCCGTCTCCCGGTCGAACACGTCGGTCGCGTAGGAGAGGTCGCCCCGCAGCACTCCCGCGTCGTCCAGGGCCAGGTTGAAGAACAGGTCGACCTTGGAGATCGCCGGGACGGTCTGCTCGACCTCCAGGGTCAGTCCCGCGAGTTCGAGGTCCGGCCGCGCGTAGTTCTGCAGGCCGAGCATCACCTGGAACAGCGGCTGGTAGGCCGCGGAGCGTTCGGGGTTGACCGCCTCGACCAGCGTGTCGAACGGCACGTCCTGGTGCTCGTACGCCGCCAGCGACTTGTCGCGCACCCGGGCGAGCAGGTCGGTGAACGACGGGTCGCCGGAAAGGTCCACGCGCAGCACCTGGGTGTTGACGAAGAACCCGACCAGATCGGCCAGGGCCTCGTCGGTGCGCCCGGCGATCGAGCTGCCGATCGTCACGTCGTCGCCGCCGCCGAGCTTGCGCAGCAGCACCGCCAGCGCGGCGTGCAGGACCATCGACAGGGTCGCCCCGCGCTCGTCGGACAGCTTGCGCAGCCCGGCCGACACCTGCGGCTCCACGGTGAAGCCGACCGTGGCACCGTGTCCGCTCGCCTGGGCGGGACGCGGACGGTCCAGCGGCAGGTTCAGCGGCTGCGGCACCCCGGCCAGTTCCTCGCGCCAGTACGCCACCTGCCGCGCGGCGAGGCTGTCCGGGTCCGCCACGTCACCCAGCAGCTCGCGCTGCCACATCGTGTAGTCCTTGTACTGGACCGGCAGCGGCTGCCACCCCGGCGCCCGGCCGTCGCGCCGGGCGGTGTAGGCCTCGGCGAGGTCCCGTACCAGGGGGGCGCCCGAACTGCCGTCCGTGGCGATGTGGTGGATGACCAGGACCAGGACGTGTTCCTCGGGCGAGCAGCGCAGCAGGCGCACCTGCACGGGGACTTCGGCCGTCAGGTCGAAGCGGTACGCGAAGGCCTTCTCGACCGCGCCCGGCACGTCCTCGGGCGCCACCTCGACGACCGTGACCTCCGGCGCGGCCTGCGCCGTCGGGACGATCCGCTGGTACAACTCACCGTCGTCGCCGGTCCCGTAGACGGTGCGCAGGATCTCGTGCCGGTCGACCACGTCGCGGATCGCCGCGGCCAGGGCGTCCGGGTCCAGGGAGCCGGTCAGCCGGAAGGCGGCCGGCATGTTCCAGTTCTCCGACCCGCCTTCGAGCTGGTGCAGAATCCACATACGGCGTTGTGCGTATGACAGTGGAATCATCGCTTCTACTCCTCTACGAACATCTTGCGCAGGCCGGGGCGGCGGGGAGCGGCCGATTCCTCCGACCACGCGGCGAGCGCGGTCACCGTCGGCAGGTCGAAGATCTTGCGGATGGGGATCTCGATCCCCAGCACGGCGCGGGCGCGGCTGATCAGGCGGGTGGCGAGCAGGGAGTGCCCGCCCAGCTCGAAGAAGCCGTCGTCGATGCCGACCCGGTCCACGCCGAGCACCTCGGCGAAGAGCGTGGCCAGGGCCTCCTCGCGGGCGGTGCGCGGTGCCCGGTAGGCGGCCGTGCCGTACTGCGGTGCGGGCAGCGCGGCCCGGTCCAGCTTGCCGTTCGGGGCGAGCGGCAGCCGGTCGAGGACCACGAAGGCGGACGGCACCATGAAGTCCGGCAGCCGCTCGGCGGCGAAGGCGTGCAGCTCCTTGGGGTGCGGGCCGTCGCCGGTGACGGCGGGCACGACGTAGGCGACCAGCCGCTTGCCGCTGCCGCGCTCGTCGCGGGCGACGACGGCGGCCTGCGCGACGCCGGGGTACGCGGTGAGCGCGGCCTCGACCTCGGCGGGCTCGATGCGGAAGCCGCGCACCTTGACCTGCGCGTCCCCGCGGCCCACGTACTCCAGCCGGCCCTCGCCGTCGAGGCGGGCCAGGTCGCCGGTGCGGTACATGCGGGTACCGGCCGGGCCGAACGGGTCGGCGACGAAGCGCTCGGCGGTCGGTGCGGCGCGGCCGTGGTAGCCGCGGCCCACGTTCCCGCCGACGTACAGCTCGCCGACCGCGCCCGGCGGCACCGGGCTCAGGCCGGGGCCGAGGACGTAGGTGCGCATGTTGCCGAGCGGGGTGCCGACGGGCGTGCTGCCCGGCAGGGCCCCGGTGCCGGCGTCGACGGTGAAGGTGGTGGCGTAGAACGACTCGCTCTGTCCGTAGGCGTTGACGATCCGTACGCCCGGGAAGGCGGCGCGTGTCTTGTCGACGAGCGAGGAGGGCAGGGCCTCGCCGGCGAAGACGACCGTCTCCACGCGGGTGCGGTCACGGATGCCGTCGACGAGTTCGGCGAAGGCGGACGGCACGGTGGAGATGACGCTGCCGCTCCAGCCGTTCGCGTCGCTCAGGGCCAGGACGTCCTGGACTATGTCGACGACGCCGCCGGTGGCGAGTGTCGTGAAGATCTCGAACGCCGAGACGTCGAAGTTCACCGACGTGCCGGCCAGGAGCCGCTTGCCGGGCGCCATGCCCACGCGGGAGGCCAGCCGCAGCACGCCGTTGACCACGGTCTCGTGGGTGATGGCGACGCCCTTGGGCTTGCCGGTGGAGCCGGAGGTGTATATCACGTACGCCAGCTGCCCGGTGTGCAGCGGCGGTTCGAGGCCGGTGGCGGCCCCGGACAGGTCGATCGTGTCGAGGAGGACGTGCGGGGCGTCGTGCGCCGGCAGCACCGCGAGCGTCGTGGAGTCCGTCAGCACCAGGCGCGGCCGTGCCTCCTCGAGGATGGCCGCCAGGCGCCGGCTCGGGTACCTGGGGTCGACCGGCAGATACGCGCCGCCCGCCTTCAGCACCGCGAGGAGGGCGACCACCAGGTCCGCCGACCTCGGCAGCGAGACCGCGACCAGCGACTCCGGGCCCACGCCGCGGGCGGCCAGTTCCTGTGCCAGGCGTGCGGCCCGCGCGGTCAGTTCGCGGTACGTGAGCGAGACGTCCCCGGCGAGCACGGCGGGCTCGTCCGGGCGCTGTGCCGCCTGTGCCTCGACGAGGCCGGTGATCGTGACGTCCGGGGTCGGGACGGCCGTGTCGTTGAACTCGACCAGGAGGCGGTCGCGTTCGGCCGGCTCCAGGACGTCGAGCTGCGCGATCCGGCGTTCGGGGGCGGCCGCCAGCTGTTCCAGGATGCGCACGAACCGGGCTGCGTAGGCCGCCACGGTGTCCCGGTCGAGGGCACCGGGCGTGTACTGGAGGAGGAACTTCAGGTGGGTCTCCACCGCCGCCATCAGGGCCAGCGGGTAGTGCGTGCCGTTGGAGGGGCGCAGGCCGGTGATGGCGATGCCGTCCGCCGCCTCGGTGGCGGCGCCGATGCCCTCCTCGTCGACCGGGTACGACTCGAAGACGACCAGCGAGTCGAAGAGGGTCTGGAGGCCGACCGACTGCTGGATCTCCGTGAGGCTGTAGTGGTGGTGCTCCAGCAGGGCGGCCTGCCGGCCCTGGAGCCGGGTGAGGAGCTCGGCGAGGGTGTCGCCGGGTGCGTACTGGACGCGTACGGGAAGGGTGTTGATGAACATGCCGACCATCGACTCGACGCCGGTCACCGCGGCCGGGCGCCCGGAGACGGTCGCGCCGAACACCAGGTCCTGGCGGCCGGTGAGCTGGCCGAGCAGCAGGGCCCAGGCGCCCTGGACGACGGTGTTGATGGTGACGCCCAGCTCGCCGGCGCGCCGGTTGAGTGCGGCGGACACGTCGAGCGGGAGGCTGATCTCGACCTGGTCGAGGCCGTCCTCGATGGCGGCTCCCGGTACGAGCAGGGTCGGCTCCTGGACCCCTTCCAGTTCGGCCGCCCAGGCGCGGGCCGCCTCGTCGCGGTCCTGCCTCGTGTACCAGGCCAGGAACTCGCCGTAGCTCCGGGTGGCGGGCAGGCCGGCCGCGTCGCCGTGGGAGCCGTAGAGCTGGAGCAGGTCCTGGAGCAGCAGGGGCGCGGACCAGCCGTCGGCCAGCGCGTGGTGGACGGTCATCACCAGCTCGGCCCGGCCGGGTTCCAGGGTGACCAGTGCCAGCCGGATCAGCGGCGGGGTGTCCACGTCGAAGTGGGCGGCCCGGTCCTCGGCGAGGAACCGCTCGAACGGCTCGGTCCGTTCCGCCTCGCCGTATCCGCTCAGATCCAGGTGCTGCCACGGCAGGGTGACCCCTGCCGCCGGGATCACCTGGACGAGAGCACCGTCGGCCCGGTCGACGAACGCCGCCCGCAGGCTGGTGTGGCGTTCGAGCAGCGCCTGTCCGGCCCGGCGCATCCGCTGCGGGTCGACCTCGCCGCAGAGGTGGAACACCAGCTGCACGTGGTAGGCGTCGAACGACGATCCCGCCAGCATCGAGTGGAAGATGATCCCGGACTGCGCCGGGGTCACCGGCCACACCTCGGCCAGGTGGCCGAAGCGGTCCTCCCAGGTGTCGATCTCCTGCTGGCTGACGTCGACCAGCCGGGCGTCCGATGGGGTCAGTCCGCCGGCCTCGGGTGTCGCGGCGTACCGGGCCAGGGCGGTGAGCGCCCGGACCCACAGCCCGGCCAGCTCGCTCACCTCGTCCCGGGAGAGCAGACCGGTGGGGAAGCCGAACCAGGCGGTCAGCTCCTCACCGTCGGGGGTGGCGCCGGCCACCGCGTTGATCTCCAGGGCCGACATCACCGGCAGGTCCGCGTCGGGCGCGGCGATCAGGTCCGGTTGGGTGCCGTCCGGTGTCCAGCCCTGGCGCCGCAGGTCCTCGGGGGCGGCCCCGCCGGAGGTCCGGCCGAGGTAGTTGAACCCGATCTGCGGTTCCCGTTCCGTGCTCAGCGCGGCGGCGGTCTGCGGGTTGAGGTGGCGCAGCAGGCCGAAGCCGATGCCGTCGCCCGGAACCTCCCGCAGCTGCTCCTTGACCGCCTTGACGGCCCGGCCGGCGGCCGGTCCGCCCGCGAACGCGTCCGCGAGGTCGACACCGGCCACGTCGAGGCGTACCGGATACATCGCGGTGAACCAGCCGACCGTGCGCGACAGGTCCGCGCCGGGCACCGCCTCTTCTTCGCGGCCGTGTCCTTCGAGCCGGACCAGCGCCGAGGAGGCGGGCACGCCGCGCGTGTGGCGCCAGTGGGCCAGTGCCAGTGCCAGAGCGGCCAGCAGCCCGTCGTCGACGCCGCCCCGGAAGACCGCGGGCACCTTGGTCAGCACGGCCTCGGTGACGTCCGCGGGCACCTGGACGCGCACCGTGTCCACGGTGGCGGTGACATCGCGTGCCGGGTCCCGTTCCCGGGCGCCGAGCACCGGCTCGTCGCCGCGCAGGATCCGCTGCCACACGGGCAGCTCCGCGACCCGCTCGGGACGGGCCGCCTCGTCGGCCAGGGCGTGCGCCCACCGGCGCAGCGAGGTGCCGGGCGCCGCCGGCTGCGCGGCGCACCCGCCCCGGACCTGCTTCCAGGCCGCGGCCAGTTCCGGTACGAGGAGCCGCCACGACACCCCGTCGACGACGAGGTGGTGCAGCACGACCAGCAGCCGGTCCGCTTCCGTGCCGGAGGTGAACCGCACGAACTGCGCCATGACGCCCGCGTCCGGGTCGAGCCGGTCCGCGGCCGCGTCCAGCTCGGCCTGCGCGTCGGTGTCGCCGTAGGGGACTTCGCGCAGCAGCGCCTCGGCGTCCACGCTGCCGGGCGCCTGGATCGACAGGCCCTGCCGGGTCCGGTCCAGCCGGGACCGCAGCACGTCGTGGCGGTCGAGGACGGTCTGCACCGTCGCGATCAGCCCCGCGCGGTCGATGTCCTCGGGCAGGGTCAGCATCATGGACATGGAGAGCCGGCCGAGGCCGCCGCCGAGTCCGAGCACGTGCTTCGCCGTCGGCATCAGCGGGGCCCATCCCGTGCCGCCGCCCGGCAGCTCGTCCAGGGTGAACCGTTCGTCCTCGCGTCCTTCGACCAGTTCCGCGAGCCGGGCGACCGTGCGGAGTTCGAAGATCTCCCGCGTGCTGACCTCGATGCCACGCGCCCTGGCGCGGGCGACGATCTGGATGGAGCGGATGCTGTCCCCGCCGCTGGCGAAGAAGTCGTTGTCGATGCCGACGCTGTCCACGCCGAGCACCTCGGCGAACAGTGCGCTGAGGATCTCCTCCACCTCGTTGCGCGGTGCCCGGCCGGTCGATGCCTGCCCGTGGTCCGGTGCGGGCAGCGCCCGCTGGTTCAGCTTCCCGTTCGGTGTCAGCGGCAGTTCCGGGAGCGGCACGAACGCGGGCGGGACCATGTAGTCGGGCAGCCGCTGACGCAGGTACTCGGGCAGCTCGATGAGCAGCGGGCCGATCGACCTGGCCAGCGCGGGGTCGTTCGCCAGGGCCCGGCCGGCGGTGGTGCCGGGCACGAACGCGCCCGTGACGGCGCGCCGCCCCGTCCGCCGCCCGAGCAGCACCGCGTCGAAGCATCGCGGGTCCTGTCCCGACAGGGTGAGGACCACCTCGCGGTCGTGCTTGTCCGCCCACCGGATCAGATCCTGCGGATCGGCCGGGGCACCGGTCCTGGACGCCAGCTGGAGCAGGCCTGTCGCCGCGATCAGGACGGCTTCCTCGGCCAGACGCGCGTTGGGTATCCCGGTGACCCGCACCGGGCCGTCCGCCCGGTCGGCGAGGCGGCCGAGGCCGGCCAGGTCGTGTACGTGCTCGCCCCACGGCACCGAGGGCGCACCGGTCACGTCGAGGACGTCGGCCCGCCGGTCGTGCAGGATCACCTCGTAGCGGTGCCGGGTCAGCTCGTTGTGCGCCCCGCCGGGCTTCACCCGGATGTCCGCGCCGACGCACCGGCCCGCCGCCCACTGGGTGAACCACTCCGGGGCGATGGTCAGTTCCCGCTCGCCCAGCAGCTCTCGCTGCACCAGCGTGCGCAGTTCGTCGTACGAGGCGTGCGGGTGCAGGGCACGCTGTACGGCGGTCTGCATGAAGCTGCGCGTGGCGGCGCTGCGGACGTCACCGACGATGATGCGGCCGCCCGGCGCGAGGAGTTCCAGGGCCTGGTGCAGCACCTGGTCCAGATAGTCGACGTTCGGGAAGTACTGCACCACCGAGTTGAGGACGATGGTGTCGAACCGGCCGCGCGGCAGTCCGGAGGTGTCGTCGGCGGGCTGGGCGCTCAGCCGGACCCGGTCGCCGTAGCCGGCCTGTTCGGCCTGCACGCGGACCCGGTCGACCACCGTGCCCGAGATGTCGGTGCCGTAGTACTCCTCCACCTCGCCGGCGATCTGCGCGAGGAGCAGGCCGGAACCCACACCGATCTCCAGCAGCCGCCGCGGCGTGAACCGCAGCACCTGCGCCACCGCCGCGTCCTGCCACTGCCGCATCTGCTCGAGCGGGATCGGCTCGCCGGTGTAGCTGGAGTTCCAGCCCTGGAAGTCGTCGCCCAGTGTGCCGTCGCTGGATTCGGTGTAGCTGTCGTCGTAGAGGTCGCGCCACTCGTCCACCTGCGCGTCGGCGACCGCGGCCGCGGCATACGGTTTGGGGACCAGGTAGCCGACGAGCTGCTTGTCGCCCTGCGAGGTCTCCCGCACCACGGCCGCCGCCTGCGCCACGCCGGGGTGCGTCGTCAGCGCGTGCTCGATCTCCCCCAGCTCGATCCGGAAACCCCGGATCTTGACCTGGAAGTCGGTGCGTCCGAGGTACTCCAGCTCGCCGTCCTTGTTCCAGCGCACGAGGTCGCCGGAGCGGTACATCCGGGTGCCCGGCGCGCCGTAGGGGTTGGCGACGAAGCGGTCCGCGGTCAGCGCGCTCTGCCCGAGGTAGCCGCGGGCGAGGCCCGGTCCCGCGATGTACAGCTCACCGGCGACGCCGGGTGCGACCGGGCGCAGCGCGGTGTCCAGCACATAGGCCTGGGTGTTGGCGACGGGCCGCCCGATCGGCGGGGTACGGCCGTCGCCCACCATCGGGGCGCTCATGGCGGCGCACACGGTGATCTCCGTCGGGCCGTAGCCGTTGATCATCCGGCGTCCGGCCGACCACTGTGCCACCAGCTCGGGCGAGGACGCCGAGCCGCCCACGACCAGGGTCCGCACGCTCGGCAGGGAGCCGGTCGGCAGTGCCGCGAGCACCGCCGGTGGCAGCGTCGCGTGTGTCACGCCGTGCGCGGCGATCGTCTCGATCAGCGGCTCGCCCGCGGCCAGTTCGTCCTGGTCGGCCAGGACCAGCCGCGCCCCCGCGAGCAGGGACATGCCCCATTCCCAGAGCGAGGCGTCGAAGCTCGGCGAGGCGAACTGCAGCACCCGGCTGTCCGGTGTCACCGCGAGCCGCTCGGTCTCCGTCGCGACCAGGCTCGCCATGCCCGCGTGGCTGACCGCCACGCCCTTCGGCGTCCCGGTCGAACCCGAGGTGTAGATGACGTACGCGGTGTTGGCCACCGCCACCGGGGCGAGCCGGTCGGCGTCGGTGAGGGGGCCCGGGCCGGCGGCGGCCAGCGCCGCGGCCACGTCCGGGTCGTCCAGGCGGATCAGGGGCGCGGACAGCTCCGGCAGCTGCGCCGCCGAGGCCGCGTCCCCGAGCACCAGCAGCGCCCCGGAGTCGGCGACCATGAACGCCACGCGCTCCGCCGGGTAGGCGGGGTCCACCGGCAGGTACGCCCCGCCCGCCTTCAGCACGGCCAGGATCGCCACCACCCACTGCGGGGTCCGGGAGAGGGCCACCGCCACCACCGACTCGGGCGCAACTCCCCGTGCGGTCAGCACCCGTGCCAGCCGGTCGGCCCGCTCGTCCACCTCCCGGTAGGTCAGCGCCACGTCCCCGTGCACCACGGCCACGGCGTCCGGTGTCGCGGCGGCGCGCTCGGTGAAGAGCGCGTCGATGGTCCGCTCGGGCACCTGCGCCACCGTGTCGTTGGCCCCGCGCAGCAGCCAGTCCCGTTCGCCGGCCGACAGCACCTCGATGGCGCCGACCGGCAGTGCCGGGTCGTCGAGGACCTGCTCCAGGATGCGGATGAACCGCTCGACGATGCGCTCGGCCGTGCTGTGGTCGAACAGGTCCGTCGCGTATTCGAGGAGCCCGTGGGTGCCGCCGGACGCGTTCGGGACGATGTTGATGAGCAGGTCGAACTTCGCGGTGCCGGTGGCGGCCGGGACGGGGGTGACCTTCAGGCCCGGCATCTCGATCTCGCCCCACACGAACTGCCAGCCCAGCGCCGTCTGGAACAGCGGCATGTACGCGCTGGTGCGTTCCGGGTTGAGCAGCTCCACCAGCCGCTCGAAGGGCACGTCCTGGTTGTCGTAGGCGGTCAGGGCCTTGTCCCGCACCTGCTCCAGCAGATCACCGAAGGACGGGTTGCCCGACAGGTCGGCGCGCAGCACCCAGGTGTTGACGAAGAACCCGATCAGATCGTCGAGTTGCTCGTCGCCGCGTCCTTCGATGGGGCTGCCGATCGGCACGTCCTCGCCCGCGCCCAGCTTGTTCAGCAGCACCGCCAGCGCGGCCTGGGCGACCATGGGCGCGGTGGCACCGCGGTCGGCGGCCAGCTTGTTCAGCCGGGACATCAGCTCGGGCGCCAGCTGGAAGGGGACCTCGCCGCCGCGGTGGCTGGCCGTGGCCGGGCGGGGCCGGTCCAGCGGCAGCTGGAGCGGCTGCGGTATCTCGGCCAGCTCCTTCTTCCAGTAGGCCAGTTGCTCGGCGACGGTGCTCTCCGGGTCGTCCTCGTCGCCCAGCACCTGCCGCTGCCACAGCGTGTAGTCCTTGTACTGCACCGGCAGCGGCGTCCAGTGCGGCGCGCTGCCGCGAAGGCGGGCCGTGTACGCCGACACCAGGTCCCGGATGAACGGCGCCACCGACGAGCCGTCCGCGGCGATGTGGTGGAACACGAACACCAGGACGTGCTCGCGCGGAGCGATCCGCAGCACGGTCGTCCGCAGCGGAAGCTCCGTGTCCAGGTCGAACGGCTCGCGGGTGGCCTCGTGCAGCGCGTCGCCCACCTCGTCGGCGGCCACGTCGGCCACGCGGAAGGGGAAGACCGCCTCCTGCGGGGGCAGGATCCGCTGCTGTGCCGTGCCGTCCGCGTCCTCGAGGACCAGGGTGCGCAGACTCTCGTGGCGGTCGGTCACATCCGTGACCGCGGCGGCCAGGGCCGTCGTGTCCAGTGCCCCTTCCAGGCGCAGCACGAAGGGGACGTTGTAAGTCGCGGACGGGCCTTCCAGCTTGTGGAGGATCCACATCCGGCTCTGGGCGAAGGACAACGGGATCATCGACGGGTCTCCTGTACGTTCATCGGGCGCAGCCGGGGACGTTTCGACGTGGCGAGCTTCTCGATCTGCTCCGCCAGCTGGGCGACGGTCGGCTTGCGGAACACCGTCGTGACCTTCATGTCGGCGTCCAGCTCGCTGCGTATGCGGCCGATCAGCCGGGTGGCCAGCAGTGAGTGGCCGCCGAGGTCGAAGAAGTCGGCGTCGATACCGACCTCGTCGGTGCCGAGCAGTTCGGCGAACAGCCGGCAGAGGACTTCTTCGTTGGGGTTGCGTGGTCCTCGTCCGACCGCGGCTTCGGTGTGGTCCGGCGCGGGGAGCGCGCCCCGGTCGAGCTTGCCGGTCGGTGTCGTGGGGAACGCCGCGAGCGGCACGATCGCCGAGGGGACCATGTACTCCGGCAGCCGCTTGCGGGCCAGGTCCGTCAGGGCCGCGACGTCGGGGCCGGCCGGGTCCGCCGTGCCGCCGCCCGCCAGGACGTAGGCGACCAGCCGCTGGTCCCCGGCGCGGTCCTCGCGCACCACGACCACCGCGTTGGCGACGTCCGGATGTCCGGTCAGTACGTTCTCGATCTCGCCGAGTTCGATGCGGAAGCCGCGGATCTTGACCTGGAAGTCGATACGGCCGAGGTATTCGACCTGGCCGTCGTCGCTGAAGCGCACCAGGTCGCCGGTGCGGTACATCCGGGTGCCGGGCGCGCCGTAGGGGTTGGCGACGAACCGGTCCGCGGTCAGCGCGCTCTGTCCCAGGTAGCCGCGGGCCAGGCCGGAACCCGCCAGGTAGAGCTCACCGGCGACGCCGGGCGCGACCGGGCGCAGTGCCGCGTCCAGCACGTACACCTGGGTGTTCCAGACCGGCGCGCCGATCGGCACCCGGTCCGCTCCCGGCACGTGCTGCCACGCCGTGACCTCGACGGACGCCTCGGTGGGCCCGTAGAGGTTGTGCACTTCGCAGTCCGGCAGCAGTTCGGTGACCTTGTTCGCCAGCGCCGGCGGGAACGCCTCACCCGCGACCTCGATCCAGCGCAGGCTGTCGCACTGCCGTACCGCGGGCTCGCCGGCGAACACCTCCAGCAGGGAGGGCACGAAGTCCGCGCCGGTCACCCGCTCGCGCTGGATCAGCTCGGCCAGATAGGACGGATCGCGCCGCCCGTCCGGACGGGCGATCACCACGGCGGCGCCGACCTGCAGGGGCGCGAACAGCTCGGGCACCGACACGTCGAAGCCGGCCGAGGTGCTCAGGAGCATCCGGTCCTCGGCGGCGACGCCGAAGTGCGCCAGGCCCCACTTCAGCCGGTTCATGATCGACCGGTGGGACACGGCCACGCCCTTGGGGCCGCCGGTGGAGCCGGAGGTGAAGATGACGTACGCGGCGTTGTCCGGCGACAGCGCCCGCCGCGGATCGGTGGCCGGGTACGCGGACACGTCCGGCAGCGTCCCGTCGAGCACCAGCAGGGGCGCGGCGTTGTCCAGCACGTGCCGCACCCGGTCCTCGGGCAGTTCGGTGTCCACCGGCACATAGGCGGCGCCGGCCTTGACGATCGCGTAGATCGCCACCATCAGGTCGACGGATCGCGGAATGCGTACCGCGACCAGCCGCTCCGGGCCCGCGCCCTGTGCGATCAGCCAGTGCGCCAGCTGGTTGGCTCGCCGGTTGAACTCGCCGTAGGTGAGCCGCTCGTGCTCGCCGATCAGCGCCACGCGTGCGGGGTCACGCTCCACCTGGGCCTCGAACGCGTCCGGCAGGGTGTCGGGCGCCACGGGATGTGCCGTGTCATTGATCCCCCGCACCAGCCGGTCCCGTTCGTCCGCCGACAGCACGTCCACGGCGCCGATGGGCACGGTCGGGTCGTCGAGCACCTGGTCGAGGACGCGGACGAGGCGGGCGGCGATCCGCTCGGCCGCCTCGCGGCTGTAGAGGTTGGTCTGGTAGTCGAGGGAGGTCCGCAGGTAGGGGTCGGAGGCGTTGAGGGTGAGCGGGTAGTGCGAGCCCGCGAAGGGCCGGATGGCGTCGATCGAGAATCCCGCGGCGGTGTTCGCGTCGACGATGCCGGCCCGGTCGATCGGGTAGTTCTCGAACACCACGATCGTGTCGAACAGGGCGGGCAGGCCGACGTCGCGCTGGATGTCGGCGAGCCCGTAGTAGTGGTGGTCGAGGAGCGAGGTCTGCCGGTTCTGCAGGTCGGTGACGACCTGGGCGACGCTCCGGTCCGGCCGGCAGAACGCCCTGGTCGGCAGGGTGTTGATGAACAGGCCGACCATTTCCTCCGCACCGGGGAGTTCGGCGGGCCGGCCGTTGACGGCGGCTCCGAACACCACGTCCGGATGCCCGGTCAGCTTCGAGAGCAGGATCGCCCACGCGCCCTGGAGGAGGGTGTTCAGCGTGACGCCGAGTTCCGCGGCGCGGCGGGCGAGTTCGCGCCCCTTGTCGATGGACAGCGGTACCTCGATGCGGCCGAGGGCGGACACCGCGGCGTCCTGGACGGGAGCGTTCGGGGCCACGAGGGTCGGCTGGTCGAATCCGTCGAGTTCGGCGGCCCAGCGGGCGGCCGACGCCGCGCGGTCCCGGGTGGACAGCCAGGCCAGGTAGTCGCCGTAGCTGCGGACCGGGCCGAGCCCGTCGGTCGCGGAGTACAGCCGGATCAGGTCCCTGATCACCAGGGGCGAGGACCAGCCGTCGAAGAGGGTGTGGTGCGCCGTGATGATGAGCTTGGCCTGCTGCGGCCCGCAGGTGAGCAGGGCCAGGCGCATCAGCGGCGGCTTGAGGGGGTCGAGCCGGTCGGCCCGGTCGTCGGCCAGGGCCCGGTCGAGCGCCGCGTCCTGCTCGGCCGGGGTGCGGCCGGTCAGATCGGTGTGCCGCCAGGGCAGGGTGACGTGTTCGGGCAGGACCTGTACCGGATCGCCGGCGGCGCCGGCGAGGAACGCGGAGCGCAGGTTCGGGTACCGGCCGAGCAGGGCCTGCCCGGCCGCCCGCATGCGCGCCGGGTCCACGGTCCCGGACAGATGCAGCACGAACTGCATGTGGTACACGTCGAAGGAGCCGTCGGCGAGCGCGGCCTCGAACTGGATACCGGACTGTCCCGGGGCCTGCGGCCACACCTCGGTCAGCCGGCCGTAGCGCTGCTCCCACGCCTCGATCTCGTCCAGCCGCACCGAGACCAGCGGGGCGTCCGAGGGGGTGAGGCCGCCGGTGTGCGGCTGTGCGGCGTGCGCGGCCAGGCCGCGCAGCGCCGCCACCCACAGCTCGGCCAGTTCGGCGGTCCGCTCGCGGGACAGCACTCCGGTGGGGAACATGAAGACCGTCTGGAGCCGGGTGCCGTCGGCGGTGTCCGTGGCGACCGAGTTGACCTCGAGGGCGGACAGTGCGGGCAGGTCCGGGTCGGGCATCGCGATCAGTTCGGCGGACCAGGGCGCCGGCCCCCACCCGAGCGCGCGCAGGTGCTCGGGCACGTCGGCGTCGGAGATCCGGCCGAGGTAGTTGAAGCCGATCTGCGGGGCGGGGTACTCGGCGAGCTGCTCGGCGGTCTCCGGGTTCAGGTGGCGAAGCAGTCCGTACCCGATGCCCTTGTCCGGGACGCCGCGCAGCTGCTCCTTGACCAGCTTGATCGCTTTCCCGGCGGCGGGGCCGCCGGCCAGGGCGTCGGCCAGGTCCACGCCCCGCACGTCGATGCGGGCCGGGTACATGCTGGTGAACCAGCCCACGGTGCGCGAGAGGTCGGCCCCGGGGACGACGTCCTCCTGACGGCCGTGCCCCTCCAGGCGGACCAGGGTGGAGCCTTCCTCGCCGCGCCACCGGTTCACCGCCAGGGCGAGCGCGGTGAGCAGCACGTCGTTCGCGGTGCCCCTGAACGCGGCGGGCAGCCGGGTCAGGACCGCTTCGGTGACGTCGGCGGGCAGCTCCACCCGTACGGTGTCGACCGTGGACCACACGTCGACCGCCGGGTCCGGCGCCCGCGTGCCGATCAGGGGGTTCGGTGCTTCGAGCAGGTCCCGCCAGTAGGCCAGTTCCGCTTCCCGCTTCTCGGAGAACGCCTCGTCCTCCAGCGCTACCGCCCAGCGGCGGGCCGATGTGCCGACCGCGGGCAGCTCGGGCGCCCGGCCGGAGCGGACCTGCTGCCATGCCTCGGCGAGGTCCGACATGAGGATGCGCCAGGAGACGCCGTCCACCACCAAGTGGTGCAGCACCACGAGCAGCCGGCCCTGGCCCGAGGGCGCGGCGAACCAGACGAAGTCCGCCATGGTCCCGGCCGCCGCGTCGAGCCGGCCGACCGCGTCGTCCAGCTCGGTCCTCGCTGCCTCCAGCAGGTCCGGATCGTCCCATCGGCCGTCGCAGTCGACCCGGCGGATCAGGTCCGCCGCGCGTACGGTGCCCTGCGCACGCACGACGAGGGAGCTCTCGTCGCCGCGCACCAGCCGGGCGCGCAGCAGGTCGTGCCGGTCGAGCACGGCGTCCAGCGTCGCGGCGAGGCCGCTTTCGTCGATGCCGGCGGGCAGTTCGAGGACCATCGACATGGCGAACCGGTCGGTCCCCCCGCCGTGTGCGAACACCTGCCGGGCCACCGGCTGCAACGGCATCGGTCCGACGCCGCCGCCGTCGTCCTCGGCGAGCACGGGCACCCGGTCCCGGCGTGCGGAGGCCGCCTCGGCGAGGCGGGCCGCGGTGCGGAACTCGAAGATCTCCCGGGTGGTGAGTTCCAGGCCCCGGGCACGGGCTCGGGCGACCACCTGGAGGGAGCGCAGGCTGTCGCCGCCCACCGCGAAGAAGTCGTCGTCGACGCCGATCCGCTCCACACCGAGCACGTCCGCGTAGGCCGCGGTGATGACCGTCTCCGCCTCGGTGCGCGGCTTGCGGTAGGTCTCGCCCGTGAACTCCGGTTCGGGCAGTGCCGCGCGGTCCAGTTTGCCGGTCGGACCGAGCGGGAGCTTGCCGAGGGCGACGAAGGCGGAGGGCACCATGTAGTCGGGCAGCCGGGCCGCGACGAGGGCGCGCAGATCGGCGGCCGACGCGCCGGCCATCACGTCCACGTCGCCGATGCCGCCGGCGCCGTCGTCACCGACGGCCCCTTCGCCGGTGTGCACCACGTAGGCGACGAGCCGCCGCCCGCCCGAGGGCACTTCGCGGCTGACCACGACCGCCTCGCTGATGCCGGGGAGCGCGTTGATCGCCGCTTCGACCTCGGCCGTCTCGATGCGGAACCCGCGCACCTTCACCTGACCGTCGCCGCGGCCGAGGCATTCGAGCCGGCCGCGCGCGTTCCAGCGGGCCAGATCGCCCGTGCGGTACATCCGCTCGCCCGGGGTGCCGAAGGGACTGGCCACGTACCGCTCGGCGGTCAGGCCGGGGCGGCCGTGGTAGCCGCGGCCGAGGCAGGTTCCCACCACGTACAGCTCACCGACCGCGCCCTGCGGCACCGGGGCGAGGCCCGGGCCGAGCACGTAGGCACGCATGTTGCCCAGCGGGGTGCCGATGGGGGCGATGTCGCCGTCGGCCCACTCCTCGCCGGCCTCGAGGGAGAACGTGGTGGCGTAGAAACTCTCGCTCTGCCCGTACGAGTTCACGATCCGCGCGCCGGGCAGTGCTTCGCGTACTTTGCCCACCAGCTGGGCCGGGAGCACGTCGCCGGCGAACACGACCGTGCGGACGTTCGGCGCCTTGTCGAGGTGGCCCACCAGTTCCCCGAGCACCGAGGGGACCCCGCTGATCACATGGCCGTCCCAGCCGTCCCGCTCGCCGAGCGCGAGCGCGTTGTGCACCAGCTCGGCGGTGCCGCCGGTGGACAGGGCGGTCAGCAGCTCGAAGACCGAGACGTCGAAGTTCACCGAGGTGCCGGCCAGCATCCGCCACCCGGGCGGCGTGTCCAGCAGCCGCGCCAGTTCCCGCACGCCGTTGACGACGCCCCGGTGGGTGATCGACGCGCCCTTCGGCTTGCCCGTGGAGCCGGAGGTGTACATCACGTACGCCAGGTTGTCCGGGTGCGGCGGGATCCGGCCGGCGCCGTCCGGCGCCCCGGCGGGCGCCTCCCACGTGGCGCGGTCGTCGACGTTGACGCTCACCATGGTGTGCCGCGGCAGGTCCCGCGCCGTCACGGTGTCGGTGACGACGAAGCGCGGGCGGGCCTCGGACAGCACGCTCTCGGCCCGCCCGGCGAGGTACTGCGGGTCCATCGGCAGGTATCCGGCACCGGATTTGAGGATGCCGAGCAGCCCGGCCACCAGGTCCTGCGTGCGCGGCAGCGCGAGGACCACCAGGTCCTCCGGCCCGGCGCCCCGGCACACCAGTTCCCGGGCGACACCCTCGGCGCGCTCGTCCAGCTCGCGGTAGGTCAGTGTCCGGCCGTCGCACACGAGGGCCGGGGCGTCGGGCGTCCTGGCGACCTGGTTCTCGAACAGCTGCGCAGCGGTCAGCTCGGGCAGTGCCATGGCGGTGTCGTTGAACCGGGTGAGCAGCAGGTCCCGCTCGGCCGCATCGAGGACGTCGATGCCGCCGATCCGGTGTTCGGCGTCGGCCACGAGCCGGCTCAGCACCAGGACGAAGCGGTGCGCGAGGCCCTCGACGGTGTCCCGGTCGAACAGGTCGGTGCGGTACTCCAGACGGCACTGCGCTCCGCCCGAGTCCTGCGGGATCAGGTCGAAGAACAGGTCGAACTTGGCCGTGCGGGTCTCCAGCCGCTCGGAGCGGGCGAGAAGGCCGGGGAGCTCCAGTTCCGGTATGGACGGCTGCCAGGCGAGCATCACCTGGAAGAAGGGGTTGTAGGCGGTGGAACGGTCGGGGTTGAGCAGTTCCACCAGCCGCTCGAAGGGCATGTCCTGGTGGTCGTAGGCGGCGAGGGCCTGCTCCCGCACCCGCTGGAGCAGCTCGCGGAAGGTCGGGTTGCCGGCGAGGTCGACGCGCAGCACCCAGGTGTTGACGAAGAACCCGACGAGTTCGCGCAGTTCCTCGTCGGTGCGGCCGGCGATCGGCGCGCCGATGGGGACGTCGTCACCACAGCCGAGGTGATGCAGCAGGACCGCGAGGGCGGAGTGCATGACCATCGAGACCGTGGTGTCCGCCTGCGCGGCGAGCTTCTCCACGGACCGGAGCAGGTCGGCCTCGATGGAGAAGGGGACCATGTCGCCGTGGTGGCTCATCGACTTCGGGCGCGGGCGGTCGGTGGGCAGCGCGAGCGGCTGCGCCAGGTCGGCCAGGGTCCGCCGCCAGTACTCCAGTTGTGCGGCCGCCAGGCTGTGCGGGTCGGACTCGTCGCCGAGCACGTCCCGCTGCCACAGCGTGTAGTCCGCGTACTGCACCGGGAGCGGCTCCCACGCCGGGGCCCTGCCGTCCTGGCGGGCCGTGTAGGCGGTGATGAGATCGCGGCACAGCGGCCTGAAGGACTCCCCGTCCACGGCGATGTGGTGCATCACCAGCACCAGGGTGTGCTCGCGTGGTCCGCTGCGTACGAGGGTGGCGCGGACCGGCAGGTCGGCGGCCAGGTCGAAGGTCTCGGTGGCCGCCTCGTCGACCGCGGCCGCCCGCTCCTGCTCCGTGGCGGCCTCGACGATCCGCAGGGCGGGCCGGGTCCTGTCCGTGGGCAGCACCCGCTGGTACGGGACACCGTCGTCGTCCTCGACGACGATCGTGCGCAGAGCCTCGTGCCGGCCTGTGACGTCGTGGAGCGCTGCCTCGAGCGCGCCCACGGTCAGCTCACCGGTCAGCCTCAGGGCGAGAGCGCCGTTGTAGGTCGGCGAGGGGCCTTCGAACCGGTCCACGAACCACAGCCGGCGCTGCGCGAACGACAACGGGATCATTGTGTGTCTCCAAAATCAGCAGGACCACCAGGGAGCAAGCCGCAACTCAGCTCTGGTCGAGCAGCGTCAAGAGTTCGGTGTTGTAGAAGTCGTCGAGGGAACAGGCGCCCGACAGCGTCGAGAAGTACCGGTCGATCAGGTCCTGGTGGCCGACCAGCTTCCGCAGCAGCTCGGCCCGCCCCTCGGGCTTCAGCTCGGCCACGTTCAGCGCGCCCTGGTAGTGGCTGAGGGCGTCGCCGTCCAGGTCGTCCTCGTAGCGCTGGAGGGCGTCCTCGAGGGCCGCGTCGTCGTGCAGCTGCTGCCCGATGTGGTCGGTGAGCGACTGGGCCTGGGCGAAGGCCTCGGTGATCCCGCGGGCGGTGATGGAGTCCTTGTGGTTCACCGCGTCGCCGACCAGCACCCACCCGGGCCCGAAGGCCTTGCGGAAGAAGTTCTCCTGGTGCCCGGTGCCGTACAGCTGCTCCTCGCGCCTGCCCGCCCGCATCCGCTCGTACAGTTCGGGCGCCGTCGTGCGGAAGGCATCGAGGTAGAAGGGCTCCACGTCCTTGCGGACCCCGGAGAACTCGTCCTGCGGGAAGTAGGTCATGAGCAGGGTGAGGTCGTCGTTGGTGGGGATGACGCCGATCCAGCGCCCCGGCCGCTCGTACAGCTCGAAGTGTGCGGGGATTCCGGACCAGTAGCTGTAGTAGGTGCAGGTCAGCCGCGGGTGCTCGATGACGTTCGGCGCGCCGGTCTTGCGGGCGACCAGTGAGCGCATGCCGTCCGCTCCGACGACGAGGCGCGCCCGGTCCTCCGCGACGGCGCCGCCGGGCGTCGTGTAGCGCACGCCGACGACCCGGTCGCCGTCGAACACCAGGTCGTTGACCGCGCAGGACTCCCGGAACTCCACGCCGGCCGCCACGGCACCGTCCGCGAGGATCGGGTCGAGCACGTAGCGGCGCGGCGCGTACGTGGTGCGCTGGCCGTCGATCGGCAGGGAGAAGCCGTCGACGCGGACCCCCGGCCCCTCGTAGCTCTGGCGGTCGATCGGCCGGCAGCCCGCCTCACGGAGCCTGTCGAGCAGCCCCCACCGGTTCAGCAGCGCCACGCCCTGCAGGTGGATGTAGTGCGAGGACAGCGTGTCCTGCGGAAAACTTGCTTTCTCCAGGAGCAGGACGCGATAACCCTGCCGAGCGAAGAGCATGGCCGTCGGCGATCCCGCACAACGGGCACCTATGACAATCACGTCGTACATGGCGCCTCTCTTGCCTGATGGCTTCTTGGATTCCAACGGCCGCAGCCGGAAAGGACTTGTGCAAGGGAGCGAAACGCGAGAGCGCGCGGAGTGGGCCGGGCCTGACGCTAGGAGGCCACCGCGCCCCGGGATTCGCCCTGGGATTCGCCCTGGGATTCGATGTACGCGGAGATGGAGGCCACCGTCGGGTTGCGGAACATCTGGTCCACCGGCACCTCGACGCCCAGGTCCTCGAGGAAGGCACCCTGGATCCTGACCATGATCACGGACTGGCCGCCCAGGGCGAAGAAGTCGTCGTCGACCGCTATGTCGTCGCGTTTGAGTTCCCGGCACCAGATGGCGCGCACCTCGTCGGCGATCATCGCTTTCCTTTCGGTTGTCATCGGGGTCCGCCGGCTACGCCGTCGTGCCGCTGACGGCGTACCGGTCCCGGTGCATGTCGAGCAGCGCGGGCCGGTCCACTTTTCCGTGGGGGCTCAGCGGAATGCTGGAAACGGAGATGAATCGGGCCGGCACCATGTTCCGCGGCAGTGTTTTGAGGAGGCCGGCGCGCAGGTCGTTCTCGTCGGGAGCGTTCGCTCCCGCCGGGACGACGAACGCGAGCAGCTCGGCGTCGCCGGAGCCGGTGTAGGTGACCGCCACGGCGGCCTCGCGGACCCCGGCCAGCCGGCCGAGCGCGCGCTCGACATCGGTGGGGTCGATGCGCATGCCCCGCACCTTGACCTGCGCGTCGATCCGGCCGGCGACGACGAGTTCGCCGGCCTCGTTCACCCGGCCGCGGTCGCCGGTGCGGTACAGCCTCAGCGGCGCGCCGTCGGCCGTGATGGTCGTGAACTTCTCGTTCTCGGGGCCGGTGGCGCCCACATAGCCCGCGCCGACGCCGGCTCCGGCGATGCAGACCTCGCCGTACTCCCCCGCGGCGACCCCGCGCAGCTGCTCGTCAAGGAGGTGGATGTCGGTGTTGTAGGCGGGCTTGCCGACCGGGGCGATGTCGTGTTCGCCGGGCCGGTACCCGGCGAGGTCGTAGGAGGTCGCGACGTCGGTGCACTCGGCGACGCCGTACTGGTGCAGGAGGGTGCAGCCGTTGCCCTCGCGCTTGGCCCAGTCCGCGAGGCGCTCGGGCTTGAGCGGCTCCCCTCCGAAGAGCACGTAGTCCAGCCGGGTGAGTGCGTCGCCGCCGCGTGCGCTCTCCCAGTCGACCAGCACGTACAGCGTGCTGGAGGCGCAGTGCACCACGCGTATCTCGTGCTCGGTGAGGATGCGGTAGGCCATCATGGCGTCGAAGTTGCGGCTCGCCAGCAGGTACTGGGTGGCGCCGCAGAACAGCGGTGTCATCAGGGCCCGCTGGGAGAGGTCGAACCCGAACGCGCTGACGACCAGGTTGTGCGATCCGCTGTGCAGGCCGTACTCGAGCCGCAGCCAGTTCATCAGGTTGAACCAGCCCTCGTGCCGCACCGCGGTCAGCTTCGGCGTGCCGGTCGAGCCCGAGGTGAAGACGGCGTAGCAGATGTCGTCCCCGGTGACGGGGACTTCGGGCGCTGTCGCCGGGAGGTCCGCCAGAGGGCCGGACAGCTGCTGGAGGTCGACGGTCTCGACGTCTGCCGACTCGGCCATCGCGGCGGTCGCCGGGGAGACCACGGTGAGCGCGAGGTCGGGCACCTGGCCCAGCAGCAGTTGGAGGCGTGCCGCCGGGTAGGCGGGGTCGAACGGCACGTAGGCCGCGCCCGCTTTCAGGGTGCCGAGGATCGCGACGAGCATGTCGAGCGAGTAGTCGAGACAGACGCCGATCTTCGCGCCCCGGCCGTGTCCGCGCGCGGCGAGGTAGTGCGCGAACCGGTTCGCCCGCACGTCCAGCTCCGCGTACGTGGTCTGCCGGCCGGCGCAGACGACGGCGACGGCGTCGGGGGTGGCCGCGGCGTGCGCCTCGAACTGCCGGTGGACGACGGTCGACGGGGGCAGGGCGACCCGCTTTCCCTTGAGGATCATCAACTGACTCCGATGGTGAGAGGTGTCCGGTCGGACGGGCCGCCGGCACGCCACGGGGAGGGGGGTGTGACCGGCGTGTTGGGGCGGCGCGCAGCCGGGTGTGCGCCTTCAGGCGGTCCGTCGCTCGGCGGTCTCCAGGACCTGGGTCACCCACTCGCCGACGGGCAGGCCGTGCGCCGCCGCGGCTTGCGAGTAGTGCTCCAGCTGGCCGGCGGACAGCTCGATGGTCAGTGTCGTGACCTTCTGCCTGCGTTTGCCGGCGGCAGCCGACTCGGCCAGCCGCGCCACCTCCGGGCTCTTGCCGTCGCCGCTGGAGGGGATCTCGGCCGTGTCGCTCTGCACGGCCAGGCTGGCGCGGACCGTTCTGCGCAGCTCGTTGCGCGACCACTTCTGCTGCTCGGCCTTGCGCAGCCAGTAGTCCTGCTCGGGCGGTGACAGGCGGGCCACCTCGGCGTGGTGGGCGAAGCTGAGGCCGCCGCGCCTGCGGTGGTGGTCGAAGCGCCGGCCGACCCACGCGTAGTTGCGCAGGGTCTGGTAGTCGAGCCCTGTCCGCTCGATCGCCTCCTTGTACCTGCGCCAGCCGTAGGTGCTCTCCCCGTAGATCAGCCAGTCGGCGAGCCACCAGGCCGAGGAGTTCACCAGCTCGCGCAGGCTGGTCCCGATCCGTTCCCAGGACTGCTCCGAGAGGTTCGCGGGGAAGATCATCCCCGACTCGTGCACCTTGGCCCGGGTCCCCAGGAGGGACAGGACGGCATCGTGCTGCGCGGGCTCGCCACTGTTGTCCACCGGCCCCGCGCTCGCGGTTTTCACAGCGCCCCTCACGACCTTCATCTCCCAACTCAAAAAGTGTGTGCCCGGGCGTGAACCGAATCGTCGGGCGGAGCGCCCGGGCGGCGATCACTGTCGTTCCCCTTTGGGCCGGCCCGCGCGTGTTCTTCGCGGCCGCCGGCGAGAGGCGGGTGTGCGGGCGACGGGCCGACGAGGGTCGATCCGGCGCGGGTCCGGGCCGGGGTCAGTCCCCCGCCATGGCCTGCTGAAGGCTCTTGGGGCGCAGGTCGGTCCAGTTCCGCTCGACGTATTCCAGGCACTCGGACCTGGCCGCCTCGCCGAAGACCACGCGCCAGCCCGCGGGCACCTCGGCGAACACCGGCCACAGGGAGTGCTGCTCCTCGTCGTTCACCACGACGAGGAAGCGGCCGTCCTCGTCATCGAATGGGTTCGTGCTCAACTGGCACCGTCCTTGTCCGTCACGGGGTGACTGAGGGATGGAAAATCGCCGGGGGGGTGCGGGAAGGCACCGGGCAGGGTCGCCGGACCGGCGTTGTCCGGTCGACAGGACACCCGGCAGCGGTGGCGGCCCCCGGCATGCCACGTCACCGTAAGGAGCCGGTCGGCGGCGCCACAAGGCGTCATGTCCGCAGGCCGGTCGTCCGTCCGGCCCAACCCGCGGCGCGCCGGGATCCCCTGTACCCGGCGGCGTTCCTGTGTCACGATGCCGCGCCCGCGACTGCGGGAACGGGCCGGTCAGGCGCTGCCCGGTCCGGGTCCGGCCGGGCCGGCGGGCGATGCCGGGCCGATCACCGGCGGCCGCGCCTGCGGTGGGTGCGCGGACCGCTCAAGAGCCGCTACAGCGGCGGCGGAACTCCTCTCGCATCCGCGCCCCGCCGGCCGGAGACCGCCCTATGGTCGAGGACGCGTGGCCCGATCCGAGGGGGAGCGTGGGAGCGCACACGAACTGCCGTGCGCGTGCCGCGGATCCCGGACGCCGGCCTCGCCGGCTTCCTCGGGCACGACCTGCTCCCGCCGCGCCGTCGGTGACCACCGGCGTGTGACCGCCCGGCGCCTGCAACCGACTGAGATTCCCGCTTGTGTGAGGTGAAGAGATGCAGTTCCGCATTCTCGGTCTCGTGGAGGTCCAGGACGAGCAGAGCGGTCTTCGGATCCAGCCCACCGGTGCCAAGCAGCGTGCGCTGCTGGGGGCTCTGGTGGTGCGGGCCGGCCACAACGTCTCCGCGCACCGGCTGATCGACGAACTGTGGGGCCAGCGCCCTCCCGCCAACGCGACGAACGCGCTCCAGGTCCATGTGGCCCGGCTGCGCCGGCTGCTGTCCGGCCCGCCGAACCGGCACGGCGAACAGCACGCGCGACGCCCGTGGATCGTGACCACCTCGCACGGCTACACCCTGCAACTCGCCGCCGTCGAGACGGACGCCACCCGCTTCGGGCATCTGACCGCGCAGGGCAGGCGGTTCCTGTCCGAGGACCCCGGCAAGTCGGCTGAACTGCTGCGCCGGGCCCTGTCGTTGTGGCGCGGCCCGGCGCTGGAGGGCAGCGTCCTCGGTGACATCTGCGCGGTCGAGGCGGCCCAGCTGGAGGAGCACCGTCTGACGGCTCTGGAGATGATGTACGACGCGTATCTGCGCACCGGGCGCCACGGCGAGATCACCGGCGAGCTGGTGGAGCTGACCGTCGATCACCCGATGCGCGAGACGTTCTACGATCTGCTGATGGTCGCCTTCTACCGCTGCGGCCGGCAGGCGGAGGCCCTCGAGGTGTACGCCCGGGCGTACCACCACATGGTGGCCGAACTCGGTGTCGAGCCGAGTCCCGCGCTGCGCGGCCTGCGCGAGCGGATCCTGCGCCACGACCCGGCCCTCACCTCGGCGCCGGACCCCCTCCCGGCCGCAACTCTGGGGGGCGGAGCGGACGCGGCGGCCGACGACGTGGTGCTGCCCCTCTACCGGGAGATGGCCGGCCTGCACCGCCGCATCGAGCAACTGCAGCAGGAGCAGCACCGGCTGCTGTGCCGTTTCAACGAGCTGACGGCGAGCACGGAACGACGGGTGTCGGTCGGCTAGCCTCGCCGCTTGGGCGGGGGTGATGCGGTGTCGCCGCCAGGCAGTGGCCGACGGGGCCGATGCGTCCTCGGTGCCGGCATGGCGGGTGCTCAGCCGGCCGGGCGGGCAGTGCGCTCAGGCGGTCGAGGGCCGCGGCGCGTCCGTGCCGCCAGGGCCAGGTCGCTGATGTTCGCCGGCGCAGGCGTCGGCCACCCGCGGGTGAGAGGACGGCGGCGTGCGGCAGCCGGCAGCGAGGCTTCTTCGGGCCGGCGGTGGCCGGCTCCTCGTCCAGGAACGGGACGGGTATCGCGGCCGGCGCGGTGATCGCCGCGTGGCCGGCTTCGGCCGGACGGGCCGGCACGGAGCGCCTGTGCCCGGACCGGCAGAACCCCCGCGCAACCGTTCGAGTGCCGCTCCGGTGCCGCTTCAGCCGGTCCCGCCAGACTTATGGCTGATTGTGTGCACCCTTTTCCTGGAGGCATGATGGCGCGTCAGGCTGGTCGAACCGCGGGGTCACTTGGCGGCCCGGCAACCGTCCTCCCCCAGCCCCCGTCACGGCAGTCGCCCGCCACCGGGGCTGCGCAGGGCCGGGGCCAGGTACTCACGACCAAGGTGGGCCTGCAGTTGCCGACCGGGATGGCCTACGACGAGTGGGAACGCTCCGGCCGCCAGCTCGCCGGCGTCCTCGACTCGTCCTCCTGGTGGCTGGGCGACTGGCTCGTCTACGGCAAGGACCACTACACCGACCGGTATCAGCGCGGCATACGGGCAGTCGGCCTCTCGTACCAGACCCTGCGCAACTACGCGTGGGTCGCGCGGCGCTTCGGCCACGCCCGGCGCCGCCCCTCCTTGAGTTTCCAGCACCATGCCGAACTGGCCTCCATGCCGGTGGAGGAACAGAACTTTTGGCTCGATCGCGCCGAGCAGCGGCAGTGGACCACGAAGCAACTGCGCGGCGCCCTGCGCGCCGAACGCCGGGGCGAGCAGGAGCCGCAGGCTCCCGCCGAGCCGAGCCGCCGCCTGGAGGTCGCGGGCAGCCGTCTTCAGTGGTGGCACAAGGCCGCGGAGCAACTGGGCGTCGACTTCGAGCAGTGGGTGACGAGCGCACTGGACAGCGCGGCCGCGAACGCCCTCGAGGACCTCGGCGAGCCGCAGGCACCCGCGGAGATCTCCGGGCGCAAAGGCGTCCGGGCACTGGCTGCACCGGGCGCCGACGGTGCCGAGGAGAACGCGCGGACCCACAGACCGGCCGGGCAGGCCCCGCCGGTGACCGTCGGCGCCTGAGTCCCCGGCGCCGAGGCCCCCGGCCCGTCAGGGCAGCCGGCTCATCAGCCCGGCGGTCTCCCGCTTGTACGTGCACGCGCTCTGCCCGAACGATGCGCGCACCCGCTCACGCACCTCGCCCGGTTGCTCCTGGCTGAGCTTGAACATGCCCTCGGCCCCGGTCACGGTGAACCGGAAGGCCCCCACCGCGGGCGCGATCTTGCGGAAGTAGTCGAGCGACCCGGTCATGTCCCAGTCGTCACCGAACGCCTTCTCGAAGGCCTGCACGGTGGACTGCACCACGCCCAGGGTCTCCTCCAGCGAGTCGATCTTCTGGACCACGCCCCGGACATGGACCGCGGTGAAGTTCCAGGTCGGGGCCGCCGGCGTCACCTCGTAGACCGTGGGCGACACATAGGAGTGCGGACCGGTGAAGGTCAGCACCAGGACCCCGCCACTCTCCAGCGCCTGCCAGTGCGGGTTCGCCCGGTTCATGTGCCCCAGGAGCGTGGCCCCCGGCAGGTCGCCCTGCCAGTCGCCGGACGTCTCGGGGTCGAAGATCACCGGCAGATGCGTGGCGAACGGGCCGTTTCGCGCATCGCCGTTCGCCACCGCGAGCGCCAACGGATTACCGGCGATCAGGTTCACCATCCACGAACTGTCGGGTTCGCGGTAGAAGCTGGGCACAAACATCCGGATTCACCCTTTCAAAAAATGAGCGCAGACATGGCCGGAACATGGCCGTGGATCAGGTCATGGCCTGATCGCGTCACGTGGGGCATATACGCCGCCGACTGTGCCGTGCGGAGATTCTGAGAACCCGCGCCGACCATAGCTCCGTCCCGTCGCCAGGACAACGAGTTCGGATGTCGAGCATCCCCGTAGAAGCTCTCGACAGGACTTCATGTCGTCTTCGAGTTGCCTTTGAGAGTCTCTCAGGAGCACACTGCGAAACGGTCTCTCGGGACACCCTCCGAGTTTTCCAGACGCAAAGTGGGAGAATTTTCTATGGGCATAACGGGCAGGCGCAACCAAGAGATCTACGACCTGGTCGGCATCGGGTTCGGCCCGTCCAACCTGTCGCTGGCGATCGCCTTGGAGGAGCACGGGGCGAGCGCCCCGGAGCATCCAGTCACGTCCCGCTTCTTCGAGCGGCAGCCCGAGTTCGGCTGGCACCGGAACATGCTGCTGCCGTCGACGACCATGCAGATCTCGTTCCTCAAGGACCTGGCGACGTTCCGGAATCCGATGTCCCGGTTCAGCTTCGTCTCGTATCTGCACGCCTCGAACCGCCTGGTGCAGTTCGTGAACAACCAGGACTTCTATCCGACCCGGCAGGAGTTCCACCAGTACCTGGAGTGGGCGGCCGCCGGGTTGGGCGACCAGGTCACCTACAGCGCCGAGGTCACCTCCATCCGGCCCCTCGCCGGGGACGGGGAGCGCACGCCCGACCTCCTTGAGATCGAGGTGCGCTCCGGCGACGGCAGAACCGAAACGGTCACCGCGCGCAACGTGGCCGTCTCGACGGGCCTGGTGCCGCGTCTGCCGCAGGGCGTGACGTCCGGGGAACGGGTGTGGCACAGCTCGGAGTTCCTGAGCAGGTTCCACGCGCAGGCGCCGGACGACCTCAAGCACGTGGCCGTGGTCGGCGCCGGCCAGAGCGCGGCCGAGATCACCCGGTTCCTCCACGACGAGCTGCCGCACGCCCAGGTCAGCGCGGTCATCCCGTCCTACGGCTACTCCGTCGCCGACGACACCCCGTTCGCCAACCAGGTGTTCGACCCCGGCGCGGTGGACGAGTACTACTTCGGCACCTCGCAGGCACAGGAGGCGTTCTGGCGCTACCACCGCAACACCAACTACGCGGTGGTCGACTCCGACGTCATCCGGGCGCTGTACCAGCGTGCCTACGACGAGCAGGTGCGCGGCAGCCGCCGGCTGCACTTCCGCAATCTCGCCCGGGTCGACGCGGTCGAAGCGCTCGGGAGCGCGGCGCGGCTGGTCCTGCGCTCGCTGCTCGATGACCGCACGGAGGAACTCGCCGTCGACGCGGTGGTGTTCGCCACCGGCTACGACGGCCTGGACCCCGCCCGTCTGCTCGGCGACTTCGACCGGCATTTCCAGCGCGACGCGGCAGGCATGCACCGGATGGAACGCGACTACCGCCTCGTCCCCGCGTCAGGGCTGACCTGCGGCGTCTATCTCCAGGGCGGCACGGAGCACAGCCACGGCCTGTCGTCGTCGCTGCTGTCGAACATCGCGGTGCGCAGCGGCGAGATCGCCGATTCGATCGTGCTGCGGCGTACCGAGCGGGAACTGGACCGTACCCGCCCCGTGGGGGCGCCCTCCGCCGTCTGAAAAGGACGGCGCACTGCGAGGTGCGCCCCGGTGCCGTGGCAGCGGCACCGGGGTCCACTCCAGATTTGCTGTCTCAAACCAAACGGGGAATGATCACCGCCCTTCGGTCCACTCCCATTCAAGCCGTTCACGATTCCCTTTCGAGCGGACAGTAAAGAATCATCCCCGGCGGGGGGAAGCTGTCGGCCATTTCACGTGAAGTGAAGGGAATCCGGTCTTCACCTTCTCAGGGGCTCCCGGCACGGCTGGGGTCTTTCATGCCGAATTCAAGCGCGTGTCCACCGGTCTTGGGATTTCCGGGCCGGGCATCCGTCACAGAAGGAGTCGTGCCCATGAGCACCCACTGCCCGGCCGGCCCTCCCGCCTTTCGGCGTGCGAGGCTCTCATGACCGTCCCCGCGCATCCGGCCGAGGCCAAGGCCCGGTTCGTCGGCGAGGCCCTGCCGTGGCTGGCCCGTCACCAGGGCCGCACGGTCGTCATCAAGCTGGGCGGCCACGCCATGGTCGACGCGGACCTCACGGCGGCCTTCGCACGCGACGTCGTCTTCCTGCGCTACGCCGGGCTGCGGCCCGTGGTGGTGCACGGCGGAGGCCCCCAGATCGACGCCGAGCTGGCGCGGCGCGGTATGGAGCGCGAGTTCCGGGCCGGGCTGCGCGTCACCTCGCCGGCCGCGATGGACGTGGTACGGATGGTCCTGACGGGCCAGGTGCAGCGCGAACTGGTCGGTCTGGTCAACCGTTTCGGCCCGCTCGCCGTCGGCATGAGCGGCGAGGACGCAAACACCCTCACCGCGGTACGGCACGTGCCGTGGATCGACGGGGAGCCGGTGGACATCGGCAGGGTCGGCGACATCACCGGCGTGGACACCGGTGCCCTGGACGCGCTGCTGGCGGACGGCCGGATCCCCGTGGTCTCCCCGCTCGCCCGCAGCGCCGAGGACGGCCTGGTCCACAACGTCAACGCCGACACCGTCGCGGCGGCCCTCGCGAGGGCGCTGCGCGCCGAGTCGCTCGTCCTGCTGACGGACGTCGCGGGCCTGTACGCCGGCTGGCCGCACAGCCAGGAGGTCATCGCGCGGCTCACGGCCGGCGAGCTGGAGAAGCTGCTGCCGGAGCTGAGCGAGGGCATGGTGCCCAAGATGACCGGCTGCCTGCACGCCGTACGGGGCGGCGTGGGGACGGCCCGGGTGATCGACGGCCGGATCCCGCACTCGGTGCTCTGGCAGATGTTCACCGACGACGGGGCCGGCACGGTGATCGTGCCGGACCCGGACGAGGCGGAGATGCTGTCGTGAACGCGCAGCGGCAGCGGCGACGACGTCAACCGCGGGCCACCGGCACGTCCTGGCCGCGCGGCGGCCGTCGCGCCGGCACCCCGACGGCGGCAGGCGGGCGAAGGCGAGGACAGTGCCCGTGACACACGTTCCCCCGACTCCTTTCCCGGCCGGCGGCCGCGTCCCCGGCGCGGATCCCTCGGCGTGGGCGGCTGCCCTCGGCCACGAGCTGGCCGTCGCGGCCGCAACGGACCGGGACACGGCCCGCGTCCTCGCCCGCCGTCTCGCCGATTCCCTCACGCCCGAGGCCCGGTTCGTGCTGCTGAGCGCCCTGGCCGAGGCCCGCCCGGCGCACGGGCCCGGCGTGGTGCCGCCCCCGGGCGGTCACGGATGCGCCCGAGAGCCCCGCAACGACCCGCCTCCCGGCCTCGTCCGGCTGCGGTTCGCCGACGCGCGTGCCCTGGAGCGGGCCGGCGCCGCCTTCGGCGCCGGCCCGGGCGCGGAAGGCGGCGGCGCGCTGAGCGACCCCGCGACCCTCACCCTGCAACTCCCCGGCGACACCGGTGTCGAGACCGTACGGGCCGTACTGGCCGTACTGGACGCGGCAGCGGCCACGGCCGAGTCGCTCACCGTGCACTCCCGCACGCTGGACGACGTCTTCGCCGCGGTCACCGGCCTGCCGTGACCTGCGGGCGGGCACACCGGCCGCCCGGCATCGCGCGGTGCGGGCGGCGGGCGGACGGGTGACGCCGTGTCACGACAGCACGAGGGTGCAGCACTTGACGCTGCCGCCCGCCTTGAGCAGCTCACCGAGGCTCACCCCGATCGGGTTGAAGCCCCGCTCCTTCAGCTGGGCGGCGAGCCCGGTGGCCGCCTGCGGCAGCAGCACGTTCAGGCCGTCGGAGAAGGCGTTGAGACCGAACACCGCGGCGTCCTGCTCCGAGGCGAGGAGCGCGTGCGGGAACATCTCCCGCAGCACCGCCCGGCTGCCCGGGCTGAAGGCCGCCGGGTAGTACATGATCTCGTCCGGCGAGAGCACCGAGAGCGCGGTGTCCAGGTGGTAGAAGTTCGGGTCGACCAGGGTCAGGCCCGTCACGGGCAGGCCGAAGAACTCCTGGGCCTCCCCGTGCGAGCGGGAGTCGGTCCGAAAGCCGGTGCCTGCCAGCATCCGGCGTCCCACGCGCAGGTAGTCGCCCTCGCCCTCGTTGATGTGCTCCGGCCACAGCAGGTCGTCAAAGCCGTTGCGCGCGAACCAGTCGAGGTAGGCCGGCCCTTCCGCGGTCCGCTCCCGGTGCCGGAAGCGGGCGCCGAGGACCTTGCCGTCCACCACGGTGGCGCCGTTGGCGGCAAACACCATGTCCGGCAGGCCCTCGACCGGCTCGACCACCTCGACCGTGTGCCCGAGCGAAAGGTACAGCTCCCGCAGCTGCTCCCACTGGAGCAGGGCGGCTGCGGTGTCCGTCGGCTTGTCCGGGTTCATCCACGGATTGATGCTGTAGGTCACGTCGAAGTACTGCGGCCGGCACATGAGCAGTCGGTGCGCGACCGCCTTCCGTTCGGCCCGGGGTGCCCGTCCGCCGGGTGAGGCGCCGTTCAGGGACATGGCGGGTTCCTCCTTAAGTTCTTCGTGAGTGAGGGATGCGTGCTCGGCGCGGCGGGGTGTGCGGCGCCGGCCGCTCGGGCCCGCTAACGGGCCGTCGTCGGGTCGATGGGGCTGCTCGCCCGGGGCAGCGGTGGCTGCGCACCGGGCGGGCGGCACGGGGAGGGTCCTTGGCAGGTCCGGCTGCTGTGCGGACGGTTGTCCCCCGGCGGCACCGGCTCCCCTGTTCCACGGGGGCGGCCGGCCGCTCCCGTGCCGGTCCGCAAACCCGCCCGCCCCCGTCGGAAGGGATGACGGCGGGCGGGCGCGGACGGGGAGGGGATGTGCCCGGCCACTCTAGGCACGGGGCGGGCCCCGGCCCCCTCGGCTGTGCGGAACGTCGAGTTCAGTTGCGGCGGCGCTCCACCCCCACGCCGCCCTGCCGGGCCGCTGCCGCCCGCTTCAGGCCAGGTCGTCGCGGGTCACCCGGCGGTGCGCGGTGCGCCACCCGCCGCCGGCCGGGACCAGGACGTCCTCCATGACGCACACGTACAGGATCCGCGAACCGCCCTGGTCCGGGGTGCCGTAGGCCAGGGCCGAGCAGCGCGTGCGAAGCGAGCCGTCCGTGTGGAGACGTACGTCGAGCCTGCCGACCCAGTGCTCGAGGCGGCCGCCGGCCCGCCGCTGCCGCTCCGCGCCGGCGCGCCGGTAGTGGGCGAGCCCGGCGCGGGCGGGCATCGGCGCCGGCAGGTGCGGCAGTTCGAGCAGGGCGTCCTCGGTGAAGGTACCCGCCCAGCGCTCGGCGCCGTGCGCGTCCAGGATCCGCATCTGGTGCGCGTAGAACTGCTGCGCCTGCGCGTACAGGGCGGCGAACCCCTCACCGCCGGGCAGGCGTCCAGCGGTGCGCACCAGCTCGACGGTCATGATCTCGGCCCCGATTCCGGTCCGTGTCCTGTACGAAGTCCTGTACGCAGTCCTGTACGCAGTCCTGTACGGAGTCCTGTGCGGATCACTGTGCGGGGCGCGGATCGAGCATCCTTCGCGTGTTCCTCAAGCAGCCGTCGGCTGGATCGGTCCTCGAGCGGTCCTCGACAGGCGGCTGCGAGCATGCGTGCACAGTGGCGCTGGGCCCACTGGGGCATCTCGTCGATGGAGCAGTCATGCAGAAGGTGGAAGAGCCGGAGCTGCGTCTGTTCGTGTTCCACCACTCCGGTGGTTCACATCTGATGTACCAGGACTGGTCGTCGCACTTCCCGGCCGGCTGGGACGTGCGGATTCCTGACGCGCCGGGCCGCGGGCCGCGCGACGAACGCCCCGCGATGAGCGACACGGGCGCGCTGCTCGATCACTTCCTGGACGAGCTGGACGGCCTGCTGACGGGCCGCTTCGCGTTCTTCGGGCACAGCATGGGCGGGCTCGTCGCCTACGAACTGGCCCGCCGGCTCATCGATCTGGGCCGCACCCCGCCGGTCTGGCTCGGGGTGTCCGCGCGCGGCACGCTGCACCCCGACGGGGACCCGGTGCGCCGGCATCTGCTGTCCGACGCGGACCTGCGCGAGGAACTGCTGGCGATGGGCGGTTCGTCGTCCTCGGTCCTGGCCCACCAGGAACTGTGGGACCTGTTCGCGCCGACCATCCGCGCGGACCTGCGCATCAGCGAGACCTGGCGGACGAAACCCCTCACCGCGCCGCTCCCGGTGTCCCTGTCGGTGTTCGGCGGCACCCGGGACCATGTGGCGCCGCCGCACCGCCTGGGCGGCTGGGCGGCCGTGTCCGACCACTTCCTGGGCCTGCGGCTGTTCGACGGCGGCCACTTCTACTTCCAGGACCGGCTCCCGCAGGTCGCCGGGCGGATCCAGGACGACGTGCGCAGCGCCCTGCTCCTGCCCCGGGAGGCCACCGCGGTGGTGCGGTGACCGTCACCCGGGCCGCCCGGCGGGCCGGGTGAAGGCACGCGGTGGCTGGCGGCGGTGCGTTCCTCGCCGTCCGGCGTCCCCCTTTCAGCCCGCCGCGACCTCGGTGAGCACCCGGGCCAGCTCTCGCGCCGCGTCATCGTCCTCGCCGCTGCCGAGGACCACCAGCGGCGGTCTACGGCCCGCCGCCACCTGGTGGCGGGCGATCTCGTACGCGATGGCTCCTGCGCCGGAGAAACCGCCCAGCACCAGGCGGGTGCCGGGGCCGGCGACGGGGCCGAGCGCGGCCACGCCGCCGCCGGATGCGTCCGCCGGGGCCCGCAGGACGAACAGCGCCTCGGGGCCGTCGTAGTGGCGCACGAGGCGGTGGCACCAGGTGTCGGGCGCGCCCGGTGCGGCGACGAGGCAGATCGTGGCCCTGCCCGGCAGGGCCGCCGCGC
The DNA here is from genome assembly GCF_044749345.1 of Streptomyces sp. NPDC089424. Lineage (NCBI taxonomy): Bacteria > Bacillati > Actinomycetota > Actinomycetes > Kitasatosporales > Streptomycetaceae > Streptomyces > Streptomyces sp. NPDC089424. The sequence continues at coordinate 52,500 of NZ_JBIVHU010000002.1, forward strand.
GCAGCGGGACGAGCGGGCTCCCGGGCCCGCCCCCCTCGTGCATGCGGGGCATTTCCACGCCGCTGAGCGAACCGATCACGTCGGCGACGGTGGTCCGTTCCCGCACGGTGGCGGGCAGAATGCGCAGCAGCCGGGCGCTCTGCGCGAGCATGGCCCGCGTCTTGTCGTCCTCCAGGCGTTCGCGGTCGTGGACCGCGGACAGCACCAGAGCGCCCTGTCCGTCGTGGTGGGCGACGACGGCCAGCGCGCTCGCGGTGCGGGCCATGGCGGGGACGGGTTGCTCGACGCGCACGCCGTGCGCCGCGAGGGCGCGGGTGAGCCGGTCGTCGCGGCGCGGGGTGTGCTCGAAGGCCAGCAGGGTCTCGGCGGGTTCGGCGGCGTCCCGGCCGGTCCACTCCTGGATGCGGCCGGCCGGCGTCCATTCGTGGCCGGCCATGTCCAGCACCCGGTCGCGCAGGGTGCGCAGCAGCCGCGCCACCGTGTCCGCCGGGTCGACCTCGACGGTCAGCGGGAGCGGGTTGGCGAGCGGGCCCGGGATCCGCTCGATGTCCTCCATCAGGCTGCCGCGGCCGGAGAAGGAGACACCGAAGCCGACCGGGACGGGTCCGCGCAGCGGGCCGGAGGCCCGGTACAGCAGCATCGCCCACACGGTGTGCAGAACGCTGGACTCGGTGGCGCCCCACCGTGCCGCCCAGTGCACGAGCCGGGTCGTCTCGGCCCGGGAGAGCCGGGCGCGGCTGCGTCCCGAACCGTCGTGGCCGGTGCGTGTCCCCGGGGCGGCACGCGGCAGCAGGGCGGCGGCAAAGGGGTTGCGGCTCCAGAAGTCGCGGGCGGGGGCGGGGTTTTGACGGTCCAGCCATCGGGTGTAGTCGCGCAGGTCGGGGCGGCGTTCGCCGCCGGGCAGGGTGCCGCCGGACAGGTAGGCGCGGTAGAACTCGCGGATCAGGACGCGCACGCTCCAGCCGTCGAGGAGGGCGCGGTGGTAGGTGAGCACCACGTCGGTGGACGGCTCCTCGTCGAAGGAGCGCACGGGCGGCCCGTCGAGCAGGGCGACGCGCAGCGGACCGGGGCGGCGCAGATCGAAGCCGCGGGAGCGCTCGGCGCTCAGGAGGTGCTCGCGGTCGGCGAAGGTGCCGTGCGCGTGGCGGGTCACCTCGAAGCCGCAGCGGTCGAACAGCACAGCGCGGGGGTGCGGGTCCCAGATGAACGCGGACCTCAGGACACTCTCGCAGGCGGACACCGCCCGCCACGCCGCGGTGAACAGGGCGGTGTCCAGCGGCCCGTGCCACCGCCAGGCGAGCTGCTCGACCTGGTGGTCGGGGCCGGTCCTCTTCTCGGCGAGCAGCGCGCGCTGCAACGGGGTCACGGAGAAGGTCTGCGGCAGCGGCCCGTACGGCCGCGGCCGGCCGCCGCCGGCCGGGTTTGCGGCGCCGGGTGCCGCCGCCGGGGTGCTGGTGATCAGGTCGGCCAGGAGTCCGGCCGGGTAGGGCGCCGGGTCACCGGCCGCCGGGGGCAGTTCGAGGCTGTGGTGGCCGGGCCCGTGCCGGTGCAGCCGGAGCCGGCCGGTGAACGGTGTGGGATGGTCGGCGGCGATCCGGTCGAGGGCGGCCTGGAGCAGGGCCGTGTCGAGCCGGCCCAGCAGCTCCATGACCGGCCGCAACTCCCGGGTGGGGTCTCCGGGGTCCAGGACCACGGTCGTCGTCGCTGCCGGAAAGCGATCCGTCGGCATCGGTCTTCCTCCTCTCCTGACGCACGGACCTTCGATCATGGCCAGATCCGCCACATACCGCTGATACAGCGCTGACACGGTCCGGCAAAAGCGGCGCGGGCCGGTCGCGGAGCACAGGCGCCGCCGGGCGGCGTGCGGGCCGGATCGCGGAGGCGGGCCGTGCGCCGTGCGCGTCCGCGGGCCGCGTGCGCCCGCGGACGCGGGCGGTGGGCGGTACGCGCGCGGTGGTGTGCCGTTCGTCCACGGCCGGCTCCTCCCAGTCGACACCGGCCACGGTAGGGGCACGCGCGGCTTTGTCCCCGTTTCTCCAGCACTTGCCCAGCGCTTCGCTAGCGGTCATGTCCCCGCTAGCGGCGCGTGGCGCGTGGTTCAGCGGCCGGGGCGGGGCGCGGGCGCAAGGCCGCCGAGGGGTATCGGGCGGTGCAGGCGGGTGAGGGCGGTGAGGACGTCCGCGGTGTCGCCGACCGTGGCGGTGACGTCCCCCGCCCGTGGGTGCGGGCCGCATTCGAGGACGTGGGTGTGACCGGCCGAGCGCAGCCGGTGTTCCGCCCGGGGCGGGGCCGCCTCGGCCGGGCGGACGGTGCCGTGTGCCGCCGCGCGCAGGGTCAGCGTGCCCGCGACATGACCGGCGGCGCACGCGCCCACACCGTCACCGGCCAGGGCCGCGCCCCGCACCCCCTGGCCCTCCCACAGCCGGTACAGGGCCACCTGGTAGGCGAGCAGCGCGCCGCGGCCGTACTGCGGCACCGCGGACAGCCGTGTGTCCACGCCGTCTTGTGGAGCGAACACCACCGCAGCGAGCGGCAGGGGCAGGACGTCGTCCAGGGCGCGGCACACGGTGTCGAACGCGGCGCGGAAGACCGGGAACGTCCCGTACAGGGCACGGCACAGGGTCAGAGGCCGGCCCTGCCAGTCGGGGAACAGCACGGCGGGCCCGGGCCCGCCGTGCGGCGCGGGTGTTCCCAAAATCTCGGGGGTCGTCGGGGATTCGGGCACACGGACCACCTCTCACAGCATGCGGACCAGGGCCCCGGCGTGACGCTTGGCCAGCTCAAGGGTGGCCAGGCTGTCGCGGCCGAGCCACGCGCGCACATGGCGGCGGGCGTCGGCGACGGTCGCGCCCGGGCCGAGGACGGCTTCGATGTTCTCCTCGCGCAGCACGACGCTGTGCAGCGCGCTGGCCGTGACACCGGACGCGTCCGGCACGACGGACCACTCGCCGGTGTGGGCCGTCAGCAGTGCGGGCGTGAGGGTCTGCTTGTGGACGATGCGGCCGGCGTGCGGGAAGCACACGCGCACCGACTCGGTGGTGTGGGTGCAGCCGTCGGCGGTCGTGGTGTCCATGGACAGCACCTGGACGCCCGGCTCGGCCTCGGTGACGTCGCTCCGGGACACGTGCGGTATCCGCCCGGGCCAGTCGGCCGCCCGGTACAGGAAGTCGTAGACCAGTTCGGCGCCGCCCCTGACCCGGACCGATTCCTCGAAGAGCAGGGTCAGTTCGTCCAGGCGGCTGCATCGCTCGGCGATCCGGCTCAGGGCGTCCAGATCGGCACGGCCGGCGCGGTCCGCCCCGTGCAGCGCCCGCGCCGCGCAGGCCGGGCCGCCGCCCTCGACGACGACGTCGTGCAGCAGCGTCAGCCGGCTGCGCCGGGCGCCAGCCGCCTCGACGATCCAGGTGCCGAGCAGGCGTGCGCCGTACGCGTCCGGCGCCTGGCGGCGGAAGGTGATCCGCCGGCTCCGCGGGAACCGCCGCCGGTGGGAGGTCCAGGATGTGACCTGCCCGCCGTCGGTGGCCCACATCCGCAGCCGCTCGCTGCGGCCGTCGAAATCCAGTTGCTCGACGTGGACGCTGTGCGGGAGGTGAAGGGGCCAGCGCGCGGCGCCGGCGACCAGTTCATAGACGACACCGGCGGGGGCGGCGACGTTCACGTGGTGCGCTGTGGTGTGCACTCGCTCGGCGGCCATGTGTCCTTTGCACCCTCTCCACGATGGTGCTCGACACCGTGTCCCGGCCCGCTCGAGGCCCGCACGAGAGCGCCTCGAGCACGGCCACCCGCCCCGAACCGACCCGAACCGACCCGAGCAGGACCCGAGCAGGACCCGAACCGACCCGAGCAGGACCCGAGCAGGACCCGAGCAGGACCCGAGCAGGACCCGCGGACCCGCGGAGCCCGCGGAGCCCGCCGGGGGCGTGTCCCCCCGAGGTAGGCCTGGCCGGCTGAGCCGCAACGGCCTGTGCACGGTGAGGAGTTCCTGGCGCCGGGCCTCACCCGCCGAAGTGAAAGGAGCGCGCGAGGACCCGTCGGACGCCTCCGCAGCCGGGGGCCCCGCACCCGCGACGACAAGGTTCTCGCGCGGGGCGGGCGTCAGGCGGCGAAGAGGTCGAAGGTCGAGGTGCGCCGCGCCCCCGCGGCCACGTCCAGCTGCGGGTCGACCGTGAGCATGGCCTGGTGCAGCCGCTGAAGCTGCGGCGAGGGCTCCACACCCAGCTCGTCGATCAGCCTCATCCTCAGCCTGCGGTAGGCCTCGAGCGCCCCGGCCTGGCGCCCCGACCGGTACAGCGCCACCATGACCTGCGCGTGCAGGCCCTCGTGCTGAGGGTGGCGGGCCGTCAGATCGGTCAGTTCAGCGATGAGTTCGGCGTGCCGGCCGAGTCGGAGGTCGGCGTCGATACGCCGCTCGACCGTCGCCAGCCGGCTCTCCTCGAGCCGTCTGACCTCGATCTCCAGGATCGGCCCGACGCGTACGTCGACCAGGGCCGGCCCCGTCCACAGATCGAGGGCCGCCCGCAGCCGCTGCGCCGACACCTCGTTGTTGCCCGCCTCGAAGGCGGCCTGCCCCTCCCGTGCGAGACGCTCGTACTCGTACACGTCGACGCTTGCCTCGGGGATCTGCAGCAGATACCCCCCGTGCCGGGTGGCCAGCACCTCCTTGACGCTGCCGGGAGCGCTCGGGCCCATCGCGGTGCCCAGTCTCCTGCGCAGTTGGAGGATGTACGTCTGGAGGGTGGTGAGCGCGCTCTGCGGTGGCGCGGTCCCCCATATCTCCTCCATGAGCATCGGGATGGGCCTGACCCGCCCCGGATAGAGCGCCATCAGCGACAGGATCTGCCGCGGCTTGGCCGCCGTAGGAACGATCGATCCCCCGTCGACCTCGGCACTCAACGGACCCAGAACCTGAATTTTCACAGTTTCCTCCGTAGTGGTCGAGCTCTCTGTCCAGTTCCTTTCATTGGCCAGAAATCTGTGCCACGAGTCACGCTAGCCGGGCCCGTTTTGAGCAAGCGAGGTTCTGTAGTGGCCCTCTAGCAGGCCTCCAAGCACGGCATCGCCAAAGGGGCCGCGCCGCTGAAGGACGCTTGCAGAAATACTCGGAACGAACTCCCGGTTCCGCCCCTTCGGTGATCACTCCCCTATCGTTCAAAGCATTCCGAGGACACATTCTTGAATGCCGCTGCCCGGACGGAGACGCAATGAGATGCACCGGCTCTTCACCGGGCGGCCCGCAGGACCCCGGAACAGGTGGTGACGTGCGGCTCTTCGGGTGCCCGCAGGCGGGAGGACGGAGCCTGGCGTATCGGGAAAGGCCAGAGCGTTTTCCGTCCGGCCGGCGCGTGCGGGCGCCGGACGCACCAGGCCGCGGGGCGGTTGTAATAACGCCTGTGTTCATCGAAGGTGGGACTCGCGTCGCGTATTTCCCCGGCCTGCTCGCCCCGGAAATAGCCGGCGGCCGCACCCCGTTCGCGTTCTTCGGCCACGGCACGGGATCCCCCGTGGCGTACGGGCCGGCCCGCCGGCTGCAGGCGGAAGGACCGGCTCCGCCGGTGTGGCTGGGAATCTCCGCCGCCGGCACCCCGCGGCAGGGCGACGCAAAGGCCGAGGCCCCCTCGCCCGACGGCGCCCTGTCCGGCGTCACGTTGCGCCACTCCCCCGGCGGCATCCCGGCGCTGGTGCTCGCTCACCCGCGTCCGTGGACGTCCTTCACGCCGGCGATCCGCGCAGGCTTCGCCGTGCCGCGCGGCCTGCGCGGATCGGCGGCGGCCGCCCCGCTGCCGGTCGCGTTCTTCGCCGTCGCGGGCTCCGGCGACCGGGCCGCGGCCTGCGCCCGGTGCACGCCGCGGGCCGGGCGCACCGGACACCTCGGTCTGTATGTCGTCCCCGGCGGCCGCATCCTCGGTCCGTGTGTCGTCCCCGGCGGCCGCATCCTCGGTCCGTGTGTCGTCCCCGGCGGCTGCTTCTCCTTCCCGGACGGCCTCGGCGCCCCGGCCGCCCGGGTCACCGCCGGCGTGCGCAGCGCGCCGCGGTCCCGGCTCGCGGGTGCCCGGCGACCGGGACGGGTAGCGAGTTCCGGCTCCTGGGCCCGGTGGAGGTGCATCAGCCGCGCACCGGCTCGCCAGTCGTACCGCCCGGGGCCAGGCAGCGGGTCCTGCCGGCGACGCTGATCGTCCAGGCCGGGCACACCGTCTGCATCGGACGGCCGGACGGCCGGCCGACGAGCTGTGGGGCGCCCACCCGCCGCGCGGCGCGGCGGGCGCCGTGCAGGCGCACGTCGCCCGGCTGCGCAGGCTCCTCGGGCCGCCCGACGGCCGGGCGGGCCGCGAGGTGATCACGACCGAGCCAGGCGGATATCTGCTGCGGCCCGGCGAGGCGACCACCGACGCCGGGCACTTCCGTCGGCTATCCGCCGACGGCTGTCCGCCGAGGGACACGCGGCGGCCGCGTCCGACCCCGACCGGGCAGCCACGCTCCTGGAGCGCGCCCTGTCCCTGTGGCGGGGGCCGGCGCTCGCGGACTGCCGCGGCGGCCCCATCTGCACGGCCAAGGCCTACCGGCTGGAGGAGCAGCGGCCGCTGACGCTGGAGGCGTTCTACGACGCGAGGCTGCGTTCGGCCCGTCCCGACGGCATCACCGGCGACCTGGAACTGCCGGCGGAGGAACACCCGCTGCGGGAACGCTTCGCCGATCTGCTGATGGTGGCTCTGCAGCGCGCCGGCCGCCACTGCGAGGCCCTCGCCGTCTACGACAGGGTGCGCCGGCGGCTCGCGAGCGAACTCGGCGCCAGCCCCGGACCGTTGCTGCGCGGCCGCCGCGAGGCCCTGCTGCGCCACGGCCCGCCCCCCGGCCCCCTCGCCAAAACGGAGCTCCGAGAAGTACGAGGGGTGTGCGGGGTGCACGGGGTGCGCCGGGTGTGCGGGGTGTGCGGCGAGGGCCTCGGCCGCGGCGGGGACGTGGCGTACGGCGACCCGGCCCTGAAGGCGGCCGAGATGGCCCGCATCGGCAGGCGGCTGGAGGAGCTGTTCCATGAACTGCGCGACCTGAACCGACGGTTCGGCGCCCTGAAGGAGGCGGGCCATCACGCCGCCGGCCCGCCCGCCCTGCCTCTCGCGGACCAGGCCGGCTCCCGGTGACGGCCGGCCGGTGGGGCGCCCGGCGGTGTGCGGGCGCCCCGGCCGGCGCGGACGGGCCGGTGGGGTGCGGGCGCGGCACGAGGTTTGCGTGCCGCTCCCGCCCGCCCGCCCGCCGGGCGGTCAGTGGCTCACACGGGCGCCATGCGGCTGCGGCCGGACCCGGCCGGCGGCATCGGGGCCGGCGCCGCGGACGAGGGGTGCTCCAGGGACAGCGGTGTCTCGGGCACGGCCGTCAGGATCGACTGCTGGAGCCGGCGCAGCCGTGCCGAGGGCTCCAGGCCGAGGTCGCGCACGAGGGTGCCGCGCAGCCGGTGGTAGACGTCGAGCGCCTCGCTGCGCCGGCCCGAGCGGTACAGGGCCAGCATGAACTGCCCGTGCAGGTTCTCGTGGGTGCGGTAACGAGCCGTCAGCACGGTGAGTTCGGCGAGCAGTTCGCGGTGCCGGCCGAGCCGCAGGTCGGCCTCGATGCGCTGGTCGAGGGCGCACAGCCGGCTCTCGTCCAGCCGTTTGGCCTCCATCTGCAGCTGTACGCCGGTGTGCACGTCGGCGAAGGCGGCGCCGCTCCACAGGCCCAGCGCGTCGCGCAGTTTGCGGGCGGCGCCGGGAAAGTCCCCCGCGTCCATGGCGCGGTAGCCCGCTCCCGCGAGCCGCTCGAACTCGCGTACGTCGATGCTGCCGCCGCCGGTGGCGAGCAGATAGCCGCCCGGTGAGGTCACCAGCACGTCCTTGGCGCGGCGCGCCGGCCCGTCCCCGGCGGGGGTGTCCTTCTCCAGCGCGAGGGTGATGAGCTCGCGCAGCTGCAGGACGTAGGTCTGCAAGGTGGTGCGGGCACTGCGTGGCGGGTTGCCGCCCCACAGCTCCTCGATCAGCCCGCAGACCGGCACCACCTGGTCGGCGTAGAGCGCCAGAAGGGCCAGGACCTGCCGGGGCTTGGGTGCGGTGGGGGCGATCGAGACCCCGTTCTCCCTGGCGTCCAGTGCGCCCAGTATGTCGATGTCCACGCCGTCTCCCCCTGCTCCCTTTACGGTGTCCGGCCGCACACAGTAAAAAACAGCACGCACGGTATGTCAATATCCAACCGCTCGGGCCTCTTCGTCCACCGCCGCCCCACCGGTCCTCAAGTGCAGGGAAACCCAACTGACCTGCAAAAATGCCTGACTTGGCGTCATGCGAGCAGTGACAGGGCATCGTGCCGGAGAGGGAGGAGGCGGCGAGATCTCCGCCGGAAGCCGGGTGTACCGGCCCCCGGGGCATACCGTACGTGCTGTTTACACTCGGTCGGGCACGGTGTCGGGGGTCCCGCCGGACACCAGCCGGCCGAGGCCGTCGGCCGCCGCCAGCCGGGGCAGCAACAGCTCCCAGAACCGCACGAGCGTGGCCGCGGACGTCCACGTACGGTCGTGTGCGCCGAGCAGTTCGAAGCCCACCGTCGCCGCCACCACGGCGATCGAGGCGTCGGCCGCGGACACGCCCTCGGCGAGCACGCCCTCGCGCTCCGCGTCCCTGAGCACCTCCTCGACCCAGTCCTGCCACACGCCGCGCAGGTCCACGGCGTCCTCGCGGCGCGGCAGGGCGCTGCCCAGCCCGAATCCGGCCCGGACCATGACGTCCTGGTCCAGCCGTCCCATCAGGGCGTGGGTGGCGTCGATGAGCCGCTGCAGCGGATGCGGACCGCCGTCCGGGGCGGGCCCGGCGATGGCACGGACGACGGCGGCCGCCTCGTCCTCCACGGCGCGGGCCAGGGCCTGCTTGCTCGCGAAGTGGAAGTGCAGCGCGCCGGTGCTCACCCCGGCCTTCTTGCTGATGGTGCTGATCGAGGCCATGGTGAAACCGGATTGCGCGAACACCTCGGCGGCTGCCCGTACCAAGTCCTGCCGCGTGCGCGCGGCACGCTCCTGCTGCACCATGGCGGTTCTCCTGACTGCGCGGGCCCGGTGAAGTCACCTGCCCGCTCAAAGGGTCTGTCACTTGAGCGGCGGCGGCGCGCTCACGCGCCCCGGTGCGCCGGCCGGCCCCGCCGCGATGGACACCGGGTCCGCCGCCGTCGCCGTCGGGGCCTTCACCGGGAAGGGCCCGAGCAGGTCCTGCCCGGCCCGCAGAAGACATCATACAAACCGCACGGGCGGTTTATGAAGGGCGGGGGTCCCGCGCCGCCGAGCCGGCCACCGGGAGCCGCCGCCCGCACCCGCCCCGCCCCGCCCCGCCCTGGGACTGTTGCGTTCGCCGGGGAATGCCGCACACGCCCAACTCCCGTGCGCGGGGGGCGTCGGCCCCGTGATCCGTGCGGCGGGGGACGCTTCACGGCCCGCGGGGAGCCGTCCCGCACCCGGCACTGCCGGGGGTGGCCGGCCCCCGTCCGCGGGAGTGCGTCGTTCCCTTTGTGTACGGTCGCGGACTGCCCGCGCCCCTCCTAGAAATTAAACCGGATGGTATGTATCTTCGGTCCTGCCGAGGCAGTCCCCTCGGCATCAGGCCCACGCGGCTCAGGGGGAAAACCATGTCTGCGAGCACGTTCCGTACAGAGCGCGCGATACCCGGCGCGGCCGGCACAGAGAGCGCCACCAGCACGCTTCCCGGGACCAGGAGCCTGCTCGTGCGGCCCCTGACCACTCCCGTGGCGAAGGAACTCGTTGAGCGCGCGAGCGTCGCCGAGGTCATGCTCACCGGATGGGAGCAGGTGGGCGAGCACCGTTTCACCGTGGCCGCGCAGTGGCCCCGCGGGCACAGCTTCTTCGCCGTGGGCGGCCGCTACCACCCGCTCATCGCGGCCGAGACGATCCGTCAGAGCGCGATCCTGCTGGCTCACACCGAGTACGGCGTTCCGCTCGACCGGCAGCTGCTGGTGCAGGGCATCGGCGTGAGCCCCCGTCCCGAGCGCTTCGACATCGGCTGGACGCCGGCCACGCTCGAACTGCACGTCCGCGTCGCGGCGGACAGGGGCCACGACGGCACCCTGACCGGGCTCCGCGTGGAGGTGGAGATCCGCCGTGACGCTCAGCCGGCGGCGACGGGCCATGGCACCTTCGCCTGTGCCGCGGCAGCCGGCGGCCAGGCGCCGGGCCGTCACCCCCTGCCCCGCACCGCGCCGGCGCACCCCGTCCCCCCGCAGGCCGTCGGACGCCTCTCGCCCCTGGATGTCGTCCTGTCCGCCACAAGGCGAGAGGACCAGTGGCGGCTGCACGTGGACACCGGGCACCCCGTGTTCTTCGACCGCCGCACCGGCCACGTGCCGGACACGATCCTGCTCGAAGCCGCCTGCCAGGCCACGGCCATGACACTGGGACGCCCCTGCGTGCCGCTGGACATCACCACCGAGTTCGACCGCCGCGCCGAACTGGGCAGCCCCTGCCTGATCGAGGCGCACCGCATCCCCGGCAACGGGGCGGACGGCTCGGAAGCGGTGCGCGTGACGGGCCATCACAGCGGCAGGCCCCTCTTTTGCTCCACGGTGACCGCGGCCGCCGGCTGAGGACACCGGCGGGCCCGCCCCGGCAGGGCCGGGACGCGGTCCGCCGCGAGCGCGACGAGAACGTGGCACAACGCGCTCGCGGCGGCGGCGCGGGGCGGGGCGGGCGGCCCATCCGGTCAGCTCGCCACCGCCACGAGTTTCCCGGCCAGCTCCTCCTGTACCCGCGTGTCGCTCCGGGCGCCGAGTTCCCTCGCCCGCGCGGCGGTGATCTCAAGGCTCGCCAGGACGGCCGGAACCGCGATGCTGGGCAGCAGGTGCCTCAGGAGCGACACCACCCGCTCCTCAAGGTCCTCCCGCTGCGACAGGATCTGCGAATACACCTGCACGCCGGTCCAGGCGGCCGAGAACTGCCAGGCGGTCTCGGACGGCACGATGTGCGGAAGGAGCTCGCCCTGCTTCTTGGCCTCGGTGAGCAGATAGCTGCTCGCGTCGATCCACTGGGTGATGGCCGCGGTACCGAACGAGGCCCGCACGTCCTGGTCCAGGCTCAGCCTCGCCACCGCGCTCACCAGCGGATCGTGGCGCATGCGGTAGGCCACCGTGAGGGCCGTGTCCACCAGCTGCTGCAGTTTGCAGCTGCTCGGCTCCACCGAGATCAGACTGAACTGCTGGGTGAGCACACCCTCCGCCAGGGCCGCCTTGGACGGGAAGTGGAAGTAGAGCGCCCCCTTGGTCAGACCGGCTCTGGCCAGGATCTCGCCGATGGTGGCGCGATCGTAGCCGTACTCGTCGAAGACGGAGGCCGCCGCCGTCAAGATCGCCAGTCTCGTTCGCATCGCACGCTCCTGCCGTGCCATGAAAGCCCTCCCTGGTTGTTGCTGGGGTACGGCACCAGGTCACGTGTCCGCTCAACCCTGGAACCAAACCAAGCCGTCCGTATTTTCCCAACCCGACGGCCTGTTTCTCACTCCGTCCCTCTCCCTGATCCCCCGTGAGGAACTCTCCGTTGCCGAAGAATGCACTGGTCACAGGCACAAAAGGCGTCACCGGGCGGCACATGGTCCGCGTCGCCCTTACAAAACCAACCGTGCGGGTTCGGATGATACACCGCGGCACCCCAGCCCCCCAGGGGCACAGCGCGCAGCCCGTGGTACAGGCGAACCCCGCACCGCTGACGCGCCCGCACGAAGAGACCGGCGCCGCCGTGCACCGCGCGTCCCCCGCAAGGACGGACACGCGAAGCCCGCACGAAGAGGCCGACGCCCTTGCGCACTACGCGTCCCCCGCAAGGACAGACACGCGAAGCCCGCACGAAGAGACCGGCACCCTCGTGCACTGCGCGGCCCCCGCAAGGGCACACGCGCGGAGCCCGCACAAAGGGACCGACGGCGTGCACCGCGTGTCCCCCGCGAGAGCACACGCGCGGAGCCCGCGCGAAAGGACCGGCGCCCTCGTGCACCGTGTGTCCCCCGCAAGGACAGACACGCGAAGCCCGCACGAAGAGACCGACGCCGCCGTGCACCGTGTGTCCCCCGCGAGGGCGGACGCGCGGAGCCTGCGCACGGCCGGCGGCCTGGGCGTCCGGGCACTGGCCGAGGAGGCACTGCGCCACGGCGTGCGCCGCATCGTGCATGTCGGAGCGGCCGCGGTGTGCGGAGGGGGTCCCCTGCGCGGGGCCGGGGCCGCCGCTGCGGTCCGGGCCCGGGCGTCCGCCGCCGGCCGCACCCGTGCCGCCGCCGGGCGGCAGGTGCCGGCCGGCGGCGGCACGGTGGTGCGGCCGTACCCCGTCTGCGGCGCGGGCGGCGGGCGGGTGGTTCCCGGACCGTCCGGGCCCGTGCGGCTCGCCGGCGCGGACGCCGCGTGCCCCCCGGTGCGCGCCAGCGCCGGCGGCGGCGCGTCGTGTTCTGCCGCGGCCGGGGCGGCGGCGCGGGCAGAACACGGGGTGGCGGCGGTCCTCCACGTCAACCACCCCCGTGCGGTGTCCGCTTCGGCTCCGGTCGACAGGGCGAGGGGGCCCCTGGACCTGCCGGGCGGTGAGCCGCAGCCGCTGCCGCTGCGGCGGGCCGGGCTGCCGTTGCGGTGGGCCGGGCTGCCGTCGCGGCGGGCCGGGGAGATCACCGGCGGGTTCCCGTCCGTCCTGCGCCGGCGGCCGGTGCCGGCCACCGGCCGCCGGCCCGGCGGCGAGTGTGCCCGGACGGCGGTGGGCCGCGTTCCGGGCGAGGCGCCCGCCGCCGGCCCGGCCGCCCGCCAAAGGTGGTGGGGCGTGCTGCCGCGTGGGAGCCACGGCCGGTTGCGGTGCGCGAGGGCGGCGGGCAGGGGCGTCTTGGGCCGGCCCGGTCCGGGGCCGGCGCGGCGTGTCCTAGTGCGCGAGGGCCGCGGCCTCCTGCCGCGGCTGCGCCATGACAGGCGCTCGCTTCGCGGCGGACGGTCCGAGCATCACGGGCAGTTCCTGGTGTCCGTTGGAGATGAACGACTCCAGCGGGCGCAGGCTCTGCGCGGGCACGGCGAGTTCGAGCGCGGGGAACCGCTCGAACAGCCCGCTCAGTGCGACCGCCGCCTCCATCCTGGCCAGCTGGGCGCCGAGGCAGAAGTGCGGGCCATGGCCGAAGGAGAGGTGCTCGCGGCGGGTGTCGCGGGTGACGTCGAAGAGATGGCCGTCCCCGCCGTGCACCAAGGCATCGCGGCCGGCGGCGATGTAGGAGATGACCAGCGGGTCGCCCTTGGGTATCACCGTCCCGCCGACCTCCACGTCCTCCACCGCATAGCGCAGGATCCCGTTCGCGCCCGGGGCGTCCACCCGCAGGGTCTCCTCAACAACGTCCTCCCACGCCGCCCGGCCGGAGCGGACGAGCGCGAGCTGTCCGGGATGGGCCAGCAGCAGGGCGATCGCGTTGTCCAGCAGGTTCACGGTGGTCTCATAACCGGCCGTGTACAGCAGGATCAGGTTGTCGGCGAGTTCCTTCTCCGTCAGCCGCGTACCGCCCTCGTCCCGCTGGGCGATCAGCGCGCTGGTCAGATCCTCACCCGGGGCCTCACGTTTGAGAGCGAGCAGTTCATTCATCGTCAGATACAGATTGACACCGTTTCGCTGCGCCTCCTCCAGCGAGACGGAGGTCTGGAAGAAACCGACGATGATCTGGCGCAGCTTCTCGCGCAGCTCCCCGGGGATACCGAACAACTCGGCCAGCACCTGCGTGGGAACACGGTGGGCGAACTCCTGGCGCAGATCCACCGGCAGGTCCGGCGGCAGCTGCGCGAGCCGGTCCAGCAGATCGCGGGTGATCTCCTCGACACGCGGCCGGAGCCCGGCGACCCGGCGGGCCGTGAACGCCCCGGCCACAAGCCTGCGCAGACGTTTGTGGTCGTCCCCGTAAGCGGTGACCATGTTCTGCACCGACACCCAGATCGCCAGCGGCCAGGTCTGCGCGATCTCCCCCTCGATCCACGCCGGCCAGTGCAGATAGGCGTCCTTGGAGACACGCGGATCGGTCAGCAAAGCCTTGATCTCACGCTGACCCGTCACCGCCCACGCCCCCACACCACCGGGCAGCACCACCCGGACCACCGGACCCTGCGCCCCCAGCCGGGCGGCCTCACCGTGGATGTCCCGTCCCGACGGATCAAAAGCGTACGGACAGTGCTGTTGACGAGGCATGGACCCTCCGGTCGCTGAGGCGGACTCCGGGAATCCGGACCCGCACGATGAAGAAAACCGTACACGCGGTATTTCCACGGTCAAGGGCTTCTCGCACCGGAACCCTTAACGGAAGGCTCACCACCGCTTATGCCGGGACTGAGCGCCCTCGGGACCCTCAGATTCCCTGTCCAGTATGACGAAAAGGGCTTGAAAACAAAACCGGATAGTCTGTATGTTCTGTGCTCCAGCCCCACTGACCTGCTCGACTTCTATGCGAGAGGCGGAGAGCGAGCGTGACTGCTCCGAGAAGCCGTACGACGGACCTCCTCACCCCCCGAGGGCCGCACGCCATACCCACGAGCGGCATGCAGTCCCTGCCGCGGCTGACGACCACGGTCCCCAGGGAGTACGTGCACCGGGCCTGCCACGCGGAGGTCTTCCTGACCGGCTGCGAGAAACTCGACGAGGACCACTTCGCCCTCAGCGGCGAATGGCCGCGCATCCACCCGTTCTTCACCAGCGCCGACGGCAGACGCCACGACGCCCTGCAGGCCGCGGAAACCATCCGCCAGACCGGACTCTTCCTCGCCCACGCCGAGTTCGACGTCCCCCTAGGCCACCAGTTCCTGCTGTCGGAGCTCTACCTGACCACCTTCCCCGACAACATGGTCACCGGACACGGACCCAGCGAACTGTCCCTGACAGCCACCTGCACCGACATGATCCGCAGAGGCAAACGCCTCGCCGAGTTCACCATGAACATCACCATCGAACGCGACAACCGGCCCTGCGCCACCGGCGGCGGCCGCTTCGCCTGCATCTCCGACGGAACCTACCGCCGCCTGCGCGGCACCGCCACAACAGCCCGCCTCCACACACGGACACAACCGAAAGCCACACTCACCCCAGCCACCGTCGGCAAAACCGCACCCGCCGACGTGGTCCTCGCCGCCACCGCCCTACCCGGCCACTACCTCCTCGACCCCGACCCACGCCACGCCACCCTCTTCGAACACGCCGGCGACCACTACCCCGGCATGGTCCTGCTCGAAGCCGCCTGGCAAGCCGCCACCGCCCACACCCACCCCCAAGCCCGCACCCCCACCTCCGTACACGCACAATTCCACCGCTACGCAGAATTCACCACACCCGTCTGGATCACCGCCACCCCCCACCCAAACCCCGACAACAACGACACCACCCTCACAATCACCGCCACCCAGCAAAACCACACCCTCTTCACCGCAACCACCACCACACCACCCACCACCAACTGAACACATACCGGCAGAACCACAGAAGCGCGCCACACCAAAACCACCCCCACCACACCCCCTCCAGAACAGGCACCCCCCAACACCCCCGGCAAGGCGCCGTACGATGCGATACGGCGCGACGCCGGAACACCCCCGGGGGGCGGCCGGTGCGGGCGCGGTATTCCGCGAAATTCTCCAGCACCTCAATCAGCGTCGTCCTCTCGCCGATGTTCAGGTCGTCACCCTCCGCGTCGGCCACGGCGTCTTCGACCCGGGGGGCACCAGGCGTCCGCTTCCCTCAGCTCTCCGTTGGTGAGGTGCTGGAGGTGCAGGCAGTAGGCGGCCGCGCCGTGGTCGGCACCCGCGGCCCACCAGAACCTGGCGCTCTCGGGGCGATTGGCGAGCTAGAGCCAGCACGCGAAGACGTAAATGCCTGACTTCCCGTCCGGCTGTTCCTCGGTAACCGGGTATCGGGCGCCAACGTTCGCCTCTGCCTGGCCGGACAACTCAATGCTCCTGCAGTCGCGCCACCCCAGGCAGCCCGCGCGACCAGTCGATTCAAGATTCCTCCAAGGTCGGTCCAAGCACCGGCTAATAGCGTCTGTTCCGCGGCCTAACCCCCGCTTTCGCCTTCCGCAAACAGAAACCACCTGGAGGAAACTGTGACGATTCGTCATCGCTTGCGCGCAGCAACAGCAGCCAGTGCCGGCGTGCTGGGCCTGGCGGCAGCACTCACCGTCCTGTCCCCAGCCACTGCCGCCCATGCAGCGCCCAGCTGCCAGCCGTGGTCGGACTCCAACACCTTTGGCACCTACTGCAGCTCGGCAGACGGCAACCCCTCCTTCCGGGCTATGGCGAAGTGCAAGAACGGCGCGACCGTCCCTGGCCAGTGGAAGCGAGTCGGCGGCGGCACCTGGTCCTACGCATACTGCACCTCGGTGAACTCCTCGCTCAGCTACGGATGGGCAGAAATCGGCCGCTGAGCAGCGGCGGGTGCCTGGACGTCGTCCTCAGCAAGACCCGCCGCCCCTCATCACCCGCACCACCAGAGGGCCCGCAGCCACCACGGCCGCGGGCCTTTTCGTGCCCGGGTTTCTGGACTTTCTGGCCCTTACAACGGCTAACACAAAGAGGTGGACCGATCCTGGTTGCCGTGTCCGAGGCGGGAGTTGAGCGTTCGGTGCAGTGTAGGAACGTCACCGTGGATCATGTCGGATGAGCTGTGGGACCGCCTCGAGCCGCTGCTGCCGCAGCGTGAGCGCCGGTTCCGGTATCCGGGTCGTAAGCCGTTGCCGGGCCGGGAGGTGCTGTGCGGGATCTTGTACGTGCTGCACACCGGGATCCAGTGGGAGTACCTGCCCCAAAATTTTGGTTTCGGGTCGGGCATGACGTGCTGGCGTCGTCTGAGGGACTGGAACGAGGCCGACGTGTGGCAGCGGCTGCACCAGGCCCTGTTAAGGGCTGTCCCGAAACTGGGGTCACAGACAGGCGTCAGACGCTCGGGTTCCTCCACAGATGCCGCTCGTCCAGGGTCCCGAACCGAACGTCTCCGCGTTCAAGGTCGACGAGGATGGGCCAGCAGTCCAAGAGCTGCTCTCTCGCATCACGCGAGGCGAGGAACTGCACAGAGTTGTAGGGCACGATCAGGAGCCCGTTGCTCGCACGAAGCCGCTCTTCGTCGATGGCCAGAGGCGGCTCGTCATCGCGCTGGCTACGGGCGAGAAACGCCACCGCGAGTTGCAGGGCCTCGTCCTGCTCCATGATCCGTCTCCAGTCCGTCGGCACGAAGAAGGAACCCTAATCGGCCTGGGATGATCTTGGTGTGGCTGGTGTGATCACGGCGTCGGAACCTTCCTGGATAGCCCCGTTCACGGGGCTCAACCCACGGCAGTTCGGCAAGCTGGTGACGGTGCTGCGACGCACAGGTGCGGACTCGGTCCGCAGGGGTCGGCCGTGGAGTCTTCCGCCTGGGGATCGGGCCCTGCTGGTCGCGGCCTACTGGCGGACGAACCTCACGATGCGCCAGCTCGCCCCGCTGTTCGGGGTGTCCAAGTCGGCGCCGGACCGTATCATCAACCACCTCGGGCCGATGCTTGCCCTCCAGCCCCGCAAGCGGTTCGCGAAGGACACCGTGCTCATCGTGGACGGCACCCTCGTCCCCACCCGGGACCACACGATCGCCGAGCGGTCGAAGAACTACCGGTACTTTACCCAACCACCAGGTCGTCGTCGACGCCGACACCCGCATGGTCGTGGTGGTCGGCCGGCCGCTTGCCGGGAACCGCAACGACTGCAAGGCATGGGAGGAGTCCGGCGCCAAGGCCGCCGTCGGGCATACCCTCACGATCGCCGACGGCGGCTATCCCGGCACCGGACTCGTCATCCCACACCGCCGCGAGCACGGACAGGCCGAACTGCCGGCCTGGAAGGAGGAACACAACAAGTCCCACAAGCAGGTCCGGGCCCGTGTCGAGCACGTCTTCGCCCGGATGAAGACCTGGAAGATCCTCCGCGACCGTCGCCTCAGAGGTGACGGCGTCCACCACGCCATGCTCGGCATCGCACGGATGCACAACCTCGCCCTCGCCGGTTAGGCCAGCGGGTCACATGGCGGCCCGCCATGCCCGAGACGACCCAGAGATCATTTGCGGGACAGTCCTTAGCCGAGCTCAACGCGGCTTCCCGGCTGGACTGGTCCCGGTGTGTGGTCGACTCCTCCCACGTCAGGGCATTAAAAGGGGGATCCATACGGGTCCGTCACCGGTCGACAGGGGCCGGGCCGGCTCGAAGCACCATCTGATCAGTGACGGGCACGGCACCCCGCTCGCGGTCCTGCTGACCGGGGACAACCGCACGACGTCACGCAGTTGCTCCCGCTGCTCGACGCGGTCCCGCCGGTCCGCGGCAAGGTCGGCCGTCCTCGCCGCAAGCCGGACTCGTTGTTCGCCGACCGTGGCTACGACCACGACATCTACCGCGACCAGGTCCGCGCCCGCGGCATTGTCCCGGCCATCGCCCGCCGCGGCACCATGCACGGCACCGGACAGGGCACATACTGGTGGGTGGTTGAGCGGACCTTCGCCTGGCTCCACGGCTTCCGACGCCTTCGCACCCGGTGGGAACGCAGAGCCGACATCCACGAAGCGTTCCTCAAGCTCGCCTGCTGCCTCATCACCCGCCGACAGAAAACCGGTCGTGGTCAAGGATGATACGGGAATGAATGATCAAGTTCCCGCCGTAATTCCAGCGCTGGTGTTCGATCGGGAGCACGTACCCGAGCTCATCGGCGGCTCGGTAGTACCCGGGCGCTTCACGGTGGGCGGTGCCAGTGTCGTCATAGGCCCGGTCGGAATGGTGATCATCGCGGAAGCGAGTGACGCACCCGCCCAAAGCGGTGTGTGGAACGCTGAGGAGGTCCGCTTGATCGGGCCCGCACCGGCGCCGGTCACAGAGCGACTCATGGGGGCGCCCTAGGGTGTGGGCAAAGGCTCGTTGCCGATCCACATCGCGGTCCGCGTTGGGGGTGAAGTTTTGTACCTGGGCACCGCCCGAGTGAGCCAGGCTGGCACCTCCGATGGCGTTCTCACCGACTGTGAACTGCGCTTTGAAGCACCCTTGAGCAGAGAACTCCTGAACCGAGTGCGCCCGCCCCTTCCACCTGAGCACTTGCCGGGCTTGGAGTGGCTGGGGAATGTGAACGGTGACCGTGCGGCAGCTCTCGAGCAGTTCGTCACCGGCTGGTACCCCACCGCAGACGCCACCGAATCGCCTACCAGCGACTCCGCGTCACGCCTTCCCGGTGGACTGAGACAGCTGTACCGGCTCGCGAAGCAGCGACCGGGTGCCCTCGGAATCCAGAACAGGATCCTGCCCGAGCCAGACCTGCATACCGACCATCTCGGGGAGATGCTCGTCTTCGGCGTCGAGAACCAAGGAGGCTTCTTCTGGTCACTCCTGTGGACGCTTGAGGGACCTGAAGCCGATCCGACTGTCTGGTTCCGTGAATTCGACGAGGATCCGATCGCCGAACAGGAACCACTCAGCGGCTTCGTGATCCAGTTCTCCCTCTTCGAGGCCTCCATGGGCGCCGACTACCTCGCCCTGCCCCGCAAACTCACTGCACCACAGGTCGAGCAACTCACCGAAGCGCTGCACCTTGTGCCCCTGCGTCCCTTCTGGCCCTGGGCACCCACCCACTTCTATGTGGCCCCCGGCCTCGTCGTGCATGTCAGCAGCGAGGACGGCGAAGCATTCGATGCCTGGGCCGGCGCCACCCACCGAAGCGCCCTGGACCCTCTGGCCGACCTCCCTATCAACTGGAATCGCTTCGATGGCTGAGCGTCTTACGAGACCAGCTGACGGCCCGCCGTGGTGATCGCCTCAGCAGCCAGGCAGTCAACGGGGTAGTCGGGCGGTCCGCTCCGAGTACGCCGCAGCGACGTAGCGCATGGCGGTCTGAGCGGTAATCCCGAAGAGCCGCATCAGCTTGAGCGGATCGCTGGTGGCAAACGCCTCGTCGAGCATGCGGTCCTGGCGCAGGCCGACGAGCGTGACGTCCTTGGGTAGGGCCTTACGAAGCAGAGTCCTGCTGACTGTCGGCTGATCCGGAGCAAGGGCCGTCTTTTGGCTCACGAGGAGATGCGGATTGGCTGAGGCTGGCCAGCGCTGGTTGCGGTAGGCCAGCCACTCCCTGGCAAGTCGGTGAGTGAACTCCGCCAGGTAGAGGGTGTGTCGCAGCAACCGGCGTCGGACTTCGAGGGTGCCGCGGGCGAGGCTCAAATCGGTGGTCGGCACTCATCTCATTCGGCGGATCCCGCGACAGCCGGGCCGACGCCCGCGGGAATATGGGACACCGCCAGGGCGACGGCATCCTCGGCTGTGGCGGCCTCTCCGATGGTGTCGGCGTGCGGGTGCTTCATCACGCGGTAGGGGCTGCCGTTGCGTGCCGGAGCTATGGCGACCTCATTCCGGAAGGGGAAACCGGTGCAGGAGCTGAAGCCAAGCGTCCAGTGACTGGAGTACACGTAGAGCTGCCGCAGCCTTGGGTTGGCGTGAGCCGCTTCCAC
This sequence comes from Streptomyces sp. NPDC089424, assembly GCF_044749345.1. Taxonomy (NCBI): domain Bacteria; kingdom Bacillati; phylum Actinomycetota; class Actinomycetes; order Kitasatosporales; family Streptomycetaceae; genus Streptomyces; species Streptomyces sp. NPDC089424. Next base: position 73,004 of record NZ_JBIVHU010000002.1, read on the forward strand.
CAGTGCGCTGAACCCTGGGAAATCCGGGGCTTTGGTCGCCTCCGCCCGCGTCTTCCGCCATTGCAGCTCTACTACCGCCACCGGCCCGCGCTCGTTTGCCTCGGCGCGTTCACTGGAGTGCAGAAAGGGCAGGTCAGCCTGCAGCTCCCGCAGGCTCCTGGCCTGCCCCCACGCCACGCCGGCTCTGACGACATCCGCCAGGTCCGACGTGGCTCCGGTAATCATCTCGACGCCCTGTGCCCACCCCGAGAGCATGAACGAGCGGCTGTCTACTCCGATGTAGATGGACAGCGACTTGCGCCCCGGGACCGATGAGGCGGTACCCGCCGTAACGGGGGATCCTCCTGCGTGGGGAACCACCGTGAGGTCAACGCCAAGCTCGGCCGCCAGTTGTTCCAGCGCCGCGGTCAGGCTGCCGGCAGCAGCCAGGTCAGGGTAAAGGTCAGTGTCCATCTGCACAGTCTGCCCTTGCCATGTCACCGAGAGAACAGCGGTCAGGCACAGCAGCGGGGAATGGTACGCACGTCCCTCCATGTGTTCGTCGCTCGCGGCCCGGGGATTGCAACTGGCCGCCGGTGGGGGCTGTGAGCAGGGAACCGCTGGCCGTACATGGGAAGAGTTCTTGGCCGCTGTCAGCAGAGCACGGCCGCTTCACCAGTAGTTCGGAGAAAGCAGGAACCGGGGTGCGCAGAGGCAAGCAGTGGTGGTAACGACGCCTGCAGACAGGGCACGTGGCCCTCGCTGCGATGGCCTTGTCGAGCGCGCTTCCTTGGCCAGCGTCATCAGCCGCACCGGCAGGGCGAGGTCGATCCGGTACAGGTAGGCGGCGCGGGTACAGGCGCGCTGCGGACGGGCGGCGCAGGCCTTGCAGCGCAGAACCGCGACCGGCTCGTGCCCACCAGGGCGTAACCCGGCGGCGCGCAACTGGCGCCGCGTGGCCAGCACATCGGTGGGGGCGGTCCCCCACTCGTACTCCGGCAGGCCGTGCCAGGTCCGCGGCGCGGGTTCGCATCGACGGGCCCGGGCGCGTGCGGTCACCGGGTCGTCCACGTGCCGGGCAGCCGGTCGTGACGCTGCGGGTAGCGGGTGCCGGGGCGCTGGGGGTGGGGCCGGCCGATCCGGCGGCGCGGGCGGGGAATGCGCACGAGCGATCTCCTCCAGACGTCGGTGGACAGCACTGCGCCCCGGGCCGACTGGTGTCGGCGGGGCGCAACGGTGATGGGGTGGCGTGCTTATGCGGCGAGGCCGTGGGCCGTGGGGTGGTCTCCGGGTGTGGCCGGCGCGGGCGTGGTGTGGCCCGGCCGGGGGCGGTCCGGCACTCGCGGCAGCGGCCGAGAGCGTGGCCCCAGACCTGCGCAACCAGGGCGCACGGCCGGCAACACTCCCCTTCGGCGGCTCCAGCGCAGTGGGAGCGCTCGGCTACGACGCGTGAGGACGAGAGCTGCTCGCCCACGCCCCCGATCTCGACACCGTCGTGGCGGCCCTGGGTTCCGGCGGCACCATGGCCGGCCTCGTCCACGCCCTCGGTCCCGAGCGGGTACTCGGCGTGCACTGCGGCGCCGTCGACGACCCTGCCAGGGTGGTCTCCGCGCTCCTCACCCCGATGGGCGGCCGGCCCGTCACGCACGGCTCGCTGCGGGTACGCACCGACCAGGTCGGCCCCGGCTACGGCGCCCTGACCGACCCGGTCATGGACGCACTGACGCGCACCAGCCCGCACGCAGGGCATCGTGCTCGACCCCGTCCACACCGGTCGGGCCATGGCCGGCCTGATCGCCGCCGTAAGCGAAGGCAAGGTCGTACCCGCAGCAAACGGTGTTCCTCCACACAGGTGGACTGCCCGGCCTGTTCGGACACCCGGCCGCCCTCCGCGCAACGGCAGCCCAACTCGCCGGCGAACCCCACACACCCTGAACCAATCACGCGGACGCAGTGCACCCGCGGAGGCCGGCGAACACCAGAGACGAGCTCGGTGCCGGCGTCTGCGTAGGTGAAAAGGGGTTCTGGTCCAACTTCTGTGGAGCGGTGACGTTCAGTGTTGGCGAACAGGTCTGCGATGGGGTGTGCTACCGCGACAGACGGGTGTCGGTGGGACAGCCGAGAATGCCGGTCATGGCAGATCGCAGTCCGGTGCTCCGGATCATCACCTCAGCCGCGCGAGACTCCCTCAAACCGCTCGGCCTGGCCCAGCGCGGACGGTCGCGGCTGTGGATTGATGATCACGGATGGTGGCTCGGGGTTGTGGAGTTCACCCCGCCGCGGGTGGCCGGCAGCGGTCTGTACGTCGGTGCAATGTGGCTGTGGCACGACGTAGACCACCTGGCCTTCCACGTGGACGCAATCCGAGTGGGCTCCGAGCTGTTTCGCACCGAGGACCAGTTCACGCCGCTGGCACTCGAACTCAGTCGGCAGGCGGCCGCGAACGTGACAGCGCTGAGGGAGAAGTTCTCAGCTCTGCCGGACGTCGCCCGATATCTGACGTCCAGACCGGTGCGGCGGGGATTCCTCTGGGACAGCTTCGACTCTGGGATCGCAGCCGCTCTGGTTGGGGACCCGAACACGGCCCGCGATCACTTCGAACGAGTCCTTCGAGAGGACGCGCTGGCCACGTGGATGGTCGAAGCCCAAGAGAAGACGCGTGATCTCCACGCGATCGCAGCAGATCGCGACGCCGTGATCGCCTGGGTCACACGGGCCGTCGACTCCTGCCGGAGCAAGCTGGGCCTGGATCCCGTGCCGTTTCCGATCAGCTGACGGATCCGCTCAGCGAGCGACAGACCGGTCAGCAAAAGGGACTCGCTTCCGTAGCAGGCTGAAGCCAACCCGGCCGTACATCTGGCGTTTGATCATTTTGATCCCGTTGACGTGGCCTTCGACGATGCCGGAGTTCCAGGGCAGCGTGAGGCCGGCGATGACGGCGGCGAGGTCTCGTTCGAGGCCGTTGACGAAGGTAGTGGAGGCTAGGAAGGTCCCACTGGAAGTGTTCATGCCTCGCCGTCACGGTGGACGACGAGCCACCCCTCCGGCCGCCCCCGAGGCAGACTTGGGCGGCCCGGCTGATCCGGGTGGGCCTGCCCGTCTGCCGCTCAAGTGCCGCCAGCAGGGCACGCCTTCCTGCCGGAGGCCGAGCCGTACGCCGTGTGCGTCACGGACCAGTAGGACGCAGACCGCGGTGATCGGCGCACGGTTGCTGGACTGGCCCGCCGAGGAACTACGAAGCACCCCGACGGTGTCCGAGACGCCGGCCGTTACCGACCGAAGTCAGTCGTCGGAGGTCTGCGTCCGGCGAGACGTCTGGGTCGACTTCGCAGCCTCGGCCTCGGCCTTGGCGTCGCTCACCGCGGCGGCGGCCTGCCGTTCGGCCTCGTCGGCAGCCGCGGCAGCATCCAGGGAGGCTGTCCAGCCTGCGGTGAGCTCCGGGGTCCGTCCGTCGCCCGGCGTGTCATCAGCGCCTGCGGTGGCTTCCTCCGCCGGTCGCGCGGTACCGGGAGGACTTGCCGGCGACTGATCACCGAACGCACGAGTGACGGTCCGGACAGCCTCTGTCAGCTCCCCCGGGATCACCCAGAACGTGTTGTTGTCGCTGCCCGCCAGATGTGGCAGCGTCTCGAGGTATTTGTAGGCCAGAACCTTCGGGTCGGCATTGTTGCGATGAACGGCCTGGAAGACGAGCTCAACCGCCTTTGCCTCACCGTCCGCCCGAAGGATCATGGCTTGCTGCGTGCCCTGTGCCTCCAGGATGTCCTTCTGCTTCGTACCCTCCGCTGTGAGGATCTTGGCCTGGCGCTCCCCTTCGGCATGCAGGATGGCCGCTCGCTTGTCACGCTCGGCCCGCATCTGCTTCTCCATCGCTTCCTTGATGGTGTGCGGTGGATCGATGGCCTTGATCTCGACACGGTTGACCCGGATGCCCCACTTGCCGGTGGCATCGTCGAGGACGGCGCGAAGACGGGAGTTGATCTCCTCACGAGAGGTGAGAGTCTCCTCCAGGTCCATGCTGCCGATGACGTTACGGAGTGTGGTCACGGTGAGCTGATCGATCGCTTGCAGATAGTCAGCGACCTCGTAGGCCGCCGCCCGCGGATCGGTGATCTGGTAGTAGAGGACGGTGTCGATGTTCACCACGAGGTTGTCCTCGGTGATCACCGGCCTGGGGTCGGACGAATACACCTGCTCACGCACGTCCAGTTTGGTGTTGATGCGGTCAGCGACCGGCACGACGAAGTTCAGGCCGGGCTGCAGCGTCCGGCGATACCGACCGAACCGCTCGATGTTGCAGCGGCGCGCCTGCGGAACGATCCGCACAGTGGATGCCACGAGGAAGACAACGACGATGGCCGCCACGAGGGCGAGGATGACAAGCGGCTCCACAGTGCCTCCGTTGCTTGGTGTTCAGCCGTTCACGGAAGGAGTTCACGGGGATACACGAGGGCCGTGGCGCCTTCGATCTCCATGACATCCACCAGCGCCCCCACCGGGATCACCAGAGTGTCGTCGAAGGCGCGGGCGGACCACTCCTCGCCGGACAGTTTGATCAGACCACGGGTCGCGGTGACCTCCTGCATCACCTCGGCCCGCTTGCCGATCAGCGCATCGCTGCCCTCGCGCACGAGAGGTTGCAGCGCCATGTGCCGCAGCGCGACCGGACGGATGATGAACAGCCCCGCTGCCGCCGCCGCAGCCAGGGCGAGAAGCTGCCCGAGAAGCCCGACGCCCACACCTGCGACCACGGCGGCAACCAGCGCAGCACCGGCCAGCAGCCCCAAGACCAGTGTCAGAGTGAAGAACTCCGCGACACCCAGCGCCGCGGCGGCGAGCAGCCATGCGAACCAGGGCATCGAATCGCCCTCCTTCAGAGGCCTTCTCCCCCAAGTTACCGTCCGGACCGCCAGGCAGAACAGACACGGCGACCGGGTCCGTACGCGTGTGTGCGCGGGCCGCCTTGCGGGCAGGGCAACGGAGGGAGCAGATGCTCGCTGGCGCCGTCCGTGAGGGGCGCGACCCCGGAGGGAACAGGTGTGCTGATGACGCGACCCCTTGTTCGCTGGGCTCAGGGCGGTCTCGCACCGGTCGATGCGGTCGGCGTGGCCCACACTCATGGATCGGCTTTGAGGCTGTCGCGGCCTTCGGTCAGGTGTGTTCGGCCGTCGTAGGGGCCGGGGACGCTGCGGCGGGCGCCGAGGAGGGACCCGGAGGCAGCAGACCGGCTCTGGGGATACGGCACTGACGCCCTCCGCACTGCATAACCGCCTGCCGCCGCGGAAGGTCGACGCCTGCACTGCTGTTGGAAAGCCCGGCAGCGCCCGACCGACCCGAAGCGCCCACGCTTGAACGGATAGCCTCTGCACCCGCCCGGTGCTGCACGGCGGAGTCCTCCTGCTCCCTGTGCAGCACCCTTGAGCCGCTCGGCCCATGCGAATGCTGCGCGACAGACTCGGCATCACCCAGCCACCAACAGGCCCCCGGCCAGGCATACAGCAGCAGCGAGCAGCGGCGACGGCTACGACAAGGTGCCACGCAGGGCGCGGGGATCTCGTACGTCGGCGGCTTCGTTGTCGGAGTTGTAGGTCGTGGCGACTTCGAGCATCAGTTCCCCGAGCGCATGAGCGCTGGTCGCAAGATCGTCCACGACGGCGCGTAGTACGGCGACGGTCGGGTCCGCCGGCGGATCGGCGGGGGCCCCGCGACCTCGGTGCCGCTCCGGAGTTCGCCTGCGGCCGTCCGCCGTTCAGCGAGGTGCCACCGCATCACGTGATCGCCGCCTACCGCCACCCCGAAAGATGGGTGCAGTTGGGCGTACGGCCGCCGTCGGCGCCCGGGCTCCGGTTTCGCCGCGGACGGCACCAAAGCCCGCGACGCCCAAAGACTCGTCCTCGGTGGAGGCCGGCTATCCCAGGTGGAAATCCCGAGGGCGCTGAACACCGGGGACAGCACGGGGGGCCTTCGGCGTGCTGTTCGGGACGCATGTGCCGTTCACCGCCGCGCAGCTTGACCGTCGGTACCCTGCCCACGCGGGCTGTGTCGCCGGGCCGTCGGCGCCGACGGCGGTGCCGCGCGGCACAGTCATCCGCTGCTGGCCGACGTACGCGCCAACCTGCGTGACGCTCTGTTCTTCGAGGCGGATCTGCTGAGGCCCGCATCGGTGGCGCGGACGCGGGCCCGGCCTCCGCCGCAGTACGCGGCGTGCTGCGGGACTCAGTGTGTTTGGCCGCCCTCCCAGGGCACGGTGGGCTGGAGCATGGCCTCGGTCAGGGCGCCGCTTCGCAGCGCGGTCACCTCCTGGTATCCGGGGTCGGCCACCATACGGCCTTGCGCCTCCCGGCTCGGGTAGCGGACGAGCAGCACGGCGTCCCACGCCTGACCGTGCTCGGCGACCAGCGGGGTGCCGCCGTCACCGGCGTAGAGCAGTGCGCCGCCGTACCGGTGCAGGAACTCGGCCGCGCGCCGGGAGTACTCGGCGTACGAGGCCCGTCCGCCGGGAGCGAAACGCAGCAGGTTGAGCATGACGAAGGGGCCGTCCGGGGTGTGCGTACTCAGTCCGGCGAGTGCTGCACCCGTGGGTTCGACGGCCATAGCGGTCTCCTTGTCGTCTGGCCCGGCCCTGAGACGACCAGTGGGACGCCCGCAGCCCAGAGGCATTCCGGCGAGCGGCATACCGCCCAGTCGGTAAGCCCTGTCAGTACGGTGCCGGTGCAGTGCGGCCTCCACACGGTCGGCGTGTTTCCGACGGCGTGTTTCGGCCCCACTGGAACATTTGGCACCACTCTTGGGCCAAGGGGGCCTCCCCTGACCCAACCCGATGCGAAAAAACGCCTGGGCCTTCCTACCTCAGACCGCCACCTCATCGGCTCCCTCGTCCTCCCCTAAGACCAGCCCCGCTCCTTCCCCCCGGCCGAACGCGGCTTCCTTACCTCACCGGCTCCAAGCTGGCGGCTGATCAGGACTCGGGGCAGAGCGTCCTGCGCAGCCCAACGTTGATGTGACTTCCGTCGTCATCGGTCAGCGTCACGCCGTCGTACGAGAACCGCTGCGCAGCAGCGTGGTCGGGGTTCGTCGTGCCGTTATCAAGAGAGGAGCACTGGTTGCGGGCCGCCTCGATTGCCTTGTCCTCGTCACGGGTGAGGTTGCCGTTGACGTCGTGGATGGCCGCGAGGACGGCGTCACGCTCGGCGCCGGTGGGCTCGGACGGCAGGCCGGCGTTCTTGGCGGCGCCGCTGTCGTCCGAGCCTCTCGACGATGCGGCTACGGTGCTCTTGGTGGGTTCCGTCTTGCTGTCGCTGCTCTTGTCGCTGCTGCAGCCAACGACGGCGACGGCAAGAATGGCGAAGATGGCCGCGGTGGTTGTGCGGATGCGCATGATTCCCCCTGGTTATGACATGAGTAGGAACATGGTGTGGCACGTGGGGCGACGGGCCTGCAGCGGTGATGGAGCTGTGACGTGACCCGGACGCGCTTGAAGCAATCCGTTTCCTCGACGCCTGCCGGCGTCCGCCGGAACACCCTGCAGGGTTGGTCCCTTTACCATCCCGGCCAGCCGTGACGGCGAAGCCAGCCGCCACTTCGGCAGGCGCTCGACAGCGACTGACATACGGAGCAGCTCCCGGCATCTACCTGCCGGGCGTATCGCCGGATTGGTAGAAGCGGCAGCTGATACCAGGCCCCTGCGCGCGGGGTTCGCCGGGGCGCGTGTCGTGCAGGGCGCGGCCGCAGGGCCGCCGTCCGAGCTCGGTGAGAAGAGCAACGCCGTCGTCGATGTCCTTGTCCGACCATCCGTGGATGTCCAGCAGCAGGCCGTCCAGCGGCCCGCCGACCAGTTCGGCGTAGGTCCGGTGCGGGAGCGGGCCGGGGTCGGGGTCGTCGTGGTCCGCGCCATAGACCCGGCCGTTCAGCAGCTGCTCATCGCCGTTCATCCGACCAAGCGTTGCAGCCGCCACCGACAACGCGGGCTTGCCCAGGGCTGCCTTTGGGCTTGCCCGCGTGGTCGGTCGCCGCGGCTTGCCCAACGTCAGGTGCGGAAGCGGGAGAGCCAGCCGCCGGCCTTCTGCGCGGCGGCCTGTTCCTCTGCCTCCTGGCGCAGGCCTCCTGCTCCTGGCGCTCGCGTTCGTCGGCTTCAGCCTGCTCCTCGGCTGCGACGGCCCGGTCCTGGCAGTTCTCGCACAGGTGCGGGTGCGACTGGCGCTTGCTCCAGTCCCGGGTGTAGCCGATCGCCTCCCACCTCTCGTCGGTGAACTTCTGCCCACAGTCCGCGCAGACCGGCCGCCGCGCCTCCCGCTGTGCGGCTTCCCGCTCTGCACGGCGCCGCTGTTCTTCCCTGGCGGCCTGGCGGCGCCGGGCGAGGTAGGCGTCCCGGCGGGCATTGCCGATCGCGTTCCACCAGCGGCTGGCGGTGGTCACGGCCTAAGCGCCAGAAGGCGGGCCCGGCAGGGCCGTGCTCGCGCAGCAGCTCCAACGTGGTCGCCACGATCGGGATGCAGCGGTCGTAGGAGTGGTAGCCGCCCTCGGGATGCCACCGCCCTTGCCAGTGGTGGCGGGTGAGGTCGGCGACCCTGGCCATCTGGTACTTGGCGGAGCGCTGGCCGGCCTGGTGGAAGACGAGCAGGACCGGCGGGTGCACCCGTTCGTACTCATCGGAGGGGGGTGCGGACCATCGGGTGCGCCACATCGGCTTCTCGATGCCGTCGGTGTCCTTCTCCTGCCGCTGGAAGAACCGGGCGTACTTGTCGAACTTGGCGGCGATGAGGACGGCTTCCTCGGTGCAGTTGTCGGCCTCGATGAACAGCAGCGGCACCCCGGCCTCCGGGGCGGTCAGGACGACGTCGGCGCGGGCGCTGCCGATCGCGGGGTTCTTCCAGGTGCCCTTCACCGGGAGCGCGACCTCGGTGGCGTAGGAGGCGAGGGTGCCGATCCCGTCCGGTGCGTCGACGGCGGCCCGCGCGGCCGCGACCGCTTCGGCCGGCTCGCCCGCGACCAGGTCCAGGTTCGGCTTCGGGCGGATCAGCGCGATGACCGTCTCGTTCACCGTCATCGGGTGCGAGGCGCCGGAGCGGCCCGCGCTCTTGGGCATGCCGCCCATCTCCTCTATCTCGCGGTCCAGGTCGATCGCGGCGGCGGCCAGGCCGTCCTTCGTGAGCAGCCGGGTCTCCTCCCCTCCCTGCGTGCGGCCGCCGTCGACGGCCAGGCCGTGACGCCGAAGGTCGTTCACCGCGGCGCGGTGGGAGGCGGTCCGGGCTTCCTTCCGTTTGGCCGCCGTCGGCTTGGTCGTGTGCCGGTAGGTCAGGTGCGGCGAGGACAGCCGCTGGATCTGGTCGGCGGTGGCGACCTTGAGCACCCCGAGGACGCGCAGCACATCCGCGCGCAGGTCGTTGCTCGATCCCGCCTCGTTCTCCTTGCGCTTGCCCGCCATCAGGCTCGCCCTCCCGTCGTCCGCGACCGGCCCCGGGGCCGGGCGCCGGCCCCGGCCGTGGAGGGGACCGGGCCCCCGGACCCGATGATCTCCCCCACCACCGACAACCAACTCAAGGCCAAAGGGAGAGAAGAGGGTTGCGACGATCCGGCACGGACCAGAAAACCCGCGCTGACTAGGGGAAATACCGGGTGTGCGGCTGCCGGGCACGGAAGTGGCTTCGGCAGTGGGAACGCAAGCGCCGGCGGCAGGGCCTCACCGGGGCTTGCCCAGCAGCCGCTACGCGGGGCGCGGCCAGGCCGGGCGGCGACAGCGTGAGGGGTCGGGCTCCAGGATCGCGGCCGCGCGGGGCGGCGGGAAGGGGTGGGTCGGTCGGGAGCGGGCACGGTGTCCTCGTTCCTCCGGCCTGCTGGCCGGGTCGGTGGTCGTCCGACCCGCGCGCGGATGTTCGCACGGGCCAGGGCCACCGTGAGGAAGGACCCCTTGTCCGCGGTCTGACGACCAGACCCGGCATGTGTCCGTTTTCGCCTTGACCAACCCTTGCAGGGTGGGTTTGTCCGTGGCCGAGGCCACACCGCCGGGGCGGAGTTCAGCGGGCGGGACGTGTGCTGGACGGCGAGGCTCCGCGCCGCCAGTCCGAGGGCCTCTGGCCGCGGAACGTCTCGCCGCTCGCGATCCGGGCCTTGTTCCGGGCGAACTCCCGCTCGGCTGCCGACATCTGCCGGGGCGCACAGCCGGGGTGTCCCCAGCGGTCGGTCACCTTCGTGATGATCTCGCCCTTGGCGTAGTCCTTGAAGCAGGCCGGGCATGTGCCCGGATACGCGGCGCGCACCGAGCCGCGCGGCAGCGGCACCGCCTTCTTCGCCGCCGTCTTCTTCGCGGCCGGCTTCCCGCCGCCCGCCTTCTTCTTCGCCGCCTGCGCCCTCTTGATCGCCTCGCGCTGGCGCCTTGCCGGGCCGCTTCTTCGGCTGCTGCCCGCGTGCCGCCTTCTGTGCCGGGGTCTGTCCCACGCGCGGATCGTAGAGCCGACTCCTGGCGGGCATCGCGCGCCACGCGCACCAGCCACCGGGAACAGCGGCGCGCGGAGGCGCGCCGGTGGGCGCGCGGCGCGTTGAGTTGCGCACGATGCACCGCACTCCCCCACCGGGTGGAGCGCATCGGGTGGACTCCACCGCGCAGCCGATGCGCATCACGATGGGCTCCACTCCCCACCCGGTGCGCCAAGTGGCGTCCACTCCCACCCGGTGGAACGCACCGCGATGCCAGAGCGCGCGGCATCGTCCGCACCCCGCATCGCCCTTACGCACGGTGATGATGCGCGGTGTGCAGGGAGGGAGAGATCTCCCCTCCGCCATTCGAGCGGTCGAGGCCGCGAACGGGTGCTACTCGGTGCGCCACCAGCCCTGTCCGAAATGCCAGTCCCTCACCCAGCGCAGGAAATCGCCCCCAGACTGATCGGACGGGGACTTGGCATAAGGTGCGGCACATCCGTCTCTGAGCCACCACACCCGACCGCGGTGCGGCCCGGTCACCACCAGCGTCCAATACTCACCGGGCCTGTCGCTGCCCAGCAGCACTGAGCCGTGCTGGTAGGTCTGGTGCAACAGGGACGAGTGGCGGGTGTGGTCGTAGTATTCGTACTCCCACTGCCATTCCTCCTCAAGGGGGAAGGGCTGATCGAGCACGCGTGCGGCGGTGCCATCAAACGGCTCCGGGCTCATCCAGCAGTCCGCTTCCCAGAAGGCCCAGCTGTCCGGCTTCTCACCCACAGGCAGCAGACCACCCTCATCAGGCGGACCGTCGTCGGTACCGTTCGCGATCTCAGCCACGAACGTGCGATACGGCTCAGGCAACACCATCCCGTGCCTCCGCTCCCACGCCCGAAGCTCTTGCCAGCCCAAAGGAGAGTGCTGGACCTCTGCCGGCAAGGCTTCACGCAGGATGGCTATCGCACCCGAAATCGCATCTTCTACGGCCTACAGGTATCACCAGTCACCGACACTCGACCTCGGCCCACAGGATGCAGCGGGTTAAAGGACAAGCTGAGCGCCTGTGCCTGAGTCGTCCATGACGAAGTGGCGCTGGCGGGTCAACGGATCACGCTGGCAAGCCACTCGCTGAGCGGGTCGTGGGCCGGATCACCGGCATGACCGTCAGGGCACCGGAGCCGGCCCACCGCTCGCCCAGTAGGGCCGTTGTCACAGGCAGCGGCTACCTTGCAGCTCAACACAGAACCAAGGCAGGTTGCAGGAAGAGGAGCGGCAATGGTCGTCGAGGTGGGGTACGCGCAGGCGTGGGACCTGGAGGCTTGCGCGCCCTGGCGGCCGATATCCGTCGAGGAGGCCCGGGGGCGGGATGCCGCCGGGCTTCCGTACGTGGTGGTGTACCGGGCGCCGGGCCGGGAGGCTCCGCTGGAAGTCCGGCTCGTCTCCTGGCGAGACCACTACGTCGGGCTGTGGGTCTACGACGCCCACGGCCGCCGCACCTACGACCTGGACATGCGGCTGCTGGACGACCCGTCGCGGCTGCTGCGCCGGTTCTCTGTCGGCTGGTACTACACAGGCCCAGAGATGGCGGAGTTCGACAAGGCGTGCCCCCGCATCACCGTGGACCTCTTCCCGGACGGGAGGGGCCGACGGACGGAGGAGCGGCAGGGGCAGGGCGGGGGCTCCTACGTCACCTCGCCCGGACTCCGGGATGACGAGCGCTGGATGGACCGCCCCGCCTTCGGGGAGTGGCCGCTGCTCTCGGCTCAGGTGCACGAGTTCATTGAGCCGCCGGCCTTTAAGGCGGCTGAGGTGGCCGAGGCAGCCGAGCCAGGTGACGGAGCCGCCCCCGCCGCCTGCTGGCGTCCGCCGCGCCCCGCGCAGCCCGGGCCGATCAACGAGTTGTTCCGGCCTGGGGTGCGCGTGACCGACGGGTACCACCCCGAGATGACAGTGGTGGAGCCGCGCCGGGTCGGCACTTTGCGCGTACCCAGCGGGCTGCTGGCCGTCTTCGGCCCGGACATCGACCACGGCGACAGGCCGCGCATTACGGTCCCTGTCCGGCCCGGGGAGTACGTACTCGACGAGGCGCGGGTCCGCTTCAGCTACCACTGCGAGTGGCGGGACGCCGAGGTCACGACCACAGAAGCCACGGCCGTCCGCCTGCTGGTCAGCGAGACCCCCGCAGCGACCTGGGAGATGGCACTCGGTCCGGATGACGATCCCCGGCTGTTCATCGAGCAGCAGATAGCCGGCTTCGACACCGACAGCGCCACTGGCTGCTTCGCTGACGCCGGGGCCTGGGAGCCGCTCATCGCGCTCTTCGAGCGGGGGCTGATCCGGGGGGAGTCGGGCCTGGACGGGTACGAAGACATCGACGACGGTTCCATGTTCACGCAGCGCACCTGGGACGAGGCTTCCGGCGGCGAGCTCATGGCCTTCGCGACGACCGGGGACGGTACCTACCCGGTGTGGGTCGGCCGTTCCGAGGCCGGTGAGGTCATCGGCGTCGTGGTGCTGGTGGAGGGGATGCCCGAGCTGCTCCCGGAGCGGGACGGAACCCCCACCGATGCGGCTGTGTAGGCAAGGTCCTGCCTGCGGCCGCAGTCGCCAGCCTGGTTGCAGCTGGTGACGATCTCGGCAACACGGTTCACAACGCTCGGCGCCGGAGTCCGGGATACATGTACCCATCAGGTCAGCGGCGGGCGCCGCCCGAACTCGTGAACATCGACTCGGCCGCCTTCGGGGCGCCTCCCGCGCTCATCGACAAACGACTCCCGTTCTCGGTGGACAAAGCCATTGGTGCGATGATCCCCGAGGTGGGTGTGCGCTCGCCGAAATCTCGACTCGGGGGTGGCTCGGTTTTGGACACGTGGCAGGAGTTGTCGGCGGCGGTGGAGGATCGCCTGGCGGCCATGTCGTCGAGTGAGCGCGCAGTGTTTGCCGCTGGCGCCGCTGAGCGGCTCATGAGTTGGCATGAAGCACTACCCGAGGAGGATCGGGCGCCGTTCACGATGAGCCTTCGCCCCCTGCTGAACGCCGTATGGGAGGGTTCCCTCGGGGACTCGACGGCTTTCACGGCGGTGAAGCGGGGTGTGGCCGAATACATGCTCAGCGAGTACTGCCACAACGATGGCCAGGACGGTCCCGACGATGCGGACGAGAACGCGGCGGCCACGACGCTGTATGCCGCGCACGCCTACCTGTTCGAGTGCTGTGACTTCTCGGTCTGGGCCAGCCGACGGGCCGTGGACGCTGTGGACGAGCACCTTGAGCACCTCGCCGAGCAGGAAAAGGAAGTACCCGACCTCGACGAGGCAACCATTGCCGAGCTCCAGCGCCAGCTGCGGGATCTCGACCTCATCGCGACCTACTCGAAGGATCTGCGGCTCGCCAGCCTTGGGCTGCCCATCGATACTTCGATCCGGCTTCGCATGGAACTGCAGACCCCTCTTTCCAGCCGGGACTGACCGTGTGAACAGCCCGGTCACTTGCGTCGTTCTGCTTCGGTGATACGGAAGCGGTAGGACTCGGTGCCGGTCTGGATGAGGGTGCAGCGGAACGTGATCCGGTCGACGATGGCCGCGCAGAGGCGTGCGTCGCCGAAGGTCTTGTCCCACTTTGCGAACGGGGAGTTCGTGGCCACGGCGGTCGCCTTGCACTCTTCACGCTCGGTGAAAATCTGGAACAGCAGCTTGGCGCCCTTCTTGTCCAGGTTCAGATACCCAAACTCGTCCAGACAGAGGAGGTCGACCTTGCTGTAGCGGGCGATCACTGAGAGCCAGAGCGGTGACGTCCCTCAGCTGGCAGCGACGTGCTTACCGTGGGGTCGTGACCATGCCTTCCGATGACGCGGCCGTGCCGGTGCCGGTACGGGTCGCGCTGCCCGCCGACCTGGTGCTCGGACACCCAGAGCAGGAGGTCCTCGCGCGGCTGTGGAAGCGGCGGCAGACCGAGACGGGCTGGCTGTATCTGGTGGGGCTGCCGTCGTACCAGGAACGCGGGGACGGGGGTGTGGAGGCGGCGGAGTACCGGGTGTGGGTCCGAGCTCCCGACCATGTGCGGCCGGTCGACGGGTCGACTACCACCAGGTCGCCACCGAGCGGGCAGAGTCGTCACCGCAGTCGGTGGTCCGCGAGGTGCTCGGGGAGCGCCGGGCGTCGGGGTGGGTACTGGCGAAGGTGCGTGAGGGGTGGGGCCCGGCCCGGGGTGTACTGCACGCGCCCGACTGCACCGAAGCCCCACAGGGTGCACCGCTGCTCGACGTCGAGCACGCACTGAACGTCGCGGAGAACCCGGGGACACGGCTGTGCACGCTGTGCGGGTGCGCGCAGGAGCTGATGCCGATGCTGAACGGGTTCGACCACATCAGCGACTCCTGACCTGTCATGGTCGGGGTGAGCGGTGCCCTGGTCGGATCCACAGCGAGGTCGCAACTCAGTACAAAGCGGGTGACCTTCCCGACGCATCGTCGTTGAGGACATAGCGCACCTCCCCGAGCGCGAACCTGCCCGGGCACGCCGCGCGAACCTGCCCGGGCACCGCATCCTGACCGGCCCTGGGGACTCCTCACCCCCGGGGCCGACAATCCCTCAAGGGTGTCTAGGACGGTCTTCTTTGGCCCCGCTGTGACGGCTTCGTCTGGCCCCGGGGAGGAACGGTTTGAAGTGGCCCCACCTGGCTTCCCGGACGGCGGGGTGCCCCGCTGGGCTCAGTGTCGGCGGCAGCGCCTAGCTTTTGCGCATGACTGATCAGGCATGGACGGGCGTCCGTCAGCGGGTCGAGGCTTTGGGGGCGTCTTGCAAGAGCAACAAGGTGTTCGGGGCCTTGGGGCACAAATGGGTTCTGGAGGAGCCGCTCAGCCATGCTGAACTCGCTGAGCTTGAGGCGCAGGTGAAGGTGCGGCTACCAGAGGAATTTCGGTCCTTCCTCGTTCGAGTTGGCGCGGGTGGCGCAGGTCCTGCCTACGGCGTTTTCCCGGTGCGGCGAGTGCAAGGCCGCTGGCTGTGGGAGGGCGATGGAGCTGAGCTGGCGGACCTGTCCCGGCTTGCCGAGCCGTTCCCGGAGAAGGGTCCGGATCCGCAGCTTCTGGAGGAGCTTGCGGCCGAGCAGCCCGAGGAAGAGGACTTCGACGAGGTCGAGGAGTTCGACGACGCCATCGAGTCGTGGGACGAGCGCTGGGACGACGTCATGTTCAACCCTGATCGCACTGTCGGTGCCATCGTCATTGCAACCCGTGGCTGCGCCCTGCGCGATTGGCTGGTCGTCAGCGGACCGCACCGAGGCACGATGTGGTCCGACGACCGGGCCGACGAGGTTGACTTGGCCCCACGTCTCAACGACGACGGGACCCCTGTGACGTTCGCCCGTTGGTACACCGACTGGCTGCACCAGGCCGAGCGTCCGGACCCGCGCGGCTGATCGCCGCGCTGGCGTGACCGGCCAAAACTTGGCGCTCAGGCACAGGTGCACTCGATTGGAGTAGTGCGGTATTGACCCGGATTCGCGACCGGTATCACGCTGTGTGAGTCAGCGATTCCTGACCTGCGAGGGTCGGGGTGCGCGGTGCCATGGTTCACGGCAAGGTCGCAACTCGGCAGGCAACGGGTGACCTTCCCTGCGCATCGTCGTTGAGGACATCGCGCATCTCCCCGTTCTGCGCGTGTGGGGGACCCGGGCGTCCTTGAATTTGCCCGGGTCCCGCATCTTGACCGGTGCTGGTTTCCTCCAGCCCGGGGAAAATCCGGAGGACATGTTCACCTCCAGCTCGTACCGGCCGCTCGTGAAAGTGCTGGAGGGATTGCGGGCTCGTGATGAAGAGGCCGTCGAGTTGCTGGCCATTCCTCAAGCGCCGCAGAAGGACGTCGCGCAGCCATCCGAATGGATCGGCACGGCACCCGAGGAAGGCGCGGAGGAATCCCGGCTGCTGCTGCGTTTTGCTGCTCCGAGGGATCCGGTGATGGTCGCGGAGTGGGTGTCGTTCAACGTCATCGACACCGAACGGCAGGACTGGGCGCGTGGCTGGGCGAAACTGAAGGAGTACGTCGAGCGCGAAGGCCACGCCCGCGTCCCCTACGGACACCGGGAAGACGCCACACCCCTCGGGCAGTAGCGGAGCAGCGACGCGCGTACGGGGCCGGGGAGATGACCGGCCAGCGTGCGCGGCGGCTGGAGCGGCTGGGCATGGTCTGGTCGGTGACGGATGAACGGTTCCAGGAGAACCTGGAAGCCGCGAGGGCCTACTACGAGGAGCACTGGACGCTGTGCGCGCCGCGCACGGCGACGGCACTGGACCGGCCGATCGGACAGTGGCTGTCCAACCTCCGCCGCCCCGCTGCCCTCGACAGCCACCCGGAGGGGGAGGACGGCGCTGGAAGCCGTGGACGCCGACTGGAATCCGGCATGGCCGGCCGACTGGCAACGGCACTACGCCGCACTACGCGAGCTCGTACGCGACGAAGCAGGCCAGGCCGACGTCCTGCCCGGCGTCACCGTCCACGGCATGGACATCGGCAAATGGCTCGCCAAGAAGCGCCAACCGGCTGTCTGGGCCGGCTTGCTGGACGGGCAGCGCGAACGCCTGGAAGCCTTCGGCATCGCGCCGCTCGCCCCGGAGCCGGAAGCGCCCGCCAAGGCCCCTCAAAGCGCCCTGAGCGCCTTCGAGCGAGGTGTCGCGGCCCTCGCGCAGTACAAGGACCGCACAGGCTCCCTGGCCGTCCCCAGAAGCCACGTCGAGCGGCTGGAGGACGGCACCGAGGTCAAGCTCGGAGTCTTCTTGTCCAACACCAAGACCAGGTGCGCCAAGCTCACCGCCGACAAGCTCGCCGCCCTCGCCGCCCTCGGACTCGACTAGGCGCATGGAGGGCTGAGCTGACGCGCAACGGTATCGGTAACGCCGCCCCCGGCGGTGGTGCGACACAGTGGTACCGAGGACGGCGGAAGGGCTGGGTACCGAGCCCTCACCGCCTGTTCGGAGCCGACGGCCTTGATGGATGCCGTCGGCCGTCGTGTGTTTGGCCCCGCAACAATTGCCCCGGATGCGGGTCGGCGGCCGGACCGAGGCCTCACGTATCGTCTCCCGATATCGGAGTGCGTAACGTCTGCGGCTGTGCCGCCGAGGGAGTGGGCATGAGCAAGCCATCGACCACCGCCGGGATACCGGACGAGCTGAGCCGTCGGCTCGGGGTGCCGGATGCCGTGGTGATCGGTCTGGGGTCGATGATCGGCGCGGGGATCTTCGCCGCACTCGCCCCGGCCGCGGCGTCGGCCGGCTCCGGGCTGCTGATCGGCCTAGCGCTCGCGGGGGTGGTTGCCTACTGCAACGCCACCTCCTCGGCTCGGCTGGCAGCCCGCTATCCGGCCTCGGGCGGTACGTACGTCTATGGCCGTGAACGTCTCGGCGACTTCTGGGGCTACCTGGCGGGCTGGGCGTTCGTGGTGGGCAAGACCGCCTCCTGCGCGGCGATGGCGCTCACGGTCGGCTCGTACGTGTGGCCGGGCCAGGCCCACGCGGTCGCGGTCGCCGCGGTGGTGGCGCTGACCGCGGTGAACTACAGCGGTGTGCAGAAGTCCGCCCTGCTGACCCGGGTCATCGTGACCGTGGTCCTGGCGGTGCTAGCCGCCGTGGTGGTCGCCGCGGTCGCTTCCTCGGCGTCGGACGCGGCCCGGCTCGACGTCGGGGACGATGCGACGTTCGGCGGGGTGCTCCAGGCGGCGGGCCTGCTGTTCTTCGCCTTCGCGGGGTACGCGCGGATCGCGACCCTGGGCGAGGAGGTCCGCGATCCCGCCCGCACCATCCCCCGGGCCATCCCGATCGCGCTGGGCATCACCCTGGTCGTCTACGCCCTCGTCGCCGTCGCCGTCCTGACGGTGCTGGGTCCGCGGGAGCTGGCTGCGGCCGCCGCACCGCTGTCGGACGCGGCCAGGACGGCAGGCGCCGACTGGCTCGTCCCGGTCGTACGCGTCGGTGCCGCCGTGGCCGCGCTCGGTTCGCTGCTCGCGCTGATCCTCGGAGTCTCCCGCACCACGCTGGCCATGGCCCGCGACCGGCACCTGCCGCACGCCCTGGCTGCGGTGCATCCGAGGTTCAAGGTGCCGCACCGCGCCGAGCTCGTCGTCGGCATGGTGGTGGCGGTGGTCGCCGTGACGGCCGATGTGCGCGGGGCGATCGGATTCTCCTCCTTCGGCGTCCTTGCCTACTACGCCGTTGCCAACGCCTCCGCCTGGACTCTGCGGCCGCACGAGGGGCGTCCCGTACGGATCATCCCCGTGGTGGGGCTGGCTGGCTGCCTCGTCCTTGCCTTTGCCCTGCCGCTGTCCTCGGTGATCACAGGGACGGCGGTGCTGGCTGCCGGTGCCGCCGCCTACGGCGCCCGGCGCGTGGTGGCCACACGCACACCGTGACCCGGTGACGGTCAATCGGGGTGCGGCGGCGGGTGAGCGCCCAGCGGCCGAGCAGTACGGCGCCCAGCCCCAGCGCAACGGCCACGATGGCGCCGACGAGCCCGTTGCCGGTGCCGGGGCCGCCGCTGGAGGTGAGCAGGTGCAGCACCGCGAGGATTGTGCCGACCGTTCCCACCGCGATGGCCGAGATCCCGCCGGTGCGTGCGTTGCCCGTACTGATCCGGCCGCGGGCGCGGGCCAGGGCGAGCCAGCCGACGGCCAGGCCGAGCAGCCCCACCCCGAGGGCAAGGTTGGCCCCGGTCCGCCCGTCACCGATGATCCCGCCTTCGGCGGCTGCCACCAGTACTGAAGCATTCATGCCGTTTCCCCTCCGCCTCTGTCACTGTCCGAGGTCTTCGATGTGCCTTGAGCATGCGCGCCGGGCCCCCTGCCGGTCGTCCAGCAGGCGCAGGCACTGTCGGCTGCTGCCGCAGCGGGCATCCGGGTACTGCGGCCGCAGCAGGCCGTGCCCGGGTACCGCGCATGCGGTACCCGGCCGCTCGTCCACGAGCAGGACTCGCCCGCGACCAAGTGCGGCTACGGTGCCCGCATGGACACATGGCGGTTCGCTGTCCCGGCCCGGGTCACCGACTGGGCGATCGCCGTGGGCGTGGCGGCACTGCTGCTCAGCACCGGGCTGTCCGGACAACACCCGGCCGGAAGGCAGGAGTTGCTCGGCTGCGCGCTGCTGGCGGTCGGCGGGATCGCGCTGGCGGGTCGCCGACGGTCACCGCTCGTGGTCCTGGCCGTCACCGGGCTGTCCGCAGTGGGCTACCTGGGGGCCGGGTTCGAGGTGCTCGCCGTCTCCTATCTGGTCGCCGTCCACGGCGCGGTGCGCGCCGGGCACCGCGCCCTCACACTGGCCGCGTCCGTGGGCCTGCTGGTCGTGCTCCACCTCACCGTCCTGATCTCCCGCGACGGTCCCGCGCGCGACAGCTTGACGCAGGCCAGGAACACCCTTGAGATCGCCTGGCTCATCGCCGCGTTCGCCGCCGGAGAGGCGGTGCGGCAGGCCGAACGGCGGGCGAACGAAGCCGAGCACACCCGCGAGGAGGCCGCGCGCCGCCGGGCCGACGAGGAGCGGCTGCGCATCGCCCGGGAGCTGCACGACTCCCTCACCCACCAGATCTCGGTCATCAAAGTGCAGTCCGAGGTCGCCGTCCACGTGGCGCGAAGGCGAGGCGAGCAGGTGCCAGATGCTTTGCTGGCTATCCAGGACGCCGGCCGGGAGGCGAGCCGGGAGCTGCGCGCGACCCTGGAGGCTCTGCGCGACGACGACCTCACCCCGCCGCCCGGACTCGACCACCTCGCGCACCTTGTGGAACGGTTCCGGACGACCGGCCTGGAAACGACGCTCACGACGGAAGGACTGCCGCACGCCGTGCCGGCAGCGGTGGGCCGCACCGCATACCGGATCGTTCAGGAATCGCTCACCAACGTCGCCCGGCACGCCGCCGCCACCACCGCATCGGTCCTCATCGACTACCGGCCGGACACCCTCGCGATCCGCGTCGACGACAACGGAACGGCCACCTCGCACCCCGCGCCGACGCCCGGCCTCGGGCTGCTCGGCATGCGCGAACGCGTCACGGCCCTGGGCGGCCGGCTGCGCGCCGAGCCGCGCAGCATGGGCGGCTTCACGGTCCAGGCCGAACTTCCCACGAACGGAGCGTCGTGATCCGTGTCCTGCTGGTCGATGACCAGCCGCTCATCCGCAGCGGCTTTCGCGCGCTGCTCGACCTCGAAGACGACATCGAGGTGGTGGCCGAGGCCGGCGACGGCCAGGAGGGCCTGGCGCGCGTCAAGGAGCAACTGCCCGACGTCGCACTCATCGACATCCAGATGCCCGTGATGGACGGCATCGAAGCGACGCGGCGCATCGCTGCGGACCCGGCCCTGGCGGGCGTACACGTCGTCATGCTGACCAACTACGGCATGGACGAGTACGTCTTCGACGCGCTGCGCGCCGGTGCCGCCGGCTTCCTCGTCAAGGACATCGTGCCGGAAGACTTCCTGCACGCCGTACGCGTCGCCGCCCGCGGCGACGCCCTGCTTGCGCCCGCGATCACCCGAAAGCTCATCGACCGCTACGTCACCCAGCCACCCGCCCGCACCGGCCGCGGCCTCAAGGAGCTGACCAGCCGCGAACGCGAGACAGTCGCCCTGGCCGCCCAGGGATTGTCCAACGACGAGATCGCCGACCGCCTGGTCATCAGCCCGCTGACTGCCAAGACCCACATCAACCGGGCCATGGCCAAGCTGCACGCGCGCGACCGCGCCCAGCTCGTCGTCCTGGCCTACGAATCCGGCCTGGTGGCCCCGCGCAACTCCTGACCCCGCGCCGTTGACCGGCCGGACGCTACGGCGCCTCGTAGCCCAAGACCTCCCGAGCCAGTTCCTTCAGTGCCTTCCGGTCCTCCGCCAGGGCCACTTTTCCGGCCTCCGTCGCCCTGTACACCCGCCGGGTACGGCCGTCGACCACCCGCTGCCGCGAGGTGAGCAGGCCGTCGGACTCCAGCCGGTGCAGCGTCGGATACAGGGTGCCAGGGCTGATCCGGTAGCCGTGGGAGGCCAGTTCCTCGGTCATCCACGCACCATGGATCTCCTCCTCGGCCGCGTGATGCAGGATGTGCAGCCGCACCGCACCCCGCTGGAACTCCCGCACCCGGGCCACCTCCGACAGTGACGAAACCGATATCGGCATCCGATTTTACGCCGCCACTGGACCAGGCCGCTCCCGGCCAGCCACCCTCAACGGGCGGAGTTGGTGGCCGGCGGGGTCGTCGGAGTGCCGGCCGTGACGGTCGTGGCGCGCGCAGCGATCGGATTCTTATCGGGGTCGTGCCGGTGAATGACGCCGTCGCCAAGCCTCCGCCTGGACCCTGGCCTCGACGAGGGCCCGCTCCGCCCGTCCGATGCGCAGTGTGGGTTTGGCCGGCTGCCTGACTCTCGCGTTCGCCCTCGCTCCGGCCTGGTGTTTGCCACCGCCACGGTGGTGACCGTGGGCGGCGCCGTCCACGGTCCGCCGGACGGTGGCGGGCGGGACTGACCGCATGGCCGGGCTCGGCCTGAGGGCGCGGGTCAGGCGCAGTGCAGCAGGAGCATGAATCCGTAGTCCATGTGGAGTTGCTGGTGGCAGTGGAAGAGGGACAGGCCCGGCTGGTCGGCGGTGAAGTCGAGGGCCAGGGTCTGGTAGCCGCCGAGCATGACGACGTCCTTGCGCAGGCCGTGCGTGGGGGTGCCGGCGATGTGAGTGACCTCGAACGTGTGCCGGTGCAGGTGAACGGGGTGGATGTCGTCGGTCGCGTTGCGAAACCGCATGCGGTAGCGCGTGCCGCGCTCGACGTCGAGGACCGGTGTGTCGGTGTGCATGGAGAAGGGGGTGCCGTTGAGGGTCCAGACGTTGAACCCCTTGTCGGCGGCGTTGCGTTTCTCCACCAGGAGGTCGATGGTGCGGTCGGGCCGTCGGGCGGGGGTACCGGCGCGGGCGAAGGTGCGGTAGTCCCATATGGATCGGGACGGTGTCCTCCACTGCGGGGTGCCGGTGCGGCCAGCGTATTCGACGACGGTGCCCAGGCCGTTGTTGCGGTCGTCGTCGGACAGGTCCCCCAGCACCCAGACTCCGGGGTGGTCCATCTCCACCAGGGCGGACACGCGTTCGGCGGTGCCGATCCACAGCACCGGTACCTCCGCCGGGCGAGGTACCGGGTTGCCGTCGAGGGCGACCACCTTGAAGGTGTGGCCCGGCAGGGCCAGGCTGCGGATTTCGGTGGCGCTGGCGTTCAGGACATGGAACAGCACCCGCTGACCGGACTTGACCCTGACCGGCTCTCCGTGGCCCAGTTTGCGGCCGTTGACGCTGAAGACGCGGTAGCCGACCTCGTAGCCGTGCGGCATGCCCCGGGCCAAGGAGTCGGCCATGGCCTGCTTACCCTGGCGCCTCAACTTCGGCACCGGGGAGCCGGCCAGGAAGTCCTGGGCCATGTCACCACCGTGGCTGAGGGACGGCTCGAACTCCTTGAGAGCCAGGAAAACTTCCTGGTCGTAGGCCCCAGGGTGGATCTTCGGCTCGATGTGGACGGGGCCCGCCTGCCCGGTGTAGGTGCCCCGCGCCAGGTCGCCGAGCGCTGCCACATGGGTGTGGTAGAAGCGGAAACCGGACGGCCCGGGCGTGAACGACAGGCGCCGCATCCCGCGGGCGGGAACGTACGGCGTTCCCTCCTCCGAAGCCCCGTCCACCTCTGCTGGAACCACCTGGCCATGCCAGTGCACCAGCTCCGGGGTATCGGTGTCGTTGTGGACGTCGATCACCACCGGACGGCCCTCGGTGAACCGC
This sequence comes from Streptomyces sp. NPDC089424, assembly GCF_044749345.1. Lineage (NCBI taxonomy): Bacteria > Bacillati > Actinomycetota > Actinomycetes > Kitasatosporales > Streptomycetaceae > Streptomyces > Streptomyces sp. NPDC089424. The sequence continues at coordinate 96,171 of NZ_JBIVHU010000002.1, forward strand.
AGCAGCGGTCCAGGAAACTGTCCGTTGTAGGTCGTGGTGGAGACCAGGGTGTCCGGCGCGAGCTCCACGCGCCCCCGCGCGATGCGCACCGTGTGATCCGCCCGGCCCGATACTGCAGGCCGTAGAGCAGGCTCCGCGGAACGGGACGCAGAGGCCGCACCGGCCTGGCTGCCGGCCAGCAGAGCCAGTCCACCCACCTTCAGCACATCACGACGAGAGATCGGCATGGCCCCGCTCCCTTCCCATAGGCCGGAGCACACCCAGCCGGCGGCACCGGGATCCCGGCTTCACACCACAAACGCCGAAAAGTCTACAGAATTCACATGACGGACATGACGCAACCTGGTCTCACCCATCGAGATGGCCCCGGCTCAACATCGAAAGGGATCGTCGACCGTCGGTGAAACGCCGGAGGGTGTGGGCCCCTGCTCACGGGTACGCCGCTCCCTCACACGGAGACACCCATTGGCCGACCCTGCTCTGCTACGGGTGAACCGGCCGGTTACCAGCGATGACAGATGACGCCTGGTATTTGGAACTGGATCTCGTGGCCGGGCAACGGACGCTCGTGACCGCAATCGTCCCCGACGAGGATCCGGCACGGGAACCCACGGTGTGCTTCGCCCCGCACGCAGGGCACGCTGACGTTCCGTACGAGGTCATGCGCTGGTTCATGCACCAATGTCGATGATGAGATCCGCACCTCCCGTGCTTGGATGCGGCTGAGACCGGAGCTCGTCGAGATCATCTACCAACTCCGTCAGGAGCACGTGGGTGTCATCGACAATGGCGACTTTCCCCAGGTTCTGGCGGACGTGCGAACGATGGTCTCCGAGGAAGACGCGGGGAAGCGGCTCGTACCGCGCACCGCGTGATCAGGATCCGCGAGAAGTGGATGTCCTTCCCGTCATCCATGCGCGCCGTTCGTCCGATGTCCGTCTCTTGCGCTCGGCTAGGGCCGGATGACGCTCGATCAGGTCCATGCGGCCCGTGGTGCTCCCGGCCAGCCGGTAAGAGCCTGGGATCAGCAGGCCCCATGGCTCCCGGAGTGTCGATGACCGTGCACCCCCGGAGCCGGTCACGGTGGCCGGATCGAAAGGACCGGAGCAATGACCTCCACCACCACCTCGGCCAGGAGCCTCCCGGCCGAGCATCGCGAACGACTGATGCGGATCGCCCGCGAGGTGTCCTTCGACGCGGGTGCCCGCCTGTTCGAGGAGGGCCGCCGTGCCGACCGGTTCTGGATCATCCGGACCGGCACGGTCACGCTGGACCTGAGGGTCCCCGGCCGCCGCGCCGCTGTCATCGACTCACTCGGCCACGGGGAACTCGTCGGCTGGTCCTGGCACTTCCCGCCGTACCTCTGGCACCTGGGTGCCGAGGCGATGAGCCCGGTACGCGCCTGGGAGTTCGACGCGGATGCCGTGCGCGCCCTGTGCGCCGAGGATCCGGACTTCGGCCGCGCGATCGCCGATTGGGTGGGGCATGTGGTCGCCGACCGGCTGCGCACGTCGCGGATCCGGCTGCTCGACCTGTACGCGCCCTACGGCAGCGGGAGTTTGATTTGAGTGCGTCGGCGCGGCCGGGCACCTCGTCGGCCGCCGCATCCGACCGTACGAGGAGGAGACCATGCATGGCAGTCCGTACATCGTGAGCGACGTCATGACGCATACCGTTGTGGCCGTCGGCCGTGACGCCTCGTTCAAGGACATCGTCGAGCTCATGCAGCAGTGGAAGGTCAGCGCCCTGCCCGTGCTGGAGGGTGAGGGCCGCGTGATCGGCGTTGTGTCGGAGGCCGATCTGCTGCCCAAGGAGGAGTTCCGGGACGGCGATCCCGACCGGTTCACCCAGATGCGCCGCCTGTCCGACCTCGCCAAGGCGGGAGGTATGACCGCCGGGGAGCTGATGAGCACTCCGGCCGTGACGGTCTACCCCGAGGCCACGCTCGCGCAGGCCGCCCGCATCATGGCCCAGCGCAACGTCAAGCGGCTGCCCGTCGTCAACGGCGAGTGCATGCTCGAAGGCGTCGTGAGCCGGGCCGACCTGCTCAAGGTCTTCCTGCGCACCGACGACGAAATCGCCCAGGAGGTCGACCGGGAGATCGTCACCTCGCTCTTTCCTGCGCCCGTGGAGCCCATCCAGGTGGAGGTGGTGGACGGAGTGGTCACGCTCACGGGCCGGATCCGGGACACCTCGCTGGTGCCTGTCGCGGCTCGCTGGTGCCTGTCGCGGCGCGCCTCGTGCGGGCCGTGGAAGGTGTCGTCGACGTCGAATGCCACCTCATGTGCGGATCGGCGGTAAGGGGGGTGACGGGGCTGCGCTGAGCCGAAGGCGTCTCACCGGTCCCGGGTAGGTGCCCCAGCCTCTGTCTGGGGCACCTACCCGCGTGGTCGCGGGGCCCGCTTACGTCACGCGGGCGATCGGGTCTCACCGTTTTTCACGGAGTCCGGGCTCTCCGCGAGGTCCGGTTCGAGCAGCGGGCGGTGGCGGGGCCCTCCGAGCGAACAGCGCACGTCCACCACGCCCTCGACGGTTCGCACCAGGCGCACCGCCAGCGGCACGACGGTGGTGTCGCGAACGCGGCCGGTGAGGATCACTACACCGTCCTGTACCTCCACGCCGACCGAGTCCATCGGATCCGGGAAACGACCGGCGACGACATCCCTGCGGACCTCCTCGGCGATCTCCTCGTCGTCGCGAAGGAACACCTTCAGCAGATCCGTCCGGCTGACGATGCCCACCAGGACCCCCTCGTCGTCGACCACCGGCAGTCGCTTGACCCTGTGCCGCGCCATCAGGCGGGCGCTCTGGGCGAGCGTGGCCTCGGGGTGGACGGTGACGGCGGGGGTGGTCATCAACTGCTGCGCGAGGACCGCGCCGGCCTTGTCCGAAGCGGACCGGTGTGCGCGCCCTGCAGGTCCCGGGTCGTCCCGCGCCTCCTGCTTGCGCAACAGATCGGCCTCGGAGACGACGCCGACCACCCGGCGGCCCTCGTCGACCACGGGCAGGGCGCTCACCCGCCACTGCCGCATGACCCGCACGATCTCCTTGAACGCCGCCCCGCTGGACGACGCTACGACAGTACGGGTCATGACATCGCTCACGGTGTGCGGGGAGCCCTTCATGACTTCCTCCGGTCTTTGACGCCGGGGACGTGCCCGTCAGCTGTGCGCGACGACAGCGACGGGTGTGCCGGCGTGGTGCAGGACGGCATGGGTGACCGGGCCGATGTGGGCGCCGAAGGGGCTGCGCCGGATGCGACGGCCCACCACGACCAGCGAGGCCGTTCGGGAGGCGTCGATGATGTAGTGCGCGGGACTGCCGGCGCGTGAGTTCTCGACGACCTCGACGCCCGGGTACTTTCCGCGCCAGGGGCGCAGCACCTCGGCGAGTTCCGCGGCCTTACGGCGCGCGGCTTCGTCGAGCGTCTTCACGTCGACGACGGGAGTATGCACGTAGTACGGAGGCAGGTCCCAGGCCTGGATCACGCGGAGGGCGGTGTCGCGGCGCGCGGCCTCCTCGATGGCGAAGGCGATCAGTGTGTCGTCGGGGCTGTCGGTGTCCAGGCCGAGAACGACGGGCCGGAACGAGGTCGCCGCGGACGGGACCCCGGCGGGATCCATGACGTGCTCGTCGGCGGCCGCCTCCCACGCCCGGACGAGGACCACGGGCACCTCGGCCAGGGCGACGACGGCCTGGCCGACGGAGCCGACCAGGAAGCCTCCGAGCCCGCTCAGGGCGCGGGAGCCCAGGGCCAGCAGCTCCGTGTCGCGGGCTGCCTGCACGAGCACGTCGGACGGTCGGCCGCTGAGGTGTTCGCTGCTCACCTGCACTCCCGGGTGGCGCAGCCTGAGTCCCTCGGCGGTCTCCCGGGGGATCTGCTCGGTCCAGTTCCAGTGGGTCTCGGTACCGAGCAGCGGGGCCTGGGCCATCGGCTCCGGTACCGGCTCCCGGACGTGGACGAGTTTCACGGAGAGTTCACGCAGTTTCGCCTCACGGGCGGCCCACTCGGCGGCCGCCCGGCTCTCGGGCGAACCATCCAGACCTACGGTGACGGTGCCGGGCATGGTGCCCACCTCCTGCATTGTTCGTCCGATTCGAGCATCGTCCTCGGTGGCTCGGCCCGCGAAGGGGCCACTGGTCCCTGTTCCGGGCCGACCGACCTGGCGGCCCTGAAGGGTCGCCGATGTCAGCGCAGCCGCCGCAGGTACGGGTCGTGCGGGTGGTGCGGCAGCAGCCGGATCCGCACGTCCAGGGCGGTGACGGCGTCAGGGCGGGCGACGACGGGGTTGAGGTCGGCCTCGGCCAGCTGCGGTAGGTCACAGGCCATACGGGACAGCCCCAGCAGGAGCCGTTCCAGTCCTTCGACATCGACGGCACCGCCGCCCCGGTAGCCGAAGAGCAGCGGTGCACAGCGTGGCGTGGTGATCAGGTCCCGCACGTCTGCGTCGGTGAGCGGCGCGAGCCTGGCGGCGTGATCGGCGAGGAGTTCGGTGGCCGTACCGCCGAGGCCGAACAGCACCAGCGGGCCGAACACCTCGTCCTGCACCACCCCGGCGACCAGTTCGGTGCCCCGCGCGGCCAGCGGCTGGACGACCACGCCTGTCATCAGGTCGCCGAAGCGGGCGGCCATGTCGCGGTAGGCGGCACCGACCTGGTCGGCCCCCTGGAGGTCGAGCCGGACGGCGCCCCGGTCGCTCTTGTGCACGAGGCCTGGCCAGTAGGCCTTCACGACGACCCGACCGTCGGGTCCGGCCAGTTGCTCCGCCGCGCGTACGGCCTCGTCCTCGTCCCGCGCCCAGGCCCACGGCGACTGCGGGATGGTGTAGTGGGCAAGCAACTCGGCGGTGGTCCGCGGATCCAGCCAGCCGCCGTCCGGGTGCTCGGCGAGGTAGCGGGCCACGACGGCCTCGGCGGCGGTGTTCACCTCGGGCTGGTCGGGGACGGTACCAGGGCGGCGGGCGAGCCAGCGGGTGCGGGTGGCGGCGTGTGCCAGAGCGAGTGCGGCGGACTGCGGATCGGCGTAGGCGGGAACCGTGCCGCCCCCCGTGGCGTCCAGCAGCCGCACGGACTCGGACTGGTCGAGCAGGACCGCGACGACCGTCCCGGGCCGGGTGTTGGGGGCGGCGTGGGTGAGCGCGCGGACCGGGTCGTCGCCGGTGGCCTCGGCGAGGGCGGTGGGGACGAGCGCGACCAGGACGGCGTCGACCGAGGGGTGGGAGGCGAGCAGGTTCACGCAGGCGGACAGGGCCTCGTCGCCTACGGCAGCGGTGGCGTCCACCGGGTTGGTGGCGCTCGCACCCGCAGGCAGGACCCGCAGGAGGTCCTCGACCAGGGGCGCGGGAAGTTCCGGCACGCTCAGGCCGGCCTCCGCGCAGGCGTCGGCGGCCAGGACTCCCGCCCCGCCCGCGTTGGACACGACGGCGACGCGGACGCCGGCGGGCAGCGGCTGGGAGTGCAGCAGGGCGGCGGTGTCGAGGAGTTCACCGACCGTGCGGGTGGCGATGACTCCGGCCTGCGAGAACAGCGCCTGACGGGTCATGGTCGGTGTGGCCGCAGCCGCGGTGTGCGAGGCGGCGGCACGCCGCCCCGCGGCGGAGCGTCCGGCGTCCACGGTCAGGACGGGCATCCTGCGGGCCACGCGGCGTGCGGTCCGGGAGAAGGCCCGCGGATTACCGAAGGACTCCAGGTGGAGCAGCGCCAGGTCGGTTGTGCCGTCGCTCTCCCACCACTGGAGCAGGTCGTTGCCGCTGACGTCGTACTTGTCGCCGAGCGACACGAAGCTCGACACGCCGATGCCCAGCCGCGACAGCCCGCGCAGGAGTGCGATCCCGACGCCGCCCGACTGGACGGCGACACCGGCGGTGCCCTGCAGCGGCCGGTGCGCGGTGAAGGTGGCGTCCAGGCGGACGGACCTGTCGGTGTTGGCGATGCCCAGGCAGTTCGGTCCGACCAGGCGCATCCCGTGGCGTCGTACGGCGTTCATAAGGGCCGATGCCTGCACCGGGTCCAGGCCCGCGGTGAGGACGACCAAAGCACCAATGCCCGCCCTGCCGCACTCCTCGGCCACTTCGGGCACCGCCTGGGCGGGAACCGCGAGGACGGCGAGGTCGGGGGTTCGGGGCAGGTCCTTGACGGTCGGGAAGCAGGGCGTGTGATCGATCGCATGGGCGTGCGGGTTGACGGCGTACACCAGTCCGGTGAACCCGGTCCGGCGGACGTTACGCAGCACGGCGCGGCCGACGGAGCCGGGCTTCGAGCCCGCTCCGACCACCACGAGGCAGCGGGGCAGCAGCAGCGGCTGCATGCTGGCCACGTCGGCGGCCCGGCCGCGTTCCTCGACCGCCGTCAGATACCGCTCGTCCTGTGCGAGGGCGATCGTGCAGCGCAGCTCGGGTCCCTCGAGTCGGCGCCGGACCTGCAGGCCGAGGTCGGTGAAGACCCGCAGCACCTTGTGGTTCTCGGCGAGTGCGTCGGCGGTGAAGCAGGTCAGACCAGCCTCGCGTGCGGCGCCGACCAGGTGTTCCAGCAGCAGCGTGCCGATGCCCTGGTGGTGGTGTCCGTCGGCGACCGTGAGGGCGATCTCGGCGCTGGTGGTGCCGGGTTCCGTCTCGTACTCGGCCAGGCCCACGATCCGTTCGCCGTCGTCGGCGACCAGGGCCCGGTGGCCGGCCCGGCCGGAGACGGCCCGGTCGGCGGCCAGTTCGGCACATCGCAGGCTCACGCCGAAGAAGCGCAGCCGCACGTTCTCCAGGGACATCTCCTCGTACAGCCGCAGGATGCCGTCCCGGTCCTCCGAGGCGGCCGGCCGTATCCGCACGGTGCTGCCGTCGGTGAGAAGGGCGTACGTCTGCGGCTGGGTCTCGGTCATCACGGTGCCTCCTCGGTGCCGAGCCGACGCCATCAGCGTCCGGCCGAGGGGACCGGGGCCCACAGGGGCCGACCGGGCAGGATCACCGGGCCGAGCGGCCCTACGTCAGGGCTCGCGCTGCGGCTGCCCCACCGGCACCCGCCACACCAGTCGCGCCCCGCCGCCGGAAGGACTGCTCACTTCCATTGAGCCGCCCAGCTGCTCCGCCCGGTCGGCCATGTTGCGCAGGCCGCTGCGGCGGCCGTCCGGCGGGATGCCGACGCCGTTGTCCGCGACCGTGAGGGTCAGGCTGTCGCCGTGGGCCTCCAGAACGACGTCGGTGCGGTCCGCGCGGGCGTGCCGGGCGATGTTGGTCAGGGCCTCGGAGAGCACGGCGAGGACGTGGTCGGCGGTCTCCACGGGTACCTGGGTGTCCAGCAGGCCCTCCATTCGCAGGCTCGCCGCGAAGCCGAGTACGGGCGCCGCTTCCCCAACCGTGCGGACCACCTTGGCTCGCAACCCCTGCCCGACGGCGTCGTCACGCGAGCGCAGCCCGAAGATCGTAGATCTGATGATCTTGATTGTTTCGTCCAGATCGTCCACGGCGCGCGCGACGCGCTCCGACGCCTGCGGATGGTCGATGAACCGGCCGGCGCTCTGCAGTGTCATTCCGGTGGCGAACAGCCGCTGGATGGCCAGATCGTGCAGGTCCCGGGCGATACGGTCGCGGTCCTGCAGGAGCGCGATCTGCTCGGCGTCCCGGCGGCGCTCGGCGAGCTCCATGGCGACCGCGGCTTGGGCGGCGAAGCCCTGGAGTGGTTCGGTCTCCTTGTCGGAGAACGCGGGCCGGCCCGCCGGGCGGACCAGCAGCACGACTCCGCGCACACCGTCCTTGCCACCGATGGGGACAGCGACCGCCGGGCCGAGCGTGCTCACCAGCTCGGGGTCGGCCGACACCCTTTCGTCGTCGGCCACGTCGGGGCTGGTGACCGGGACGCCGGCGGAGAAGGCCTGGCCGATCAGGCTGCCGTCGGCGGGCAGCACGCGCCCCCGGTGCGCGTCGGCCTCCTGGCCGATGGCGAGTTCCACGGTGAGGGAGTCGGTGTGCTCCACGGGCACGGCGACCACGGCGAGGGCGGCGCCGGTGTTCTCCCTGGCACGCTCGGCGATCAGGGCGAGGACCTCGGTGCGTTCGCTGCCGGACAGCAGCCGGTGGGTGATCTCGGCGCTGGCCCGCAGCCACCGCTCGCGCAGCCGGGACTCCTCGTAGAGCCGGGCGTTGTCGATGGCCACCCCGGCCGCCACGGCCAGCGTCGCCAGCACCGATTCGTCGTCCTCGTCGAACTGCGCCCCGCCGCGCTTCTCGGTCAGGTACAGGTTGCCGAAGATCTGCTCGCGGACCCGGATGGGGACGCCGAGGAACGTGTTCATCGGCGGATGGTTCGCCGGGAAGCCGTACGAGGCGGGGTGCGCGGAGATCTTCTCCAGGCGCAGGGTCTCGGGATTGCGGATGAGTTCGCCGAGGATGCCGTGTCCCTCGGGGTAGTGGCCGATCCGGGCGATCCTCTCGTCGCTGATGCCCACGGTGAGGAACTCCGACAGCCGCCTTCCGTCCGGGCCGATCACCCCCAGGGCCGCGTACTCGGCGTCCACGAGCACGGCCGCAGCCTGCACGATGCCGCGCAGCGCCTGCTGCAGGTCCAGCTCACGGCCGACGGAGAGCACCGCCTCCAGCAGGCTGTGGACCCGGTCCCGGGTCCCCCGGGCGGCGTCCAGGCGGGCCTGGAGCTCCTCCAGGAGCTCGTCCAGCCTCAGCTGCGGCAGCCGCACACGGGCCTGTTCCCCGGGTGCCTTGGGCCGTCCCACCGCTGGTCCTCCAGGTCCCCGTGATCTGTCCCGGGCCGATTGTTCCGGTCATCTACCACGGTATAAGGCCGTGGCCGCGTGCGGCACCGGGTAGGGGCAAATGGTCCGGAGAGGGGACGCGGACGGTCAGTGCTCTTGCTGTCTCATCCGGTCCTGGGCCTGCGTGGCGATGACGGCGGCCTGAATGCGGCGTTCCACGCCGAGCTTGGCCAGCATGCGGGAGATGTGGTTCTTGACAGTCTTCTCGGCGAGGTAGAGGCGCTGTCCGATCTGGCGGTTGGTGAGGCCCTCGCCGATGAGGGCGAGGATCTCCCTCTCGCGGGCGGTCAGCCCCGGCAGGGGGTCGGGCTCGGGCTCCGGCTGCTGTCCGCCGCGCAGCCGGGCCATCAGTCGTGTGGTGGCGCTCGGGTCCAGCAGCGACTGGCCGCGGGCCACCGTCCGGACGGCGGAGACCAGGTCGGAGCCCTGGATCTGCTTCAGCACGTAGCCGGACGCGCCGGCCATGATCGAGTCCAGCAGGGCCTCCTCGTCGTCGAACGAGGTCAGCATCAGACAGGCCAGGTCCGGCAGGCGCGAACGCAGCTCCCGGCACACCGTCACGCCGTCGCCGTCCGGCAGCCGCACGTCCAGCACCGCGACCTGCGGACGCAGGGCCGGCACCCGGACCAGTGCTTGTTCGGCAGTGGCGGCCTCGCCGATCACCGTGATGTCCGGCTCGTCGTCGAGCAGGTCGTGAACCCCCCGGCGTACCACTTCGTGGTCGTCGAGGAGGAAGACGCGGATCGGGGTCCCGGCGCCGCTGCGCTCACTGTCCGACATGGGCTGCTCCTGTCGTACGCCGTCGTCCCCGTCCGGACGCGTTCGGCTTCCCTGTGCAGGATCGTGCTCGCACGCGGGCCGAAGGGCCAGGGCCGGTCGGCCCTGTTTTCCCACCGTCTCAGGACCGGCCGGCACCTGCCTTCTCGCCCGCGCGCGTTCGACGCTGAAAAGGCGCCGGACCGCCGGGCCCGGCAACGGAAGGCAGGACAGCAGATCATGGGCCGCTACGTGTACGACTTCGCCGAGGGCGGCCGCGGCATGGCCGACCTGCTCGGCGGAAAGGGCGCGAACCTCGCCGAGATGACCCGCATGGGCCTTCCCGTGCCACCCGGTTTCATCGTCAGCACCGAGGCTTGCCAGGCCTTCCTGGCAACAGGCGCGGAGCCCGAAGGCATGTCCCGGGAGATCTCGGCGCACCTGTGGGCCCTCGAGGACGCCGCGGGACGCCGCCTGGGCCAGGCCGACGATCCGCTGCTGGTGTCGGTCCGGTCCGGGGCCCGATTCTCCATGCCCGGCATGATGGAGACGATCCTGGACATCGGCCTCAACGACGCGTCCGTGCTGGGGCTGGCCAAGGTCTCCGGGAACGAGCGTTTCGCCTGGGACTCCTACCGACGCCTGCTCCAGATGTTCGGCAGCACGGTCATGGGGGTCCATGCCTCGCTCTTCGATGAGGCGATGGCGGTGCTGAAGGAGGCCCGCAACGCCCCGGACGACCTGCACCTGGACGCCCGCGATCTCGCCGAACTCGTGGAGATGTTCAAAAAGCTGATCTACGACACCACCGGGCACGACTTCCCCCAGACCCCGGCCGAGCAACTGCAGAGCGCGGTACTCGCCGTGTTTCGGTCCTGGAACGGTGAACACGCCCGCCTCTACCGGCGCCGCGAGCACATCCCCGACGACCTGGGCACGGCCGTGACCGTCCAGCGCATGGTCTTCGGCAACCTCGGCCCCGGTTCCGGCAGCGGCGTCGCCTTCACCCGCGACCCCGCCACCGGGCGCCGCGGTCTCTACGGTGACTTCCTGCCCGACGCACAGGGCGAGGACGTCGTCGCCGGTGTCCGCAACACCGTCGCGCTGACCGAGCTGCAGCGGCGGGACCCGTCCTCGTACGACCAACTGCTCCGTTTCGCACAGGCGTTGGAGAGCCACTACCGGGACCTGTGCGACATCGAGTTCACCGTCGAGCGGGGCCGCCTGTGGATGCTCCAGACCCGCGTCGGCAAGCGCACCGCCGAAGCCTCCTTCACCATCGCCGCCGAGCTGACCGACGAGGGGGTCCTCACCCCCGACGAGGCGCTGGCACGCGTGAGCGGGGAGGAACTGGCCCGGTTGATGTTCCCGCGCTTCGACGAATCCGCGACCGGACCCGTGCTCGCGCGCGGCGTCCCGGCCTCGCCCGGCGCCGCGGTGGGCGCGGTGGTCTTCGACTCCGCGACGGCCGTGCGGCGCGCCGCCGCCGGGGAGAAGGTCGTCCTGGTACGCCACGAGACCACCCCCGACGATCTTCCCGGCATGGTCGCCGCGCAGGCCGTACTGACCAGCCACGGAGGCAAGACCAGCCACGCGGCCGTGGTCGCCCGCGGCATGGGCAAGGTCTGCGTCTGTGGCGCCGAGGAGCTCCGCGTGCACTCCGGTGCGCGGTGCTTCACCACTTCCGACGGTACCGTCGTCGAGGAGGGCACGGTCGTCTCGGTGGACGGGACCGCCGGTGCCGTGTACCCGGGTGCGGCGCCGCTGGTCGAATCGGCGGTCATGCGGTACCTGGAGACGGGCGAGCGGTCCGGTGATCTGATCGAGGCCGTGGCCGGCGCACTGCACCAGGCCGACGGAGTACGGCGTCTGGAGGTGCGGGCAAACGCCGACACCCCCGAGGACGCCGCGCGCGCCCGCCGGTTCGGCGCCCAGGGCATCGGCCTGTGCCGCACCGAGCACATGTTCCTCGGTGAACGCCGCAAGCTGGTCGAGGAGATAATCCTGGCCCGCACGGACCACGAACGACGCCGCGCGCTGGCCGCGCTGCTGCCGCGGCAACGCCAGGACTTCACCGGCATCCTGGCGGCGATGGACGGCCTTCCGGTCACCATCCGCCTCCTGGACCCACCGCTGCACGAGTTCCTTCCCGACCGCACCGAACTCGCCGTGCGCATCGCGACCGCCAAGGCCCGCGGCGGCCTGCCCGACCCCCGCGACGTCGAACTGCTCGAAGCGGTGAGCCGCATGCATGAGCAGAACCCGATGCTCGGTCTGCGCGGTGTCCGCCTCGGCCTGGTGGTCCCGGGCCTGGTCGCCATGCAGGTGCACGCCGTCGCCGAGGCGGTCGCGGAGCGCGTCCGGGCCGGTGGCACCCCGCTCGCGGAGATCATGGTGCCGCTGATCGGCTGCGTGGAGGAACTCCGGCTTGAGCGCGACGAGGTGGAGCGCGTACTGGCCGAAGTCACCAAGGACACCGGCGTACGGGTGCGCTGCCCGGTCGGCACCATGATCGAGCTGCCCCGGGCCGCGCTGACGGCGGGCCACATCGCACCCGAGGCGGACTTCTTCTCCTTCGGGACGAACGACCTCACCCAGACCACCTGGGGCTTCTCCCGGGACGACGTCGAGGCCGAGTTCTTTTCCGCCTATCTCGACAAGGGAATCTTCCGGGCCTCCCCGTTCGAGCGGCTGGACCGCGAGGGAGTCGGCCGGCTGGTCGAGCTCGCCACCGCCGAGGGCCGCGCCGCTCACCCCGGGCTGAAGATCGGTGTCTGCGGTGAACACGGCGGCGACCCGGACTCCATCCACTTCTTCCACGCCACCGGGCTCGACTACGTCTCCTGCTCGCCGTTCCGCGTCCCTATCGCCCGGCTGGAGGCCGGACGGGCCGCCCTCTGACCAGGGACAAGACATCATGGCCGTTCCGGACGGCCGGCCCGGCCCCGCCGGACCGCGCCAGAGCATCGCGCTCGACAGCGCCCAAGCCCTGCGGCTGCTGGGCAGTGTGTCCGTGGGCAGGATCGTTTTCACCCGGCGTGCCCTGCCGACGGTGCGGCCGGTCAACCACGTCCTGGACGGCGGCGACATCGTCATCCGCACCCACGAGGGCGCGGCGCTCACCCTGCACGCCCAGGACGGGGAGTTCCGCGAGGTGGTCGTCGCCTACGAGGCGGACGCCATCGACCCGGAGACCCACCTCGGCTGGTGCGTCGTGGTCACCGGGTTCGCGAGGCTGGTGACCGACGCCCAGGAGCTGGCCCGCTACCGGTCGATGCTGCATCCGTGGGTCCAGCAGGCCATGGACTACGCGGTCCGCATCCGCCCCGACCTGATCACCGGCATCCGCCTCACCGTCCCGGACGGGACAACCGTCTGACGGTGCACCGGCCGTGTGCTGCGGGCCATCCTCCGCGCCTGCGGCGCCGCTCATCGAGCGGCACAAGGCGCCGGGGCACCGCCGTGTCCTCACGGCGGTGCCCCGGCGGCAGGCGCGAGCACGTCACAGCAGCCATGTGTTCCGGCGGACGAACGGGAGCCGGGCCCACGCCCTGCCAAGACCCCAGGTCGCGCCGGCGCCCGCCGCCGCAAGGGCGACAAGGACGACGGCGTAGACGAGGTGGTAGTCGGCGAAGGGATTGGTGGACATGCTCGGCGAGCCGTCGGCCAGATGCCGGGCCGGCGGCCACTCGGCGATCCACATCAGCGCCATCATGACCGCGCCCCCCACGGCGGCGACCCGCAGGCCGATACCGGCGATCAGGGCGAGCCCGACTGCGAACAGGCCCAGCATGAACAGCGAGTCGGCCCAGGCGTCCCCGGCCCACGCGTGGAACGTCGACTCCATCGGCCCCACGGCGACCGAGCCCAGGAATCCCTCGGTGGGCGAACCGCCGTCGATCCAGGCCTTGGCGGACGGCGTGGCGTAGCCGAGCCCGAACGCCTTGTCCAGGAACGCCCACAGGAAGACGAACCCGGTCAGCAGGCGAAGTCCGGCCAGGACGCGGGCGCCGCCCGCCGTCATAGCCGTGCTCGTGGCCTCACCGGACGCGCGGACGTTCGCGGCACGGCGCAGGGACGGGAGGTGACGCAACCCCGGGTACCGGTGGGGGTGGTCGTGGACTGCCATGATGCTCATCCCTTCGGGTGGGTGGTGCGCGGGGTCTCGGTGACCTCTTGTCGCGCCCTCACTGTCCCGTTCGGGGGCCCGACGCCGCTGGGGCTTGGCGGCCCACGATTGAGGGCCGAAAGTCCCTCATCTCAAGGGAAGTTGACTTGTTCGACGGACGCCGATCTTCGCCACGACCTCGTCGACGCTAGGCCTCCGCCCGTCGGGTGTGTCGCGCGACGCGCCCGACGGGCGGCCGGGGCAGGGTCGCCGGGAGCACGGCGAGGTGCCGTCCGGCCCTGTGTGACGGGGCCGGACGGCACCTCGAGCCCGTGAGAATTCGGCGCGACCGCTCACGGACGGCCCACTGTGTCAGCGGGATTCGATGCGGCGGCCGGTGACAGCGACGGGGTCGATCCGCACCCACACGTCGCGTCGTCCGCCGGCCCAGGGCATGCTGTACGCCCTCTCCTCCAGTCGGCGCACCTCGTCCGGGTCCGAGACAGCTTGGGCGTGGCCGCGCACCAGCACGCTCCAGCCCTGGCTGAACGCGTCGTCGATCCGGTCGACCTCGAAGGCGATCAGCTTTCCCCGGGCCTGCCACGGTGTGGTGCCGGGCGCGGTCCGAAAGGCGATCTTCTGATCGACGACGCTGTAGTTGACGGGAACGATGGCGGGGCCGGCGGAGGTCGGTACGGCGATCCTTCCCACTCCGTGCATGCCGATCAGTGTCCGGCACTCCGCAGCGCTCAGCTCGGTGAACCGGCCGTGCCGTGTCGCCCGGCCGAGGCCTGGCGGCAGATCTACATTGCCGCCTGCGAGGTCGTCCACGGTGGTCCCGAGTACCCCGGCGAGCCGGAGCAGCACCCCGGCGTCCGGCCTCGCGGTCGCGTCCTCCTCCAGATGGCGCAGGTAGGTCGTGGACATCCCGGCCTGCGCGGCAGTCTCCCGCCGGGTCAGGCCGAGTTCCGCCCGCCGGTGGAACACACGCCGGCCGAGGTCACCTCGCGGCGAGGGCTTGGCCTTCTTCCACATCGCCTGTTCGGGCATGGCAGCTCACTTCCTCTCCGTCAGACAGGACGGACCGCGACGACATCGTGCTGCGGATCGCCGAGCACCACCTTGAGCGCGCCGGTGTCGGCGGCCCGGGCGAAGACGTCGTACGCCTCCTCCATCTGCTCCAGCGGGAACGTGTGCGTGACCAGCTGCGAGGTCGGGAGACGGCCGGCTGCCGCCATCCGCAGCAGGGTGGGCGTGGAGTACGTGTCGACCAGTCCGGTCGTGATGGTGACGTTCTTGATCCACAGGTCTTCGAGATGCAGGGTCGCGGGCCTGCCGTGCACGCCGATGTTGGCGACGTGTCCGCCGGGGCGCACCATGCGTGTGCACAGCTCGAAGCTCTCCGGTACGCCGACCGCCTCGACGACCACGTCGCCGCCCAGCCCGTCGGTGAGATCGGCGATCAGCTGTTCGGGACTCTCCCCGGCATCGGCGACGGCGTCCGCGCCGAGCTGCTTGGCGGCGTCCAGGCGGGAGGCGGCCAGGTCCACGGCGACGATCCGCTCGGGTGCGAACAGCCGTGCCGTGGCGATCGCCGCCAGCCCGATGGGACCGGCTCCGACGACGACCACGGTGTCTCCGGGCCGTACACGCCCGTTGAGCACGCCCACCTCGTAGGAGGTCGGGAAGATGTCCGCGAGCAGTACGGCGTCCTTGCTGTCCACCGCGCCAGGCAGCGCGTGCACGGACAGGTCCGCGTACGGGACACGGACGTATTCGGCCTGCGTCCCGTCGATGAGGTGGCCGAGGATCCAGCCTCCCCCGCCGCGGCACTGGCCGTACATGCTCTCCCGGCAGTACCGGCAGCGGCCGCAAGCGCTGATGCAGGAGACCAGCACCCTCTCGCCCGGCCGTACCGTGCGTACGTCGCCGCCGACCTCGACGATCTCGCCGACCGCCTCATGCCCCAGCACTGTGCCGGGACGCACCTCGGGCACATCGCCCTTGAGGATGTGCAGATCGGTCCCGCAGATGGTCACGGCGTCGACCCGCACGATCGCGTCGGTGGCGTCCTTGACGGACGGGTCCGGGATCTCCTCCCAGGCGGACTGTCCGGGACCGTGGAAAACGTAGCCCTTCATGACAATTCCCTCCTCGGGCAGGGACGCGGTGCCGGAAAAGGCCCCACAGGTCCAGGCTCACCCGCCGACGGGGGATCCGCTTGGGCCTGTCGGCCCCCCGTGCGCGGCTGCACGGGCCGCAAGCCGCACCGGGCCCGTCGGCCCCGTGGCCGCCCGCCTGGAGGGTCCGGCCGGCCCTACCGCGCGCGCCGGAAACGGGATGGTCTTTCGGTTGTGTACGACATCCTGGTAAGGGCCACGAACCACACCACCGAACGTGTCCTCGGTGACACGACGATCGTGGAACTGCGCGATGAGATAGACACGTGTACGGCGCCGTGCATCGGCGCCCGCCTGGCCGTGCTCAGCGCGCGTCCGCGGCCTGACCTGGTGCTCGACCTGCGCGCGGTGTCCTTCATCGACTGCAGCGGACTGGGACTGCTGTGCCGGGTCGCCAATATCGTCCGGGTCCGGCATGGCCGGCTGCGGCTCGTCACCTAGGACCCGGGCTTCCTGCGACTTCTGCGGCTTACCGGTCTTGTCGGCGCGTTCGAATACTGCGGCAGCCGCGCCGTCGGCCCTTCGGCCGCGACACCGGCGTGGAGCCCACCGCACAGCGCCTACTCGGTCCGTCACCCCGGGGACGCGTAGGGCGATTCTCCAGCATGGGCCATACGGTCCCCGAACGACGTACCTTCCGGCTCTCCCTCGGCGGACACGCGCGGGCGACCCTGAGAACACAGGAGCATGCGCGAAGACGGACCCGGCGCGGATCCGTCGGCATCCGGAGGTGCGTCATGACCGGACCTGTGGTGGTTGGCGTGGACGGCTCCCCCGCCGGGCTGAAGGCTGTCTGGTGGGCCGCCCACGAAGCAGTTGACCGGCACGCGCCCCTGCACCTGCTCCACTCGTGGACCACCCAACCGCTGGTCGTGCCCGCCGCCCAGGAAGCCGACGGCAGGCGGGAGCACGGGCGGGACGTACTGGAACGAACTGCGGCCGAACTCCTGGACCACCACGGCGATCTGCTGGAACTGACCACGGAAACCGTCTCTGCCCCCGCAGAACAGGCTCTGCTGGACCGCAGCGGCGACGCCGGACTGTTGGTGCTCGGCTCCCGCGGACACTCCTCGGTGGCGGGCTTCCTGCTCGGCTCCGTCACCCTGCAGGTCGTCAGCCTCGCCCTGTGCCCGGCCGTCGTCGTCCGGGCGGACGACCCCACGGTCGAAACCAGCTACGGCCGCCTCCAGGTGGCGGACCGCGACGAGATCGTAGTAGGCGTGCCGGAGTCGGGCCCGGCTGTCGACGCCGTGCTGGAATTCGCCTTCACCACCGCCGACGCAAACGGTGGGCTGGTACGCGCGGTCACGGCCGTACCTCCGTCCTCTCCTGCACACAGCGTCGAGGAAGAGCGCACTCAGCTCGCGGCGATGCTTGCCCCGTGGCAGGGAAAATTCCCTGACGTGCCGGTTGTCGCACGCGTAGGCGCAGGACCTGCCGGTCAGATCCTGCTCGCCTCCTGCGCGCGGAGCCGGCTCCTGATCGTGGGACGCCGACCGCGCCCGACGCACCTCGTCTGGAAGCTCAGACCGGTCACACAAGCGGCCGTGCGCCACGCCGCCTGCCCCGTCGCCGTTGTTCCGCACTGCTGACACGTAACAAGCGATCAATTGCAAGTCGTCAATGACTCCAGAGAGTTCCGCGACGTTGTCTCGCCGAACGGATCTTCGACTAACCGATCATCACCGCTATGTGGCTCGCGACTACAAAGCCATGGCACCGACGCCAGGCACGCACCGCCAACCCGTCCGCCCTGAACCCCCTGCATCGTCGGTGCGTGGCCGTGGTCGGCGATGTGCCGGCGAATGCAGGTCAGGACGCGTCCGGTGCATACTTGTTCGAATCGGTGCACAAGTGGAGATCCACGGCAGCCGGGAGCAGCAAGTGGGTGGTCAGGAACCGCTCTCGCGTCTCGACGCGCTGCGGTTCGTGCGGCGCTTCGTGGAGCAGCAGGCCGTGCGGCAGCTGCGGCTCATCGAGAGCTGGATCGCCGCTGAGGAACGCCGCGAAGCAGAACAGCGCCGCGGTGCGGAGCGGCGGCCGGCCCCGCCGGAGTGGCTGGTCCAGTACGGGCTCAACCACTCAAACATCGACGCCGTCCACACAGTTGACTGCCGGGCAGGGGCCCAGAGCGGCCGCTGCCGTCCCGCGACCCGGCAGCAGGCACTCGACGCCCTGCTCCAGGCACCCCCGTGCATCCACTGCCGGCCCGACACCTCCCTCGGCATCCTCGACGAAGCCGATTCGTTTGGATCACTCCCGCTCAGCAAGGTCGCCTGTGATGGAAATCGGGAAATGGTTGGCCAGGCAGCGCCAGCCAGCGGTCTGGGAGCGGCTGGTGAACGGGCAGCGCGAGCGCCTGGAGGCCCTCGGAGTTGTACCGCTGGCACCGGGGAGCCGGAAGCGCCCGCCAAGGCCCCGCAGAGCGCCCTGAGCGCGTTCGAGCGGGGTGTTGCGGCCCTCGCGCAATACAAAGCCCGGACAGGCACTTGACCGTCCCCAGAAGCCATGTCGAGCGGCTGCCGAACGGCGCGGAGGTCAAGCTCGGGGTGTTCCTGAGCAACACCAAAACCCGGCGCGCGAAGCTGCCGGCTCTGACAAGCTCCAGGCGCTGGCGGAGTTGGGGCTGCAATGGGCGGTGTAGGGACTGCTCCTCCAGAGCCCCCGGGGCTGCCTTAGCGGCCGGCGCGCTATAGGTTCCGCGGCTCTGCTTGGGTGCCACGGCAGATGACCGGATTTAGGGGTTGAGGCTGCAGAGTGCGCGGGTCCACGCAATGTCATAGAGCACCCAGCCGAAGTAGATGCTGACGAAAACCAGAGACAGTGGATCTTTGGTGACGGCTGCGAGGAGCGCGAGGACCGGGATGGCGAAGGCGATCATGCTGATGAATCCTGCTCGAACACTGCGGCGGCTGAAGAAGATCCAGTTCCAGGCCTCGTTACCGAGCAGCACTGTGAACGTCAGCAGGATCGCTTCCATGTTGTTTTGGTCCAGCGCTCGGTACAGCACCACGCCTATCAGGATGTAGTAGATCAAACCCACCACTAGGAAGCCCTGGAAGGGGATCATCCATCCGGGCTTGCGCAGCTCACGGAACCAGTGCAGAGCGTCTTTTGGCACCCAGAGGTTCCCCAGGAGGGCCGACAGCACCACACTGACGACCGTCACCCACGTCGCTGTCCAGTTCACGCGCCGCAGCCTATGGGTTGCCCTGCCTTCCGCGCATGGGTTGATCAGGCTGTTCGCGACACGTCCTCACACCCGGCCGGGAATGGGCCGGGGAAGTACGGTTGCTGCGGCAGCTGCGGCTCATCGACGGCTGGATCACCGCTGAGGAACGACGCGAAAAGGAGCGCCGCCAGGGTGCGCACCACTGCCAGCCTCCAGGAGTGACGGGTGTCCAACTGCTGACCAACCCCATGACGCACCTCATCGGCTCCACCACGTAGCGGGCTCGCCACACGGCACCTGCAACCTAACCACCACCATGACGGCGCTGACCGGCGAGCAGGGCCTGACGGCCGACAGGCAGCCGCCGCTACCGGGTCCCGATCTCTCACGATCGGGTACGCAGCAGCGTCGTCATGCAGCGGAGGGCGCCGTTGGACAGATCGATCACCGAAGGACGGATGAGCACGCGAAGCCCCTGGCGGACAACGTGATCTCGATTGAGAACCCGTCTACCAGGGGCTTCGCCGTTCCGTGCAGCCGGCAACCTCCAACACCTCACCGCCGCCGTCAGGTTGGAGACAGATGCACGCAGCTCACTGGACCTTCACTCCGAGTTGATCACGTTACTGACGGCACTTCCGAGTGCGTGGGGAGCCTTGGCTGGGCATCCTGGTTGCGGTACGGCGGCTCCTCCATGTACGGGGCTTGGGCAGCGTTGCGCCAGTGGGCGGTCTGACCTATGAGGCGCCTTTTCATCGCTCCCGGTCGCATCGAGCATCGCCGGGATCCCAGAAATTCGGTGAGCAATCATGGAAGTATTTGACTTCGTCGTAGTCGGTGGCGGAACTGCTGGGTGCGTCTTGGCCAACCGACTGTCCGAAGACCCGGAAGTGAGTGTTCTGTTGCTGGAAGCCGGTACGGCGGTTGGCCCCTCGATTGTGTCGGATCCAGCTTCATGGCAGAAACTGGCCGGCACAGAGGTTGACTGGGCTTTGTCGTCCACACCACAAGAACATACGGGCGGCGCTGTACAGCCTATTACACGCGGAAAAATGCTCGGGGGGTCAAGCAGTATCAATGCCATGATGCATATCCGTGGCCACACTCTCAGCTATGACACGTGGGAGAAAATTGGTGCAGCGGGCTGGAATTACCAAAGTATGCTGCCGTTTCTGAAGCGTACCGAGAAGGCGCCTGGGCGCAATCCCGCCTATCGAGGGATGGACGGCCCGATGTATGTGGCTCCTGCTGATGAAACTCATCCACTCTTCGATGCTCTGATGGACGCTGCGGTAGAAACAGGTCATCCGTACTACGACGACCTCAATGCGACGGATGGGGAGGGGGCATCATGGACTGAGGTGAACGTTGTCAAAGGCGCGCGCCAGTCCGCCGCCGATGCGTACCTCCGCCCGGTTCTCGGCCGCCGAAACCTTACGGTGGCGACCGACGCGATCGCCCAAAAACTCATCCTCGACCAGCTGCGATGCCACGGAGTCCTCTACCGACGGGACGGTGAGGAATGCTCAGCTTACGTGGAGCGTGAAGTCGTCCTTACTGCTGGAATTATAGGGTCCGCTCAGTTGCTGATGGTTTCAGGAGTAGGCCCGGCAGAGCATCTGCGCCGGGTCGGCGTCACGGTGAAGGCTGATCTTCCTGGTGTGGGCGGAAACCTGCATGACCACCCAGTCATCGCCGTTGCGTACACTTCGTTGCAACCGGTCCGCAAAGCCTTCGTCCGAAAGCCGTATATCCGATTCTGCAGCGGTCTTTCCGATCAGCCAGACCTGCAGATAATATTTCTCGACACGCCTCTGCATCCACGCCGAAACCCGGGAAGGGAAAGCGGATACTCCGTGCGCGTGGCACTCATGACACCCTCCAGTCGGGGATGGCTTCGCCTTGCTGACTCCACGCCCGGCACAGCGCCCCACATCAACCCGAACTACCTCGGAGACGAGTACGACCTCGAGCGCTTGGCCATCGGACTGCAACGGGCCCGGGAACTCGGACAGGCCGAAGCGCTGGCCGACTGGCGTGAACGCGAAGCCGCCCCCGCTGTGAGCGCATCCGACGGCTTCGACCCGAGGGGGTTCATCCGGCAGAGCCTGCATTCCTACAACCACCTCGTGGGCACCTGCCGCATCGGGACGGACGAGCACGCCGTGGTGAGCCCTCACCTGCGTGTCCACGGCATCGAGAACCTCCGCATCGCCGACGCCTCCGTCATGCCTTCCATCATCTCCGGCAACCCCAACAGCACCGTTCTTGCCATCGCTGAACGAGCGGCCTCACACCTCACAACCGAGTAGCCCCTGCAAAGCTGACAAGCCAGCCCACCCCGTTCGCCTGGACCCCCGCGAGGGAACATCGGAAAGGGGCGAGCCAGTTGCGGTCGAACCCTGCAAAGCGTGCGCGAACGGGTGAAGGGCTTCGGCTTACCAGCCAACCGAGAGCGCATCGTGGGGCGCCTAGGGTCTGTCGTCAAATGATCTTGCATAGTGGATCATGGTCGGGTGATACGTCGCCATGAACTGTCCGATGCTGAGTGGGAGTTCGTCCGGCCGCTGCTGCCCGAGTCGTTGCGTGGTCGCAAGCGGTCGGACGACCGGACGGTGCTCAACGGGATCGTGTGGAAGTTCCGTACCGGGGTGGCCTGGCGGGATGTGCCCGAGCGGTACGGACCGTGGGCCACGCTGCATACCCGGTTCCGCCGGTGGGCCAAGGACGGCACATTCGGGCGGATGCTCCAGGCAGCACAGGTTCGGGCGGATGCAGCGGGAGACATCGACTGGCTGGTGTCGGTCGACTCCACGATCGTGCGGGCCCACCACCACGCCGCCGGAGCCCGAAAAGGGGGCGCCGGGCACTCGGACGTTCGCGAGGCGGCCTGACCAGCAAGATTCATCTGGCCTGCGATGCCTTCGGCCGGCCGCTCGCTTTCGTGGTCACGGGCGGCAACACCAATGACTGC
The DNA here is from genome assembly GCF_044749345.1 of Streptomyces sp. NPDC089424. Taxonomy (NCBI): domain Bacteria; kingdom Bacillati; phylum Actinomycetota; class Actinomycetes; order Kitasatosporales; family Streptomycetaceae; genus Streptomyces; species Streptomyces sp. NPDC089424. The sequence continues at coordinate 118,116 of NZ_JBIVHU010000002.1, forward strand.
ACCCAGTTCACGACGGTGATGAAAGCGCTCCGAGTGCCCCGCGTCGGCCCGGGCAGGCCCCGGACCAGGCCGTCTCATGTCATCGGCGACAAGGGCTACAGCTCGAGAGCGATCCGCACCTGGTTGCGCCGACGGGGCATCGCTCACACGATCCCCGAGCGAGCCGACCAGGTCCGCAACCGCCGGAAGCGCGGCAGCCGGGGCGGCCGGCCCCCGGCCTTCGACCAGCAGACCTACAAGCGGCGCAACGTGGTGGAACGCTGCTTCAACCGGCTGAAGCAGTGGCGCGGCATCGCTACCCGCTACGACAAGACCGCCGAGTCCTACCAAGCGGCCGTCGCCCTCGCATCCCTGCTGATGCGGGCGTGACATTTGACGACAACTCCTAGGCCTCCCACCGCCGGGGGCCGTCACACCACACTTCGCGGGCCGAACTGACACGAGCTGCCGGTACACGGATGGCCCACGGTGCCGACAAGAACCTTCGACGCCCCGGCCGACCACGCGATGCGCCTCGACGCCACCCCCGCAACTCATGCCCGGCCCTCGCCGACACCCCGAATGCGCGCCGTGATCACTCCGACAATTGCCGCATCTCGATCACGTGCAGCCCTAGCGACTCACAGCGCAGCAACAGCCTGTACAGCTCGGACGGCTCATCGACGGATCCGAACAGCACGCTCTGCCCACCCACGACCACATGATCCAGCTCAGGAAATGCCTTCACGAGACTCAGCGACATTTCACCGTCGATACGAAGCTCAACTTCAGATGCCCTGTTCCCACCGCATCGGGGGACGCCGACCAGACCTGCCATGGCCAACATGGCGTGATCCGTCCGACCGGGCCTCACCCGGAACAGGTGAGACCCCTAAGGCCAGCTGACCAGCACGTGATCGGTGTCCTCGTCGGTGAGGGTGAGGCGGGCGCCGGGCATGCCGCCGTACTTCCCGACCCACCTCCGGAACTTGCCGCTCGCAATCTCCTCACTCCCCCACCAGCCGTGCTGCACCGGCCGGCCATTGGCGGTGAGCAGCAGGTGGAAGCGGTGAGGGCTGGTCATGCGAGGCGGATCCCTCTCCACCATCCGGGCTCGCGCACGATCGCGGCTTTCGCCTCGAGCTCGGTCAGCTGGTAGTGCACCGAGGCCCTGCTGCGCATGCCGACTGTTGCCCGATCTGCTGAATCGTCGGTGCATGGCCGTGATCGGCGATGTGCCGACGGATACAGGACAGGACGCGTTCCTGGGTGTCGGCCCTGGCACAAGCGCTCGCTGCCTACCCAGCCGGTGTCACTCACAGCCACACGATCATGGAAATTGAGCCAGAACCCGTTCTCGTGGACAAAGCCACTGGTGTCAGCGGTCCAGGGGTGGCAGGTGGGCCAGACCGGTGTCGATCATGAGGCGGTCGACGGTCTCATGCAGGGCGCTGCCGGCGCCGATGACGGTCTCGACGCCGCCCGGCAGCAGATCGCGCGTCCGGTACCAGTCCCGCAGCTGGGACTCGTCGACGTCGTCGGCGATCGGTTTGGTGGCGTGCCGGGCGAGGGTCTCACCTAGGGGCACGTCCAGGTAGTAGCCGTGGGTCGGGCCCAGGTGGTCGGCGCGCAGCTGGGCGAGCATGTCGCCGTAGCGGTCGGCGTAGAGGATGCCTTCGACGACGACGTGAAATCCGGCGTCCAGGGCGTAGCGGGTGGTCAGGTCGATCAGACCGATGTTCGCGGCGCCGGGCCGGTCGTGCTCGCGCAACACGATGCGGCGGAGGTTGTCCTGGCCGACGATGGTTAGGCCGCGCCCGAACCTCTCGCGGACGCCGGCCGCGACGGACGACTTGCCCGAAGCGCTGTTGCCGCGCAGCACGACCAGCCGCGTCTCTTCGGTTCCCACCCTCACGAAGACCACGTTACCGACCAGCGGCGACACCCCTGGGACGCGCGCGGAGGCCACCGAGCTGCTAGCGGAGGCCGTCGCGGCGGCGGTGGGGGGCACACAGGCACGTGTGAAGTCGAGTCTTCAACTGCTGTGCGCGCAAAGGCAGTTGTCGCCTCGCACGTGTTCGCGTTAGGGAACGGGCGTCGAGTCGACGCGGGACGAGTACGGGCTTGTCGGGCAGCGGAAGAAGGGTTCGCACGACGGCTGAACTCAGGCCATACGAGCCGCATTTTGGCAGATCAGAGATAGTCGGACAGGGTCTCGGCAAACTGTGAAAACGCCATGTACGCTGCCTGCGAGCACTTCAGGGGTGGGGTGCGGCACGGGGGGTGCTCATTGTTCATACATTGCAAAGGGGCCGGATCGGACGTCACCGTCATCGGTGACCTGACCGACCGCGTTCCGCCTTCGCCGTCCGGTCGGCGGGCCGTCACCCTCGCCGCCGTCTGACGTTCTCGGTACCTGCCTTCGACTGACGCTCGACTTCGCGAGCAGAAGTCGTTTCGACCTCCCTCGCATTCGAACGTAAGTGCTGGTTTCTTCCTCGTTCCGCCCACGGTGTGGGCGTCCTCACGAAATGGTGCAGCTCATGTCCACGCTCACACGGAGACCCTCATGACACCGATCCGACGACGCGCAGCGCGCTTGACGGGAATCGGAGTCGTGCTGGCGCTAGCGCTGACGGCCGTTCCGGGCCTGCCACTCACCATCGGCCCGGCAAGCGCTGCTCCGTCGGAAGCCTCCACCGCACTGTCCCCCTCCGAAGAGGCGCTAGCCCGGGCCGAGGCGAGCGGCGAACGCGTGGAGGTGACCGGGGAGCGCACCGAGCGTGACACCGTGTTCGCCAACCCCGATGGCAGCACGTTCACCCTGGAGAAGTCGATCGTCCCGGTCCGGGTCGCCACCGCGAACGGCGGCTGGACCGAGCCCGACGCCACGCTGGAGAAGCGCGCGGACGGCTCGGTTGCCCCGCGGGCCGCCGCCGTGGAGGTGACCTTCTCCGGCGGTGGCTCCGGAGAAGGCCTCGTGACCATCGGCGAGGCGGGCCGGTCGGTCTCCCTGGGCTGGGCTGGCACACTGCCCGAGCCACGCCTGGACGGCAACCGCGCCGTCTACGAGAACGTCCGGCCCGACGTCAACCTCATCCTGACGGCTACCTCCGAAGGCTTCCGCCAAGTCCTGGAGGTAGAGACGCTGGAGGCCGCCGCCGCGCCCGAACTGCGCACTATCAGCTACGGCCTGGACACAGACGGGCTCTCCGTACGGGCGGGCGCCGCCGGCACCATGGAAGCCGTCGACGGCAACGGGCAGGTCGTCTTCCGTTCGCCGAGCGCCCAGATGTGGAACTCCGCGGGCGACAGCGGGCAGACCTCCGCCGCCGACGGCCCGTCGGCGCAGACCGCCGGCGCGCACCCGCTCGACGCCGAGCCCGCCCTGGTGCCGGTGACCGGCCCGGACCAGGCGGACCCGCTCGACGGCCCCGGTCCCGGCGACAAATCGGCCATGATGGACGTCGTCCTCGACAGCAACGCGCTCCACGTCACCCCAGACGACGCGCTCCTCACCGACACCGCCGCGGACGAACTCCCGCTGTACATCGACCCTTCGGTCGAGCTGAACGAGTCCGAGCGCACGGTGCTTTCCTCCGACGGCGATGTCTTCTACAACTTCTCCGGCGGCACCAACGGCATGAGCGTCGGCAAGTGCGGCTCCGCCGTGATCGGCGGCATCTCGTACTACTGCGGCAACGGCTATGTGAACCGCATGTACTTCGAGTTCGCCCCCGACAAGCTCAAGGGCAAGCATGTCCTCGACGCCGAGTTCCGGGTCACCGAGACCTGGTCCTTTTCCTGCGACGCGCGCTGGGTCGACCTGGAGCGCACCAACAACATCTCCTCGTCCAGCAAGTGGCCCGGCCCGACCAAGCTGGACCAGATGGGCGACCGCCATGTCTCCGCCGGCCGCGGCGACGCCTGCTCGCCCTCGCAGCCCAAGGCGCCGATCCGGTTCGCCGACAATCCCGAGGAGACGGACGAGAACCTCACCCCGACCGTCCGCTCCTTCGCCAACGGCTCGTTCCCGCGGCTGACACTGATGCTCATGGCCAAGGACGAGTCCGACACCGTCTCCTGGAAGCGCTTCGACGACGACGCCGTCCTCACGGTCGATTACGTCAGCAAGCCTGCCACCCCCACCGAGTACGGCGTCAAGGCCGGCGCCGGGCGGGTGTGCAGCAAGACCGAGTCGTCCCCGAGCACCATCACCGACCCCAGGCCCGACCTCCTGGCAACCCCGGAGACGGCCGCCGGCGGTGAGTCCGGGGCCCGGCTGCGGATCTACTTCGACGTCGACGTCAAGAATGGCACCACCTGGTCCGACGCGCCCGAGCCAAGCACTACCTCGTACAAGCCGACCAGCGGCTTCGCCGCGTACAGCAGCACGCTGAAGGGCTTCCCGGCGCAGACGAAGGACTGGGACACCGCCCTGGAGGACGGCAAGCTCTACCGCTACCAGGCCTTCACCAAGTCCTACTACAACAGCGACCAGAGCAACCTGACGAGTTCGGCCAGCCCCTTCTGCTACTTCCGCGTGGACAGCAAGGCACCGCAGAAGCCGAGCATCACTTCCTGGACCACGTACAGCGAGTGCGTGTCGGGCGGTAACTGCCTCGCCGCCGGCGGCCCCGGCACCGCGGGCACCGCGGTGTTCGGTCCGGCCCCGGGCGAGACCAGCACCAACAACGGCTACCGCTTCCGGCTGTCCACCGACGCCGCCTGGTCCGAGTGGAAGGCCGGCTCCACCTACAAGGCGACTTTCACCCCGCCGTCCTCCGGCACCTACCTGCTGCACGTCCAGGCCAAGTCCACCGCCTACCCGCTCGGCGGCGACGAGCAGATCGTCCGGTTCCTGGTCAGCGAGGGCCCCAAGCCCGTTGCCCACTGGAACTTCGACGAGTCAGGCGGCGCCGCCGTCGACACCTCCACCACCGACAGCTCCCTGCGCGACGACCTGACCCTGTCCGGAGCCGTGCGCACCCCGAATGGACGCCGCGGCGAGATCGTCAAGCAGCCCGCGACCGACACCACACCCGCGGTCATGGGCCCGGACCAGGCGCTGAAGATGTCCGACTCGGGCTACGCCGCGACCACGAAGCCGGTCCTCCAGACGGCCGCCGCGTACACCGTGGCGACCTGGGTCCGCCTCGGCGCCACCGGCCGCAACCTCACCGTCGCCGGCCAGGACGGCACCTACTACAGCCCCTTCTTCCTCAGCTACTGCGAGGACGTGCAGACGTGGTGCGTGCGCCTGGCCGACGCAGACGTCGTCAGTACCTCGCTCAGCAACCAGCGTGTCAACGCCAAGGACCCCGCCCAGGTGGGCTCCTGGACACACCTCGCCGTGACCGTCGACCACGACAGGAACGTCCTGTCGCTGTACGTGAACGGACAGCTCCAGGGCACCGACACGATCACCTCGAATTGGCCGGCGGGCGGTGCGTTCCAGATCGGCCGGGTCAAGTACAAGGGCGCCTACGCCGACGCCTTCATCGGTGAGATCGACGAGGTCACCCTCTGGCAGGCGGCCAAGTCCGCCGAGGAGGTCGCTGACGAGGCCCGGCTGCTCGACGGCGCCAACGGCACCGGTCTGCCGCACCTGGAACTGGTGGCCGACCTAAAGGCCGACGGCGCATCCGGCACCACCCTCCAGGACACCACCAGCAACTACGGCCCCACGCTCACCCTCGGCAGCGGCGCCAAGCTGGACGGCGAGTCCGTCGTCCTGGACGGCTCCGGCGGAGCCGAGTTCGGCGCGCCGCTCGTCGACGCCACCGGCTCCTTTACGGTGGCCGTGGAGACGAGGGTCGACGGGGCCGCGCTCAAGGACAAACCGGACGGCTACCGCGCCCAGATCCTCGGCCAGCGCACGGCGACAGGGTCCTCCTGGGGCCTGTGGTTCGAGAAGACCGGCGTCGACACCACCGGCCACGAGGTCCTGGACGAGAACGGCGACCCCGTTATCGACGAGACGACCGGCGAGCCGCTGTTTGAGACCTGGGCGCTCGGCCGCTGGCACTTCGGCCGGCTCAGCGCGGACGGGTCCGGGGTGTCGGTGCGCAGCGACGAGGTGGCCGTGCTCGGCACCGAGGTCGAGCTGACCGGCGCCTACGACGCCCACACCCGGCAGATCTCCCTCTTCCTCATCGACCGCCAGGGCGAACCCACCGCCTTCACCGCGACCGCGAGCAGCGGCGGCGCGGCAGTCGGCAAGGGCTGGCTGAACAGCGCGTGGGGCAACCACGTGCCGGGCCGCGTCAACCACATCCGCCTGTGGGCGGGCGCCGTGCAGAGCGCCCACCACAAGTCGGCCGTGGTCGGCGACTGATCACGGCCGTCGAGGCCGGCCGACCTCATCCCTGAGGCAGGGGCGCGGGACGCACAGCCCGCGCCCCTTCTCCTTCTCACCCCCTTTCTTCTCCACCTGCCACACCCCCTTTCTCCACCTCCCACCAGAAAGCAGACCGTGTTCAGACCACGTTCGCCGAGGGGAGGGAACCGCACCGGCCGACGGCCGGTGGTCGGTGCTCTCCTCCTCGCATTGCTCGCCGCCCCGGTGGTGCCCACCGGCGTGGCCATCGCAGCAGACCGCCCCGGCGCCCCCGACTCCGCCGACACCCGGGTCAGCAAGGTCCACCCCGTCACCGGACTGGGCGCGAAGAACGCCCGCAAGCGGGTCACCCGGGACGAGAAGGCCAACCAGCGCCTGATCACCGAAGCGCGCGAGGAGCGCCGTATCTCCTGGCCGGCCGCCGGAACCACGCGGGACTCCCTGGCGCAGCGGTCCGCCGACGCCGTCGTGGACGTCACCGCCGATCCGAAGGCCAGCGCCAAGCGGCCCTCCGGGGTGGCGACCGTGCGCATCCTGGACCGGCGGGCCACGGAGCGAGCCGGGATCACCGGCGTGCTGTTCACCGTGGGGACCGAGCGCCGCGGCACCGCCCGGCTGACGGTCGACTACAGCGGCTTCGGCTCCGCGGTCGGTGGCAACTGGGCGACCCGGCTCGGCCTGGTGAAGCTGCCCGCGTGCGTGCTCACCACTCCGGAGAAGGCTGAGTGCCGCACCACCACACCGGTGGCGTCCGACAACGACGCGAGCGCGCAGACCGTGACGGCCCGCACAGCCCTCGCCGCCAGCAGCACGCCGACGGTGATGGCCCTCGCGGCCGAGTCCGGCACCACCTCGCCGGCCGGCGCCGGCGACTTCGCCGCTACGCCGCTGTCCGCCTCCTCGGCGTGGCAGGCGGGCGAGTCGTCCGGCTCCTTCTCCTGGTCGTACCCGGTAAACCTGCCGCCGGCACCGGCCGGCCCGGTACCGCCGCTGACGCTCGCGTACGACTCCGGCTCCATCGATGGCCGCACCGCCAACACCAACAACCAGGGCTCCCAGGTCGGTGAGGGCTTCTCCCTCACCGAGTCCTACGTCGAGCGCAAGTACGGCTCGTGCGAGGACGACGGGCAGACCGACAAGCACGACCTGTGCTGGAAGTACGAGAACGCCTCGCTCGTGCTCAACGGCGTCGCCAACGAGCTGGTCAAGGACGACACCTCCGGCAAGTGGCGGCTGAAGAACGACGACGCCTCCCAGGTTTTCCATGAGGTCGGCGCGAACAACGGCGACGAAGGCGACGACATCGTCAGTGGCAAGGGCGACGGCAAGGGCGAGTACTGGAGGGTCGTCACCGGCGACGGCACGACGTACACCTTCGGCCTGAACATGCTGCCCGGCGCTGGCGCCGAGCGCACCGACTCCACCTGGACCGTCCCCGTCTTCGGCGACGACAGCGGCGAACCCGGCTACTCCTCGGGCACCGGCTACTCCGGCCGCGCCAAGACCCAGGCCTGGCGCTGGAACCTCGACCTCGTGCAGGACGTCCACGGCAACGCGACGACATACTGGTACACCAAGGAGAGCAACCACTACGCCAAAAACGGCGACAAGACGGCCCTCGCCTCCTACGTCCGCGGCGGCTATCCGACTGAGATCCGCTACGGACAGCGCGCGGACGCCCTGTTCACCGGTGTGCCCTCCGCGAAGGTCACCTTCGACTATAAGGAGCGCTGCACGGCCTCCTCGTGCGAGTCGCTCACCAAGGACACTGCCGCCAACTGGCCGGACGTGCCCTTCGACTCGATCTGCTCGGCTTCCGAGACGGACTGCCTGTCCAGCGGCCCCGCCTTCTTCACCCGCAAGCGCCTCACCGAGATCCACACCCACTGGTGGTCCACGGCCGCCGAGCCGGATGCCTTCAAGCCGGTCGACTCCTTCGCCCTGACTCAGGCCTTCTTCGACGGCCAGGACATCGGCAACAGCTCCGACCAAGTCCTCACCCTCACCGCGCTCAAGCGCACTGGCCTCAACGGTACGGCCGAGTCCCTGCCGGAGATCGGCTTCACCTACCAGCAGCGGCCCAACCGCGTCGACGGCGGCACCCAGCCCGGCGGCGGCGACATCCTTCCGCTGACCCGGCCCCGCGTCTCCACCATCACCTCGGAGACCGGCGCCGTCACGACCGTGGACTTGTCCCACCCGGAGTGTGTGCGCGGCAGCAGCATGCCGGCCTCGCCGGACAAGAACACCACGTCCTGCTACCCGGTGTACTGGGCCATCAACGGCGGCGATCCGGCGCTGGACTGGTTCCACAAGTACCGGGTCACGGCGGTCTCCTCCAGCGACACCGCCGCCAAGAACCCGGCGGTCGAGTACAGCTACGAGTACGACACCCCGGCCTGGCACTACAACGACGATCCTTTCACCAAGGAGAAGGAGCGCACCTGGTCCGAGTGGCGCGGCTACCGGAAGGTCACCGCCTACACCGGTGAGGTCGGCACCGTCCGCTCGAAGGCGGTCAAGCTGTTCATGCAGGGCATGAACGGCGACAAGCTGGCGGACGGCACCACCCGCGCAGCGAGCGTCGACCCGGTCACCATGCCGGGCGTCACCCTCTCCGCGGCCACCGACTCCGACCAGTACTCGGGGCAGTTGCGCCAGCAGATCACCTACGACGGCGCTACGCCGATCGCGTTCACCGTCAACAACTTCTGGTCCAAGCAGACCGCGAGCCAGCAGAAGTCGTACGCGCACACCAAGGCGTACTTCGTGCGCACGGCTCGCAGCTACGAGCGGACCTGGCTGACGGCCGGCCAGAAGTGGCGGACCACGGCCACCTCCACCACGTACGACGACACGTATGGCATGGTCACCCACAGCGAGAACCACGGCGACTGGTCGGCGACCGGCGACGAGAGCTGCTCGCGTACCTGGTACGCGCGCAGCGACGCCAAGGGCCTCACCTCGCTGATCTCCCGGACCCGCACCGTCGCCAAGCAGTGCGCGGACACCGACGACAAGCTGTCCCTGCCCGCCGACGCCGAGACCCGCGGCGACGTGCTGTCCGACGCCGCCGTCGTCTTCGACGACCCCGCGGCGACCGGCTGGAAGGCCGACCAGACGCCGACGCTCGGCCTTCCCACCTGGACAGGCCAGCCCAAGGGCTACCCGGCCGCCAGCGGCACCGCCGACCGCAACCCCGGCACGACGTCCTGGCAGACCGTCACCGCCACCACCTTCGACACCGCGACCGCGAAACTCGGCCGCCCGCTCAAGGTGGTCGACGCCGCCGGCACCGCGACCAGCACCGCCTACTACCCGGCCAACGGCGGACCGGTGACCGGCATCATCGTCACCTACCCGAAGCTCGCGTCCAACGGCCAGACGCACAAGTCGTACACCTACTTCGACCCGGCGCGAGGCACGGTCACGTACACCCTCGATGCCAACCTCAAGCGCACCGAGCACACCCGTGACGCGCTGGGCCGGCTCACCGCGACCTGGCTCTCCAACCGGTCGAAGGCCGCGGGCGACACACCGAACGCCCGCTACGACTACGGCGTCAGTCAGACCAAGCCGTCGTGGAACTCGGTCGCCAAGCTCCAGGCGGACGGCACCACCTACCGCACTTCGTACGCCCTGTACGACTCGCTGCTGCGCCCGATCCAGACGCAGGTCCCGGCCGCGGCCGGCGGCGGGCGGGTCCTCAGCGACACCCGCTACGACTCCCGCAGCCTGGCCGTCACCACGCAAAACGACGCCTACGACAACAGTAGCGCGCCGAGCAGCACGTACACCGGAGTGGAGTACGCGCAGTCGCCCAAGCAGAACGACACCGTCTACGACGGCGCCGGGCGCGCGGTGAAGACGACGCTGTCTTCGTGGGGCGTCCAGAAGTGGGACACCACGACGACGTACACCGGTGACTCGGTGGCGACCAGCGCTCTCGAGGGCGGCACGGCGTCCCGCATGATCACCGACGTGCTCGGCCGGACCAAGGAGACCCGCACCTACTCGGGCCCGAATCCGAACGACACCGAGTACGGCGCCGCCCAGGCCACCTCGTACACGAAGGTCGGCTACACCTACACGCTGGACGGCAAGCAGAAGACGGTCACCGGCCCCGACGGATCGGTGTGGTCGTACACCTACGACCTCGGTGGCCGCCAGGTCACCGCGACCGACCCCGACAAGGGCACGACGACCACCAAGTACACCGTCCTCGACCAGGTCGACCACACCAAGGACGCCAAGAACCAGTACCTCTACTACGGCTACGACGAGCTGGGCCGCAAGACCGGGCTGTGGCACACCAGCCGCACCGACGCCAACAAGCTCGCCGCCTGGACGTACGACAGCCTGCTCAAGGGCTACGTCGACCAGTCCGTGCGCTACGAGAACGGAGTCGGCCAGGTCAACAGCAAGGCGTACAGCAAGTCCGTCGACGCCTACGACAGCCTGAACCGGCCGACCAGCACCACGCTGACCCTGCCGGCGAACGACCCGCTGGTCACCTCGGGCGCGGTCCCGCAGAACACGCTCACCTTCGGCACGGCCTACCGGCTCGACGGCAACGTCAACAACACCAAGGAGCCCGCGGCCGGCGGACTGGCCGCCGAGACGGTCGAGACCCTGTACAACGACGCGGGCCTGCCCGTGCAGCAGTCCGGCATCAGCGGCTATCTGCTGGGCGTGGACTACTCGGCGCTCGGACAGGTCCACCAGTACCAGCTCGGCACATCCACCACGGCCAAGCGTGTCTTCATCTCGCGCACCTACGAAGCGGGCACCGGCCGGCTGGTGACGTCGGCCATCGACGACCAGACCCGCGGCCCGGTCCAGGACCTGGAGTACCGCTACGACCAGACCGGCAACGTCACCGCCATCCACGACCGCGCCGACATCGGTGCCGGCCCCGACTTCCAGTGCTTTGCCTACGACGGCCAGAAGCGCCTGAGCGAGGCCTGGACGCCGAAGACGGCCGACTGCTCCACGACCGGCCGCACCGTCCCCAACCTCGGCGGCGCGGCCCCGTACTGGACCAGCTACACCTACACCGCGTCCGGCCAGCGCCAGACCGAGACCCGCAACACGGCGGTCCCGACCCCCATCACCACCACCTACTGCTACGACCCCGCCCGCAAGCACGCCCTGAAGTCGACCACGACCGCGGCGACGTGCGACCCGGCGGCAACCGCCCAGTACTCCTACGACGCGGCCGGCAACACCGAGAACCGTGTGGAGTCCGCGGGGTCCGCCACCAAGCAGTCCCTGCTCTGGAACCCCGAGGGGAGGCTGAGCAGGCTCACCGAGGGCACCGCGGCCACCGACTACCTGTACGACGCCGACGGCACCCTCCTCATCCGCCGCAGCACCGCGACGGACGGCGAGACCGTGCTGTACCTCGGAGCCACCGAGGTGCACCTAAAGAGCGGCAAGAAGTGGGCCAACCGCTACTACGCGGTGGGCGGGGCCAACATCGCGGTGCGCAGCAACGCCTCCGGCACCGAGAAGGTGCACTATCTCTCGGGTGACCACCACGGCACCAGCACCGTCTCCGTCAGCAGCGACAGCACTCAGGCGCTGAGCAAGCGGTACACCACGCCCTTCGGCGCGGTCCGCGGCAGCGCGGTCGGTACCTGGCCGGACGACAAGGGCTTCCTCGGCAAGAGCGCCGACAGCTCCACCGGCCTCACCCAGGTCGGCGCCCGCGCGTACGACACCTCCACGGGTCAGTTCATCAGCGTCGACCCGCTGCTGATGCCAGACCAGCACCAGTCGCTCAACGGCTACGGATACGCGAACAATAACCCGACGACCGTCGCCGACCCGTCCGGACTCGGCGTGCCCGAGTGCCACACCGGTGAGATCTCCTGCACGGGCGGTATCCCGGACACCGAGGCGGAGCGCAACGCCAAGGGCTGGAAGCCCAGGAAAAACAGCAGCGCCGCGGGCACCTCGTACGTCTACAAGGACGGCCGCTCCGGCAGCGCCCCGCCGGGCGCGTCGCGGTACTCGCGGAGCATCGAGGAGATCCTCTTCACCAACCACGAGATCGCGGCGATGCTCCGCAAGGAACGGGTGAATCAGATCCTCGACGGGAAGTGGGACCTCTCCAACCCCATCGACGAGATGGTCGAGGAGATGAACGAGGACATGTGCCGCCGTGGCGCGCGGGACGGCTGCGGAGCGTTCAACCTCGGCGACGACCTGAAGGACTGGCTGACGGGCGGCATGGACCGCGACGAAGCCGAAGAGGTCATGGAGCGGATCGACGAGTCCTGGAAGCGCAAGAACACCAAGAAGGGTGCCAGCGAATTCGGATTCGACAAGCCGGACGAATTCCAGCTGGCCCTGACGCTGGCGATCATGGGGCATAAGGTGATGTCCCGGAACGACGACCAGAAGGCGCCGCACGCGGGTGACGCCTGGGTCGACGACAAGCGGGCCGACTTCAAGTCGATGACGAGCCATCGCAGTGACGGACTCAAGAAGCACCTGGAGAAGGCGGACAGACATCAGCAGGTGGACGTCGCCTACGTGGACCTGCGGCCCGGCGGAATGAGTGAGGACGCCGCCAAGGACGGCCTCAGGCAGTTCTCCCACAAGGGGCATCTGGAGCGTGTCGTGATCATCGGCAGAGACTTCATGATCAACGAGGACTTCTAGGCCGGTCCTCCGGAACGGGGAGCCGCCGCCCGCCTCGGCGGGCGGCGGCTCCCCGCCGTCCATGGCAACCTGAAGAGAGATTCCTATGACAGATTTCGCGCAGTACGACGGTTACAAGAAGGACTTCGACTTCTATGTCGGGCCCGCGCAGCCGGACGGCTTCCGGAGCGGAGAATTCGGCGACCGCCTGTGGGCGGACGTCTCCCGCATCCTGGGAACACCGTTCGACGGTGGCACGATCACGCCCGACGACCACGACGGATACACCTACTGGTTCGACAACAACGACCTGAGCGCTTCCCTGTACTCCGGCCCGCGCGAACCAGGCTCGGGAGCGCTGGACCAGGTGCCCGCGATACTCACCGTGATCTCACGGTCCGAGAACGTCGCGAGTTCGGAGCTGGCCGAACGGCTCTACATCGGGCTGACCGGGGCCGACGGCTACCTCGTGGTGGTGCTTGCGGACGACGGGATGCCGATCGCCGCCAACTTCGACATCGGCGACGGCTGGTGAACCCGGCCGCGCCACCCTCATCACATTGAGAGCTGCGATCAGCACGGTCGCCTCGTAGCGGACGGCGAGCTTGTCGTATCGCGTGGCGACAGCGCGGTGTCTCTTGAGGCGGTTGATCCCGCACTCGACCGCATGGCGCTCGCGGTAGTCGACCGGGTCGAAATGCGGCGGTCGGCCGCCGCGGGAGCCGAGCCTTCGGCGGTTGCGCGCCTGGTCGGCCTTGTCCGGGATGGTGCAGCGGATCCCCCGGCGGCGCAGGTAGGCGCGGTTTCTGCGGGAGGCGTACGCCTTGTCTGCACGCACCCGTTGGGGGCGGACGCGTGGCCGGCCCGGCCCGATGCGGGGCACACGGACCTTCTCCAGCACCGGTTCGAACTGCGGCGAGTCCCCACGCTGCCCTGCCGTCACCACGATCGACATGGGCTTCTGACCCTGCTCGACGGCCAGGTGCAGCTTGGTGGTGAACCCACCGCGCGACCTGCCTAGCCCATGATCACGGGGCTCGGTGAAGACGCCACCTGGTGGTTCTTTCTGCAGGTCGCCTTGCTTGCGAGCCCCGGCCGCATGCTGATGGGCGCGGCACACCGTGGAGTCGACGCTCAGGTCCCACGTGATGGCACCCTTCGCGTCGGCCAGGGACTGGAGCCGGGTGAGGATCCGCTGCCACGTGCCGTTCCGCTGCCACCGGCGGAACAGGTCGTAGATCCGGCTCCACGGTCCGTACTCGACGGGGATGTCCCGCCATGGAACACCGGTCCGGACCCGGAACCGTATGCCGTCGATCAACTGCCGCCGAGGCCAGACGGGCGGCCGCCCTGCCCTGGCCCCCTTCGGCAACAACGGCTCCAGCACCGCCCACTGCTCGTCCGTGAGATCTCCCCGACCCATGAACCGTGATCATCCACAGTCCAAGATCCACTTTCGATACACGGCCTAGGCGCCCACCGGCGTCTTGGAGGCCACCAAGCCGATGAGCACCGGCAGCAGTTCGGCATCGCTGCGGGGCTTGAGCCCGGCCTTGGCGGCCTGTCGCAGGACGTCCCCGACGTGGGCATCGGAGAAAGCCAGCGCCTCCTGGCCTGGCGGGAGTCCGTTCCAGAGCAGCAATCTGCGCCACTTTGCGCATCTAGCGCTGCTAGATAATTCACAGCGAATACCCGCACTCCTCGAACATCGGAGTCAACCCCTTCCGGAGCCAGCGTCGTCTCACGGCACGGTGTGGCCGAGGCCGGACCGTTTTCACTCAAGGCGAACCCCTCTCCATAACCTCGCTCGCGCCCGATTGCGCTATCACCTCCGCCTCGGCCCGCTGGTAGCGCACCCGGGCCCCTGCTGCGCACGACGCTTGCTTTGAACCTCGGATGCACGACGATCGTCAGCCATGCGATTCGCGGCAGGCTGGTGAGGGATGGCGTCTCGTCGATGGCTCCAGGTCTTGGCCTACGTTCTGTTCATCGTCGGCACGGTCATGTTCTTCATCAACGCCGAGGCGGTTTTGAACGGCAACGCCGTCGAGTGCGACGGCAGCCCGATGAGACCAGGCCAGTGGTGCGCAAGCTTCAGCGGCGGCGGAAGCGTCAGCTACGACGAGGAGAAGCAGAACGAAGCCCAAGGCGAACTTGTCGGACACGCCGGGATAGGCCTCGCCGTCCTGGGGATCGTTCTCTTCGCCAGCCACGGGATCACCGCTCGACGAAGAAGGCGATGACGCATCTGCCAGCGATTCGCGCACAGGTCACAAAGACGGCTTCGCGAACGGCGCACCTTCGGCCTGATGGCCCAACGAGCCTCTGGCCTGGTATGAAATGGGTGACCTCCCCGGCACAGTCCTCGTTGAGGACATCGCGCACCTCCCCGAGCGCGAGCGGGGGCCCGGGCCCGCATCCTGACCGGTCCCGGCGGACTCCTCACCCCGGGGCCGACAATCCCCTCAGGGGCTTTCCGGCCCGGCCTCTGTGGGGGCGTCTGATGTTCAGGTGAGGCGCTTGAAGAGCGCTGTGAGCAGCCTGGGGTATTGCCGGGGCAGGTCGATCCGGCAGTCGGGGCAGAGCCGGCCATCTTCTGCAGGCGCGTCGTCGTGGCGGATGCCACGCTGCCTGGCCACGGACGCCTGCCGCTGGAGCGGGATCACAAGCGACTCGTTCCGGCACGTACCGCCAGCGCGCAGCTGCTGCGACTATCAGCCCTACGAACGAGCCTGTGAAGGAGCCGCGAGGTGGGTCACGAGTCATCGCACTACCGAGAGCTCTACCGGCAGTCACTCTTCTACCGGCCCGGAAGCACGCTGCTGACCACGATCCGCGCGTACATGGGCGGGCCCACACCGGCCCGCCCCAACGACCCGGCTGTCCGTTTCCATCCGGAAGGAGTCGCGTACCACCAGGCATTTGGATACGTGCCCGTGATCAAACTGGGCTGGCCAGCGGTCCGAGCAGTCGCCGTACTCCCTGGACCGGTCCCGGACCGACAGGCCCTGTGCGTGTACCGGATCAACGAACCACCACAGCCCGACGTCCCGGCCCACGAAATGTTCACCGGCACTGGACGGGGCCTCGGGGCCCACTTCCAAGCGCTGTTCGGCACGAGACTCGTGGTACATCTGCACCACGTACGGGGCCCGTCACTGAAGAAACTCGCCCGGCGCCTACCCGCCTGGACAGACGGCCGCATCACCCTCACCACCGAACGCCCGGCCTGAAGCAGGCCCCCCTGAGCTACAAGACGGGTAACCTCCACCGGCGCGTCCTCGTTGAGGACATAGCGCATCTCCCCGTATTGCGCGTGTGGGGCCCCGGGCGTGCCACATGGTGCATCTGCCCGGGTCCCGCATCCTGACCGGTGCTGGGGACTCCTCACCCCCCGAGGCCCGGACACCCCACGGACCTTTTTCGGCCCGGTCCGTGGGGTGTCTGGTGGTCAGGTACGGCGCTTGAACAGCGCCGTGAGCAGACCGGGGTGCTGCCGGGACAGGTCGGTCCGGCAGTCGGGGCAGTGCCGTCGGTAAGCAGGGCGACGCCCGTCTTGTGCGATTGATCTCTGCATCCAGCAGGGGATGTGGACTTGAGGACGCAAAGTGATTCGACCTGTGGGGAGGGTGCTCTGCGCAGACCTACTCTGCGTTTTCCTTGCCCATGGAGATTGCCGCGTGCGTCACGTTCAGTTGCTGACGTCCTTCTTGATCTGTACTAGGGTCCGTCTTCAAACTGATCTTGCCCAGAGCAGGAATGACGCGAGATTGACCGCTGCTTCGTAGGAGGTGGCGGTCTTGTCGTATCTGGTGGCGATGCCGCGGAAGCCCTTGAGTCGGTTGAAACAGCGCTCAACGATGTTGCGTCGGCGGTAGATCTGGCGGTCGAATGCGGGTGGGCGGCCGCCGCGGCGCCCGCGGCTGCGGCGGTGTTGCATTTGGTCGGCCTTCTCCGGGATGGTGCACGCGATGCCGCGTTTGCGCAGGTAGGCGCGGAACCCGCGGGAGCTGTAGGCCTTGTCGGCGATGACCTGGTCGGGTTTGCATCGAGGTCGGCCGAGGCCGGTGCGCGGGACGCGGATGCGTTCCAGGAGAGGGCGGGCGTAGACGCTGTCGTGGCGTTGGCCGGGTGTCAGCAGGATCGCGAGCGGGCGTCCCTTGCCGTCGCATGCAAGATGGATTTTGGTGGTCAGGCCTCCTCGGGATCGGCCGAGGGCGTGATCGTCCGGTTCGTCCGGCCGGTGGATCCCCCTTTTCGGCCGGTGGCGGCGTGCTGATGGGCGCGGACGACGGTCGAGTCGATCTGGACGAGCCAGTTGATGTCGCCGACCTCATCCGCATAGGCCTGGACTTGCTGGAGAGCTCGAGTGAACATGCCTTCCAGCGCGTAGCGGCGGAAGCGGGTGTAGACCGTTTTCCATGGGCCGTAGCGTTCCGGCAGGTCACGCCAGGAAATCCCGGTGCGGATCTTGTAGACCATCCCGTTGATGATCTGCCGGTCCTCCACCCGCGGCCGGCCCGTGGCGGCCCGCTGTATGAGTGGAGCGAGTAACTCCCACTCCCGATCGGTGAGTTCGTGGCGGCGTATCACCCCGTCATGATCCACCAACGCGATGATCTTTGAAGACGGACCCTAGTGCCTCATCCCACACGTCGCCTCCATCCGCCCAAGTCCACAGCCATTGGCGCAGAGACGGTGCTGCGTAGCGCAGGCCGTCGTGAGGGTTCTGGCCCCAATCGGGTTCCCAGCCGTCGGCGTCCCAGAGAAGCACCGGGTTGTCGACCGCTATCAGGGAGACGTGCCACTCCATGGTGCAGCCGCCGCCGGTCAGGAAGAACCACGAGGCCGGTGGCCCCCATCCTGGCCGCTGGTCATGAAGGGCGGTTGCGCAGGGCCAGTCCTGGACGTGCCAGTGCGGGATGCTGCGCGGTATCAGTGATGCGAGGCCGCCATCCGGTCCGAATCCTCCGTCACCGATCTCGGTGTAGACGCGTCGAAGCAACTCGGGCAGCCGAAACCCGAGCTTCAGTTCCGCGTCCTTAACTTCAGCGAACGTGACAGGCGGGAAGGGCTTGTCGGGGAGGCTTCCGCGGGAGGGGAAGGCGCCTCCCGCGCCCCATGTGAGTGCGTGCAGCCTCTCCAGAAGCGCGTCGTCGTCCGCAGCAGTGCGGTGGGTGGCATCGGTCACGAGCCGGAACTGTAGTGGGGAAGGGTTCCTGCCTCGGAAGCTCGGCGTCTCTTCGCGACTTCTTCGCGCATGAGGTCGTGGGTGCGTGTGCTGTGCCAGAGGGTGCCCTCCCACTGCACGTACTGAGGGTCGCGGTCGCGTAGGAGGACGGGCTCGAGGTGGCCGTGGAAGAGGAGTGTGCGGCCCTGGTTCCGGCGGAGCCGAGGTTGTGCAGCTCGTCCACCAGGACATCGCCGACCGGGCGCTCAAGGACCAGATGACCTACTGCGGCTTCCTCGCCGAACTGCTGATGGCCGAGTGCGACGACCGGGCCCGCCGCAGGTCGGAGAGGCGGATCAAGGCAGCCGGTTTCCCGAGGGAGAAGTCCCTGAGGACCTTCGACTTCGACGCCAACCCGAACATCGACCCGGCGGCCATCCACACCCTCGCCAGCTGCGAATGGATCAAGAAGAGCCAGCCCCTCTGCCTGATCGGCGACTCCGGCACCGGCAAGTCCCACATGCTCATCGCTCTGGGCACAGAAGCCGCGATGAAGGGCTACCGCGTCCGCTACACACTCGCCACCAAGCTGGTCAACGAGCTGGTCGAGGCCGCGGACGAGAAGCAGCTGAACAAGACGATCGCCCGCTACGGCCGCGTCGATCTCCTGTGCATCGACGAACTCGGCTACATGGGACTCGACCGCCACGGCGCCGAACTCCTCTTCCAGTCCTGACCGAACGCGAGGAGAAGAACAGCGTCGCCGTTGCATCCAACGAGTCGTTCGGCGGCTGGACGAAGACCTTTACCGACCCGAGGCTCTGCGCGGCGAATCGTCGACCGGCTCACGTTCAACGGCACCATCATCGAGACCGGCACCGACTCCTACCGCCTCGCCAGCACCCGAGCCCGAGCCGAGGAGCCGGTCAAGGCCGGCTGAATTATCCGGGTCCGCCCCGCCTGCGGCGGGGCGGACTCACAGCCAGGACACCTGGGCCAGCCGTGAGATCCTCTCCGTCATGTTCGAGAGCGAGCGCAACCAGCGGGCGATAGCAGGCGTCGAGGCCCACGTTCGCGACTTCTTCACCGGCCAGGCGATCACGGTCAGCAACTACGACCTGGGACCTGGACGAAGGCAAGCGGTTCCCCACTTGAGGATCCTCACCGTCAGCCCAGGACCGCGCGCCGACAGCTGGGCCTACATCACCGCCGGCTGCTGGTCCACGGTCGAGACGGACGGTCACGGCCACGAGTTCGTCCTCACCGCTCCCGTCCGCGACGAACGCTTCGCCGAGCTCCTGGCCATGACCGCCTACTACCACGCCGATCACCACCTCGACCTCGAGCACAGCCTGCCCATCGGGGAGCCGTGGCTGCCCGGGTCCCACTGCGACCACCTGCTCATCAGCCTCCCCTACCTCCACGGCCCTGACCTGGAATACTGCCCGCTGCCGGACGGTGATGCCCGCATCCTCTGGGCCCTGCCGGTCACCGCAGCCGAGATGGCATACCGCCGTGAGCACGGCCACGAAGCCCTTGAACAGCTCTTCGACGAGCACGCGATCGTCCCAACCGATCCAAATCGTCCATCCGTCGCCTGAACCTCGCGGGCACAGTTCGGGCAAAAGCGGCAGTCGAGGAGCCCTCCAGCGCCGTCAAAACTCGGGTTCTGGTCCAACTTCTGTGAAACGATAACGCTGGGTGACGATCACGCCATAGCGTAGGCGGCATTGGTTGTCAGCGGCGAATGCGATGATCGGCTCCGTGGAGCGCTACACGGCTGACCAGATCCAGGCAATCACCTTCGAGGAGCACGTGCGGGCGCGTCCTGCGATGTACTTCCGGGTCGCCCGGGAAAGTCCTGAGCTTCCGACAGAGATTCTTCAGCAAGTGGTGTGGGACGCGCTGCACCACCGCGACGGCACGCATGGCCAGATCAGCGTGGAGATCGAATCGGACCTGGCCTTCAGCGTGGAGGATGACCAGCGCCGTACTGGCGACGAGCGGGGAAGACCTGTCCCTGGATTCTTCGGTTCTCTCGTCGACAAGGAGCGATGGGCGCCTGCGGCGGCCGCGGTCCTCAGCGTCCGTACTGTTGTTGAGGTGCGGCTGAACGGGCGAGGCTTCCGCCAGGAACTGGCCGGGGCCGTGTCGGCGGGCGACTGGGATGAGTTCGCCACATCCAAGCTCCGGTACACGGACCACATTCCAGCTGGACCCGTCGTACTGCGGCCCCGGCGAGGCCATCGCCTGGTCATTGCGCCCGGAGGAACTGCACGGCCGGGAATGCGACGCGAGTCCTTCGCCGGTGACCTTCTCTATTCATGACCTACGCGCAGAAGCCGAGAACTCAGCTGGCGAGTAGGACTCGCTTCCGCAGGAGCGCGAAGCTGGCACGGCCATACATTTGGCGCTTGATCATTTTGATCCGATTGACGTGGCCTTCGACGACGCCGGAGCTCCACGGCAGTGTGAGGCCGGCTGTTACGGTGGCGAGATCGCGTTCGAGGCCGTTCGCGAAGGCGTGGAGGCTGGGCAGGTCGTCGGAGCGGACCCGCTTGATCCATTGTGGGAGCTGGTCGCCCGAGCTGGGTGAGCATCTTCCCGAATGCGCTGACGTGTCCGGTGAGGGCTTCCAGTTCGGGGCAGCCGGCAAGGACGGACTTGAGCTTCAGTCGCTCGCTCTCCGGCAGGGTGTCGGGGTGAGTCAGGATCCAGCCGGTGACCGTGCGTGGTGACGGCGGACGAGCTGCGGGTGCGGTCGGGGATGTGCGGAATGGCTGGAGGTAGGCGCGGACGGCTCCGTAGCCGCCCGTGTAGCCATGCGTCTTGATCTCTTCCCAGAGGCTCCAGGCGTTCGTGCAGCCCTCGGCCCACCGCTCGTGCAGGTAGGGCCTGAAGTCGTCGAGCTTGGTCCTGCGGTTCTGCCACTGCCCGTGGAACAGGTCTTCCGCCTTCGCGGCGTCGGCCAGCAGCTTGACGGTGCGGTAGGTCATGCCGAGTTCTCACTGGATCGAGCGTCGGCTGTGGCCGGCAGCCAGCAGCGCGTGGACGGCGGCGTGCTTGGCGCGGGTGCGATCGGCGAACCGGTGTCCGGTGGGCCACGGCGACCCGCTCCCGGCCGGTGCCGGAGGGCTCTCTGGCGCCGGCTCGGCGAAGGTCGCACGGAGGCAAGAGCGGTGGCGGGACACGCACCGTTCTGCCGCTTCGCCGAGGTTGCGCCAGAGGTGGAACCTGTCGGCGACCTGGACCGCGGTGGGCGCCCCGATGCTGGCACCCTCGGCGAAGAACGGGGCGCGATCGCGGCAGACAACCTCGATCCCCGGATGATCGGCCAGCCAGGCCGCGACCGTGCCCGCCTCACGATCCGGCAGCAGGTCCACCGGCCTGCGGGTCTCGACGTCGACCAGCACAGTCCCATAGACACGCCCCTTGCGCATCGCGTACTCATCGACGCCGACCACACGCGGGCTCTGCGGTTGCGGCTCCGGCAGGGCCTCGACCAGTCGCAGGACCGTGTTCCTACTGACCCTCGCCCCGAAGACGTCGGTCAGCGGGCACCGGCGCGGCCGGCCAGGGCGAGGCCGACCTCGGCCAGCAGCGACCGCATTCGTTCGGTCCGCTGACTGTGCCGCCGGGTCAGGCCCGCGACCTGCTCGACGAACGTCCGCCGCCCGCAGGAGACGTCTCCGCACGTGAAGCGCCGGACACGAAGTCGCAGCACAACCCGCCGCCCCACCACGGGCAGGTCCGCCGGAAACCGCAGGTAAGAGCCGTGCACCCGCTCGGACCAGCCACCGCAGCCTGGACACCATGCCCCCGGTCGTTCGGCATCTGACACCGAATCGAATCACTTCGCCATCGTCCTGCACGGACTCCACCCTGATCCCCGGATCCGCCAGGAAGAGCAGCTCTTCCAGCCGGAGCAGTACCTCGCGCACAGCTCAGAACCATCAGCCCGAACGCTGCAGGCACCAGCTCTTTCGAGACGATCTCGCGAAGCGCACCAGCGAGATCACCAGTCACAGGGAGTAGCCACACCACAGAAGTTGGACCAGAACCCAAGAACGGACAGCAGATGTTCACCACTTCGGGAGGCACCGCTGTCCGGCGCTGTTCGATTGCGGAACAGATCGGACGGGGTCCTGGCACCCTGTCAGTCGACTAGAAGAGGCCAGTGCGCATGTGCTGCGTGAGGTTGTCGTGGATCTCGCGCAGCCACGGGGTGCGGACGGCTGGCAGCCGGGCCAGGGTTCGCTGGAAGACTTGCCAGTCGATCCGGAACACGTCGTGGACACTCGGCGTGGGCGGGTCGTCGCGAAGGACGCCGTCGGGTAGGAGACCCGATGCGGGGACGGGCAGCTGCGACTCGGGGATGACCAGCCGGAGCCACACCCCGAACGGCAACGGCACCAGGTACGCCGACGCGGCCGGGGTCCATGCCTTACCGGTCTGCGGATGGGACGGCACGAGGAGGATGTCCGCGTCAGTGTCGCGCGCGGGCTGTCCCGGTCCGGCCAGGACGGCGCGCCGCGTCGGCGGACCGGCCGGCAGCAGGATGTCGAGGGCCCGTTGGAACATCACTGCGGTCAGGCCCTCCGGAACGGCTACCGCCCGGCCTTCCGAGGCCACCAGGAGGTGGGCGAGCGCCTGCCCGGCTGCCGCCACCCACTGGGGGCTCCAGTGCCACCGGTCGCTCGCCCCGAACAGCGCTCCCCACCGGGCGATCGGCTCGGACGGGGGCACGCCCGTACCCTCCGCGAGCAGTTCCTCCCAGGACAGCGGTCCGGCGTCGGTGCCTTCGACGGGAAGGCGGCGCACGGCGTTCGGGGCGAGCCACACGGCCTGCCAGAGCGAGCAGTCGTCGATCCGTGCAGCCACCGGAAGACCGCATGCCGCGCAGGCCATGTTGGGGCCGTCACCCCCGTCGAAGCCGCAGCAGGCGCCGCCGCGCTTCTCCGGGATCAGCACGGCGCCACGGGTGTCTCCCGGTGCGATGACAATTGCGCCGGGCGCGCCGTCGGACAGGGCGGGGACCGGCGCGTAGATGCCGCGGGCTGCTGCCTCGTCCGGATCGATCTCCTCCCACCTGCACCACGGCGGCCCCCAGGGCTCCGGTTCCACGGCGAACGTCCCCGATTCCATGAGCACCGGGAGCTGAAGCCCGTTCCCGTACTGCTGACGAGCATGGGCCGGCAGGGCGACCTGGGACAACGGGGCGGTCAGCTCGGCGTCACACCGCACACACACGAAAACGAACAATCGTCCTCCGCTCGGGAACAGGGGGCATCGTCGCAGCTCCGCGGCAGACCGGCCAACGTGTTTTCAATTGGCTGGGGGGATCGAAGCACAGCCACGACGCTGGGCATCAGCGTTCGGATCTTCGACGGGCTCTGGTGCCTCCTGAAGGCGCCGGCCCTGCCCGCGGCCCGCCCACTCGCGACGAGCGTGGAATTCGAGACCCCGGCGACCTTGCGGTCGACGTCACCGGGCTTGCCTGGCGCCAAGCCGACCGCCCCTGACCCACCTGCCGACTTCGCCCCCAAGGCGCAGCCGTCATCGCCCCTGTCTACGCACATCAGGCCAGTGCCGCATACCAGGCCCGCTACGACGAGCGGGCTTTCGGCGTGCTGCGGCCCGGGACGGGGCGCGGCCCTTCGCCGACCGGGCAGCCCAGATCCAGGCCATGGCCGAACGGCTCCTGCGAGGCCAGGCCGCACGAGCCCGGACCCCACGGCCATCGTCCGCGCCACCGCAGACAGCCGTGCACGCCTGGCTCCACGTCAATCCACCCAACAGACTCCAAGCAGCCTCAGGGGCAGCGGGGCCCTCACACTCGTCTGCGACCAGCGGGGACTGACCTGCTCGTACTGTCAACATCGTCCCCTCGCGCACCTGGTGTCCGCTGAGGGCTTCCCTGTAGGGGGCTGTCAACGGGCCGCGAACCCGCATCGGCCGTGCATCCCGCATCAGCATCCCACGGCGGCCCGTCCGCCCGACCGTCCGGCCCGTCCTTCGATGAACCCGGTCAGGGGTTCGCAGGGTCCCGCCATCGAATCAGGCCCTATGCGGGTCGAGCGTTCAGCCCGGACGGCATCCACCGCAGTACGTGACCCGCGGCTTACCACGGTGACGCCCGTCCGGTCCCGGAGCGCGCGGACACCGGCTGAGCCTGCGAAAGCCGGCGCCCCATAGCACCGTGGAAGGAGGTGACGGCGGCGCCGGAACCGGCGGCCGGAGCCTGTGCCCGTCACACCGGCTACGGGAGTCAGCGATGGGGTACGACAATTTGCTCATCGTCCTCGTGGTGGCGGCTGCTGTCCCGTTCCTCCTCGCCCTGGTGCCCCGGGTTCCGCTCCCGGGGCCGGTCCTGGAGATTGTGGCAGGCATCGTGCTGGGTCCGGCGGTGCTGAACCTGGTGCGGCCGGACGCCACCGTTCAGGCCCTGTCCGTCATCGGGCTGAGTTTCCTGCTGTTCCTTGCGGGCCTGGAGATCGACTTCCAGTTGCTGCGCGGGCCGCTGGCCAGGCTCGTCGCCGTCGGCCTGGTGGCCTCGATCGCGCTGGCCGGGATCGTCG
Organism: Streptomyces sp. NPDC089424; assembly: GCF_044749345.1. Lineage (NCBI taxonomy): Bacteria > Bacillati > Actinomycetota > Actinomycetes > Kitasatosporales > Streptomycetaceae > Streptomyces > Streptomyces sp. NPDC089424. The sequence goes on from NZ_JBIVHU010000002.1 coordinate 142,831, forward strand.
GCTGGGGCCTGGACCTTGCCGGCCTGGTCGAGAGCCCCCTGCTGATCGGCACCGCACTCGTGGCCACGTCCCTGGGACTGCTGGTCCCGATCCTGAAGGACGCCGACGCGGTCGGACGCCCGGTCGGCCAACTGACCATCTGTGGCGCCTCCGCCGGTGATATCAGCGCCGTCGTGCTGCTGTCGCTGTTCTTCTCCGAGCATTCGTCGAGCCCGGGCTCCAGGGTCCTTCTGCTGATCGGCCTCGCCTGCCTGACGGCGCTCATCGTGGTCACGTCGATGCGCGCCGGACGCTCCATGTGGCTGTCGCGGACTCTGGTGAATCTCGCGGACACGAGCGCCCAGATCCGCATCCGCCTCACGATGGTTCTGGTCGTCGGGCTGTCCGCCGTCGCCATGCATCTGGGATTCGAGGCCGTTCTCGGCGCCTTCATCGCCGGGGCCGTACTGCGGCTGGTCGCACCTGACGCAGACCGGAAGCACCCCCAGTTCCACGTCAAACTCCAGGGAATCGGCTACGGCTTCCTCGTCCCGGTCTTCTTCGTCACCAGCGGCATCCAGTTCGACCTCAAAGCGCTGTTCGCCGACACCGCGACCATCCTGCGCGTGCCGATGTTCCTCGCCGCACTCCTCCTAGTACGCGGCTTGCCCGCCTTGGTCTACCGCAGGGCCGGTCTGTCCCGGGCGGAAGTGTTCGCCAGCGGCCTCCTGCAGGCCACCTCCCTGCCGTTCATCGTGGTGACAACGACGATCGGACTGAAGCTGGATGCGATCCAGCCCGCCAACGCGGCGGCCCTGGTGGCGGCCGGGCTCCTGTCTGTGATCGTCTTTCCCCTGACGGCGCTTCCCTTGCTGCACCGTTCACGGGAGCCCGTGAAACCAGGCTCGCAGGAGAGATCTGATTGACGGTGTCACGCGTGGGGATGCGCCCAGGCGACTACGTGGACGCGGACGTCACCGCCCGCGGTCGTCGCCCCCGCCGCCCAGGTCCTCGACGTGAGGAGCGGGTATCGATCACGGCGACCCCGCTCGCCTTGATGCGCCGGCTTTTCGTTCTCCGTCTCAGCGGCCGGGTGCCCGCATGGTGACCTCCTGGATCACCCAGCCGTTGCCGTCCGGATCGCTGAAGGTGGCGTAGGAGCCATAGGAGGCACGGTCCGGATGGGGGCCGGCCTCGCGTGTCTGGCCCTCGCTGTCATGGACGACTCCGCCATTGTCGTGGCCGTGGAAGAAGATGCCTCCGGCGTCGTGGAATACCTCACTGACGTCGACGCCGCGGGCGGCGAACTCCGCGCGTGCCGCCTCAACGTCGGGGACGATGAGGTACAGGCCCTGGATCGCGCCCGGCGGGGTCGAGGTCAGTCCCTCACCGAAAATGATGGAGCACTCCGAGCCAGGCGGCGTGAGGTGTACGGCGCGCCACTTCGCGCTGACGGTGGCGTCGAGGTCCAGCCGGAATCCTGCGGCCTCGTAGAAGGCCTTGGCCCTGTCGACGTCGGAGACGGGCAGGACTATGAGCTCTAGCTTCACATCCATGGGAAAGTCCTTCTTTCGGCGGCGGCCCAGGCCCGGAGGCCTCAGAGGCAGGTACAGCGCGCCAGATGTCGCCGAGCGGATCGTGCACGCCAGAAGCGCCTGCGTAGCGTCGTGAATAGGCCGCTATGGCTGCTCTGACGTACCCGAACAGGTGACGTCCCGCAGCCGGTCGTCCTGTTCTGCCCAAGATCACCGGCCGCACTCCGGCATCCTCAGCCCTGGGAGGGGCGTGGAGCACGCAAGTGCGCCCTTTCGTTCAGCTCATCCTGGTCGACCACTGTGAGCATAGGCTGACCGGGCGCACACACCATGGTCACGATGAATTTGGCCGGTGCGTCCGAGTTGGCGTTTCCGTCCTGGTAGTGGATTACGTCACCGCCCGGTTCCCAGAACGTCCCACCGGCCTCGATCACGCGCTCCGGCTCACCCTCGAGTTCGAAACGGAGTTTTCCCTCCATCACGTAGCCGAACGCTGGCCCTGAGTGGCGATGCGGAGGGAGGCCAGGATGGCCAGGAGGCCACTCCACAAGGATCGTCATTGCCGATCCGCCCTCGGGAAGAAAGGGCGGAGTGACCTCCTGCAGCAGCTGGACCTCAGAAGGCAGCGAGACCTCCAGCGCCGGATTCTTCTCGGCCATGGACCACACCTCCATCACCAGGCCCTGGAGCGGGTGATCAACTACAGCACGGATCTATGACTCGCCGGATCCGGATACCACCCTCCCTCACCTAGACGGCGCCCACAATCCGGGAGCAAGCGCACTCCGCGCAGGCCAGAGTGGTCCGGGCCCGCTCGCCCGCACGGGCCGACGCCGCATCACCCGCCCAAGCCGCCAGCTGCGTCCTGCTTGCCGGGCGTCTCTTGACCGAGGGCCTCCTGGCGGGGAGCGCTTCGTCAAACTCGCTACGTGCACATCGGCGGGCCTTTCGAGCTCGTCGGCGACAGGGGTCACACTCGGGGGATGAGAGAGCTGAAGGGCGTGGATGTCGGGACGCCGCATGCGCATTTTCTGGTGGCGGAGCATTGGAGTCTGCTGGCGACGCGAAGTATGACGTGGCAGGAGATCTTCAGCCGGACCGCGACGTATCTGACGGTGCTGTCGGCTGCGGTGGTGGCGCTGTCGCTGGTGGCCAACGCGACGGGGTTCGGGTCCGGGTTCACGACGTTCGCGTTGCTGGTCCTGCCGGTTGTCCTGCTCGTCGGCTTCGGGACGTACTTCCGGCTGATCGAGGCCGATATCGAGGACACTTGGCTGATCATCGGCATGAACCGGCTGCGGCACGCATACGTCGAGCTCGCTCCGGAGCTGGAGCCGTACCTCATCGCGGGGTACCACGACGACCCGCCAGGGATCTGGACGACCTACAGCTTCCGCCGCCGGCTGGGGGTGACGCACTGGCTATCCGGCTCGCCTCTTGTCGTCGGCGTCATCAATTCCTTTGTCACCGGCGTGCTGGCCGCGGTGGTCTGCGAGGCCGTTGACGCCGGGGGCACAGTGCAGGCACTGGTCGCCTCCGCCACCGCCGTCGTGACCGCGGCCGTCCTCGGGTTCCTCGGCCTGCGCAAGGTGCACGAGGTGTCCCGCACTTACCAGCCGCGCTTCCCCAGCGACGAAACACGACAGCCGACGCGTTGAGGCGGCCGGAACCCCCGTAGTTGGCCGTATGGTCGATTTCCCTGATCCAGGCGGCGACCGTAGTGACGGCGAGGGACCCGAAGAGCTTCGTCGCCCGTTGCTTTGCCGGTGAGGAGCTGGTTGTCCGCTGTGTGCAGCAGGGCGTCGTGTTCCCTCCTTCCCGGCAGTCGCCCACACGAGTCCGACAGCAGGGCATGGTCCATGCTTGACGCCTCGTGGAATACCCGCAGTCCATCGCCGATCAAGCCGCGCGGTCAGGCACACGCTCGCCTGCCGACACGCCGCCGCTTGCCGGGAGTCCCACGGTCGCCCGGAACTGGTGTTTTGTCAGGGATGAACGAGCGGCTCGGAGCGGGGTCCGGAAGTACGGCCGAAGGAACACTGAGCACCGAAGGGGCCGAGATGGCCGATGATGTGCAGATCGCGAACCGTCGACTCGACGCGAGTCGCAACGAGGTGCTCATCGGCATGGCCCGGATGGGCGCGGATGCGTTTGGATACACAGCGACGCTGCGTATCGACCGCGGTCTCGCCCAGCTACTGCGCCTGCGGGTCTCGCAGCTCAACAACTGCACCTACTGTCTCAACCTGCATTATCAGGCGGCACGTGGGGCGGGCATCCCCCGGGCCAAGATCGACACTCTGACCGCGTGGTGGGAGACCGAGCTGTACTCCGAGGCCGAGCAGGCGGCGCTGCGCTACACCGAGGCGCTCACCCGCGCTGCCGACACCGATCGCGACGCGGCATTCCAGCGCTTCCACGACGCGCTCGCTGCGCACTTCAGCCCGGAGGAAATGCTTGAGATTGTCGGCGTCGTCGTCAACATGAACGTCTGGACCCGCATCAAGCTCGCCGAGGGCGCGATGCCGGGCCTGGCGGACTGAGCGGCCCTTCGTACCCCCGTCCATCGGGAGGCGATGCCCCGGGCGGGCCCGTCGGCCCATCCGGCGTCGCCCAACGCACAGCTCGGGCAAGAGGTGCCGCGCGACGGGTTGCTTCGAGCCCCTGCTGCTGCGCCGAGCCGGCGGCCCTGAGGAGCCGCCGCGCGGATCGGGATCAGACCGGACGGCGGACGCGTCGCGGCGCCGGGCACCGGCCGGGGGCGGACGCCGTCACTCCCGGCGGGGGCTGCCTCGCCCTGGCTGGCAGTGCGGCGGGCGGTTTGGCGATGGGCGGGCGGGTGCGTCGGGTATGGGGCACCGCGTGGGCGAACCGGATACGACCGTGACCACTTGGTCGTGGTGGCAGATCGTCATCGGCTCTCCTGCGAGCAGTGTGTAGGTGGCTTCTTCGTCTGTGATCTCCACGCGGAGCCGGCGGCCCCAGATGATCATGTGGAATGCCAGGCGGCTGAATTTCTCGGGCAGCCTGGGGACGAACGTCAGGTTGTCCTCGTTGTGCCGCATGCCTCCGAAACCGCCTACCAGAGCCATCCACGTGCCAGCCAGCGAGGCGATGTGCAGCCCGTCCCGGGTGTTCATGTGGAGATCGTTGAGATCTATGAACGCCGCTTCGACGGCGTACTCGTAAGCCATACGTTCGTTGCCCACCTCCGCTGCGACTACGGCCTGGCAGCAGGCGGACAGGGAAGAGTCGCGCACGGTCAAGGACTCGTAGTAATCGAAGTTGCGCGACTTGTGCTCCATGTCGAAACAGTCGCCACAGGTATACATGGCCAGCACCAGGTCCGCCTGCTTGACCACCTGCTTCCGGTAGATGTCGAAGTAGGGGAAGTTGAGCATCAGAGGGTACTGATCGGGCCGGGTGCCGGCGAAGTCCCACGGCTGGCGGTCGGTGAACCCGGCGTGCTGTTCGTGCACCCCCAGGTCCTCGTTGTAGGGGATGTGCATCGACTCGGCGGCGTGACGCCATGACGCGGCCTCCCGGCCGTCCGCGCCCAAGGCCGCCGCATCGTCGGGGTAGCGGTCAACCGCCTGGGCGGCCCCGCGAAGGTTCCTCGCCGCCATGAGGTTGGTGTACGTGTTGTCATTGACGATCGCGCTGTACTCGTCCGGCCCGGTAACGCCGTCGATATGGAACAGGCCACGATGGTCTTGATGGCCCAACGACATCCACAGCCGGGCGGTCTCCACGAGGAGTTCGACACCGCTGCTGCGGGCGAAATCCTCGTCGCCGGTCGCGGAGACGTAGCGTATGACCGAGTCGGCGACGTCGGCGTTGATGTGAAAGGCTGCGGTGCCAGCCGGCCAGTAGGCGCTGCATTCGGCGCCGTCGATGGTTCTCCAGGGGAACGTAGCCCCCCGAAGCCCGAGTTGGCGTGCTCGCTCGCGCGCTGCGGGCAGTGTGGCCTGGCGCCAGCGCAGCGCTTCGGCGACGGCGCCAGGCGAGGTGTACGTGAGCAGCGGCAGCACAAAGGTTTCGGTGTCCCAGAAAGTGTGACCGTCATATCCCGTTCCCGTGAGCCCTTTGCCGGGGATGGCCCGCTGCTCGGCACGCGCACCGGCCTGCAGCACATGGAACAGGGCGAAGCGGATGGCCTGCTGCAGTTCGTCGTCGCCGTCGACCTCGACATCGGATCGTTCCCAGAAGCGCTGCAGATAGGTCCGCTGCTCCTCCACCAGGCCCTCCCAGCGTGTGCTGCTCGCCGCCGCGAGAGCCGCTTCGACCTGGTCCCGCACCGCCGGAAGCGACCGCATGCGCGACCAGCCGTAGGCGACCATTTTCTCGATCCGCAGCTTTTCGCCGGCCGCCAGCTGCGTCGTGACGGTCAGGCGTGCGACGTCCGCAGTGCTCTCGCTGCTGGTCTGTGTCCCGGCGGGTCCCTCGACAGTGTGGTCGGCCGCGGTAGCGATCCGGAGCTTGCTCCGGCGAGTGGCGTGGACCAGCAGCAGTCGGTTTCCCGACGCGCGGTTCTCCTCCGACTCGAGAGGTGACTTCAGGACCGCGGCTGTGCGAGGATCGCCCGAGACCGTCGGAAGCTGCTCGTTGGCGATGAGTTCCGACTGGAGGACGATACGCACCGCGGCGTCCAGGGCTTCGACCTCGTAGGCGACGGCCGCGATCGCACGCTGAGTGAAAGAGACCAGCCGAGTGGAGTGCAGGCGCACGGTGGAGCCGGCGGGCGAAGTCCATTCGCAGTGACGGTGCAGCAGACCCGCACGCAGGTCCAGGACGCGCTCGTGGCTGTGGACCTTGCCGTAGCGCAGATCGAAGGGCTCGTCACCGACCAGCAGCCGGATCACCTTGCCGTTGGTGACGTTGATCGCCGTCTGACCGGATTCCGGATAGCCGTACCCTCCTTCCGCGTAGGGCAAGGCGTGTGCCTCGTAGAACCCGTTGAGGTACGACCCGGGTATCCCGTGCGGCTCGCCCTCGTCGAGGTTGCCCCGCCAGCCCAGGTGACCGTTGGACAGCGCGAAGACCGACTCGCTCTGCGGCAGCATCCCGAGCTCGAGCGGTGTCTCCTTCAGACTCCAGCGGTCCATGGAGAAGCAGGGCTCAGTGATCATTCCCGATCCACCAGTTCTGAGATGTCCCGCACAACGACGTCGGCGCCATGGGCACGCATGACGTCCCCCTGACCCGCCCGGTCGACACCGATGGTGAAGCCGAAACGGCCCGCCCGGGCGGCGTCGATCCCCGCGAGCGCGTCTTCGAAGACCGCAGAAGCCTCGGCCGTGGAACCGAGATCGTGAGCGGCGGCAAGAAACGTGTCAGGACGCGGTTTTCCTGGCAGTCCCCGTTCCGCAGCGACGAGCCCGTCGACACGGACGTCGAACAGCTCCTCCGCCCCTATCGACCGCAGGACCTCACGGCAGTTGGCGCTGGAGGACACCACCGCGGTCCGCAGCCCGAGCCGCCTCACCTCTTCGATGTAGTGCAGCGTGGTGGGATACGGCTCTACGCCCTCACTGCGGATCTTCTCCAGCAGCAGCTCGTTCTTGCGGCGTCCCAAACCGTTGACCGTGTCCTGCTGCGCGCTGTCGTCGGGGAGGCCCTCCGGAATCACGATATCCCGGGACGCAAGAAAGCTCCGCACGCCCTCGGTACGAGGTCTGCCGTCCACGTACGCGTTGAACGCATACAAATCGAACGGCCGGAAGTCAGCTCCGAGCCGTCGGCGCAGGAAAGGGTCGAATGTCTCTCGCCAGGCGGCCTCATGCATCGCAGCCGTCTTGGTGATGACACCGTCCAGGTCGAAAAGACACGTGTCGATCGTTTCCGGCACACCGAGATGCGTCATCGCGCGGCCCTCCTTCGAAGCAGGGGCCACCATCCGGCGGGCAGGGACGAAACGCGTCGACTGCTAATCGTCCGAGCGCCTATCCCACCATCCTCCCGACAGCGATCCACCGCAACGGAAGAGGGACGAAGCGACACCGTAGGACGACGCCTTCACCGTGCTACGAGGGTCTCCCACCCGCGTCACCGAAAACTACTCCTAACTGAAGGTTTCAGAATGAGGTTCGAATGACGCGACCAGCCCAGAGCGTCCTCGCAGGTCATGCAACACTCGACGCGTGACAACGCCCGAAGAACCGCCCAATGCAAGCCCTCCCAGTGGCGGTCCGTTTGCCTGTCCCTGCTGCAAACTCATGACGCTGGAAGCCCGCGGACAATTCCAGATCTGTGACGAGTGCAGCTGGGAAGACGATGGCCAGGACGACCCGAACGCCGACGAGGTCTGGGGCGGCCCCAACGGGGCGGATAGCCTGACCGACGCACGTCGTCGCTACGCGCAGTACGTCACCACGACGAGGGCAACAGATCCGAGATCGGCAGCCAATGGAGGCCCAGGCAGGTGGCGTTCACGCCCCAACCGTCGTCGCAGCTGACCGATCGCTTCCGGATGATGTGCGGAGTCGTCGGAGGCAGATGATGCTGCAGGCGAGTTCCAGGAGGCCCTGGTGGAGGCCGGCGCGGCGTTCGTAGCGGATCCGCAGTCGTTTGAACTGGTGGAGCCCGGCGAAGGTGCGCTCGACGACCCAGCGTGTCTTGCCCAAGCCGGTGCCGTGAGCGGCGCCGCGCCGTGCAATGAGGGGCTTGATGCCGCGCTGCCACAGCAGTCGGCGGTACTTGTCGTAGTCGTAGCCGCGGTCGGCGAAGAGTCGCTTGGGTTTGCTGCGCGGACGTCCCCGCAGTCCCCGTATTCGGGGGATCGCTTCCAGCAGCGGGATCAGTTGGGTAACGTCATGCCGGGTTCCCGCCGGTCTCGGACACGGCCAGCGGGGTGCCGCGGCGGTCGACGATCAGGTGGTGTTTGGAGCCGGGGCGGCCTCGATCGACCGGCGACGGCCCGACGTGGTCCCCCCTTTGAGGGCCCTGACGTGGGAGCCGTCGATCGCGCAGTCGTCCATCTCCAGCAAGCCGGTCTTGCGTAGTTCGGAGAGGAGTTCCGTGTGCAGCCGGGGCCAGACACCGGCTTCGGTCCAGTCCCGCAGGCGGCGCCAGGCGGTCACGCCCGAGCAGCCAACCACACTGGCGGGCACATCCCGCCAGGCCACACCCTTGCGCAGCACGTAGACAATGCCCACGAGTGCAACACGGTCAGGCACCCGAAGCCGGCCTGGGTGCCGGTGCCTTCGCTCGGGCTGCGGCGGCAGCAGTGGGGCTATGCGCTCCCACAGGTCATCAGAGGCAAGATCATCGGACACCCCGCAGACCCCGCCGACGAAGATCACCGGCTGCCAGCCGACACGCCGATCTCATCCTGAAACGATCAGTAAGCGACGCCGGCATCCGCGAAGCATTTCTCAAACTCGCCTGCTGTCTCATCACCCACCGACAACTCAAGTCCCTGTGTTGATCCTGGGAAGCAACAGATGGTGGCCGTCGCCTTGACGTCCTAGGCACGTGCCATGATCCGGCTTCATGAGTGGACCTTCACTGTCACCTGCCTGGCTGGCCGCGTGGATCAGCAGGGTCTCGGACCCCCTGCAGACCATGACAGCCGAGTTCGAGCGCCGGCACGGGTATCCCCCGGGCACCAATCAGGTCCGGCCGGCCGCCCCCGACGACCAGGCAGCACCCCGCGCTCTGGCCGAACTGGATCTCGCCTCCGCCGACCTGGTCACCCTCTACGACAGCATCGCCGACATCGCCTGGGCGGACGTCGGCAACGGCTACTTCGTCGACCCGGTACCTGACGTCCTTCTGCGGCTCAAGGAGTACGGCGCTATCAGCGATAGTACGGGCGAGGAAGCTCGTGGCCTGGTCATCGGCTCGACCGGTGGCGGACTGTGTTACGTCACCGACCCCAGCGGGGCTGTCTACCGGACACGCACAGCATCACTGGACGAACCCGAACTCGACAGGGTGGCTGATGATCTGCGGCACTTCCTGGAACTGCTGGAGCAATCGCTGAAGCAGTTCGTGGCCAACAGCGAGCCGGGATACCTATAGGTGCGGTTCCCGGCGCTTCTTTGTGTTAGCCGTTGTAAGGCCAGGTGACCAGCACGTGATCGGTGTCTTCGCCGGTGAGGGTGAGGCGGGCGCCGGGCATGCTGCCGTACTTACCGACCCACCGCCGGAACGTGTCACGCGCGGTCACCTCACTCCCCCACCAGCCGTGCTGCACCCGCCGACCACCGACAGTGAGCAGCAGGTGGAAGCGGTGAGGGCTGGTCATGCGAGGCGGATCCCTCTCCACCGACCCGGCTCGCGCACGATCGCGGCTTTCGCCTCGAGCTCTGTCAGCTGGTAGTGCACCGAGGCCCTGCTGCGCATGCCGACAGCCGTTCCGATCTGCTCGATCGTGGGTGCGTGCCCGTGGTAGGCGATGTGCCGGCGGATGCAAGACAGGACGCGTTCCTGAGTGCCGGCGAGGCGGTCGACGCGGTGCATACTTATATTAGATCACTTGTTCGAACAGGCGGCCAAAACGGAGGTGAAACGGCGGCCGGGAGCAGCAGGTGGGTGGTCAGGAGCCGCTGTCGCGTCTCGACGCGCTGCGTATCGTGCCGCGCGTCGTGGAGCAGCAGGCCGTAAGCAGCTGCGGCTCATCGACGGCCGGCTCGCCGCTGAGGAACGACGCGAAGCGGAGCGCCGCCGCGGTGCGGAGCGGCGGCCGACCCCGCCGCAGTGGCTGATCCAGTACGACATCAACCACACGAACATCGACGCCGTGCACGTGGGTGACTGCTGGGCCGCGGCCCAGAGCGGCCGCTGCCGCCCCGCAACCCGGCAACAGGCACTCGACGCCCTGCGCCAACAGACACCCCCGTGCATCCACTGCAGACCCGACACCGCCCTCGGCATCCTCGACCAGGCCACAGGGGGCTAGAGCCTGTCTCTTGGAAGATGTCTAACGAGCTCGTGCACGGTAAGCGGTGAGACGCCGGGGACCCCAGCGGGGCTTGGTGGTCACACCTGCCGTGCCGGGACCAGGTCCGCGGTCTGCTGATTGGAGAGCAGGCCAGCGATGGCTTGCACGGTGTCGCTGATGTGCTCGCGGCGGCCGAGGTGGCGGGCCAGCGTCCGCCAGTTCTTCAGGTGTGCGATGCCGTGCTCGACGCGGATGCGCCGCGAGGAGTGCGCTTTGCGTTGGCGCTCGTGCATCTCCTCGTACCAGTCCGGAGCGTTCTTCTTGAACTTGCGGTGCGGAGGTGTCACCACGCGCCCGCCGGTCTGGGCTCCCAGGCCCTGGTAGCCGGCATCCGCGAGGATCTCGGCTGCCGGACCACCCTCCAAGAGCCTGACCAGCCCTAACTGGCGGGCATGGGTGATGTCCGCGCAGCTGCCGTGCTGCGCCGGGCTGCAGAAGAGCATCCGGCCGTCGCCATCCGTGACGACCATGGTCTTGACCGCGTTCTGCTTGCTCTTGCCGGAGATGAACTTGTCCCGGTCTTTGTGTCCGGCAGTCGGGCGCCTGACGCGGATCTCGGTGCCGTCGATGATGCCGGTATTCCCGCTGGCGCCGATATGGTCGATGACCTCGGCCAGGGTCCGCAACCGCACACCCGGGCTGACGGTGCAGCCTCGCTCGGCGAGCAGGGGTCGCACCTCGCCGATGGCCCGGGTGATCGTGGAGCGGTCGACGCCGAACCAGCAGGCCAGCACGTCATGCGTGGCGGCGTGACGGAGATGGATGAGCGTGGCCAGCAGCCGGTCGACGAACACCAGCTGGTGCTTCGCGCCGGCACCCACCGCCCGCTTCCGTGGCCGGTACGCAAGCCTGGCCTGATGCCGCTCGTGCCACAACGGGCCTACCTCAGCAACGAGTTCAGCAATCACAGCAGCCGACATGCCCGTGATCCTCCGGTTTCTGATGATCGCTGCACGAGACGCGTTCCCCACCACATGACCATGATCGACGATCAGGAGCTCGACGTCTCACCGCTTACCGTGCACGAGCTCGTAAGGGCTGTCCCGCAAGTGCTCTGAGGCGTGCTCCTCATCAGCCGTCGGTATAGATCCGCTATCCGGTCAGGGTGAGGTTGTGGAGGCGGGCGATGCCGAGCATGGCGTGGTGGACGCCGTCGCCTTTCAGGCGGCAGTCGCGGAGGATCTTCCAGGTCTTCATACGGGCGAAGGTGCGCTCGACTCGGGCGCGGACTTTGCGGTGGGAGGTGTTGTGGGCTTCCTTCCAGGCCGGTAGCTCGGTCTGGTTGGGTTCTCGGCGGTGCGGAATGATCAGACTGGTGCCGCGGTAGCCACCGTCGGCGATCACGGTGGTGTTGCCGACCGAGCGCTTGGCACCGGAGAGTTCCCACGCCTTGCAGTCGTTGCGGTTGCCCGGCACAGGCCGGCCGACGCAGACGACAAGGCGTGAGTCAGCATCGATGACGACCTGGTGGTTGGTCGAGTAGCGGTAGTTCTTGGACTGCTCCGCCACGCTATGGTCCCGTGTCGGCACCAGGGTTCCGTCCACGATCAGTACCGTGTCTCTGCGGAAGCTGCTCCGCGGCCGCAGCGCGAGCAAGGGACCGAGCTGGCTCACGATCCGGCCCGCGGCCGACTTTGAGATCCCGAACAAGGGAGCCAGCTGCCGCAAGGTCAGATTCGTCCGCCAGTACGCGGCAACCAGCAGCACCCTGTCTTCCAGCGAAAGACTCCACGGGCGGCCCCTGCGAACAAGGGGCGGGCCTCCGCACCGCAGCATGGTGACCAGCTTCCCGAACTGCTTTGGACTCAGGCCGGAGTACGGCGCTATCCATGACGGCTCCGACGCCGTGATTACAGCCCCCACATGAAGATCATCTCAGTGGTGGGGCTGGGCATCCCCGCACGTCGCCATCTACGGACTCTGGATCTGCCGGCCGAAATCAGTAGAGCCAGCGGTCCAGATGTGCTGGCCAGAGAAACCCCTCGTAGCCGTTGAAGGCCGCCGGGTCGATCTCCTTCAGTCCCTCGGCCAGCCGGTTCAGCTCGGCAAAAGCCCGCTCTTCCTCCTCTTCGGAGAGGTACTCCTCAGGACCGTCCGGCTCGCTGAGGAGCTCAGAAGCTGTGATGAGACTGCCGTAGCGGTGAAGGACGTCGAGCCACACGTCGACACCCGAGTTGGCGAACCATGCCTCCCCGTCCGGCATGACGAAGTAGACCGCCCCGGTCTCCGGCTCGACGCCGAAGGATGACCGTTCGGCTTGATCATCGTGGTCCGCCTGTTCGGTGAGACGGTAGAGCGGGCCACGGGACGTGAGAAGGACTGGCTCAGCCTCGCTCTGCATCACGACTCGTTCAATGAGGCGCGGTGATACCGGGATGCCCACCTCGACGAGCTGTGCCTTCATGGGGCCAGGGATCCGCCAGCCGGCCACAACGTCCTGTCCGGCCCGTGTGACACGACCCAGGCCGGCCCACTCAGTCAGCTGGTCGTACGTCGGCATCGAACGATCCTCTTCCATAGGCTGAGCCCTGACCCTATCGAGCCGGTCTCGGGTCACGGCTCGGCCGCACTTGCGGGAACAGCCATTAGGGACGCCATTTCTGCTGGTAGGCAGGGTGCTCGGCATACGACTGGGCAAGGACGCGAATCGCGTAGGTGAGGCCCGCGCGACGGGCGTCTGTGGGCTCCAAGGCCTGGTAGTCCCGTGCCAGCATGTCGATGAGATCGAGCATGGCCAGGTGGCTGTCGAGGAGGGCTTCACCGCCGAACGTCTGGGCCACGTAGGCGTAAGCATGGTTGTCCTCCTCGATGCGAGTGCGGAGGAATTTCAGGAGGTCGTCCATGCGCCAATTTTTGCGCGCCGCGCTTGCTTCTGGGAGGCGTGTTCGTGATCGTCCCCGTCATCAACTCCTGGTCCAGATGAGGATGGCAGCAAGGTGGAGTGCGGCCTGGTAGGCAAGAGCTAGTATGTCGGTGCGCATGGCCAGGCCCCGCCACTGTTTGAGTCGGGCGATACAGCGTTCGACGCTGTTGCGCGCTTTGTACGTCTCGGCGTCGAAGCCTGGCGGGCGGCCTCCGGCGCGGCCGCGCCGGAGGCGGTGACCGATCTGGTCGGCGGGTTGCGGAATCACGGCTCGGATGCCGCGCCGGCGTAGATGTGCGCGGATTGCCCGGGAGGAGTACGCCCGGTCGGCGAGGACGAGTGCCGGTCGAGTCCTTGGTCTTCCAAGTCCTGTTCGTGGCACCCGGATTCTGGCCATGACTGCCTCGAAGGCCGGGGCGTCACCGGCCTGGCCAGCAGTGACATGCAGAGCCAATGGTCGTGCCTGACTGTCACTGGCCAGGTGGACCTTCGTGCTTAGGCCACCGCGTGAGCGTCCCAGTGCGTGATCGTGAGGTTCCGAACGTCCGAGTGCCCCCTTTTCCTGGCTCCGGCAGCGTGCTGGAGGGCCCGGCAGATGGTGGAGTCCACCGACACCGTCCAGCCCACGTCGTCACCAGCGTCCGTCCCGGCGAGAATCACCGAGAGAATCCGTTCCCAGGTGCCGTCAACGGCCCATCTGAGCAGGCGTTTATGCGCGGTCTGGAACGGCCCGAGCTCACAGGGCAGGTCGCGCCATGGGGAACAGGTGCGGTAATTCCACGCGATGGCCTCAAGAGTCCGACGGTGGTCGGCCCAGCGTCGGCCGCGGACCGGATCGGCCAGCATGAGCGGCTCGATCCGGGCCCACATCGCATCAGTGATTACTAACCGGACAGACACATCCGATCAACCGACCAACCCATCAAAGAGATACGCTCTAGGGGGCACGGGCTGGACCATCCTGGGCGCCTGTTTCTGGCCCCGTAACAGCAGGCCGAGGGCCGCCAGTCCGGGATGGGAGCTTTGCGAAAGCGTGCGGGGAACGGTCACTGCGACCGTTCCCCGCACGCTGACGCGGAGTGCTTTCACACTACCCAGGTCAACACGTACGGCCGGTGTACCAAGCACCGTCGATACCGGAACTGGAACCGATCCAGGTCACACCCGGTCCCACACACCGCTCACTGTTCGGACCCCAGTCATCGATCTCGATAATGATGTTTGAGCCGTCCGAGGTGCAGTGGTTGTAGTAGGCGTCGGAGTGGGTCTCGTAGAAGCCGCAGGGGTTCGCTGCGGCTGGACCGGCACTCATCGTGACTGCGCCGGCGGAAGCGAGAATGAGAGCGACGGAACCAAGGGCACCAGTCGCGATACGACGAAGACGCAAGGGGAGCTCCAAACAGTAGAGGGACGAGAGTCCGGCCCGCAGGGTGCCTGCCGATCCGCTATCCAAGCCCGAGAGTGGCAGCTCAGAGCAGCCATCGCGGTCTCGGTGACACCTTTCACCCGGCGAATCGATTCGCTTCTGCGCCGACCGGTTGGTCTTTGCCAGTTCCGCATACGCCGGGTCAGAAGCAGACATGCCGGTTCCACCCGCTCGGTGACCTTCCCAAGCGCGTCTTCGTTGAGGACATCGCGCACCTCCCCGAGCACGAGCGGGGGCCCGGGCACGTCGTGTAAACCTGCCCGGGCCCCACATCCGGCCGCTCCCGGGACTCCACATGCTCGGAAGCCCAGACGCTCCCCAAGGGCTTTCGGCCTGGCCCGTGCAGGGGCGTCTGGTGGTTGGTCAGGCGCGGCGTTTGAACAGTGCAGTGAGCAAACCGGGGTACTGCCGGGGCAAATCGATCCGGCAGACGGGGCAGTGCCGACCATCTTCTGCAGGCGCGTCTTCGTAGCGGAGGCCAGGCTGCTCGGCTCGGGGCTGCCCGCACCGCTCGCACAACTCCCAAACAGGCGTCGCGGGCGGCTCGGGGCGCCGTGCGGCGTCCTGCTACTCGGGGCGCTCCTGTGGCGGCACCGACTGCGGCACGGTGGCCGGCTCACCTCAGCCTGCTGCCTGCTCCTGCCGTTCACGTTCGCATTCTTCGTCGCGTCTGCGGCTGCGTTCGTCGTCGCGTTGGTGCCAGGCGTCGGTGTTTTTGGGGTTGGCCAGGGCGGTGTCGAGGGTTTCCGACTGGCCGTGTCCGCAGCGCCACCACACCGCCGCCCGCGGACCGTGCTCCTTCAGTCGTTCGAGGGTGGTGAACAGGATCGGGATGGCGTCGGCGTAGTTGTAGTAGCCGTCCGGATCCGTGTCGCCGAAGCCGTCCATCCGCTCAAAGCTGCCGGACCAGATGGCGCGGGTCGCCTTCATGACCGCGTTCATGCGGTTCTTCAGCGCCTGCGATCCCATCCTCGTGCTCGGGTTGAAGACCACGACTACCGGGGGGATGCCCTTCGCGGCCGGTCGGCGGGTAGAGGTTCCGCCACGCGGGAACGTCCCGGCCGCGGTGGTCCTTGGCCTGCAGGCGGAAGAAGCGCAGGTACTTGTCGAACTTCGCGGCCACGACGTCGGCCGCCTCGGTGCAGTTGTCGACCTCCACCAGCAGCACCGGCACCCCCGCTACCGGAGCCTGCAGCACCGCGTCCGCCCGGACACCGGACCGGTTCCGGCCCGTGCTGGGCAGGTTCAGCGCCACCTCCGTCGACCAGGCGAAGATGCTGCCGATCCCCTCCGGCGCGGCCGGCGCGGTCTCGGTCGGCGGGGCGGTTGCGGGGTTGCGTGTGCTGGGTATGGGGCGGGTGGCGGCCGGCGGGGTGCGGGTGATGGCGATGACCGTCTCGTTCACGGCCATCGCGTGCGGGGCACCGGAACGGGCAGCACCCCGCGCGATACCGCCCATCTCCCCCGGTCCCCGGCCCAGCACTTCAGCGGCCGCGTCCAAGCCCAGGGGCGTCAGCCCCCAGAGCTTGTTGCCGTCCCGGGCCGCGCCCTCCGACAGGGTCAGTCCGTGGCGGGCGAGGTCGAGGCAGGCGTTGCGGAAGACCTTGTTGTCTTTGTGGCCGCCGCGGCGCCGAACTCCTCGTCCAGATTCTGACCGAGCGGGAGGAAAAGAACAGCGTGGCAATCGCCTCGAACGAGTCGTTCTCTGGCTGGACCAAGACCTTCACCGACCCCCGCGTCTGCGCGGCCATGGTCGACCGCCTCACCTTCGGCGGCAACATCATCGAGACCGGCACCGACTCCTACCGACTCGCCACCACCCGCTCCCGCGCCGAACAGCAGGCCACGGCCAGCTGACTTCCCGCAGGGCTCAGAGCGCGATCGGTCGGTACCTCAGAGCCTCGTCGACAATCTGCTTCGCAGACGCGCCCCGCAGGATGTCTGCGGGGTGGAAGACCAGGTCGCTTACCCGGGGGTGCGACACGTTCGCCTCCAGGAGGCGCAGGTAGTAGTCGCTCTCCGGGTCGGCCAGCAGGAGTCTGCGAACGATCTCAACGAGCTCGTCCCGGGTGATGTCCGCAACCACGGGGTGAGCCGGACGGGCCGCCTCCCGCGCGAACTCCTCCAGGCTCCTGCTTCCGTCGTACTCAGCGAAGTCGAGGACCTCGTAGTCATGACCGGTCATCGCGTTGAAGGCCGTGATTGCCTCACGCGCTGCCGCCCGGCGGGTTTCCAGCATGTCAGCGATCCGCTCAACCTCGGCGCACAGCTCGTCCAGCCGCTGCCGACTCACGGGCGGGGGCAACAACTCCGGTCTCAGGTCCACAGCCGCATTATGTCCGTCCGTGCCAACACGCCCGAGCCAAGCCCTCTGGGCGCTGCCAGTTCTCATCGACATTGCTGGGCGCCTCGATCAAGAACCGCTGCCAGACCCCGGCGACATTCGCTCTCCGTTCTCACCTACGAAGCCAATTGGAGACGCCGGGCGAGCTGTTGCACATGTGCGAGAGGTGCGACTACTCGCCCGTGATCCGCTGGGCCACGGCAGGCAGCTACTCGAGGGCGACGGCGACTAGGGCGGCCATGATGACGTGCTTGTGCTGGCGGGTGGACCAGTGCAACTCTTCTACTGCGGACCCAGGGCGTCGGCTGACTCTTCGGCATGTACCAGGAACGGCGGTCCATGGCCGGGCCCTTGGCTCGTGCGGGGCGCTGTACGGGCTCATGAGCGGCCGGGGCGGGTACCTGTGGCGCCGGGGAACGTCTCCGTCGTCGGTACGAGTGTGACGGGAGCGCAGAAGGGCGGTGAGGTCCCCGCCGTTGGCTGGGGGCGGCAGTTCCTTCCTGCGGGCGCTCACTGTCCGGCCCTCAGGGTCTTGGCGAGCGCGCGGTACGCCTCAGCGTGCTCGGAGTCGGGGGCGTAGTCGACCACGGTCCGGCCGGACCGCCACGCCTCGGTGACGACGACACCGAGCGGCGCCGTGCCCAGGATCGGCAAGCCATTGAGCTTCCTCAGCTCATCGAGGACCGATTCCGCGAGCTTCGTCGTCGGCCGACGCAGCAGGAACACGACCAGGCCGTGCAGCTCTAGCGGCTTGTCCCGCAGGTCGGCGTCCACCGAGGAGATCTGAGCAGCAGCAGACGAAGGGCCTTGAGCGAGCTGTCCTCCGCTTGGACGGGGATGAGCACCCCGTCGGCGGCCGCGAGCGCGTTGTCCGTGAGGATGTCCAGGCTCGGGGGCGCGTCGATGAGCACGTGGTCGCAGATGCAGCGGAAGGCCGCCAGGAGCCGGGCGAGCCGGTGCTCCCGCGCGCGCTGCTTGTCGAGCTCCCGCACGGCCATGAACATCTCGATGGTGTTCGGCACCAGGTCGAGCCGTTCGGCCGGGACAGAATGCGGGGTGATCAGGTCGGCAATGCTGCCGGTGTACTCCCCGATCAGCGTGCGGTACAGGTTCGCGGCGCCTTCCCCGGCGGGCGCCTGGTCGATGCCGAGCCCGTCCGTGAGGTGGCCCTGGGGGTCGAGATCGACCAAGAGCACGTTGTGCCCGGCCTCTGCTAAAGCGCCGGCCACGTTCAGGGCGGTGGCGGTCTTGCCGACCCCGTCCTTCTGGCTCCTGCCTCGGTACTGGAATGGGTGATGTGCCGAAGCACGATGGTTGTCACCACCGGCATCGGCTGGCCTGCGGCTTCAATAGGACCAAGCATGGTGGTTGTCACCGATGCGGCGCGCTACCTGTCACCAGCGGCAAGCGAAGCAGGGGCGATGTCATCGCGTTCGGCTTCTGATGGGCAGGGTGCCGCACGGCGGCCTTTGGCGATCACGGGCCATATTTCGCGAGCCCTACGCGAACCCCGCCCCTACGATCACCTGGTACGACTGCTGGAGGGGCGGAATGCTTGAGGACATCAAGGACGGGACAGCGGCAGCGACGCGGCTCGCGGGAGGTGCGCCGCTTCACAGCACGCTTGATGTCGCCGACCCCGCTGACTGGCTCGCGCTGGACGCAGGAGTGCGTGAGATGGCCTGGCACCGCCCGGAGTTCCTGCCGGGGTGGGAGCACTCCGCCCCACTGCCCGCCGACCTGACTCAGCTCGGCGAGTCTCGGCTCGCACTCGCCCTCTGCCACCGCGACGGGCGGATCCGTCAGGAGGCGGTGCGTCAGTCGGTCCGATACCCCGGTCTGCTGCCGTTGGTCGTGATCCGCTGTGCCGATTGGGTCGGCCCAGTGCGCGAGCACGCCCGGAAGTTGCTGCGCGAGGCCCTGAACGTGGACTCGGCCCTCTCCCTCGCGCCGCTCATCCTCCGCGTCGGCCGCCGCGACAGAGGGGCCTTCGGCGTCGATGTGCTCGGCCAGATCCTGCGCCAGGCATCCCACGGGCAGCTCGCTATTCTCTTCGCTGCCCCCGACCGCGTCGTCCGGCGGTTCGCGTACCGGTTTGCCATCGAGGGCCGACTGCTCCGTCCCGCTGAGCTGGCCCGCGCGGCCGCCGGGGACCAGGACACCGTGGTCCAGGACCTCTGTGCCACAGCAGCGCTCACGGCTCTGGGGGATGAGGATGCCTACGAGGGAGTGCTGCCTTCACTGCTGTCCGCACGCAACCCACGTACCCGTTCGGCCGGCGTCACCGCGCTGAGGCGCGCGGGGCGGGCAGAGCAGGCGGAAGCGTTTCTCAGCGACCGCTCCGCGCTCGTGCGCGCTTGCGCCCGCTATGTCGTACGACAGCAGGGAGGTGACCCGGAGGTCTGGTACCGGGAGCAGTGCACGACACCGGACGACCCCGATTTGCCGCCCGGTGCGGTGATCGGACTGGCCGAGTGCGGGAACCGTGCAGACGCCGGACTGCTGCGGCCGCTGCTCGTGCACCCGGCGGCCGGGGTGCGGGCGCGAGCGGTGGCCGGGCTGCGGGCGCTGGATTGCGCGGATGCGGAGCAGTTGCGGCCGCTCCTCGACGACCCTGCCGCCGGTGTCGTCCGCGAGACTGTCGCCGCCCTGTTGCCCTCGGTCAGGGAGCTGCCCGCCGACTGGCTTTTGGCGCGCACCAGTACCGATCTGCCGCGGCACGTCCGCGTCGGTGCGTTCCGGCTGCTCGACGCGCGCGGCGGCACCGTGGCGCTACGGGTGGCGGTCGGTCTGTTCCAGGACCCGGATATGAAGCTGCGCACCTGGGCCGCGCAATCAGTGCAGCGCTGGCATCCGTAGCCGGGCGAGCGGCGCGGTGACGCGGAGGTGGGTGAACTGCTCGACCAGAGCCGACACCTCTTCAGCGACCACATGCTGCGCCGACGCAAGTGGGAAGCCGGGGTGGACAGCTGAGACTGCACCGCAGTCAAGAAACTCGGCTCAGCACTCGCCCCCCCCGGCGGCCCTGGTGACAGCACGCCTGCCTTGGTGACAACTATCGTGCTTTGAGCTCGTAACACGATCACGCGAACCAGTCCCAGTAGTCGTGTCGTGGTAGAGCGTGGGAGCGTGGCCCTCGATCGTGGGCGATGACCTGTGTGGGGATGGGGGGCTGGATGAGCGTGGTGTGGGCGGCGACGTCGCCGGAATCGGGACTGTTCCATCCGGTTGAGAGAGGTTCAGAGGTGAAGGATCTGGCAGACCGCTTCAACGAGCTGCGTTCCCGTGGTCAGGGGTACGTCGAGGTTTGGTCGCCGAACAGGGAGTTCCCGGTGCTGATCCTGGCCTTCCGAGATGATCACGCAGTCGTCCATCTGATGAGTGACGCTGAGCGGGTGTCTCTGCTCGTAGGAGACGGCACCGTGCCCTCGAGTGCCGAGGTCGAAGTCCCGATCATGGACGACCTCGCCGCGTTCACGGGTGACTTTGCCCTGCATATCGATCGTGCGTGGGACCTGCTGCACGACTTCACCCAGACCCGGGCGGCCGGCCCTCTGGGTAAGTGGTGTGAGTTGTAGCCAAGGAGCTAAGTTCACGATCATGATCGGTGCTTCTTCAGCCGTCCCCAGCAGATGAGGGCGCAGGCCAACGAGACGAAGGCGTCGTGGAGCTCTGTTCGGCGTTCCCAGCGGACGGCGAGGCGCTTGAACTGGTGGAGCAAGGCGAAGGACTGCTCGACAACGTAGCGGAGTCGAACCCATCGCCCTCAGACATCTGGACGAAGTGAGCAAGCACACTGGGCACCTGCGGCAACGAGAACCCGACAGGCGCCGCGTTCCTACGGGCAGCAGCCTCCCCACCCCGAGACTGCTTCGTCCAGGACGTCCTGATCCATTGCACCGTGATGTCCACTGCACCCGCCTTTCGCCGGGAGCCTACGGCGATCACGCCCAGGGCGTCATCCGGCTTCCGACACGCAGGTGCCCGTTACCAGTTCTCAGCAACATTCCGAAGGGCCAGGAGCCCCGCGTGCTCTCCGAACCCACCAGCAAACGCTCCTAGATTTCACCAACGCAGCCAGCCCGCGCCCGCCCGGAGGAGCGGAGCGACGACGGGTGCTTGAACCAGTAGAGAAAGTTGCAACAGTACGTGGTGCAGGCCTCTCCGGTCCCGGTAGATGCTTGACGGTGCGTGGCTTGAAGTCGTGTGCACGCGTGATGAGTTTGCTGGTCTCGCGGTGTGCGAGCGGTAGGAAGAGGGCTGGCCGGATCGTCCACGTGATCTGGGTGCTGGCGTGCGTGACCGTCACCATGCATGGCTCGGAGCTAATGAGAGCTCTGCGGGTTTCGGTGCGGCCCTCGTACAGCCAGGTCCATGCCTCGTCGCAGGCCTCGGAGTCCAGGGCCGGCGTAATGCTCCGGAGCTCGACGGCTACCCATCTGTCTGCCTGCGGAGCGGAGTAGGCGTCGAATGACGCGTGCAGAGTGGGGCGTTCGGTGGCCGCTGTGAGGTCTTCGGTCCAGCACTCGCACCAGAAGCCGTAGCGGAGTCCGGTCATCAAAGCACTCCCGTCGCTCCCGTCGGCGATGCCGTCAGTACGTACTGCGCACTCTCGTTGTACAGGGTGAGTCGGTAGGCGCTGCCCGACGTCAGATACAAGAGGGCGCCTTCGTGTTCCGCTTCGTCCATCAGCCAGTAGCGGACCGGATGCGCGTACGCCGTGTCGAGCTGGTCGACCACGTGGCTTGTCTGGTCGCGGAGCCATCTCAGGGCGAGGCGGGGGCTCGTTGCCTGGTGAGATCCGAGGTTGATGCAGTCGGGCGTGTGCCACGGGTATGCGGCTGGCACGTGTACCAGACGACGCGAGTCGCCGCGGGAAAGCTCCCGGCGCTGGCCGGCGCCCCCGCTGGGTGTCCTCCGTGCCCGTCGCGGTGAAGAGCTCCGCCGTGACCGTGTAACCCGTGCCGTGGCTGTTGTGGATGACCACCCGGTGGGCGAGGGCGGCGACCATGCCGAGTCCGCGGCCGTGTTCTGCGTGCTGGTTCTGGTGCTCGGCCTTGGGGGCCGTGCCGGTGCCGCCGTTGTCTGTGACCGAGAGGGCGATCACCTGCGGGGAGACGGCTAAGGCCAGGTGGAAGCTGCCGGACTCCGTCCCGCTGTCGGTGTGGAGGATCGCGTTCGCGCTCAGCTCGCTCACGATCACTTCCACGACCCGCGGCACGCGGGCAACACCCTGGCCTCGATCGTCGGCGCCAGCACGCGGGAGCTGATGATCCGCATGGGCCACAGCAGCTCTCGGGCCGCGCTGATCTATCAGCACATGACCAGTGACCGTGATCGGGCCATCGCCGATCGACTCGGAGCCGTGATCCGCAAGGGTGGGCGGGAGGAAACTCCCGATTAGGGTCTGTCGTGCCTGTGCAGCTCAGAGCACGCATTGAGACAACGACTGCGCGGGCCGGCTCCATCCGCCACCTGTACCGCAAGAGGGCATAACACTGGGCGGCCGATAGCATCAAGGGGTCGGCATCCCGCCCAGAAGCACGGCAACCACTATGTACATCGGGATGGCCAAGGCTACGGCCAACCCGGCAAGGCAGCCCCACATGGTCAGTCGCATTCTGGTTCTCGCGTAGTCATCGCTCTTCGGCACGTCCGTATCCAACAGTGAGAGACACCGACCCTCTGCCCAGTGGATGTGGACTCCGTGCGAACCCTGTTGGCACGCGTGTGGCACGACCCCGGACACGACGAAGGGCCAGCCTGGGAGGAAACCCCTCCTGAGCCGGCCCTCTTCTCTGTGGTCCCGGCAGGATTCGAACCTGCGACACCTGCTTTGGAGTTCGGTCTGACCGCCTGTCCACCCGTGCTGCGCGCGGCGGCCGTGGCCGTGTCAGACCGCAGCACCACGCCGCTGCTGTCCGCTGCCGTTGATGTCAGCCCTGGATGTCACCTCATACCGGCTGGGGTCATTTGCGACGCTTGCGTGCCTTCGCCTTGCGTTCGGCTTCCTTGCGCTTCTCGATGGTGTACGACGACCACTCGCCACGGTGCAGGTTGCATCGCGACGCACCGAACATCGCCAGCCGTCGGTACCGAGTGCCCCTCGCCGTGAGCGCTCCACGTCTGGACTGCGTACGGGCCACGTCTCCACCTCCGGTTTCGACCGTTTGCGGACCAGGGCAGGATTGCCGGCACGTGTCCTATGTGGAAGGCGCACTGCTCCGCGGCGGTGCTCGGCGTTCCAAGGAGGTTGCTTGGGGGCGCACTCTTTCCAACTGCGCTGGTCGGGGGTTCACTGGCGTTCGCCTGGGTTCGTGGTGTCTCATCACGAGGTCGGAATCGGCTCCGGGGCTCGGCTGAACGCCAGTGAACCCGGTTAAATGAGACCGAAACTGAGACGGTCCACCCGGCGGCTGGTGTCACTGGCGTCACATACTGTCTGTCCATGAGCATGATCGGTGAGTACTTGCGCGTCACGGCTGCGGAGCTTGACCGGGCGGTCCACGACCCCAACTGGGCTCTGGACTTCGTTGAAGAGGTCCAGGACGCCGAGGAGGAGTCGGAGCCTGCGCCGGCCAAGGCGCGTCACTTCAGCACGTACAAGACCTGGGGCATGCTCCGCTTCCTGCTGGCGCGCATCGAGTTCCCCGTGAACGTGATCCACGGTGAGGAGCCGTTCGCAGAGGACGAGGACTGGGGATATGGGCCTCCGAGGTACCTGCGGCCTGAGCGGGTCCGGCTCGCAGCAGAAGCCCTGCGGGCCACCACCTATGCCGAGCTCATCAGTGGGGTGGATCCTGCTGAACTGACCAGCGCCGAGATTTATCCGCTCGGATGGAGTGAGCCTGGCGCGCTGGAGTGGGGTCGCCCCTGGTACGACGGCCTCAGACAGTTCTTCGAGGCTGCTGCCCGGGCGGACGACGCGATGCTCGTCTGGCTGGACTGACGGGCCACGACGGCAGTGAGCCCCCAGCTTGGGAAGCTGCGATCATTGGTCGCTATGTCGGGCGCCGACCTGGCCGAACGGTCGGGACGCGACCTCGCTGGGCTTGACTGCTTTCACCGTGATTCCCCGCTGCTCCCGGCTCGATCAGGTACGGTTGTGGTGCGTGCCACCACAGACTCGGTGCCGGAGGACGCTTGCGACTTCCTTCTTCGGCGGCGTCGATGCCAGCGCTCCGAGAGCTCCCCGACGGCGATGGAAGCGGCAGCCAGCCCGGCGCACGCCGACCAGCTCCCGGAGTCGTTGATGACCACGCGGACAAGGCGGAGCACCGCCGTCGCCAGGCCCCACCAGACGACCGACCAAGCTGATGTGCCGATCCACGTGCTTCTGCCGTTCACGGGCCAAAGGTAGCTGTCCCGTCAGAGGGCCACGGATGTCTGTCCGGCAGACAGCCTTCTGATCCGTGACTCTACAGAGATCTCGCATTGGCAGTCATACAGGCTGCCGGACGGGGGTTGATGGGCACTCAGAGCCATAACGGTTGTTGTAGTTGCTGTACTTCGATGCTGTGCAGGCACAACTTCACTGTGCGAGTTCTTCCCAGGGGTCGTAGCGCTTCAATGCGGTTTGCTCCGACAGACCAAGTCGCTTGGCCGCCCGGCGTCGCGCGTACTTCTGCAGTCGACCGCGGCCGGTAGCCAGGACCTCCGCAACCGCATGAGTGGAAGGTAAGGCCGACGCGCAGTGCTGCCCCAAGTGCTTCCCAATCCCTCTTGTCTCTGCGGCGGGGGATGGCAAGGTCGAACCCAGCATTGATCATCGGAGTGCCGCAGCGCGGGCATGGATGAGCTCGCGGCGGTAGCGGGCTCTGCTTGAAGGACGACCGGCACGCCAGACACACGAAGTGCGGCTTGTAAGGGGTCGCGTATCGACACATGCCGACGCGGTAGAGAGAGCGCCCGGACAGAACCACCGCTTTAGAAGCCATTTCAGTTGGCGTGATCTTGCGGCAGCCTGGGGTGATGACTGCTGCGCTTGTCGAACGGTTAGCGCCGGAGGACTTGTGGGAGCTGTTCCAGCGGGTAGTGCCGCCAGCCCCGCAACGTCCGCAGGGCGGTGGGCATCGTCGTCGAGGGGATCGTGAGGTGCTGGCCGCGATCATCTTCGTGGCTACCTCGGGCTGCACCTGGAACCAACTGCCAACGGGCTTCGGACTGTCGGGCGTCACCGCTTTCCGCCGGTTCACCGAGTGGACCGAGGCCAGGGTGTGGGCCAAGCTCCACCGCCTGGTCCTCGACGAACTCGGTTCCCGGGGCGGGCTGGACTGGTCGCGCTGCGCGATCGACTCCGTCAGCGTCCGAGCCCTCAAAGGGGGCAGCTGACGGGACCGAATCCGACCGACCGCGGCAAGGCCGGATCGAAAATCCACCTCATCGTCGACCGCGGCGGCATGCTCCTTTCCCCCGGGATCTCCGCCGCGAACCTCCACGACAGCCAGGACCTGATCCCGCTGGTCCGCGGCATCCCACCCGTCCGCTCACGTCGCGGACCCCGACGCCGACGGCCCGGCAAGCTGCACTACGACTTACCGCCACCTGCGACGCTGGCTGTCCTCCCGCGGCATCAAGCACCGCATCGCCCGCAAGGGCACCGAATCGTCCCGACGCCTGGGCCGACACCGCTGGGTCGTGGAACGAACCGTGTCCTGGCTCTCCGGCTCCACCGCCGCTACGAGCGCAAGCCCGAACACTTCCTTGCCTTCACCGCCATCGCCGCGACCCTCATGGCCACCGCCGACTCACCGACTGAAATGACGTCTAAGTAGGTCTTTTTGAAGGCTCAAGGCCCTACTGTTTGGTGATGTGCTCCGTCCGTGTTCACCGCCTGTTTGAATGCGTGAGTGATCGAACTAACGATTGGTGTGGTCGCTGTAGCCATCGTTGGATGGCTCATGCGCCGGAAGCGGCAGCAGAGGTCGACCGCGATAGCCGCCGGGGAACTTGCCGGGGTGCCATGCATGCTCAAGTGGTCAGCTCAGGGCTCACGCTGGAGGGCAGGACGTCTACTGATCGGTGCTGATCCTCTCGTCTGGAAGCCTTCCTTCGGTAAGCAGGAGGCCGCCCTACCGGCCGGTCTACGTCAGACGGGGATACGCTCGACCTCACTGCGTGAGGCACTGGCCTTCAACCCGAGATCCCGGATCGTGAAATGCGAGTCGTCCGACGGCGAGGTCCTGATCGCGGTCATGCCAGAGGAACTGGACCACGTGATCAAGGCTCTTGAAAGCCCGTAGCGTGCTGCTCATGCTCTCGACTGAGGAGTAGTCAGCCGAGGGCTTGTTCTTCTTCGTCCAGCTGTCGGTGTGCGGGCCCTTCCGGGCCAGGCGCCGAGTCATGAGCGTAATGAACGCCCAGTTCAGATGGGCTTCGGCATGCTGAGGCAGCCGCTATTAGGGCCTGTTGCGAAAGTGGCTGAAGGTGCGGGAGGTTTTCAGAGGCTGCGAATGGCCTCGGCCAGGTCGGAGCCGTAGGAGGCCCAGCAGATCACCGAGCCGTCATCGTCGAGCTGCCCCATGAACCACTCACCGTCGTCCCTCACGAGGCACAACTCGTGGAACGCAAGAATCACATCGGGCCGAAGCGGCTCGTAGTCGCCCTGGCCGGCCACCTCGATGACTACGAGCCGATCGAAGGAAAGCGGGGCGGCGCTTGGGTCTCCGGAAAGAGCGCGCACGCGCTCGATCGTCCATCCGGCGGGGAGTCCTGAGTTCACCGGCGCATGGTCGCAGGAGGGCGACCGTCACAGCCACTCGTTAAGGACCGCGACCAGTACGGTCGCCTCATAGCGGACCGCAAGTTTGTCGTACCGGGTGGCGACGGCACGGTTCCTCTTGAGGCGGTTGATCCCGCACTCGACCGCATGGCGCTGGCGGTAGTCGGCCGGGTCGAAGTACGGCGGCCGGCCGCCGCGGGAGCCGAGCTTTTGGCGGTTGCGTGCCTGGTCGGCCTTGTCGGGGATGGTGCAGCGGATCCCGCGGCGGCGCAGGTAGGCGCGGTTTTTGCGAGAGGCGTACGCCTTGTCCGCGCGGACCCGGTTGGGGCGGACGCGTGGCCGGCCCGGCCCGATGCGGGGCACGCGGACCTTCGCCAGCACGGGCTCGAACTGCGGTGAGTCCCCGCGCTGCCCGGCGGTCACCACGATCGCCATGGGCTTCTGACCCTGCTCGACGACCAGGTGCAGCTTGGTGGTGAACCCGCCGCGCGAGCGCCCCAGCCCATGATCTCCAGCCTCTTCATGGACACCGCCCGGCGGTTCCTTCTGCAGGTCACCCTGCCTTCGGGCGCCGGCCGCGTGCTGATGGGCGCGGCAGACCGTGGAGTCGACGTTCAGGTCCCACACGATCGCCCCCTTCTCGTCGGCCAGGGACTGGAGTCGGGTGATGATCCGCTGCCAGGTGCCGTTCCGCTGCCATCGGCGGAACAGGTCGTAGACCCGGCTCCACGGTCCGTACTCGGCGGGGATGTCCCGCCACGGAACCCCGGTCCGGACCCGGAACCGTATGCCGTCGATCAGCTGCCGCCGAGGCCAGAGGGGTGGCCGCCCCGCCGTGGCACCCTTCGGCAACAGCGGCGCCAGCACCGCCCACTGCCCGTCTGTGAGATCTCCCCGCCCCATGAACCGCGATCATTCACAGCCCAAGACCCACTTTCGATACACGGCCTAGTCCCGGCAGATGCGGCGAGCGTTCATGATCCAGCCGATCGAGCGTTCGACCTTCCAGCGCCGGGGCAGCACGACGAACCCTATAGCGCCCCTGGGCCGGAGGACGGGCCCCAGGGTCAACCACAGATGGTCCGCCGTCCAGGAGGGCAACAGGTCACGGGAGTAGGCGGAGCCCGTCCAGACCTGGGTGATCTGCGGGTGGGTGAGCCTGAGGCGCCAGCGAAGGTCCCTGGCCATAACCTCTTCCCGGGCATCGCCGGGCGTCACCGTGATCATCACAGGAAGCTCGAGGGTGTCGACCACGATGCGTCTCTCGCGCCTGTTGATCTTTCTGCCCGCGTCGTAGCCGCGGCTGTCCTTGCCGACGGTGGAGGCGCTTCCACGGACTGAGAGTCGACGATCAACGTCACCGGGAACGGGCAGCGGCCCTTGTTGGTACGGACTTGCCGGCACGTGAACGCTGAGCTTGGGAACGTTGAAAGACCCCGGTCCCACCGGGGCAGAGGTTTTCGTGTTGGTGGGGCTGAGCTGACAGGATTTGAACCCGTGGCCTCATCTCTATCAGGTCGATCACAGGGGACCGTCGATGTCGGTCAACCGGGCCTGGGCCACGGTCGATCGTCCACTGAGGTCCGGCGCCGACCGCTGCTGTTCGTGCTTGTTGGCGTCAGCCGTTGGTGTCAGCCGCCGTGCGCAGTCTTGACAAGCGGCTTTGCCCCGGCACTCCCGCTTCTGGGCTCGGTACTGCTTGAGCAGAGCCGTGATCTTTTCGCTGTCGGCCGCGCCGCTTAGTTCGACCAGTAGAAGATCGGGAAACAGCTCGTAGAGATCGGCCCACTATCGGCGCCCTCGGTTGTCCCAGATCCGGAAGCCGCCCGGCAGCCTCTGGCTACGTACCGACGCTTACCCATGGCTGCTCCCCAGGCCGTGACAGCCGCAGGGCTTCCTCACGGACTCCCTTGTCCTGGTCGGCGGCGAGTCTCGCAAGCTGGTCCACGAACTCGTCTGTCCGGTCGTCGGCAATCATCCAACTCTGGTAGCCGAACACCTGGCCGTCGAGCTGGTCGGCGGTCCACCACTCCTCAGCCCGCGACAGCGCCGCCAGCACCGCGCGCAGACCGACCAGGTCCCTCCGTTCGAGCAAGGCCTGCGCCGTCTCCTGTGTAACTGCGGTGTCATGGGCGTCCAATAGGAGCCGCTCAAGGATTGGGCCGACCTCTTCCCGCTCGGCCCACGCCGCAAGCTGTCGGCCGGCCGCGGCTCTTCGCGACCACGATTCCGATTCCGAGTCACGAAGCGCTGCCTTCAATCGGTCCGTCCCCTGGTCCTGGCTCACGTAGCCATACTGCCCGTGACGAGATCGTGCAGGAAGAGACCAAAGCACAGCTCGAGCGCCGGGAGAAGGCTTGAAAACCGTCGTGGCGCGAGTCACCGTGGGTTCAAATCTCACACCCACCGCGCAGGTTGAAGGCCCGTGACCAGGAACATCAGTCGGGGGCCTTCGTCATGCTCGTTGGCCGCGAGTGACCGCGATTCCCCGTGAGTTCCCGGTCTATCGGGCACGGGAGGGGCCTGACCGCTACCCCTTGCGGCTCGCGGTACATACGATCAGCGTGTGACGACGCCTCATGACGGCTTTGGGAACCATGTAGCGATACCTTCCGCCGCTGCTGATGCGGTCACTGGGTGGGCTTTGCTCGGCCCATTCCTCATGGGCGCCTGCGCAGTCGCAGTAGGACTGATCATTGTTTGCGACTTTCGAGGCTTCGCGACTTGGCACCATCAACAGGCTGATGCCAGTGTGCCCTCGTGGCTGCGGCATCTGTCCGACGGACGTGAGGGGCAGCGGCGCGAGGCCAATGATCGCCACGCCCGCATCATTCAGAAAATCGTGGGCTGTGGCTTCGTGGGCGTCGGTGGGGTCTTCGCCATCTACGCGTTGATCCAGGGGATTTCTGAACTGACCTGAGGCCTATGGAGACCCCCGTTCACCCACCACTCTCCCCAGCTCCCATCCCGTCCGCCGTCGACCCACATACCGTGGAGCGGGCGTGGTTCCTGGCGTCCAGGAGGAGCGCGCCACTGTACGAACGACCTGGACGCCAGGGGCCGCGTCTGCTCGGCTCTGCCTGGGTCGACGGCAAACGGGATGGGAGCTCCCACGCACACCACGACCAACCTGCACTCGGGTACGGCGCCTCCTCCATCCCGGCTTCGGCCGATCCCCCGCCGGAGGCTGGTTCTGACCTCATGTGGTCGCGGGGCGGCAGCGGCCGCTCTGGCCGCGGCCCAGCAGTCACCCACATGCACGGCGTCGATGGGACCTCGCCACCAGTCAGCCCAGACGCACCTCGCCGCCCCCCTCGCCTGGAGTGGTGGCGTTCAGCCCGGACGGACGCATCCTGGCCATCAGTACGGGCAGCTCCGTCGAACTGTGGAACGTCGACCTGCCCGACCCGGCCCGCGCGATTGGCACCATCGGCGAGGCCATCGACGCCGCTCTCACCCCTCAGGAACAGTCCCGCTACCTGCACGACCACTCCGCTAGGACCGGCTGCCCGTCGGCTGGGCGATAGGACCTCACTGCATCACCAGTCGACGATGCGCTGCGGCTCGTGGGGTACTACTACGGCGGCAACCGGACCGACGCTTAGCTCCCGACCAAGGGATTCGTGCCTCACCCGTACACGCTCCTGCACCCGGATTTCCGGGCGCAGGTCCCCTTGCCAAACCCCGACAAGGTGAACTGTGACGAGGTGACGTTCGCCTCGACGTACGAGACCGCCGGCCTGCCTGCCACAGCCGGCGGGTTGAACCCGGCCGGCACGGCCAGCGGCTAGCGTTGCATCCAGACCTGGCGGCGAAGGTCGACAACGTCAGTGACCACCTCCTGGATGACACCCGCTACGACGCGCCGACGCTCGCCAAGAAGTGCGGCCGCTCCTCGATGTCGGCGTTCGTCAACCAGGGGGCGATGAACAAGTACGGCAACGAGTTCCTCCCACGGATGCGGGTCGTCGACGGCGACGAGCTCGCGATCGAGGCGGGTGATCTGTGGTTCAAGGGTTGCCGTTTCAAGGGTTGCCGTTTCAAGGGTTTACCACACCGGCGCGGCGACGCTCGTCTGCGAGTTGAAGGAGCCGTAGCCACCGCACTCTGCCCGGGTCCACCCACCAGGCGGGCTCTGGGCAGATTCACGGTCAGTGGACGGGCTGCCAGTGCTCCAACGCATCGTCCAGCAGAGGTGCCTCGGGGTCGTCCCAGATCAGGCAGCCCCAGACCAGGCCGGGCACATCGGGGCCCATGGCGTCGGCCGGCCCCTCGGTGAGCGTGCGGTGAACGGCGTCCAGATAGGCGGCGATCGACGGATAACCGGGCTTGTCGCATGCGAGATTGTCCGGCAGCGACCAGTAGCCGACGCCGTCCTCGCCCACGTAGAGCCCCGACTCAGGTCCTGCCTCGTCGCCGGTCAGCCAAGGCACCACCGCGGAGCCCCACATGTCGCCGCGCCCGACCTCCGGCAGCCGCGGCCGGAGCGCATCCTGCGGACCGAGCAGAACCCCGCCCGGCAGGAAGGCCCCTGAACCGACCTCGCCCGCATCCTCATTGGCCTGGATGTACTGGTGCTCAACACCGCCGCACAGCCGCCACAGCGCCGCCACCTCCGTGGGCAGCCCGAACCCGACGGCAAGCCTCAGGCGGGAGTCAGCCGCGGCGATCTCCTCCTCCATCGCGGGCGCAAGGAGAGAAGCGTGGGAGAGGGGAGCATGCTCGGCTAGCCAGCCGGTCACCTTCCGCCAGGCGGCCGCGACCCGCTCGCCCTCACCGGTGTGTTGAACAGACACGCGCCCACCGTAGCCGCCAGCATGCCCAACTCACTATGCGCAAGCCGCGTTCGGAGGCGGCGGAACGGCCGAGCCATGATCCGCCCGGATCTCTGAGTTGTCAGAACAGAGCCCCCGCCCGTCCGGCACACGCGGCTGCCTGACGCTCGCCGCCGGGAGAGCAGCCTTCGGTGCTGGTGCGGGAGACGCCTCTTCCTGCACCTGCGTCTTGCGCTTCCGCCCGCGCTTCCCCCCGCGGTGCGGATGCAGCGCCCGCCAGCACCTTCTTCAACCGGTCCCGCTCCCGGTTCCCCCGAGCTGCCGGATGCGCTCACGCGTGACTCCGCACTCCTCGCCGGGCGGTGACATAACTGCACGGGAATGGGCGCAAACACCCACGGATGCGAATCCAATACCGAACGCGGCGTTCTGGCCCTTGTCAATTCCATACTCTGGCAATTCCCCGCGTGTGAATCCCTTTCGCCGACCTGTCCGTCACAACTGGTCGGTCCGCCCCGGTCTGTCCGAAGAGGGTGCCTAGGCCAACGGTCGTCGTTCGCCGGCCCACGTGATGCGCCTGGAGGGCCGTCACCCGTCATGAGCTGGGCTGATCTGGACGTGCGTCCGGCGCAGGGCGGCAGAAGGGGCAGCCCTGTATCTACGTGAGGGCACTGCGGGAAGTCAAGTGTTGACATGTGCCTGAGCAGTGACTGATCATCACCAATGCACCACGAAGTATTCCAGTGAGCCGCAATCCCACCATCCTTTCTCTTGGGAGCGGATCACTGGGCCAGTATTTCTTCCGTCATATCCCCTCACGACCGTTCAGCAACGAGCCGACACCTCTCCTCCCCCATGCTGCGCGCTCCCTCAGCCCCCCGACACGGGGCGCGCGCTCTTCTCGGCCCCCGGCCGTCCGGTGATCCCGGGCCGCCGCGCCCCTCCTCTCCCCCAGTCCCCTCTGACGGGAAGACCAGGTAAGCCGGTGCAGCACACTCCCACCTCCGTCCCCGCGCCGCGCTCGTGTGCGGACCCCGATAGCCGCGCCGAGGCCGCCCCCAGAGCCCTGCCGGCCTCCTTCGCCCAGCAACGCCTCTGGTTCCTCGCACAGTTGCCCGGTGCGAACGCCGCGTACAACGAGACCGTGGCGCTCTCGCTCACCGGTCCGCTCGACCACTGGGCGCTGGCCAGGGCCCTGGACGTTCTCAGTGATCGCCACGAGACGCTGCGCACCCGGCTGGTGGCCGAGGCCGGGAGTGTCCAGCAGATCATCGATCCGCCCGGCACCGGCTTCGCGCTGACTTCGCAGGACCTCAGCGGCCTCGCCGACCCAGACGCCCAGGTCACTGCCTTACAACGCCGGGAAGCGGGGCAGGAGTTCGATCTGGAGGCCGGTCCCCTCGGGCGCGGCCGCCTGTTGACGCTGGCCTCCGAGCGCCACGTGCTGCTCCTGACGTTCCATCACAGTGTTTACGACGGCGCGTCGATGAACGTCATGATGCGCGAAATCAGCCTGCTCTACGTGGCCTTGCGTGCGGACGACCCGGTTCCCCTGGCACCGCTCGCCACGCAGTACGCGGACCACGCGCGAGCCCAGCGCGAGGCGGTACTGGCCGGTGCCCTGGCGGATCAGGAACGCTATTGGGAGCAGGCGCTGTCGGACGCGCCGCCCGTTCTCGATCTGCCGACCGACCGACCGCGTCCGGTGGAGCAGCGGTACGAGGGGGGCCGGGTCGAGTTCGAACTGGACGCGGACGTGGTCTCGGCGCTGCGTACGCTGGCCCGGGCGCACAGTGCCACCCCGTTCGTGGCGGTGCTGACCGGCTGGATCAGCCTGCTCTCCCGCCTGTCCGGCCAGGACGACATCGTTGTCGGCAGTCCGGTGGCGAACCGGCGCGGGCCCGGCGCGGCCGGCCTCATCGGCTTCCTGGTCAACTCGCTTCCGCTGCGCGTCGATCTGTCCGGTACGCCGACCGCAGCCGAGGCGCTCGCCCGTACTCGGGCTGTAGTCCGCGACGCACTGGCCCACCAGGACCTGCCCTTCGAACGCATCGTCGAGCTTGCCAAACCGCCGCGCAGCGCCGCTCACACCCCGCTGTTCCAGACCATGCTGGCCTGGGTCCCGGACCGCCGGGATCTACTGGACCTGCCCGGCGTCGAGACCCGGCCGCTGCCGATCGCCGACGCCGCGGCCAAGTTCGATCTCGCGCTGTCGGTGACCGAGTCCGAGGGGCGTCTGCTCGGCCATCTCGACTACGCGACCGCCCTGTTCGACGATTCCACGGCGCGGCGCTGGGCGGAGTATCTGCGTCGGCTACTGACCGACATGGCCCACCATCCCGACCGTGGCATCCGGGATCTGGAACTGATGGACCCGGAGGAGTCACGGCAGCTGGTGCGCGAGGGCGACGCCACGCCGTCGGGGGACGGGCCGGAGAACGACGCGGAGGCCGATCCGGTCGCCCTCGCTCTGCGGTCGGCGTCCGGGATCGCGGAACTGTTCGAGGCACAGGCGCGGGCGCGTGGGGAACTGACCGCGGTGGCCGACGGTGAGAGGTCCCTCGACTACGCGACCGTGGACCGCCGCGCCAACCGGCTGGCGCACGCCCTCGTCGCCAGGTCCGTGCGTCCCGGTGATGTGGTGGGCCTGCACGCCGGACGGTCGTGCGACCTCGTCGTCGGCATCCTGGGCATCCTCAAGGCGGGCGCCGCCTACCTTCCACTGGACCCCGGGCAGCCCAGCGAGCGGCTCGCCGGCATGGTCGAGGACGCCGCCTGCCCCGTCGTACTGAGCGACCAGGGGGACGACACGGACCGGCCGGAGGGTTGGCTCGCGCTCGCCGCCGTCGAGGCCGAGGGAGCGGAGAGCGAGCGGCCGCCGTCCGGCACCGACCGCGCGCCGGACCGCACGGCGTACGTGATCTTCACCTCCGGGTCCACGGGCCGGCCCAAGGGCGTCGCGGTGGAGCACCGCAGTGTCCTCAACCTCTTCGCCACCTGGCACGACCGCATGGGCACGGCCCCCGGAGAGGCCGGTTCGGCCTGGTCCAGTATCGGCTTCGACGCCTCCATCCACGAACTGCTGCTCCCCCTGACCACCGGCGGTGTGCTGCACGTCGTCCCCGAGGCGCTGCGCGGCGACCCGGAGGCCCTGCTGGCGTGGCTGCGCGAGCGACGGGTGACCCAGGCGTTCCTGCCGCCGGCCTACGTCAGGTGGATCGACGAGGACCCCGCCGTACGGCTGCGCGGGCTGGCGCTGCGCAAGCTGCTCACCGGAGTGGAGTCGCTCACCGAGGCCGCCCTGCACCGCATGACCCTGCACCTGCCCGGCCTGCGGATCTGCTTCGGCTACGGGCCCACCGAGGCAACGCTCTACAGCACCGCCTACTACGCGCCGCGTCCGCTGGAGCGCCCCTGCCCCATCGGCCACCCGCTGCCCGGTACTCGTCTCTACCTGCTCGACGACCGGATGCGGCCCGTCCCGCCGGGCGTGGTGGGAGAGGTGTACCTCGGCGGGACCTCCCTCGCCCGCGGCTACCTCAACCGCCCCGACCTCACCGAGGAGCGGTTCCTGCCCGACCCGTTCGTGCCCGGCGAGCGGATCTACCGCACCGGCGACCTGGCCAGACGGCAGCCGGACGGCGAGGCGGTCTACGCGGGGCGCGCGGACGACCAGGTCAAGCTGCGCGGGTTCCGGATCGAACCGGCGGAGATCGAGGCGGCGTTCATGGCACTCCCCGGTGTCCGCGAGGCCGTGGTCCTCGCCGACCGCGACGCCGCGGGGCAGATCCGGCTGGTCGCCGGGGTCGGCCGGGGTACGGCACCGGCGCGTGCCGCCGGCGACTGGCGCGCCACACTCTCCCACCGTCTGCCCGACTACATGATCCCCGCCGTCGTGGTCGACCTCGACGCCCTGCCGCTCAACCGCAGCGGCAAGGTCGACCGTGCCGCCCTGCTCGCGCTGGCCCACGAGCGGACCTCCACACAGGTCAACACCGCCAGCCCGCGCGACCACGTCGAGCACGCCCTGTACCGGATATGGCGGAGCGTGCTGCTCCACCCGGACATAGGCGTCGGCGACGACTTCTTCGAGGTGGGCGGCACCTCCCTGTCCGCCATCAAGATGGCGCACGCCGTCACGGAGGCGTTCGGCCGGCATCTGCCGGTGGCCGAGGTCATGACGCGGCCCACGATCGAGGCGCTCGCCGCGCTGCTGCGCGAGGACGGCGCCGACTCCGCGCCGGGCAGTCTCATCGAGTTCCGGCGTGGCGCGGGGCCACGGGTGGTCTGCATCCACCCGGCCGGGGGCACGGCGTTCTGCTACCTGCCGCTGGCCGAGCATCTGCCCGCCGAGGCCGGCCTCTACGGTGTCCAGTCGCCGGGCGTGAACCCCGGCGAGGACGTCCTGCCCACGGTGGAGGCCATGGCGGAGGAGTATCTGCGCCTCCTCGGCCCGATGGACGACGGCCCCGTCGTGCTGACCGGCCTGTCCTACGGGGGGCTGGTCGCCCACCGGATGGGGGAGATCCTCGGCCGGGCCGGGCGCCGTGACGTCAGTGTCGTCCTCCTCGACACCCAGGCCACCGACGACGCCACCGCCCGTGCGGCGATCACCGCCGTCGACGAGGCGGAGTTCCGCGACAAGCTGGTGAGGTTCAACGGGATGTACCCCGGCATGGACGACGCTCAGATCGAGCGCTACTTCCGGTTGTACAACCACAACCGGTCGACGGCCCGGGATTACCTGCCCACCGCCTCCCCGACCCGCCTGGTCCTGGCCCAGGCCGTGCCGGACGGTGACGACACGCCGTTCCACGCTGAGGTCCGTGCCTTCTGGCAGCGGCGGGCCGAGGGAGACTTCCAGGTCGAGACCCTCGCCTGTGACCACTGGGAGATCCTCGAAGGCCCCGGAGCGGTCCGTGTCGGCGCCCTGCTGACGGCGGAACTGGTTCACCACGGACACCGGTCCGCGCCGGCGTCCGCCGCTGCCCTCCCCGTGGCGGGAGTCCGATGAACACCGACGTCACCTCCCCTTCCGCCGACTCCGCCCCGAGCCGATCGGCCTCCGCCCTCGCCGAAGCGGTGCTCGCCCGGGCCCGGCGCAACCCGTCCGCCGTAGCCGTCGAGGACGACACGCACCTGCTCGACCACGCCGGCCTCGACCGCCTCAGCGGCCGGGTGGCCACGCGGCTGCGCGATCTCGGGGTGGGCCCTGGGCAGTCCGTCGCCGTCTGCCTGCCGCGCTCCTGGCGGCTGGTGTGCGTGATGCTCGGCATCCGTCGCGCCGGTGCCACCGTCGTCCCCCTGGACCGGCTCAGTCCGTCCGACCGGCAGCGGCACATCCTCGACGACTCGGGCGCCGTCGCCGTCGTCCACGACGAACTCCCCGATGTCGGCGGAGAGCTCCTTGCCCTCGACGCCGACCTGCTCCTGCGCGACGAGGAACCGGACGCGGTGCGGGAGGCCCGGACCGACCCGCCCGCTAAGGCGTCGACGGACACCGGGGGCACCGGGACGGGTTTCGTCTTCTACACCTCCGGCAGCACGGGCCGCCCCAAGGGCGTCGAGGTCACCGACGCGGGCGTGCTGCGCCTCGCCGAACCCGGTTACATCGACCTGCGGCCCGGCGCCCGGTACGCCTGCCTGTCCAACCCGGCCTTCGACGCCCTCAGCTTCGAGGTCTGGGCACCGCTGCTGACCGGCGGTGTCTGCGTGATCCTCGACGACGAGCAGGTGCACAGCCCGCACCGGCTCGCCGCGGCGCTGACGGACCGGCGCATCAACACACTGTTCATCACGGTCGCGTTGTTCAACACCGTCGTGGAGAAAGTGCCCGACTGCTTCGGCACCGTCTCCCAGGTCCTCGTCGGCGGCGAGCAGCTCGACGCGCGGCTGATCCGCCGGTGGTACGCGGCCAACGCCGCCTCGCGCACCGTCCTGCACAACGTGTACGGGCCGACGGAGGCGACCACGTTCGCCCTCTGCCATCCGATCCCCCGGGACTTCGCGGGCGCCATTGTTCCCCTCGGCACCCCGCTGGCCGGCACGCGTACGTTGCTGCGCACCGAGGACGGACGCACTGCGGAGCCGGGCGAGATCGCCGAACTGCTCCTCGCGGGTCCCGCGTTGGCCCGGGGCTACCGCAACCTGCCCAGTCAGACCGAGCAGAGCTTCGTCATGCTGCCGGACCCGGAGGGCGAGACGCCCGGCGAGGAACGCTGGTACCGCACGGGTGACCTCGTGCGCCGGGACACCGAGGGACAGGTGACCTACGTCGGCCGGGCCGACCGCCAGGTGAAGGTGCGCGGCTTCCGCATCGAGCCCGGCGAGGTGGAACGACGCGTCCTCGCCCACCCTGACGTGCGCCAGGCGTACGTGTGCACACGCCGTGACGAGGCCGGCCGCAACGAACTGCTCGCCTTCGTCGTCCCGGGCGGTGATCCCGGCGACCTCTCCTTCGACGCCTACGACCGGCACCTCACGACCGGGCTGCCCCCGTACATGCGCCCCCACCACACCTACCTCGTACCGGAACTGCCGCTCACCGCCAACGGCAAGGTCGACCGGGAGGCGCTGCTGCGCGACGCCCCGGCACCGTGGCGGCGCTCGTACGAGGGCGAGGGACGCGTCAGCGACGAGCAGCGGCCCGTGCTCGATCTCGCCGAGGACATCCTCGGGGTGTCCGGCCTGCGCCCCGAGGACCGGTGGATACCGCACGGCGGTGACTCCCTGAAGGCGCTGCGCCTCCGCTTCGAGGTCATGCGGCGTTTCCGCGTCGACCTGCCGCAGAGCCTGGTGCTCACCGCCGACTTCGCCGCCCTCGCCGAGGCCGTGCACGCCCAGGACGCCGCGACCGGCGAGCACCCACCCGTGCCCGCCGCCTCCGGCGAACCGACCGCGCCGGCCACCAGGGAGCAGGAACGCCTGTGGTTCCTGCATCAGCGGGACCCCGAGGACCGCGCCTACGACGTACCGCTCGTCTTCCGCCTCCGGGGCGGCGTCGACCGGGGGGCCCTGCGCCAGGCGGTGCGCGGGCTGGTGGAACGGCACGCGGCTCTGCGGACGCGACTGGTCCCCACCCCGCACGGGCTGCGCCAGCGGGCGGGCGACCCGTACGACCCCTGGGAGCCGCTCGACGGTGGTGAGGGCCCGGATTCGCGGGACTTCGACGGCAGCGAGGGCGAGGGGTGGCAAAGCTACGCCGACCGGTTCTTCGAGCACCGCTTCGACCTCACGGACACCCGTATGCTGCGCGCCGCGTGGGTGGGCGCTCCGGACGCGGGGGTGCTCCTGCTGCACTTGCACCATGTCGCCGTGGACGGCTGGTCACTCAACCTCCTCTTCCGCGACCTCGCCGACGCCTACTCCGCCGCGCTGCGGGGCGAGTCGGGCGTGCCCGGCACCGCGTCCGCGTCCACGCCGCTGGAGTTCGCACGATGGCAGCGGGAGTGGCAGGCGAGCGCCGCGTACGGACGGCGACGGGCCCGGCTCGGTGAGCGCTACGGCCGTGACGGCGAGCTGTCGCCCGTCCTGCCCGCCTCGAAGGAGGTGGCTGTCCGGCCCCGGGCGAGGCTGCTGCGGACCTCCCTCGACCTGGTCCGCCGGGCCACCCTGGACCGGCTCGCCGCCGAACGCGGGCTTACCCGCTTCCAGTTGCTGGTGTCCGCGTTCGCCGCGAGCGTGTACGGCGTGACCGGCCAGGAGCGTCCCCTTGTCGCGTCGCCGGTCTCCGGCCGGTCGCGGCCCGAGTTCGCCGACGCCGTCGGCATGTTCGCCAACACCGTGCTGCTGGAGCTGGAGCTGCGCCCCCGCGACAGTCTGGCCGCCCAGCTCGCGTCGCACGCCGACACGGTCCGGGGCGTCCTGGAGGACCAGGAGGTGGCCTTGGCCGACCTGTTGTCCGATCCGGTGCTCCGCGAGCGCACCCCCCTCTTCGACTATCTGTTCGTCCTGGAGAACACCGACTTCTCCGCGCTGCGGCTGGACGGTTGCGAGGTGCGGCCCGTGTGGCCCGAGCCGCTCGGCGCCAAGTGCGCGCTCACCCTGTCCGTCGTCGAGCACGAGTCCGGCTTCGACTGCCTGTGGGAGTACCGCGACGACCTCGGCGCCGAACGCGCGGAGGCGGCGGCGCGGCTGTTCCGCCGGTGCCTGGACCACTTGACCAGCGGCGACGACGTCACCTTGCACGAGCTGATCGCCGACCACCGTCGCGGTCTGCCCGACATCGGCCGGGGCGAGGCGCTCGTCCCCGACTTCCCGACCGTCGCCGACGGCTTCGCCCGGCAGGTGGCCGCCACCCCGCACGCCCCGGCCCTCACGGACGGCGGGACGCCCCTCACGTACGCCGAACTCGACGCGCGGGCCGACGCGTTGGCGACCGATCTGCGCGCCCGCCATCCGCTGCCGGCCGACCCTGCCGCTCCGGCGTCCGTCGCGCTCTACCTCCCGCCCTCCGTCGAGCACATCGTGGCGCTGCTGGCCGCCGCCCGACTGGGCGTGACCGTCGTCCCCCTCGACCCGGCCTATCCGCCGGCCCTGCTGCGGCACGTGCTCGACCAGGCGGACCCCCTGTGCGTGCTGGTGACCAGGCCGGACCTCGGTGTCCTGGAGACCCTCGCGCCACCGTCGCTCCCCCGCCACGTCGTCACCCTCACCGACACACCCGCCCGCACACCCGCAGCGGTGCCCGCGCCGTACACGCACGAGGGGCTGCGCCCGCTGTACACGCTCTTCACGTCGGGCTCCACCGGCGTCCCCAAGGGCGTCCAGGTCCCCGACCGGACTTTGTGCAACCTGCTGACCTGGCAGCGCGTCGCGGGCGGACTGGACCGGCCGACCCGTACCCAGCAGTTCTCGATGCTCTCCTTCGACGTCTCCTTCCAGGAGATCTTCACCACGCTGTGCTCCGGGGGCCTGCTGCATCTGGTCGATCCTGGCTGGCGGCACGACGCGCCCGCCCTGCTCGAACAGTTGGAGTCGGCGGCGGTGGAGCGCGTCTTCCTGCCTTACGTGGCGCTCCAGTTGCTCGCCGAACACGGTGTCCGCACCGGGCAGTACCCGTCAGGCCTGCGCGAAGTCGTCACCGCCGGAGAGCAGTTGGTGTGCACCGACGCGATCCGCCGCTGGTTCGCCGGACTGCCGGGAGCGCGTCTGTTCAACCACTACGGCCCCACCGAGACCCATGTCGTCAGCGCCCTGTGCCTTGAGGGCGACCCGGCCCACTGGCCGTTGCGCCCCGCCATCGGACGGCCCGTGGCGGGCGCGGTCCTTCGCGTGGTGGACGGCAGCGGTCTCCCCGCCGCGCCGGGGGCCACCGGCGCGCTGCTGATCGGCGGGCCCATGGCGGGCCGCTGCTACCTCGGTGACCAGGCAGCGCACCGCGAGCGCTTCACCGACGATCCCGAACTGGGCCTGCTGTACCGTACGGGCGACCTCGCCCGCTTCGACACGCGGGGCCTGCTCCACTACGCGGGGCGGGACGACGCCCAGATCAAACTCGCCGGTCACCGGCTGGAGCTGGGGCAGGTCGAGGCCGCGATCCTGCAGTACCCGGGCGTGGTCAACGCGGTCGCGGCCGTGGCGGACGGCCGCCTGGTCGCCGCGCTGGAGTGCCGGGGCGAGGACCCCGATCCGGCCGGGCTCGCGGAACATCTGTCGGCGCTGCTGCCCGCCCATGTGCGCGTATCCCGCTTCCGTCGCGTGACCGCGCTGCCACGGACCCCGAGCGGCAAGCTGGACCGGCGCGCGACGCTCACCGCCTCTGGTCACGATCTGCGCCAGGGAGAACCGGCCGCCGCCGATCTGTCACCACTGGAGGAGCGTCTGACGGCGCTGTTCGAGGACGTCACCGGCAGACCGGTCGGCGTGCGCCAGCGGTATTTCGACGCCGGCGCCACCAGCCTGGACCTCATGCGGTTCCAGCTCGCCTGCGCGGGCGAGGACGGGCTCTCCTTCTCCGTACCGGACCTCTTCGAACACGTCACGCTCCGCGCCCTCGCCGGTTACCTGAAGGGGCGGCGCGCAGGGCACGACGCGGCGGCTCAGGTGGCGGTACGACCGGACGGGAAGGCGGGCGGGGCCCTGCCGGGCCGAGTGACGGGCGTGGCCGCAGCGGACCGTGACAGCGGCGCGATCCGACCCGGCCGGGACGCCGACGTGGTACGACCGGCCCTGGACACTGGCACGGTCCGACCGGCCCCCGAGGCCGCCGACGTGCCCGTCGCGGTCATCGGCATGGCCGTGCGGCTGCCGGGCGCGCCCGACCTGGCCGCCTTCTGGGACCTCGTGACCTCCGGCCGCCGTGGCATCGAGCACTTCCCCGCGGCGGACGGCCGCGTCGGTGCCCGCAGCCAGATGGAGGGGCTCCTCGCCTTCGACGCGGGACGCTTCACCCTCAGCCCGGCCGAGGCCCGGCTGATGGACCCGCAACAGCGCCACCTGCTCATGAGCTGCGTCGAGGCGCTCGCCCACGCGGGCATCGGCGACCCGGCCGCCCGTGGGGTGGGCCTGATCGCGGCATGCGGGGAGAACACCTACTTCCAGAACATGCTGCGCGAGGGCGATCCGGACGTGCTGCCCGACGCCTTCCGGCTGGCCCTGCACCACGAGAAGGACTTCCTCGCCACCAAGGCGGCCTACCACCTGGGGCTGACCGGTCCCGCCTTCACCGTGCAGTCGGCGTGCTCCAGTTCGCTCGTCGGCGTGCACCTGGCGGCGGGGCTGCTGCGCCAGGGCGACGCCGAGGTCATGCTCGTCGGCGGTGTCCTCGTCGACACCGAACTGACCGACGGCTACACCTACCGGCCGCAGCACATCTTCTCCCCCGACGGGCACTGCCGGCCGTTCAGCGCGGACGCCGCGGGCACCGTGGGGGCCAGCGGCACCGGTGTGGTCGTCCTGAAACCCCTCGCCGCCGCCCACCGCGACGGCGACACGGTGTACGCGGTCGTCACAGGGTCCGGCATCAACAACGACGGTTCGGACAAGCTCAGTTACAGCGCGCCCGCCCGCTCCGGCCAACGGGCCGCGATCCGTGCCGCCCTGCGCCGCAGCGGCCGTACGGGAACCGACCTCGGCTATGTGGAGGCGCACGGCACCGGCACCGCCCTGGGTGACCCGGTGGAGGCCGCCGCGCTGCGCGACGCATACGGTCTGGCGGACGACGCGGGCGTGGCACTGTCCTCCGTCAAGAGCCAGATCGGGCACCTGGGCGCCGCCGCGGGCGTCGTCGGCATGGTCCGTGCCGTGCTCGCCGTCCACCACGGGGTGGTCCCGCCCACCGCGGACTTCGACCGCCTCAACCCGGAGATCGACGCGGGACCGTTCCGGGTGCCGGTGACAGCCGAACCCTGGCCCCGGGACGTACCCCGGGTGGCCGCCGTCAGCAGTTTCGGGATCGGCGGAACCAAC
The DNA here is from genome assembly GCF_044749345.1 of Streptomyces sp. NPDC089424. Classification (NCBI taxonomy): domain Bacteria; kingdom Bacillati; phylum Actinomycetota; class Actinomycetes; order Kitasatosporales; family Streptomycetaceae; genus Streptomyces; species Streptomyces sp. NPDC089424. Next base: position 185,827 of record NZ_JBIVHU010000002.1, read on the forward strand.
GCCCACCTGCTCCTTGAACACCCCGCGGACCGGCCGTCCGGACCGGCGCCCGACGCCGCGACACCCACTGCCACGGCCGCCACGGCGCCCGCCGCCGTGCCCTGCGTGGTGCTCTCCGCGAGCAGCGAGGCCGCCCTGCGTGCCGACGGCCGCCGCATCGCCGACTACCTGGACGCGCACCCCGCCACCTACCCGCAGGTGCTGCGGCACCTTCAGGCCGGGCGTCCCGCGCTCGGTCACCGTGCGGCGGCGGTGTGCCCGGACGCCGCGTCGGCCTCCGCCTGGCTGCGCGCGCCCGCGCCGATCGCCGCTCCGGTCGCCGTCGGGTCCGCCCGGGACGAGGCGCCGGTGCACAGCGGCGACCCGCGTCACCTCGCGGAGGCGTGGACGGCCGGCCGCACCGTCGCCTGGCCCGAAGGTCCGGCCTGCGCTCCCTGGGACTTCCCGCCGCCCGCTCTCGACCTGTCCGAGTACGACTTCCCGCGCGCCACCGGCCCCGCCGCGCCCGCGTCCGCCTCCGCGCCGGTCCCGGACGACGCCGGCCCGCCGTCCCGGCGGCTGCCCGCCGATCAGTGGCTGCACCAGCCGCAGTGGACACGGCTGCGCCGGGCCCGCACGGGCGTTCCCTCGGGACCGGACACGGCCGTCGGCGCGGCTCCCGGCGCCGTGGACGTCCCAGGGACGCCGACGGACGGCCCCACGAAGTCCCGTACCGCACGGCGTACCGCCCTCGTCGTCACCGCGGACATCGGCGGTGGAACCCGGGGTGACAGCGGCGGCGGCATCGGTGCGGACACCTGGCGGTTCCTTGAGGACCACTACGCCCGGGTGGTGCGGGTGCGGCCCGCGACGGTTCTCGGCCGACTCGCCGACGACCGTTACGAGGTCGACCCCGGCGACGCGGCCCAACTCGCGGCCCTGCTCACCCTGGTCGGCGACGGTGTTGGCCGGACGGATGGCGGAGCCGACGGCATCGACTGGCTGCACGCGCTGCCCCTGGCCCTGGACGGCCGGGTCGACGAGCGCGCGCTGGAGGACGCCCAGCGGGTCTGCCTCGACGCGGTGGCCGCGCTGGGCAAGGCCCTGGCCGACCTGCCGGACGTCTCCAGGCCCCGCGTGTGGCTGCTGTCGCACCGCGCACAGCCCGTCACCGGCGCCGTCGCCACGCCCCTGGCCGGCCTCCTCGCGGCGGGCATCGAGACACCCCGCCAGGAACTGGGGGTGGTCCCCCGCTGGATCGACCTGCCCGGCCCCGACCCGGCGGACTGGGCACCGTATCTGCCGGAACTGCTGCGTGACGAGACGCTCGTCCCGCGCGTGGTCGCCCTGCGCGACGGCTACTGGTGGCATCGCCCGCTCCAGCCGGTCCCCACTCCCACGTTCCCGTCCACCGCCGACCGGGTGGCGGAACCGGGAACGCATCTGATCCTCGGCGGGACCGGCGGCATCGGTGCCACGCTGGCCGCCCGGCTGCTGGCGGACCCCGCCAACCGCGTGGTCCTGGTCGCCCGCGGGACCGAGGTGCCGGCGAGGCTGCGGCCGTACGGGGAGCGTGTGACCCTGGTCGGCGCCGACCTCGCCGCGGAGGACCTGGACGCAATCGCCGACCGGCTCGCCCCGCACCTGGACGGCCTCGTCGGTGTCGTGCACGCGGCGGGCACGGCCGCGGGCGGGCTCCTCGCCGGGCGGGTGGCCGCCACGGCCCGCCGCGCCACCGCGGCCAAGCTGCGCGGCGCCCTGCTCGTCGAACGGCTCGCGGTCCACCACGCCCCGGCGTACGTGGCCTACTGCTCGTCGATGGCGGCCCACCACGGCGGGGTCGGCCAGTTCGACTACGCGGGGGCCAACGCCTGCCTGGACGCCTTCGCCCACCACGCACCCCCGGCGGACGGCGGGGCGACCGTCCGGTTGAGCATCGGCTGGGACATCTGGAGCGAGGTCGGCATGGCGCGGCAGGCGCTGGCTGGTGACAGCCGCCACCAGGAACACCTGAAGGTCGCGCTCGCCCCGGAGGACGGCGCGGCGGTCTTCGCGCACGCCCTGAGCCTGGGACTGCCGCATCTCATGGTCAGCACGACGCCTCTGTCGCAGGCCCGGTTCTTCTACGAGGCAACGCCCGCCGCCCACCGGAGCGGGTCGGGGGAAGACGTGACGGACAACTCGAGGGAGGTGGCGGCAGGGGGAGCCCTCTCGGGCGAACCGGCGGCCGGCCTCACCGAGGTCCTGTGCGATCTGCTCGGCGTCGACACCGTCGACCCCGACGCCCCTCTGTACGACCTGGGGGCCGACTCGCTGACCCTCCTGGAACTGCTGGAGGAGGTGAAACGCCGTCACGGCACCGACATCGACCTCGCCGCCCTCGGCCACCACGTGACCCTCACGGAAATCCTGGGGAAGCTGGGCGGAGGCGCCCGTCAACCCGCCCAGGCGGGGGGCGAGGCAGAGGTCGAGGTCTGGCAGCGCGGCACCGGCGAGGACGTCCTGTGCCTGGTCCATCCGGTCGGCGGCGACATCCAGGCGTACCGGCCGCTGGTCTCGGCCCTGCCCGGCGCGCTGACGGTCTGTCTGATCCCCGACCCGGCGCTGCGCGACCCGCGGCTGCCCGCCCGGTCGATCGCCGACCGCGCCGCCGACTATCTGCGGGCCGTGCGAGCCGCCTTCCCCGACGCGGGGCCCCGGCTCCGGCTGGCGGGCTGGTCGTTCGGAGCGTGGACCGCCCTCTCCATGGCGGCCCTCGCCGAACGGGACGGGCGGCCCGCCGCGGGCCTGTATCTACTCGACCCTCCCCCGCCCGGCGCCGGAACGGAGTTCGCCGCGTACGACAAGGCGCAGGTGGACGAGGTCTTCGCCCGTGAGCTGGGCGGCAGCCGCGCCGACGGCCTGACCGATCCGGGCCGCGCGTACGCCGAGCGCCTCGCCCGCTGCTGCCGGGCCAACCTGGCCGCCATGGCCGAGCACCGACTGCCACGGATCACCACGACACCCACCACCGTGTGGCTCGCCGAACGCCCGGTGGACACCCCCGTGCTCGCCCCACGGCCGACACCGCCGGGCGCCTGGGACGCGCACCTGCCCCGGACCTCGCGAGTGCACTGGGTCGACGCCGACCACTACGGCCTCGTCGCCGCGCCGCACGTGGTGGACGTCGCCGCCGTACTCGCCGCCGGCCCGGGTCCCTCCACCCGGCAGCCCTGAGGAGGCACCCCCGATGGCATCACACCCTTATACGAGCTTGCCGGAGCGCTCCTTCTGGCGCAGCGCGGTCGCCGAGCGGGACCCGCTGGACATCGCCGACCTGTGGACGCCGAAGTGGCCCATCGGGCAGGACGCGCCCGTCATCACCGCGGGGTCCTGCTTCGCCGGCCACATCGGACGCGCCCTGCTGGAGGAGGGCATGCACTGGTACGACGCCGAGCCGCCGCCCCCGGGACTGACCGCCGAGGAGCAATCGGCCCGCGGCTACCGCCGGTTCTCCTTCCGCACGGGGAACATCTACACCGCCGCCGCGCTGCGCCAGTGGATCGCCTGGGCAGTCGGCTCCCGCATGCCCCCCGGGGACGTCTGGGAGGAGGACGGGCGCTTCTACGACCCCTACCGGCCCACGGTGGAGCCGGAGGGGTTCGCCTCGCCCGGTGTGCTGCTGCGCTCCCGCGAGGTCACCCTCGCCGCGCTGCGCACCGCGCTGGCCGAGGCGGAAGTCTTCGTCTTCACCCTCGGCCTGACCGAGGCGTGGCACGACACGGAGCGGGAGACAGTGCTGCCGATGTGTCCCGGGACGGTCCGCGGTTCCTTCGACGCCGGCCGGTACGCCTTGCGCAACCACACGGTCTCGCAGGTGCACGAGGACCTCACGGCGGCACTGGCCATGGCCCGGGGCGTCAACCCCGGTCTGCGGACGGTCCTCACGGTCTCTCCCGTGCCGTTGACGGCCACCGCCACCGGACGGCACGCCTTGGTCGCGACCACCTTCTCGAAGTCGGTGCTGCGGGCGGCGGCCGGGCAGCTCGCGGACGAGGACGACCGCGTCGACTACTTCCCGTCGTACGAGATCGTGACGGGACTGCCGGGGCTCCCGGTCCTCCCGGCCCCTTCGGGTGACCGGGATCCGTACCCCTCGGGTGCCCCGGATGCGTCGGCCGCCGGAGGCCGGCGCGGCTTCTTCGAGGCCAACCTGCGTACCGTCCGTCCCGAGGGCGTGGCCTTCGTGATGGGGCACTTCTTCCGGGCCCTGCAGGGCGAACCGACCCACGCACCGCACACTCCCCCGCAGCCGCCGCCCACCGCCGGCGGAGAGGACCACTCCTGTGACGACGCCCTGCTCGACTACTACGGCCCCCGCCCGGTTCCTCCTGCTCGGTGACTCCCACGCGGCCTGCGTCGGTGAGGCAGCGCGGGCCGCCGGACTGCCTTTCGCGGGCGGGCCGCTCGGTTCGGGCCGGGATTTCCTGGGCCCCTTCTTCGACACCGATGGCACCGACGGCACCGAGATCCGCTTCCGCGCGCCCGAAGGACAGCGGCTCTACCGGGAGTTCCTCGACGCCCTGGGCGCCGAGGGGCTCGCCGGGCTGCCGGTGCCGCTGCTGTGCACCTTCGGGTTCAGCGCCCACACGGTGGCCACCCGGCAGAACTGGGACGTCCACCGCGACCGCCGCGGCGACTTCCCTGAGTCCTTCCTGCGCAGCGCGTACTTCTCGGCCCTGGTGCGGGCAATGATCCGCGGGGCGCTCGACTTCTACGACCACACGGCCGCGCTCGGCCTGCGGGTGGTGGCGGTCATGCCGCCGCAGCGCGTCCCCGACATGTCGGACGCACGGGTGTTCCACGCCGCGCAGGACATCGTCCGTGACGAGGTCGCCGCGCGCGGCGTCGAGATCGTCGACCTGCGGGCCCGGGTGACCGACCGCTCGGGAGAGCAACGCCCCGCCTTCTGCCTGCCGAACGACACGATCCACGGCAACCTCGCCTTCGGCCGCCTCGTGGTCGCCGAACTCCTCGACCGGGGACTGTGATCCGCCCCCCCCCTCATCCGTTCCAGTCCTCTGCCCCACCCACCCCGTCCCATTCGGAGGTTCCCCATGGAGCAGTACGCCCTTCAGGCAGTCGAACGCCTGACCACCCGGCCCGCCGAGCGGTACGAGACCCTCTCGGTCAGCCCCCTCACCCCGCTGCTGGGCGCGGAGGTCTCGGGCCTCGACCTGTCACAGGAGCTGACGCCCCAGCAGGAGAAGGAGGTCAAGCACGCCTTCCAGTCCCACCACGTCCTCGTCTTCCGCGACCAGGACCTCACTCCCGAGCAGCACAAGCGGTTCGCGGGCGTCTTCGGTGAACTGCACCCGGTCACCCTCCCCGTGGAGGGTTCCGACCCGTACATCCTGGAGATCAGCGCGGACAAGAATTCCCGGGCCGTGGCCGGCAACGGCTGGCACTCCGACGGTACGGCGGACCCGGCGCCCTCCCTCGGATCCTTGCTGTACCTCACGACCGTTCCCGAGGGGGGCAGCGGCGGCGACACCCTGTTCGCCAACATGCACCTCGCCTACGAGCTGCTCTCCCCAGCGATGAAGGAGTTCCTCGGCGGACTGACCGCACTCCACGACGGCGCCCTGCCGTGGACCGCCGCCGGGCAGACCCCTCCGGCCGAGTACGACGTGCCGCGCACCGAGCACCCCGTCGTCGTCCGGCACCCGGAGACGGGCCGCGAGCTGCTCTTCGTGAACGCCCCCTACACCTCGCACATCACTCAGCTCTCCCGCGCCGAGAGCGACACCCTGCTGGGCATGTTGTACGCGCACGTGGCCCGCACGCCGCTGCTGCAGTGCCGCGTGCGGTGGCAGCCGCGCACCCTGGTGCTCTGGGACAACCGCAGCGTGCAGCACCACGCCGTATGGGACTACTTCCCGCTCACGCGGCTCGGCCGCCGGGTCGCCGTCGAGGGCACGCCCCTGCACCGCTGATCCATTCCGCGCACATCATCGATCCCCTGGGGACAGGAGGGCGGTACCGCATGACTTCCACGACCGACGAGGCGGCGGATTTCCTGACCTCGCTGAGGTCACCGGACGCCGAGCCCAGGTCCGGCCCGGCAACTTTCGTGGGGCTGTGGCCTCTTGCGACCGCCCTCCACGACGTGTTGCCGGCCGACGTCCGCGACGGCTGGGCCCGTCGTCTGTACGCGCTGCTCCAGGAACGGTACGAGGAGGACAAGGTCACCGATTCGTCGGTGGGCTCCGGCCTGTCGGTGGTCCACGACTGGCACCGCCACACGGTCCTGCCCCTGGTCGCCGAGACGGTGCCCGGCGCGCAGGCGGTGCCGTTCTCCTCACTCGCCCGTCTGCATACCAGGGCGGCCGCGGGGCAGCCGGCCACCCCGGACGCCTGGCGGACCGCACTGCATCCGGTCCTGCTCAACCTCCACACCGCCGCGTACGACCGCACGACCGCATACGCCGAGGGCCACGCGGGGGCCCGCGACTACGCGCTGTCCCAGGGCCGGTCCCCGGCCGAGGCCGACGCCTACGGTCACGAATACGCCGAGCTGAGCTGCACCGCCAACGCGCGCGCATTCGCCGAGGCGCACGCGCTGGCCCTGAGCGACGCACTGGCGCTCGCCTACGCCGCCGACGACCGTAGGGCCTACGCGGACACCTTCCCCGGTTCCCACGTACGTGCGGTGGTCCGTGCCTGTGAACAGGCCGGGCCGCACGCACCGGCCGCCGGGAATCCGGCCGAGCGTATGTCCGAGGGCTTCCTCATGGCACTGGTCGGGGCGCGACCGCTCCGGAGCCGGTGAGCGCGCGGTCGTACACGGCCCGCGCCACCGGAGACACCCACCTGGGAACCTCTGCCGGTCCAGCTCCCCACGGCTTCACCGCACCCCTGACACCCGCGTGCCGTTCCGGCCGTGGTCCTCCTGGGGTGTTCGCGTTCGCGGTGCTGCAATCCCTGATCTGTCCGGTCCTGCCACGGCTGCAGGTTGGAAGGCGGGAAGTCGTGCGGCAGGTAGTCCGGAATACCGGTGCGGTTGACACGCCACATCCAACGACCACCAACGACGCGAGTCACAAAATCATCCCAGGACACCAACTACCTAGATCAGGTGCCCTCTAACGAGTTGGTGCGTAATAGGGAGTGCGACACGTTGCCCTGCTCAGTGCCTTCTTCAAACGGTGGTGTTGCGGGCGGACACGAGAGCGGCGTTGGCTTGGTAGGTGTCCGAAAGGTGAAGCACCTGCCGATACCGGCCAGACGGACGGCGTCGTGCATCCGCCCAGGACGCAGGCCGTCGGTCCACAAAGTGCGGCCCTGGTGGTCGGCGATGACGGTGGCCTTCATCGTGTTCTGCTTGTTCTTGCCCGACACGAACGCCCGCCGGCCGCCCCGGCCCGCGGCCGGACGGCGGACCTGGAACTCGGTGGCGTCCAGCCGTAGCCGGACACCTTCGGCCTGGGCGTAAGCGCACACGTCCTCCAGCGTGCGAAGCCGCACACCGGGCCGTTCCGGGACAGCAAATCCTCTCCCCGCCGGCAGTCTGCGCACCTCACCGACCGCCCGGGTCATGATGGAACGGTCCACCTCGTACAGCAGTGCCAGGACGGCATGCGGCAGGTCGTGACGCAGGTTAGATGAGCGTGGCTACCGGTCGGTCCACGCACACCAGCCGATGGCGGCACCTGCTCCCCGAGCCCGCTCCCTGGCCCCGCCCGAGAGCCTCGGCCTCGAGATGACCGCGGTGTGGGCCCGAGCACGCACCGACACCCGGCTCACGATCGCGCTCGCCGGCCGGGACCCCGATGCCCTTGAGGAGCGTGTCCGGACCGGACGGGCCGACTACCCGCGTCTGCTCGCCCTCGGCGTACCGCCCGGCCGGGCCGAGCTCATCCTCGGTATCGCGCACACGAGCGGCTGGCGCAGCGACGGCCCGGCGTTCGCGTAGGCCTGCGATGCCGTGGCCGCGGCCTCCGCCCCGTACGCGCACACCGGGCAGACGCGCCTCACCTCCGCCCTGGTGGCGCAGTTCCTGCAGGAGTTGCGCAGCCCCACACGACGGTCCTCGCGGCCTCGGCCGCCGTCGGGGACACCACACCGGCCAACTACCAGAAGCGCCACCGCGACGACGCGCGCGCGGACGCCCGCCAAGCCGCTACCTGAGCCGCGCCACCGTCACCACCGCATGCCGGGTCGTGCCCGCGAGGACCTCAACCAGGACATCGACGTCGACCGCGGTGTACCCGTCGCCGCCGCTGGTGCCTGCTCTGCGGGCCGGTCGACCCCGATGGGTCTGCCAACCGGCGCCACGGCGCCGGTGCAGCCAAGAGACACCGACCTGCCGTTCTACCTCACCACCTGCCAAATGCCAGGCGCGGTCTCCTCGGAGCACTCTCGTACGTCGTCGGTGATCGACGCCGGCCAGCGGGTGGCGGATGACCAGTGCACCGACATGAAGATGCCCGAGCCGGTGTGCGCCTCGAACAGACGCCTCCCGTACGCCTCCCGTTGTACGTCGCCGACCCCGTCCGGCGGGCCGTCCACCATCTCCAGCCGCGCGCCGCGCAGATCCGCTTCCCGGAACGTCGCTTCGGCGACGTCGGACAAGAATTCAAGCTCCGCCTCACGCAGGTCGGCGCGGCTGAGGTCCGCGCCCCGGACGCTCGCGAATGACAGGCGGGCGTTCCGCAGATCCGCTCCTGTCAGATCCGCTCCTGTCAGGTGGGCGCTGCGCAAGTCTGCGCCCTGTGCTCGTGCGCCGGTGAGCCGCGCTGAGTGCAGCTTCGCGGCCTGGAGGACGGTTTCGGTCAGATCCGCGTCGGTGAGGTTCGCGTGGACGAGGTGTGCCAGGGCGAGGCGTTGCCCGTGCAGCCGCGCCCCGGTCAGGTCCGCGGCGTGCAGGCGCGTCCCGAGCAGGTTTGTCCCGATGAGGTTCGCACCCCCCAGGTCGGCACCGGTCAGGTTCGCGCCGGACAGGTTGGCGTACTTCAGATTGGCGTCGCCCAGCCGCGCGTTCGTGAGATCCGCGTGCCGGAGGTGGGTGAGCGTCAGGCTCGCTCCCCGAAGATTCGCACCTCGGAGCTTCGCTCCGAACAGGTTGACGTCGTCCAGCTTCGCGCCCGACAGGTCCGCCCTGGTCAGGTTCGCTTTGGTCAGAGTTGACCCTCTCAGATTGGCGCCCCTCAACCGTGCCCATGGCAACCAGGCCCCGGGAACGTATTTGTGGTGCAGCCGCGACCCCGACCTGCTCTGCAGCCGTATGAGCAACGAGCGTACACACCGGTCGAAATTCTTCATTCGGCTACCACCAGGGGGAGGTCACATCACTTGGGGAGCGCTTTCCCTTGCACATTATGCCCAGGGCCAATCGGGGTTCCCCGTTGATGCGTGACGGGGATCTTGGGTGGGTTCTCACAGAAGCTGGGGCGATCGAAGTTTGTGTCGGCGAAGATGGGTCACTTCACTGTTTGTGACACTGAAGATGGGCCGATGGTCTATCCGGAGGCTTTGACGATCACTCGTGAAGCGTCAGCCAGCGGCGCTAGGCTGCTGTCTCGTGCAGGAGACGCGCCTCGACACTGCTCGGATCCGAGCCGCTCGGCGGGTAATCGACCCCATGTTTCTCGACACGCCGCTGTACCGCTGTGAGGCGCTGGAGCCCGTCCTCGGGTGCGCGGTGAGCGTCAAGCTCGAAACGGCGAACCCGGTCCGCAGCTTCAAGGCCCGTGGCACCGAGGTGGTTGCGAGCCAACTCGCCGAAAGCGATTCGAGAGCCGTGGTGTGCGCGAGCGCGGGCAACCTGGGCCAGGCCCTCGCCTGGTCCGGTCGCGGCCGGGGACTCGACGTCACCGTCGTGGCCTCCCGCTTCGCGACCGTGGCCAAGCTTGATCGCATCCGCGCGCTGGGCGCCAGGTTGGAGCTGGTGGACGGCGACCACGAGATGGCTCGTGAGCGGGCCGCGGCCATCGCGCGACGCGACGGCATTCGCCAGGTCGAGGACAGCCTGGACATCGAGACCTGCGAGGGTGCGGCGACCATCGGCCTGGAACTGGTGGACGCCGTGCCGTCGTTCGACGCCGTCCTGATTGCTCTGGGCGGCGGGGCGCTGGCCACCGGTGTGGGGCATGTGGTGAAGGCCCTTGCGCCCGGGGTCGAGGTGATCTGCGTCCAGCCGCTGGGTGCACCGGCGCTGACATACTCCTGGCGCCAGCGGCGCGTCGTGACCACTGACTCGACCGACACCATCGCTGACGGCGTCGCGGGCCGGTGTCCCATCCCGGCCGTCCTGGACGACCTTCTCATGGTCGCCGACGACGCCGTCCTGGTCCAGGAGGCGTCGATCATCGCCGGTATGCGGATGCTCCTCGACCATGCCGGCCTCGTCGTGGAGCCGTCGGCCGCGCTCGGCATCGCGGCAGTCCTCGAAGACCGTGACCGCTTCAGCGGCCGACATGTAGCCACCATCGTGTGCGGCAGCAACGTCGACATGGGCGCGTATCACCGCTGGGTCGGTGCCGGCCAGCCGGTAGCACGTTCGTGAACACCAGCGCCGGCCCCTGCCGTTCGCGGGGGGTTCGTACGGCCTCTGGCGTTGTTTGCAGATCAACGGGTTGAAGAAGGTGGCTGGGACATGGCCTTGGGATCCCTGTGTGCGGCATCGGCGGCTGCACCAGCGGCGATGCGGGTCAGAGGGGAGCTTCGTCACTGTCGGGGTTCCCCAGAACGTGTATGTCCTTGAGGGCAGAGGGAGCCCGTGCTGTTCGATCATCCAGTGCCAGCGGGAGATCTGCCGTCTGCATTTCTCTGAGCAGGTGATCTCGAGGGCGGGGTGGTCGGTGGCAGGAGGTGCTCGCAGGCGATGCAGGTGCGGGGTCTGTGCTGCTCAGTGGTGTCCTTGTTGCGAAGCTGACGTTCGATGCAGGCCACTCTGCGACAGGCGGAAGAACAGAGCCGGTAGCGTTGACCGAACTGGATCTTCATGGGTTGCGGAGCAGTAGCGGGGCAGGTAGCGGAAGGTGTGGTCGAGCGGAAAGACGGAGCCGCACTCCTTGCACTTGGCGGTGTCGAGAGTCTTCGGAGGTCCGGCGAGGAAACGCCGCAGGTGGGCGGGCGGGAAGCAGTTGGCATGGGCGTGTCGGCGTACGACTGTTTGCGTCCAGCCGCGTACACCGAAACATCCCCATGAATCCGGCGGCGAGGGCCGGCGGAGGCCGGGTGCCTGTTGACTCTCCCTCCATGGGAGACCCAAGGGTGGAGCGCATGCACGTCGGTGACAACACGCTCTGGGGTATCGGGGAAGTCGCCCGGAAGACCGGGCTGTCGGTGAAGCTGATCCGGCACTGGTCGGACGCCGGGGTCGTTCACCCGACACGTCGGACCGGGGCCGGCTACCGGCTGTACGGCACCGAGGCACTGACCCGGTTGCAGCTGGCGCAGACACTGCGCGGGCTGGGCCTGGGGCTGGCGACGATCCGGGACGTACTGGAACGCGAGAGCACCCTGCCAGGCGTGGCCGCGACGCACATCGACGCGCTGGAGAAGCAGATCCGCACGCTGCGAACGCAGCAGGCCGTGCTGCGCTCCGTCATCCGCCGCAACACCACTGCCGAGGGGCTCACCACCATGACCGAGCTGGCGCGCATGTCCGCAGCCGAACGCCGTGCCATCATCGAGGACTTCGTCACCGACACCCTGGGGGAACTGGACGTACCCACCTATCGACGGGGCCTGCTGGCGGCCACTCCTGACCTGCCCGCCGATCCCACCGACGAGCAGGTCGACGCCTGGCTCGAACTGGGCGAGCTCGTCAGGAATCCAGCTCTGCGCGCCAGCGTGCGCCGAATGGCCCGCTACGCCGCCGAACACCACCCGGGCGAGCACGACGACAGCGCTTTGCGGAACGCGGAGCAGGTGACGGACGACTGGCTGAGGCGAGTGGAGACAGCGAGGACGCAAGGCATTGCCCCGGACTCGCCGGCAGCCGATCCCGTCGTCACCGCGATCGTGGCGACCTGGATCCCCACGCAGGCTGCTCCGGACGGAACGGAGCTTGTCGACGACGCGCAGGCCAGAGCTCTCCTCCTTGAGCAGCTCGAAGTCGCCTCCGACACGCACGCGGAGCGGTACTGGCAGCTGCTGTGCATCATCAACGGCTGGCCCGTGCGGCCCAGCATGGCGGCAGCCGGCCGATGGCTGACGACGGCACTGCGGACGCATACTGAGCCCGGTGTGCGAGCCGCGCGACTCGGCGAGATGTACGACGCCGGGGAGAACGCGTGGGAACCAACCGGCGTGCTCCAAGCCTGTGAGGAGGTCCTGGACGCCGTCGGCGTGCTCGTCTCCGAGGTGGAGCCGGGCCAGTTCGACCAGCCAACGCCCTGTGCCGACTGGGACGTTCGTGCCCTCCTCAACCATCTGGTCTGGGAGAACCTGCTATGGGCCGGACTGGCAGACGGAACTCCCCGCTCCGACTTCACCGCCGACCACATCGGGGACGATCACGTCACGGCCTTCCGTACTGCATCCCGGGCCGCACGGTCGGCCTTCGCACGCCCGGGCATGCTTGAGCGACGCTACGGGCCCGCCCCCGGTCGACGGATCGTCGAGCAGCTGCTGATCGAGATGCTGGTCCACGGCTGGGACCTGGCCCAGTCCATCGGGCGCCCCTACGACACCGTTCAGCACATCGCCGAGACGGCGCTCCCCGTCGTACGCGAGATCTACGGCGATCTGCCCCCTACTACCGCCGGTTCCTTCGCTCCCCCGCAGCCGGTCCCCGATGACGCCGACCCTCTCGACCGTCTCGCCGCGTACCTGGGCCGGACTGTCACATCGGGGGCCATGGCCAAGTGCAGTTCATCGAACCGGGCTCGGCCCTGTCAGCGCCACCGCGACTGAACGAGTGGATACGGTTCCCCCATGACGAAGACTGCCCGGACCATGAAACGTACGGGAGCCCTCCTCGCGGCAGCCGCCGTGGCCGCGCTCGCCTTCCCCGCCCCGGCCCACGCCGCTGCCGTAGCCTGCGGCGGCGGGGTCTCGACGCAGAACATCGGCGCCCGGGGCTGTATTTCCGCCGAACGCTGGAAAGACGGGCAGATCTTCTGGCGCGAGATCACCGCTCATGCCCTCCTCACCAACTCCCGCTCCCACGCCTCATGGGTCGAGTACGAGGCGTATCTCCACGTACAGGGAGACGGCGACGACTGGATGAAAATGGGCAGCGGCCGGTCCATCGTGCAGCGACGTTCCACGGTCGGCCCGATCGCCGTCGCCACGAACACCCGCATCTGTGGCCCCGTCAAAATCACGATCCGCATCCATGTGAGGCCGGCGGGGGGCGCCTGGTCGAACTGGTCCAGCGCGGCAACCTCGCAGTGCCAGACCTGACGCTGCCAGACTTCGCACACCGCAGCGCCCCCGCCTCCACGCCCAGGAGGACGGGGGCTCTCGTGTCTCGTGCGGGGGGAATTGCGCGGCCGCGGGACGCCTGTGCAGCTCCCCATAGGCTGGTGCATGAGACCGGTCGAAACAGCCTGCTTGTCACCAGTGAGGCACGCGGCTTGTCACAGATCCTCGTACAGGACCCTCGTAGCCGACTAAGAAGCGGTCTCTCAGTATCCCCATCTGGCATAAATGGTCACGTTGGTGTCATTGTCCCTGGCTCCTACGCACACGTCACGCCAGTCGAGCAGCCAACCGCTGGAGCGGCAGCTCTCCTGCTGGAGGCCCAGTTCGCGGATGATCTCCGAGCGCGACAGACCCTCCCCGCTGGTAACCCTCGCGGCACGCCAGCAGCCGCCCGAACCGCAGCCGATGCCCTCGTCAACCATGCTGATGCCTGGCGGCAATGAGGGGAGGGCCTTGGACGGCGGGGCATCCGAGCCTTCGCTGAGCATCAGCGCATACAGGAGACCGACCACGAGGGTGAGTGCGAACTGCATCCCTAGGAAACCGATCGCTCCGTTTCGTCGGGAGGTCCATTCCGGGGAACGAAGGTTCTCGTTGCGGCCTTCCAGTCCCGCACCGCAGGCGATGACCAAGGGCGCCAAAGCCGCGAACAGCAGGTGAGCGTCAGGCCTTGGGGCGTGGATCCAGCTCTGCTGGACACTGATCAACAGAACGGCTCCGGCGAGCAGCGTGCCGCCGATCGCGAAGCCGACAGGGCGGGTACGGGCGATCGTCATCCAGACGACGACGGGCGCGACGGCGAAGAGTATCCCCAGGACGATCAGCATGTACGGGAGGACGTGCGGCTCCGAACGCCCGGTTCCACACGGCCGGGGCTCGCCGTAGGCCCGCGGGCCGGTCGTTCATGCCGTGACTCCGGCGCCGTCGTCGGTCGTGCCCATGGGCGCGGAGCGTCGAACCGGGCCCGCGTCTCCACGGTCATGCCGCCGGTGCTCAAGAAGGTCCAGCGCGACTGGCACCCGGAAATGTGAAGGACGGGGTCTCCACCGCGGTGAGATCGGTGGCGTTCATCGTGTCGGCGGCTTCGGGGCGGTCTCCCCTACCGGCGAGATGCTCGAAGCGGCTGCCGGTGAATGGCATCGCGCCGAGAGGGCAAGCCGAAACCTGTCATCATCCTCACCCGCACCGCCTCACTCCACCAACGCGCCCCCTGGCCGAACACCTCATCCTGCCCAGCGCCGGCCCCGGGCCCTCGCCCCACAGCCGACCAGGGCAAGCTGTTCTGACATGCCGGTGACGCGGCGCGGGAGTTCGCCTGCTGACCGCGATGTGCCCGCACCGGGCCAAGCGCACTCGCCGAGGTCCGCAGATCGCCACCATGTGTGGCCGGAAGGGAGGGGGCAACTCTGTGTTCAGGCCGTATACCGGCGTTCCTTGGGGCCGGTCCGGCTCAGGCTTCCCCGGTTCAGCCCGAGTGCCGGAGGGCCCGTCTAGCCGGGGCTTCAGTCGAGGTTGCCCTCCATGCATACCTCTCAAGCATGCTCAGGGCGCCCCGCTGTCCGATGCGCTGCTCGGGGAGTTGCAGGCGGCCCTCGCCCGTCATCGCGCCGGCACGCGACCGGATCCCTGACGAGGGTCGCCGCTTCCGTCACCGTGCACGCCCTGGCGCCGATCACTCAGGCGCTGATGTCACCACCCAGCATCCGTTCGGCACGTGAACACCGCGCCGATGCCCACTTCGCGACCATGTACAAGGCTCTTGGCGGCTAATACGGTCAGGCTCGCCGCTCGTCGGCAAGCGGCGAGCGGCGAGCCTGAGGGGGGCACTCTTCGACCAAGGCGCTTGCGAGCTACTGCCCGGCGTGCACGTCCCTGGCCACGAAGACGTACGTGCCGGAGGGCACGTGGTAGACCGCCCGGTCATCTTCGACACGGCGGAAGGTCGCACCCTTCGGGATCTCGTGAGCGGTGCGGCCGCCTCGCGGTACACGAACTTCTGCTGTTGCGTTGGGCGGCACGCTGATCTTGAGTCTGAAAGTGCCTCTCGTCAGGGACCATTCGGATGCGACCTCGCCTTGGGGCGTCTGGTAGGTGCCCTCGACGTGCGTCAGGTCCCCCACGATGCGCGGATCGATGACCAGCTGCCGGTAGCCGGTGGTACCGCGGGCCTGACGGATGCCCGCAAGGCCGCTGTGGAACCACTCCTCGATCTGGAGAAGGATCATGTGGTTCTTGGAGTTGCCCATGTCCCACTGCTCGGGGTGCGTGGTGAGCCCCTGAGGGTTCGCGGTGGTCGGCGCCATGAAGTATCCGTAGCTCGGCCGGGTGTCTTCCTGCAGCACGTCCCACAAGACATCGTCGCGGCCGCCGTCCGTCAGGACTCGAACGATGGGTGCAAGCCCGATGGTGCCGCCGCTGAAGTGCGGGCCGCCACCGAAGGGCTGGAAGCCGTAGACCAGTTCGACCAGGGAGTCCAGCACCCGCTGGCGTTCGCTTTCGGGCACGAGGTGTTCGTCGAGCGCGAGGGCCTGGGCAGCCTGGGTTGCTCCGGCGGTGCCCGCGTTTCCCTGGCTGGTATAGCGGCCGAGAGCTTGATTGTAGAAGGCGTCGTTGAACGCGGTTCTGATGTTGGAGGCGAGACTGCGGTATTCGAGGGCTTCGGCGCGCCGGCCGAGGAGCGCGGCCATCTTTGCCATGCGATCCGCGATCTGGTGGTAGCCCCAGGTGCCGGTGATGCGGCCGGAGGTGGTTTCGGCGGCGATCCAGTCCGCCAGAGCGGCGTCGACGATGTAGGCGTCGGCGCCCGTTCCCACCTTCTGCGTCCTGATGTAGTTCATGAACGCCTGCATCTGCGGGTAGTAGCGCTCCATTGTCTGGGTGTCGCCGTAGAGCTCGTAGAGGAACCACGGCACCAGGATGATGCCGTTGCCCCAGTTGATCTCGTCGCCGAAGCGGCCGGTGTAGCCCCAGTCGTACACGGGCGCCTTGAGGGCCACGTTTCCGATGTTGTCGCCGGCCTTGGACTGCCCCTCAGCCAGATGACGCTGCATGGTGCGCAGGTAGGCGTTGTAGCCGAAGATGCGGTGCAGGGAGCCGATGGGCTGGAGATAGTCCGCGGGGTAGGCCAGTTTCTCGCGGCCGGGGCAGTCGGTGAACGTCGACATCATGTTGCTCATGACCGAGTACCGCGACATGCGGTGGATCCGGTTGATGCGCTCGTTCGAGGTCTTCAGTGTCCCGGCGACGGGGGTGTCGGCATGGAGCTGCACTGCGGTGATGGTGTCGGCGGTGGGCGTGTAGCCCTGCGGCAGACCCGTGACCTGGAGCCACTGCATACCGAAGTAGTCGAAGCGGGGGTGCCACGTCTCCCCCTGGCGATTGCCGTGTGTGGTGTAGGTGGCGAAGACGTTGGTTCCGCGGCTGCTGCCTCCGCCCATGATGGAGCCTTGGTGGACCGTCCCGTCTGCGGACAGCGACTCTGCCGGCTTCATGGTGATCGTTGTGCCCGCGGGGACCGTTCCGTCGACCGCGAGCTCTGGCCAGCCGGCAATGTTCTGGCCGAAGTCGAAGACCCATACTCCGGGGCTGGGCTCGGTGATACTGACGGGACGTATCCGGTCGGCCTTCTTCACCGGCTCGCCCACGCGCCATACGAGCTCGGTGGTGAGGTTCGGGGGTGGCGCGATGCCCGCCCGCACCCATGCGGCCGGGCTGCCGTCGCGGCGCTTGGCCGTGGCGGAGAGGTCGGCGCCGGGGGCGTTCCATCCGACCTGTTCCCTGCGGGCGTCGTAGTCGGTCCCGGAGTACCAGTTACCCGTCGTCGTCGGTCCGAGTGAGGTCTTCCAGGAGTGGTCGGTGACGATGCTCTGGACGGAACCATTTGCCCTGGTGAGCTCCAGGCGTGCGATCAGGCGGGGTGTGACGGCGGCTCCGGCACTGGGGTCGGTGCTGGCCAGTGAGTTTCCAGAGCCGCTGACGGCCGCGCCGCCCGCATGCTGCTTGGTGAGGGCCGGGGTGACGGTGATGCCGGTGCCGTCGGCTCCGGCCGTGCCGATCGCGGTGATGGTGCGCGACTCGAGGCGATCGCCGCCGTCGCCGGTGTCGATGTTGATCGTGCCGCCTACGTGGTAGCCGCTGACACTGGTGAGCTTGACCACGGAGTCTCCGCCTGCGACTGGTGCTGCCAGTTGGCCGGTGCCCTTGAACTGGCTTTGCCACCAACTGTATGGAGCGGTGCGGCCCGTGGCCGGGTTGGTGACGGAGCGGGTGACCAGGGCCTGTCCGTGACCGAGTTCCACCCCGAGGGTGTTGGCTCCGGGACGGATGAGACGGGTGACGTCATAGGCGCGGTACTCGACGGACAGCTGGTAGTTGGAACTGCCCGGTGCGAGCGCCTCGTCGGTGACGGGCCGTCCGTTGAGGCTGGCCTCGTGGAAGCCGACGCCAGCGATGTACAGCCGCGCCTTGACGACCTTGCCGCCCTGCCGGTCGCTCACGCCGAAAGCGCGGGCGAAGATCGGCAAGGGGTCGCCGACCTGCCGGCCAGGGTGCTCGATCCACTGTGCCGGCTCCCACTCGGTGCGCTTGAGGAGTCCCATCTCCCACGAGGACGGGCTGCTCCACGGCGTTGCGTCGTCGTGGGAGTCCCACAGGCGTACCTGCCACACGACGTTCTGACGGGATTTGAGGGCCTTACCGCGCCAGGGAATGTCGGTCTGAGCGCTGGAGCGTATCTTGCCGGAGTCCCAGATGTAGCGCCCGTGGATCAGATCTGTGGCGCTTGCTGCCGCGCGGATCTGGTAGGCCTTCTGGGTCCAGTTCGGCGGTGCGCTGGTGACCTGCCAGGCCAAGCGTGGAGAGGGGTCGTCGACACCGAGCGGTTCATCGGTGCGGCCGTCGATGCTGAGGTGTCCGACGGTCGCCCTGCGGTCGTGCCTGAGCGGCGTAGTGGCAGCTGCCGGAGTTTCGCTGCCCATCGGGATTGCCAGTCCGCCCGTTCCAGCCACCATGATCCCTACGACGTGTCGGCGGCTCAAGCCACGCGAATCTTCGGACATTGACGAACTCCTGTCAGTCAGGGCGTGCTTTTAGGAAGGTGCGGCGGTCAGCGTTCTTCGATGAACAGCTGCCGCTGGCCATGGCACTTGTGTCAGCGGCTGACGCTGATGTCGTACGTGCCGCCGGGAACGTTGAGCTGCGCATAGCCGTCGGTGATGGCGCCTTGGTAGGCGTTGCACTTCCCTGCCGTGCATACGGTGCGACCGTTGACCTTGACGATGGACTTGCTGGTGACAGGCACGGCGACGGTTCCGGCCGTGTTGCGGGGCGTGCTGGCGTGGAGGCTGAACTGCCCGGCCTTGGCCTTCGCTTGCCAGCTCATCGCGATGTTGCCGTACTTCGTGGGAATGGAGCCCTTGGCCCACTTCAGGTTGCCGGTGCGGGGCTTGATGCTCCACGTGGCGTAGCCGGGATCGCGGGGTGTCACACCGAGGACCTGCTCGGTGAGCTGGACGGTCGGGGAGGCGGCCCAGCCGTGAGCAAGGCTGGCAGTGGCGCGATTGACGCCGCCGTTGTTGTTCTTGAACTCCCAGAAGGTTCCTGTGTACAGGGGGTCCTTCTCGTCGACCATCGGCCCCCACGTGCGGCGCATCAGGTCGAAGGCACCGTTGGTGTCGTCGACGGCGAACCTTCCGGCGGTTTCCATACCGTTCCCGAAGGGCTCGATGGTGTGGCCGGTCGGGTCGACCAGACCAGGCCCCATGATCGCGCCGTAGGGCGTCCAGAGGGTCTTCAGCGCGCTGAGCACACTGGCGCGCCGCTCCGCCGGGACGAAGCCGTACTGCAAGGCGAGTGCGTTGGCGTCCTCGACGAGCACGTCCGGGTGGTCGGTGCTCTGGCCGTAGGCGCCCAACTGCGGATTCCACAGCGTGGCGTTGACGGCTTCCTTGATCTGGTCGGCCTTGTTGTCGTGCTCGTCGGCGATGGTGGCGGAGCCGACCTGTCGCTCCAGCCAGGCCATCTCCTTGAGGAGGATGTAGTAGTCGATGCTGTACTTGGTGACCTCGCCGGTCTGGCTGGACTGCCAGTAGTCACGGTCGTTGGATTCGACGAGATGGTTGGCGGTCAGGAACGTGTCGTTATAGGCGAGTTCGGCGCGCAGGGCAGGCAGGATCGTGGTGATGTAGTCCTCGTCGCCGGTGTAGCGGTAGTAGTCGATGGCGGCCCGTGCGCCGTATCCGGAGTAGTTGTTGGAGTAGAACAGCGGTGATCCGGCTGGGTTGCTGCCCTTGCGGAAGTCCGGCGATCCGGGGATGGCTCCGTCGGCGCGCTGGGTGGCGAGCAGCACGTCGATCGAGGCCTTGACGTAGCCGGCGCCCTCGTCGCCGAGGGTGGAGATGGCCGTCGGTCCCTGGACCAGGAGGTCGCCGGTCCAGATGCTGCGGTCGCGCTTGGCACCGTCGTAGATGCGTTTGTCCGCCAGGCCGTTCAGTCCTGCGGGCTTCAGGTTCAGCTGCAGAGTGTAGGCGCCGGAGTACCACATCTTGTTGAGCTCGTGGTCGTCGGAGAGGAACCAGCCCTTGTAGTGCGCGGGGGTGGCCCGGACGCCCTGGAAGTCCACGCCGGCGGCGGAGATGGAGATGCTGCCGGGCGAGGTCAGGGTGAGCAGGGCGAAGCGGAAGCCGGGGTGATAGCTGGCGGAGATCCGGCCCGTGGCGGTGGGCTGCAGGTTGTCTATGCCGCCGACGCCCGCGAGGCCGCGGGACTCGTCCGAGCTGGGTGCGCCCGGCGATGAGGTCGTCGTGGCCTGGGCCGGGACGTCGCTGGTCAGGGCGGGCTTGAAGGAGATGATCCTGGCGGTGGTGTCGAAGGCGGTGATCGTTCGGTTCTGCGCGGCCGACCCGGTGCCGAAGGTGATCGTGTTGCCGACTTCGAGGTTCGTGGTCGAGGCGACGGTGACCTGTGTGGCTCCCGACGCCGCGGTGGCGGACACGGTGGTCAGGGCAGGCGTGCGGATGTAGCGGCGGGCCTCCGCCGTGGCCAGGGACAGTGTCGGATTGCCTTCGAGGGCGGTGATGTCGAAGTACGGGGTCCCGGCGATGTTCTTGCCGAAGTCGAGGAGGACGGATGCGGGCGGACCGCCGGCGACCGTGGTCAGCGTGGTGGCTTTCGGCTTGCCCTTGCCCCCGCCGCGGACCAGGGTCTTCGGGTGGGTGACGTTGCCGCGGGTTTCGACGTCGACCGGCCTCACCTGCGGGGTGGACGGGGCCAGGACGTAGGACTGCCAGTCGGGGTCCTCGGTGGAGAAGGCTTGGGCCTGGACTCCGGTTGAGCCGACAGTGGCCAGCAGTGTGACAGCCATGACGACCCGAGAGCGTCTGAGGCCGCGGGTGCCGCCACCAACCGAATTGAATCGTTTCATCATGAGGGTGTGATCTCTCTTGGAGAAGGTGAACGGAGTCGAACTCACATCGCAGGGGCAGCACTTGCGCCCCGGCGGTCGGTCTGGGTCAGGAGCCGGTCTTGTAGTCGGCGTCCATGGCCTGGAGTACCTGCTTCGGGGTGGACTGTCCGCTGAAGATCTCCTGCAGGCCGCTGAGCATGGTCTGCTGCACCTTGGCGTTGGGCCAGAGCTGGTCCATGAAGGGGACGGTGCGGTCGCCGTTGACGAATGTGGACACCTCGGCAAGCGAGGGGTCGGGGGTGAAGCCGGTGTCCGACAGGGTCGGAAGGCCGCCTTGTGTCTTCACGAAGAGGTTCATGCCCGCGGGCGACATGACGAAGTCGACGAATTTCAGGGCGAGGTCTTTGTTCTTGGTCTTGGCGTTGACTCCGTAGCCGGTGCCTCCTGCGGCGGGCATGAGGAATTCCGAGGCGGTGTCGGTGGCCGGGAGTGCCTTGACGGTGAACCTCCCGTTGGGGTTCTTGCCTTTGAGCAGGGCGATGACCCAGTTGCCCTGGATGATGCCGAGAGCCTTGCCGGTGGCGGCGAGTTCCTGGCTGGCCTCGTAGCTGGTGCCCAGCGGATCCTTCTGGAAGCAGCCGGACTTGTCCATCTGCTGGTACTTGGCCATGGCCGTGGTCCACGGCGAGTCCGCGAAGGTGGCCTGGCCTGCCTGCATCTTCTTGTCGAAGTCCGGGTCGGGGCCGTAGACGGTGGTGGCGACCAGGGCGTAAAGGACGATCTGGGTGACCCAGTTGTCCTGGATACCGAGTGCGAAGGCAGGGGTTCCCTTGGCTGCGGCACCCTTGCAGAAGTCAAGGAGTTCGGTCCAGGTGCCGGGTGGGGTGAGGCCTGCCTTGTCCAGAGCGTCCTGGTTGTAGACGGCGCCGATGCCGTTGAGTCCGAAGACGCCGTTGTAGGTCTTTCCCTCGTACTGGGCAACGGTCTTGACCGCGTCGGGCAGCTTCGACGCCCACGGGCGGTCCGACAGGTCGAGCAGGTAGCCAGGCTTGGCCAGCACATAGGTGGCCGCGGGGTTGCCGTTGCCCGGCCAGACCGACATCACGTCCGGACCGGTCCCGGAGGCGAGCCGGGTTCTGATCTGCTGCTGGTACTGGTCGGCGCTGCTGACGGTGAGGCGTACGTCGATTCCGGGATTGGCCTTCTTGAAGGCCTCGACGACGGGCTCGATGGATCCCTGATCCTGCGAGGCGATGGTGAGGGTGGTCGAGGTTTTCCCGCCCGCGGCGTTGGTGCCGCCGCTACACGCTGCAAGAAGGCCGGCGGCCGTCACTGCCGCTATCGCAGCGGACAGTCTGGTTCTGATCATGGTGTCTCCCATGGGGAAGGGGCTGCGATCACGAGAGGATCGGTGAAGTCAGCACCGGGGCAGCGGCGCTGACGACGTAGTGGCCTGAGGCCGGCCGAAGAGCGGCTCCGGCCGGACGGGGTACGAGGCTGAGGACGCCTGGCCGGCCGGCAGCGGGTACGGCGCCTTCGCGGACGCTGCTGAGGTCGGGCGTGGGTACGAGCAGCGTGGCGGTGGCGCCTGGAGGCACGGTGCAGGTCACCGTGAGCAGGCCGTCGGCCAGGTCCCATCCGCAGGTGACGTGCCCGCGGGCGGTGTCCTGTTCGGCGCGGGCCCAGGTGAGCCTGCCTCCGGGCTGAGGTCGCAGCAGCAGCTCGCTGTAGGCGACCGAGGAGGGGGTCTGGTCGATGCCGGCGACGCGGCCGAAGAGCCAGTCGCCGATACTGCCCAGGCTGTAGTGGTTGAAGGAGTTCATCGCGGCGGCCTGGAAGCCGCCGTGGTCGGTCCAGCCGTCCCAACGTTCCCAGATGGTGGTGACGCCGTGGCGGATCGAGTGTTGCCAGGAGGGATCTGCGTCCTGGTGCAGCAGGGCGTAGGCCAGGTCGGCACGGCCGTGCTCGGCCAGTACCGGGCAGTGGAGGGCGGTGCCGACGAAGCCTGTGGTCAAGGTGGTGTTCCGCTCTTCGATGTCGGCGGCCAGGTGGCTGACCGCGGCTTCGACGAGGCGCTCGGGCAGGAGGCCGAAGGCCAGGGCCAGCAGGTATCCGGTCTGGGTGCCTCCTTCGATGCTGCCGTCGGCGTGGACGTAGGACTCGATGAAGACCGTTCGGATAGCGGCGTGGAGCATCCGGAAGTGCGTGGCTTCCCGCGTGCGGCCCAGGACTTCGGCGGTGTCGGCGACGATCCGGGTGCTGTGGGCGAAATATGCGGTCGCCAGCACGTCGCGGGGTGTGGTGACGCCGACCTGCAGCCAGTCGCCGTAGGAGTTTCCGGTGCGGTGCCGCCACCGGAGGTCGGGATGGTGACGTCGGACGTGTTCCACCCAGGCGGCCATCGCGTCGAAGGAGCTCTCAAGGGCGTGTCGGTCGCCGTAGGCGCGCCACAGGAACCAGGGAATGATCACTCCGGCGTCGCCCCAGGCAGGGGCCGCCTCACAGGCGAGGGTCATGACGGGGGCGACGTCCCTGAAGGCGCCGTCGTCGTCCTGTCCGTCGAGCACGTCGCGCATCCACCGTGCGAAGAAGGCGCTGACGTCGGCGTTGCGGCTCGCGGTCGGGGCGAAGATCTGGGCGTCGGCGAGCCAGCCGAGCCGCTCGTCGCGTTGCGGACAGTCGGTGGGCACCGCGAGGAAGTTTCCCCGCTGTCGCCAGGCGATGTTCGACTGCAGTTGGCTGACCATGAGGTCGGAAGACTCGAAGCTGCCGGTCCATGGTGTGTCGTTGTGCACGACGCGGGCCGTGACGTCGGCGGCGGCAAGAACGCCCGGGTAGGGGTCGATCTCGGCGTGGCGGAAGCCGTGGACGGTGAATTGCGGTTCGAACATCTCGATACCGGTGCCGCCGGCGATGTAGACGTCGCTGGCCTGGGCGCGACGGAGATCGTCCAGGTACAGCTCGCCGTTGTCGAGGACCTCTGCGTGGCGCAGGACGATCCGCTGTCCTCGTTCGGCGTCGCGGACGGTCAGCTGGACGCGGCCGACGAGGTTCTGCCCGAAGTCCACGATGTACCGGCTGTGACCGCGGTGGTGCACGTCGATGGCCGGCAGATTCCGGGTGACGCGGATGGGGTGGTCGGGCTCGGCGACCAGCGGTCCAGGGTCGGTTTCGACAACGGCGGCAGGGCGGAAGCCCGCAGGGACCCGGCCGGGTGCGTCCCAGCCGGCGGTGTGCCGGCGGGCGTCGACGGTCTGGCCCATGAGCAGGTCGGCCGAACGGATGGAGCCGGGCTGCTCGGCCCGTTGCGGACCGGTCGCAACCACCTGGCGCGAGCCATCGGTGAGGTCCATGACCAGCTGGGCCAGGACGGCCGGGCGGTCCCCGTAGTGCTGCGCTGCGCGGCGCGGATCGAACCCGACATACCCGCTCCACCAGCCATCGGCGACGACGACGGCCAGGACATTGGCGCCGTCCGTGACCAGGTCGGTGACGTCGTAGGTCTGGTACTGCAATCGGCGACGGTACTCGGTCCGGCCCGGTGACAGTTCGCTGTCGCCGATGCGGGAGCCGTTCAGGCGAGGCTCGTAGACACCGCGTGCCGTGGCGTACAGGCGCGCTCGCGCTGGCCTGCTGGGCGCGTGGAAGGCGCGGCGCAGTTGCAGGGGCGGGGACTGCAGTGACGAGGCTTCGGGGTCGTCGTCCTGTGGTGGGTCGTAGGGGGGAAGGGTGGCCAAGTCGCGGCCTACCCACACGCCCAGCCAGTCCGCGCGGTCCAGCAGGCCGGTTTCGAACCAGGACCGGGCGGTGCCCCCGCGGGCGCCGTTCTCGTCCCAGGCCTCGACTCGCCAGTGGTAGCGAGTGGCCGATGCCTGGGCCGGTCCGTCCAAGACGATGAGCAGGGTGCCGGGCGATGCACGGCGACCGCTGTCCCAGAGCAGGCAGCCTTGGGTGTCGAGGTCGGTGGGGTGTGCGGCGACGGTGATGCGGTAGGCGCTCTGGGCTGCGCCGCGGCGCCGACAGCGGAGTTTCCAGGAGAGCCTCGGGTGCCGCTCCCCTACCCCAAGGGGTGCGTCGCGCTGCTCCGTCTGCAGTGCGTAGGGAGTGAGGAGCGACGGGTTCATGGCGTCGGTCATCCCTTCAGCCCTCCGGCGAAGCCGCTGATGATGCTGCGCTGCAGCGCGAAGTAGACGGCCAGGATCGGCACGATGCTGATCGCCAGGGCGGCGAAGACGAGGTTCCAGTCGGTGACGTACTGGCCGAAGAATCCGGCGATCGCCACTGGCATGGTCTGCTGGGTGCTGCCGCTGAGATACAGCAGCGGGGTGAAGAAGTCGTTCCATACCGCGACGACATTGAGGACGAGCGCGGTCAGGGTGATCGGTTTGAGCATGGGCAGCACCACGTGGCGGAAGCTCTGTGCCGGCGTGCAGCCGTCGATGAGGGCCGCGTCTTCGAAGTCGCGGGGCAGGGCGCGCAGGAATCCGGTGTAGAGGAAGGTGGTGAAGGGAACTTGCAGGCCCGAGTAGAACAGGATCAGTGCCCAGGGGGTGCCCAGCAGGCCGAGGTCGCGCATCGTCTGGTAGAGCGGCAGCGCGGCCAGTTGAAAGGGCAGTATCAGTCCGAGCATGATCAGCAGGAACAGTCCGCGTGACCATCGTGCGGTCGAGCGGGCCAGCGGGTAGGCGGCGAACGAGGACACCGTCAGGATGATGAGCACGCTTCCGGCGGTGACCAGGACGCTGTTGAACAGTGCGCCGCCCAGGCCGCCTTGCTGCCAGGCTTGGGAAAAGTTGTCGAAGGTGGGCGAGGTTGTCGGCCGGATCGGCGAGGAGGTGTCCGCCACGGGCCGCACGGCCAGGTTGACCAGCACGTAGACGGGGAAGGCGACCACCAAGGCGACGGCGATCATGGCCAGTTCGAGTGCGAAGGTGCGCTTGCGGTAGCGGGTCATGAGGCGGCTCTCTCTCCGCGGGCCAGGACGAGGTACTGCCCGGTGGAGGCAACCGCCACGATGATCGTGAGGACGACTGCCAGAGCGATGCTGTATCCGAACTCGCCCAGGGTGAAGGCGTCCTTGTAGATCAGTGTGGACAGGGTGTCGGTGGCGTGGCCGGGGCCTCCCCCGGTCAGGGCGTGGACCTGGTCGAAGAGTTTGATCCCGCCGATGACCGACAGCATCAGATTGATCGTGAAGGCGGGGGCCAGCAGGGGGCAGGTGATGGACCAGAACCGGCGGACGGGGCCGGCTCCGTCGATGTCGGCTGCTTCATGGATCTCCTGTGGCACAGACTGCAGTCCCGCCAGGAAGATGACCATGGAGTAGCCGCCGAACTGCCACACGATGACGCCCACGATCGACCAGAGGGCCAGTTGTGGGTCGCCGAGCCAGTTCTGCTGCAAGGAGTCCAGGCCGACCGCGCCGAGGAGGCTGTTGACTGCGCCGCTCGGGCCGAGCAGGTTGCGCCAGAGGTAGGCGGTCACGATCGGGGTGATCACGGCCGGGGCGAAGAGCAGGACCCTCAGCAGGTTGCGGGTCTTGATGAGGCTGTTGACCCCGAGTGCCAGCAGGAGCCCGAACAGGTTCTGGATGATGGTGACCGACACCGCGATCAACAGGGTGTGCCAGATGGCTTGCACCGCGTTCGGGTCGTCCAGTATGCCCGTGAAGTTGTCGAGGCCGACGAAGGAGAAGTCCGGGTCGAGGCCGTCCCAGTCGGTGAAGGCGTAGTACACCCCGCGGGCGCTGGGCACCAGGACGACGAAGGCGAACAGCGCCATCGCCGGTGCGGCGAACCACCATGGGGAGGTGGTCCGGCGCGGGGAGGGCCGTTTGCCCATGGGGGGTCTGGGGGCGACGGTGGTCGGCCGCGACAGCTGATCGCGGGAGGCTGTAGGCACTGGTGACGCCCCGTTCTTAAAACGTTTCAATTTCGTGGGTAACGTTCCCCAAAACGTGCGACAGACCCTAGGGAGGGGTCCACGAGACGTCAAGATGTCGCACACGATCAACTGGCGCTCCCTACGCCGCAGTCGGGCCCGTCCTGCCGTGAGCTGCCGAAAGAGACTGCTGGACGGTACGGTTCGTCGACGAGATGGCCACGCAGGGCTGTCCGCCCGGTGGGGAACGTTTCCTACGTGAGTCCTGGAGGGAGCCCGATGGAACCGCCCGCGCAGCCCAAGCGCGTCACCATCGTCGACGTCGCACGGCATGCTCAGGTGTCCACCACGGCAGTGTCCAAAGTGCTGCGCAACGCCTACGGGACGAGCCCTGAGATGCGCGCGAAGGTCCGTCAAGCCATAGACGAACTGGGATACCGCCCCTTCGCCGGGGCACGAGGCATGCGGGGCCAGACGTACACAGTCGGCGTGATGCTGCCCGACATCCGCAACCCTTTCTTCCCCGACATCCTCGACGGCATCACCGACGCCCTGTGGGACACCGACTACCGGGTCCTCATGGCGCCGGGGCGTAACGGCGAGGAGGCGGAAGCCAAGGTCACCGACGCCATGATCGACCGCGGGATGGACGGCTTGATCCTCGTTGCCCCCATATCACCGCGGTCCCATCTCGAAAGCGTCGCCGGCGTCGTACCCACAGTCGTCGTCGGCCGGCACGGCCAATCCGCCGCGTACGACACGGTCTCCGACGACGACCTGGCCGGCGCAGCCCTCATCGTCGACCACCTCGCCGATCTCGGGCATCGCCGCATCGCCCACATCGAGCACGCCGAGACCGACCCCAGCCGCCTTGCCGAGATGCCCAACGCCATCCGCGCCGACGGCTACCGACGGGCAATGCGAGCCCGCGGGCTGGAAGAGGAGATCGCGGTCGTCTCCACCACTTACACCCAGGAAGGCGGATACCTCGGCGCGCAGCAACTACTCGCGCGAGACCCCCGGCCCACCGCCATCTTCGCCGGCGCGGACATCGTTGCCATGGGAGTCCTGCAAGCCGTATCCGAGGCCGGCCTCCAAGTTCCCGGCGACATCTCCATCACCGGTTACGACAACACCACCTTCGCCGCCCTCGGGCCCATCTCTCTCACCAGCGTGGACCAGGCAGGCCGTCTGATCGGCGCAAACTCCGCCCAACTCCTCATCGCCCGCATCCGCGACCGAACCCGCCCCACCGCCCAGATCAAGTTCTCCCCCACCCTCGTCTCCCGACGCACCAGCTCTCCCCCGCCCAGCTGACTCCCCGTGGTCAAAACGAGCTGACCGGGAACAGCAACTCGACGGAGCAGTTCTCCGACGCGCCAGATTGCCGGCTCGTAAGGTGCGGCTCTGGGAAGCAAGAGTGCGCTTCTCGCGCCTACTTGGCAGCGGGACGTCTGACGTTCGCCGGAGGGCACCACGTCCCGCCCTCCGCAGACGAACTGCCGGGCCGCGTCGCTCTGAATGGCTCGCCCGTCAAAAACCCGTATGAACATGTCAGAGCTCCGTCATAGGACGGGATCCCGGCTTGCCCGGGGCGTACGGCAGGGCTTCCATGGACTTCGTGAACAGCGCCTGGCTTCTCTTGGACCGACCGCCGAGTCCCACTCGGCCGTCGTGTCCTGAGCCGCGCTGACAGGAAGCGCCCTGCGTCCCGCCGACGCGTGTCCGCCGACTCCGCTTCCTGATACATGAGGGGCGCCGTGATCAACTCCGGCGCCCCTCATGCTTCCTTGCCCTCCGCACGTCCGCCGCCCCTAGCCGGGCCGTGCCGGCGTGCCCGCAACCCCGGATTGGATCATGTCCGACTCAAGCCTGTCCTCCTTCTCCGACCGCACCGTCATGGTGACCGGCGCCACCACCGGCATCGGCTACGAGACCGCGCGCCGACTCGCCGAGCGCGGCGCGACCGTGCTGCTGCACGGCCGTACCGCCGAGGAGTCCCGCGCGGCCGCCGACGCCCTCGTCGCAACGGCGGGCATCGACGCGGACCGCCTGTGCACATACGCCGCCGACTTCACCCGCCTCGACGAAGTCGAGACCCTCGCGCACAAGGTGGTCGCCGAGCACCCCCACCTGGACGTCGTCGTCAACAATGCGGCCATGGCCGCCCCGGAACGGCACACCGTCACCGCCGACGGCAACGAGATCGCCTTCCAGGTCAATTTCCTCGCCCACTACCTGCTGACCTGCCTGCTCGAGCCGGCGCTCACCACCGAGCCGGGGGGCCGCGTCGTCAACGTGTCATCGGCTCTGCACCGCACGGCTTCGATTCAGTGGGCCGACCCCAACCGCGCCCGTCGCTACTCCCGGCTCGCTGCCTACGCCCAGTCCCAACTGGCCCTGACGGTGTTCACGGCCGACCCCCGTGTCACCGCGGTCTCCGTGCATCCCGGCGCCTGCGACACCGCGCTGCTCCCCTTGTATGCCCACGAAGGCACCACGCCCGCCGAGGGCGCCGCACACGTCGTCCGGCTGTGCGACCCGGCCGTCGAGATCGTCAACGGCGCCTACTACGACCGCGACGAACGTGTCGCCCCCGCACCGGCCGCCACCGAGGACCGCACGGTCAAACGCCTCAACAAACTCGCCGACCTCTTGGTCGGCCGCAGCACCACCTGAAGCACACCGCACAACACGGGAGTTGACCGCAATGTCGAAACGAGCCCGCAAGAAGAGGACCCGCCGCAAGAAGAAGGCAAACCACGGAACCAAGGCCGGTCAACGCTAGGCCCGGCGTCCCAGAGCGGTCGCCGAGGAGCGGAACACGCGTTCCCCGGCGCCCGCCCTTCCCATGCGAGTTCTCCATGCCTCACCCCCGCACCGTTGCCGCCCGCGGATCCATGCTCGGTCCATCGGCACATGAGGCTGTCGCGGATATGGAGCGGTGGCAGACCGAGACGGGCTGGCTGTACCTGGTAGGGCTGCCGTCGTACCGAGACCTTGACGGCGGCAGGGTGGAGGCGGCGGAGTACCGGGTGTGGGTCCGCGTGCCAATGTTGCGCGGCATCCGATCACACGCGCCTCCCACACCCCGAAAACCGCCGGCAGACGACTCCACCGTCACCGAGCGCACATCTACGTACCGCTCCCCCACCCAAAGGCCAGAGACGCCACGCCCTGCACCACGTCACCGACTCTCCGCCCCCAGCAACGCCGGGGGCTTCTTCAGTCTCACTCGAGCCGCCGGACGGCCGCTGCGGACCTGGGGCTACTGGGAGGCGGGCACCGACGGCCCCGAAGAGGTGGTCGGCGCGTCCTGGCCCCGGCTGCGGGTGTGTACGGCACCGACGGCCGGCCGGTCACGGTGGAGCCCGCCCCGTCACCTACCGCATGGTGCGCTCCGCCGACTTCGAGCGGAGCCGGCATCCTGTCAGCGGCTGTTGGCCACCTCGCGTTCCTGATACTCGCGTGCGGAGAGCCCGTGGAAGCGGGAGAAGGCGGCGCTGAACGTGGGGAGGTGGGCGTATCCGATCCGGCGCGCGACGGCGCTGGGCGGGGCGCCCCCGGCGAGCAGGTCGCGGGCGATGCGCATGCGGGCGGCGTAGCGCCAGCGGCTGAGTGTCATACCGGTCTCGTCGCGGAAGGCGCGGTGGATCTCGGCACGGACATCGACATCATGCGTACTGCCAGGCTCGCGGATACGGCGCAGGTACTCCATCGCGACGGCACGCGCGCGCGGATCGGTCGGCATCGGCACCGACAGCGCTCGCTGTACGGCGATCTGTTCCGTGAACAGGTCGAGGATGTGGAGGGGGTTGTGAGCGTGGGGACGCAGAGGGGACCGGGCGCTGATCGAGCAGAACATCAAGTAGTCGTTCCACGCGGGCGAGAATCGCACCTGCAGCGGCGCGGTCAGGTGGAGGTCGGCGGTACTGGCGTTGCCCAGCGGCAGGGAGACGGAGTTCTCGCGGAGGCCGGTGACATGCTCCAGGTCCGCCGGGATCCAGGTCGCCACGCCCCGCTCCCGCTCGTAGCGCTGGTCGCCGATGTCCAGGTACCCGCTGCCTCGGTACATCCAGCTGAGGACGTGAATGTCGTTGGTATGTGACGGCGTGCTGGCCGCGGGCAGGGTCTCAGGCGCGGCGGGAGTGTCCGTCTCGCGCATCATCCGGATCAGGTGGTCGGTCTGCCGTGCCGCCGCCGCCCGTTGCGTCAGCCCACCGGCGCCAGGCCGGACGGACAGTTCCCGTCCGAACTCGTGGGGGGTGAGTCCGAATTGTGCCTTGAAGGCCCGCGTGAGGCCGTTGCGGCTGGCGAAGCCCACCAGAGCGGCCACTTGGTCCACGTCGTAATGGGCGGCGAGGAACTCCACGGCGGCACCGAGCCGGCAGAGCAGCCGCCACCGCTCGAACGTGAGCCCGGTGTCGGCGAGGAAGTCACGGCGTAGGGTCCGCGCGCTGCAGAGCACCCGCGCTGCCCATCGCTCGACGGTGAGGTCGAGCCCGGGGTCGCGCATCAGTTCCTCAGCGACCGCTCTGGCGCCGCGGGCTCGCGGCATCGCCGGCGAGGCGAACCCCTCCTGGCTTGCCTCTCGCCCGACCACTGCGGGCGCCGGCGGGCGCGAGCCGGGGCGACTGAGAAGCTCTTCGATCGCCTCCAGGGAGTACCCGCGGCCGCTGAACGGAGTGACCTGCATGTTGAAGAGCTGGATCAACCAGTCCTGCCAGCCGCTGGGAACCTCGAACCGCGTCAGTTCCGACAACCCCCGAGAGCCGACACCGGCCGGGGGAGACAGCGGGAAGGCGACCGTGCCCGGCTCAGTGGTGATCGCCCGCTCCGCCCGGCCGTCCGCGGGAATCCAGGCGCCTTCGCCGGCCCTGAGATGGAGCACCGGCCCGCCGTCCAGGCGTACATGTGCGGTGCCGGTGCGCACCCACAGCAGCAGCGGTCGAACGGGCGCGTCCGCCGTATTCCAGCGCGACCCCGGAATCGGCGGAGGGCAGCTGGAACCTGCGGCGAACGAGGAGGGCAGGACCATGTCCTAACCGTACGGCAGTCTGCGCACGCTATTCGAAGTAAGGTTGCCCTAACCTTACCTCTGCGCCCCCCTGATACCGGCGCGCAGCTCCTGCCCTCGAAGCCCGTGCCTCGAACGATGAGAAAGTCCGGTTTCCCGCATGCCCAAGACCTCGCGCCGGCTCACCGTGCACCCGCCGACCCTGCGTGAGGTCGAGGTGGTCCGGACTGCCGACCTCACCCCGGGAATGCGGCGCGTCACGCTGAGCGGCGATCAGCTGCGCGCTTTCACCACCGCGGCCGGCTTCGCGCGGCCGGCCTTCGAGTCCGAGGGGTTCGACGACGACCTCGGGCTCTACTTCCCGTACCCCGGTCAGAGCGATCCGGTGCTCCCGGTCCAGGGTGAGGCCAAGCTGACCATGCCCAAAGATCCTCGACCGCTGTCGCGGACCTACACGGTCCGACGGTGGGACCCCGAGACGGGCGAGCTGGACGTGGACTTCGTCAAGCACGGGGTGGGCGCGGGAACGACGTGGGCCTACCGCACCCGGCCGGGCGACCGGATCCACCTCAGCGGCCCGAGCACGTCGAAAGCATGGCCGGTCGGCGCCGACTGGTGGCTCGTGGCAGGCGACGACACCGCACTCCCCGCGATCGGCCGCCTGCTCGACGAGCTCCCGTACGACTCCCGGGCGCAGGTCTTCATCGAGATCGCCGAGGACGCCCACCGCCAGGAGCTGCGTGAGCTGCCCGGGGTGGACGTGACGTGGCTGGTCCGCCCCGCAACGACGACGGCCGGTACCGCCTCGCCGCTCACCGCGGCCGTCCGCGATGCGCAATGGTGGCCGGGCCAGGCGTTCGCCTGGCTGGCCGGCGAACACACGGCGGTCCGGGACATACGCCGGCACCTGGTCGAGGAACGTGGCGTGCCCAAGGAGGACATCGACTTCGCCGGCTACTGGCGTCGCTCCTCGGTCGTCGCCCTGGACAGCGACGGGGCGATACCCGACCCGGAGAGGACGGTCACGCCGTTCCAGAAGCTCCATGACCTGACCGAACTCGTCGCGCCGATCGCGATCCGCACCGCCGTCGATCTGGGTCTTCCCGACCTCATCTCCCGCGGCGTGACCGGCGTGACAGAGCTGGCAGCCAAGGCCGGCGCCGACGAGCGCGCCCTGGGCAAGCTGCTGCGTTACCTGCACACCCTGGACGTGGTGACCGAGACCGAACCGCGTCACTATGCGCTGACACCGGTCGGTGATGTCCTCACCCTCGACTTCATCGCCGACAGGCTCCACTCCGACGGAGTGGTCGGTCGCGAGCTGCTCGGCATCCACGGACTCACGGAGTCGGTCCGCACCGGCCGACCCGCCTACGCCTCGGTCACCGGGCAGACCTTCGCCGATGTGCGAGCCGAGCAGGGCTACGAGGACCGCCACTTGGAGCGCCTCGCGAAGTTCCAGCCCGCGCTCGCGGGACCGATCGCCACGTCCGACCTGCTCGCCGGAGTCAGGCACCTGGTGATCCACTCCGGTGGTGCCGGTGCTCACGCCCGTGAGTACGTCGCGGCCCACGAGAGCTTGCGCGTGACGATCTGCGCGCTGCCTGCCCAGGCCGACTGGCTGCGCCGCGACCTGCCCGCCACGATTCCCGACGAGCGGCAGCGCACGCGGGTCTGCGTGCTTGAGCAGTCCGTCTTCGAGCCCGGCCCGGCAGCCGACGCCGTGCTCATCAGCCGCGCCTTCAAGACCCTGCCCGACGCCGACGCCGCTCACGCACTGCGCCGGGCAGCCGAGAACCTCACCCCCGGCGGACGAGTGCTGCTGATCGAGGAGGTCTTCGACACCGACGGCCTCGACGAGCACGACGGCGAAGCAGACCTGATCGGCCTGGTCTGCCACGGCTCCGGCCTTCGCACAGCGGCGGAGCTGGACGCCGTCATCGCCCGGGCCGGCCTCACGCGCAGGTCCGCGCGGACCGTCGGCCTGGGCGTCACCGTCCACGAACTCGTCCGCTGCACCGCCGACTGATCCCCTCCACCGCTGACTGATCCCCTCCACCCGGGAAAACCCCTCCACCCGGGCAAGAAGAGAGAGAAAAACATCATGAGCAGCACCCCCGTAGCCAGGCGCGGCACGGCCCTTGCCGCCGCACTGATGAGCGCGTCGCTCGTCCTCACCGCCTGCGGCAGTGAAGGCGAGGACACCGGCGACAAGGCCGCCGAGACCCGTAGAGTCAAGGCCGAGAACGGCACCGTCGAGATTCCCGCCGCCCCCCGGCGGATCGTCACGATCGGCAACACGAACCTCCCCTTCATCGACCTGGGCGGCAAGCCGGTGGGCGTCACCGAGGTGTCCGACTCCGAACTCGACGTGCTGCCCGCAGAACAGAAGGCCGCGTACGAGGCAGCCGAGGTCGTCGGCAGCAACGGCGGTGAGGTCGACCTCGAGAAGCTCGCCGGCCTCGAGCCGGACCTCATCCTGGTCCAGTTCCACTCGAACGACTGGGACAAGGTCGGCAAGCGACTCGAGTCCATCGCCCCGACCGTGCTCTGGGGGCTCGACACCGAGTGGAAGACATTCGCCGGCGAGATAGCGGAGGCCGGCAACGTCACGGACGCGCTCAGCCGGCAGACGGAGCAGTTCAAGGAGAAGGTCGCCAAGATCCAGAAGACCTACCGCAAGACCATCGACGACACCTCGTTCGTCGACGTCTCCCGCGGAGACTGGAGCGATCCGGGAACGTTCTACGTCGCGGACATCGGATGCTCCGAGATCGCCCGGGACGACCTCGGCTTCGACCTGCCCGAGGCGGCCGAGGGCAAGGACCCCCTGGCCTACGAGTCCCTGCCGTTCGAGCAGATCGGTGAGCTGTCCAAGTACGACGTGATCACCTACCCCGTCGACGCCGAAGGCCGCCCGACCGAGCCCTTCGTTCCGGTGACCAAGACCAACTCCTGGAAGGCGCTGCCCGCCGTGAACTCCGGTCGCGCGCTGGGAGTCTTCTGCCCCGGCAACAACTCCTACGGGCCCGTCCTGCAGTACCTGGACTCGCTCGACCGTGCCCTGGCGACGCTCGCGCACGACGACGCCAACTGACCCTCATCAACGAAGGAAAAGAAGAGCACGGCGATGGAGTCGCTCAAGGAGAAGCCCGGAAGGTTGCCCGAGGCCGGATGAAGCTCGTGGACACAACGCAAACGTCGGCTCTCGCAGAGGAGCGGCAGCCGCCGGTCTCGTATCGACGCCGCCGGGTCATCGGACTGGTCGCAGCCCTCACCGTGTTGATCGTGCTGATGATGCTCAGCGTGATGGTCGGCTCCAAAACGATACCGGTCCCGGTGATCTGGGACGCGCTCTTCAACCCGCCCTCCCGACCTGACCAGTTCGCGATTCGTGACTTCCGGCTGCCGCGCACGATCGTGGGTCTGGTCGTCGGCGTCGCACTCGGCCTGTCGGGCGCGCTCATCCAGGCGCTCACCCGCAATCCCCTGGCCGATCCGGGCATCCTCGGCGTGCACGCCGGTGCATCGTTCGCGGTGACGGTTGCGGTGGGAGTGCTGGGCGTACGTGAAGCCCAGGGCTACATGTGGTTCGCGTTCGCGGGGGCGCTGATCGTCACGCTCCTGGTGCTTGCTCTCGGGTCGACCCGGAAGGGTTCCTCGCCGGTGGTCATGGTGCTCGCCGGGGTCTGCGTCGGCGCCGTGCTCGGCGGCGCCAGGGAAGCCCTCCAGTTGACCGACCCGGACGCCTTCGACGCGATGCGGAACTGGAACGCCGGGTCGATCGCGGGTCGCCCGCTCGACGTCGTATGGCCGATCCTGCCGTTCTTCGCGGTGGCGCTCGTTCTCTCCTTCGCGGTGTCGGGCCCGCTCAACGCTCTGGCACTGGGTGACGAGTTGGCGGTCGCCCAGGGGGTCCGGCTGGCACGCACCCGTGTGCTCGCGGTGATCGCCCTCACCCTCCTCGCAGGTGGTGCCACCGCGATCGCCGGACCCATCGGATTCGTCGGACTCATGGTGCCGCACATGGCCCGCTGGATCGTCGGCCCGGACCAACGCTGGATCTTCGCCTACTGCGTCCTCCTGGCGCCGAGCCTGCTGCTGGTCTCCGACATCCTCGGCCGCATCGTGATGAGACCCGGCGAGATCCCCGTGGGCATCGTCACCGCGTTCGTCGGCGCTCCCGTCCTCGTCGCGGTGGTGCGGCGGAAGAAGGCGAGCGGACTGTGAACACACACATTGCGCGGGTGGACTTCGGGCGGCGGGTGCTGGTGCTGCGGCGCGGGCGGATCGCGGTCCGGCTCCAGTGGCGCTCGGTCGTCGTCTGTACGGTGCTCGCGGTCGTGGTCGCCGGTACGGCGGTGCTCGGGCTGATGACCGGCTCGTACTCGCTGAGTCCCGGGCAGGTGCTCTCCGCGCTGACCGGCCAGGAGACCGGCTTCGTCCGCGAGATCGTGGTCGAGTGGCGGCTGCCCCGGGTCGCCGCGGCGCTGGTGTTCGGCGCGGCTCTGGGGGTGAGCGGGGCCGTTTTCCAATCACTGTTGCGCAACCCTCTCGCCGACCCCGGCATCATCGGGCTCTCCCAGGGCTCCTACACCGGCGCACTGGTCGTGATCCTGGTCGTCAACGGCACCTACACGCAGCTGGTCGGCGGGGCGCTGCTGGGCGGGATGGCCACCGCCGTGGGCGTGTACGTGCTCGCCTACCGGCGAGGGGTGCAGGGGTTCCGGCTGATCGTCGTCGGCATCGGAGTCTCGGCGATGCTCGAGTCGCTCAACACCTGGCTGATCCTCAAGGCCGACCTGGACCAGGCGATGTCCGCGGCCGCGTGGGGTGCTGGGTCGCTCAACGGCGTGTCCTGGAACCAGGTCGTCATCGGCGGCGCCTGCATCACCGTACTCCTGCTGCTTGCCGGGATGTTGAGCCAGCCGCTGCGGCAGCTGCAGCTGGGTGACGACGTAGCCGCCGCACAAGGAGTACGGGTCTCGGCCGCGCGCCTCGGCCTGATCCTGGTGGGTGTGGCGCTGACGGCGACGGTCACGTCCGTGTCGGGGCCGATCGCGTTCATCTCCCTGGTCGCCCCGCAGATCGCACGCCGGCTCGCCCGCACCGCCGGCATCACCCTCGCTCCCGCCGCTTTCGTCGGGGCGCTGCTGTGCCTGGCGTCGGACTACCTCGCCCAGCACATCGCCCCCACCCCGCTGCCGGTCGGCCTCATCACCGTCGTGCTCGGCGGCGGCTACCTGGGATACCTGCTGTTCACCGAAGCAAGGAGACGCCTGTGAGCGCGCAGACGCCTGTCAGCACAGTCCCCACCGGCCCCGCGCGCCTGCGCGTGGAGTCGGCGACGATCGGCTACGAGCAGCGGATCATCTCCGAGCGTCTCTCGGTGGAGATCCCCGACGAGTCGTTCACCGTCATCGTCGGCCCGAACGCGTGCGGCAAGTCCACCCTGCTGCGCGGCCTGTCCCGACTGCTGAAGCCGTCGGCCGGGCAGGTCGTCCTGGACGGTGCCGGCATCAACTCGTACAAGACCAAAGAGGTGGCGCGGCGGGTCGGACTGCTGCCGCAGACCTCGACGGCCCCGGACGGGATGACCGTCGCCGACCTGGTGGCCCGAGGACGGTACCCCCACCAAGGATTCATCCGGCAGTGGACCGAGGACGACGAGCGGGCCGTGCTCAGGGCGATGCGCCAGACCTCGGTCACCGACCTGTCCGGGCGCCTGGTGGACGAGCTGTCGGGCGGGCAGCGCCAGCGCGTGTGGGTGGCGATGGCGCTCGCGCAGCACACCGACATCCTGCTGCTCGACGAACCGACCACGTTCCTCGACATCACCCATCAGATCGAGCTCCTTGAGCTGTTCACCGACCTGCACCACGCCGGCCACACCCTGGTCGCCGTACTGCACGACCTGAACCACGCCGCCCGCTACGGCACCCACCTGATCGCCATGAAGGACGGCGCCGTGGTCGCCGAGGGCACTCCGGACGAGGTCGTCACCGCCGAGCTGGTCGAGGAGGTGTTCGGTCTGCGCTGCCTGGTGGTGCGCGATCCGGTGGCCGGCAGCCCCCAGGTGGTGCCGCTCGGCCGCGAACGAACCCAGCACAGGTCCGCTGACTGCAGGCCCGCTGACACCACCGATGCAGAGAGCGCGATACATGTCTGATCCGTCTGTCGATCCGTCTGTCGAGAAGCTGTCGACCGGTGAGTGGAGCCCGGAGAGGTTCCGGCGCCATCTCCAGGAGACGGGCACACCGCTTGTCGAGCGGGTCTGTGCGGACGAGGTGGAGGTGACCTTCGTCGACGAGCCCGGAGACGACACGACAGTCGCCCTCTCGGTGGTGATCGGCCCCAGAATCGCCTTCAACCCGATCGACGCGGAGTTCGCCCCGGTGGCGGGGACGCCGTTTCGCGTGCTCACGCTCCGGATGCGTTCCGACCTGCGCTTCTCGTACGTATTCGTACGACGTGGGCCGGCAGGCGAGCGCGCACAGGTCGCGGATCCGTTCAACCCGCCGCCGAGGTTCTCGCAGTGCTCGGTGGAACGGTTCTCCGGGGCCTCGGTGGCCGCGCTGCCCGACGCACTGCCGTTGCCCTGGCTTGATCAGGCCGAGGCGCGGCCGGCCCCGGCAGTGGAACCTGCCGTGCTGGCGAGCGAGCTCCTGGGAGACGAACGCCGCATCTGGGTCTCGATGCCCCCGGGAGAGTTCCCCGACGAGAGCGCACTGCCCTTCGTGATCCACCTGGACGGGACGCCGGACCACAGCGCCCCGAGCGTGCGTGACGCCTTGGTCCGGGCGGGACTCATCCGGCCCTGCGTGGTGGTTCTCGTCGAGCAGCCTGCGCTGCGGCGCGCCGAAGAACTGCGCTGCGACCCTGCGTTCTCCCGGATGCTGGTCGAAGAACTGCTTCCGTGGCTCCACCACAGGTATCCGCTCTCGCGGGACGCCGGTGACGTCGCGCTGGCCGGTGAGAGCTTCGGCGGTCTGTGCGCCGGCTGGACAGCGCTCCATCACCCGACGGTGTTCGGCAACGCCATCCTCCAGTCCCCGTCGTGCGGGTACCACCCCGACCTCATGTGGGGCACCGAGGCAGGTGAGTTGCTGCGCCGCACCCCCGTACCGACACTGATCGCCGACTGCCTCGCCGCGGAAACGGCGCCACTGCGCGTCTTTCACGACGTCGGTGAGCTGGAGGGCTCGAACACCCACAGTCGCTGGCTTGACCACGTGCTCACCGCGAAGGGCTACGACACCCTCTACAGGGAGTTCGCCGGTGGACACGACTACGCATGGTGGCGAGGACTCTTCGCCGACGCCCTGCTCTGGTGCTTCCCGCTCAGGAGCGGGGACGGGAGCCAGGCGTGAGCAACTCCGCACAGGTCCCGGACGCCGACACCGCACAGATCCCGGGCACCGACACCGCGGGACTGGGACGAGGACCTCTGACCCGCCGTCTGCCCGTGCTGCTGCAGGCACCTCCCCAACCGCGCGAGGCTCCTGCGTACGAGGCCGGGGCGGGCATCACACCAGGTCGGTTCCTGCTGCGTGTGATCTTCTCCGTGAAGCGGGTCACCGTTCCGGCGATGCTGCTCGCGGTCGTCTGGCAGGTGGGCGAGTCGGCGGTCCCTGTGGTGATGGGTGTGGCCATCGACCGGGCGCTGGCGACCGGGAACGCGGGGCAACTGGTGCTGTGGCTCGGCGTGCTGATGACCCTGTACGTGGCGTTGACGATGGCGGCGAAGGTGTCGAACCGGCTGACCTCGTATGCGGTGCAGCTGGTGCAGCACCGCCTGCGGAGCACCCTCTCGACCGCCGTGCTGCATCCGGTCGACGGTGCCGCCCGGCCTCCGGACGGCAGCGTCGTCTCGGTGCTGACCAGCGACGTCGCCCGCCTGGCCAACGGGGTGCTCCTCGTGATCCTGCCGGTCGCGAGGATCGCGGCCATCGGCTTCATCGCCGTGTCGCTGCTGGCGACGCACCGGCTGCTCGGGCTTGTGGTGCTGCTCGGAGCGCCTGTCGCGGTGTGGCTGATGGGTGTGCTCAGCGAGCGGCTCTCCCGGGACACCCGCGCCTACCAGGGGCTCTTGGCCTCCACCGTCGGGCGGGCCACGGATCTGGTCGCCGGCTACCGGGTGGTCAAGGGGATACGCGCCGAAGCCGAGGCGACCAGGAGGTACCGGCAGGCGAGCCAGGAAACCCTCGTCGGGGCCAGGCGCAACGCGGGGCTACTGGGAAGGTTCCTCGCAGGCTCGGGTGCGGTCACCGGCACGTTCGTCGCCGCGGTGATGGGGCTGGCGGGCTGGTTCGCCGTGGGCGGGCGGCTGAGCATCGGCGAGCTGATCGCCGCTGTCGGCCTCACCCAGGCGATGTTGCCGCAGATCCAGTCGATCGCGAGCGCCTCCATCCCCAACCTCGCCGGAGCCCGCGCCGCGTCCGCGCGCGTCATCGACGTGCTGCGCGGCAACGGCGAGGAGAGCAGAAGGGGGAGCCCCGGGCAGGACGACAGGACGGAGGCAGAGGTCGCGCAGCTGCCGGTGGTGGAGGTGTCCGCGCCAGGCGCGACGATCCGGGTGGACCCCGGCGAGTTCGTGGGAGTACGCGCTGACGACCGGACCGCCGCCCGCATCGCCCAGGCACTGCTGGACCCGCGGGCCGGCGGCGAGGTGGAGGCGCGGCTCGACGGACTCCCGGCGCGGGAGCTGACCGCGCAGGAGTACCGCTCCCGGGTAACGGTCGCCCCGCACCGGGCCACATTGTTCAGCGGAACGATCCGCGACAACCTCACCGCCGGCGCCGGCACGCCCGTGCAGGTCGATGTCGCGGTGCGAGCTGCGGCATGCGACGACTTCGCCGCCGATCTCGACCTCCCGGTCGGCGAGGACGGCAACCGCCTCTCCGGTGGCCAACGCCAGCGGATCGCGCTCGCCCGGGCACTGGCGAGCGATGC
Organism: Streptomyces sp. NPDC089424; assembly: GCF_044749345.1. Classification (NCBI taxonomy): domain Bacteria; kingdom Bacillati; phylum Actinomycetota; class Actinomycetes; order Kitasatosporales; family Streptomycetaceae; genus Streptomyces; species Streptomyces sp. NPDC089424. The sequence goes on from NZ_JBIVHU010000002.1 coordinate 226,473, forward strand.
CCCGGTGCTCGTGCTGCACGACCCGACCACGGCAGTGGACCCGGTCACCGAGCACGCGATCGCGGTGCGTCTGCGCGACGTCCGCGCGGGCCGCTCCACGCTGCTGATCACCTCGTCCCCGGCACTGCTCGGGCGCTGCGACCGCATCGTCGACCTGCCCGAGGGCGCACCCTTGCGCGGAAGGACGGTGGGATGAGCGTGGCAACCGATACGACCGGGCACGCGCTACCCGTCGCGGGCGGCCGGGCGACGGCCAGGGAGGTTCTGCGGCTCAGCCGCGGACACCGGCTCCGGCTCGCCGCCGTCGGCGTGGTCGGGATCGTCAGCACCGCCATCGACCTGATCCCGCCGGTGGCGATCGGGTACCTCGTCGACCGGGTGCAGGCGGGCACCGCGGATCTCGGCACCGTGCTGACGGTCACGGCCGTCATGGCGCTCTCGGGCGTCCTCGGCGCCGCGGGCACCGCGGTGGCGATCGTGCACGCCACCCGCATCTACCACACCGTCCTCGCAGCGCTGCGCGAACGGCTCGTCAGCCGCGCCATGTTGCTCCCGCAGCACCTCGTCGAGCGCGCCGGTACCGGGGACCTGATATCCCGGTCCAGCGACGACGTCACCGCCGTCGCCGATGCCGCTCCCACGGTGATCCCCGCACTCACCGTCACCGCCTTCACCATCATGGTGTCGCTGGGCGGGCTCGCGGCGCTGGAATGGCCCTATGCGGCCGCGTTGGCCGTCGTGCTGCCCGTCTACGCGCTCGCCATGCGGTGGTACCTGCGCACCGGGCCTGGGGTGTACCGGGCCGAGCGTGCGGCGATGAGTGGGCGTGCCCAGCAGATCCTCGAATCCCAGCGCGGCTACGCCACCGTCCTCGGCTTCGGGCTCGCCGAGCACCGTCATCGCGCCGTGCTGACGGACTCCTGGGGCGTCGCGGTGCAGTCGCTGCGGGCGCGCACCGTGCAGAGCATGCTCAACGCCCGGCTCAACCTCGGCGAATGCCTGAGCCTGGCCGCCGTGCTCGTCGTCGGATTCCTCCTGATCGACCACGGATCCTCAACCGTCGGCGGCGCCACCACCGCCATGCTGCTCGTGCTACGCCTGCTGGGGCCGGTCAACCAGTTGCTGTTCGTCATCGACACCCTCCAGTCGGCCCTCGCATCGCTGAGCCGCATGATCGGAGTCGTCACGATCCCGACGGTGGACGACGCGGCCGACGCGTCGACGACGCCGACGGACATGGCCACCGCCGTACGGCTCCACGAGGTCGCGTTCCGCTACGCCGACGGTCCACTCGTCCTCGACGACATCCGCCTCGACATCCCGGCTGGTGAGCACCTCGCGATCGTCGGCCCGTCCGGGGCAGGAAAGACCACGCTCGCCGCTGTGATCGCGGGCGTTCACCGACCTGACGACGGGACAGTGACACGTCCAAGCCGCACTGCGGTGATCACCCAGGAGATACACGTGTTCGCCGGGACGCTGCGGGAGAACCTCACGCTCGCCGCCCCCGAGGCTACCGACGGCGACATCCGCGCCGCGCTCGAGACCACCTGCGCGGCCGAGCTACTGGACCTGTCGGCGGATGCCCTCGACACGGTGGTCGGCACCGGCGGACATCCGCTCACCGAGGCACAGGCGCAACAGCTAGCCCTCGCCCGCCTGCTCCTCGCCGATCCCGAACTGGCGATCCTCGACGAAGCCACGGCCGAGGCCGGTTCCGCCCACGCCGAGCGGCTGGATCGCGCCTCGGAGGCGGTCCTTGCCGGCCGGGCCGGCATCGTGATCGCTCACCGGCTCTCCCAAGCCGCTACCTGCGACCGGATCGTGGTCATGGACGCCGGCCGCGTCATCGAGACCGGCACCCATGACGAACTCCTCACCGCCGATGGCACATACGCGCGGCTGTGGGCGGTGTGGCAAGCCGGGCAAGACATCGGCGCGAACAGGTGAGGGGTTGCCGGATGGTCTTCTGGCAACGGGGCAGCCTCAACGGGCAGCCGCTGCACGTATCTGCTCAGCATCCTGCTGCCGCCCCGGCTGACGCGCACGAGGCGGTGGTGACGCGGAACGGGTGACGGCCTGGCGGGTGTCCTCGCGCGACCGGTCCATGAGGTTGGCGTAGTCATTGCCGCGGTGGCGCCGATGGCAGATGGCTACCCTGGTGACGCCGACGGTGGCCGCGAGGACCGTCGTGCGAGGCTTGCGCGGCTCTTGCGGAAACTGCGCCGCCCGCGCCGGGCGAGGCGCGTCTCTCCCGCGGCGGGAGTGCGCCACTGGGGGCAAGCGCCTCCTCAGGCTGGAGAAGCGTTCGGAGGCTCCCTGCTCCGTCCGCGCACCCCCGGCGGGCTTCGCCGTCACACTGATGGGGAGCCGGAGCCCCGCCTGACCGACGGAACGGCCTACTTCTCGATCTGCAGCACGGACATCATGCCGAGATCCTCGTGGTTGAGGATGTGGCAGTGGAGCACGGTCCTGCCCGAATAGTCCACGAACCGGGTCCGGATCACCATGGTGCCGCGCGGCGGAATGTCCACGGTGTCCTGGAACCCGTAGTTGGGTTTCGACTTGCCGTTGATGCTCATCACCTGGAAGTCGTTGGTGTGGACGTGGAACGAGTGCACCTCGTCGGTGTCGTTTCGGATGGTCCACTCTTCGACCGTGTTCAACTTGACGCGGAAGTCGACGCGGTTGTGGTCGAACTGCTTGCCGTTGACGAAGAACTCGGTACCCGCCGCGTTCTCGGTGTATGTGATCGTCTTACGGTCGGCGACGGAGGCTTTGGCGAGGTCGTCGGTGGGCCCGAAGTTGGTGGGCATGGGCTCGGGGGTCATCGGCTCGCCGGCGGACTCAACGGTGGCGAGGGTCGCCTGCGGGAACTGGTTGCCGGCCTTTCCGCTGTTGTAGGGGAGCGTCAGCAGTTCCCGGGAGCCCTCAGGGCCGCCTTGGACGAGCAGGTCGTAGCGGGCACCCGCTGGAATGACGATCGAGTCGGCCGAGTAGACCTTGTTGACCGGATAGCCGTCCTGGGCCACGACGTAGAACTTCTGGCCCGGCAAGGCGACTTTGTAGAAGATGTTGGCTCCGACGTTGGCGATCCGCCACAGCTGTGTCTCGCCGGGGCGGATCCGGATCCGAGGATTGAGCTGCCCGTTGACGGTCCGCGTGGTCGGCGCGCCCATCTTCAGGTCCTGGGTCTTGATCCGGTCACGGACGATCTGGAAGTCCTTCAGTGCGATGACGTGTTCGGTGATGCCGCGCAGGGGCGGCGGCAGATACTTGTCGAGCCCGTCGACCACGATGATGCCGGAGAGTCCACCGGCGGTCTGAGCCGCCGATTGCGTGTGCGGGTGCGGGTGATACCAGTACGTGCCGGGTTCGAGGCTCTCCGGGAAAAGGTAGGAATATCGGAAGGTCTTTCCCGGTTCGATCGCCAGGAACACATTGTCAGAGTTCCCCGCCGGTGATACGTGCATTCCGTGCACATGTAGATTGGTCTGCTTGTCGAGCTTGTTCTCGAACGTGATCTCCATGCGGTCGCCGGGCTTGAGGCGCAGCGTCGGCGGCATGTACTGGCCGTTGTAGGTCAGGGCCCACAGGCGGCGGCCCGCTAGGTCGACCTTCTTCTGCTCGACGACGATGTGTGTGCGGAGCAGCCCGTTTCGGCTCACCACCTGTGCGGGATCCCGCAGTTCGGTCGTGGCCGGCGCGGTGAGGGCGGCTGACGGGGAGACCGTGGCCAGGTCCGCCGGTGGTGGTGTCGAATGGGAGTGCGTGTCGGCTTCCGGACTTCCGGCACAGCCCGACACCAGAGCGAGAACGGCGAGAAGAGATACGACGGTGGACCAACTCCACGTGAAACGCGCATACATTCCGGGTCGACTCCGTAGCGAAAATCCTTGGCGGGCGGACGAGATTCGTCGCATGCCATCCTGCCTTGGAAGAACTTCCTGCAGAGTAGCGACCCGCGAGTGACCGGAAACGGACTCGAACCCGACACGCGACGTCCCCGCAGCCGCCGAATTTCAGGCCGCATCGCTATGCGGTCCGACTGCGGCGGAGATCTCACTGCCAGGGCGGGTGTGACGCTTGGCGTCGGAGCTTGGCGCCAACTTTGTGATGAGCCGGGCGGGTTATGCCTCGACGGTCGCGAGAACTCTCCCCCACTGCATGGCGGGTAGCCAGCTGACGGTTCTTCGAGCCCGCAGGTCGTCCGAGTCCGGGACGTGTTGGTTTCGGCGAACCGGCTGGGGAGCCGGTCTTCGTGCGCAGGTTCCCGTACCCTCGCCGGACGCGGGCAGACGTGCGGTTTTTCGCCTCGGTCTGCTTCTCCCAGATTCTGCGGAGGTTGGCGGCCAGGGTCGGGCGAGCCGGTAGAGCCCTGTACCACTTGCTAGCCCCAGGAGCTCGGTTTCGGCTCGGGCATGACCTGCTGGCGCCGGCTGGCGGCCTGGAACGAAGCCGGGGTCTGGGACCAGCTGCTGCTGAACAAGCTGCGGTCGAAGAACCAGCTGGACTGGTCGCGGGCGGTGACCGACTCCTCCCACGTCCGGGCCGCACGACTGCGAAGAGTATCCCCAGGACGATCAGCATGTACGGGAGGACGTGCGGCTCCGAACACCCGGTCCCACGCGGCCGGGGTTCGCCTCAAGGCTCCGCTGCTCTTCTTGGGTGCCACGGCAGATGACCGGTTCAGGAGTTGAGGCCGCAGAGTGCTGCGCCCGTCCACGCAATGTCGTAGAGCACCCAGCCGAAGTAGATGCTGACGAAAACCGAAGACAGTGAGCTATTTCCATCTTGATCAGGCGGCGAGTTCAAGGGCGACGACGGCGCGGACGATGGCGGTGATCCGAGTGGTGCTGCAGCGGAGCTTCCGCAGGAGCCGCCAGCATTTGAGGGTGGCCATGGCACGCCCGCCGAGGCCGCGGATCTTGGCGTGATCGAGGTTGTGACGTCGGCGCCAGCCGCGCAGATTCTTGCCCCGAAACGGGACGCGGACCGCTGGATCTGCGCCCTGGTACGCCTTGTCGGCCCAGCACTTGATGGCGTTGGCGGCGACGGCAGCGGGAATGCCATGGGTCCGGGCCGCGGTCAGATCGTGCACGGCCCCGGGTAGCGCGTCCGAGGCCCAGATCAGGCGGCCGGCTGGATCACTCCTGAGGTGTTCACGGCCTCCCTGCCGCTCGGAGCTGGACGGCTGACCCACGAGTTCCTCCCGGACCAGGACCCGCCCACCCCGCAACAGCTGCACGCCCTGCGCCGCAAGGTCCGCCACCAGTTGCGAGACGTCGGCTCACGAATCCGCTGGGAAGGCCCCCGGACCGCCGTAGCCACCTCGCGGGCCTTCCTGCAGCTCGGCAGATTGTGCGGAGCCGCCCCGGGACGACAGGGACCGTTCGCCGAACGGCAGGTGCGCCGCGCCGACCTCAAGGCGGCTGTCGGCCGGCTGGCGGCGCTACCCACAGCGGAGCGGGCCCTGCTCCCCGGGATTTCCGAGCCGCGGGCGGAACAGAGCCTGGCCGGCGCAGTGGTCGCACACACGATGATGAAAGTGACCGGGCTGACGACAGCCACCGTCTGCCCCTGGGCGATCCGCGAAGGCGTCCTGCTGCGCCACGTCGAGGACGGCCCCTCCTGGTGAGCCGAAATCTGCCGCCTCAGCCTGGACGCCACACCGCTACCCGAACCACGGCCACTGCAACTCGCCGCCGCCACCCCCTGCCCCCCCACCACAGCCGCACGCCGAGAAGATGGTCCTGATGACCGAGCACGGTCAGAAAGCCGAGGCGAGCCGCGTTCTTTCAGTGGTTCCGGAAGCCGCGGTCGGGTGTCGGTCAGCCGAGACTCGCCTGGTAGGGGGTAGACGTCGGGGAATGAGCGCACCCGGCAGTGGTCAGTTTCCGTCGTTCGCTTTGGACTACACGGCGGTCTTCCGCGCGTTTCCGGGGCCAGGACTGCTCCTGACCCCGGATCTGGTGATGGTGGACGCCACCCAGGACTTCCTCGACAGATCCGGGCACTCCCGTCAGGAACTGGTGGGCTACTCGGTGTTCGACGTGTTCCCGCAGGATCCACGAGACCCCCAAGCCCCAGGCAACCAACTCCGCGCTTCGGTGCAGCGAGTGCTCACCACACGCGAGCCCGACACCATGGCGCTGCAGCGGTACGACTCTCCGGTGCCCGGCCGGCCAGGGCGCCGTGAGGAACGCTACTGGAGCCTGGTCACCGCCCCGGTCCTCGGTCCAGGCCGTCAGGTCCTTCTGATCCTTGCGCACGTCAAAGACGTCACCACTTTGGTCCATGCCCGTGCTGCGCTGCGCAACGGCGAGAAGCTGAGCGATGAGGAAGCCATGGCGGCCTCGCTACTGGCCCGCTCCCAGGAACTCAGCAAGCTCAACGAGGAGCTGCAGCGCGCTTACGCGCGGGAGAGGGAGATCGCCGTGACCTTGCAGCAGGCCATGCTGCCCGACACGACGCGGGAGCGGAGTAACGTCGCGGTGCGCTATCAGCCGGCTGCGAGCACCATGCACGTGTGCGGGGACTGGTACGACTTCTGCGAGCTCGGACCGGACTGGCTTTCTGTCGCGGTCGGGGACGTCGTCGGTCACGGCCTGAGCGCCGCCGGCATCATGGGCCAGCTCCGCAGCGCCCTGAGCACCGCCATGCACGCCACATGTCAGCCCGCCCGAGCTCTCAAGGCCCTGGCCCACTACGCGGTCACCGTCGAAGGCGCACTGGCGACCACCGCCGTGCAGACCCTTATCGATGAAATCACCTGCACCATCACCTACAGCCGCGCCGGCCACCCCCCACCCCTGCTGCTCGACGCCGACAGACGCACCGTGCTCGTCCTGGATCAGGTGGCCGACCCGCCACTGGGAGCATTGGCACCCCAAGCACCCAGAACTCAGGCCACCCTGGCCTACCGGCCCGGCGCCACCTTGGTGCTCTACACCGACGGCCTCATCGAACGCCGCGACCAGGACATCGACACCGGGCTGACCCACCTCACCCAGAGCCTGGCCCGCCACGGCCATCTCAGCCCCGAACCCCTGGCCGACGCCCTCCTCACCGACCTACCGCCACTTCAGAACGGCCCGGACGACGACATCGCCCTCGTCGTCGTCCAACTCTGACCTCAGCACCGCGCTGCCGCAGCGCACAGAAGGGACACTGCTCCCGGCCGGGGCGGACGGCGGTGCCAGCGAACACCCTCGACGCCCTGGCCCAACGCTCAGCGGCCACCACCATTCACCCGACCCGCGCCCCACGCGCGAGGGGGCCCGCCGATATTCGCGACAGCGCAGGAGACGCTCCCGAAGACTCCGCCACGTCGACCAACAGACTCGTACGTCTTCCGCTTTGGCACGCACGCGTCGCAGACGGCCCCAGGGCCAGGTGACCTGACCAGCACGTGATCGGTGTCTTCGTCGGTGAGAGTGAGGCGGGCGCCGGGCATGCTGCCGTACTTCCCGACCCCACGCCAGAACGTGCCACGTGCGGTCTGCTCACTCCCCCACCAGCCGTGCTGCACCAGCCAGCCATCGGCGGCGAGCAGCAGGTGGAAACGGCCGGGACTGTTTGCAGGAGGCGGATCCCTCTCCACCGGCCCGGCTCGCGCACAATCGCCGCTTTCGCCTCGAGCTCCATCGACTGGTAGTGCACCGAGGCCCTGCTACGCATCCCGACCGCTGCCCCGATCTGCCGGATCGTGTCCATGATCGGCGATGTGCCGGCGGACGCAGGACAGGACGCGTTCCTGGTGTCGGTGAGGTGGTCCACGCAGGTGCACAATTTCATTAGAGCGCGTGTTCGGATGGACGCCGTGCACGTGGGTGACTGCTGGGCCGCGGCCTAGAGCGGCCCGTGCCGCCCCGCGTCCCGCCAGTGGGCGCCCCCGTGCATCCACTGCAGGCCCGACACCGCCCTCGGCATCCTCGAATAGTGCCGCATCAAGCACCGTTTGCCCCGTCCTGCCGGACGGGTTCGCGGCAGGTAGCCGGTGGATGCGGTCCGCGTAGTCTCCTGGGATGCATTCTCATCTGAGCTTCGAGAACCCTCCCGCGCTGCCTCACGGGGTGGTGGTCGAGACGTTGGAGCGGGCTCTGCGTGACCGCTCAGCAGAGGTCGAGGCGGCGGGAGTCCTGGTCGGCACCGCGTTGAACGACGACGACGCGGGGTTCGTCGAGCACTGGTGCGTGCAGGTCGGGACGCGGGCTGTGTCGGGTAGTCCGCTGCTCGGGCTGGCTGAGCTGTGCCTGGGCCATACCGCTCGACGCTTCGGGCATCTCAGCGATAAGGCCCGTGCCTTGGCGGAGTCGCTGGCGGCGCGGGCGGAGGCGGACCCGTCGGATGTGGACGGTCGGGCCCTTGATGGCTATGACGATGTCCGGGACTTCCTTCACCTGTGGTGACGTCGCCTGTTGCCGCTGTTGTTGCAGGTCAGGCTGTGTTGGCGCTACTCACGAGGGCTTTGGGGTGCTTGTCAGCGGCGTTCTTGTTCCGCCAGATGGCATAGCGGCGGATCATGCTGCCCTGAGGATTGCGGATGGGGTGGTCGGTGCCGTCGAGGCGAAGTAGCGCAGGGCGGTGAACTGGGCCTCGATGCGGTTGAGCCATGAGCTGTGGGTCGGGGTACAGGCGATCTTGACGCTGTTGACATGGGCCCAGTCGGCGACGCGGCGGCAGCAGTTGGTGGTCAGGTGCGGGTAATAGTTGTCGCAGATGATTGCGATGCGCTTGCCGAAGGGGTGGAGGGAGCGCAGGTAGCGGCAGAACTCCAGGAACTTGGAGCGGTTCTTGGTCTTCTTGATGTGGCCGCAAAGATCGTCCTTGCCCAGGTTGTATGCGGCGAGCAGGTGGCGGACACCGTGCGGGCGGGTGTAGGTCGCGCGGCGGCGCGGAAGCGGATCGTGGTCGGCGTCCTTGGGCTTGCCGCCGCGGCCGGTCCACTGATGGCCTGGGTGGGGCTGGGTGTGAGGGGGCCGAACTCATCCAACTGGTTCGCCGACTGGAACGAGCACCCGCGTCCCTTCGTCTGGACGAAGACCGCCGACGGCATCCTCGACAAAGTCGCCGCCTACTGCCCACGAATCTCCGACTCAGGACACTAGCGGTCGAGCCGCACATCTGACGGTGCACAAGGTCCCATCCTTGTCCGATGGGCGGGCGACGCCGCTCACCACCGTCTGATCACGATGGAGGACGTCAAATTCTGGCGCCGTTACGAGGCGCCGCCGGCTTCGGGTACCGGTTTGCCCGGGGGTGTGAAGGCGGCGAGAACTGTGGCCGTGATGTGGTCGGCAGCGCGGTCGGAGGTGAGTCGGCCGGCGCGGATCTCCTCCGCCGCGCTGTGCATGACCGCGTGCAAGACGTTGACCATCCAGGCGATCGGCAGGTCCGTACGGAAGACCCCCTCGGCGCGGCCGCGGGCGACCAGTGCCTCGACACGGGCGGCGGGCCCGGCATGCAGTTCGCGGATGCGCCCAGCGGACAGCTCCCGTTGCGCGGCGGTGAGCAGCGCCCGTGCCCGGTCCACCAGGTACCAGCCGGCCTCGATGTACCGGGACAGGGCGAGCCGCGGGTCACCGGTCATATCGACCGTGTCCAGGACCTCGTTGCCCCGGTCGAGAGCGCGGCTCATCGCCGCGTCGACGACCTCCGCCCGTGAGGCGAAGTGGCCATACAGCGTCACCCGGCCCACGCCTGCGGCCCGCGCGATCTCGCTGAGGCTCGCCTCCGGGTTGCGCCCGAGGCATTCGGCGGCGGCCTGCACGATCGCCTCGATGCTGCGCAGCGCGTCGGCGCGTTTGGCGGTCGTGGAGTTCTTGCTGCCCATGGCGCCCACTCTACCCCGGTAGGTCGTACAGCACTGTTTGGCTTATACCCCCCGGGCGTATAACGTGAACATCGCTGTACGACTTAGAGACGAGGGGTACGCGTTCATGAGCGACACGGAAACCACCACCAGCCGCCCGCCGGATGCGCCGCATCCACTGCGCTGGACGGCCCTGGGACTGCTGGGACTGGCCCAGCTGATGCTGATCCTCGACATCACCGTCGTCGCGATCGCCCTGCCGGACATGGGCGCCGAACTGGACCTGGACCGCGCGGCCTTGACCTGGGTGGTCAGCGGCTACGCCCTCACGTTCGGGAGCCTGATGCTGCTCGGCGGCCGGGCCGCGGACCTCTTCGGCCCCAAGCGGGTCGTCCTGGCCGGGCTCGCCGTGTTCACCGCCGCCTCCCTGGCCGCCGGGCTGGCCACCGGCGCCCCACTGCTGCTTGCCGCACGGACCGCCCAGGGCGCGGGCGCCGCAATGCTCTCACCCGCTGCGCTGTCGGTGGTGGTGCGGCTGTTCGACGGCGACGAGCGCAACCGCGCGCTGGGCATCTGGTCGGGGCTTGGCGGCGGGGGCGCCGCCCTCGGTGTGCTGCTGGGCGGGCTGATCACGGCGGGTCCGGGCTGGGCCTGGGTCTTCTTCGTCAACGTCCCCGTTGGCCTGGTCGTCCTCGTCTCACTCGCCCGGATCCTGCCCCGCCTGCCTCGCGCGGCCACAGGCTCCCTGGACATACCTGGCGCCGTTTTGGTCGCCGCCGCGACCGGCGCGCTCATCTACGCCCTGATCCGTGCCGGTGACCACGGCTGGCTCGAACTGGTCACCGTGGCCTTGGCCTTCGCTGCGGCAGCCGGTTACGGGGCCTTCGCCCTCTGGCAGCGCCGGGCGGCGGCGCCGCTGATGGACCTGCGGCTGCTCATCCGGCGGCCGGTGGTGGCGGGCACCTTCGTCATCGCCGTCACGACGGCGCTGATGGTGGGGGCCTTCTTCCTCGGCTCCTTCTACCTGCAGAACCTTCAGGACCACGCGGCACTGACGACCGGTGTGCTGTTCCTGCCGGTGGCGCTGCTGACCATGGCCGCCGCCGCGGCCGCCGGCCGTGTGATCGGCGTTCTTGGACCCCGGCTGCTGGCGGTGCTCTCTTTGGCTGTGGCGTCCGCCGGGTTCCTCGTGCCGGTGCTGTGGTCCGGAACGGCCGCGATGGTCACCGGAGTGAGCGTGGCCGCGGCGGGACTGGGCGGCCTGTTCGTGGTTGCCTCCGCCACCGCACTCGCCAGTGTCGCCCCCCACGAGGCCGGGGTCGCGTCGGGCATCGTCAGCACCTTCCACGAGTTCGGCGCCTCCGCAGGCGCCGCGGCCGTCTCCAGCGCCGCCGCCGCGGGCATCGCCGCGCACACCGGTGCCCAGAGCGCCTCCGGCTTCGACGACGCGTTCCTCGTCGCCACCGGCCTGGCCGCAGTCTCCGCCGTCATCGTCTGGTGGCTGATCCCCGCCAAGCAGCAGTAGGCCCAGGCCACATACCGCAGGGCCGAAAGTGGCGGGCCGCGCAGGCGAAGCCGAAGGACTGCGCTATGCCCCCGCCACCGCATCGCAGCGATCCCACCCACAACGGAACGGACGTACCGCACGCCCTCGGAAATGCTCACGGAGGCACAGGATGAACATCGGAAAGCGCCGGCTGCTGACGGCCGGCATCACAACGGCCTGCATGGGCGCGGCAGTGAGCGCAGCCATCTGGATCGGCGGCCCCCAAAAGGACAGCAGCGAGCGGCGGACCGACCGGCAGGAAGCGGTCGCCGAACGCGGCCGGTCCGTGATGCCCTTCGACCTCGAAGAGACCACCCACCACTTCACCCCGACCGACACAGGCGGCATCCAGGACGTCGTCGCAGATAAGCCCGACGACACCAAGCAGATCGCCCTCATTCGCACCCACCTGAAGCAGGAGGCCAAGGCTTTCGGCCAGGGCGACTTCGGCGACCCCGCCCAGATCCACGGCGACAGCATGCCGGGACTGGCCACACTGGAGGAGAGCTACGACCGAATCGAGGTCCGCTACACGGAGCGGACCGACGGAGCCACCCTGACGTACACCACCGACGAGCCCACGTTGGTGGACGCCCTGCACGACTGGTTCGAAGCACAACTCACCGACCACGGCGGCCACGCCGAAACCGGCCACTGACCCACCAGCCGAGCCCCACGGCAGACCGTCACCGCAGCGAACGCACGATCGGAAGTGGACAGCTTGAACGACCCGTACGAGTTGAGCGTCGGTGTGCCCTCCGTCGAGGTCTTCCGCCGCCTGCGCACCGACGCCGGCCTCTCCGACAAGGACCCCGAAGCGGTCACGCTCGCCCTGCCGAACACGTGGTACGGGGTGATCCTCAGCCACGGAGGGCAGCCCATCGGCATGGGACGGATCATCGGGGACGGCGGCACCGCCTTCCAGATCGTCGACATGTGCGTTAACCCCGCCCACCAAGGCCGCGGCCTCGGCAAGCGCATCATGACCGCACTCACCGAGGAACTGGAACGCCGGGCGCCCGCCACCGCATACGTCTCACTGATCGCCGACGGCCCGGCCTGCTTTCTCTACGAGAAGTTCGGCTTCGCCGACACCGCCACCCACGACTCGATCGGCATGTACCGCGTCATAGGCAAACCCCCTGGGGCCAGCCCACCACAGGCGCAGCCGTAGACGTTGCCGGTCACGTAGACGCAGCCCCGAGACCGCGCCTGCCTGTCCGATACCAACAACGGGCAGGGGAACGAGGGTGGACTGGACGCTGCCAGGAGGACTGGTTGCCGGGCTGCTGACGCGTGGGGCAGGAAGTACACGGCGATCGTGAAGCTGTGGTAGAACGCATCGTCTGCACCACCAACGCAATTGAGTCGGTGAATGCGCGGATACGACGGGCTCTCAAGGCCCGCGGCCACTCCCCCAGCGAGCAGGCCGCGTTGAAGTGCGTCTACATGGCGATCATGTCCCTCGACCCCACCGGCAAGGGACAGGCCCGCTGGACCATGCGCTGGAAGACCGCGCTGAACGGCTTCGGCACAACCTTCCACGGCCGACTGCCAGCAGCCCGTCAGTAACCAACAACCCCAGATACACCGCTCGTTTGACAGACCCCTTCCTGTCCGCACGGCTGCGCGCCCATCGCCGCCGGCGCGGCACCCGCTGGCGACGGCTGACCACGGGCCGCCAGGCCCTGCTGGCCTGGCCCACCTGCGGTGCGGGCACACCTATGCCCAACTTGCGGCCGGCTTCGGCGTAGGCACCACCGCCGCCTGCCGGTACATCGCCGAGGCCGTCGAGGTCCAGGCCGCGGCTTCCTCGCTGGGTACGGTGCTCCACTCCCCCAGGCCACGGTGCCCGCATGTCCGGTCAGTCGAGCGACTTGGCGATCCTCGCAGCGTGTGCCTGGGCGTCAGCGTTGCCGAAGAGGCCCGGAAGTCCTCCCGTATGAAGGAAAACGGTCTTCTCGCCCGGCCTGATGTCGCCGTCACGGACGGCGGCGATGAGACCGGCCATGGCCCGGCCCGTGTAGATGGGATCCAGGATGATGCCTTCGGTGCGGGCCGTGACCGACAGGGCGGCGGCGGCCTCATCGGTGTATGTCGCGTATCCGGCCCCGATCTGATCGTCGCGGACACGCAGATCGGCTGCCTCCAGGGGGCGTGACATGAGTGGGCCGGCGAAGTCCTGCACGGCCTCGGCGGCACCGGAGCGCGCTCCTGTGTCCACCCCCAGGACCGCTTCGGCACCGAAGCCGGCGACCAGGCCGGCCATCGTCCCCCCGGATCCCAGGGCCACGACGGTGTGCCGGATGTCGGACGCCTGTGCACGCAGTTCCCTGGCGCACTGGAGGTAACCGCGTGCTCCCAGCGAACTGGACCCGCCGAAGGGGATGAACGCGGTCCTCGCCCCTGCCCTCCGCAGGCGATCGGCCACACTATGGGCGGCGTCCGCGAGCCCGTCCGCATCGACCTCCCCTGCCCAGAAGATGCTCGCGCCCAGAAAGCTGTCGAGGACCAGGTTGCCCGTCCACGACGGACTCGGTGTGCCGGGAAAGACCAGGACGACGTCAAGCCCGAGTCGTGCGCCGGCGGCGGCAGTGAGACGGGCGTGGTTGCTCTGCGCGGCCCCCGTTGTGACCAGGGTGTCCGCGCCGTCGGCAAGAGCCGCTCCGACCGTCCATTCAAGCTTGCGGATCTTGTTTCCGCCGCCCGCGAGTCCGGTCAGGTCGTCGCGTTTGATCCAGAGGTCCTCTGGCCGCAGACCGATGGCTGTGGCCAGCCGACTGGCCGGCTGGAGGGGCGTCGGGTACGTGCTGAGGAGGACTGGACGGTGACGAGTGTGATCTGGTGCGGTCATCGTGGTTCCTTTGTGTTCTTGCAAGCAGGTGCGGGTGTACGGGTCGCCGCTCACGGTCGGAAGAAGGCAACCCTGCCCAGCCCCGCTCTCCAGCCAAATAGGCCACCCGTGAAATACGGGGCCAGGTGAGGATCTTGCTGTCGAGCTCGCCAAAGGGACGAGTAAGTTCCGGCGCTACGTCGTCCTCCTGGGAGAGGTGCGTCGGTGCGCCCGCGCGCGACGGTGACTGGACCTCCGGTTCCGAGCTTGTGCGCGACGGCGAGGCCGACGCCCTTGTCGGCGGCACCGATCATGGCGGTCCGCACAACGGCCTCCTCATGGTACGGAGAGGTGATCCCCTGGGCCGTGTCCAGACCCCACAGTCCGAGGCAGCAGAGGTCAGCGGAGAGCTTGCCGTGCCCCTTCCAGATGTTCTTATGGCAGATTCCCGAATCCCCTACAAGGCGCTCGGGCAATCTCATGAGGCAGCAATCAATAGTTTGCGGGCAGGTCTCGGGATGCTGGCCCCGGAGGTCGAAGTACTGCTGCGAGACACCATGGACGATGTACGCATGGCGATGCCCGACCTCATGGCCGGCGAGCGCACGCGCTTGGATGGGACGCGCCAAGGTTTCTTGATGGCAGCGCGTCTTCCGCTGGACGGCGGGCTGCCTGGTACCTCCCGGGACGGAGACAACGCGTGATCCCAGCGAGGGGAGCTACTACGCCCATTACGCGGCATCAGGTACGGCCCGCTCACCCGTGGCCGGAGCGGCCCAACCGGTGGCGGGCGCGGTGACCGTAGGGCCGACGCCCTATGTGGTGCCACCGTCTCGTGGAACCGGGCAAGACGCCGGAGCACGGCCCGGTGCCGCAGCCGGATCAGCACCTCGAAGCGCGCTTCGAGCAGCAGCCTGTCCGGCAACCAGTGTTCAAGACCGCGGGAGCAGCATTGCGCGGCGTGGAGCCGGCCGTACCGCACCGGCGCCGACCACCACTGCATCCGCTCCCGCCGGCAGCAACGCCGCGTCAGAGACAACGGGCGGCCCTGCCGCCATGGTCACCGAGTCGGTCGGCACCACGCGAGGCGGGCGCGGCCGCTCGGAGGTGGCCGAGTGAACAGCGCCGACCTCATCCTCCGGGCTCTCCACCAAGGCCAGAGGCACTGGCCAGAGAAGTCGCGGCGGTGACGGACGACATCGGAACGACCAAGCGGGCGCAGGGTCTCCACGGTGATGCCGCCGGTGGCGGCGCCTTGGCGCTGCCGGCTTTGTGTACGCCGGGGTCCCATCGGGCCCGGACCGTGGCGTACATGTTCGCGGCGATGTCGGGTCAGGCGTGTTTGCGGGCGCCGCGGCGGTAGCGGTTGACGGAGTCGGCGGTGACACCGATCTCCTGGCGACTGCCTTGGCGCTGCCCAACTGACGGATAGGGTGGCCGATCTGGCCTTTCGAGGTCTGGGGCGGCTCGCCGGTGAAGGCTTCCCGGTCGGCGCGCTCGATGGCATCCTCGATCTCCCCCACGGTGTACTCTCCCTCGCCCAGGACGGCGTCGCCCGCCTTTGATGTGGCGGGCCGGGTTCGGCCCCTGCTCCAGCAGATCGACCGCACATCATCGGCTGGACGCCCTCCAGCTTCGCCAGTCCGGGCGTGGGTCCGAGGCGGAAGCCGCCGGGATAGGGCCTGCCGGACGCTGCGTGGGGCATGAAGTACAGCGGGCTGGAGTTGGGCGAGGGGTGGACGAGGCAGTCGGAGGGTACGGCGAGCGGGAACAGGCCCGGGTTTTCGCCATGTTGGCGAGCTTGCGGTGCATATTGACCCGGGCCTGGCTGATCACGGCCGCCCGTATGCCGGGGCGCCACGTCGGCCGCTCCCGTGCCAGCCATCGTGAACCCGCCGTTACGCCGGACTGAACCACGACGGGGTGCTCCGGGGCGGCCTCCGGCGGAGCCGGGTCCATCGGCTCCCTTCCCAGCGAGCCCGGGTTGTGCCCCGAGGTCCAGTTGCCGGTCTCCGCATCGCGCTGCGGCTTTGTCGGCGGGCGCAGCGCCGTCATCAGCTCCAGCCCGGAGACGACCGTGGAGCCGGGCGCGACGATGACCCGCTGGGCATAGACCCCATTGTCGAGCCCGTCACTACTTGCGTCGGCGCTGCCACCAGCGCTGCGGGCTCTCCTCGGCGGGGAGCTCGGCCTGGGCCGGGGACTCCACCCTGGCGCGGAACTCGGCCGCCGCCTTGAGCTTCGCTGCCATCGAGACTACGCGTTCGGCTTGGATGCGGGCGGCGGTGCGGGTGGTGTCGTTGACGGGGTTGGTGCCCTGGCCGTCGGCGTGGGAGGTGCCGTAGGGGTTGCCGTCGGTGAACTTGGCCGGGTCCGTGAAGCCCGGGCTGACCACGATGCCGCCGAAGTGGTGGACCGAGTTGTACAGGGCGAGCAGCGTCGACTCATGGCCCGCGTGCGCCGTCGCCGTGGAGACGAAGCCGCTGTAGACCTTGTCGGCGAGCTTGCCCTCGGCCCACAGGCCGCCCAGGGTGTCCACGAACTGCTTCAGCTGGGAGGAGACGTTGCCGAAGCGGGTCGGCGTGCCGAAGATCACGGCGTCCGCCCACTCGATGTCCGCCGGCGTGGCCTCGGGAACACCCGCGGTGGCCGCGTGGTTCGCCGCCCAGGCCGGGTTGGAGTCGATGGCCGCCTGCGGAGCCAGCTCCGCGACCTTCAGCAGCCGGACATCGGCACCGGCCTTCACACCGGCGTCATGGAGCTCCCTGGCGATCTCCGTGATCGTCCCGGTGGAGGAGTAGTAGACGATAGCGAGCTTGACAGGGGTAGTCATGAAGATTCTCCATCGAGTGGGTATTTTCAGGGACAGTAGACGACCGGTCGCCTATGCAAAGTAGACGACCGGTCGAGAGGTGTCAAAGGAGCATCGAATGACGTCGGCACTGCCTGGCGGAACACAGCCGCCCCGAGCATGGCGGCGAGCGGTCAGCTCACTCCCGGGCCACCGGTGGGACCGCCTCCTGCATGGCAGGCCTGTGAACCGACTCCGGGTGCGGCCGGAGGCTTCGGAAGTGCCGGCCTGAGCGACCGCCGCGACGGCAGCCGGGACGTTGCCACGGAGCGTCTCTGCATACGTGGCGACACCGGGGATTCCGGCGTGCCGGTGGGTCGCCGGCACCTCGACGCAAGGCCCGTCCGCCCCCAGGTGGAACACGGGCGCGTGCCAGGCAACTATGCGGTGGAGATCAAGAAACGTAGGCGTGCCGGGTGTGCGAAGGAGCACATATGCCCCGAATGCGGCGAGACACCGACCCGGGTGGGGTGCAAGCAGTGCCGTCGGTTCGCAGGACTACGAACGATGCCTCGCACCTTGGGGAGAGGGGTGCGCGATGTGTGCGACCGATTGGCTCACACCTGGTAGTCCAGGGCTCCCATCACCGGTGAGTAGGCCTTGTGTTCAAGAGAAATCATCGAGCGTCCGGAATTTGTCGACCGGTCGACTAGTTTAGACGACAATTCGAAGAACCGACTCGATTCCCTTGGAGAAGGCACATGACCACCACCGACCAGAAGGTCGCCGTCATCACCGGCGCGTCGCAGGGCATCGGCGCCGGCCTGCTCGACGCCTACCGCAAGCTCGGCTACGCCGTCGTCGCCACTTCCCGAACCATCACGCCGTCTGAGGACGCGGACGTCGTGACGGTGCAGGGTGACATCGCCGACCCATCCACCGCCGAGCGCGTGGCGAGCGCCGCCATCGAACGGTTCGGGCGCATCGACACGCTGGTCAACAACGCCGGCATCTTCATCGCCAAGCCGTTCACCGAGTACACCTCGGAGGACTACGCCGCGGTCAAGGGCGTGAACCTGGACGGCTTCTTCCGCCTCACCCAGCTCTCGGTCGAGCGGATGCTCCGTCAGGGCAGCGGACACGTCGTACAGATCACGACCAGCCTGGTCGACCACGCCAACTCCTCCGTCAACTCGGTTCTCGCGTCGCTGACCAAGGGCGGCCTCCAGTCCGCGACCAAGGCCCTGGCCATCGAGTACGCCACCCGCGGCATCCGCAGCAACGCCGTGTCTCTCGGCATCATCAAGACGCCGATGCACAGCGAGGAGCACCACGCCACGTTCGCGGCGCTGCATCCGGTCGGCCGGATGGGCGAGGTCAGCGACATCGTCGACGCGGTCGTCTACCTGGAGAACGCCCACTTCGTCACCGGCGAGATCCTCCACGTCGACGGCGGCCAGAACGCCGGCCACTGACGGCCGAGGCCCCTCCGGAGGGGTTCGACGCGGGCTCCCGGCGTCCACACGCGGAGCCCGCTGCCCCCACGACGGAATCACCGGTGACCAAGACCTTCCTCATCACCGGCGCCAGCGCCGTCCTGAGGCGCTCCTTCGCCCGCGAGGCACTGGCGGCAGGTCACCGGGCCAGCGCAACCGTACGCCAGGCGCACCATCAGAGACTTCTCAGCACGGCTCCAGGTTGCCCCACCAGCATGCTGCTGGACATCACGGCCGACCACGAGGTGGAGGCCGTGGTCCAGCAGGCCGAAGAAGAGGTGGGCCCCCGGAAACGTCCCTTCCTGGCCACCCGCTTGGACCTCTTGAACGTATCCGCACATCGCTGGACGTCGTGGACCAAGTAGGCAGCCACGTGTACGCGCACGGGCAGTGCCGCGAGCTGCTTCACGAAGACGGCTGGCGCACGCTCGTCAGCGACGACACAGCGAGAGCCGCCGACGAGGTGGCCGAGCTGGGCGATGCCCGACGCGCGATCGCTCGCCCCGCCCGCCGCGCCGCGGCAGTACGGCCTGGATGTGCTGCCCGAGGGAGCGGCAGGGTGAGCTCACCAAGATCGAGGGCTGGAGATGGGCTCAGGCCCCAGCCCGAGCTGCTTCTACGCCGAGATCGAGGGCTTCCCCGACCAGCCGCGCGTGGCCCGCGCCCGTCAGAACTGCGCTTCTTCACGTTCGAGTTGCGCGCCCTCGGGGCCCACCGGCGCATCCGCACCGTCTGCGGTACTGGGCGGGTGACCGCGCGGCGCCCCTGACCACTCGTTGCCGGGCGATGAACCCCGTCAGCTCTTCTCGTTGCGCCGACGGGCCCGGTATGCGGCGGCCTTGACCCTGTTGCCGCACGTCTCCATGGCGCACCATTCCCGTCGGCGGCCGCGCGATCGGTCGAGGTAGGTCTGGGTGCACTCGGGGCGGGAGCACTCGCGCAGAAGATCGGCTTCCGCTCCGCCCAGGATCTCCACCGCCTCGCGGGCCAGGGTCGCGAGTCCCTGGGAGACGGAGCCCGTCCGGAGCGCGCCATCGTCGCCGAGCTGCACCTGTACGGGCAGCGCGGCCGCCCGCTGGTTCACCTCGGTGAGTGCGTCGGCGGGCAACGATTCCTTCGTGAGGGTCGACGCCGTCACCGAGTAGAGGGACTCCCGCAGGCTCACGGCGATGGCAAGTTCGGTGCGATCGGCTCCGGGAGCCGCGTCCACCATTCCCGACTCGACGAACCAGTCGTCGAGCGCTTGTGGGCCTGCCAGCATCTCCGTCGGTTCCTCGCCGCGGCGCGCGCGCAGCGTTCCGACGAAGTCGAGAAAGAGCGTCCCGCAAGGAAAGGCATGCACGTCACCACTCTAACCGGTGAGCGTCACTCGTGCAGAGGTCCCGCCCGTGCACCGTCCACCGGCCCTGGCCGCGTACCGAGTCGGGAATCCAATGCGCGACACCGGTACCGGCACCCGGCGCTCAGTCGCAGGTGACCAGTTGCCCCGTGAACCTAAGTGGGCGCCGCCGACGTCTTCCTGACAGCGGCCCGGTGGCCGGTCGGGCGCACACAGACGGAACGCCGGCCAACGCCACGGCTGTCGCGGCTGCCGTCGCGACGCCGACAATGACGGGAGTCGTCGCCATGGCGACGGCAGGACGGCACGCTGTACGGCCACGTCGAGACGGGGACACCAAGCCAAGTCAGCTTCACCCTGCGCTTCGGGGTGTATCCAGCAGGCCGATCGCTGACCAAGCCCTGCACACCGAGCACGTGCACAGCGGGAGCCGCATGGGCAGCACGCCTGTCGCCCTGGAGGTGCTGCCCGTCCCCCGCCCCGGCGAGACGACAGCGGAGCATGCCCCCCACCCCGGCTTCAAGTGGAAGCGGGATGCCCTCGGGCTCAGGCCGTCCGCTGCCCGGTCGCTGCGGCGTTGTGGCGGCTGACGTTGGTCGTCAGCCGTCGCACGAGGGTCTGAAGGGTGGCGATCTCGTCGTGCGTGAGCCCCACGGCCTCACCGATCGCGGGCGGAACGCTGGAAAGGCGCTGGTACACCGCCAGGCCCTCCTCGGTGAGCGCCACCTGGACCACCCGCTCGTCGTCGGCCCGGCGCTCCCGCTTGAGCAGACCATTCGCTTCCAGGCGCTTGATCAGCGGCGTCACGGTGCCGTAGTCCAACTGCAGCCTGGCGACCAAGTCCTTGACGGACACCGTGTGGTGCTCGCCGAGAGCGACCAGCAACAGGTACTGCGGATAGGTCAGGCCCAGCGGATCGAGCAGAGGCCGGTAAGCGCCGGTGAGTGCGCGCGAGGCGGCGTACAGGGTGAAGCACAGGTGCTTGTCCAGCATGGGCGGGACAGCGGTCGAAGCCGGCGCGTTCGCGTCGTCGCTCATGTGTCACTCCTTGTCTCTCAGGTCGGCGGGCCGCCCTTCCGGATGCTGGCAATTCGGACATTGCCGCACCTTTCAGGGGACACTATACACTCGCCTCCACTTAACTTGCGCACAAGTTAATCGTGCACTAGCTTTCTCTCTGTCGCCGCCGACCGAGGCGGGACAGCCGGGGCTCCCCCGGCACGCCGACTTCGTCCTTCTGGAGATCCACATGAACGTCTCGTCCGTCTTTCGCCGCACCCGCAAGCGCGCCGCCGTCGTGGGTGCCCTGACGGGAGTGGCCGCGCTCGCCCTGTCCGTCACCGCCTCCGCGGACGCGACGACCAAGCACCACACGTCGGAGAAGAAGCCGACCGTCGTCCTGGTGCACGGCGCGTTCGCGGACTCCTCCAGCTGGAACGGCGTCATCAAGCGCCTGAAGCAGGACGGCTATCCCGTGGTCGCCCCGGCCAACCCGCTGCGCGGCCTGAAGAGCGACGCGGAGTACCTCAAGGCCTTCCTCAAGAGCGTGCAAGGCCCCGTCGTGCTGGCCGGCCACTCCTACGGCGGCGCGGTGATCACCGAGGCCGCCGAGAACGAGCCGAACGTCAAGGCACTCGTCTACATCGCCGCCTTCGCCCCCGACAAGGGCGAGTCCGCTCTGGAACTGTCCAACAAGTACCCGGGCGGCACGCTCGGTCCGACTCTGAACTCGGTCCCCTTCGCGCTGCCCGGCGGTGGCACCGGCAGTGACCTCTACATCAAGGCCGACAAGTTCCACGATCAGTTCGCGGCCGACGTCCCCCACCAGATCAGCGACCTGATGGCCGCGACGCAGCGCCCCGTGGCCGCCACGGCCCTGGAGGAGCAGGCCACGCACACCGCCTGGAAGGCCATCCCGTCGTGGAACCTGATCACCACTCAGGACCTCAACATTCCGGCCGCCGCGCAGCGGTTCATGGCCCAGCGGGCACACTCCCACACCACGGAGATCAGGGCCTCCCACGCCGTGTCGGTCTCCCGCCCCGGCGCGGTGACCCGCGTGATCGAGCAGGCCGCACGCTCCACCGCCGGTCACTGAGTCCCACACCGGGCCTCGCGCGCTGGGACCGACCGGCTGGATCCAGGCCGAACGGGTAGGGCCGCTCCATCTCGGCGGGAGTGGCCGTACCCGTTGGGCCGCAGCGACACTTCGCGCTGGCACAGCCAGGGGCACTTCCTGCGGGCGAAGCCGGGTGGCGCCTCGGCGGCCGGCATCGGCCGGCCGAGCGGTCAGGCGGCGGCACTCTCCGTCCACGCCTGCTCCAGTGCCTGCGTAAACATCTCGGGCGACTGGACCCCGCTCACGCCGTAGCGCCGCTCCAGCACGAAGAAGGGCACGCCGCCCGCGCCCAGTTCCGCGGCCAGTTGCTCGTCGGAGCGCACTTCGTCGGCGTACGCGTCCGGATTGTCGAGCACCTCTCGCACCTCGGCCTCGGCCAGCCCCGCCTCGACCGCCACACGTACCAAGGTCTCGCGGTCGTAGATCGAGGCCTCCTGCGCGAAGTTGACCTGGAAGGCGAGGTCCAGGAACGTGCCCTGCAGTCCCCGGGTGGCGGCGAGGTGCGAGAGGCGGTGCACGTCGAAGGTGTTTCCGAAGACACGTCCGCCGATGCGAAACTCCAGGCCCACGGCGTTGGCCATGGCCGCGGCTTGTTCCTCCCGCGCGACCTGCTGCTCCCGGGTCCGGCCGTACTGCGCCGCGACGGCGTCGATGATCGATACCGTGCCGTTCTCGGCCTGGGGGTTGAGCTCGAAAGACCGGTGTACGACCTCGACCTGGTCCCGGTGCGCGAAAGCGGCAAGCCCTCTGGTGAAGTGCTCCCTGCCGACGTAGCACCACGGGCAGGCGACATCGGTCCACATTTCGACACGCATCATCTGGTTTCTCCTCTGCACGTGGCGGCGGGCATGCGGTGCCCGGCGCGGAATGACAAGGACGCCCCGCCCGAGTCAGTCACAGTGGTGAGTTACGACCTGTTACCGGTCGACTTAACGGCACCCCTGCAGAATAGACGACCGACCGTCTTCTATCAAAGTCCCCTGGTCAGGGAGGCTTCTCCTCAGCAATCCCCGACATGACCAGGGGTGCCGGAGCCCTGCGCCCCGACGGCTGGTGCCCGCCGGGGATGGTGGGGTGGAACTCGGTCACGCCGATGCCGAACACCGTGGAGGCGGTGCAGGTTTGGCGCGTCCTTCAGGTGCCGCACAGACCAGTCCCCGCGCTGCTGAACCAGCAGCGCGGCGGCGCCGGCCACATGCGGGGTTGCCGTGGAGGTCCCGGACAGCGAGACATAGTGGCTGGGCGACCAGGTCGCCCAGGGTGATGCCCTCCGCGCGGGCGGCGACGATGCCGACGCCCGGGGCGGTCACGTCCGGCTTGACGGCCCCGTCGCCGTAGCGCGCTCCGCGGCCGGGAAGGGCGCGAGGGAGTCGTCGCGGTCGACGACCCCTACGATCCCACCTCGGCGTGATGTATCCGGGACGGGCGGCACGGGGCGGTACTCCCGCCCGTGGCCGCGGGGCCGCCGGGATCCGCCGTCCGGGGCGGCTGTGTGCGCTCCGGCGGAGGTCGTCGGCCGCCCGGGCGAGGCTCCCACGCACAACGCACCCGGCATCCGGCGCGCCGCGGAGGCGCAACGCAGGACAGGTGCTGCCCAAACCATTCGACAGCCGCGCCGGGGTCGCGCCCTCAGCCGGTGTCTCCACGTCGCTTCGCGTGAGCGTCATCTCGTCTTTCCTTCCGGGTCCGTCGCAGGCGTGGGGGCCGCTGGTGCAGCGCGCCGGTCACCGCCAGCCCTCTCGGTGGCGACCGTTTTCCTCAGCCGGACGCGCCGTGCGCCTGGACGCCGTTCAGTCGGCCAGGCGGCGGCCAAGGTCGACCTCGACGCCGTCGGGGCGCTGGAGGCCGCGCTCGAACAGCACGCGGACGCGGTAGGCGTTCTCGGGGCGTCCGGAGGTCTGGAAGAAGGCCTGGAGGCTGGCCCCGTACGACTCGGCCGTCGGCAGGGACTCGACGTCCACCAGGGACTTGGGCCGAGCGACGGCGACCTTGTCGAAGCCCGCGACGCGCCTGGCGAAGCCGTCGACGAAGCGCTCAAGTCCCGTTCCCGGCAGCGATCGGCCGCCGGGGGCGGAGGGTCGGGTGGCCGACGGGGTGGCTTCCCGGCTTCCGTAGGTCGTCGTTCGGTGGGTCCGCACCCGCAGGACGGCAGACGCGTCGCGCGGTCGGACCGCGTGGGAGGGCCGGAACGGGTGGTGTGGTCAGAATCCTGTGGAAGCCTGCGGTCAGACCAGCCTGTTCCATGTGAGTTCCGCCGTACGCTCGGCACCCCACAGCCGGGTGGGCGTGGTGACGCCGAGTCGCAGGAACGAGCCGGCGAACTCGACGCTGCGCACCTGCTTGCGCCCGATCCAGTTCGGAAAGAGGCTCGTGGTCAGGTGGTGCTCGACAGTGTGCGGATCGACCACCTCGAACGGGCCGCCATAGGCGACGTAGCCGGTGGCCGCCCGGGCCAGGTCGTCGGCTGACGCGTCCTCCAGACGCGCCGAGCCCAGGAGCGGCCGGTCCCCGCGACCCAGTTGAGCGGACATGTATCCCTCGGGGGTGTAGAGGATCAGGCCGTACGGCGAGCGGCCCAGAGGGTGGATGACCGCCCCGTCGGCACTGGTGGCGGTGTACGCGACGAGCTGCCACGCGCCGAACAGCTTCATGCGGATCACGTCGCGGGCCACGCCCTCTTCGTGTTCTGCGGACGGGTCTGTCGTGGTCATGAGTACTCCTCTTCGGACGGGAAGGGGGCTGCGGGACAGTACGGTGGGCGGACGGTCCCGCAGCGGGTTCACTACCGGGTGAGTTCGCCGTCGACGAGACGCCAGACGTTGAGCGGATTCGCCTCGCGCAGGGGCTGCGGCAGCAGGTCGTCGGGGAAGTTCTGGTAGGTGACCGGGCGGATGAACCGCTCGATCGCGCCCATGCCGACCGACGTGAAGCGGCTGTCGGAGGTGGCGGGGAAGGGGCCGCCGTGGGTGGAGGCGTACGACACCTCCTGGGGGATCGAGAAGGCGTTGAAGACGATCCGTCCGGTACGGCGTTCCAGGACAGGCAGAAGCTGCTCCGCGGTCGCGCGGTCGGCGGCGTCCGCGTGCAGGGTGGCCGAGAGCTGTCCGCGGAAGGCGCGTGCCGCCTCCAGCAGTTGCTCCGTGCTGGAGACCTTGACCAGCAGGAGTGTGGGGCCGAAGACCTCCTCGCGCAGGGTGGGCTCGGCCAGCAGCTGCTCACCAGTCACCTCGAGTAGCAGAGCCTGTCCGTACGCCCCGCCCTCCGGGACGGCTCCCTCGCCGAGCCGGACGGCGCCGTTGTCCTGGTGGCGCTGGGCATTTCGGGTGTAGGCGTCGTGGATACCGGGCGTGAGCATGGGGCGCGCGTCCCACTTCTCCACCTCGGTGACGGCCGCCTCGCGCAGCTCGGCGTAACCGGGCCCCTCGACGGCGATGAGGACGGCGGGCTTGAGGCATGCCTGTCCGACGTTGTACATGCCGCGCTGCACGAGGCCGGTGCCGATCTCGGCGGCGCGCGCGGCCAGGGCGGCGGGCAGGACGAAGGTCGGGTTGACGCTGGTCATCTCGGTGAAGACCGGGATGGGTTCGGGGCGCTGCTGGGCGCGGCGGTACAGGGCCATGCCGCCGGCCTCGGATCCGGTGAAGGTGACCGCCTTGACCAGCGGGTGGTCCACGATGGCTTCGCCGATCTCGTTGCCGGAGCCGCGCACCAGGGAGAAGACGCCCGCGTGCAGACCCGATTCGGCGACCGCCTCCTGGATGATGCGACCTTCTATCTCGGACGCGCCGGGGTGCGCGTTGTGGGCCTTGAGGACAACGGGGCAGCCGGCGGCCAACGCGGAGGCGGTGTCACCACCCGCGACCGAGTAGGAGATGGGGAAGTTGCTGGCGCCGAAGATCGCCACGGGGCCGAGGGCTATCCTCTGCAACCGGTGGTCCAGTCGCGGGGTGGGCTGCCGATCCGGCTGTGCGGGGTCGATGGCCGCGTGGAGGAAGCGGCCCTGGCGTACGACGGCGGCGAACTTGCGGAACACGCCCGCGCTGCGCACCGCCTCGCCCTCGAACTGCGCTGCGGGCAGGCCGGTTTCCAGGGAGGTCCGCGTGGCGAGTTCGTCCTTTGCCGCCTCCAGCTTGTCCGCGACGAGTTCGAGGAACAGCGCCCGCTCCTCCAGCCCGGTGTGGCTGTAGCTGTCGTAGGCTTCGTCGGCCAGGCGCAAGGCACGGTCGACTTCGGCCTGCCCGCCGAAGGCGAACTCGGGCTCGATGAACTCTCCGGTGGCGGGGTTGAATGCCTTCATGGTTCCCGCGGTGGCGGGCACCTGGCCTCCGCCGATCAAGAGGTCTCCGGTCAGTTTCATACGCTTGCTCCCTTGAACGCGGCGATGAGCTCTTCGGTGGTGGTGATGGCGTGGGCGTAGGTGGGCCCGTTCAGCTCGTGCGCGGCGTGCACCATCTCCGGCAGGAACGCCGCGGTCGCGTCGCGTACGAGCGTCACGTGGTAGCCGAGCTCCATGGCGAAACGGCCTGTGGACTCGATGCAGGTGTTCGCCAGTAGGCCGACAAGCACCACATGGGTGATGCCGTGCTGCTTGAGCTGGAAGTCCAGGTCCGTGTTGGCGAATCCGCTCTGCGCCCAGTGCTCGGCGACGACCGTCTCGCCGGGCAGCGGCTGGAAGTCCGGGTGGAATTCGCCGCCCCAGGTTCCTCGGGCGAAGCTGTGGCGCTCCATGATGCCGAGCTGGGTGGGGTTGGGGTGGGCCCACGTCTCATAGTCGCCCTTCTCCCAGCGTCGGTGCGGAACGAAGATCACCTGCGTGCCGATGTCACGGGCGGTGCCGACGACGGACCGCAGATGATCGAGCAGACCCACCTGCTCCGCCATGGGCTCGAGGCGCGGCCAGATCTTGCCGCCTTCGGACAGGAAGTCGTTGAACGGGTCGACCAGCAGAACGGCCGTGTGCCGCGGGTCATAGGTCAGGGGCATGAAGGTCCACTCCGATCTGGATTATTGGCATCATCCCGTTTGAGGATTACGTTCATCATCCTCAATGTCAAGGGAGAGTTGCTTTCATGCCGTGCTAACAGCGACAGGTGTATGATGAGTGTCATCCAGTTGCGCTGCGTCGCACCGCGCCGCCCTCTTCGAAAGGCAGGGTCGTCATGGGCCACTCGCAGGCAGAGAAGGCGGCCACCCGCGAACGGGTGCTGAGGATCGCGTCGCGCAGGATCCGCACGGACGGCGTCAGCCGCCCCGGCGTCGCGGAGCTCATGCAGGAGGCCGGCCTGACCCACGGGGGCTTCTACAAGCACTTCAGTTCCCGGGACGACCTGATCACCCAGGCTGCCGCCTTCGCACTGTCGGAGGGAACGGCGAAGATGGAACGGTCCGCCCGCAAGAACACGCACGATGCGCGAGCCGGCCTCATCGAGGCCTACCTCGCAAAGCAGCACCGGGACGGACCGGCCACTGGATGCGCCCTGGTCACCCTGGGCGCATCCGCCGGCCGTGGCGACGAACAGATCAAGCAGGCGTACGAGAACCAGGTCCGCACCTACCTGGACCTGATCGCGGGTCTGGACGAGGACACCGAGGACGCCCGGGCCGAGGCCATGCTCACGCTCAGCGCGCTGGTCGGCGCCGTGTTGATGTCCCGGGCCGTGGCCGACAAGGGATTCTCCGACGACCTGCTGGAGACCGTCACCGAGCAGCTGACGGGCCGCACCTTCCGCGAGGTCTCCACGAACACCTGACGCACCTTTTCAGCTGCCGGCACGGCGGCTCACGTGCCCGCACCGGCGAGGTGTCCTATGCAGCCCCTGCCCGCGACCGCTCCATGACATCCTCCAACCGCAACTAAGTAGACCGGTCGTGTTCGTGCGGTGAAAAGAAGGCCTCAAGATCGCGTGCTTCTTTCCAGGACCGCACGCGCGAGGCGGACCAATCGGACACCCGATGGAAGCGAACACTACTCTGCGGCCAATCCGTACGCGGTGCGCATGGTGGTGCACACGGGCATGACACCCGCCGTGGAGTCGGTGTTCGCGCGCGACCTATTGACGGAAGGCGTGCGCGGGCCGGCCGGACTGACAGACGTTCAGATCTGGCCCGCGCCCCGCGGACCGCAGCGCCCGGGGATCAGCGGCGACACCGTACGTATCCGGCTCAGCACACCGGCCGGGACGACCACCCTGTCGGTGCCGACCGTCCCCCTGCGCAGGTTTCTCGCCCAAATCCTCGAACAGGTCCCGGTCGGGGCGGAAAACAGCTCCGTGGCAGTCGACAACGCCATCGCCTCATGGTTGCTCGCCAGGCTCCCGGAGGGCGGGGCGGACTGAAGGGCACGCCGTGACGGGCACAGCAGGCGCCACTCCCCACAGTGTTGCTTGACGAAGCAACTTCTTGTTTGTTTACTTGCGTCAGCAACTACATCTCGGATCGGTACCCGGGGTGGCCTTCCTGAAGGGTTCCACATGATCAAGATCGGCATCATCCTCGGCAGCACCCGTCCCGGGCGTAACGGCGAGGCCGTGGCCCACTGGGTCCGCGACATCGCCGCGCAGCGCACCGAAGCCGAGTTCGAGCTGGTCGACCTGCTCGACTACAAGCTCCCGCACCTCGACGAGATGCTCCCGCCGTCCCTGGGCCAGTACGCCCAGCCGCACACCCAGGAGTGGGCGCGCAAGATCGACTCCTTCGACGGCTTCATCATCGTGACGCCCGAGTACAACCACTCGACGTCCGGGGTGCTGAAGAACGCGATCGACTTCCTCTACGCCGAGTGGAACAACAAGGCCGTCGGCTTCGTCAGCTACGGCTCCCTGGGCGGCGCCCGCGCGGTGGAGCACCTGCGCCTGGTGGCGGCCGAGCTCCAGATGGCCGACGTGCGTGCGCAGGTCGCCCTCTCGCTGTTCCACGACTTCGAGAACTTCAGCGAGTTCAAGCCCGGCGCCTTCCAGGTCGACGCTCTGAACGCGACCCTGGACCAGGTCGTGGCCTGGAGCCAGGCGCTCGCACCGCTGCGCGCCGCGTAACGCAGATACGTTGTCTGCGCGTGCGGACGCGCGAGTACACGCGGGGCTGGTTCCCCCGCACATCGGGGTCCGGGGCCGCGCGGGCAGTCTCGCAGTACGGCCCTCGAGGGCCCGGCCGGCATCCCGTAGTGCCCGGCATGCTCCGTCTGGCCCTGCGACATGCCCGGCCGACGTTTCACCTGTCTCCGGGCCCACGCTTCCTTAGACCGGAGCCCCCACCACCACTTCATCGACAAGGATCATCGTGTACATCGCCGCTGTCATCCTCAGCGCTCTTCTCGCTCTCTTCTCTCTCGCCGCGGGCGCGCCTAAGGCACAGCTCAAGGGCAGTGTGCCGGACGGGCTCGTAGCCAAGGGCCTCAGTTCCGGCCTGATCCGCATCATCGGCCTGGCCGAGGTGGCCGCAGCGGTGGGCCTCGTCGTGGGCATCTGGTGGCAGCCTCTGGGCATCGCCGCCGCCATCGGTGTGGCCGTCGTGATGATCGGTGCGGTCAGGTACCACGCGAAGTGGGGCGACTACGCGGACAACGAGGCCCGTGGTGCCGCGACGGCGCCTATCATCTTCACTCTCGTTGCGCTGGCGACGGCCCTCACCCTGGCCGCCTCGCAGTGACCGTGTCCTGTCATGATCCTGACAGGATAACCCCGGGCTGAAGCAAGGCACCCGGCCGCGGACGTACGTCTTCTCGCGTGCGTCCGCTTTCGCATGTCCGACCGGATTGGCTTGCGCCGGTAGGTATGACACGTGAAGCGCGGCGCCACCGCGCCGCACCGACACCCTCCAAGACGGCCTGAACCGAGTGAGACGGCTCGAAGCCGGCACGCCAGCGCCGCAAGCGAGAGACTTCACGCCCTCGGACATTCGGCATCCAATCGTTGACGCCTGCCCGCGACGCGATATACTTGCAGCGTCAAGCAATTATCCCCGGCCGGTGGCCGCGCCCACCATCCGGACGACCTGCGGGCATCCCCACGACATCGCCATCACGGCGTCAGCAGGCACCGCAACCGCGACACATCGTCGGGCCGGCACTGCGATGGATCTACGGCCGACGCATCAGCGCGGCCGGCCGCAGCCCTCAGACACACAGCTGCTCAATTCCCCTTCAACGACAAGGAGAGATCACATGGGAATCCTCGAGGACAAGGTCATTCTCATCACTGGCACCAGCGGGGGCATGGGCCGCGTCGCCTCACTCATCTTCGCGAGGGAGGGAGCGAAGATCGTCGGATGTGACATACAGGTCGAGGGCAACGAAGAGACCGTCGACATGGTGCACCGCGCCGGCGGCGACATGACCGGCATCGCCCCCGTCGACCTCACCGACCCCGACCAGGTGCACCGCCTTGCCGACGAAGCTGCCGCCGCCTACGGCGGACTCGACGTCGTCTACAACAACGCCGCAATGCAGCGCTTCGGAGCCATGCCCGACTTCTCCATCGAGGACTGGCGCGCCACCGAGGCCGGAGAGCTCGACATCCCCTTCTTCGTCTCCAAGTACACCTGGCCCCACCTCGTGCAGCGCGGCGGCGGCGTCATCATCAACGTCGCCTCCGAAGCGGGCCTGATCGCCGGTTCGACGCCCCCGATGGTCGCCCACACCGCCGCCAACGCGGGCGTCATCGGCATGACCCGCCAACTCGCCCTCGAAGGCGCCCCCCACAACATCCGCGCCGTCGCCATCAGCCCCGGCCCCGTCCTCACCCCGGCCAGCGACCGCGACCTCGGCGACAACCAGGAAGCACGCGACGCCATCACCAGCAAGACCCTCCTCAAACGCTTCGCCCGGCCCGAGGAGATCGTCGAACTCGCCGCCTTCCTCGCCTCCGACCGCGCGAGCTTCATCACCGGAGCCAACTACCCCGTCGACGGCGGAGCCAGCGCCTGGTGACACACGGCCGCCGACGAGGACACTCATGCGTCGTCGCGCATCGGGCATCGAGCGCGGGCCAGGCCGAAGCAGGCCGGCACTCACGGGCTTGACACCCCTGGCCCGCACACGAGGTTTTCACATGTGCGCCAGGCCGGAAGAGATTTCGCACCCGCCCGGCTCATGTCTGATCCGCCGGGATGCCTTGGCACGCGCAACGAGCGGTGAACGCGGCCGTGCCGCAGCAGCGACTTACCGCAACCCGCAGCCTGAGCCGAAAGAAGCGCGCTGATCATGACCACAAACACCCGGCATGTCGTCATCGTCGGCGGGGGCTGTGCCGGGGTTCGCCCGGCGCGCGAGCTGGACGCAGGCACCGACGTCACCCTCGCTCATCGCACCGGCATTCGGACGCCGGTTTCGCGGGGCAGGTCTTCGAGCGGATGCGCGTGTAGGCCCGATCGATGCCTGACGACGTGGGTCCGTGGCGTAATCACGATCACCACAGCGCGATCGTCACCAGTCAAGACCGTGACGACAACTAGTGCCGCCACCCGCGCGATCCGGTGCGGAGGGCTGGGACCGGAAGCACGGCACGGCAGCCCTACACCTTGATCTAGAGCGGTTCGGAATGACTGCTCCGAAATGATCGCGCCGCTGGTGTACCGCAGCGGGCTGCGGCAGCGCAATGATCAAGGGAGGGGCGCCGACGGCGGAAAGACGGCCTACGAGGACCGAATGTCGGGTCGCAAAGGGGCAGGGCCCAGTCGTGGTAGCACCCGACAGATAGCCGATCGGTCGTATACTCCACGTATGGGGCGAACGAGCGATGCCAGGAACAGGATTCTCACCGCTGCTCGGTCACTGCTCGAGCGGCGGGGCTATACGGCGCTGGGCGTGGGCGAGATCTGCAAGACGGCCGAGGTGCCCAAGGGCAGCTTCTACTACTTCTTCGAGTCCAAGGAAGCCCTTGCCCTCGCCGTCATCGACGAGCAGTGGGCCGCGGAGAAGCGGGAGTGGGAGGGCATTCTGCGCGGCGAATCCCAGCCCTTGGACCGGTTGAGGCAGCTCTTCGAAGCCACTGAAAGCCGCCAGCGGGCCGGGCAGGACAGCTGCGGAGTGGTCTCCGGATGCATGTTCGGGAATCTCTCCCTGGAGATGAGTAATCAGACGGACGCCGTACGCGAACGCCTCCAGCAGATCTTCGAAGCGCAAGTGGACATGGTCGAGGCGACCATCACCGAGGCTCTGGGGAGGGGTGAGATCACGGTGGCTGATCCGCGCGAGGCCGCTCGGTCCGTGGTCGCACAGCTCGAGGGACAGGTGCTCTTCGCCAAGCTCTACAACAACACGTTGCAGCTGAGCTCCTTGTGGCCCAACTGCCTCGCCCTGCTGCGCGCCCACGATTCCCAGGTCGCTGAACTCGCCTGAGCGAGGCACGTCCGAAGCAGGTCACCGTCGGGGCGGGCATGTCGCACCCCAGAGGTGCCGGCCGTGCCGCGGTTGGCCGTGCGACCGCGGGGCGCCGCGCGGATGCGTGTCCGCAGAGGCCGGTTGCCCTCCTCTGGGACGTGCCATGCGCCCCGGACACCGCGTACGGTCCGTTCCCGGCGTGTGGACATGGCGCAGGCGCGGTACGGGGTCTCTGGCGTCCCAGCGCTTCAGGGGTTCTCCCACCGGTGCGGCACGGAGGTCCTACGCACCGCCCACGGTGAGCAGCGCCTCGCATGATCAAGCGGGGGTCGCACTACCGGCACATGACCGACCCGGCCGGGACATGCTCGTCGGTGAGCTCCGGGAGAGATGCGGGCGGTCGCACCCCGTTCGCTGCGAGCGGGTCCGTACCCAGCCCGGCCGCACGCAAGTCATCTGCTGCGCGGTGACGGCTCCGTATTGCTGATCACTTCTCGCCTTCACGGCGACGTCGTCGGCCCGGCACCACTCAGGGGCTGCCGCCCCGGGCGATCGACTCGGGCGAACGGCTCGGGCGCGATCACTTCACGTGCGGGCGAGGCCGAAATGCTGACGTGAGTCCCAGCGCTGCTTCCGCACCATCCGGCTCAACCCTGGCGTGTCAGTGACGGAACACGGCCGCCTCCGCCGCTCCGTGCCCGGAACGGCAGATACGTATGTCTGCTGGGCCACCGTACGCCATCGTCACCAGTTTGACCGGTGACGCGGCGGTGTGGAACAGTCGGGAACATGGGCAGCGCCGGGATTCCCGCACGCTTCATCGGGAGCGCCTGCGCCTCAACAGGACACTGGACGACGGAGTTGTCACACATGATCAACAGGCGCACTTTCAACCAGGCTGTGGGCCTCGCCACCGGCGCGGCCGCGGTCTCCCTCGCCGGCCTCCAGGCCAACGCGAAGGCGTCGACCGGCCCTTGGGCGGGCGGCGACGCACCGGCGCCTACGGTGCCCCCGGTAACCCCGGGGACGCACACCTCCTTCGACCGGATCAAGCAGGTCAGGGCCGGAGTGCTGGATGTCGGCTACGCCGAGGTGGGCCCGGCACACGGCCCCGTCGTCATATGCCTGCACGGCTGGCCCTACGACATCCACAGCTTCGTCGACGTCGCCCCTGCGCTGGCGGCGCAGGGGTACCGGGTCGTCGTGCCGTTCCTGCGTGGTCACGGCACGACCCGGTTCCTGTCCTCCCGGACGTTCCGCAATGCCCAACAGTCGGCCGTCGCCCTCGACGTCATCGCCCTGATGGACGCTCTGAAGATCGATCAGGCGCTGCTCGCCGGCTTCGACTGGGGTTCGCGCACCGCCGACATCATCGCGGCCCTGTGGCCCCAGCGGGTCAAGGGACTCGTGTCGGTGGGCGGCTACATCATCACCAACGTGGAGGCTCAGAAGCAGCCCCTCCCGCCCAAAGCGGAGTACGCCTGGTGGTACCAGTACTACTTCGCGACCGAGCGGGGCCGCCTCGCGATGGAGAACAGGACGAGTCGGCACGACCTGTGTCGCCTGGTGTGGGATACCGTCTCTCCCACTTGGAACTTCGACGACGCCACCTTCGAGCGCACCGTTGCCGCCTTTGAGAATCCCGACTACGCCGCGATCGTGATCCACAACTACCGCTGGCGGCTCGGTCTGGCCGACGGCGAAGCGCGCTACGAGCGCTACGAGCGCAGACTGGCCACCCGTCCCGTCATCGAAGTGCCTACCATCACCCTCGACGCCGAGCGCGACCCGTTCACCGCACCCGGCGACGGCGCCTCGTATCGCGACCAGTTCACGGGCAAGTACGCCCACCGAACGCTGACCGGTATCGGTCACAACCTGCCGCAGGAGGCTCCCACCGCCTTCGCGCAGGCGGTCGTCGACGTTGACCACCTCTGAGGCGTCGCACACGCTACCCGCCCCGCGGTGCTCACTGGGCACACCTGTCCGGCGTGAGTCGCACACGGGCGGGGCAGGTGTGTGCAGGACCTCCTATGGAGCAGAGACCCCGCTCCCCCGCTCACCACGGACACGGCGGTGATCGTTCGGCCGGTTCCGCTCATATCGAGGCTCAGGGTGCTGCCGGCACTCAGCGCCGTCGTGGACTATCGGCTGATCGTGGCGCGGAGTCCCGGACTCGTCCGCAACGAGGCCGTCGGCCAGTGGCGGGACAGGTGCACTCGCAGTCCGCCCTGGGCACATTGTTGCCCGAGGCGGACGTCGTGATCCTCACGGTGCCACCCACCGGGAGGACGCGGCACTTGGCCGACGCCGCGTTCCTCGGCGCGATGAAGGACGCTGCTCTGCTCGTGAACGTGGCGCGCGAGGCGATGATGAACACCAAGGCGCTGTTCGCGGAGGTCGGGAGGTGCAGGCTCCAGACGCCCCTCGACGTGATCGATTCCGAACCGCTGCCCACCGGGCTCCCCTTGTGGACCGCATCGGGAACCCTGGTCAGTCCGCACGCCGATGCCGACATTTCCGCCGTGCTGCCCTCGCCAAGCAGCTGCTCAGGGTCCGTTGCAGCGCTTCGCGCGCAGGCGAGAACTCGGCACCGCGGTGCCCGCGTCTCGCTGGCCGGCCCCGCCGCCCCACCGCCCGCGCCTCACCAGGCGTCGCTGAGTCGCCTCAGCGTCCGGGCCGCCGGCTCATGCACGGCCCGGCGGTACCCGGTGCCCGCCCACAGGTGCATGAGTCCCTGGTCGCCCGCCGCAGTGGCCGCCTTGCGCAGCGGGGCCGTGAGGTGGTGCACGGCCGGATACCCGGCCGGGGCCGAGGATTCGTAGCGGTCGGTGAAGGCGTTGCGCAGCCCGCGAGCGGGCCGTCCCGTGAAGGCACGGGTCAGCACGGTGGTGTCGAACGCCGGGTCCGCCAAGGCCCGCTTGTGGGGGACGGAGGCGCCGCTTTCGTCCGTGCGCAGCAGAAGTGTGCCGACCATGGTGGCCTCCGCCCCCTCGCGGAGCGCGGCCGCCACGTCAGCGGGCGTCCCGATGCCTCCGGCGGCGACGAGTGGGAGGGTGACCTCGCTGCGGATGTGTGCGACCAGGTCGGGCAGGGAGGCGGGGGCGAGCGGGCGGTCGGGAGTGAGGGTGGCCGAGTGACCGCCCGCTGCTGGCCCCTGCACGACCAACGCGTCCATACCGGCCTCCGCCGCCAGGCGGGCCTCGTCGACCGTGGTGACGCTCTGCAGGACCGTGGTGCCCGCTCGCCGCAGAGCCGTCACGACCGTGGAATCGGGGATGCCGAACGTGAAGGACACCCACGGGACCGGCGATCCGACGAGCACGTCGATCTTCGCCGCCCAGTCGTCGTCGTCCTCCTTCGGCCCGCTGTCGGACAGGCTCAGCCCGTACCGGTCCGCCTCGGCCTGCACCGCACGGGCATAGCGGCTGAAGGCGTCGACCGAGACGGGGACCGGGTTGGGTGCGAACACATTGACGCCGAAAAGGGCGCCCTGCTCCCGGACGGCCCGCATCTGTTCGGCGAGGAGTGCCGCGGACTTGTACCCGGCCGCCAGGAAACCCATGCTCCCCGCACGCGCGGCCGCCACGACCAGCTCGGTGGTGCTCCCCCCGCCTGCCATGGGTGCCGCGAGAACCGGGAGTTCTACACCAAGGTCGGACAGCAGTCGGCTCATGCCTGGTAACTCCTCTGCGCGCACGGAGGGCAGCGTATTGATCCCGCTCTCATGGCGGGCGGAGCGCCTCACCGGCGTGACGGACGCCGGATCCCGCTCACGTCGACAGCGTATGACGCCAGGCACGCACGGCCGGGACCGTGGCGATACCTATTAGGCTGCGACTATGCACGTCGGGCATCGATACGCGAGGGACTGAGGCGTGGAGGTCGAGATCCGCCACCTCCGGGCCTTCGCCGCGGTGGCACGCCACCGGTCCTTCTCCCGTGCCGCCCGAGAGCTGTTGATCACCCAGCCGGCCCTGAGTCGCACGGTCGCTCAGCTGGAGGCGACGCTGGGTGTCCGCCTCCTCGATCGCACGTCACGCCGGGTCGAACCGACGGATGTCGGCAAGGATTTCTTGCAACAGGCGGAACGAGTCCTCGCCTCCTTCGACCACGCACTCACCACGGCACGCCGACGGGCTGTGCTACGACTCGGCTTCAGCTGGCTGCTGCCGGCTCCCTGGGCGCAGCGGACGATCAAGGACTTCGAGCAGACCACCGGCGCCTCCGTGACACTCAGCCGCACCGACGATCCACTGGAAGCCCTGCAGCGGCGCACCGTCGACATCGCGGTGGTCCGCGGGGACGCGGTCGATCCGGAACTCCTGCATTCCGTCTGGCTGTACGACGAGGCACGCTTCGCCGTCTGCGCCCGAGAGAGTCCGCTCGCCGGCCGCGGCCACCTGGACTGGGGCGAGGTGCGGCAGTGGCGCCTGATCGTAAACGTCGTCAGCGGCACCACCGGGCCGTGGTCCTGGCCCGAGGAATCACGGCCGACAGACATCGTGGAGACGTCGAACTACGACGAGTGGGTGGAGACGGTCGCCGCGAACCGCGGCATCGGTATCGTCCCAGAGACCGCCAGGCACCGTTCCCCCCACCCCTCTCTACGATTCGTCGCACTCACCAACGCCCCGCCTGTTCCCGTGAGACTGGTCTATCTGCCGGACGGTCCCCGCATTCTCATCCGCCGGTTCGTCGACGCTTCCCTGGCGGCGGTCGGCAGTTGAAACGAGGTTCGTGTGGACACACCTCGCAGGCGGGCGTGTACGGCATGCATGTGTCTCCACCGGCCGCAACCACGCCGTGGGCGCCATTTATGCATGAGCGGCATGCATGCGCATGCCGAGGCATTTCATTTGCCAACCGGAAATGATTAGCGTGGGCGTGAACAGTAGTGATCACCAGAGCCGGCGAGGATGGGCATGGCAACGACAGGACTGCCTCGGCAGAAATGCGCAGTGACGGTGCTCGGAGGCCCGACGACCGTCATCGACATCGGAGGCCTGCGCATCGTCAGTGATCCAACCTTCGACCCGCCCGGTCCGCAGGGCTACCTCACCAAGACAATCGGACCCGCCGTCAACGAGCAGTCCGTCGATCCCGTGGACCTGGTGCTCGTGAGCCACGACCTCCACCCGGACAACCTGGACGCGAGCGGGCGGGCGTTCGCGACGTCCGCGCCCCTTCTCCTCACCGGCCCTCTTGCCGCCGCCCGGCTCGGGGCCCCCGCCGTGGGCCTGGCCCCCTGGACGACCCACACCGTGCGGCGCCGGGACGGCGAGGGCGACCTCACCGTTCTCGCGGTGCCGGCTGTCCACGGCCCGGAGGACGGCGAACGGGACGCCGACGGCAACGTCAACTGCGAGGTCACCGGGTTCGTCCTGTCCGGCGAAGGGCTCCCCACCCTCTATGTCAGCGGAGACAACGCGTCCATCCGGGCGGTGGCGGAAGTGTCCCGCCGCGTCCCGGATGTCAGTGTGGCGCTTCTGCACGCCGGTGCCGCCCGCGTACCGGCGAAGTTCGAAGGGCGTCCGCTGTCCATGGACAGCGGACGGACCGCGTCGGCGGCGGCCATTCTGGGCGCCGACATCGTGATTCCCGCCCATTACGACGGCTGGACCCACTTCTCTGAAGGCCTGGCCGAGCTCGAACTCGCCTTCAAGGAGGCGGGACTGTCCTCCCTTCTGCACGCACCGGCGCACGGATCCTGGGTACATCTGGGCTCCTGAGGCGCCTCTGCACCGGTACCGCAGGCATCCGGACCGCCCCTCCCGCCGATGCGGGCACCGACTACTCCCCCGAAGTGCATTACTCGGTTCTCGGCACCGTGCGTGCCGTGCGCGGGGACACGGAGCTCGACGTGGGTCCCCCGAAGCGGTTGGCACTGCTCTCGCCGCTGGTGCTCCGGGCGCCCGGTCGGGTCTCTCTGCGCGATGCGCTGGACGTGCCGTGGGACGACGAACCACCGGTCAGCGCCGTCAACGTCATCCACCGAAACATCGGTGCTCTGCGCAGACCGCTGGAACCGGGGCTGCGCAGCCGCAGCATGGCTGAGCATCTGGCACGGTCCGCCGACGGATACCGACTCCTCCTCGACACTTCGACATCCGACCTCATCCGCTTCCGCGATCTTCGTGCCCGGGCGCAGCTGGCCGTGAAGAATGGCGGCGCCGTGCAAGCCGCCATTCACTTTCACCGACGCCCTTCGCCTGTGGCGCAGCCCCGTGGTGGCCGACGGCATGTTCTTGGCCCAGCGACCGGTGTTCACCTCGGATGGACACGAATTCGTCGCGACGGCCAAGGAGCGCGCCGATATCGCCCTGACCGCGGCCTCAGCATCGACGGAGAGGTGCTGACCGCCCTGCGGCGCGCGGTCGAAGGGCACCCTTTCGACGAGGCGCTGCACTCCCACATCATCACCGCCCTGGCCTCGACCGGTCGTCGGGTCGAGGCCCTGGAGCAGTTCGAGCGCATCCGCCCACCGTGGCCGACGACCTCGGGGTCGAACCCGGCCCGGGCTCGCGCTCCGTCCAGCAACGCTTCCTGCGGCGAAGGCACACGCACACTGCCGAGCCCGTACGCCGGAGCCGACCCGTCCTCGACTCGGGCCACCTGCCCGAGGACTCCTTACAGAGATCGCCGCTTCGGCACCCGGTCGCGCGGGAGGCAATCCGGTCAACGCGCTCTGGAGTACCGGACCTCCGGTGCGTCACCTTCGTTGTCGCTCGCCCGGGCGAGCGCGGGGCCCTCCCGCTCGGGGCCCATCCATCGGGAGTGGTAGCGCCTGGCCCAGGCGGTGCTGACGTATCCCGTGCGCATGCCGAGCCGTGCTTCGGGGTCCCGATACGCCATGCGGATGTGCCCAATGATCACGATGGTGATCAGCCAGGCCAGGCCGTCGTGGACGAAGATGGCGCTGGTCCGGGAGATGAAGGGCAGCAGCCCCAGGAACCACATGAGCAGACCGGTGAACATCATCACCGGCACAGCCCCCGCGATCCAACCCGCGAAGAGCTTCTGACCCGCGTTGAACTTGCCGGCGGGCCGCGCCTGCGGCGAATGGCGACGCCCGCGGACAGCCCTCAGCCACTGCCGGTCGTACACCGCGAACCGGTTCAGCCGCTGCAGGTCCGCGCGGAAACTCCGGGAGAACAGGCCGAGCAGGAAGGGAGCAGGCAGGCAGATCCCCGACCATTCGTGGACGGCGGCGACCAGATGACGGCGGCCGACGAGTTGGGCCAGCGGATCAAAGTACAGACAGGCGGCGGTGACCAGGCACACCAGCATCAGCCAGCCGGTCGCCCGGTGCACCGCCCGCTGGACGGGACCGAACCGGCGGATCCGGTCGCCCGGCTCAGGCCGCATCGCTGCGCCGGTCCGCGTCGTCGAGCCAGCCGTCGACCGCATAGCCGCGCTCCTCCCAGAAACCGGGAATCACCCTGTCGGTGACCTCGATGCCGGACAGCCACTTGGCCGACTTGTAGAAGTACATGGGTGCCACGAAAAGGCGTACCGGCCCGCCGTGTTCATGGGTGATGGGTTTGTCCTGCATGTCGAGCGCGACCAGGACGTCGGAGCGGCGCGCCTGCTCAAGGGTGAGGCTCTCGGTGTAGGCACCGTCGAAGCACGTGAAACGGATGGCCGTGCCCGGCTCGCGTACCCCCGCGGCGTCCAAGAGGTTCGCGAGCTTCACCCCGGTGAAGGGGGTGTTGTTCACCCTCCAGCCGTCCGTACAGAGGACGTCATGCACCACCCGGGTCTGAGGCAGAGCTCGCAGTTCGGGCAGCGTGTAGGTCTTCGGCCTCTCGACCAGACCGCCGATGCGCAGCATGTAGGTCGACTCGTTCTTCCGCGGCACCGAACCGACGACGCTGTAGTAGCGGAAGCCTCCTGGGTTGGGCAGCAGACTGGTCAGCCCCGTCCCGTCGACCTGCGAGGCAGCGCCGAGCGCGCTTTCCCAGCCGC
Source organism: Streptomyces sp. NPDC089424 (assembly GCF_044749345.1). NCBI lineage: Bacteria > Bacillati > Actinomycetota > Actinomycetes > Kitasatosporales > Streptomycetaceae > Streptomyces > Streptomyces sp. NPDC089424. Next base: position 266,694 of record NZ_JBIVHU010000002.1, read on the forward strand.
CCTGGAGGTAGGGGGCGGCGGCGATCGCCGTGGCACCGGCGGCCAGCGTCCCGAGGAAAGCCCGGCGGCCCACCGGAGCTCCGCGTGTCGCCCGCTTCGGCTGGTTCGTCATGTCGTGTGCTCCTTCAAGGTGCCGGCCTCCCCGGCGTGTGTCGCCGAAGATGGCCGCGGGTGGCCGTGGGCGCCCGGAACAGCGGGAGCGCCGCCACCACAGCACCCTCCCTGAACGGGCCGCATGGGGGGGCGGTCCGTGCCGCTTGGGCCGTCGCTCCTCTCGCATCCCGGAAATGCATCCGGCAGAAGACGAGTTGGCAGGTCGGATCCGCCCAGATCGTCACCTGCTTAAGCGGTGACGGAAGAGTTGCATGACTCTACGCCCGGTGTCAACGCGCGACCTGATCTTGGGCGTAGCGGCACTCGCTCTAGCGCCCGGCCTTCCTCGCCACCCCGGGGAGTCACCTGACAAAGCGGTGATGTGAATCTCGACCATGTCTTCGTCTGCGGCGGTCCCGCGCACGACTTCGCGGGCGACCCTGCGCGCGGCGCTCGTTACGGTTCGAGATGTTGACCTCGCCGGACCGGCTCAATGCCTGATACAGGGAATCAGTACTGATCGACCGGATGTAGCCCTTCTGCGAGGACGATGTCCAAATGGCTGTGTCCGTGCGAGGGGCGATATACGCGCTGGTCTTCGCACCGCGTCAGGGGCAGAGGTACGACACCGAGGCGCTGAGTGTCCTCAACAGCGCAGCTCCACCGGTGGGCCCCAGCTCACGGCGGCCGGGCGGCACGCGAAGGCGCGCCTCCAACAAGCCCTGTCCTCCGCCGCAGGGCTCGCTGTCGAACTGCTCGCGGGCACCGATGTGCCGTTGCTCAAGGGGGGCGGTATCCCGGAGTGCACCGCGTCCGGACGCAGCGGAGCGCGCTGCCTCCGTCGCGCATGGGCCGCCCCTCACCGTTGTGGCGGTGATACCGAGGCTGGGCCGCCCCCCATCCGCCCGGGGGCTGCCGGACCGCCCGCCGGTCGGTAATGGTGCGGCGCGGTGGTCTGCCGACAGGGGGCCCAGGACGCCCCTCGGGAGGTGCCCCTCATGCGAGCTCGGACACCTGGTAGTGGCTGATTAGCCATTCGCTGTCGACGCGCTTGAGAACGACGCTGAGATTCACGGAGATCGTCGGGCGGTCGACGAAGGTGAAGTCGACACCGAGGTAGCCGAGCAGGACACCGTCGGCGAGTTCGCGCGTCTCGAGGACGGCATAGTCGGCCTTGAGCCCGAGCGGCTGTGAGTCGTAGTACTCGGCCACACCTGAGCGGCCGACGCTGTAGGGGCGCAGGCCCTGGAAGATCGCGTCCTCGGTGAAACATGAGGCCACCTGCTGCGGCTCATGGGCATCGACGGCGGCCTTCCACCGGTCGATGACGCCACACAGAATGTCTCGCTGCATCCACGTGCTTTCCATCATGTACACCAAATTTCGTAAGAGGGGGTGCTGCCGTCAATCCATGTGGGCGTTGCCGCGCGAGGCCTGCCGGAAGACTCACCCGACCCGGCCCGGGTCGTTGGGGTGGGACTGCAGCGGCGTAATCATGGCGGTCATCCACGGCCACAGGGGAAGACTGCCGAGCACCTTCGAGCGCAGCTCCGCCTCGTCATCGGCAAGCCAGACACCGATGCTGCGAAGCTCACCGACCGGGCGCCACAGCCTGGACAGGTGCCCCTCAGCCGTCAGTTCCTTGGCCCGCATCGCTTCGGCGGCTCGACGTTCGTCGACCACCGCCTGGTCGGTTCCCTCAGGAACGGTAGTGGTCAGTTCGACCAGGAACTCCTTCATGAGCTTTCCTCTCTCAGTGGCTCAGTCGGTAACCGGGGTGCAGACCAAGGCCGCGAGCCCGGCGGTCATCATCCTGTTGACGCCGCCCGGACCGGCAACGCCCGACATCACGGGCCCACGTCCCACGCCGTGGGCCCGAGCAAACTCCCGTTCGTCCCATCCCGAGGAGGGTGACTGCCTCATGCCGTCACCGCTCGGGCTGGGTCAGGCAGCCGCCTTGAACGCGTCGGCGATCTTGACTACGCGTTCGGCTTGGATGCGGGCGGCGGTGCGGGTGGTGTCGTTGACGGGGTTGGTGCCCTGGCCGTCGGCGTGGGAGGTGCCGTAGGGGTTGCCGTCGGTGAACTTGGCCGGGTCCGTGAAGCCCGGGCTGACCACGATGCCGCCGAAGTGGTGGACCGAGTTGTACAGGGGGAGCAGCGTCGACTCATGACCCGCGTGCGCCGTCGCCGTGGAGACGAAGCCGCTGTAGACCTTGTCGGCGAGCTTGCCCTCGGCCCACAGGCCGCCCAGGGTGTCCACGAACTGCTTCAGCTGGGAGGAGACGTTGCCGAAGCGGGTCGGCGTACCGAAGATCACGGCGTCCGCCCACTCGATGTCCGCCGGCGTGGCCTCGGGAACACCCGCGGTGGCCGCATGGTTCGCCGCCCAGGCCGGGTTGGAGTCGATGGCCGCCTGCGGAGCCAGCTCCGCAACCTTCAGCAGCCGGACATCGGCACCGGCCTTCACACCGGCGTCATGGAGCTCCCTGGCGATCTCCGTGATCGTCCCGGTGGAGGAGTAGTAGACGATAGCGAGCTTGACAGGGGTACTCATGAAGATTCTCCATCGAAAGGGGCCTTCTCGGTGCCGGTAGGCGACCGGTCCCCTAAACATAGACGACCGGTCGCCTAACAACAAACAGCGTGGCAGTCGTGAATCCCACACCGGTGCGGTCACCCCGCGACAGACCCCGCCGCAGAGGGCTCGGCGGCATGCACCCGGTTCCTGCCGTGGCTGGTGGCCAGATTGGGCGTCGGCCTGGTTATGGGCGGGGACCTCGCTGATGTCAGGTTGTGGGCGGGTGAACTCGCGGCGGTGCACGAGCGGTCTGTGCACCGGTTCAGCAGGTCGGAGCCGCGGGAGTCGGCGCTGGCCTACGGATCCCAGCCCCGGACGTCCGCTCGGGGCGCTGCCATACCGAGAGATCACCTTGATGGCTCTGCCGGCCTGGCGCACGCCGGCCTGCGCGTCCCCTGGGCTCTCCTTTCGCCGAAGGCGTGACCTGACCCCCGAGTAATATGACGACCGTGGAACTGCGCCAATTGCGGTACTTCGTCGCGGTCGCCGAGGAACTCAACTTCGGCCGTGCCGCCGCCCGCCTACTGATCGCCGGCCCTTCCCTGTCGCAGCAAATCAAGGCACTCGAACGAGACCTGGGCGTACCGCTGTTCCACCGCGACCGTCGCTCCGTCTCCCTCACGACCGAGGGCTCGGCCCTGCTTCCCGACGCCCAGGCCCTCCTGGACCAGGCCGACGCCTTCCAACACCGAGCCCGGGGGTTCTCGGGTTCGCAATCGCTGACAATCGCCTATGTCAGCTGGCTGCCGCCGGACCTCGGACCCCGCACCTCCAACGCGGCCCAGGTTCACATCGACCCGTGGGTCGCACCGTCACACGTGCAGGCGGCCCGGGTGGCCGACGGCAGTCTCGACCTCGCCGTGTGCTGGGTGGGGTCCTCAGACCTGGAGAAGCTAGGCCTGCGGGCTGCGCTCGTCGGCGTCGACCGGCTCCATGCGGTCTCCTCGCGGAAGGACATGGGCGACGTGGCCGCAAAGGACACGGTCCTTCTCCTCCACGACGACACCACGTGGCTGTCCTGGAACGCCTATGCGAAGCAGATGTCTCGTGCCACCGGGGCCCGTTTGAGCCAGGTGTCCCACAGCAGCCTCACCGGACAGGCGTTCTTCGACCACGTACGTCACAGCCGCCGCCCGGTCATCAACAACCCGAAGAGCCAGACTGCTCCCCTCCCACAGGACCTGATACGACGGACGGTCGTCAGTCCCGAGATCTACTGGACCTGGTCTCTCGTGTGGCGCCGGGACGACGACCGCGCCGAAGTTCGCGCGGTCGTCGAAGCCCTGTGCCGTAACTCCGAGGACCTGGGCATCCACGGCCAAGCTGCCTGGCTCCCCGACGACGACCCTCATCGGCGGTGAGCGCCCGTCGACGCCGCAGGTGCCGGCCCCGGCAGCAGCTGCCGGCCGCCGTCGATGTCGTCCTTCCAGTCGCATGTGCCCCCCGCACGAAGGTCCATTGCCACGGACTCCAACCAGTCCACCAGGTCGCCGTCCCCCCAGTAGGCGGTCGTCCTGTCCCGATCGCGCAGCCGCGGGGACATCCAGGGGCCCTCCGCTGCTCGCTTCAGTCCCGGTACACGCCATGCGTCCGCGCGCGCCACCACGGGACGCAGCAGTGCCTTGCTCGGTTCACACGCCACGGACGAACAGCCTCCGCCGAGCAGCTCGCTGCACGACCACCTTGGCGAGCCCGGCGGCCCTGGTGCGCTCGGCGAGGTCCTCACCCGTGGGGCCAGCACCAGGACCTCCACGTCATAGACGCCAGGTGCTTCCCATGCCTGCTCCAGATTCTCACTCGAATCCCAGCCTCGTCTTGCGGTATAGGAAAGGCACTGCTCGGGGAGAGGCTCGCCCCGGGTTCACGCAGCTTCGTCGCATGTTCCCCCGAATGAGGAGGGTCCGTGCGGCGATTGGGACAGGCGGGAGCGAAGGCAGGCGAGCGAAAGATGCTCCCGTGCCGCTGCCATACGAGGGGACCGTGTGATCGGGCGGCAGGTACCCGGTCACCGCAATCGGGCAAGACAAGCTCCGCCCCCGGGCAACTCGCGGCAGGCGAGGGCTCGAACCGTCATGTACAGCCGCGGAGGAGCCGCTCGCCCGGAGTACCTGGCCGCGAGAGCACCGGCGTACGGATCTGGACGGCGCAGAGCGGTCAGTGACCTGCCGACTGGCCGCCGTCGACCGGCAGGATCACACCGGTGACGAAGGGGGCGTTCTCCAGGTAGATCACCGCGTCCGTGATGTCGCTGATCTCACCCATGCGGCCGACCGGGTGCAGTGCCGCGAGCCTGTCGTGGTGCTCCTCGGGGTGCATGGGGGATTTGATAGTGCCCAGGGCCACCGCGTTCGAGCGGATGTTCCTGGACGCGTACTCAATGGCCAGGGCCTTGGTCGCGGCCTGCAGGCCGCCCTTCGACAGCGAGGCGAGCACGGAGGGGACGTTGGAGTTGGCGTGGTCGACCAGGCTGGTGCTGATCTGCACGACGTGACCGCCCCCCTGCCGCAGCATCTGCTCGATCGCAAGCTGCGAAATGCGGAAAAAGCCGGCGACGTTGATGCCGAGCACCGCGTCGTAGTCGTCCTCGGTGAAGTCGGTGAACTCCTTGGAGATGAAGATGCCCGCGTTGTTGACGAGCGTGTCGATGCGGCCGAATCGCTCCACACCGGCCGCGATGACGCGCTCGGCGGTGGCCCGGTCAGCGATGTCGCCCTGCACGGTGAGGACATCGGGGTCTCGCGACTCGGCGATGCTCCGCGAAGTGGCCACGACGGCCCAGCCCCGTGCACGGTAGGCGTCGACGAGTCCCGCGCCGATGCCCTGCGACGCGCCGGTGATGACGGCGACCTTCTGCCCCGTGTTGGTCATGTTGCTCCTTCGGGAAAACGATGCGGCCGGCCCCGGCTCACCGGTCCTCGAATGACGACCGGTCATGGTGTTTCAGCAGAGTCGGATCATGGAGTGGCACGGTGGCATGACGGCCGGAACCAGATCCGCGGTAGTCACGCTCGGGTACCGGTTCCACCGGACCGGAAAGGCATCGCGCTTAGCGGGCAAATATCGCCGTTTCGGCGGGGTTCTCCCATCGGTTGGAAGGCGGGCGGGACGGTCGGCGAGGCGTGTGCACGGCTGATTACTCGGCGGCCTGTTGTCGATCCGCATCGGGATGCCGATTGGCGCCTTGGCACCGGTGCTGGCTTCGGCCTCTTCCAGGGATCGGGCCGTGGTCACCGACTGGGCTGATGGTGGCGGCGTGGGGGTGGCGAGGGTCAGGGAGCCGACGGGTCCTTCCGATGACCGCCGTGCCGCCGACGGCTGGGCGTCGGCGACGATCGGGGGTCCGGCGACGAGAGGCGGCATCGAGGATGTAACGCCCTCTCCTCGAGAACGACGGCTCGCCCCGGCATCGGTCCGTTCGGTCTTTCTGATCGGGCACAGCACAGGCCGGCACCGAACACTTCGAGTGGTGGCCGGCAACCTAGCGCGATAGCTTCGAGGTGGCCGCGGGTGCTGTCAGCACCACATCACGAGCGACGGTCGGCCGAGGCTCGTTCCCCGCACAAGCGGGAGGTTGTCTTGCAAGCAGGTCGAACGCTGCCCTGTGTCCGTGACCGGCACAGACGCGCTGGGGACCGCGCCCGAAGCCCTCCCGCACTGCCCTACGGTCTTGTCCTGCTGAGCCGTGCGGCCGTGCGCTCACCGGGCACAGCGAGCGGCCGGTCCGTCCCGTCACTTGTCCCATTCAGCGGCCGACGTCTGTGGTGCGGGGATCGGCAGCTTATGACACCGGTTCGTCAGGAAGGGCTCATCGATGGACATGAAACTGGAAGTCGTCGTGGTACCGGTGGCCGATGTCGACCGGTCGAAGAGTTTCTATGAAGGGCTGGGATGGCGGCTGGACGCCGACTTCACCGCCGACGACGGCCTGCGCGTCGTGCAGGTGACGCCGCCCGGTTCGGGGTGCTCGGTGATCTTCGGTCACGACGTCAGCGCTGCCGCCCCAGGGTCTGCCGAAGGGCTCCACCTCGTGGTCTCGGACATCGAGGCGGCGCGGGAGGAGTTGGCACGGGCAGGCGCAGACGTCAGCGAGGTCTTCCACGATGCCGGTGGAGTGTTCCATCACGCAGGGCAGAAAGCCCGGGTCTCCGGCCCTGACCCCCAGCGGGGCAGCTACAGCTCCTTCCTCTCGTTCACTGACCCAGACGGGAACGGCTGGATCGTGCAAGAGGTCACTGAACGGCTGCCGGGCCGCTGAGAGCGTCACGTGCCCGGTCTGCGCGACGGCAAGGTGGTCTCGCACGAAGCGGTCCGCGACGACATCTCGGTGCTCGGGCGGCTGGGCGTGTTCCCGCCGGAGCCGGGCAACATGCTGTGCATGGTCGGGTGGCGACTGACCGGGCGGGCCAAGCGCGCCGCGCAACTCGTGACGGCACAGGCGGCCGAGGCAGCCGCCCAGGCGTAGCCGGCCCCCGCGCCCTACCGGCCCCTGTCACCCGTCTGGGTCCTTCAGAAGGCCCCGGCTGGGCCGGGGACAGCGGCCGGAGCCGCCTTCAGCGCCTGCGGCCGTACGGCCATGGACCAGCGCCGTGCAGGTCAGGCACTCGCCAGGCCACTGACCTCGGCCAGCAGTTCCAGGGACCTCAGCCACGCCCCGCGATCGACCGCCACGGACGCGACGATCAGCTCGTCGGCCCGCGCCGCGGCCGTGAAACGGTCCAGGTAGTCCTTCACCTCCGCCGGAGTTCCGACGGCTGCGTACCTCATCTCCTGCTCGACCTGCTGAAGCACCTGCGCCCCGGACGGCGTCTCCAGGATCGTCGCCGCCGCCCCCGGCTCGACGACCACCCCTGCACGGCCGAGCAGCTGGATCACTCGGCCAGTTGGGCGGCGGGCTGGAAGTCCCGCCGATACAAAGCCACGGCGTCCACCAGTGCGCCGGGCGCGAAGTGCGAGGCGAGAGCGAAGGGCAGCCCGAGCGCCGCGGCAAGGCCCGCTCCGTAGTGCGACGAGCGAGCACGCAAGGCGGCACATCGGTGCCCTTGCCGGGCGTGGCGTCGACCCCGGGAATCTCCGGCTGGCCCCGCTGCCTTGCCCTGACCGCGCCGCCTTATGGGGCCGGTTCTCCCTCGTCACCGACGGTGGCTCCATGCTGGCGCCGCTTCTTGGCGACCGAGTCATGCATGGCTTCAGTGGGAGCGTCGGAAGGCGTGTGGTCCTCGGCCTCGCGAGCACTATCCGCAGCCTGAGGGGCATCCGCTGGGGCGGATGCCCTCCCGTCACCTTCGCCAGAACAAGTGGTGTGTCACGCCGCTCGGGCTCGGTACGACCTCCACGTGGAACCGGTCGAGCAGCTCATCGGGAGACTCCCAGAGCCGTAGTCCGGACCCGAGTTTTACCGGCGAGACAGCCACATGCATGGTGTCGACCAGGCCAGCATCGAGGAACTGCCGGATGGTGGCGACCCCGCCGCCGAGTCGAACGTCCTTGCCCTGCGCCGCTTCGCGCGCCCGTTCGAGGACGGTGGCCGGGTCGCCGTCGACGAAGTGGAAGGTGGTGTCGGAGAGCGTGAACGACGGACGCTTGTGATGAGTCATGACAAACACCGGCGTGCGGAACGGGGGTTTCTCCCCCCACCAGCCCTGCCACTCATGATCCTGCCAGGGCCCGCGCTGAGGCCCGAACTTGTTGCGGCCCATGATCTCTGCACCGACGTTGCGTGCGAAGTCCCGCGTGAAGTAGTCGTCGAGGCCCCGGCTCCCTCCGGGATCCGTGCGCATGGGCCAGCTGGCCGTGGCTCCGGCCCAGGCGAACAGCCTCTCGGGATGTGCGTGGCCGAACGGACTCTCGAGACTCTGGTGCTCACCGGCACCGATTCCGTCACTCGAGACGTTGAAGTTCATGACTCTCAGCAGTTGATCCACGTGCTTCCTCGTCAGGTTGTCGCATCCTCGTGTGGCGGGGCGCCGCACATCATGACGTCGAACGGGCCGTGGCCAGATCGACACCAGCCCGCATCTCATTTCCAGGCCACGTCACGAAGCTGCCCCATTGCCGGTATGGCCGTGGCGGACGCGGCCAGCGTCGAGGTGGCCGCCGCGACCATTTGCGTGCGCCGCATCGGACGTCACTGCCCATCCCAACGCTCCGACCGCCAACCTGGCGAGCCTTCGCCGGATCGTCCCGTCGTCTCGTGACTCAAAGACGACATCCAGCACCGCCTGCCGGCCTGCTTCTTACCGGTACCCGACCAACCGCCAGGTCATCATCTACGCCGACACCCGTTTCGGAGCTGTCCCGGAAGAAGGACGTCGCCGGCAGCACCACCTCGGGTCATCGGCTCGGTTCTGCCGTGTCGGCGTCGGCAGGCTCAGTCGAGTTCGATGACGACCTTGCCGAACAACCCGCCGGCGGTCTGAGCCGTGTACGCGGCTGGGGCGTCGAGGAAGTCGATCCGGCGGTCGATCACCGGGTGGATGTCATGGGTCTCGACGTGACGCACAAGATCGCGGTGCATGGCCTCGCTGCCGACCGCGACGCCGCGGATCCGAGCCTGCTTGCCGAGCAGGGCGTACCCGTCCAGTGGCCCGCTGGTCGCATCGAACAGGCCGAGGGTGGCGATCTCACCGCCTGGTGCGAGGGCGGCCAGGGCCTGGTTCAGGATCGAGACGCCGACGCTGTCGACCACCTTGTCGACGCCCCCGGACAGCGCGAAGACCGCATCGCCCCAGTCTTGGGTGGTCGTGCTGTTGACGTAGCCAGCAGCTCCGAGGTGGACGAGGGCGTCACCCGCGGCGTTGTTGCGCACGGTTGCGTAGACCCGGGCGCCGGCGGCCCGAGCGAACTGTAGGGCGGAGAGCGCGACGCCGCCGCTGCCGATGATCAGGACGGTGCTGTCCGCGGTGATCGGGTGGTCTCCGTAGAGGGCGTTCCAGGCGGTCAGGGCCGCCACGGGCAGGGTGGCTGCCTCGGGGTGTTCGAGGTTGGCGGGGGAACGCATGACGCGTCGGGCCGGAAGGACGACGTACTCGGCGAGCACTCCGTCCTCGTGCAGGGCGCCCAGTCCCAGGCCCATGGCGGCCGGCGGGCGGCCGTCGCTCCAGTCGAGCACGTGCAGATTGGTGACGCGCTCACCCACGCTCCAGCCCTTGACTCGCGGACCGACGGCATCAATCTCGCCTGCGACATCCGACAACGGGACGAGATCCTGCTCCGGCAGCCGGCCGAAGGGGCCTTTGAGGATCAGTTGGTCGCGGTAGTTCATCGAGATCGCCCGGACGCGAATGCGGACCTCGCCGGGGCCCGGTGCGGGCACAGGCGCCTCGTCCAGGACGAGCTTGGCGGCATCGGTCGCGTCTGCGGGCAAGATCCAGCGCTTCATCAGCTGCGTGGGGGGCGTGCTGTCGGCGGTGTGAAGGGAAGTCATGGGTCCCTTTCTATGGGGGCTGCGGGTACCGGGCCAGGTCAGGACGAACCTGGTTACGGCAGGACCAGTCAGGGGCGTCCTGGGCCGCCTACGCTGGAGAAATGCCACGCGACCGCGCCGCGCTCGGAGCGTTCCTGCGTTCCCGCCGAGACCGCCTCACCCCGTCCCAGGCCGGCATCGAGCCCTTCCCCGGAGCCCGGCGGGTGCCGGGCCTGCGCCGGGACGAGCTGGCCGTAGCGGCAGGCGTGAGCCCGGACTACTACAGTCGGCTCGAGCAGGGACGCCAGGCCAACATCTCTGCCGCGGTACTCGACGCGCTGGCCCGGGCCCTGCGTCTGGACGAGGTCGAACGCACTCACCTCCACGACCTGGCCGCGCCCACCACCCCGCACCGGCCGGCGACGCCGCGCACGGCCCAGCGCCCCGATCCCGGGCTGCTGCGTCTGATGGACACCCTCCACCACGTCCCGGTGCTGCTGCTCGGCCATCGCGGCGAGGTTCTAGCCCGTAACACTCTTCTCGCAGAGGTCCTGGGCAGCCCACTGGAACCAGGCACATCATTCGTCCGTTACATGTTCCAAGACCCGAGCGCCCGTGAACGGATCGTCAACTGGGACGACTTCGCCTCAGCCACCGTCGCCACCATGCGCCGCGAAACCGCCCGCCGCCCGCACGACCACCGCCTCACCGCACTCATGGACGAGCTGCGCACCACCGACCGTGACGTTGCCCGATGGTGGGACGATCACACGGTCCGCGACTACGCGTCGGTGAACAAACGTATCCAGCACCCCACCGCCGGTCCGATGTCATTCAACATCGAGATTGTCTGCGCGCCTCACGAACCGGACCAGCGCCTTGTCGTCTACACCACGGAGCCCGACTCCCCCACCGCGCGCGTCCTGCCGTTCCTGGCCAGCTGGAACGCCGTACCCCGTCGCTGACCGGCCCAGCCCAGCTACCCCCACCCCGCGGCGCGCGGGGCGTCACGGGCAATCACCGGTTTCCTCATCCGGAGGACTACAGCCTGCGGCCTCGTGATCGCGGCAGGGGCACCGGCACCCAGGGGACGCCATAATATTTGCTTCGCACAGCAATTAAAAGTACCGTGGCCTTCGCCCGACACGCTCGCGTACCGGCGCACAGCCTCCCCTCACACCCGCAAGGAAATCCGCATGTCTTCCACCGCGCCCGACAGTCAGCCCGGCCACTCCCGGACCGCAAGTGACCTCGATGTCGCAGGCACCGGACGGCACCGGGGCCGACAGGCGGATGGAGAAGTGTGGACCCTGGGTGCCGACACCACGGGTCGCGGCCGGCACCGCAGGACGACGCTCGTCGTCGCGGCCTGGCCGGCGCCGCCCGGCCACCCCGACAAGGAGCCGGTCCGGCAGCTCGTCTCGAGCTGAGACGCGGACCACTGCCAGAGCCGCCTGGACCGCCCCCGGTACGCGCCCCACGGACTGCCCAGGTCGCGCGCTGCACGGCACCAGTAACCGGCCGTGGCCCCGCGGCGCAGCCCGGCCCCGCCGATCAGCGGCCGGGTATCGGCTGAACGAACGATCCGTACAACAGACAGGACTTGGACGATGCAATTCGGGATCTTCGGCGTAGGGGACATCGCTCGCGACCCGGTCTCCGGGCAGACACCCACGGAACACACGCGGATCAAGGCAGTCGTGGAGTACGCGAAGCTGGCCGAGGACGCGGGCCTGGACGTCTTCGCCCTGGGCGAGCACCACAACCCGCCCTTCGTGCCGTCCTCCCCCACTACGATCCTCGGCTACATCGCGGCCCGCACCGAACGAATCCTGCTGTCCACCTCAACGACGCTGATCACCACCAACGACCCAGTGAAGATCGCCGAGGACTACGCGACGCTCCAGCATCTCGCCGGAGGCCGGGTCGACCTCATGATGGGCCGGGGCAACACCGGGCCGGTGTACCCCTGGTTCGGCAAGGACATCCGTGACGGCATCGCCCTCGCGGTGGAGAACTACGCCCTGCTGCGCCGGCTCTGGCACGAGGACGTCGTCGACTGGGAGGGTAAATTCCGCACGCCGTTGCAGGGTTTCACCGCCACCCCGCGCCCGCTGGAGGGCGTACCCCCCTTCGTCTGGCACGCCTCCATCCGCAGCCCGGAGATCGCCGAGCAGGCCGCCTACTACGGCGACGGATTCTTCCACAACAACCTCTTCTGGCCGAAGGATCACGTGCGGCGCTTGGTCGAGCTCTACCGGACCCGCTTCGAGCACTACGGTCACGGCAGGGCGGACGAGGGCATCGTCGGACTGGCCGCGCACGTCTTCATACGGCCGAACTCCCAGGACGCCGTGCGCGAGTTCCGTCCCTACTTCGCCAACTCCCTCTACGGCGGTGGCCCGTCCCTGGAGGAGACCATGGCGCAGACCGCGGTGATCGCGGGCAGCCCGCAAGAGGTGGTGGAGCGCGTGCTCACCTACCGTGAGCACGCCGCAGGCGACTACCAGCGGCAACTGTTCGTCGTGGACGGCATCGGCGTACCCCACAAGACCGTGCTCGAGCAGATCGAACTGCTGGGCGAGGTCGTGCCGGTGCTCCGCAGGGAGTTCGCGAAGGACCGCCCGGCACACGTCCCCGACGCCCGCACACACCCCTCGCTCGGCAAGACGGATCAGGAGCGGGCGGCATCCGAGGAGGGCCGGCGATGAAGCGCTCCCTGGCCGTCGTCTCGGCGGGCCTGCGGCTGCCCTCCTCCACCCGGATGCTGGCCGACCGGCTCGCCGAAGCCACCCGGCGGGAGCTGGAGGGGCAGGGCGCACAGGTCGACGTCGATGTCGTGGAAGTGGCCGACCACGCCCAGGACCTGGTCGGCTACCTGACGACGGGCTACCCGACGGACGGACTTCGACGGGCGTTCGAGACGGTTGCGGCGGCGGACGGACTGATCGCCGTCACGCCCACCTTCACAGCCTCGTACAGCGGGCTCTTCAAAATGTTCTTCGACTGCCTCGACGACACCTACCTGGTGGGCAAGCCGGCGCTGATCGCAGCCACCGGCGGCACCGGACGGCACTCCCTGGTCCTGGAACACGCCCTGCGCCCGATGTTCGCCTACCTGCGCGCGGTGGTCGTGCCTACCGCCGTGTTCGCCGCCACGGAGGAATGGGGCGGCGGCAACTCCCAGGAGCCGCTCGTACGGCGTATCGAGCGGGCGGCCGGCGAGCTCGCCGGTGAGGTGCGGCGCCGTGAGTCCCCGGAAGTCCGGGACCCCTACCGCGATCCCGTGCCATTCGAACAGTTGCTGGAAGGCCGGTGAGGTGCCTCCACGGGGGGGCGCATTCCCGTCGGCAGCCGTGTCCACTGCGAGATGTCTCACTGGTCCGGCACACCTCACCACTAGACAGATCTGTCTAGGATGGGGCTCCAAGCCTGCCGATCGGGAAGTACCGCATGCGCTCCGCACCCCCCACACCTCAGTCCGACTCGCTGAGCATGCCCAAGAAGCGGGCACCCGCCCACGCGGCCCCGCGCCGCGGACGGCTCGGCCCCACCGCCTCCATAGGCGTGCTGGCCTCGATCCTCGTCTCACTGCTGGCCGCGTCGAGCGCGCCGACCCCGCTGTACGCGATCTACCAGCTGCACTGGGGCTTCTCCCCCGTCACCGTCACCGTCATCTTCGGCATCTACGCACTGGCCGTGCTCCTCTCGCTCCTGGTCTTCGGGAAGATCTCCGACCATGTGGGCCGGCGGCCCGTGCTGCTGGTCGCCCTGCTCGGCCAGGCGCTGGCGATGGTGGCGTTCGTCGAGGCCGGCGGGGTGAAGTCGCTGCTCGCCGCCCGGGTCCTGCAGGGAATCAGCACCGGCGCCGCGGTCGGTGCCCTTGGTGCCGGCATGCTCGACATCGATGCGCGCCGGGGCGGCTTCCTGAATTCCCTCGCGCCCACCCTCGGCACCGCGGGCGGCGCCATGGTCTCCGGTGTGCTCGTGCAGTACCTGCCGGCCCCGACCCGTCTGGTCTACCTGGTGCTGCTGGGCGTGTTCGTGCTGCAGGCGCTGGCGGTGCTCGCCATGGGCGAGACCGTCTCCCGCGAGCGGGGTGCGCTGGCCAGCATGGCTCCCGAGTTCAAGCTGCCCAGGGCGGCACGTCCGGCGGTGGCGATCGCCGCGCCGGTGATGTTTGCCGTGTGGGCGTTGACCGGCCTGTACGCCGCGCTGGGACCCGCCATCATCCGGACTCTGGTCCACTCCGACTCCGTCGTGTGGGGCGGCCTGCCCCTCTTCGTGCTCGCGACCTCCGCCGGACTGGCGGTGGTGCTGCTGCGCGGAACGGCGACGCGTACGGTCATGTTCACCGGCATCGGGTCGCTGATCGTCGGCGTGCTGATCACCCTGGTGTCCGTCGCCTCGCACGGCGGGTCCCTCGCCGTGACCACGTTCTTCGTGGGGGCAGCGATCTCGGGCTTCGGCTTCGGTGCCGGCTTCCAGGGCGGCATCCGGCTGGTCGTCCCGCTGGTCGAACCGCACGAGCGGGCAGGAGTGCTGTCCCTGCTCTACGTCGTCTGCTACGTCGGCCTCGGCGTCCCGGCCGTCATCGGCGGGTTCCTTGTGGTGCACGGCGGAGGCCTGGTGCCGACCGCCCGCGAGTACGGCGGGGCGGTCGTCCTGCTGGCCCTGGTGGCGCTGGTCGGGCTGCTGCGCAGCGGTCGCCGCGTCGAGCAGACGGCAGTGGCGCGGTCAAGCGACCTCCCGGCCCAGCCAGCACACGCCGAATAACCGGCCCCCGCCCCGGAGGCGGCACCCGCCGCACAGCCGGCCCAGCAGTGGCGTTCCCCGAGGCGCTAACATAGACAGATCTGTCTTATCGAGGTGACGAGATGTCGACCAGCAGCAGGGGGGCCAGGACCCCGGCCCGGGAGCGGCTGCTCCAGGCAGCCAATGAGCTCTTCTACGGCGAGGGCGTGGAGACCGTCGGCATCGACCGGGTCATCGAGCACGCCGGGGTGGCCAAGGCGTCCCTGTACAACACCTTCGGAAGCAAGGAAGGCCTTGTCTGCGCCTACCTGGAGTACCGTCACGAGCGCAGCCGTGAGCGGATCGCCCGGACCCTGACCCGCTTCCGCTCACCACGTGAACAGCTGCTCGGCGTGTTCGACGCACAGGGTGAAGCCTTCACCGACCCCGCCTACAACGGCTGCGCGTTCGTCCGGGCCAGCGCCGAGGCACCCGCGGGCAGTGCGGTGCGCCGGGCCGCCCAGAAGTACCGCGCCTGGGTCCTCGACCTGTTCACCGAACTGGCCGCCTCCGCCGGCTACGCCGAGCCGGAGGAACTGGCCCGACGGCTGCACCTGCTCTACGACGGCGCCGAACAGGCAGCACGGATGAACCGCGACCCTTCCGCCGCCACGACTGCCCGCGGCGCCGCGGCCGACCTCCTCGACGCGGCCCCCCTGGCGGAGAGCTCGCGCTAGCCGCCGCGCCCCAACGCCCCGGGCGGCCCTGCGCAGCATGGTGCGCAGGGCCGCAGTGCGGCAGCAGGAGACGCCCTCCGATCACCACACCGCGACGCCGGTCCACGCGGCGGCAAACATGCCTGCCGCCCGGACCGAGCGAACCGGGGCATGCGCGGGCCCCATGATTCGCCCATCGCTCCCCGAATTCACCATGCAACATAGGGTTCATACATGGACGTTTCCTCCCCCTTCCGAGTGGAACGGAGGTCCGCGTCGTACTGGCGGGTGACCTTCGACTCTCCCCCGATCAACCTCGTCACCTTCGACACCTTCGCGGCCCTCAGCGAGCTCGTCGACCGGATGGACGCCGACGACGACGTCAAAGTGGTGGTCTTCGACAGCGCGGATCCGGATTTCTTCCTCGCGCACTTCGACCTGGTGCCGCCGAAGCAGCCCTACACGGGACCCACGTGGCTGGACGTCGCCGCGCGCATGACACGTTCACGGGTGCTCACCATCGCCTCGGTCCGGGGCCGGGCGCGAGGCGTGGGCAACGAGTTCCTCCTGGCCTGCGACATGCGGTTCGCCAGCAAGGAGAGGGCCGTCCTTGGCCAGCCGGAGGTAGGAGCGGGGATCACCCCGGGCGGTGGAGCCACCGAACGGCTGCCGCGATTGGTGGGACGAGCCCGCGCCCTGGAGATCATCACCGGCGGCGACGACTTCGACGCCGAGACGGCCGAGCGGTACGGCTGGATCAATCGGGCGCTGCCCGATTCCGAACTGGACGCGTACGTGGAGCGCGTCGCCACGCGCATCGCCTCCTTCGACCGGCAGCCGCTGGCCGAGGTGAAGGAACTGATCAACCGGTCGACGCTGCCGACCGAGAGCGACCTGACGGCCGGTCAGAACGCCTTCCGCGCCTCGCTGACCTGGCCGGAGGCGCAGGGGCGGATCCGGCTGCTGCTCCAGCGGGGCATGCAGCAGCGCGGCGACCTCGAGTACCGCCTCGGAGAGCACATCACCGACAGGTGAGGGTCAGAGCCCCGTCGCGGCCGGGGACCGGCCTTGCGCACCCACCCGGGCACGGACGCGATCCCACACCCCCACCGAAGGGAAAGGAGGCACTTCGCGGCGCCGGCCGTCCCAGCAGCCTTACCACCACCATGCTCGCCGAGCGCAGTCAGCCCATACCCACTCCGGCGCCGTCGGGCATGACAGCCCCGGTGCCGTAGGTCGGCCTCGAACGTATGAAGGCGACAGCTGCCGCGATCTCCCCGGGCCGGGCAAGCCGGCCGAGCGAGATCTGCTCACCACGGCCGACCGCTGCTCCTCTGCGAGCTCCGCCGCCATCGCCGTCGCGGTCAGGCCGTGTGCGACGACGCTGAAGGTGATCAGACGCTGTCGAGAGCAAATCATTGTGGGCGACAGCGTGCTCACCACGGAGCTTGACGGAAACGCCAGCGACCTGCACTCATGACGCCGGTCGCTGCGGCAACCGCCACGTTGGACGCAGGGAACGGCGATGAGCAAATGACAGCTCCAGATCGGCAGCGCGCGTTCGCCCGAGGTCCGCGACCTGCTCGTCGACAACACCGCTCGACGATGGTCCCCTGGGTCCTTCAGTCCTGGGGGATGACCAGGTTCAGGGCCACCGTCTTGCCCTGACCGTTGGGATAGCTGGTCCACTCGTCGGCCAGAGCCTCCACGATCAGCATGCCGCGGCCGTGCTCGGCCTCGGGCGCTTCCTCCTCGGTCAGCGACAGCGAGGAGGGAATGGGCGGGTTCGTGTCGGAGTCCCGGACTTCCAGTCGCAGATGGTCCTCGAAGACCCGCATACGCAAGTCCACGTCACTCCCGGCGTGGATGAGCGCATTGGTGACGATCTCGGAAGCCGCCAACTCCACAACGTCCACCATGTCCTGAAGGCCCCATGAGCCGAGCTGGTCGTGCACGAAAGCGCGGGCCGTCCTGACCCCCCGCAGATCGCGTCGCTGGATGTGCATTCCTGCCACCCGGGGCTCGCCCTGATGCCGCGCTCCCTCGTACCGAGCCAGCAGCAGGGCGGCGTCGTCACGGCGCTGCTGCGGTGTGACGACCTCGGAGACGATCCTGTCGGCCAGATCCTCAAGGGCCGGCGACGTGGTGTCGCCCGAGCCGAGGAGATCCCGCGCACAGGCTTCCGGGCACATCGACCGTGAGGAGACGAGACCGTTGGTGTACAGCATCAGGATCGAACCGGACTCGAGCGTGTGCTCCCGGGCCTCATAGGGCTGGGTCATGGGCACCCCGAGGGGCACGTTGGCCGGTGCGTCCAAAGCCTCGATGCGCCCGTCACACCTCCGCACCAAAGGAGCGGGATGGCCCGCCAGGGCCACCTCCGCGGTGCCGTCCAGCGTGTCCAGCGCCACGACGCAGCAGGTGACCGTCAGGGCGGTGCCCAGCGCGGCGAGCACCCTTCCGGTCCGGTCGATCATCGCCGCGGGTCGATGGCCCTCGATCGCATAGGACGCCATCGCGGTGCGCACCTGCCCCATGACGGCGGCGCTCTCCACCGCATGCCCCTCCACATCGCCGATGACAAGTACCGCGCGCTCATCCGCGATCTTGAACACGTCGAACCAGTCGCCCCCCACCTTGGAAGTGACGTCGGCGGTCCGGTAGCGGGCCGTGGTGACCAGTCGCGGCAGGTCCGGCAGTTGTGCCGGCAACAGGAACCGCTGCAGAAGCTGGGCCGCTTCGTGTTGCTCCGCGCTCAGTTCGACGCGGTCCACGGCCGCCCCAAGCAGCCCCGCCATCATTCCGAGCAGCACCCGCTCCTCGGAGGGGAACCGGCGGGGTCCGGAGAAGGCCAGACAGCAGACGGCTACGACCCGGCTGCGGTCGGCGAAGGGCAGATCGACGAACTGTCCATCTCCCCTGAGCGGCAGGTACGCCTCGGTGCGTGTCTCGCCCGCCGTTGTCTTCCCGAGGAACGAGGTTCGGTCCCCGGTGAGGTACAGCGGCCGTCCGTGGAAGGCCACGGCAGCCGGTGTCTGGTCGTCCACCCCGGTACCGTGGATTCTGCGGGCCAGATCCGCGGAGTCACCGCTGTGACCCAGCACCCACAGGCGGCCCTCACGCGCAGCGACCATCACCAGCGCGTCGGCGCGCAGGGACGACATCACGCAATACTGGGCTGCCGCCACGACGTCGTCCATGGTCGTGGCCCGGTTCAGCAATTCCGCCAGTCGCCGCAGCGGGAACATCATGCTCGTACCCGAGGACCCCGGAACGTCGCGCACACCCCAACCGGGTGTGCACACACTGGTGTCCACCTCCTCCTCCGCGGGGACGAGCATCGGCGTCGGGCCCGCCGCCACGCTGACGCCGTCGTCCACGAGGCGTGCCAGGACTGAGGCCAGCTGGCGCCCGATTTCCTCCAGGACCCGCATCTCGGCGGGTTCGAAGACGCCGGCAGTCTCCACGCGCAGCACCGTGAGGCATCCGAAGCGGCGCTCGGCCGTGGCGACGGGCGCCGAGAGGGCGACGTAGGGATAGGGGAGAACGTGTTCCTGGTCCGGACCGGCGGGATCGGGATCGATCAGCACAGCCGCCTTGCCCGTGGCCCACGCGCGCACCGTTGCGGACGGCGTGTCGAGTGCCATCCGGCCGGGGAACGTGAAGAACGAGGGCGCGCTCCCGCCAGCCAGCGCCAGCCGCAGAGCGCCTTGGTCCTCGTCCGACAGGTAGATCGCCGCCGACACGGCGTCCAGTGCGCGCCTCGCCTCACGAGCGGCACAGTGCAGGGCCTCTGCCAGGTTGGAGCCCTGGACGACGCGGGCGCCGCCGTGCCGCTGATCTCTTCCCGGTGTACTGCTCCCCACGAGAGGGCTCCCTCCAGCGCTGCGTGCCTGTTGGGCGTCGGCAGAAGATCGTCGCATGCACGGAGTCTTTTCCGGCGGGGCGGGCCCGGCGCCTCGTCTGTCCCATCATGTCCGGTCCGGGCTCCGGGGGCA
The DNA here is from genome assembly GCF_044749345.1 of Streptomyces sp. NPDC089424. NCBI lineage: Bacteria > Bacillati > Actinomycetota > Actinomycetes > Kitasatosporales > Streptomycetaceae > Streptomyces > Streptomyces sp. NPDC089424. The sequence continues at coordinate 286,217 of NZ_JBIVHU010000002.1, forward strand.
CGGACCGCTGATCCGTGCCGCGCCGCCGGTTACCAAGCGGGAGGGTCTTCCCCCATCCGTGTACGGCCTTCCCGACAAGCTGCAGGAGCCGCTTGCTCCGGCGCGATGGTCGCCGGAGGGATGCCTACAGCTCCAGTAAACACCTTCCTCGTCGGTGTCCCTGCGGTGCTTGCCGACGTCCGGGCGGAGCCCCGGCGGCTGAACGGAGGCGTTGCGTTGTTCCCGATGTCCCAGTTCGGCGGCATCCAGACGAACGTCTCGATGGGGTATCCGCCCCGGAAGCCGGGACCTCGCCCAGGAGGGCTCGCACACCCCCTGTTCCGCGTGCAGGGCACCCGATGCGGAACGGGATGAGGCGCGGGCGACGATCCGCTCAGCCCACTACGACCGCGCTCGTCCGTTTGGTGTTGGCGTCCTCGATGCAGCCGCGCAGGCGCACCATGTCGTGCGGGGGCAGGGCGGGTCCGATGACGGCGACGTAGACGCCGTCACGCAGCTCCCTCAGGCGCGCGTCCTCATTGAGGGCCGCGGTGGAACGGCGGCAGGTCTGCCACAGGTCGTTTGCGGAGAGCTGGGTGTCACCACTGAAACTCCCGTGGGTCTCCACCTTGAAGGTGACCGTGGTGCGCGCCGTGTGGGGAGCGGGCTCGGGCCGGGTCCGGGTAGCGTCAGCGAGAGCGGACCACAGGAGCGGGACGAGCAGCAGACCACCCCCTACGGCCGCCGCGACCGCCATCGCCCGGCGCGCCGGGCGGCCTGGCGGCACTGCGGGCCGGCTCTCCAGCGTGTCCGTCCCGCCGACCGTCAAAGCTGCCCCCGCGACCTTCTGGAGAATCGTGGCGAGGCCGGACAGCGCCGCGCCCGCCACCGTCCGGATCGACGGGGGCGAGCCAGTCAAAGCGGCCCCGGACCTGGCCCCTGGTCTGCTCCAGCCGACTGCGCACGTCCTCCATACGCGAGACTGACTCGTCAGCCGACTATTCAGATGGGCGAACCGGGCAAAGGCCGGACAACCCGCCGAGGGCGTACCCGGCCAGTTTCATGCGGCCGACTCCAGGTCGCGGACGGTCACGGCTCCGGTGTCGCCGTCGACAACCAGGGGGGTGCCGGCTGGAAAGCCCATGGTCGCGTCCGCGACCCGACGGAGGTGCCAGGGCGGGGTCCAGGAACTCCACCTCCAGCACCCGTCGCTCGGGGCGCTCCTCCTGCCCGTGCAAGGCCGTTCCGGCGCCGAAGCCGCCGCCCCGCGCCCTCTCCCTGGTCCGAGGCCGCCGGGCAGGACACCGTTGTCCGGGCGAGCAACTCTTTCGTCCAGGCCGGACGGCAACCCCTCGCCCCGGGCAGCCATCCGGACCGGCGTCCGGGTCCGGGGCGGGTTCGGGGCTGGGTGGAAACCACCCACCCCTGCGGGTCCCAGGCGTCCGCCTGTCGCCGGCGGCGCTCCGTCTCCTGCACAGGGATGCGACCCGCGATCCACCAAGCCAGCAGCGGCACCCCCGCGGCAGGGCGGCGCACTGGGGGTCGGCGGACGTCAGGACGGACGTCATGACGGCACCGGTACCGATCGTCGCGACGGCAATCCGTGCACGCGGTGAGGGGAGGGCGGTCGCCATGGCGGCCGCCGTCGACAGATACCAGCCGGTGAGAGCGCCCGGCAGCGCCAGGTACTCCCGGAAGAGGCTGCCTTCGTGCGCCGCTGAGAGGTCCCCGAACGCCTTCCAGCCGGCTTGGGCGAGCCCGGCCGCGCTCGTCAGCAGCAACGCGACCGCGGCACGGGCGTAGAGCCCTGGCCGCTGGTGCGCCAGCCACAGCAGGACCAGGGCGGTCAGCGGCCAGGGGACGAGCGTGTAGAGGGAGGTCGTCACCTCTGCCGTGTTCATCCTTGCGAGGTCAGGGTACGGACCGCCGTGGAGAAGACGCCGAGCACGGCTGCGTGCAGCATCGCAACCGCCGCCGCTCCCGTAGCCAACTGCCGCAGGATGCCAGGCAGGCGCGCCTCTCGCACGGCCCGGTACGGCGGTCGCCGGTCGAGGGATCGATTGCCCGGATGCCCGACAGGGAGCGGGCGCTTCCGCGCCGACCGAGACGGTGGCGCAGCGCAAACTCCCCACCCCACGAGAGAAATTGACGTCGGATCTGATGGCACCAACGGCCGTTCACAGCGCCGGTCACCACAGCGAGGGCGCCTGCGGGTCAGGACTGCAAGGGCCGGGCGGCGACGCCTCATGGCAGCCGAGGGAACCTGGTCGGCGTCAGAGAAGTGGCTGTGAGTCCCCCGCCCCGCCCTGGGCCGTCGGGGCGGGGCGGACGTCACCCGAGGATCTCGAGGAGCCGGTCCGCGAGGATGGCGGCCGAGTGGGGATTCTGCCCCGTGATCAGGTTTCGGTCCTCGACCATGTACGGCGTCCACATCTCACCGCAGCTGTATTCGACGCCGACCTTGTCCTTCAGTTCGTCCTCCAGCAGCCAAGGCGCCTTGGCTGCCAGCCCAACGGCCTCTTCCTCGGCGTTGCTGAAGCCCGTGACCCGGTAGCCCTTGAACGGGGACTCACCGTGGATCCTCGTGGACAGCAGCGCCGCGGGGGCGTGGCACACGATCGCGAGCGGCTTGCCCGACGCGAGCTGAGCGGTGAGCAGCCGCCCGGCGTCTGCGTCCTCCCACAGGTCCGACATCGGGCCGTGGCCGCCGGGCAGGTACACCGCGTCGTAGTCCTCAAGGCGGACGTCGGACAACTTGAGCGGGCGGCGCATGACCTCCGCGGATCGGATGATGGACTCGAGCTCCAGTGCCCCGTCCTCGCCACCGGCCATTGACGGGCGCAGGCTCATCATGTCGACGTTCGGAGTCACGCCGTTCGGGGTGGCGACGACGACCTCGTGCCCCGCCTCCGTGACCTTCTTGTAGGGGAGTGCGAATTCCTCGGCCCAGTAGCCCGTCGCGTAGCGGGTGCCGTCCTTGAGCACCCAGTACGTCGCCCCGGACACCACAAAAAGTATCTTCGCCATTTGCGTACGCCTCCCAGACCCCCATGGGGACATATGACGGTTTGCGGCAGTCGAGCACCTTAAACCGTAGGCGGTGCTCCAAACGTGCGCATCCGGGAAGGGGGACCACCCCCGCTTTAGTCACCGCCTTGACCGGTGACGAGTGAACCTGGCAGGCTGTCACCAGTTCAACCGGTGACGCACGAAAACGTCGTGCCCGGTCCGTGGAAGTGAAGGCGAAAATGGATCTGAAGCTCGAGGTTGTGGTGCTGCCCGTCGCTGACGTCGACCGAGCCAAGGCCTTCTACGAGAAGGCCGGCTTCCGCCTCGACGTCGACTACGTCGCCGACGACAGCTACCGCGTGGTGCACCTGACGCCCCCCGGCTCGGCGTGCTCGATCCTCTTCGGCACCGGGGTCACCACCGCCACACCGGGTTCCACGCAGGGTCTGCACCTGATCGTCGACGACATTGAGGCCGCCCACGCCGAACTCGTGAGCCGGGGCATCGAGATGAGCGAGATCTTCCACGACGCGGGCGGGGTGTTCCACCGCGGCACGGAGGAAGGACGGGTGAGCGGCCTGGCCCCGGAGCGCGCCAGCTACGGCTCGTTCGCCACTTTCACCGACCCGGACGACAACGGATGGGCGCTCCAAGAGGTCACCACCCGGCTCCCCGGCCGCTAGGAAAAGCACACGGCCGCCCGGGACACGGCGAGGCCACCCCAGCCCCTTCGACAGGGGCCGCAGCACCCCACGCCTACGACGTAGTGGTCATCGGCGCGGGCCCGGTCGGGGACCGCGACACGCGGTCGCCCTGTGCACCGGCACCACCCGCCACGCATACCGGGCATCGACACCGTGACCCGGGCGGCTCGACGTGGTGGGCGGCGGCGTGGTCGCCGTCGACATGGCCACCGCATGGCAGGCGCTGGGGGCCCGGGCGACCCTGCTGGACCAGGGTGAAGAGCTGCTGCGGACGATGGAACCGTTCGGCGGCGAACTCGTCGCGGAAAACGTGGCCGACCGCGCCCGCGCCGCGGGACTCAGCACCGTGATCGTGGAGCGCGAACTGCTAGGCGGTGAGTGCTCGTTCTGGGAGCGTTCCGCGAGGCCGGTGTGGCCATCCGGACGGGCACCGAGGTCACGTCCGTGAAGCGCGAGAGGGGGGCGGATGGTGACGTACGCATCGACCGCGCACGGTGGACGTCGGCCTCACTCCGGGCTCGTGGCTCAGAGTGGACGACACCTTCCGTCGGCTTTTGGCTGCTTGACATGGTTACGGATCAGTCCACTGGGCCTCGTAGGGTGCGCAGCGGCTGCTGGGCGTGTGGTCGTCTTGGGTGAGCTCGCAGACCGCCTGCGGCAACGCCGGAATGCCAAACGCACTGGTTTGCCGGCTCAAGCCGACGAAGAGCCAGGCACTGCTTGGCGAGCGGGCAGGGTGATGGCCCTCTCCTGCAAAGGAAGGCTCGTAGTCAGTGGCCCATCCGGCGACGCTCGTCAAACCGAAGCAGCACCCGTACCAGACGCCACACTCCGGCCACCACCCCGACGAATCGATTCGCTTCTGCGCCGATTGGTTGGTCTTTGCCAGTTACTCGTAAGCCGCCACAGTGGATCCCCAATGTCAGCGTTGGGCTTCCAACGGCTTTTGAGAGCCCGGGCGGGTGAGCGGTCGAGGAGTGCGGCGAAGAAGTCGGCGAGCAGGGGCTGGGTGCGGCAGCGGGACGACGACGCCCTTGCGCCAGGCGGACGGGGTGGTGGTCTCGGCGTGGGTCAGCAGGCCCGTACGCACGAGGTGGTCGAAGTCGGCGGCGCGGAGCCCGAGGACGGCTGCGGCGTCATCTCGGGTGTATGTGCGGCCGGCGGCGGAGGCCCGCGCGGCCTTACGGCGGTCGGTGAGGCGCTCCAGGGTCAGTCCGCAGTAGAGGGTGTGCCCCTAGTACTCCCCGTTCCCTTTCAGGTCCTGCGTGTTGAGGCAGGGCTTGGACGTGAGGCAGGGTTGATGGTTGACGTGTACCGGGATCGGCTCCCGCGCTTGAGTTTCCCTGCCGGCAGGAGAGGCAGCATGGTGCTGGGCGTCGTACATGCCTGAATTTGATCGTCGACAGTGAAACAGTGGAGTGGTCGACTTGACGCACGGTGCGGAGCCGGACCCTGTCCTGCGCGAGGAGGACATCCAAAACAGTCTCGACAGCGGGTACTTCACCCGCTGCCCGAAGTGTGGCCGCATCAGCTTCCTCGCCTGGGTGATACACGAACCGCGGTTCCGGCTCCGGCTGTGCCAGTGGCGACGGCACTGCCGACACGAACCGGTCACGCGAGAACAGGTCAGAGCCTTCACCGGAATGTCGGAGCGAGACCTGCTCAGGCTCATGTACTCCTACCTGAAGTCGCGCTTGGCTGGGAACGCCTCCAAGAAGATCGGCGCCGAGGTCGAACGTCGCTTGGGCTTGTCCCCGGTCCGCCCGACAGAGGTCTCCTTCGGTCAGGTCCGGACCGACAGTGTGGATGCGGCGCTTCGGATTCTCACGGACGAGGCGCTCCCGGCAGTCCCCGTCATCTGCCAGGCGCGGGCCGAGGCCGAACACGAACCGCTGACGCGGGGCTATCGGATGGGGCCACTGAGGAGCGGCCCGCCGGAAGACGCGACAGCAGTACTGCGGGCGGCTCTGGAGCACGAGCAGCATCGACCGGATTTCCGCTACTTTCAGATCGAAGTCGAACCAGCGAAGTTTTGCGTCCAACTGGACAGCAAGGGCGGCGATCCGATCCAGGTGCCGGGCAAGCCGCTCTTTGCGTTCGCCGGCTACCGGGTCTGGCGGGGTGCAGACCAGCTGTTCCTCTGCGCCCACGAGAACGCTGTGTTGTAACCAGTAGCCGTTTCCGAACACCCCAACCTCGCCGGGCCCGGGAGGCCCAGCAGGCCAACACTCGCCCGGACTGCGCGAAGCAGGGCCCTCGCCGCGATCAGTGGTGCGGTCTCCGGGACCTGGGAATGTGTCCGTAGGGCGAGGCCAGGGCACGACACCCCTGCGGCTGGGAGCCAGGCACTGGCCCCGCGCCGTGCCCGTAGGCTCGGCGGGTCCTGGCGCGTCGTGCACCTCCAAAGCCGACGACGCGCGGTAGAGGACACACCTCGCCGCGTTTCGTCCGCGCTCAACGCGCGCCAGCGCCCGTACCCGACTACTGAATTGATCTGGACCTGGCGCAGGTTCGTGTGCTCGTGAACGGGATCACGCTGTGGCCAGTTGTCGGCCGGCCATGTCAGGAGGCCGGGCTTAGCAGCGTGTTGAATTGCTGGAGCAGATCCGGCGTGACCGAAGGGCGGAGAACGCTTCGGTCCGGAGTCTGGGCAAGCGTTGTGGAGTGCACCGCCGGGCGGTGCGTCAGGCGCTGGAGAGTAGCCACGATCTGCATCGTGGCGCGGGTCAAAGGTTGCCATAGATCGGCTGACGAGGCAGGGGCGAGGACTGCTCCCATCAGGCGGGGGTAGCGGCGGGCGCGCGTCAATGCGCAGGCGCACAGTGGCGCCCGACTCGTGTGGACAGGCGGTGCCATGTGACGCGCTGCAGGGTGATCCTGCCGCCTGGCTGCGATGCTTTACTCATCTGCGACTAGTTGCATACTGTACTTTATGTCAGCTTTGCCCACCCGTGGGCCCGAGATACTCGTCCCCCTGTTCGACCAGGTGGTCGAGGAGAGCGGCGCCCATGGCGGCCTGCTCCTGCTGCTCCCGCCGGGCGAGCCCATGCTCTTCGCCACCCTCCTCACCGGCTTTCCCGCCAAGTACGCCGACCCGTGGACACGGATCTGGCTGCAGTCGAACTTCGCCATCGCCCGGTCCGCACGCGAGCGCCGACAGATCTGGATGGGCCCGAACGAGCGGGCGCTGCTCTACCCCGAGTCGGCCGTCGCGGCACCGTACCCGTACGCCGTCATCGACACACCCTTGGTCACCGGCGACACCCTGTGGGGGGTCCTCAACCTCGTCTGGCCCGGTTCCCACCCGCCCGAGCCCGTTCCGGAGGAGCTGAAGGTGGTCGACGCGGGGGCGCACCGGCTGAGCAAGCTACTCAGCCGGTGCGCCGAGGACGGGCGACCAGTGCGGCCCCACCGCCGGCCGCTCGTCGTTCCCCGGCGAGAAGCGAACCACTACAGAGCAGGCGAGGCACGTGCGGGCGCCCACTTCGCGGAACGGCTCCCCGGAGGGGGCCTCGGTATGAATCTGGAGGGTGAGGTCACCTTCGTGACCCCCACCGCCGCTGATCTCCTCGGCACTTCGGCAGGCGCCTTGATCGGCGCGCCGCCCTGGGAGGCTCTGCCCTGGCTAAGCGATCTCGTGTACGAGGACAGCTACCGACGGGCCCTGTTCACCCGGCTGCCGACCTCGTTCACCGCGCTGCGTCCCCCCGATGTCTGGCTGTCCTTCCGTCTCTTCCCCGGCGCCTCCGGTATCAGCGTCCTTGTCCAGCGCGCCGCGCCCCCCGCCGCGAATGCGATCTCAGGCATCCCGGCACGCACGGCCGAGGCCGCGGAACTCACACCGACGACGGACGAGGCCCCCACCCGGGTCGGCTCCCTGTACCACCTGATGCAACTGGCCACCGTCCTCAGCCAAGCCGTCGAGGTGCAGGACATCGTCAATATCGTGTGCAATCCCGTGATGTCCGCTTTCGACGCCGAAGGCATTGCCCTGCTCACCGTGGACGGGGCCAGGCTGCGCCTCCTGGGCCACCGGGGAATCACCGAGGAGGCCACCAGGATGATCGACGGCCGCCTGGTGGACACCGCGACCCCCGCCGCCCGCTGCATCCTGGAACAGGAGGCGTTGTACTTCTCCAGTGCGCAGGAGATGGACCACGCCTTCCCAGGCTGGTCGGCCCGCAGCCGCTTGTCCTCATTCGCGTTGATGCCCCTGACGGCCTTGGGGCGACCGGTCGGCTGCGTGGCGTTCGGCTACCGTGAGCCGCATCAGTTCGGCTCCGGCTACAGGACCCTGTTCACCTCGCTGTCGGGGCTGCTCGCCCAAGCGCTGGACCGGGCCCAGCTCTACGACACCCAGCACCAACTCGCCCGGCGACTCCAGGACTTGCTGCTACCCACAGCCCTGCCTGAGATCCCGGGACTTCAGGTCGCCGCGCGCTATCGGTCCGCGACCCGGGGCGTGGAGATCGGGGGCGACTTCTACGACCTCATCCGGCTCGACTCCGGCTGCGCGGCCGCGATCGGCGACGTCCAGGGGCACAACGTGACCGCCGCCGCTCTTATGGGGCAAGTACGCACCGCTGTGCACGCCACCGCGGGCGCCCGCCCCGACGAGGTGCTCACCCGCGCCAACAAGCTGCTCACGGACCTGGACGCCGGGCTCTTCACCAGTTGCCTCTATGCCCACGTCGACTTCGCCACCCACCGTGCCGTGCTGGCCACCGCAGGTCATCCACCGCCTCTGCTACTGGATCCCGAGGGGCAGGTAACCATCCTGGACGTGCCCCCGGGACCGCCGCTCGGCATCGAGCCGGACGCCCTCTACACCCCGATGGAGGCACCCATGCCACCCGGCAGCGCTCTGCTGCTCTACACCGACGGACTGGTCGAGACCCCCGGGACCGACATCGACGTCTCCCTCGCCGGGCTCGCCGACCACCTGCAACGAACAGCCGGGTCACCACCGGACGCCATAGCCGACAGACTCCTCCGCCAGGCACCCGGAACCACCGCCGGCACCGACGACGTGGCGTTGATCCTCATCCGCCGCGAAGACGATCACCACTGAGGTTGAAGACGGGCCCTGGCAGCCGCAGACACGGCGGGCCCCGGCCGGTGCCGACTCCCTCACATTCATCCCATCGTCGGCCCTTCACCAGGGCGCACTCTTCCTCGGAGGAGAATGTCGCCCCTGAGACCGCGGCAGTGCTCGCACGGGCGTGGCCAGGAGCGGTGTCGGTTCGGGTACGGTCTTGCCGACCGACTGGTTCAGACGCGGGCTTCCGCGGCGGTCCGGCGGTGATCATCGGCGATCTGCGCTGCCTGGGCCTCCGGCACCACGCCGCTGTCGAGACCGCAGGTGCATCGCACCACGGCACATCCGGTCGGCTCGTACTCGACGCACCCTCCCCGGTGGGTTCTGTTCCGGGTGATGCCGTGCAGGACCGTCGCGTGTTCCACCATGGCACCCATGCAGCGCCCGGGCAGTGGCTGCCAACGCCCCGGCCGCCGAATGGCCGATCAAGGTCAGCAGCAGACCGCTCCTTTGTGCTGCGACCCTGTGCTCAGAAGAAGAATGCGTGGCGGCGTGCCCTTCCCGTTCCGTGGGCGCAGACCGGGGCCGTGTACAGCGGCACGCGGGCAGCGCACGGGGGGCGCGGGTCTATGGGGCGGGGCGGCGCGCGGGTAGGCGCCCGTGCATGCGGATCAGCGTGGTGGATGTCGGATCGAGAACGGTCCGGCTCGTGGTGGCGTATGCGGAGGACGGCATCCCGCTGCCGGTCCACACCGCCTAGTGGCGGCTGCGGCTGTGCGAGCCCGCCCACAGGCGTCCACGGTCCCGCCATCCCAGGGCGTCCTCTCAGCTGCTGACGAGCTCGCCTTCCCGTTACCGGGAGACGGGCATCTGCGAGACACCCAAGCGCTCGCCGATCTGGGCCTGGGTGAGTCCCTCCACATACCGCATGTGAAGCACCTGGTCCTTGCTACAGATGAAGTCCTGTAGGACGCTCTCGCCGTCCTCGCACCTGAACGTGTGAGGTGTCTGTCCGCTTCCCTCCGGGCTCGGGACCAAGCGCGACGGCTGGAGGCGAAGGTGCTGGTGCCGGCACCAGCACCGGAGACGAGCAGACGCCAGTGCCAGATACCGGGCACTTCACGAGCGGAAGTGCCGAACTCGCCGTGATTTCATGCCTGGTCGTCGCGTGCTGAGCGTCGACGAAGCCAGGCCGGCAATCCGTACCAGCACATGGCGAACCACAACATGACCCCGCCGACCAGCAATTCGGCGAGAAGGCTCGGCACCACGACATGCAGGAGAAGCAGTAGCGTGCCGCCGATGGTCAACGCGAGAAGCACCATTCCGAACACCATCAGCCTGCCCGCAACCCTGACGATGTGGTCCTTCATGCGTTGCCCCGACAGCAGCCGATGTATGGACACCGGCGCAATCAACGCTCCGGTAGCGGATGCCCCGAGTATCACGGTGATCACGTAAACCACGTGATCGAAGGTTTCCAACCTGTGGAAGTGCGCAGTGAACGCCACGCTCAACAGAAACCCGAAGAGAATCTGCACGCCGGTCTGCGCGACTCTCGTCTCCTGCAGGATCTCATTCCATCTGCGATTCAGACGTTCCCGCTCCGATTCCTGCGGTTCCTGGGTCTTGTGTTCTCCCGCCTCGCGACAACAGGGGCAGCCGGGCTGCGGCGCGTTGGACGGCAACTTGTCAGTCATGCTCATGGCATCCTCCTGCTCAGGGAATACCCGGATGCCCGCCATCGGTGATTTCACGTCTCTCGCAGCAGAGCGAGATGCTCAAGCTTCCGCGCACTGCGCCGTGACGGGAGCCCCCCCCCCGTACCGTCCAGTAGGCGGGCCTTGCTGTAGCGAGGCCTGTCCGGTCCGCTCCCCCAGGACCCGCAGGGACGGCCCCCCGGCCTGCTGGCGTGACCGACCCAGCAGGGCCGCGAAGTCGACAGGCCCCTGCCCTTGCCAATCGGGCCGAGATTCACGTGCATTTCGAGCATTCCTAAGCCATGCCACGCCTCGCCATCCTGGGATTGGCAAGGTCTCCCCGCAGGCCTGTCTGGACAACACCCGCTTCATGAGCCCGGGCGTCGAAGCGGATGCAGTCCCACTGGCGGCCGCTTGTGCTTCTACGGCAAGGACGGCAGCGTCGCCTCTATCACGATCAAGCGACTCAATCCCACCGACGACTCCGTCAACGGCGCGGCCACGGCCGACATCACCGTCTGGCCAGGCGCCACCGAAAGCCATCTCTTGGGGATGGACAGGGCGCATCTGCTGTGGTTACTCCCCCGCCGACCACGCACAACGGAGACCAGCCAATGATCATCAAGAAGATGCATCACGTGGGAATCCGCAGCGAACACGCCTACATGGCAGCCATGGCTGCCATGGGGCTCACCGTCGCAGCCTGGGCCGACTCGCTCAAGCTGGATTGCCCGCGCCGACCGTTGGGGCCTCTTCGTCGGCGAATGGACACCCACCTCCTCGGCCTCGCCCTCTCCCACTACGAAGGCAAACTCGGCGCGACCTTAAGCCAGGGAGCGGGGCGCAGGAGCGCTGATCGTCACAGCCTCGGACACCCGGGAGTCAGCTGTCACCGGCCGCGGCCGTCGGCCGGGTCGAGTCGGCGGCGCGGCGATATTCGGCGTTGAGGCGCTGAGCTTCTTCGAGCTGGTCTTCGAGGATCACGATGCGGCAGGCGGCCTCGATGGGAGTGCCGTGGTCGACGAGTTCCCGGGCGCGGGCGGCGATGCGCAGCTGGTAGCGGGAGTAGCGGCGGTGTCCGCCGGCGGAGCGGAGTGGGGTGATGAGGCGGTGTTCGCCGATGGCGCGGAGGAAGCTCTGGGTGGTGCCGAGCAGTTCGGCGGCCCGGCCCATGGTGTAGGCGGGGTAGTCGTCGTCGTCGAGACGGCCCAAGGTGTCGCCTGCTGTCATTGCACCTCTCTGTGGAACGCGTGGAGGGGCCCTGGCGCCGTTGGCGCCAGGGCCCCGAAGGAACGACTACACCATCTGCCGGCCCTGGTACTGCGCCGGCCTTCTGTTTCCGCTGGCCCGACCAGGGTGCTGTCGGGGTCGCGGGGATCGCGGTTGCTTGACCGGAGACCACCTCACTATCGATGTCCTGCGGTACCCGGGCTCGACATTTCTGCCCGGGCGATCCTGATGGTGCTCAGCCCCTCCGTTCTTCCCTCTTGATCACTTACCTACGGGACTGCGTACTGCTGGTTCTGCAAACTGCCGTGTACCTGCTGGTGACCTGACCAAGCGTCACCTGTGGTACCGCTGATGGCGGCCCCTGATCACTGCGGCCGCCCGGTCCGGTCGTCAGCCCCGTCACCGTCCTGCAACAACCCTGGCTTCGGGACTCCACCACCGCACCGTCCTGCACACTGCACCTACGGGTACTGCGGATACCGCTGACCGGCAGTTCATCTCTGCCAGGCCCTCTTGTCTTCCTTGGCTACGAAGGAAACCATAACCACACCACCGCCCAATGTCTACTCTGGCAAGCATAGATTTTCGCGTGTTCGACGGAGAGGCAATAGGCCTCGAACACGGGCGGGTGTGGCGCGTAGGACCGTCACCCCGCGGGGCAGCGGGCCACGGTCAAGGACACGAGCTCCCCTGCGGGAACCGGCATCGGACGAGCCAGGCCGGGGTGACTGCTGGACACGATGTGCAGGCCGTTGTGCGAGGTCGGGTGTCGGTCGGCCGAGACCGGCCGGACGGACGGAAGGTGAAGGTCGGAGAGTGAGCACATCCGGCAGTGGTCAGGTCTCGTCCTTCGCTGTGGACTACACGGCCGTCTTCCACGCGTTCCCTGGACCGACACTGCTCCTGAAGCCGGGTCTGGTGATGTTGGACGCGACCCAGGCTTTCCTTGATACCTGCGGGCGCTCCCCGGGAGCTGCTGGGTCATTCCGTGTTCGAGGTGTTCCCTCAGGATCCGCAGGACCCGCACGCGCTGCGGGGTTACGACTCTGCGGTGCCTGGCCCGCCAGAGCACACCGTAGAGCGGTGGTGGAGCCCGGTCACCGCGCCGGTTCAGGGCCGGGAAGGACAGGTCCTTCTGATCATTGCGCAGGTCAGGGATGTCACCGCTTGGGTCCGGGACCATGCCGCGCTGCGCAGTGGTGAGACATTGACTGACCAGGCGGCCATGGCCACCTCGCTGCTGGCCCGCGCCCAAGAGCTTGGCGAGCTCGACGAAGAGCTGCGGCTCGCGCCCGTATCAGGGACCCGCGCAGGTGGCGGCCCGCAAACTGCCGGCCGCTCACCTCAGCGCTGCCTGATCCTCAGCCCCGCTCGTGGCTTCACGCATCACGGGGCCCATGCGGCCTGGCGGGGACCTGCGCACCTACCTGGGGTTCAGAGGGCGGTCGGGAAGCGGTCCCAGACGCGATGCCGGGCGAGCAGCGGGGAGAGGCCGCTCAGGACGGCCGCGCCGCTGTCGGCGAGGACCACTCCCGGGGCACCGGCCGGAATGCCGGCGGCGTCCAGGACGACCTCGGCATCCGCCCATCCGCCGAGGGCCTTCGCGTGCCGGAACGCCTCGGAGACGAGAAGCAGGAGCCTCGGGTCCAGTGGGGCACCCGGTCGGGCCTGCTCGCCGGCCTTGGCGTCCCGGGCGCCGAAGGCGTCGCCGCCCAGAGCGGGCACCCCGGCCAGGACGAGCGCGTCGAACTCGATCGACCGGGCCGTCGCCAGTGTCCGCTGCACCGTGATCGCGTCCTCGCCCGTACCGAGCTTTCCGCCGGCCGGTGCGATGACCAGCGGCACCATGCCGGCGTCCAGGACCGCCTCGCGCAGCGTGCGCACCCCGTCGGCGTCGGTCGCGCCGTCGGCGACGATGCCGATGATCCGGCCGTCGGCGGGCCATTCCTGTCCGATCTGGGACAGCGCCGGGCTCGGCTGCACGTCCACGGGCGGCTCGGCGGGCTCCGGGGCGGGCAGACCGAGGCCCTCGGCGACCTGGGCGCACAGCTCGGAGTCGATGTTGGCGAGCGCGTGCAGCTGCCGTTCCTTGATGGCGTTGCTCCAGCACTTGCCGAGCTCGAAGGTGTAGGCGGCGACGATGTGCTCGCGTTCCACCGCGGACATGCTCAGCCAGAACAGCCGGGGCTGGCTGAAGTGATCGGCGAAACTGGCCGGCGCCTCACGGACCTTGCGGGCTGCCGGCACCTCGACGGGTGTCTCGACGAAGGCTCCGGTGTCGGCCCCGGCGAAGAACGGGCAGCCACCGTCCAGCGAGTTCGGCTTGTAGGGTGCCACCCCGCTGTGCACGGCCTGCTGGTGGAAGCCGTCCCGCAGCATGTCGTTGACCGGCGCGTGCGGCCGGTTGATCGGGCTCTGGCTGAAGTTGGGGCCGGCCAGGCGCGTGATCTGGGTGTCCAGGTAGGAGAAGAGCCGGCCGGCCAGCAGCGGGTCGTCGGTGACGTCGATGCCGGGCACCAGGTGGCCGACATGGAAGGCGACCTGCTCGGTCTCGGCGAAGAAGTTGCTCGGATTGCGGTTGAGCGTGAGGAGGCCGACGGGCTGCACCGGGGCCAGCTCCTCCGGGACGATCTTGGTCGGGTCGAGCAGGTCGATGCCCTCGAAGGTCTGTTCCGGGGTGTCCGGGAAGACCTGCAGGCCCAGCTCCCACTGCGGGAACGCGCCGGCCTCGATCGCGTCGGCGAGGTCGCGGCGGTGGAAGTCGGGATCGACGCCGCCGGCGATCTGGGCCTCCTCCCACACCAGGGAGTGCACTCCGAGCTTCGGCTTCCAGTGGAACTTCACCAGTGACGTCCCGCCCTCGGCGTCCACGAGCCGGAAGGTGTGGACGCCGAAGCCCTCCATGGTCCGGTACGACCGCGGGATGCCGCGGTCGGACATGTTCCACATGGTGTGATGCTGGGCCTCGGTGTGCAGGGAGACGAAGTCCCAGAAGGTGTCGTGAGCGCTCTGCGCCTGCGGGATCTCACGGTCGGGATGGGGCTTTCCTGCATGGATGACGTCGGGGAACTTGATCGCGTCCTGAATGAAGAAGACCGGGATGTTGTTGCCGACGAGGTCGAAAACGCCTTCCTCGGTGTAGAACTTGGTGGCGAATCCGCGGGTGTCACGGACCGTGTCGGCGGAGCCGCGCGACCCGAGCACCGTGGAGAACCGCACGAACACGGGAGTCTCGCTGCCCTTGCGCAGGAAGGCAGCGCGGGTGACGTTGTCGGCGGTGCCGTAGGCCTGGAACACCCCGTGGGCCGCACTGCCGCGGGCGTGGACCACGCGCTCGGGAATGCGCTCGTGGTCGAAGTGCATGATCTTCTCACGCAGGTGGTGGTCCTGGAGCAGGACCGGTCCGCGCGCGCCCGACTTGAGCGAGTGGTCGGTGTCGTAGAGGCGGGTGCCCTGGGCGGTGGTCAGGTAGGGGCCGCTCTGTGCCTTGCGGGTGGGCTCCGCGCCGGTCGGCTGACCGGTAGGGCTGACGGTCTCCGGGGCACCCTGGTCGGGCTTCGGCGGCAGGGGTTCGCGCGGCTCGACGGGCTCCTCCACTGGGACGGGTTCCGGGGACGGGGCGCCGGGAATCCCTTCGGCGGGCCCGTCACCGCCAAGAGCATCGGCCAGTTTCTTGGCTGCGGCCTTGAGCGGGTTGGTGTCGGACATGATTCCTCCGTGGTCGCGGGAGAGAAATACAGCCATGACCGCTGCCTTGAACAGCCAAACAGGTGATTCGCGAACGTCGCTCGAACTGCACAGGGCTAGCCCGCCATGCGGAGGCGTGTCAGGGCAGCGGGGTGCCGTCCGTGGCGTTGAGAATCTCCGCCGTGATGAAGCTCGCCCTCGACGACGCCAGGAACACGTAGGCGGGTGCCATCTCGGCCGGCTGGGCGGGTAGCCCCAAGCGGGGCCTGTTCGCCGAATTCCATCACCCCTCGATGCCGGCTGCGTCATCGGCGGCGCCGACCGGTTTGGACTCCGGTGAGCCGCGATACCTGAGGTGGATGGCGAATACGGCCGTGGAGGCGACGGCAAGCAGTTCGGACTGCCAGTTCTCCAGTGTGCGGCTCCAGAAGCTGTTGTTCGCTGTGGGCGGCCACGCCGGTGATGTCTGTGTCCGGCAAGGGGGGCTCACCCTTTTGGCGGCAGGTGTGGCCCTGGCAGTAGGGGGCTACTCGCTTGGCAGCGGGGTTAGGAATCCAGCCCCACCGGGTGAGTCCTTCGGACCGTGGGTCTGGGGGACTCACGCGTTGTGTCCGGCCGCGGCCGGCGGGATCCTGGAAGGGAATGCTGGGCAGGCGAACGAAATGACGTCGCCCCGATTCACCATGGATGAGCGCATGGCTTCCTCAGCGGCCCATCAGCCCACCCCCGCCACCGCCGCAGTCAGCCAGCTGCAGGCCGAAGTGGAACGGCTGCGTGCGGAGAACCGCCAGCTGCACGAGGCGATCGGCTCACACGCGGTGGTCGACCAGGCCATCGGGGCGCTGACGGTGCTGGGGCCGATAACAGCGCAGGACGGCTTCACCGTGCTGCGGGAGGTCTCCCAGCACACCAACACCAAACTCGCCCACGTCGCCGAGCAGGTCCTCAAGCACGTCCAAGGCGCAGCCCTGCCCGAAGAACTGCACAAGGAACTCCAGGCTGCCCTCGTCCGTCACGCCACCGGCCCGGCACGCGGGTCCTGACTCCGCCACCGCAGCCGTTTCGCCGGCGGGGAGGCCGATGGGCGGGGTTCACAGGCCGCCGGCGATGCAGCGGAAGGCGGCCAGGACCGGGTTCGTGGCAGGCCGCGCTACTGGGGGCCGTCGCGTTGTCAGTCGGTGAGGGCGATGCGGGCGGTGAGCCGCTTGCCGACCGGTTCCCGGTGCGCTTCGAAACTCTGCACGACGGCCATCACGATCTCCAGGCCATGCTGGCCCACCCGGCCGGCGTCAGCGGCCCTGGCGACCGGCAGGACCGGGTCGGAATCCCACACCGACACCTCCACCGCATCGTCATCGATCCGCAGATCCATCAGCGCCGGGCCCGGCGCATACTTGCGGGCGTTGGTGACCAGCTCACTCACCACCAGCTGCGCCAGGTCGATCGCGCGCGTCGAGACCGGCAGGCCGTGCTCGGACCGGCACCGGGTGAGAAACGCGACCGCTAGATGGCGGGCCTTCGCAATGGCCGTGCCGTCCCCCTCCAGAGCCACGGCGGTCCGAAGCGGCCACGGCGGTGGCACGCTGCTACCGTCCTCGTCCGCCTCGTCGGCAGGCACCGATCCAGTCAACACGACCACCTCATTACCCCCGTTCCCCCTCGCGCGTACCCGTCTTCGCAGGCGTCACCGCACGTGCGGAGAGCAATTCCGGGCGATGGTCTGGCTGTGCCAGTATGACCGGCATGGCTGAAAAAGCAGCAGCGAACCACGCACCAGCGCAGCGACCCGGCCATTTGTCGGTCACCACCACGACCGCCGAGGGCATCCACGTCCTGACCGTGGCAGGAGAGATCGACCACCACAGCGGTGAGGCACTGCGCCAGGCCCTGGACTTTCCCAGCGCACCCCGCCTCCGCGCCGTTATCGACCTGCACCAGGTCACCTTCATGGACTCCAGCGGCATCAACATCCTTCTGGCCGCACATCAAACACTCACCGCTTCCGACGGATGGCTACGCCTGGCCGCGCCCACCGAACCCGTCCTGCGCACCCTGCAGATCGTCGGCATCGACACCATCATCGACTGCCGCCCCACCCTGAACAGCGCACTGGAAAACTGACTGCTCACCACGCCGCGGTAACTGGCTGCCGCATGCCCCGGAAGACGAGCGCCCCGATGCACTGCATGGGAACCTCTGTGGGCCAGGGCGTACGGCTGTGCCGGCGAAAACCCCGACATCCTGGCCCACCGCTTGTGCCACGCCCACACCGCTGCGACGTCCTCCGGCTGAGCGCGAGTTGGGCCAGGTGGCCAGCACATGATCGGTGTCGCCGTCGGTGAGGATGAGGCGGGCATTCGGCATGCCGCCGTACTTGCCGACCCACCGCCGGAACTTGTTGCGCGCGATCTCCGCGCATCCCCACCAGCCGTGCTGCACCGGCCGACCATCAGCGGCGAGCAGCACGATCGCGGCCTTCGCCTCGAGCTCGGTCAGTTGGTAGTGCACCGAGGCCAGGCTGCGCATCCTGACCGCCGCCCCACGCGTGTTCGTCGTCACGCTGGTTCCAGGCGTCGGCGTCGTTGGGGTTGGCCCGGGAGGCGTCCAGGGTCCCACTGGCCCATGCCTCCAGCGCCACCATGTCGCGATATAGCGTTAGTCTTCTACTCGCGCCGCTGCCCGCGTCGCGCGGAGACGTTCGACACGACCAGGACGGAAGCATGTCGGGAGAGATTTCGCCCATCGGGAAACGCCCTGACCCCGGCTCGCCGCCCGAGCTGCGAGCCTCTCATGCGGACCGGGACCGGGTGGTGGATGTGCTGCGTATCGCGGCGGGGGACGGCCTGCTGACCGCGGAGGAGCTGGACGAACGCCTGGAAGCTGCCCTGTCGGCGCGGACTCTGAGCGAACTGACCCCGCTCACCGGCGACCTGCCGGCCGTGTCGGCTGCGGTCGGCGCGACTGGAGCAGAAGCCAAGGACATAGTTCGGATCGAACACGTCCACAGCGGCGCGGTCGAGCGCGCGGGGCGCTGGGTGGTACCGCGGAGGCTGGAGCTTGCGGTGACGTACTGCAAGGTGACACTCGACTTCACTCACGCACTGATTACGCACGACACCTTGCGGATCGACGTGAGCATGACGGGGAAGACCCTGACGCTGGTCACGAGGCCGGGCATCGTGGTCGACACTGACGGCCTGCAGCTGGTACACAGCAGCGTCAAGTACCGGCATAGTTCGATGAATCCCGACATGCCGGTCACTCTGCGAGTGGAACTGGTCGGCCAGAAGGCTCACGGCCGCGTGGTGGTGCGGCCCCCGCGTAGGACGTTCGGACAGTGGCTGCTGCGCAGGCCGACATCCCATCCTGCAGGTGATTGACTTACGCATCCGCCACCGCCCCCACCACGCGCCTGAAGGCATGAGCCGCCGAGCCCAACACTTCGTTCAGCCTGCCCTGCCCATGAAGGTGGGGCGAGCCGACTGCAACCGCCCTATCAGGTCGCACCGGAGTAGTAGAACCGGCAGCTGACGCCAAGCGCCTGCGCGTGAGGCTCGCCGGGGCACGGGTCGGGGCTCGGCCCCCGGGCCACCGCGACAACTCAGTGGACAGGGCGACACCGTCGTCGACTTCCTCGGTCCGCCACCCGTGGATGACCAGCAGCAGGCCGCCCAGCGGCCCGCCGACCAGTTCGGCGTAGGTCCGGTGCGGGAGCAGGCCGGGGTGGGGGTGGTCGTCGCGGGCCTCGCCGTGGTGTTCCCTACCGCTAGCACGCTGCCCGCCCTTGACCCCACGGCTTCGTCGAACAGCAACCACAGGGGACCGACATCGGCAACTACACGTGTACCAGACCCTATGGCAGTAAAGGAGCCGGTGACGCGTCTGCCGGTGGTAGGGCGAGCAGACCCTGCTGCACCCGGCGAGCGCACCCGTACGCCTCCTCACCCCCGGCCTGCCCGTCACAGGGGCCGGGCGGGCGGGGTATGCCCTTCGCGCATGACAGGGCACAGATAGTGAAGGAACCGATCTTCCTTGGCACCCGTCCGGCGGCGCCCGGAGGACGCCGATTGACGTGACCTGACCATCCCTGCCGCGATCAGCATGGCGATCGCCCCGGTATGACGTTGTGTGGAGCACATGATCGTCGACAGCGGCTAAGACGGCTTACCTTCCGTCGTGGGCAAGGCCTGCCAGGTACCGCGACCTCGGCGACCACAGCCGGAGGCGTGACGCCCCTGCCTGCATGCGTGTCGCGCAGGGAGCTCCGGTGGCGGCCGACCCGGCCGCGTGTCGGAGGGCAACAGAAATAGGAAAAGAATCTGCCCGGGCGGTGTCGAGAACGTGTCATCGGCTCCGACGTTCTCCGTGAGTGTGCAGCCCAGTCCCGCACCCGCGAGATCAGACACAAGGAGACAGACATGGCCCCCGTCACTTTCGACTACACCATCACCCGCACCCTGGAGGCTCCGGTCGAACAGGTCTGGGCCGCCTGGACCCGCGCCGACCAGTACGGACAGTGGGCCAACGCCGAAGAGGTCGTCCTCGACGTCCGGCCCGGCGGCGCCTGGAGCTCCGTCATGGTCATCCCCGGCGGCACCCGCGTGCCGCTGTCCGGCCGCTACACCGAGGTCGTGGAGAACAAGCGACTGGTGATCGGCATGAGCGTGCCCGGCCGCGAGGAGCTCGTCCTGATGACCGTCGACCTGGCCGCCGACGGAGACCACACCCGGATCACCCTGTCCCAGACCTTCGAGAGCGCCGAGAACCGCGACCAGTCCGAGTTCGGCAGCAACATCCTCCTGGACGGGCTCACCGCCTTCCTCGCGGCAGCCTGAGCTTGGCGTCGACGTCCGCTCCTGGAAGAGGGCTGCGGGCCCACCCGCTGGCGAATGGGCCGCGAACGAGGAGTCCGGTTCTGGCCTGACGAGGTGCAGCCGGCTCCGGCAGTGACTCGACAACTCGCCCAACAGCGGTCCGCGGCAGCAGCTTCACGCTGTCGGACGGGACCCTGAGCAGATGTTCCGCTCAGGGTCCTTCGCTGTCCCCGTCTACGGCGCAGCTGAAGTTCGCGTCGGCACTGGGTTCTTGGGTCCCTCCTGGGAGGCAATGCCGGCTCCGCCGCTTCTCGGCGGGGAGTCGGCTTAGCACGAGACGTCAGTGGCGGCCGAGGTTGGGATTCCTCGGCCGGAAAGGCCGGGGTCTGTCGATTCTGGGGCGGCATCGGCAAGTGAGTGGCCGGCCCGCTAGGTGGTCTTTGAACTGCTCTGTGCGGGCGCGGATCTGGCGGGCTACCGTACGAGCGACTCGCCGCCACCCCTTAGGGGACACCGTCTCCTTCTGCAGAACGCGGAAGTATGTGTGCCGGATCTCCCGTGCGCGCCCTTTGTCGCCGGTGAGGACGAGTCGCATGGTGTCTTCGGCTGCTGTGCGAGCCCCGGCTGGCAGAGCCAGGTGATTGCACACGGCTCAGGACGTACCGAGTCCCCGGACCAACGTATCCACGACCATGTCGGCCGCCTCCGGGGCAGCCATGTCAGGAAACTGATGCGCCGCACTTTGTACTAGCTGGTCAAGGACCGCCCTCGCCCACGCTGCGGAGACGTCGGAGCGCAGAAACCCTTCGTCGATGGCGCGTTCGATGAACCTCGTGAGTCGCTGGCTCTGCTCTTGCCGTCGTTCGCTGGCGCTCGGGTCCTGCTGCATCATGCGACCTGTGTCGACGGGCCACTCCCTACTGACGGGGATGATCCCCTCCACGTAACGGTGCAGCGCGACGGGCACCGGTGCCTGCAGGAGTCTGGCGTCGTCCAGGACCTGCTCTGCGGAGTCGAGCTTCGCCTGAAATACCGCCGCGAGCAGCGCTTCGCGTGTGGCGAAGCGTCGATGCACTGTCGTGCGATCCACGCCTGCCGCGCTTGCGATGGCCGCCATCGAGGCGCCCGGGTCCTCGGCAAGGAGCCGGGCCCCCGTGCGCAGGACGTTACTCAGGTTCCGTGCGGCGTCAGCTCTCATGATCCCGACATGTTACCAGCCATGGGCACTTACATGGCCTTTCGCAACGTTGTGGCTGCGACCAAAACCATTACCGCAACACTGATGTTGCGTTTTCTGAGATTACATCTACAGTGAAGAGGTGGCCGCGACGTTGCGGCCCGGTTCCAGCAGAGACAGGAGTAATGCACCATGGCGCGGACTTGGCTGATCACCGGTGGTTCCCAGGGGCTGGGCAAGGCGCTGACCGTCGTGGCCTTGGCGGCAGGGGACCAGGTCGTGGTGACGTCGCGCCGACCCGATGCACTGGCCGACCTCAAGGCGAAACATCCGGAGCGGCTACAGACCGTGAGCCTGGATGTCACGTCCCCCGCCGAGGCCCGCGACGTGGTGGCCACCGTCGTGGAGCGCTTCGGCTCCCTCGACGTGGTCGTGAACAACGCCGGATACGCCACCAGCGGGTCGATCGAGCATTTCCCCGAGGACGAGTTCCGCGCCCAGGTCGAGGCGAATCTGTACGGCGTCATCAATGTCACCAGAGCGGCACTGCCGATCCTGCGCGCCCAGCGCTCCGGGCACGTCGTGCAGATCTCGTCCATCGGCGGCCGTGTGGGCGGCACCCCCGGGCTCAGCGCCTACCAGACGGCGAAGTTCGGCGTCGAGGGGTTCTCCGAGGTGCTGGCGAACGAAGTGGCCCCCTTCGGTGTGAAGGTGACCATCGTCGAGCCCGGCGGCATCCGTACGGGGTGGGCAGCGGGCGCGGCATCCGTCTCGGGAACGATTCACCCCGACTACGAGCCGACCGTCGGGCAGTGGCTGGCGGCCTTCGCCGACTACAGCGGGAAGGAGCCCGGGGACCCGGACCGCATGGCCCGGGCGATCGTCAACGCGGTGGACGCGGCCGAACCTCCGCGTCGGCTGCTGCTTGGCAGTGACGCGTTGGAGATCGCCCTCGCCGCCGGGGAGGAGCAGCTCGAGCAGGCACGGCAGTGGGCGGACGTCAGCCGCTCCACCGACTTTCCGAACGTTTCCTGAACCCCGCCACACCAGATGGCGCTCTTCACCGTCCGGCGCCGAAGCCTGATGCCTCGGGGCGCCTGACGGAGGATCGAGACAGTCTTATGAGCAAGGTCCTTCTCATCACCGGGGCGGCCGGTGGGCTGGGTGCGAGCCTGGTCGGTGCCGCTCTGGAAGCGGGGCACCAGGTGGTTGCGACCGACCTTTCAGCCGACGCGGTACCCGTGCCCGACGGTTGCGGCGACCGGCTCCGCGTGCGGGCGCTGGATGTCACCGACCCCGACGCCGCACGCGACGCGGTCGCTTACACCGTAAGCGAGTTCCACCGCCTGGACGTACTGGTCAACAGTGCCGGCACACGCAGCGTCGGCTCGATCGAGGACATCCCGGAGGCAGCCTTCCGGGCCGACTTCGAGGTCAACTTCTTCGGAGTGGTCAACTTGGTGCGGGCCGCCCTGCCCGTGATGCGACCGCAGCGCTCGGGCAGCATCGTGAACGTCTCCACCATCGGCGGACGACGCAACCAGCCGGGTCTGGCTGCCTATCAGTCGTCGAAGTGGGCCTTGGGCGGCTTCACCGAGATCCTCGCCCGCGAGGCGGCTCCTCTGGGGATCCGGGTCACCCTCGTCGAGCCCGGGGGGATCCGCACACCGTGGGCGTCCCTGTCCATGCCGGCCCTGCGTGAGGAGTACGAGGAGACCGTCGGCGCCTTCGTCCGCTCCTACAGCAACAACCCGGACGTACGGCGCGGCGACCCCGCCAAAATGGCCGCGGTCATTTTGCGCATGACGGAAGTACCGCATCCCCCGGTCCGTCTTCTCCTCGGCTCGGACGCAGCCTGGCTCGCGCCGCAGATCTCCGCGGCCCGCGCTGCCGAGGACGCCGCCTGGCACGACGTCAGCATCTCCACCGACCTCGACGGTCTCGAGGACTTTGCCGACACTCCCGTCGCGCAGGTGGTCCGGCCGCAGACCTCCCAAGCGGGCTGAGCCCCGATCCGCCTGCCCCGCACTGCCCCTCGAAGTCCCTTTCGCCACTGCGGCCAGGTGGCACGTCGCCCGCCGGCCTCCCCCATCCAGCAAGAAGGTAGTGACAGACATGATCATCCGTGACCGACTCTTCATCGGCGGTTCCTGGGTCTCCCCCAGTGACCCTGCACTGCTGCTCGACATTCGCTCCCCCCACGACCACTCGGTTCTCGGCCGCGTGGCGCAGGCTGCCGAGAACGACGTCGACGCCGCCGTCAGTGCGGCACGCGCAGCCTTCGACCACGGCCCGTGGCCTCGCACCTCTCCCCGAGAGCGGCAGGAGATCATCAGGCGCTACGACGCCCTGCGCTCCGCGCGCGCCGACGAGATCGCCGCACTCATCTCCGCGGAGAACGGCTCGGCGGGCTGGTTCACCAGGGCAGGCCAGCCTTTCCTGACGCGTCAGGCCAATGCCGACCTCAAGGCCGCGGAGGAGTTCGGCTGGGAAGAGGTCATAGCCCCCTCGGATCCGGCCGTGCCCTTCGACACGATCGTGCGGCGGGAACCGATCGGCGTGGTCGCCGCGGTCATCCCCTGGAACTCACCCTTCTCCGCAGCCAGCGCCAAGCTGTTCCCGGCACTGCTGGCAGGCAACACCGTGGTGCTGAAGGTGTCTCCGGAAAACTCCCTGAGCATGGCGCTGCTGGCCGACCTGTGGCAGGAGGCCGGCCTGCCCGAAGGCGTACTCAGCGTGCTGCCGGCGGACCGGGACACCAGCGAATACCTCGTCTCCCACCCCGACATCGACAAGATCGCCTTCACTGGCTCGACCCGGGCGGGACGCCGCATCGCCTCGATCGCCGGTGAGCAGCTCAAGCGGGTGAGCCTCGAACTCGGCGGCAAGTCCGCCGCTCTCATCCTCGAGGATGCCGACCTGACCGCCGTGGCTCAGGGACTCCGGTTCGGCTCCCTGGGCAACAACGGCGAGGCATGCATCCTGCAAACCCGCATCCTCGCCCCGCGCAGCCGCTACGACGAGACCGTCGCCGTACTCAAGGACATGGTGGAGTCCCTGGCGGTCGGCGACCCTTCTGCCCCGGACACCTTCATCGGTCCGATGATCCGTCCCGATCAGCAGCAGCGCGTCATCGACTACATCCGGCTTGGCATCGAGGAGGGCGCCCGCCTCGTCACGGGTGGACCGCAGGTGCCCGAGGGGCTGGGGACGGGCAACTACGTCACTCCGACCCTGTTCGCCGACGTGGACAACCGCATGCGCATAGCGCGGGAGGAGATCTTCGGCCCGGTCCTGGTCGTCATCGCTTACGACGACGAGGAGCACGCGATCAAGATCGCGAACGACTCGGAGTACGGTCTGTCCGGCGGCATCTGGTCCTCCAGCCCGGAGCATGCCCTGGATGTCGCCCGCCGACTGCGCACCGGCACGGTGACGCTCAACGGCTCCCCCATCAGCTTCGACGGCCCCTTCGGCGGATACAAGGCCAGCGGCCTGGGCCGTGAGTACGGCACGGTGGGTCTGACCGGCTATGTCGAGCACAAGACGATCACCCGCATGCGCTGACGACTCGGCGGCGATACAAGGTGCTCTTCGGGCCCACTCGTCGGGGCCGGATGTGTGATCTCGTCCGGCGGGGCGGCGCACCGCCTCGCCGGACGAGACCGTCAGAGCGTGTTCAGCACGGCGAAGGGATCGACCGCGTTCCGGTTGTCGACCGCTGTGATCCGGCGGCGCAGGGTGTAGCTCGCGCCCGGCTGGATCGTCACCTGTCGCTGGGTCATCGCCCAGATGTCACAGGCGTACGCGGTGAATGCCTGGTCCTCGTAGATCAGGCCGTAGGTCTGGCTGTCGGAACCGGTCATGCCGATCCAGGGGGCCTCCGGCAGGTAGTCGGCAGGCGTACCGATCGTGATGGTGCCGTGGCCGGGGACACCACTGCGCTGCCCCGCTCCGTCATGGTCGATCACGTCGCCGATCCACAGGGTGCGTTCCACCGTGCCGCGATTGGTGAAGACGCTCTCGGCGGTGATCCAGCGCTCGCCCTCGCGGATGGAGAAATCGGTGACGACTGAGACGTCCGTGACGGCGGTACTGGCGCCGGTGGCCCTGATGCGCGCTTCGGCGCCGGTGGAGGAGACGACCTCGACGGAGGTCGACCTCACCGTGCGCTGCTGCCATGCGCTCGTGCCGCGCGGCTGACTTGCGGACGCGTACGGCAGGTTGAGCCAGTCGATCTGGTCCAGGTGACCGACGGCGGCCATGTCTCGTGGCTTGCCGAGGGTGACGGGGGTCAGCTGTGAGTCCTCGGAGCCGGCCGAGATCGCCAGGGCAAGGTGGTCATTGGAGATCACCAGGTCGGAGGTGAGGCCTTCGGCCACGGGGCCGGGAATGGTGGTTCCGGTGCCGGCCCGTGCCCGTGCCCGGTCCGCCCGCAAGGTGACACGGGTCTGCATACCGTCCTGAACGGTGGCAGAGACGTGTACGGGGTCGTAGCCGACTCCGTCGGCCTGCACGGTGTAGACGCCGGGGACGGCGAAGGCGAGGAACTCGCCGTCGGCACCGGTCGTGCTCGTCACGATGGCCTTGCCGGTCGAGTCCAGCACCCGTACGCGCATGTTGGCGAGGGGGGTTCCTGTCCGGCTGTCGGTCAGACGGCCGGACAGGCCGTCGCCGACGCCGTCGAGACGCCGGGCGCCTGGGACGCCGTCGAGTACCTCGAACGCGGCGATCGTGTACGCGGGAGAGCCGGCGTCGCCTGCGTTCAGCACGATCCGAAGGTCGGCACGCCAGCGCTTCGGCGTGATGTCGCAGATCACGTAGCCGCGGTAGGTGCCGTTGTAGAACTTCACGTGCGGATTGGCCGGGAGACCCGCCCGTACGTCCGCGTCCCAGCCGGCACCCGAGGAGATGGAGGTGCCGACGAACTCGGTCGCGACGGTGCGGGACGTCGCGTCGTCGAAGTCCTTCTTCAGGTCGTTCACCCAGTGCGTGTGCCAGTCGCCGCTGAGCACCACCGGGTTCTCGGGGCGCTTGCGGTCCAGGAAGTCCAGGATCCGGGAGCGGGCGGCGGGGTAGCCGTCCCACTGGTCGAGGTTGACGACCTTCGACGGCCCCAGGTCGTAGTCGAACGCGGCCATGATGGTCTGCTGGGCGATGACGTTCCACTGCGCGCCGGACCGGCCCAGGCCCTTGAGGAGCCACTGTTCCTGCTCCGGACCGGTGAGGGTGGCCGCCGGGTCGCCGACCGCTTCGCAGGGTGTCTTCCGGCCGTCGCCGCAGGGCTGGTCGGTGCGGTACTGGCGGGTGTCGAGGATGCTGAACTCGGCGAGCCGCCCGAAGCCGAACCTGCGGTACATCAGTGCGTCGGGGCCCTCCGGCTCCTGCTGCCGCCGCAGCGGCAGGTGCTCGTAGTAGGCCTGGTAGCCGTTGGCGCGGCGCTCCAGGAACGGCCGACCGTCACCGGCGCCGCCCGCGACGTCGCCCGCGTAGTTGTTCTGGACCTCGTGGTCGTCCCAGGTCACGAAGAAGGGGAAGCGGGCGTGCGCGTCACGCAGTTCGGGGGCCGTCTTGTACTGGGCGTGCAGCCGCCGGAACTCCGTCAGGCTGCCGTTGGTCGTCTCATAGATGTAGTCGCCCAGGTGCATGACGAAGTCGAGGTCCTGCTCGGCCAGATCGCTGTACGCCGCGTAGTGGCCACCGACCCAGCTCTGGCAGGAGACGAAGGCGAAGCGCAGATGATCGGCCTTGGCCCCGGGCGTCGGCAGGGTACGTGTACGGCCGGTGCG
This sequence comes from Streptomyces sp. NPDC089424, assembly GCF_044749345.1. Taxonomy (NCBI): domain Bacteria; kingdom Bacillati; phylum Actinomycetota; class Actinomycetes; order Kitasatosporales; family Streptomycetaceae; genus Streptomyces; species Streptomyces sp. NPDC089424. Next base: position 313,344 of record NZ_JBIVHU010000002.1, read on the forward strand.
GCTGTACACGCCGTTCACCTCGAACCGGTACCAGTACCAGCGGTCCGCCTTCAGGCCTGCCGCCACGACGTGGACACTGTGCGCGGAGTCGGGTACCGCTGTGGCGTGCCCCTCGTCGACGACGTGACGGAACTCCTCGTCCTTGGCCAGCTCCCAGCGCACCTTGACAGGTTCGGGGGCCATTCCGCCGGTCTCCGCGTCGAGCGGATCGGTGACGAGCCGCGTCCAGAGCACGACGCTGTCGTGGTGCGGCTCGCCGGAGGCCACACCGAGCAGGAAGGGAGCGGGGTCGGCCACGGCCGCCACGGCCGTCACGGTCGCAGCGGTCGCAGTCCCGGCGGCAGCGGCCGCGCCGATGGCGAGCTGACCGGCAGCCAGCGCACCGAGGGTGGTGCCGCCGGTAGCCACCAGGAACTTCCGGCGGTCCAAGGGAGCGAATTCTGGTGTATCCATCATGTGCCGAGGGTGACCGGTTGATGCGCCCTTGCGGTTGCGTGATCATGAATGGAATCCGCACGGCAGATCATCCTGCGACGTCACCCCGCCGTCTTCCGCTCACCCGTTCCGTCCCGCTCGACCGCAGCGGAACCTGGCGCCCGGGGCGTCACGGGCAGCCCCTTCGGCTCGCGGCGAGCACCGAGGGCGGGCCGGCCGCCGGTGACGGATGCGCAGAGGCGCGCGTCCGGTATCGCCGCGGGACGTACGGTCGGAACATCCTCCCCGCATGCGGGGTGGATGCGTGACGATCTCCTGGACGACGGCGGCAGCAAGGTGTGGTGCGGTCCGCAGCAGTGGAGCGGCTGCGGCCTCCGTCTCACGTGAGAGCAGGCGCCCGTACGGCTCAGCTGAGCTGGTACGAGCCGGCGCGGTCGTACCAGTTGACGGCTGGGCAGTCTCCGGTCCCTGAACCGCCCAAGTGAGTGCACCGGTCGATCCATTCCGAGGAGGCGCCGGTGTAGTCGGCGCCGTCGAAGAGCTTGATGTCGCAAGACTGTGCCGTGTAGGTGCTGACCGAGCTGTACGTGTTGTTCTCCTGAATCCCGCTGGGATTGTTGGAGTTGTACGGATGCGTGAGACCCGGAAGGCCGTACTCAGCGTCGCTGGTGGTGGCGGTACAGGCGTGATCACCGTAGTAGATGGAGTAGCCGCCGCCTTGTCCGTAGTTGATCCAGTTGTAGACCGAGACCAGTGGAAGCGACGCGAGAGTGGAGCCGTAGGAGACCAGGTCCTGTTCCGTGGTGAAGCAGGCCGACTTCTGCTCGCTGAGATCGACCGCGCAGTACCGCCCGGCGGGGTCGGACACCGGGGCCCGAGGGGCCTGAGGGGTGGGTGCGGCGGTGGCGGTGGAGGCCGTGGCACCGAGTGCGAGGGCCGCAAGGACCGCGAACAGCGCCCTCACCGGTGACAGATCTCTGGGCACGGGCACGACATCCTCCTGAGGGCACGTCCGCTGAGGGGTCCTCATGGTGGCCGTCGCCCGGACCGCTGACCAGTGCCATATCGGGCGACATGTTTTCAGTCACAAGTACCAGAGGCGGCGAAGGTACCTCGCAGATCGGCGTCCAACAAGGTGCCTCTAGCCGGGACGCGTTCCGTGCCCGAGATCTCCAGTCCCTCCCGCGACCACACGGATCTGTCGGTGGAGGTCAGCGCGATCCGCGGCGCTTGGGCCTCCTCGGTCAGCCGACGGCCCACGGACAGTCCGTCCGGGGCGGAAGGGTGTGGTGTCCGAGCCCCGCCCCACCGGACCCGCAAGCCTCCCCCTGTGGATTTAGCTGTCATTGACGTCTTGCTCTCGGTCACACGAAGCGCGCTTTTCCCCGAGTTGTGCGGGGAAGGTGCGCGTTGGGTCAGTATGCAGCGACCCCATAAGCGCTACCGCTGTAGAATATAAGATAGAACTTGGTGCCGTCCTTGACGTCGGTGGCCGCCAACGTCCATGTGTTGGCCCGGACTTCGTGACCCCCGTTGCAGTACTCCGGGCCACTCGATGGGATAAAGCAGGTTTCCACCGTGTTCTGACCAGTAACCTTGACGTTGATGTCGCTGCAGTTGGACGTGGTGAAACGGTAGCCGGTGACGGGCCACCGCCCATTGGGGTCCGTGCCATTGATGCTCTTGGCGCTGCCATAACAGGACGTGACCCCGGACGTGGCCGCGGTGGCCGTACCACCAGCGGTCATAAAACCAGCCGCCAGCACGGCAACAGCCAGAACCCTCACGGCACGTGCATGGATACGCATGCTTGCCCTCCCTCGTAGGCACCGGTGAAGCGGTGCACAGAGTCAAGGAGGTGCATGGCCCCGCGGGGTAGTCGACTTCAAGCCAATCACGCCGAACCGGCCCCAGAAATTCGCCGAAGCAGGCCTTGCAATTCCATTGACGTCGCGCTTCCATGAAGCGGCCTGTCCGAGGCTTGATCAGAAACATGAAAAGTGCTCCCGACTTGCGCAACGATAGGACTTTTCGGGGGTCCAGATCGTGCCGTGGAAAGAAGCACTTCTCAGGTGCGCGAGCGCAGCGGGTCGTGCGGGCAGTCAGTTCGTGGCCGTGAACGCGCCTTGTGCCCAGTCGGCGAAGCTCCTCCGGGCAATCGCTTCCAGAGGGACCTTCTTGTGCCACACTTCTCGTCCCAGGACGGCATCCAGTGCGGACGCCGCTGGGTGGGGGTGGGCGCGTCGCTGGCCAGTGCGATACTCCGCCCTACATATTGCGCGGGGTCGAGCAGAACTCCGGCCGCGAAAGCGCCGTGGTCACTGCGGCCCAACTGCTGCAGCCGCCGGCCGGACGTTACGGGACGGTCAAGTACACCGTCGCTTATGTGCTGTGCTGCCCCGGGCGCATTGTCGAAGAAGTAGGTCGGGTCCCAGGATCGTCCTTTCGGGGGCAGTTCTAGACTGATGACGAGGGCAACAGCGTCTCGGTCAACGTTCTCGGGCGTAGTCCCAGATGAGCCGCCGGGCTTGACACGTCGATCGCCGTCAGAATGCCCTTCGTGTCTGGACGTATCAACCTGGCTTTCTACGTTGCGCGGTTGGAGAGCTGGGCCGACGCGCTGGACCGACTCGACGCCGGCGAAAAGGCGGGGACGGAGATGAGCAGCGTGCCGTCCGTCTTCATCCAGCGCACGGGGCGAGCGCGACTGCCCGGAGGTGGTAGTTGAGGACGAGTCCGAGTCCGAGTCACCGTGCGGGCCCCGCTCGTCCCGCCGCACGACTGGATTACCGACCACCGCCGGCGTCTGCCTCCGGGCCGCCCGCAGGGGCCCAAGAGTAGGGTCCAGCCCGGTCGACCGCGTACGGCCGGGCAGCAAGCACCGCGTCATCGCCGACGGCCAGGGCATCCCGCTTGCGGTGTCGCTGACCGGCCAGAACCGCAGCGACGCCACCCAACTCCTGCTGCCGTCGGACAAGATCCCGGCGTGGCCCACCGGCCCGACGCGCAAGCGGCCCGACATGCTCTTCGCAGACCGCGGCTACGACCATGACCAGTGCCGCCGGCTCCTGCAGCGCCGGATCCGACCGGTGATCGCCGAACGTGGCCAGCCCCACGGCACCGGCCCTCGGGCACCTTTCGCCGGGTCGTCGAGCACACGATCTCCTGGCTGCACGGCTTCCGACGCCTTCGCATCCGGCGGCAACGCGACGACATCAACGAACCCTTGCGCGGACTCGCCACCTCCCTGATCACCACCGCCACGTGCAGAACCTCTGTCGGGGCCAGTTAGCCTCATGGAGAGGACGTCGGACGCCGCGGGTGTCCACTGTGAGGAGGCGATGGTGTTGTCCAGACGCACGCGTGTACTCGTGGCCGCGTCGGTCGTATCCCTCATCGCGCTCGTCGGCCCCAGCGCGCCCAGTGGCGTTCCCTTCGCCGGGCTCTCCTCCGGCACGGCCCCCGCGGACGTCGTACCCAACCGTGTCATGACCTGGAACATGTGCAACCCGTGCGAGGAGAGCAACGTCGACCGGGCGGCGGAGATCGCCGCGTACGCCCCACAGGTCATAGGTCTGCAGGAGGCATGCGTACGGGATGTCGAGAGGATCCGGGGCTACCTGGCCAGTCGTCACGGACTCGTGTACCAGGTCGAGTACGGTCCCGTGCTGCGCAATTGGAGCAGATGCGGAGGACTGCCTTGGCACCCGGGTGCCTACGGACAAGCGGTGCTGTCCATCGCGTCGATGACCGACTCCGTCAACGTGGAGTACCCGAACGGCGGCTCCGAGGACCGCGGTTACATGGCCGTCACCACCACCGTGGGCGGCCGGTCCGTGCGAGTCTTCAACACCCACCTCGCCGAACGACGGCAGGAGCCCGTCCGGGCGGCCCAGATCAGTGTGCTCGCAGCCGAGGTCGCCCGGCACAAACACACCATCGTCCTGGGCGACTTCAATTCGGTGCCAAACGCGCCCGAACTCGCCAGAATGTGGGACCTCGCCGCGGACGCGGACACCCAATGCCATCCCTCCCTGGACGGCGAGTGCGAGCCGACAACGGACTGGCAGAGCAAATTCGACTACATCTTCCTGCGGGGCATCATCCCGCTCGACCAACGGGTGCGCCCGACCCGCTACTCTGATCACAACCTGGTGTACGCCGACGTCGATCCCACGTAAGCGAGCGAGCGGTCTCTCGTACAGCCCGGGATGTGCCCGGGCAGTTTCGCGAAACCGTGGCGCTTCACCATGCGGCGAGCTTGCGCGACGTGCGGCCTGGCCCTCCGAACGGGGCCTGTGGATCGGCCGCCAGCGGCTCAACTCCCGCTTCATCGCCTACCGCAAGGCCCTGAGCCTGGAAGACGGACTCGACGTCCGCTCCTTCGGCAAGTCCTACGTCACCCCACCTCATCGAGGGCGGCTGGGACCCGCGCTTCGTCCAGGAACAAGTGGGCCACGAGCACGCCAGCAGCCCCATGGTTCCGGCATTCTGCGGGTTGCCGCCGGGGCTGTGGGGACAGTTCAATGCGTAGGCTCACGATGACATGGCCGGGTGGCCAGAGCACAATGATCGCGCCCCTCTGGTAGCGCGCACCGCCTGGCCACGAGAATCACGCCATGGACGCAGGACTTGCAGGACTCCTCGGTGGCGTCATCGGCGCCGCGGTCGGCGCAGTCGGTGCCACGGCATCCGCCTGGATCACCGGAAGGAAGGCAGAGCAACAGGCCGAGATCCAGTCCGAGACGCTGCTGAGGCAAGCCCGCCTCCAGATAGATGCTGAACGGGCTGGTGCTCTTCGCGAATCACGCAAGAGTGCCTACCTGGCCTTCTCCGAAGGCTGTCACCTCGTACTCGGAACGCTGAGCGAAGCGGGCATCAAACTTGGAGGCATCGCAGCGAGCGACCCTCCTGAGGAACGCGAAGAACGCCGCCAAGCCGCCCGCCGCCTCTGGAACGAGGCACGAGTTCTGCACCGCCAGCTCGACCGCCTTCAGCACATCGTTTTCATGGAAGGCCCCAGTGGGATGGGCACTGCCGCGCAAGCGGCAACGGGTGCTTTGGTGCCATATTTCGGCGCAGTCATCGACTGGCTGCACGCGGTTGACAATGAATCAGAAACGCCGCAACACAAGGCAGAGCAAGATAAAGCGCACGGCGATGCATACGGCAAGCTCCTGGAGTTCCTCTATGCCGCCGCGGACACCACCTTGCCGGACATCCAGGACCGGTGAGCCTAGGGTATTAGGGCAGTTCCAACACTCGGCTCCACAGCGATCCCCCCGGACCAGCAAGTGAGTGCCCCACCGCACCCGGGCGGTGTCGGCGTGAGCAGAGCTCTCCGCAGGACTGAGGGACGAGGGATTCGGATCCTGTGAGAAGGGTGGGGTCTTCGCGCGTCCAGGTGGTCACCGCGTCAGGTCCTGCGTTCGGTCGGTGCTCGGTTTCCGGGTGGTCCACGAGGTGAGGATGCGCAGGGCGTCGTGGGAGGGGCTGCCGGGTTCGGCGGTCAGGATCATCAGGCGCTGTCCGGAGCCGTCGGGGCTGGTCCAGGTGTCGCAGTCGAGGGTGAGGTCGCCCACCAGGTGGTGGCGGTAGTGCTTGGTGCCGTAACTGGCGCTGTTGACGCGGTGTTCGGCCCACCAAGTGCGGAAGTCGGGGTCCTGGACCGACAGTTCGCCGACAAGCTGGGCGAGGTCGGGATCGTCGGGGTCGGCCGCAGCCTCCATGCGCAGTGCGGCGACGGCTTCCCGGGCGTCGTGGGCCCAGTCCTGGTGCAGTTGCCGGACCACCGGGTTCGTGAACACCAGTCGCATGTAGTTGCGCCGGTTCGCCGGAAGGGCGGCGAAGTCGGTGTAGAGGGCTGCGGCGGCGGGGTTCCAGGCCAAGATGTCCAGGCGCTTGCCAAGGACGAGTGCGGGGGTATCGGTGAGCTGGTCGAGCAGGCGCCGCACGGCGGGACGCAGGCGTTGGGCGGGCCGGCGGCGGGGCGGGTGGGCGTCGCTTCGGCCGGCGAGTTCGTAGAGGTACTGCTGCTGGTCGTCGTCGAGGCGCAGGGCGCGGGCCAGAGTGGTCAGCACGGGTACGGATGCCCGGACGCGGCCCTGTTCCAGTCGTGTGTAGTAGTCCACGCTGATGGCGGCGAGCTGGGCGACCTCCTCGCGGCGCAGTCCGGCGACTTTCCGGGGGGAGTCCGTCTCGGGGAGGCCGCACTCTTGCGGTGTCAGCTGGGCCCGGCGGGCCTTGAGGAAGGCGCCCAGCGCCCGGGAGTCGGAGTCTGCGGTCATGCTCTCCAGTGTCCTTGCGCCGCGACGGCCACGGCACAAGTGTGAGGGGGCAAGTTCTTTCCCAGGCAGAAACCTGGCTCTCCCGCGCGTGCGGAGGCTGACAGAACGTGGATATGTGCCCGGCAGGAGCGGACCTCGAGTCCGCCGCGCCGGTGCGTTACACCACGTCATCACTTCTCACGGAGCGTGCCCTCATGGCCCAGACCACCGTCAGTTTCGACAGCGCCGGCATCCCGCTCGCCGGCCACCTCTACACCCCCGACGCGCCGGCATCGGGTCCGTGGCCCGCGCTCGTGGTCGGTCACCCCGGCACCGGCGTGAAGGAGCAGACATCCGGCACCTACGCGCGACGGATGGCCGAGCGCGGGTTCGTGACCCTCGCCTTCGACGCCGCCTACCAGGGCGAGTCCGGCGGCCTACCCCGTGGCCTGGAAGACCCTGCCCAGCGGGTGGAGGACTTCAAGGCGGCCGTCTCCCACCTCACCACCCGCGACGACATCGACGCCGACCGCATCGGCCTGCTGGGCATCTGCGCGTCCGGCAGCTACTCGCTGGCCGCCACCGGCGGCGACCACCGCGTCAAGGCTGTGGCCACCGTGTCCACCGCTGAGCCTGCCCGCCAGTTCCGTCTCGGCGCCGACGGCACCCAGGACCCGGCCGTCTTCCAGGCCCTGCTGGACGCCGCCGCAGCAGCCCGCAACGCCGCCGCACGGGGTGAGGACCCCGGCACGATGACCATGTTCCCGAAGACTGCCGAGCAGGCCCGCACGCTTGGCGGCCAGCACGGCGTCGAAGGCTTCGAGTACTACTGCACCCCGCGCGGCCAGCACGAACGCTCTGCCAAGACTCTCTCCTGGGAGAGCATCGACAGGATGGCCCTCCACGACGCCTTCGTCGCCGTCCCGCTGATCGGCGCCCGCCCCATCCTCCAGATCATCGGCGACCGCGCCGTCACCGCCTGGATGGCCGTCGAGGCCCACCAGCGCGCCACCGGTCCCAAGGAAATCCACTGGATCAAGGGCGCCAGTCACGTCGACCTCTACGACAAGAAGGAGTACATCGACCCCGCCATCGACAAGCTCACCGACTTCTACACCACCCACCTCATCATCGCCTGACGAGCACTCCTCCGCGGCGGGATGGGCCCTCGGGGGCGTGTTACCGCGCGCCCTCTTCGCGAGCGCCTTGATTACCGCAGCCACGCACGACAACCGCTTCGGCGCGGCCGTCGAAGCTGGATCCGTTCACGCCGCTGATCGACGAGGTCCTGCTCGTTGATCTGGATGCGCCCAGGGAACAGCGCCACACCGTCACCCCGGATCTACCGCCGTCTGATCGACGAGCACTCCTCGTCCGAGGCGTGCGTTGACCACGTGAACCCGCACCGATGAGAGGGCGCAAGCGTACTGCGAGCAACCGCGCGGTCCGGCCAGGGACTGAGAGTCCGGTGTTTATACCTTGCTCGCGACCACCATGTAGTTCTCGGCCTGAAGATCGAACGTGCTCAGTTCCGTCCGGAGTCCGACCCGGTGCAACTCGACTTCGAGTTCCTCGTACCGGTAGGGCCAGCAGGACAGCACTTCCGAGCGGACAAGAACCAACCCGGTCGCATCAACTTGCGCGATCGCAATCTCGATGTGGTGCTCCTCCTCCCAATGCGGCGCAATCTCCCAGCGGTAGACCACTACGGCATCGCGACCGTTCCGGCGGACGAGTCGGTCACTGATCTCCAGCCGGGAACCTCTGGCCCTCACAAGTTCCCAAGTGCGGGATGCGAGTACCAAGCGCCCGCCGGGGCGCAGAAGCCGTGACATCGACTCCAGAGCAGCACCCCTGCCTGTCGCGCCCGTGGCATGGTGAAGCGAGTTGCCGACGCAGAACACCACGTCGAACGTGTTGTCCTGGAAATGGTCGGGCAACTCTTCCCAGCTCGCCCGTACGGCCCGGACGGATGCCCCGAACTCCTCAGACAACTCTGCGGTCCGACGAACCATCGCCTCGCTGGCGTCAGTTGCGACAACGTGCATGCCACGACCGGCGAGGCCAACCGCCAACTGTCCGGTTCCGCACGAACAGTCGAGGACGTGAGCGTTCGACGGCAGGAGGTTGAGGACGTCGTCGAACGACGCAGCGAACTCGGCTGGAGGCAACTTTGCATCCGAGATAAGCCATTCGTACACCTCGGCAAGCACGTCATAACCTGTCACAACCACTACCTCCGTCACGCGGCAGACTCACGGTAGGACGTCAGTCCATCAGCGGAGCAGGTGGGGCACCAATGGTTTTCGCAAGGATGGCTCTGACGGTATTTGTGGGTTGTCAGTTGTCCGTCTGAGTGGATGTCACCCGCCGGTTAGCTGAGGGTCGAGTTCTATGCCGCGCTGCGGCGTGACGCTCGCGAGGGCATGTCGAACCGGGCGCTGGAGCGCAAGTACCGGGTGGGCTGGCGGACTGTTCGGAAGGCGCTGAGTTCGGCGTGGCCGCAACCTCGGGAACCGTACGCGCCTCGCCGTTCCAAGCTGCATCCGTTCAAGCCGGTGATCGACCAGATGCTACTGGCTGCTCTGGATGCGCCGAGGAAGCAGCGTCACACGTGCTCCGGATCTATCGCCGGTTGATCAACGAGCACGCGATGGACGACGTATCCTACCAGGGCGTGAGCGCCTACGTCGCCAAGCGGAAGCCGGAGATTCGGGTCGAGGCCGGCCGTGGCCCGGCGCAGGTGGTCGTCGAGCAGTCGCACCTGGCCGGCGCCGAAGCCGAGGTCGACTTCGGCGAAGTCGCGGTCCGTTTTGCGGGGCGAGGCCTTCGGCGGTCAGGAGGCGTTCCTCGAGGGCCCACGAGCACGCTTTCAGAGTGCTGGGCGGCGTGCCATTCGGCGAAATCCGGCCTGACAACCTGAAGGCCGCGGTCGCGTCGGTGCTCGGCGTCACGCGGCGCCGGGTCGTACAGGGTGGTGCCGCATGTCAACGGCGTGCGCGGTGTCGTGAATGCCGCATTGCGCAAAAAAAGTGTTTTACCACGATTTGATGGCACGTGCCCTCAGATGGAGTATCGTCGATAGTGGTGTGGCGCCAATGCGGTGTGTGCCGCATGAGGGTTCCACGCGTGGAGAGCGTGTGCTGTTTGCGGGCTATGGCCACCGGATACGTCAGGTGGTGCACTGCGGTCAGCTTCCCCCTTCCCAGTCCAGATGGGCTGTGCAGGGGAGGCGTCATCCGCCGCTGCCTGGATCACCTCCTCTCATGATCCTTCCTTCGCGCAGTCGATTCGGAGGACGAAAAGAATGGCGCTTTCCCAAGCGAAGATCTTCGAGTGCCTCAGCGACGTGGCCACACCGCAAGACGCCCGCGCTCTCTTCCGTACCGCTCACGTTCTGGGCGGAAGTATCGGCGGACTGCTCGCGGCCCGCGTGCTCTCCGACCACTCAGAGCATGTTGTGATCATCGAGCCGGACACTACGGGGGCGGGCTGCGACCCCCGCCCGGGGGTGCCGCAGGGGTATCAAGTCCACATCTTGCTGCCCGGCGGTCGGACGCAGCTGGAACGCTGGTATCCGGGAATCGTCCAGCAGGCACTTGACGAGGGCGCTCTCCTTTCCCCTCCCCAGCAGACCGCGCTGTATGTCGATGGAGTCCAAGAGGTCACCACGTCCAACGCGGAGCTGGTGACCAGCAGCCGCCCCTTCCTGGAGTCAGTGATCAGAAGGCAGACCCTCGCACTCCCCAATGTCGAAATGCGGACCGGCCGTGCTGTCGGTGTGGAATGTGATCGCGACGTCGTGAACAAGGTCCGGTACAGGACCTCATGTGGCGAGAGCGTCGAGGCCACCGACTTCGTTGTCGACGCCACCGGCCGCGGTAGCAGACTCTCGGACTGGCTGGCCAAGGGAGGGTGGCCCATTCCGGAACTGGAGAGGCTGAAAGCCGGGATCCGCTACTTCACTGCACGCTTTGCCCGCCCCCCGGGCTGGACCGGGTTCAACATTTTCATCCATCGCTACAGCGCCGGCTTCCCGTCCGATGGACTGTGTGGCGCGCTGGCCACCGCCATCGAGAACCAGCAGTGGGCTCTCACCCTGGCCTACTTCGACGGCGAGCGCGAACGCATGAGTGAGGAAGATTTCCGCGCCCGCTGCCGCGAGCTGCACCCGTTCTACGACGAGGTGGTGTCCAACCAACAGCAGGGTGCGCTCATCTCCTACCGTCATCCCGAAAGTCGCTGGCGACACTTCGAGTCCCTCGGCCGCTTCCCAGCTCGCCTGGCCCCGATGGGAGATGCGGTGGCGTCGTTCAATCCCGTTTTCGGCCAGGGCATGTCGTCTGCAGCGCTCCACGCCTCATGCTTGTCGGACTATCTGCGATCGGATCCGGACCTCAACGCGCCGGCGCGGCGATTCATGGACCTGCAGAAAGTCGTGGTCGAGGCCGCCTGGGGGTTCTCCACACGGGCCGACGCCGCCAGGCTGGGGATCGTCGAGGAGCCTGTCACCGAGGATGACCGATGGCAGGCATGGGCGATGCAGCAAGTCCTGTCTGCGGTAGGTCGCGACGAGCAGGTCACCAAGGCCTTCCGGGCCGCCGCCTTCATGACGACACACCCGGCCACACTGCTCGCCCCCGAACTGGTGCGCAGGGCGTTGGCCGTGAACACCAAACAGGATGCGTAGGTCCGCCCGCTTCTGAAGCGACCTGCACTTCATAGCCGGCAGGCGCCGACTCTGCTCGATGCGCGCCCCGAGCGCGATCAAAGTACGAGACCTTCCCAGGCATCCGGCGATCCGCTACTCGCACGCGCGCTCCCGGACCTCCTGGTATGCGCGGACCCGTGATCGCGGACGCCGCAGGAGTCGGAGCGGGACGAGGCCAGTCGCGGACGCCTGCGATATGAGATCGAGACGGTCGCGATCACTTGAGCAGCCAGCTCATTTGGCGGCGTGGGAGGCCGCTGATACGAGCACGGCCAGCTGGCGCAAGCGGTGGAAGTATTGGAGTTCTTGAGCTTCGGTGATCTCCAGGAGGACTCGATCCAGGTCCTTGATGCTGTCCTGCAGGATCCGGCTGCGCGCTGGGTCGAGGGTGCCGGCGTGGTTCAGCCAGGTGGTGACGCAGCCGGCGACGCTCGCGTCGAGTAGCACCATGTCGATGTCAGCCAGCTCCGCGCCGCGCAAACCGGCCGGAAATACGGCACCGAGGTGTTCCTCCCACAGCCGGGACGCGTTCTGCAACTCTCCTGCTCTGCTCATCCGGACCATACTGCTGCAGCCAATGATGGACTGCGAGTGAGGTTACTTGTGCAGTCAGCGCAAGCAGATGAGGGTGCAGGCGATGCTGGTGAAGGCGAGAAGGACTCGGGCCTGTCAGCTGAGCGCCGTTGCAGTATTACGGTGCAGGTTCCGTGCCGCTGAATGCCTGTGTCTTCAGCGCCAATGACTTGTCCTGGGCGCTCCCCCAGGCGTAGACGACGTTGCTGGTTCCTTCTTGCAGTTTCAGGTCGGCCGGGCCGATAGCCACGGTGTCTGTTCCGGCGAGTACGACATCAGCGTCGACGGAACCGGCATCCACCGTGGTTGACTTCTGGTCGGGATTCTCCAGCCCCTTGAAGATCGGTTGCCCGCCCGCTCGAACGTCCACGGCAGGGGCCGCGGCGACGTGCCGCACGGTCAGCCGGGCCTTACCGTCCTCGACTTCGGACACATCATTGACGAACGCTGTCAGTTGAGGCTTGCCCTCGGCCGAGAGGTGGGCGGCAACCGTGGCGTTAGCTCCCGCAGGTACCTTGATGTCCTTCTCGATGGCCGGTGTGCCGTCAGGCCCTGTGCCCGCCTTGAAGATCTGGACGTTGTAGGTACCTGCGTCCAGGGCCTGAGGGTCCGTGACGGTCCCGGGCTTGAAGTTCCCCAGCAGTTCCTTGCCGTCGGCATACACATCGACCGTCAATCCGGGTACGCCGTGGAAGACGGACACCATCGCTTGATCGTCGGTCTCGGCGGCTGGGGCTGCCATGGCGGGCGTGGTGACAGCCAGCGCTATGCCGAAGGAACTCACTGTGGCAGCCGCAAAGCGGAAGCTCTGATAGATCATGATAGTCACCTGTTCACGAGGTATGCCCTATGCCTTTTATGAGGGGCTTTGCTACTACTTCGTGAGCAGGTCCAGTCCTGGATGCGGTAAGGACCGAACCGGGACGCATGTATCCAAGGTCATGCCTGTCCCCCACGGTCATGCCTCGTTGCGGGCCGAGTCTTTCCCACCCCGCCCCAGATCCAAAAGGATCTGCGACGCAGTGGGTGATCAGCACCGCGATGGTGTCCGCACGGCTGGAGACGTCGAGCAGGGCGCGCTGGGACTGGACGTAATCAGCGCGGCCGAGGGGCCGGGGTGGCGTCTCACGCGCGAGACAGGTCGGCGCCAGCGGTTACGGCCCGTGGATCGCGGTGAGGAACGCAATCGTCTCGCGGCAGTGCTGATCATCCATCCGAGCGCCGACATCGACCCGGCATTCCGGCAGCCCGCCTTTCTGCTGGGCCTCCCTTTCGAGACCGCCCGGACCGTCGTGGATCTTCTTTACGCCGGGTGCTTCCACAAGTACCCCCGCCTGACGGTGGCCCTCGCCCACTGCGCCGGAGTCCTGCCCGCCCTGTCCGGCCGCACCGCCGCCTCGGGCTGCTCGGAGTGGAAGACCATGTGCCCAACCCACGTGGTTTGACGATGTACGACTTCCATGCCGTCCTGGTTCCCTGCTCGAACGAAGACTGCATGCGCTGCAACATCAATTCACTTCGCCGCCCCGGAATCCTCGCAGCGGGCGAGGTCGACACCCTCGGTCGTCGCGGCTTCGACCTCTTCACCTCAGCAGCCCGGTGCCACCTGACGGCTGCCATGTCAGCTGAGCACAGCGGTCGGGCAAAGAGCGGCACCACCCGCCATCGCCTCGTCGGGCGTACGACAGGTGCGTTGTGGCCGCACCGGCCCTCCTCTTGCAACTCCCCGTGTCCCAGGGATGGTCGCTGAGTGCGTGTCCTTCAACGTGATCGATGCGGCGAAGCAGGACTGGGTGCGCGGCTGGCGAAGGGGAAGGCGTGCACCGTGCGCAAGGGGCACGCCCGGGTTCCGGACGGACACCCATGGGGAGGTCGCAGGTCGGCCGCCGTCGGCATGAGCGTCGTCCTCGCAGGACGGGGCTGATTCGGACGATCGACGCGGCGCGAACCCGGCGCATGCTTGCCGCACGGCCACCGGACGGTGGGCGGTCACGATAGGAGAAGGCCACATGGGCATCCAAACGCACCAGATCGGCAGCCAGGGACTGACGGCGTCGGTCGAGGGTCTGGGCACGATGGGCATGACCGCGCTGTACGGCACCCGCGATGACGCCGGGTCGATGGAGACGATCCACCGGGCGGTCGAGCTCGGGGTCACCCTGTTCGACACGGCCGACATGTACGGACCGTTCACGGGTGAGGAGCTGGTCGGACGTGCGGTGGCGCCGTTTCGGGACCAGGTTCTGCTGGCGACGAAGTTCGGCGGTCTGACGCTCGATGAGTCAGGCAACGTCGTGGGCGGTCCGAACGGGCGGCCGGAGTACGTGCGGAACTCGATCGAAGGGTCACTGCGCCGGCTCGGCACGGACCGCATCGACCTGTACTACCAGCACCGCGTCGACCCGGACGTACCGGTGGCAGAGACCTTCGGCGCCCTGGGCGAGCTGGTCGCCGAGGGCAAGGTGCGCTACCTCGGCATCAGTGAAGCGTCCGCCCAGACGATCCGCGCCGCACACGCGGCGGCGCCCCTGTCGGCCGTGCAGACCGAGTACTCGCTGTTCACGCGGACCGTGGAGACCAATGGTGTGCTCGACACGGTGCGCGAGCTGGGCATCGGCTTCGTGGCCTACTCACCGCTGGGCCGCGGGCTCCTTACCGGTCGACTGCGCTCGTTCGACGGGCTTCCGGAGCGGGACTGGCGGCGCACGACCCCCCGTTTCAGCGACGAGAACTTCGCACGCAACCTGGCGCTCGCCGACCGGATACAGGTCATCGCCGACAAGGCCGGTGTCACGTCCGGACAGCTCGCTCTCGCGTGGGTGCTGGCCCAAGGCGTCACCGCCATACCCGGCACCAAGCGGGCGGCGTATCTGGAGGAGAACGTGGCCGCAGCGGCGCTCCGGCTGGACGCCGCTACGCTGGAAGATCTCGGCGCGGCGATCCCCGTCGGCGAGGTGGCCGGTGAGCGCTACACCTCGCAAGGGATGACGTCGATCCAGGAATGAGCGGCGCGATGAACCACAACGAGCTCGGGCGCTACCTGCGGGCCAGGCGGGCAGTCTTGCGCCCGGCCGACGTCGGGCTGGTCGCGGGCAGCCGCCGCCGGACACCAGGGCTGCGCCGGTCCGAAGTGGCGCTGCTGGCCAATATCTCCGTCGATTACTACGAGCGACTGGAGCAGGCCCGCAACGCTCACCCCTCGCAAGCCATGCTGGCGAGCCTGGCGGGAGCCCTACGCCTGTCAGTGGACGAGCGCGACCACCTCTACCGGCTGGCCGGTTACGCGCCGCCGCCGACAACGGGAGGCGGCCGTTACGTCGACCCCGCGATGATGTTCCTGCTCGACGCCCTGACCACGGTGCCGGCACACGTAATAGACGATCTGTCGACAATGCTCGCCCAGAACACGTTGAGCCGGGCACTCTTCGGCTCATGGGAACTCGGTGACGAAAGGGCCGCCAACGTGACATGGCGCTGGTTCACCGCCCCAGAATCCCGAGCGCTCAACGTTCCCGAGGAGCACGAGGCGATCGGACGCGGCTACGCCGCGGACCTACGGTCCGCGGCAGCACGGCGCGGGCGCGACGCTGTTGCGGACCAGCTCGTAGCCGATCTCCTCCAGGCCAGCGAGGAGTTCGGCCAGTACTGGGGCGAGATGGATGTCGGACCGCTGAACTCCACACGCAAACGGCTGGTGCACCCGCAGGTGGGCCCACTTGATGTGCAGTGCGATGTAGTCCTCGGCTCGGTCACGGGACACCGAATGGTGGTCTTCCGTCCGCAGCCGGGAAGCAGCACCGCGGACCAGTTCGAATTCCTCGAGGTGCTCGTTGGACAAGGCCTCGGCAATTGACGTTCCCAAGAGGAGCTTCGAGCGCGAGCCACTGAGGGGCCATGCCACGCTGACCCTGCAACGCGTAGTGCAACTCACCGCCATCGGATGCACTGGGCAATAACGCCGTACACACAGGGTGTGGGACAGGAAAGGGACCACTGCTGGGCGTGGCGGTGGGTGATCGGAGAACCATCGGCTGCCCTTCCCTCCGAGTTGATCCGGCTTCTTGACCCGAGCGTTCAGCGCCGCTTGCCGCGCGGCACTCCTCCCGAAGTCGGCTCAGGGTCTGCGACTGCGTCTCTGATGGACGAGAGGTCGACTCAGGCAAGCGCTCCGGGAACGTCAGCCAGCAGCAACCGTTGCGCTTTCGGTCAGCTACCAGGCGCGGCGGCGAGGCGAGGGTCGCCCTTGTTCGACGGCGGGCGTGTCGGTTGTGGTGCTGCCGCAAGATCAGAGAAAGCAGGGTGGACGAAGATCGCGTCGGAGGGGTGCTCCGCGCAGCGGCGGTGCGGCCGAGTTCCAATAGGGCCTGGCGGGCCCTCCGAGGTGCTGCCGATCTCGTAATCGGCCTGGAGCGACCGGGCCAGCTCATCCTCGCCGGGACTGCGCTTCAGCCCTGCTGAGCGGCCCCGAGAGCTCCAGGTCGGGCGTGGGCATCGCAGATCTGCAGGGCAGGCGGCCGCCGCAAACAGCATCGGCGCAGCCTCCAGGAACAGGCCTTTCGTCGATCAGGACGAGGCTCTCCTCCATGACGATCACGACCGGAGGGGCAGGACGCCAGGTCTAGCCTCCCCAGGCCCCATCCGCAACGAGACACAAATTACGATGACCGACCGTCTCGACCCGAATCAAGAGTTATATCCTATTTGACAGAAAGATGACGACTGGTCGTATTATCGAGTACAGGCGGGTAGCGGCTATGCGACGAGAGCTGATCAGCCAGGCCTCGACCTGGAGGTCGAGTCCCTCAAACGACCACTGGAACGGGTAGCGTCCTTGATCCTCTCCGACGTGCGTCGCCTGGAGGACTGAAAATCCGTCGACGCAGAAGAAGGGCCCTCATGACCCGGACTCAGCGCTGCAGCATCTAACACCGTAGGCATCTACATTCGGCCCACTCGAAGGATCCTCGCCGAACTGCGGCGGGAGTTGAAGCGTCAGCCGACTCTGACACCTTTCCTACCGTCACCGGCACGGCATGGTGGGGTCCGGCGCAGCGTGGCCGGCCACGTTCCGCCTCAATCCAGCCTCGTGCACAGCTCAATGGACGGCTCAGTACCAGCCGCGCTCAGGACGAGTGTGGGGGCGCCTGCCGGAAAGGGCGGCCTGACGCAACAGAGAGTTGAGAAGCCGTGAACAACGAGAAACACGACAGCGTCATGACAGGCGACGGAGTTGAGATCCACTACAGGGAGGCGGGAGAAGGACAAGTCCTCGTCATGTTGCCAGGGTTCTCTCAGTCCGCCGCCGAGTTCGACAAGCAACTCGATGGACTGGGCATATCTCGTCGCGTGTTGGCGTTGGATCATCGCGGTCATGGTGAGTCCGCCAAGCCGGCTCACGGTTACCGCATCGCGCGGCTTGCCGCCGACCTACAGGATTTTCTGCTCGCACTTGACCTGAGCGAGGTCACGTTGCTGGGCCACTCGCTCGGTTGCACGGTGGTCTGGAGCTATTGGGACCTCTACGGCGGCGACCGGATAAAGCGGATCATTTTGGTGGATCAAGGCCCAATCGGCCTCAAGGAACTGGCCCAGGGTGCTCCAGCGGAGCAACGAGGAGCAATCTTCACATTTGAGCAGGCTCTGCACATCGCGACCGGACTGAGAAACGATCAGTATCTGCAGACCTCGCGAACGGTAGTTGACATGATGCACACCCCTGAACTGAGCGACGCAGAGGCGGAGTGGATTCTCCGTCAGAATCTCCTGCTACCACGAAAGCATGCCGCCACTCTGCATCTCGACTACTGCGGCAGCGACTGGCGGGACGTGCTGCCTCGGATCACCCTCCCCACACTGGTCATCGGAGGAGCGGCCAGCTTCATCCCACCCGACGTCGCAGAAGGCACCGCGAGACGCATCCCGGGAGCCGTCTCACGCATATTCTCAGCAGCCGAAAAGGGCAGCCACTTGATGTTCCGGGAGAACGCCGCGCTGTTCAATTCGGTGGTTTCCCGATTTATGGAGGGTGACACAGTGAGGTGAAGCAGAAAACCCCGATGCCGAGGTCCCCAAGGGTGAGGGCCGCCTGCGAAACTACGGAATCGCTTTGGCTGTCGACGCAAGACCGGCCAGATCAGGCCCGGGTACATCCAACACACACGCTGCGATGTCTCAGACAGTCCGCAGTCGTTGGTCGCACCCTCGACGGCCAAGAGCAAACAGAACGCGAGGTCCTCACCGCATGACCAGCAGGGCATCCTGGACACCGCTCCCCCGTGTGGGCACTCCACGCCCGCACGGTCAGTAGACGAAGCCACCGTGGGATCAGAACCCTCGAGCGCGGGCCGCGGCGGCCGGGTCGGTGTCTCGCGTGCCAGACGTCTCGGAACGGCGGTGACAGCGTTGATCGCGGTCAGGAGCGGGCCACGTCCAGGAGTCGGTACGCCTGCGCGCGCCCCGTGCCGAACTCCGCGTCGTAGAAGGCCACCCCGCTCGGGTGACCGAGTGCGTGCCCAGATGCGAGCAGCGTGCGCGTCCAGGACACCGGCGACGAGCTCCTGAACTGAGCGTCGGACGTGGTCCATCGCTTCACACAGTCCAGCCGTAGTTTCCCCGGCCTGCGCCGCGCTGAGCGGCGGCCGCGCCAGGTGAGCTCCGTCGTCCCGGTCGTCGTCGTGCTTGCCCATGACGTCGTCGTCCTCCGCGGCGACCGCTCAAGCAAGGGGGGTACGGAAGCGCGAACGCGTGCTCCGTTGTCCTGTGTCATCGGACCTGGACCGATTGCCGCCGGCCTCCGACCATCTGAGACGTTGCCCTCCACCAGTAGCGGTCGGGGTCATTCGTCTACGGATCCGGCCCCGGCCGCAGTCGGTCCTGGCTGCCGGGCCTTACCTTCGACATAAGGGCGTAGCTTCTCGATGACGGCGTCCGCATCCATGTCCGCGCGCACGTCCGTCAGGCGAGGTTCATCGGGGGAGTACGAGAAGGAAGCCGGGCAGCTGTCACGCCCCTTGACCTTAAAGCTGGCGACAAGGTTGGAAGACTTCGCCTCGAGCACCAGATAGGTCGCCCGAGCTTGCACCAGCCACACCTGGCCGTAGCCGCGATACGCACACTTGATGTCCGTGATGCCTGTTTCTTCCACGTACTCGCAAACGACCAACTCAGCGGTGTACGGCTCGTTTTCGGGAGCCTTCCAGTGAGAGGGCAGAGGAGTGTGGGCCAGTTGGAAACGGAGATCCACTGTGTGTGGGCCTGGGCCGGTGTAGGGCCTTGCATCCTCGGTGTAGGTCGTAGGGTAGGTCCCTCTCTCGGATGCAGCGGATGCAGGACACGGGTCAGAGGGCAGAACGGGCGAGCCGGATTCGAACGCCGTTCCGTCCACAATCAAGACGAGCATGGTCACCGCGGGAATGATGACCAGAGGGGCGAGCACCGCCGGTCGTATACGGAACATCATCACCCTTGCCTTCGGTACGGCCTCGCTCAACTGACGGATCAAACACCGCGATTATCCGACCTCCCTGACAGCTAGTCCAAGTGCAGCGTCACGGGACATCCGTTTCCAGCTCACCCCGCCCATATTTCCGTCTCTTCGGTGTCCCCGCCTTCGAGGGGGTGGCCACGAGCGTGCGCTGCCGCGATGACGACGCCCTCTGCTGCTCGGCGTCGCGCGGGCAAACCGCGACCAAGCAACGACCACCTCCGAACTGCTCCACACCATGCGAGCGGCTCTGACTCCCGATGCCGATCGGTGGCCCCAGCTCCGCCCGACGCCGGCCGGCCGGCCGGCCAAGGGAGCACACTCATAGCCGACTGCCGGCGTCACGGGCCATGCTCTTTACACTCGGCACCGGCATCGCCACGGTGCTGAACACCTTTTCCGCGCTTCGTACGAAGTGGCGGTCTTGTCGTATCTGTTGGCAATGGCGCGGAAGCCCGTGAGTTGGTAGCAGCAGTGCTCAACGAGGGTGCCTCGGCGGTAGATCTGGCGGGCGAATGCGGGTGGGCGACCCCGGTGGTAGAGGTACTGCTGTTGAGCAGCGTGGTCGGAAACATTTCTCAGCGCTGAACAGGAAGCGGAGAACGCCCTGTGCCGCCGGGCCCCACGCGCAGGTGGAACACGCCGTGTCCCGACTGAAGAACTGGAAGATCCTTCCGGGACTGCCGACTCAAGGGCGACGGTGATCAGGCACTCGCGGCCGCCTGTCCACCTGCTTCGGCGGCGACTCGGGAAGCAACGGCTCAATGAGCGACCACAGTTCGTCCGACACGATCCACGGCCGCGCCTCACGCTCCCCCGGCTCCCAACAACGGGTGATCAAGCCAACAGCCACATGATCAAACCGCTTTTGGTTGGAGCCAGTAAACGGTCTCCCACAAGCGGCCATCAGCGCATTCAAGGTTCGTCCCAGCTTTCTGCAAGACCGTTCCGACACAGTTCTGCCACAGCATCCGGACCAACGCGAAAGCAGGCAAACATGCGCAAGATCCGCAATGCAGTCTCAGTCCTCGCCGCTTCGGCCGCCGTGCTGACGGGCACCGCCACCAGCGCCATCGCGACCGACAGCCCCGACACCAGCCGTTCGGCAGCGGCCTCGTGCACCGTGTCCGGCGCATTCTGCGCCACCAGCGACAGCGGCGGCCGTCTCGTCCTGTACTGCGGCATGTCCGCCAGTATGCCCTGGAGCGGCGGCGGTTACTGGAACAACCGCCTCCCCGGGAACGGCAAGGTCAAGATGTTCGGATCGAGCAACACGGTGATCTACACGACACCCGCCAACTACGGTCCCGTCAGGGGCAACTGGAGCCCCGTCTACAGCCTCCGCGCCGACTGCTGAGACCTCCCACGTCAACCACGGCCACGCCCAACCCAAGGCTCATCACCGCAACGCCCTCGTCCGCGATCCAGCAGGCGGGGGCTCACCTCCGCAACCGCCCACCGGCGTCACATCACCGCCCTTCCACCTCCTGTCACCTACGCCTAGAGTTTGATGTTGCACGGTTCAACTCATCTACCACGCATACACCTTGAGACCGTGGCCGACTGGTCGCGCCGGGGGGGCAACATGCATGCGCTCGGTCCGGGCGATCCCACACACGTCGGCGCCTACCGGCTGACGGGAAGGCTCGGTGAGGGCGGAATGGGGACGGTCTACCAGGGCCGTTCCCCGGGCGGGCGACTGGTCGCGGTCAAGATGGCGCGGCCCGAACTCGCGGCCGACGTCGGCTTCCGCTCACGATTTCGCAGCGAGGTCGAGGCCGCCCGACGCGTGGGCGGGTTCCACACGGCGCAGGTCGTCGATGCCGACCCGGACGCAGACCCGCCGTGGATGGTGACGGCCTACATCCCGGGCAGGCCCTTGGACGCGGTGATCGTCGAGGACGGGCCGATGGGCCACGCGGAGCTGCGCGAGCTGGGGGCCGCGCTGGCGGAGGCACTGGTGGCCATTCACAGCTGTGACCTGGTCCACCGCGATCTGAAGCCGTCCAACATCATCATGACCGACGACGGACCGCGGGTCCTCGACTTCGGCATCGCCCGGGCCCTGGACGAGACCCGGCTGACGAACACCAGCATGGTCGTCGGTACTCCGGGGTTCCTCGCTCCCGAGCAGATCGGGAGCGGTCTCGTCGGGCCCGCCTGCGATGTCTTCGCGCTGGGGGCGGTGTTGGTGCACGCCGCCGGCGGCCGGGCGTTCGGTGAAGGCGGCCACATGGCCCTGATGTACCGGGCCGTGCACGACGATCCCGAACTCACCGCACTGCCGGATCCTCTGCGCCGATTGGTCGCGCAGTGTCTCGCGAAGGACCCAGGGACCAGGCCGACGGCGGAACAACTGCTGACCGCATTGGCCCCTACGGCCGACGGTGCGGCGGCCCGGAACACGGCGACCGGGGTGCCTCCGCTCGCGCACTCTTCAGCCCAGACCTCCGTTACGGCCGTCAATCCTGACTCGGTCACGATCCGTCCCACGCGGCAACTGGCCGCCACCCGGCCCACCATGGGCTCCGGCCCGCAGGCGGTCACCTTCCGCACCCCCTGGACGGCGCGCGTCGCCGCTCTGACGCCGGTGGTCTTCTTGTGCCTCGTACCGAGCGGGCTGGCCGCCTATCTCTTCAGCACAGGAGCCACGTGGGCATGGGCCCTTGTGCTGCCTGCACTGCCTGGCGTGCTGGGCATCCTGAGCCTTCTGATGCGCGGCCGCAGTTCCGTCCGGCTGGATGCCGACGGCGTGACGACGCGGAGAGGCACCTGGTTCGGAACGAAGTGGGATCGCGTTCCGTGGGAGGACGTCGCCGCTGTTGACGTCCGCGTGGGCGAGCGGCCGCTCGCCGTGTTGAAGCTGGGCATGTTCGACGACGCTCCCCTGCCGTTCGGCGCGACCGGCGATCCGGTGTTCGGGCCGATCGCCGATGTCCATCTGTTGCAGCGCATCGAGGTCCTGGACCCGGACGGTACTCGACGCAGGCTGCCGGGATCCGCTCCGCGGGAGGCAGCCCGCGTCGCACTGGACGCCGTACGGCGCTTTGCCCCGGAAACGCTGTCGGACGAAGAGGCCACGACCCGGCGCCCCGCTGCGACCACGAGAGGGACCGGCGACGGGGACCGGCCCCGACGGGACACGTCGCAACGGAGCACGTCGCAGAACACCGTCACGCACATGGAGTTCACCCGCAGCCCCCGCCGAAAGGCCGCTGCCGGCGGGGGATGGCTGTTCCTGACCGTCTGCTGCGGCGCGTTGGCCTACATGATCTGGGGGCGTGGAACCTTCCCCGACAACCTCTTCACCTACGTGCTGGGCATAGCCTCGATCACGGGCCTGGTCCTCTTCCTGGGCAAAACCATGCTCCCCCAGGGGCTCACCGTGACACTTGACGCGGACGGTATCAGCGTCCACAGCCGGGCCGAGCGCGTCGCGCCGGCCACCACGCAGGTCATCCCGTGGCGTGATGTGGCCGCCGTCTCCCCCGCCGACAACTCGGAGGGCCTCGACTGTGCGATCGAGATCCGGGTTCACGAGGGGAGACCTCTGCCGCGTCGACAGCACGGACTGGTTCCCGAGGAGCCGAACCGTCTGAAGGTGACCGTTCCCCACCCGTCGACCGTCACCGCCGAGACGAAGCGCCTGCGTATCGCGGCCCTGGTCCGCCAGCTGGCCCCCGAGGTCCACACCGACTACCTCTGAGCCGACAGCTCGTGGTCGCAGCCGCCATGAGTTTTGGATGCGAAGCAATCCTGGACACCTTCATGTGTGCCCCACTGCGCTGTCTCCGCGGCACAGGCCTGCGGCCTTGTGCTGTAGATGGCCAAGGGCAGTCACGCGCCACGGCCTTGCGACGTGGGGGCTACGAGGAGGTCGTCCAGCGGGGTGCTGTCTTGGCCCAGGCGGCCTCCCATGCGGCGAGGTTGCGCCGCTGCAGTGCACGCTTGGCGGTGCCGTACGCGAGAGCGCCGGTGGCGTGGACGGCCGTTGCGGCGACGAGTGCCCAGCCCATGCTGCGGCTGCGGATCTGTTCAGCGGTCATGGGCGGACCGGTGATCTTGCCTTCCGTGCTCGCCCAGATGTGGGTGGTGCTGCCGGCCGACAGTTGCGGCTGGACGTCGGTCTTGCCGGTGCGAACGTGTCCGTTGGGGTCGGTGAAGCGGACTTCGACGGGGTAGCGGGTCTCTCTGGCTTCGGCGGATCCGGGTTCGGGATGGCGTGGGGCGTCGTGCAGGAGGACGGCGGTGGTCGCCTGGCGGGTCTGGGCCTGGTGCCGCGCGATTTGGGTGTAGTGGTGGTGGGCGGTGTCGCCGGTGAGGAACACGACTGCGGGAGTGACGGCCAGCACGGCGAGCAGCAGACCCAGGCCGATCCATGCCTCCCACAGATCAGTGCGGCGCCGTAGCGGGTTGCGCCGCAGGCGCCACAGCATGACGTTGGGGACTTCTTCCGGTGGAGGTTGAGCTGTAGGTATGACGCGGGCCATGGTGCCTCCTTCGTCCGCAGGGGCGGCGCAGAGGGGCACCCGGCTGGTGGTCGACCAGCCGGGTGCCTGGGGGACGGGGCCTAGAAGCCGCTGTTGGAGGGGTGGGCGTGTGCGGCGTGCAGGAGTTGGGCGGCGCCGCGGACGGCGGCCGTATGCGGTGCCGGCACGATGCGCAGGGGTGCCCGGAGCCTGCCGGTGAGGTGGTAGGTGATCTCGGGGCGCAGGGCGCCTCCGCCTGCCACGAGGACGTCGGTGTGCAGCGCGTGTACGGCGAGGGTCGTAGGGTCCTGCCGCAGCATCACGGTCACCATGGTCCCCACCGCCTCAATGATGTCCGCGCATGAGGTGGTGGCGAGGTCGCTGGTGCCCAGTGCGGTGCGGCGTGCGTCGACGACGGCGCCGTCGGACAGCAGCACCACCTCCGTGAGGTGGGCGCCGATGTCGATGACGAGCAGCGGCCGGGACAGGTCGGCGCCGGCGGCCACGGCAACGGCCCGGGCGCTGGGGACGGTGAGCACGCTGCGTGGCCGCAGCGCCTCGACGGCGGTGCGGGCCGCGGTCCGGTAGGCGATGCCGTCCAGGACGGGGGTGGTGACGACGACCATTGGGCGGATGAGGCGGGGCAGACGGTGGCCGAGCAGGCGCTCCAGCATCCGGGCGCATCCGGCCGGATCGACGATGGTGCCGCGTTGGATGGGGTACACCGTGCCGGTGCTGGGAAAGGCCACCGTCGGAACGTCGGCGATCAGTCCCCTTCCGGCGATCCATACGCGGGTGCGGGCGCTGCCCATGTCCAGCGCGATGCCGCTCCGGCACCGGCATGAGGGCCGGTGCCGGTCGGCGGAGGTGTCGCGGGGGTGGCGTGTCGTGGTCACCGGCCGGCCTCTCTGACCTGCTGGCAGCGGGCGCAGTAGCGGGCCTGCGGCACGATCATCAGCCGCTCTCGGGCGATGGGGCGACGGCACAGGTGGCAGTCGCCGTAGCGGCCCTCGTCCACGCGCTGAAGGGCGGCTTCGACGTCGGCGAGGACCATCCGGGCGGAGGCGGCGAGCTTGACGTGGACCTCCACCTGCGAGGCAGCGTGCTGGTGCCGCAGGTCGTGTGCGCGGGACGGGGCCGCAGCCGCGATCTGCTGGAGTTGTTCCTGGCGGAACAGGCGCTGCTCGTGCAGGTTCTCCCGCAGCGCGGCAAGGTCCTCGGCCGTCAGGCGCGTGTCGCGTTCGTCGATGGTCTGGTGGTTCACCACTGCACCCCTTGGGCAGAGCGGAAGACGAGGGACTGGTGGGTGCCGGTCAGGCGGCGCTGCGCTGGCAGGCGACGCAGTACCGGGTGTACGGGAGGATCTCCAGGCGCTCCGCGGGGACGGGCTTGGCGCAGCCCCGGCAGATGCCGTAGGTGCCGTCGTCGACGCGCGTGACGGCTGCGTCGATCTCTTTGAGCACCCGTTCCAACGCCGCCTTCTGCGCCGCGACCAGCGGGTCCGCGGTTCGTTCGGCCTCATCGAGGGCGTGCAGTTGGGTCAGCCGGGTGCTGCGGGCGTGCTCCAGGCGCTGGCGCGCCTCGTGCGCGGTCACCCGCTCGGGTCGGGACTCGGTCCGGGGAGCGTCGAGCGACACGGTGGCTCTCTTTTCACTGGGTGGGTGGACACTGCGGGGCAACGAGTGCGGCGATGGCCGACCTCGGAGACCGCCCCCGCTGTGGGCCTGTGGGGCTGACTTCACTCTCGCTGTTTCGGTGGCGGATCCCTATCGGGCCCCGGACCCATTTGCGCGGGGGCGAAGGATGCAGTCGGCCTGGCCATGGGTGTACCGCGCCCGGGGAAATGGGGCCTGGGCCCCATCGACCCTGCGGCCGGGCGCGGGCAGGCTTGATGGAGGCCACGGGCTCCGCCGGCCCGTCCGGGATGCGTATGCCCGACAGTGGAGGCAGGCCGCATCTCAGAAGGAGGCGTAACGTCCGGTGTCCCTGTTCTGGCGGATCTTCGGGCTCAATGCGGTGGTCCTGGGTACGGCGACAGCACTGCTGCTCTGGGCCCCGGTGACCGTCTCCGTGCCGGTCCTGCTGACCGAGGCCGTGATTCTGGTGGGCGGCCTGGTGGTCATGCTGGTCGCCAACGCCGCTTTGCTGCGGTGGGGTCTGGCCCCACTGGACCGGCTGACGAAGCTGATGACCACCGTCGACCTGCTGCGGCCCGGCCAGCGGCTGTCCGCGGACGGCGGCGGCGAGATCGCCGAGCTGATCCGCACGTTCAACGCCATGCTGGAGCGGCTGGAGCAGGAAAGGGCCACCAGTAGCGCCCGCGTGCTGCTCGCGCAGGAGGAGGAACGCCGCCGCATCGCGCAGGAACTGCACGACGAGGTCGGGCAGAGCATGACCGCGATCCTGCTCTCGCTGAAGCAGGCGGCGGACCAGGCCGGTGAGCCACTGCGCGGCGATCTGCAGCAGGTGCAGGAGATCACGCGGGAGAGCCTGGACGAGGTCCGCCGCCTTGTCAGCCGGCTGCGGCCCGGCGTCCTGGACGACCTCGGCCTGGTCAGCGCGCTGACCTCACTCACCCACGACTTCGCCACCCACACGGGGCTCAAGGTGATCCGCCGCTTCGACACGGATCTGCCCCCGCTGGCGCCGGAGACGGAGCTGGTCTTCTACCGCGTCGCCCAGGAGAGCCTGACCAACGTCGCCCGCCACGCGGACGCCGAGGAGGTCAGCGTGGCCCTGCATCACTCCGGCGACAGCGTGGTGCTGTCGGTCACCGACGACGGCAGCGGCCTCAAGGCCGCGCGCGAAGGCGCCGGTCTGCGCGGCATGCGCGAGCGCGCCCTGTTCATCGGTGCCCGCCTCGACGTCGCCCCGGCGCCCCGGACCGGTACCCAGGTCCGGCTCACCGCGCCCCTGCCCAGGGAGCCATGACCATGTCGCAGACGCCTGTGATCCGCATCCTGCTGGCCGACGACCACGCGTTGGTGCGCCGTGGCGTGCGGCTCATCCTCGATCAGGAGCCGGACCTGGAAGTGGTCGCCGAGGCCGGTGACGGAGCCGAGGCCATCGAGACGGCCCGCGGCCATGACATCGACCTCGCCGTGCTGGACATCGCGATGCCCCGGATGACCGGACTTCAGGCCACACGTGAACTGGCCGCGTCCACACCGGGTTTGCGCATTCTGATACTCACCATGCACGACAACGAGCAGTACTTCTTCCAGGCTCTCAAGGCCGGGGCCAGCGGCTACGTCCTGAAGTCCGTCGCCGACCGGGATCTGGTCGCCGCCTGCCGGGCCGCGATGCGCGACGAGCCTTTCCTCTACCCGGGCGCGGTCACCGCGCTGATCCGCAACTACCTCGACCGGGTTCATCACGGCGACGAGTCTCCCGACCAGACACTCACTCCGCGCGAGGAGGAGGTCCTCAAGCTGGTCGCCGAGGGGCACTCCTCCAAGGAGATCGCCGACCTCCTCTTCATCAGCATCAAAACCGTGCAGCGGCACCGCGCCAACCTGCTGCACAAGCTAAGACTCCGTGACCGCCTGGAACTCACCCGTTACGCCATCCGCGCCGGCCTGATCGAACCCTGACCCCGTCCCGCGAACCGCCTGGGGTCCCGGCCGCGCTCCCCGGCCGGGACCCCAGGCCCACACACCCGACCGCCGGCCCACACACCCGTCCGGCCCCACCAGCACTGCCGCGAAAGGGGGATTGGCGCATGCATCCTGCCGCACCTGTCGACCTGCGCACGGCCTACGGCCAGGCGGTCGCCGCGCTGGCAGTGCTGACGGCCGTGCTGCTGGCGCTGTTCTCGGTCCTCCCAGGCAGTTCGCAGCCCACCCCAGCCGGCGCGGCAGCAGCCGGTGCTGTCAGTGCCGACCGCCACGACACCGGCAGGGAGGCGAGCGAGGGCTGGGCCGCCATCTGCACCACCCCGACCGGCACGTGGCCCGCACCCGGCGGGGAACGCACCCCCCACGCGCATCTCCCCACCCGGCGTGCCGGCGCCACGACTCTGCCCGTCACTGACCAAGAAGCAGCATCGTCCTCGCACGCTCCTTGCAGCACGGCCCATGGGTCCGGCGACCGAGGGCGGGCGCCTCCGGCACGTCTCGGCGCCTGAACCTTCCCGTCCCCTCTTCTTCTGCCGCGGCAGGCCAGCCGCGGTCGCAGTGTGCCCGCCGGAGGCTTCGTTGTTCCGTTCTGCCCGCGTGAGGGCGCTGTTGGCCCTCACCGTGATCGCCCTGTCGCTGTACATCACGTTCACCGTGCCGGTCCGCCTCGGACTCGACCTTCGCGGCGGAACCCAGATCGTGCTGGAAACCCGCTCCACCCCGACCACCGCCGCAGACCACGAGGCCACCGACCGCACCATGGAAGTGCTGCGCGGCCGCATCGACGCCTTGGGCGTCGCCGAGCCCACCCTCCAGCGTTCCGGCAGCAACCGCATCATCGTCGAACTGCCCGGGGTGCAGGATCCCACCGAAGCAGCCGCTGTGCTGGGCCGCACCGCTCAACTCACCTTCCACCGCGTACTCGGCACCTCCGATACGGGCGAAACGCAGCGGCCACTGCCCAAGCGTCCGCGCGAACTCATCCTGCACGATGAGACCGGCCGGCTCCTGCGCCTGCAAACCACCGCACTGACCGGCCAGGAAGTCGAAGGCGCCGCCGCACGCTTCGACCAGCAGACCGGGGCCGGATGGCACGTCACCCTGGACTTCGACAGCTCCGGCCGCGACCAGTGGGCCCGCCTGACCGGCGAGGCCGCCTGCCACCCGGCCGGCGACCCGGCCCGCCGCGTCGCCATCGTCCTCGACGACAGAATCATCTCCTCACCGCAGGTGGACCCGTCCGTCACCTGCCAGGGGGGAATCGTCGGCGGCTCCACCCAGATCAGCGGCTCCTTCACCGACACCGAAGCACGCGAACTGGCACTGCTCATCAGCGGCGGAGCCCTCCCGGTACCGGTCGAAACCATCGAACACCGCACCGTAGGCCCCACCCTCGGCGCCGACGCCATCACGGCCAGCGCCTGGGCCGCCGTCATCGGAACCACCCTGACCGCGCTGTTCATCACCGCCGTCTACCGCCTCATGGGCGCCCTCGCCGTGGTGGCCCTGGTTTGCTACGGCCTGATCTCCTACGCCGCACTGGCCGCCCTCGGCGCCACCCTGACCCTGCCGGGCCTTGCGGGTTTCGTCCTGGCGATCGGCATGGCCGTGGACGCCAACGTGCTCGTCTTCGAACGCGCCCGGGAAGAACACGCAACCCGCCGCCGCCCCAGCCCGCGCTCGGCCCTGACCGCCGGTTTCCACAACGCCTTCACCGCGATCGCCGACTCCAACATCACCACACTGATCGCGGCCTGCTTGCTGTTCTTCCTCGCCTCAGGACCCGTACGCGGCTTCGGCGTCACCCTCGGCATCGGGGTTGCCGCCTCCATGATCAGCGCCCTGGTCGTCACCCGCGTACTCGCCGAGTACGCCGCCTCTCGCCCCTGGGTACGCCACCGCCCCCGAATCACCGGCCTCGCGACCACCGGCAAGGTCCGCGACATCCTCACGCGTCGCAACCCACAACTGATCCGCAGACCGCGCCGCTGGCTGGCCGTCTCCGCCACCGTCCTGGTCCTCGCCGTATCGGGCATCACCGCCCGCGGCCTGGAACTCGGCATCGAGTTCACTGGCGGCCGACTGCTCGAATACACCACGACCAGCCCCGTAGATCCGGAAAAGGCCCGGTCCGCCCTCGACGAGGCGGGACTCCCACGGGCCGTCGTCCAGTCCTCCGGCAACACCGGCCTCACGGTGCGCACCGGGGAACTCACCAACTCCGATGCGGACACCGTCACACGAACCGTCGCCACCCTCGGCGGCGACGCCGACAAGATCCGCGACGAGCGCGTCGGCCCCAGCCTCGGCGACGAACTGCGCCGCAACGCCTTGATCGCCCTCGCCGTAGCCCTCGGCGCCCAACTGCTCTACCTGGCCGCTCGCTTCCGCTGGCTGCTGGGCAGCGCAGCAGTCATCGCGCTCGCCCACGATGTGCTCATCCTCGTCGGCATCTTCGCCTGGCTGGCCAAACCCATCGACGGCGTGTTCCTCGCAGCCCTCCTCACCGTCATCGGCTACTCCGTCAACGACTCCGTCGTCGTCTTCGACCGCATCCGGGAACTGCGCCGACGCGACCACGAGGTACCGCTGAGCAAGGTCATCAACCGGGCGATCCTGCAAACCCTGCCCCGCACCGTGAACACGGGCATGGGCGCTCTCCTCATCCTCGCCTCCCTTGCCGTCCTCGGCGGCGGCTCACTCACCGACTTCGCCATAGCCCTGCTCATCGGTCTGGCCGTCGGCACATACTCCTCCCTCTTCACCGCCGCACCCCTCGCGATCGCGATCAACCACCGCACGAAGTAGCGTCTCGTCGATCGGGGATCGAGCCGGATGGGTGTGCCGGCCAGGGCGATGGCGGCGAGGTGGCGGCCGGGCTGTATCTCGTAGCGGGGTAGCGATGCCGCGTCATTGCTTGAAGCGGTGTGCGACGACGTTGCGGCGTCGGTGGACAGCTCTGTCGAAGCCGCAAAGACGCTCCCGGCTGCGGCGCCGACCCGCGAGATGGTCGACCCGTTCGGGGACGGTCGCCTTGATTCCGCGTCTGTGTAGTTGGGCGCGGGACGAGCGGGCCGAGTAGCCCTTGTCGGCCACGAAGTGGTCGGGCCGGACCCTGAGGCGTCCCGGCCTGGCGAGGCGGAGATGGCATCGATGACGGTTTCGGCCTGGGTGCAATCGCTGCGGGTGCCGGCCGTGACCGTGTCCGACCAGATCCGCAATTGCAAGAAGCTAGGCGCCCGCGGTGGTCGTCCGCGAAGTTCGACAAGGCCGACTACCGTAGGCGCCACGCGGTCGAGTGCGGGCGGGTTCAACCGCCTCAACCGCCATCGAGCGGTGGCCGCGAGATACGACAAGCTGGCCGTCCGCTGCGCGGCCACCTTCACCATCGCCGTCATTGACGAGTGGCTCTGATCTTGCTCGCCAACCTGGTTCAGCGAGAAAC
Source organism: Streptomyces sp. NPDC089424 (assembly GCF_044749345.1). Lineage (NCBI taxonomy): Bacteria > Bacillati > Actinomycetota > Actinomycetes > Kitasatosporales > Streptomycetaceae > Streptomyces > Streptomyces sp. NPDC089424. The sequence goes on from NZ_JBIVHU010000002.1 coordinate 344,343, forward strand.
GCGGTATCGGTGCACGTAGCCAGACATCTAGCCTGTGGTCCATGCATCAGCCCCGAAGGCGCGATCGGCGCCTGGCTCGCCGTGTGCCACCGGAGGCGGCCCGGCACCAGGCATCTCGGCTTACGGCCGACGGCGCCGATGTAGTGCTGGTCGGCTACTTCTCTGCGAAGCAGAAGAACTTCGAAACACTCATGGCATCGGCAGCCACAGAACTGGCAGCACACGGCGCTCGGGTCGTCGTGCAAATCGTGCAACGACGAGGCGTCTCGGACGGTGAGGTCCAGAAGATGGGCCTCCCCTACTCCTCGCGGACTCTGCTGAGCTATGGAAAAGTCCGTGAGGTAGCTCAGGCCTGCGACCAGGCCCACGCTGACGCAGTGATTTTCGCTGCCTCCTTGACCGAGCGTCAGAAGCGCGCGCTCACAGCGCTGCTTGGCCGCCCCGGCGCGAGTCTCTCCGACATCCTCGCCGCCAACTGACCGCTCGCTCGAAGCAGGCTTCTGAAACAGGCGCCACCCCAGGTCCGGCCGAAGTGACGGGCGGCGTCACAGCCGGCGTCGCGGCCAGCCGGGTTCACCAGTCGTCGCCGATGTCGAAGTTGGCGGCGATCGGCATGCCGGTGTGCGCCAACACCACCACGAGGTAGTCGTCCGACGCGGTCAGTGCGGCGTAGATCCGTTCCGCCAGCACCGAACTCGCGACGTCCTCCGACCGTGAGATCACGGTGAGCATCGCGGGCACCTGGTCCAGCACGCCCGATCCCGGTTCCAGCGGACCCGAATACAGGGAACAGCTCAGGTCGTGGTTGTCGAACCAGTAGTTGTATCCCTCGTGGCTGTCGGGTGTGATCGTCCCACCGTCGAAAGGCGTCCTGAGGATGCGCGAGACGTCCGCCCACAGGCGGTCGCCGAACTCCCTGCTCCGCAAGTCGCCCTGCCACGCAGGCCCGACATAGAAGTCGAAGTCCTGCTTGTAGCCGTCGTATTGCGCGAAATCTGTCATCGGAATCGTTCTCCAGCTTGTCATCGAGAGCGGGTTTGCCGCCGCTCGCCGAAACGCGCGGCGGCACCGCGACCGTGACCGGACCAGGCCGTGTATCGAAAGTGGATCTTGAGCGATGCATGATCACAGTTCATGGCGCGAGCAGATCTCACGGACGAACAGTGGGCGGTGCTGGAGCCCTTGTCACCGAAGGGGAGGAAGGCGGGACGGCCGCCCATCTGGTCCCGGCGGCAGCTCATAGTCAGCATACGATTCCGGGTCCGTACCGGTGCCCCATGGAGGGACGTCCCTGTTGAGTACGGGCCTTGGGGCCCGATCTACGATCTGTTCCGTCGATGGCAGCGGGATGGCATCTGGCACCGGGTCCTCAGGCGGCTGCAGTCCCTGGTTGATACGGAGGGTTCGATCACGTGGGATCTGAGCGTTGACTCCACAGTGTGCCGCGCTCATCAGCACGCGGCCGGGGCTCGTAAACGGGGTGACCTGCAGAAAGAGCCACCCGGCGGTCTATTCACCGAGCCCTCTGATCACGGACTGGGACGTTCGCGCGGCGGGTTCACCACCAAGCTGTACCTGGCCGTTGAGCAGGGACAAGAGCCCGTGTCCGTCGTGATCACCGCTGGACAGCGCGGGAGCTCCCCGCAGTTCGAACCAGTGCCGGAGAAGGTCCGCGTGCCCCGCGTCGGGCCGGGCCGGCCTCGTGTACGTCCCGATCGCGTGAGGGCAGACAAGGCGTACGCCTCCCGCCGGAACCGCGCCTACCTGCGCCGACGTGGCATCCGTTGCACCATCCCGGACAAGGCCGACCAGGCGCGTAACCGAAGGAGGCTGGGCGCTCTCGGTGGCCGGCCGCCCAGATTCGACGCCGAGGACTACAAGGCTCGGCATGCGGTCGAGTGTGGAATCAACCGACTCAAAAGGCACCGAGCTGTGGCCACCCGCTTCGACGAACTCGCGGTCCGCTACGAGGCGACCGTCCTCGTAGCGGCCATCAACGAGTGGTTGTGACGTAATGGTCCGACGGCAACTCGAATACGCGTACTCGCCGACCGCCAGCGGGACTGACGGTCTCACGGACCGGATGCATCCCCAGTTTGGTCATGATCCGTTCGGAGGCGTCGTTGCCCACTTGAGCGATGCTGACAATGCGCTCCAGCCCTCGCTCTTCGAACCCGAACCGCACAGCGGCCGCAGCGGCCTCGGTGGCCATGCCCTGCCCCCAGTAGGAACGTCCCAGCCGCCAGCCGATCTCAACAGCCGGTAGTACCTCCGGCAAGTAGTTGGGCACCGAAAGGCCGGTGAACCCGGCCAGCTCGCCAGTGGACCGGATCTCCACGGCGAACAGACCGAAGCCCTGTGACTCCCACTCGTTCTCCCACGCCTGGACCCGGACGCGAGTCTGTTGTTCGTCAAGGACGCCGCCGTCACGGATCCACCGCATGACCTCGGGGTCTGCATTGACGGCAGCCATGGGCGCAACGTCTTCCTCGCGCCAGCGACGCAGGATCAAACGGGGAGTCTCAAGCATGACCATCCAATCATTCTTGATCACAGATGGGCCCTCCGTCATCCTCGCCAGGCGCTGTCGGCACACGCGGTAGAAGTCATCGTCGATCACGAGGTCCCTGCCGATGATCACGACCCGCTCCAGATGCCCCTTGTGGGAAAACTGCCTGAGGCCGTCCCCGGCGGCGTCCTCACTCACTCCGCCGGGCCGCAGGTCCACACAGGCGACGTCCACCTGCTGATGTCTGTCCACCTTCTCCAGGTGCTTCTTGAGCCCGTCACTGCGATGACTTGTCATGACTTGCGCTCGGCCCGCTTGTCGTCGACCCAGGCGTCACCCGCGTGCCTCTGAGGCCTGCCTCATGATGCGTGCTCCCGAGCCGGCTCGCCAACACGGCGCCCTGAACAGGTCGGTGCCGGCCTGAAAGGCCATCCCATTTGGCGACTCTGCGACAGCAGATGAGGGTGCAGGCGGGGATGTCCGTCGCACCCGCTCAGCTGGCCGAAGGGGACTCCGTAGCCTCGCGAGCCTCGGTCAGCGCTCGCTGCCTCAGGTCGCGGCCGAACAACTGAATCGTCGTGGCGGCCAGGATGTCATCCCTGCCGATGGTCCGCCTGTCCCCCATACGGGCCGACAGGGCCCGGAGGGAATCCTTGAAGACCGGGGGCGGCACCGCTTCGCCCGACATCACCACGGTGCCCGTACCGAAACCTTGGACCCCGCCCTCACGGACGACCATGGCCGCGTCCCGGGCGAGGTCCGTCAGGAACACGCTCGCGATTCCGTCCAGGTCGCGGACCATAGCTGGGACGGCCGTCGCCCCCTGGCTCCGCAGCAGCCTCTTGACCCCGGCCTCGAACCTGTGGGCGCCGACCACAGCACTCGGTTTGCGCGACCTGCTGCGCTTACGAGAAGGCACAACGACGCCCTCGGCGTCGTACAGAACACCGGTCAGTCCTTTGAACGTCGGACTGTGGACGTACCACTTGTCCCCCACCTCGAGCTCGGCGTCCCGGTCGATCGCCGAGAGAAGGTCCCCGGGAATCAGCTTCGTCCGGGCCTCCGCCGCTGCCGCTCTCCTCGCGCCGTCGATGATCGCCGTCAGCACCGTTCGCGTCACAGACGCGGAGGCCCACGCGGCCGACCGAGAGACGTGCAATGGGGTCACGTCCCTGAACACCGCCTTCACGAGGGAAGGCTTGAACGGCGAGACATACAGGCTCAAGTCGGTCTCGAAGCCCTTGCGTTCAGGCTGTACGGACTGTGCGGTCATGGAAGAAGCGCTCCCTACTCTTGGAGTTGTCAGAGGCCCACAGTTCACCACGCAGACCCGCGGCCGGACGGGCACCCCCGTCCGGCTGTACCCCGCTCTCCAGCTTCTGCCGCTCAGGACGAGGGGTCGGTGAAGCGCGCGCAGGACACAAGTCGGCGGCCAACCTGCGGCGCGGCGAGGCGTTCCACGCCCGTGGGGGGAGGCGTATGGACGTGCCCTGCAGAGCCTGCGGCAGCAGATGAAGGTGCAGGCCATGCTGGCGAGGGCGAAGAAGGGGGCGGCTATGCGCTCGTACGTCGGTGGAGGCGGCGGCAGTCGGCGGGCCTGCCCAGGGCGAGGACATCTCAGGTCGCCTCCTAGAGGCCGCGGTCAGTTTCCGATCAACGACGTCCACGTTTCCGCGGTGCGGAAACCGAGGCTCTCGAAGAGACCGACCGCCTCTTCGGTCGCGTGGAGGTAGGCCGTGTGCGCGCCAGAGGCCCTGCCGTCCTTCAGAATCCTTTCGACCAGGATTCTGGCGTGACCCTTTCCGCGGTGCTGCGGCGTAGTGGCGACGTTGATGACTCCGAGGTGGCCCTCGACCACGACGCCCAGGCCCGCGGCTACGGCGCCCCCGTCCGTCTCGGCCACGTAGGCGGTGATCCCCGGCGTGTCCAGAACGGCTGATGTGTAGAGGCTGGAGATGATCACCGCAGGCGCGCCGAATCCCGCGGCCAGCACCTCGGCGAACTCGTTGTACTCATCACCACCGAGGGCGCGCACCCGCACCTGTCCGGTCTCCGGCGGGAGTGCGGACGCGTCCGTCAGCGGCAGCACCATGAAGGGCTGCTCGGACCTGCCAGTCAGTCCGTACTCACCGGCCTTGCGCGTCATCGCCTCGTCCGGGCCGCCGCGCAGGCGGATGCTCCAGGGGAATCCGCCGCGGTCCGCCTCTTGGGCGGCCTCGGCGGCCAGGTCTGCGATCTCCCCCGCGTCGGGTTCCTTCACCGTGCTCATCACGACGTTCAGAGCGGGTATCTGCGAGCGGGTGAGGGCGAGGAGAGTGCCCTGGGGGCCGCTGCGCCCGGTGGCGCCGGGCACGACGCTCACCAGCCTCTCCATCGCGGACCCGAAAGCGTGCGCGGCCGCGTCCGCCTGGGAAGCGAGGGACTTGGGATCCATGTGAACTCCAGGTTCAAGGTGCTGTGACGCCGGCGGTATGCCGGACGGGGAGAAGAGCGTTCGTGAGGCGCGCAGGGCGCCCGATGGGGGGGCCTGCCACAGGAGACGTCCGTGATCACGCGCGGAACCGCTGGGCCGCGGACGGTGCGGCCGTCCGGTGGTTCACCACGACGACGAGCCGGGTGTCAGCGTCAATGACGACCCGATGCCCGGTGGACCACGTGTACTTCTTCGACTGCCAGCGCCTCGCAAGCTCTGGCAGTGCAGTGCCCAACTTGTGCGACGCGACCACTCATTGAGCTTGAACGTCAGGGCATCACTATTCGGTAGTCGGAGATGGGCCGGTATCCGATGCGCTGGTAGACGCTGTTGCTCGTCGGGTTGGCCAGGTCGGTGAAGAGAAGTACGTGTTCCGCACCGGCGTCGCGGGCTGCTTGGGAGACGGCTGCGGTGACGGCGGATCCGTAGCCCCGGCCGCGGTGGTCGGGCAGCGTGTAGACCGGGGTGAGGCGAGACGTACCGGCTACCACCGACGTCATGGCGGCCATGGCCACTGGTTCGTCCCCGACGGCCCACAACCGCCACCCGCCCCGGCTCATCCGCTCGTCGATGAATGCGTCGAGATCCGCGCCGAGCGAGCCGGCTTCCGTGACGAAGCGGGTGCACCAGTCGTGGAGAAGAGCCCGGTCATCGTCAGTGGCCGTCCGGGGTGCCCCCGGCGGTGTGACGCCAGGACACACAAGCCGCCCAAGACGATGGAGGCGCAGGTGCGGTCCGCTCCTCGGCGCGGAGCCGGTGGCCGTCTGCCACGCTTCGGAGAAGACACGAACCGATGAGTCGTCGGCCAGAAGCTGGGTGAATGGCTGAGATCGGGTGGACAGGAGTCCGGCCAGGTGCGTTGCCGCCGCCCGGGAAAGGCGGCTCGCGGTCAGCATGTGCGGTGGCAGCCACACGAACGCGGCCGTCGTCGCCGCTTCATCCGGCTCCCGCCACCAGCCGAGCACCGTGGGCGGTGTCTTACCCCCGGCCCGCAACTGCTCGATCGTGCCGAGTCCGGACAGCAACATGGTGTGCAAGTCGGGACGTTCGGCGAGGAACTGCCCCGCCTCGGAACGAAACACATCGGGCTTGTCCGTAATGAACCAGGTCACGAGTTGTGTCTCCTGCTTACCCGACGGGCGTCAATGCACGGAGCCGGGGAGCGGTCGAGGGCCCACCGGCGCAGCCGACGCGATGGGCGGGTGGTTGGGGCGGCCGGGCTCACGCTCCGGCCCCGGGCGGTGCCGGCCGGTTCAAGGCAGGCTGAGTTCGTGCCTGATGAGTTGTGCGAGTGCGGAGGGCTGCGACAGGAAGGGCGAGTGCGAACTGTCCAGTCGCAGTGTCCTGTCGGCGCGCTTCGCGAAGAGTTCCTGGACGAAGGGTGGGATGGCGCCGTCTGCTTCGCAGATGATGTAGGTGGTCGGAATCGTCTGCCACGCGACCGCGGTCAGCTTCTGGGTGGTAGCGGCGTAGGACTGGTAACCCAGGACTGCCGCCGCTCTCTCTGCGACGCTCCTGTCCACATCGCCGTAGAACAGGTCGACCGGGTTCGCGACGGTCAGGAAGTCGCCGACGCCTTCCTGCCGGTGGAACTCCCACCAAGGTGGCGGGGTGCCGCCCGCGCTCGACAGCAGGGAGTCCCCCGCGTCCAGCTGGAACGCGGCGAGGTAGACGATGCTCTTGACGTTGGGTGCATCGGCCAGCGCCTGGGTGGTGGGAACGCCTCCGTACGAGTGCGCGACGACGACCACGGGCCCGCCGATCGCCTCGACCGCGGACCTGATGGCGGCCGCGTCGGAGTACATGTCACCCAGCGTCTTGGGATCGTCGCCACACGAGGTGAGGGCAACGGTGTGCACATCGATGCCGGGCAGGTCGTCGATGAGGAGTTGCAGATGCTCGGGCTTGTGCCACGCTCCAGGCACCAGCAACAGCGAAGGCAGGGTCATTAAAACCTCGTAGTACAGGTGATGCGTCGGGCATGAAGTGCGGGCCCATCATGTAGGCCGTCACCGCACAGCGTCCACGTGATAGATGTCACCAACCATCTAACAGGTCATCCCGCGACCCTCCGGTCGTCGCGTCCGGCGATGCCGTTCGGGGAGTGGAGGGGCAGCGCCTGCCGAGTGGGGCCGGACGTCGCCGACGCACGGATCCTGACCAACATCCTGTGCGCAGCGAGATCAACGCCCACCGGCCGCCGGCTACGGACAGCGCGCTCGGCGAGGCCTTGCCCGCGCCCACCAGGACGCAGTCCGGGACAAGGGTCAGCCGATCAACTGGCTCCACTCCCCACCAGCGCGAGTACTACCTACCGCGCTAACGACCTCCCACAGGCGCGGCAAGCTCGGTGACGCCAAGAGGCATCCCCGTGGAGGTTTGCCGACACTTGAGTTGCGGGACTCGCCTCCACCGGGTTAGATCACAAGAGTAATCTAAATGCGCTGTACGCGCAGTACGCACAGCCACCTTGAGAGGAACCCCCTATGAGCACCTATCTGATCAACCATCTCCGTATCCCTGGCGACGTCCCGAACGAGCAGGGGCTGTCGTACCTGGAGCAGGTCGAGGCCACTGTCCAGCCGTTCGGCGGGAAGTGGCTGGCCAATGGTGCAGCCGACGCGATCGAGGGTTCATGGCCGGGTCTGGTCGTGCTGATCGAGTTCCCTGACCGCGCCGCCGCTGAGGCCTGGTACCGCTCGCCCGAGTACCAGGCGATCCTGCCGCTGCGCGTGAACAACGCGATCTCGGACCTCGTCCTGATTGACAGCCTGCCCCCGGGCTACACCGTGAAGGGATTCGCCCAAGAGGTGCGCGCCGCGGTCGCGGCAGCGGCAGGCGCCTCCGAGTAACGTCGCCATACCGACCGGGACCGGCCAGGTGCACGGCCCGGGAGCCGGCGACGCAACGGCCCTTGCCCTCAGGGCCGCTCCGCGCGGGGCAATTGCCTTCACGGCATCATCGAATAACGAACACGTACTCGTTCGGCCACGCACTGCCTGACGACGACACTTCGTCCAACTCAGAAGCCGCGCGGCGCACCACCACGACAAAGGCGAACGTTGCCTGGGCTGTCCGTGCTCCGCGGGATGGTCGGGGGGCGACTGCGACGGCGCGATCGACGGTGGCGTGCTCTCCGCGGCGTGGACGGTTGTGCGGCCTTCGGCGTCGGCGCAGGCGTGGCGGACGACCTCGGAGGCCATGAGGCGTCCCGGATGGTGACGGTGCGGTCGGCTGCAAAGGCCACCGCCCGATCGCGGCTGACGAGCACGACAGTCGTGACGAGCTTTCCGTCGGCTGTGCCGCATGCGCCGAACAGCGGCTCGGCGGTGGCCGAGTCGAGTGGGCCGGCAATTCGTCGGCCATTATCAGTGAGGCTCAATGGGCCGGAGCCGCAGCGTCACCGGCGTCCGGGGCGCGGCCTTGGCCCCGGCGGCGCGCAGCGCCTTCGTGTCCATGCGGCACCCGCCGGGTGGGTACAGCATCGAGCGCCAGTACGCCGACCCTTCACGTAACCATGATCAGGCCGACCGAGGACCTGACGGTCTCCGAGCCGGACGCCCGTCACCTCGCGGACACCCGAAGCCTTCCGAACCTGCGCGCCGAGTCCCTCGGGAGGGCGCCGAAGGTTTGCACGCGGGCGTCCGCGCCGACTGAGGTCACCGCGGCGCGATCGCGTCCCGCGCCTGCGAGGACGGATCCTCTCGAAGGACTCGAAGGAGGTGACGGTTACGGCCCCCAGCATGGTCGGCACGGGGGCCGTCGCCAGCAGCGCCGACGCCGCGCACGCATCCTCTGCGGGACGTCGAGCGGTTGACAACGCCAAGGCGGCGTAGCACGTCAGCCGTTCGCCGGCTCGGCACTGTCGGCAACCCTCGCTACTGCGGCATGTGAAGCCCGCAAGATTTGTTCAGACAAAGGCGTGCCTGCGGTGGCGCGGGCGAGGAGTATGCCGCCGACAAGCGTGGCATAGGCGGCCAGACCGGCGTCACCAGGCGCGATCCACCCCGCGAGTTCCTGGACGCCCCTGGCGTAGGTCTCCCTGTGCTCGGGCTCGCGCGCAACATCGCCGGCGAACCCGGCCGCGGGGCAACCGGTACCAGGGTTGTCGCGATGATCGACGGAGAAATAGGACTCAAGCAGCGACTGCCACGCCGCCTGATGCTCCCCGGCCTCCTGGTCCAAGGCCAGGAGGTCTTCCAAGTTGTCGGCGAACGCCTTGGCAGCCGCTTCGTCAACAAGCGCCGCCTTGGAGGCGAACTGCTTGTAGAAGCCGCCCTGGGTGAGTCCGATCGACTTCATCACATCCGCGATACCGACATTGGTCACGCCGTCCTCACGAAACAGCCGAGCGGCGGCGGCCACTACTCGCTCTCGGTTGGCACGCGCTTCAGCTTGCGAGACGCGACTCATCCATCACCCTCCGTGACGCCAGGCAGCCATTTACTGCCCTTTAAAGATTACGCCTACCGTCTATCGCTTGCCGCAGCCGTCCGCCTCCCGCATCACCGGCAGGCACACCCGACCACGCCCCGCAGGGCACGGCCGATCGGCCGATACCAGAGGGTCATCCGCTACACCGGCAAGAATGCGCAAAAACCGTCGTATTCCAGACAGCGAACACCCTCGGGTATGTAAGATTGCAGACACAATCTAACATGCGGTTGCCGCCACGAACGGGCCGAGGTGGGCATCCACCCAGAGCGAAGCGAGCTCCTTGGCACAATTCCGTGGCTCGTCGTGCCTCTGGATGGCGCGGTTCGGCAGTTCACCCCCAAGAGCGCCGATCGAACAGGCACAAGTCCCTTCAGCAGGCGGGAGGGCATTGCCACAGAAGCCGCGGGAAGATCCGGCCGGGCGGCCTGCCGCCGATGCCCGTTCCCGTGCGAGCCGCACTACCCGCCGAGGGCTTTCCCTCGCCCACACCGAGACACCTTCCGGCGGGGAATGATCCCAGCCGCCGAGCCGGTCGGGCGAGGTCGGCGAGATGCTCCGAGAAAGGGAAGCGCAGGAGGCACCTATGACGAAATTCGGAACGCAGGGACGGTGACGAGGATGGCCATGCCCCGACTCCTCCTGCTCCGGCACCCGAGTGCACTGCTCGCCGTCTATCTCGCTGCGACCAGCACACTGCAGCTGAAGGCGTCTGCGGTGGGCTTGGTCCGCTGGTCGGACTACTCGGTCCTGGCACCGCTGATGGCGGCAGCACTGCTACCCGTCAGGCACACAGTGATCGTCGGAACTTTCACACTGGCAACCAGTGTGGCCATCTACGGTTTCGTCGTACCGGGCGTGTCGGACGGGGGCCGGACGGTGGTCATCACCGCAACCGTCCTGTCCCTAGGCGCGAGCCTGCTCATCTGCCGAAGCCGCCTTCGCCAGAAGGCCAGGTGCCGCCTCCCCGCCCGTTCCGGAATCGCCAAGGAGACGGGCCGCGTCGCCGCCGCACCACATCAGGCCACCGATCTGTGCACCCCCCGGCCGGTGGACGAACCGCCGCCCATGCCCCGGTCCGCGGCCGTGGAACTCGCATACTGTCGGGCTGATGACGGAAGGCCGCAGGCTCATTGGCTGGACGCGATCCCCCTGTCCGGAGCCCGGGTGGCGCTGGTCGCCGGCAGTGTGACCGAGGACGGATACCCCGCTCCCGCCCTGGTGCCCGAACTTCGCGCCGCGGTGCGGACCCTGGCGGACATCGATGTGCAGCCGGACGAGGTGCTCATCCATCTCCACGACGTCATACGTCAGTTGCGGCCGGACGAGAGTGGCCGCGACGTCATGGCAAGCTGCCTGTACGCCGTCTACGACCCCGTCACCGCAGAGTGCACCCTCGCTTGCGCCGGACATCCTGCACCCACCGTCGTCACCCCCGACGGCGCGATCACTGCCGTCGACCTACCTCCTGGAGCACCGCTCGGCCGTGCGCGAGCGAAGGTCGAGACCTCCGAAATGCGGCTTCGGAAAGGCAGCGTTCTCCTGCTGGACACGCGCTCCGCCGAGCCATCCGCCTCCGAGACAAAAACCGATGGGCTCGAGGTACCCGCACGAATTGCCGAGCCAGGGTCCTCGCTCACAGACACCTGCCGTGCCGCGTTGGAGGCCCTGGTGGCATCGGGAGCCCCACAACAGTTGCGCGTGCTGGCCGCCCGCACCCGCACGCTCGACGACACCACCGTGGCGACCTGGAACCTCCCGGCCGACACGGCGGCCGTCTCCGCCGCACGAAAACATGTCACGGCCACCATGAGGACATGGGGTTTGGATGGGGCGACCTCCAACACCGTCCTCATCGCCAGCGAGCTGGTCACCAACGCCATCCGCTATGCCCAGCCACCGGTAAGTCTCCGTCTGATCCGCGGTGCCACGGGCCTGACTTGCGAGGTCACCGACGGCAGCACCACCTCCCCACACCTTCGACGCGCCCGGACCTTCGACGAAGGCGGTCGGGGACTGTTCATCGTTTCCCAGCTCACCCAGCGGTGGGGAACCCGTTATCACCCACAGGGCAAGACCATCTGGGCCGAGCATCCCTATGAGGCCGACGAACCCGCAGGAGAGGAAGGACCGGCGCTGTAGGTGAGGGCTCCCGCCCACCGGGTGCACGGCACGGAACCCGCCCCCACATCAGGCACTCGCAGATGTTCTTGCCGACCCGCCCCAAGGTCGCCCAGCAGCGAGGACGTCTGCTCCTCGTGTACATGTGGGCCGAGCTCCGGGTTCATGCCGCGGACCAGTCGCCGCACGTTCGGCAGCAGATGGGGCGCGACCGTGGAGATCACCCCGAGCCGCAGCACCCCGGTACAGGGCGTGCGTCTCATCCGCCCCGTCCAGCAGGTCACCCGCGTCGGCACGGCTCCCCGCTCCCCCGCCAAGGTCGGCAACACCCCTTGCGGCTCGTACGCTCGACGAGCACTACCCCCAGCGCCTCCTCGAGCGCGGCGACCGCCCCGGACAAGGTCGGCGGACTCGTGTCGGTCGCCGGGCCACGCCCCTTACGTACAGGCTCTCGGCGACTGCCAACAAACCTGTGCGCTTGGGACGCCAGATGGGGAAGGATGAGGACGGGCCGCAACGACCAGGTCAGCTCCACAGCCACACGTCTGCGGGGCAGGCGTAAATGCGCCTGCGTGACATACACTTCCCGCGCCGCGCCCACCTGAGCCGCCATCACAGCCTTCTGGCATGCCGGGGGCGGTGGCGGCTTCACGCTCCGCCCGGCATCGGCGGGGACGACTCCGACCCGCAGCGCCCTTGACGGGCCCACCGCCACCGACCCGGTCCCGGTGGGCCGAGTTCCATCAGCCGGGCAGGATGTTGTGGTTCACACGGAACATATTGGTCGGGTCGTATGCCTTCTTCGCGGCGGTCAGACGTCGGTGGCGCTCAGCACCGTAGACCTCGCTCAACCGCTCGGCGTCGGTTGCCTCTTCGGTGGAGAGGAAGTTGACCATCCTGCGCCTGTCTGCCCAGGGCTCCATCGCGGTCATCACCTCTTCGAGTTTGCCGGTCAGGAACTCGGCCCGGTCGGGGGCGCCCACGCCGAAACCGAAGAGGACGAAAGGAAGCCCTCGGCTGGAAACGGCGTTGGGTACCTCGGGCTCACGGTCGAGCGCACCGCCGAGCATGCGAATCTCGACGCTCACCAGCGGGGAGTCCGACCCGGGACCGAGCAGTTCGACCAGCTTGTCGGCCGCCTCGGCGGGAAATGCGCGCAACAGTGTCGTGCGGTCGTAGTAGGGCATCGGGGCCGGCGGGTCCATGTGGATGGCGCCCATGGCGGTGTAGGGCATCTCACCCACGGTGTCGAGGAGAGCCGGGGCGGCCGCGCGCAGGGGGGCGATCAACCGCTCGCCCTCGGCCAGCGGACCGAGGTAGGCGATGCGCACGTGAACTACGAACGCCCCCCGGAGCGGCTCCGGCAACTCGGGCAGCGGAGGGAGCCGTTGCACGGCGACCGAGGAGGACATCTCCTCCGGCATGTCTGATTGCCAGGTGCGCCAGGTGTGCAGCACATCGGAGAGTCGTGCGCCGGGGAAGTAGATGCCGCCGCCGTAGAAGTGGGTCAACGGGAACAGGTCGAACTCCAGCGCCGTGACAACGCCGAAATTGCCTTTTCCTCCGAGCAGAGACCAGAAAAGTTCACGATCGCTGTCGGCCGTGACATGCCGCAACTCGCCGTCAGCGGTCACCACCTCCAGCGAGCGGACATGGTCCGCCGCGTATCCCCGGCTCCGGCCGAGGACCGGGCTGAGTCCACCTCCGAGGGTGTAGCCGGCCACGCCCACCAGCGGAGCCGAGCCGCTCATGGGGGCCAGGCCGACGTCGGCGGCCCGGTCTATGACCTCCTGCCAGATCACCCCTGCCTCGACCCGGGCGCATCTGCGTCCGACGTCGACGGCGATGCCCTTCATACGCCGGGTACTGATCAAAACGCCGCCGCGGGCAGGGTGGACCTGTTGGTGCCCCGTGGTCTTCACCGTCACAGGCCGACCCTGGCGGGCCGCGAAGCGGATGGCCGCCTGGACGTCGGCCGCGTTGGCGGCACCGACCGCGAGCGCGGGCTCCAGGGGGACGTTCAGGTTGTAGATCCGGCACTCGGTGTCGTACCCATCGTCCCCCGGCAGCAGAACCGGACCGCTCACCAGCGATGCGAGTTCGGCCGCCTCGGTGGGCGACACGCGTGGGAGCAGATCGTCAACGTTCATGGGTTCCTCGTCACATGGCACCAACGTGAGCGGGCAGCTGCCCGCTGGGGTCATCCCGCGTGTGCGAACCGAAACTGCACGGCGCGAGCAAGAAGCCACATCCCTGGCGGGCGGACAACGGACGCTTACATTACACCCATAATCTAACGTGTCACGATGAAGGCCTCTGCGGACCTCGCCGTTGCCACGCCACTGCTCGCGCCCCGGCGGCCACCGTCATGGTGCCGTCGGGCACGACAACGTCGTAGCCCGGGCGTCGACCCACCACCTGCGGCCGCTTCGGACGGCTCTGCCCTGCCGTTCAGACAGTCCGCTCGCGGCATTCGATCGGCGGAGCGCGGCCGGGTGCCGCCGTCCGCACCCGGCTCGGTCGGCCTCCCGACCAACGCCGTGACCGTCACACCGGGTGTGCGCGGCGCCTGTCGCAGTCGGGTGGGGCGCCAGGGGAGGTGTCCACGCCGGCGCGGCCGGTGGTGCGCGGGTCAGCGCGCCTCGCACGCGAAGATTTTGGAAGTCGGCGTCTGGTGGTCAGTTGCGGCGCTTCAGAAGCGCCGTGAACAGACCGGGGTGCTGCCGGGAATGGCCCTCCCGCCACTCACGGAAGTGCGGCCAATCCGCTGCGGGAACAGCATCGTCGTAGGAGATGCCACTGGCCGAGTCCGCAGCGCCACTACACCGCTGCTCGGCCATGTGGCGCCCCCTTGTTCAGCCAACAGCTACACCGGCCATGCTGTACCGGTATTAGAATCGGCGTCATGGTCAGGTTGCCGCTCACTCCCGAAGAGATCGAACGCGGGCAGCGTCTCGGTGCCCTCCTGCGCCGGGCAAGGGGAGAGCGTTCGATGCTCGACATCGCCCTCGCCGCACGCGTCTCGCCGGAAACCCTCCGGAAGATCGAGACGGGACGCGTGGCCACCCCCGCTTTCCCGACCATCGCGGCGATCGCTGACGTGCTCGGCCTCTCACTCGACGCGGTGTGGGCTGAGATCAGCGGAGCCGAACGCGCCGTCGGGGCCGCCGACTTCACCGACTGCCCCCCGGAGCGGCTGGCGTCCTGAGCAATGCCGCCCCGGCTCTGCCCGTCGGGGCAACACGGAATCGGCCCTCCAGCCGGACCAACTTCGACGGCGACGCATGTGGTGGGACGGGCAGGCCCTGGAGGTCCAGCACGGGCCGCCGCCCGGCACCGCGCCGGGAGGCGTCTCCGAGGACCTAACAGGGGCCGAACCGCTCACCCATGGCCCGGCAACCTCTCACCACGCACCGACCGGCGCGCGGACTTCAGCCCTGTGGCTGCGACAGCGTCGGCAGCGTGAGGATTTCGGCTCCGTCCTCGGTGATGGCGATCGTGTGCTCGCTGTGTGCCGTCCGGCAGCCCGTCGCGCTGCGGAGCGTCCAGCCGTCGGCGTCGGTGACGAGTTCGGCGGTGTCGGCCATGACCCAGGGCTCCAGCGCCAGCAGCAGTCCGGGGCGGAGTTTGTATCCACGGCCTGGTCGCCCGGTGTTCGCGATGTGCGGGTCCTGGTGCATCGTCGACCCGATGCCGTGTCCCCCGAATTCGGTATTGATCTTGTACCCGGCCTGCCGGAGGACCGTGCCGATGGCGTGGGAGATGTCGCCGGTACGGGCTCCGGGGCCGGCGGCGGCGATCCCTGCGGCCAGCGCGCGTTCGGTTGCTTTGATCATCGCAACGCTCTCCGGGGGCTGCACGTCGCCCACGACGAAGCTGATGGCGGCGTCTGCTGCGACTCCCCGCTGGGAGACGGCAAGGTCGAGTGTGAGCAGGTCGCCGTCGGCGAGCGTGTAGTCGTAAGGACGTCCGTGGAGCACCGCATCGTTGACTGCTGTGCAGATGTAGTGGCCGAACGGGCCGCGTCCGAAGGACGGCGCGTAGTCGACGTAGCAGGACGAGGCTCCCGCCTCGGCGATCATGGTTTGGGCCCACTGGTCGATGTCCAGGAGGTTCGTGCCGACCGCGCTCCGGCCCTTCAATGTCTGCAGGATGTCCGCGACCAGGGCGCCTGCTTCTCGTGCCCGGACCAGCAGGGAGGGGTTCAGAATCTCGATCATGTGGAGCTTTCCTCGTGGAGCCAATAAGTATCCCGGTAAAACTATACCGGTATTTGAATGGTGTCCATGCGTCGGCGGCGGGGCGATCGGCGCGTTGGCCCGCCTCGTCGCAACTCCTCACGGCTCGCCAGCAGTTGAGGGCATCCCCGGGCAGGCGCCTACTCCGTTCGCGAGCAGTTCGACACCGGCTCGGCGGCCCTTGCCTCGCCCGCCGGGTCGTCGTCGCTCCTCGTAGCCACGCGGCGCCGCCCACGCCGCCGGATCTGCGACACCTGACACGTCGCGGTCCACCCAGCGCCGAGGTACGAAAAGGGCATTGGCGGGGAGATGAGGTGGCCCTGTCAGCGCTGTCCGTCGTACTCCGTGAAACGTGGCACGACCGGCTCGGGGCCTGTCAGAAGTCGCAGTCGCGCGAGACTGCTTCTCTGGTCCACCGCCTCGGACAAGCCCTGGCCTGGGCAGATACCGTACGGGTATCGTCGGCGGCCATGGAGCTGCGCACCCTAAGCTATTTCGTGGCCGTGGCCGAGGAACTTCACTTCGGCCGGGCCGCCGACCGCCTGCACATGAGCCAGCCTCCTTTGAGCCGGGCGATCAAGCATCTGGAGGCCGACCTCGGTACCCCACTCTTCGAGCGCTCCCCCGCAGGAGTCACGCTCACCCCGCCCGGCGCGACGCTCCTGAGCGAGGCACGCACCTTGCTCGACCGAGCCGATCAGGTACGGGTGCGTGTGGCCGCGGCAGCCGGCGCCTCGGTCCTCACGGTCGGCATGCTGGGTGACGGCTCCGACCGGGGTGCCCAGCGGCTCGCCGCCGCATACCGGCGCCGCCACCCGTAGGTCGAGGTCCGCATCCGCGGGACCGACCTCACCGACCCGACCTGCGGACTGCGCGCCGGACTGGTCGATGTTGCCGTGACCCGCGCACCGTTCGACGAGACCGGCCTGACCGTGCACGAACTGCGCGCCAACCCAGTGGGCACAGTGTTGCGCGCCGCTTTCGCCAGCGAGCCGACCGGGACGCCTGGACGTGCACGGCGCCAGGAACTCGGTCAGCGCGGCAAGCTCTGCTCAGGTACATGCTCGGCGACCCAGTGCCCGCAGCCGGGGATTTGAGCCAGAGCCAGGAATTCCCCACCGTGGCGGTCTGGGGGGTTTCTTGGGGAGCTGTAACCGTGAGTGAGCCCGTTGATCGCGCTCGGCCCCAAGCGATTGCGAGAGGATCCGGTGGACATTGCCGAGATAATGGCACCATGGCCATCACTCAGCAACTCGCCCGCATTCCGGAGGTGTATCTCGCAGTCTGCCGCCAGTCAGCCAGCGCGTCACCTGACGGTGATCCTCGATGGGATCCGCCGGCATCGGACGTGTTGGACCTGGACTGGGCCCCAGCCTTGCTCTCACGTCTGGGCGAGGTGTCCGGGCTCGATGAGGCTCGCCTCGACGCTCTCCGCCAGGCCACCGACGGCGACACCGCTCTCGACCTGGGCTTCCTCAATAGGCACCCGCACGCCATCGGTCCGTTCGGGCCTGTCCCTGCGGGCCTGTCCAGCGCTCAAGTGGCGCGTGTCTCCGATCTGCTCAACCAGATCGACATCCACGCCCTCTTGGCTGCCCTGCCGCTCGACGAGCGCGAAGCCGGCTGCGTCATCGGACACGGGGCCGACCGCATCATCGGCGGTCCGCGTGAGTACCTGGTCAAGCACTTCAACGCCCTGCGGGACTTCTACCTTGACGCAGCGAAGCGCCACTTGCTCATCGTGCTCTGGTGGCACTGACCCTGGCACCAGCCGCGGCATCATCCCGAGGAGCACCGGGGGATTTCGTGAACTTCCGCCCTGGAATGACGTGATCGTCAACCACTGTCAGGAACGGACATCAGCTTCACAGATCACGGACGGCCGCAGACCCACGACAATCCTCATCAGCACTGCTGGAACGAAGATGCAACCGGGCCCTCGCGGTCGTCGTGTCGCCGAGCCGTTGGAAGAGAGGGAGTGCTCGTGAGTGAGCTGACGTCGTTCCAGATGCATGATGGCGATGGGGGAATCGTAGGTCTTGCTGACCTGCTTGCCTTTGTACCTGGAAACGACTGGGTGTGGAGCATCCTCGATTTCGACGGCATCGCGCCCCCTCCCGATGGTCTTGGCTTTGAGGAGTTCAGAGCTACGGTGCATGAATCTCCGGAGGGTCACACCATGTCGTGGGGGCAGTTGCAGGACTTCGCAGTCGGCGTCCGCCAGTGCTTCGATCTGCTCCTCGTGGCAGCAGAGGACCGCAGCCGGCTCTCACCGCGGAAATTCGCTGTGGATGACTTCGGAGAGTGCCTCGTGGTCCTTGCCGCGATTGACAGCGGCTCATGGGAGGTGACCGTCGACGACCGTCTCGAGCAGACCCTCGGTCTCGCGGCAAAGCTACGAGCACGGTATGCGGCCGGGGCGTCAGGGACCGCGTAATTCCTGCACGCAGGTGCGGGGCACTGCGAAGCGTACCGGCATCTCCCAAGGCACGCACGAGCGGCTGTCGCCCTGAAACGTGGTGTTGGTGCGCGTCGGCCGTGCCCCCCTGACCTGGTGGGGGCTGTGGTACGGCCGATTCTCCCCTGGCCTGCCAGTTCCGTTGCGGGCACGCGAATACGGGATCCTGAGCCTCTTCCAACCTCAGGTCTAGGCGTGGTGAAGGACGAGCGCGGTCTTCACGAGGCCGTTCCCGGTGGCCCGCACCAGGGATGGGCGCCCCGTCCGTCCGTTCGTTCAGGAAGCACGGATCGCCTGATCGATCTCCGCGCCGGTGCGGGCCACCACGACCGGCCACCCGTCCCTGAGAGCGGCAGGCAGAAGGTCGCGGTCCTCGTCCCGCTGAATCATGGTTGGTCCGCCCGGGACGACGAGCACGGCGTCCAGCCGGCGCAGCAGGACGGCCAGGAGGTCCATGATTCCGCCGCCTCCGAAGCGGTTGAAGGTGATGTTGTCCGGGCTGGAGAAGAACACATCGGCCTCCTCCCTTTCCCCCGTACGAACGTGCAGGAAGTTTGTCCGGGGGTCCCGTGCCACCACATAGGGGGCGAGGACCTCGTGCGCAGCACTCATGTCCAATCGCGTCGGCTCACCGTTCTCGAACCGGCACACGAAGATGTCGAAACTCATAGAGTGTTTTCTATCCTCAGGTCGAGGACGGCCTACCTCAGTTTGTGCAGTCCAGGTGCAGGGTGAGCATCGCATGGACGAGCCTGCTGATGCGATTGGTGCTGCAGCGGAGTTCGCGGAGCAGGCGCCAGGTCTTCAGGGTGGCCATGGCCTGCTCGCTCAGGGACCGGATGCGCGCGTGGGCGATGTTGACGGCTTGCTGACCTGCGGACAGTCGCTCCCACCGGCTGCGGATGAGCACCCGGAGGGTGCCGCCGGCGCCCTGGTAGCCCTTGTCGGCCCAGCAGGTCAGGCCGACGTCGGTAAGGGCATCGATGATGCCGCGACTGCGGGGCGCCTTGATGTCGTGGACGGCGCCGGGCGGAGCGGGCGAAGCCCACAACAGGCGGCCGAAGGGGTCGGCGAGGATCTGCACGTTCATGCCGTGCTTCTTGTGCTTCCCGGAATAGAACGGGCGGTCGGGGGCGATCCGGTCGATCGCCAGCAGTGTCCCGTCCAGGATCACGAACGCCTTGCGGGATGCGGCCAGACGGCACTCGCCAGGTCCGGGGCGAGCGCGGCCCGGGACCTCGACGGCCTCGGTGATGTACCGGTAGGAGGTGGTGGGTGCCTACGCCGAAGCCGGCCGCAAGTTGGGCATAGGTGTGCCCGCACCGCAGGTGGGCCAGGGCCAACAGGGCCTGGCGGCCCGTGGTCATCTGTCGCCAGCGGGTGCCACGCTGGCGGCGATGGGCACGCAGCTGTGCGGACAGGATGCGCAGAGCGGAACTCGACACGTCGATCCCCGACGGGTAGACAAGCATATGCAGCCTCTGGTGGAGACGGTTCTCTCAGGGCTGTCCCGCAATGATCGGTTGGGCGCAAACAACGCGGACAACCTACTGTCGGCGGAGGCTGGGATGGGGGTGAGCAGACGCCTAAGCTTCCGCCATGCAGCAGCCTGGACCTATGGCGATGACCGACGATGACCTGGTTGCGGCGTTCCCACACCACCTTGCCAATGACGTTCGCGCGGTCTCGGCGGTCATGCCGGAAGCCCGGATCGCACCCGTATCGCCGTTCTCGGTGTACGTGGGCGATGAAGTCGTCGCTATCCCGTATCGGATCTATCAGGATGAGCTGCCCGTCCACGTGGTGTGCGCGCTGACGGGGGTGCAGCAGGCGATCCTGCACTGCCTGTACTCACGGCACAGCAACGGGCTGGTCCGTCAGCGTCACCTGGAGCAAATCGCCAGTTCCGACGAGGCGTGGGCGGTGCCGTTCGTGGTGCAGTTGGCCGGTGAGTACGTCTTGGAGATCCTGGAGTCCATCCAACACGGCCTTTCCGACCTGCCCTTCAAGCGGTCTGCCCAGCGGCTGGCATACGGGGACTTCGTCGCGCGGAATCCTGGGTTCTTCGCGCGGACCGAGCGCCGGGTGGTGAGCTACTGGTCCTGCTACTACCGGTGGAAGTTCCCAGTGTTCGGCACATACCCGGGCTGCCATCTGCTGGAGCTGCTGCGGGCCGCTGCAGTCGATCACACGGGCAGGCCGTGGCCCCGCCACACGCCGCCGGGCTAACGGAGATGAATACCGTCGCAGTCATCTGGTGAGTGCGAGGTTGTACAGGTGGGCGATGCCGAGCACCGCGTGGCGGACTCCGTCGCCTTTCAGCCGGCAGTCGCGAAGGATCGTCCACGTCTTCATGCGGGCGAAGACGTTCTCGACACGGGCCCGGACCTGCTTGTGGGACTTGTTGTGCGCCTGCTTCCGGGCAGGCAGCTTCTCGTCCTTCGCGTGCCGGCGATGTGGGATGACCAGCCCTGCTCCCCGGTAGCCGCCGTCGGCGATGACGGTCGTGGCGCCAACGGCGGTCTTGGCGCCGGACTCGCTCCAGGTCCGGCAGTCGTTGCGGTTGCCGGGCAAGGGCCGGCCGACCACGATGACCAGGCGGGTGTCGGCGTCGATGACCACCTGGTGGCTGGTGGAGTAGCGATGGTCTTTTGACTGCTCCGCGATCTTGTGGTCGCGGGTGGGCACCAACATGCCGTCGACGATGAGAACCGTATCCCTGCGGGACCGCGTCCTGGATTGCAGCGCCAACAGCGGACCGGTGCGGTCGATGGTGCGATCGGCCGCTGACTTCGAGATCCCAAAGAGTGCTGCAAGTTGGCGCAGGGTCAGATCGGTGCGTCAGTACGCCGTGACGAGCAGGACCCGGTCCTCCAGCGACAGGCTCCGCGGCCGGCCCCGGCCGGATGCGTCGCCGCCCTCGCGCCGCAGCTGACGCATCAGCTTGGCGAACACACGCGGGCTCAGCCCGGTAAACGGGGCAATCCAAGACAACTCCGACGCCGTGATCACACCAGACACCGCAAGATCATCTCAGCTGTGGCCAGCCGTTACGGGACAGCGTTCAGGCCGAAAAGCCATCAACCAGGGGCTTCACCGCGCTGTCAGCCCAACTGGCCATCACAGATGCCAGGTTGGAAAACGCTCCCTCAACGCCTCAGAGACGACCGGGCCGTCGGTCCAGGACGCCACCAGGTGGGGACTCTCGCCGATCAGGGGCCAGCCGGGGTCGGGAACATGGGCACGAAGGATCCCGACCTGGCAGGTGTGCCCGCTGTCCCCGAGTGCTGCCGCCGGGATCTTGCCGGCCGCTCACCCCGCCCGCCTCGGAGGGGGGGATCGCGCCTTGAGATGACCCACCTGGCGTGCCACGACCCTCCGCATCCGCACGCAGAGAGAACTGAGCCCAGCACCGACGTTGACTTGACTCAACCTTTGTCGCATCATCCTGAGTCAAAGGTTGAGACAAGAGGTGGGATGTCGATGAATCCGAAAGACGAGCGACGGGATCGTCCAGTCGATCTTGAGCGGGCCCGCCTCTGGCTGTCTGGGCACGGGCTGTCCCACGTTCCGGCGACGCCCCTGTTGGCCAGGCGCCTGGCCGCCCGGCAGAGTTCCCGGCTGGCCGGGCAAATCCTCCTGGCTGCGTTCATCATCGCGCTCGCCCTCGTCTACAGCACCAACCTCCCCGCCGAGGCCGCAACCGAGGCGCCCTACGAGAACGGGGCTCTGCCGTTCCTCGCCGGAGTGGTGGCGATATTCGTGCTGGCGCAGGCGTCGCTGGACCGGCGGGTGCGTCGGATCGACCGTCAGGTCGGCGCAGAGTTGCCACGGAGGGCGGCCCATCTGACACGCCCGAGCTGGCGCACCGTTCTCGGCTGGCCGCGAGCGGCTCTCACGGCCGGTACGTTCGTCGGTGCGATCGCACTGACCGCCGGCGCGCTGGCATCCCCCGCGCCCGGCGTCCGGTACGCAGCGACCATCCTGCTTATCGGGCTGTTCGGGGTGGCCGCCGTCATGCTGGTCCAGCTTCGCCACGTTCTGACGCACCCGGCAGTGGCGGACGACGAGGCGACGTTGCACGCCGATGCCGTTCTCCGGGCTGAGGATGCCCGTGAGATCGCGACGCCCACCATGGTGTGGTGCCTGCCGTGGGGCATTCCCGCCGCCGCGGTCACCGACGGCACACTTGCCTGGTGGACCACCGCTTGGATTGCCCTCGTCGTCCTCGGCGTCGTCTCGCTCGCCGCGATCACGTTCCGGTCGGCGAGGACGGGCAACGCACCACATCGTCCCCCCGTCGACAGCTGACCACGTGATCATCATCGACACGGCCTCCGCCGTCCCGCCGTTCGAGCAACTCCGAGCCCAGCTCGCACGCCAGATCCAGGACCGGACCCTCGTCGTGGGCACCCGGCTGCCCACCATCCGCAGGCTGGCCGCGGACCTGGGCCTGGCGGCCAACACCGTCGGCAGGGCATACAGAGAGCTGGAGGAAGCGGGCCTGATCGAAACCCGCCGCGCAGCCGGCTCCTTCGTGGCCGCCACCGGCGAGGACGGACGCGAACAAGCCCGCCACGCAGCCACCGAGTACGCCGCCCTGATCACACGCCTCGGCATCAGTCCGGACGAAGCCCTGAACATCGTCAGAGCGGCACTCGGCCCCTCCCCCACGCCAAGCCCATGAACCCCCCGTCTCCGGGCCGTTATGCGTAACTGGACGGGCCGGATGCGGGATGCGTTCATCAATGCGGGCCGACCCACGAGCAGCCGGGTGAACCCGATGGAATGCCCTGCTTCTCCTCAGGCCGTCATGGGGTCACCCGGAGGATCAGGTCGTAGTCAGGGCCGGTGCGGCCGTTGGTCAGGACCCACAGCGAGCCGTCCGGGGCCACACTCACGTCGCGCAGTCGGCCGTACTCGCCGGTCAGCAGCTGCTCGGGCGACGAGCCGTCGGTGGCGATCCGGTAGAGCCGCTCCCCGCGCAGGGAGGCGACCCAGATCCGTCCGTCGTGGTAGGTGATCCCACTGGGGGACGCGTCGGCGGGCTTCCAGGTCGCGATGGGGTCCGTGAAGTCGGGCTCCCCACCGGTGCCTTCCAGTTCGGGCCATCCGTAGTTGGCGCCGGGTTCGATGCGATTCAGCTCGTCGAGGTTGTGGTGGCCGAACTCGGAGGCGTAGAGCTGATTCTTGTCGTCCCAGGCGAGTCCTTGCGGGTCGCGGAACCCCCAGCTGTACACCGGTGAGCCCTCGATCGGGTTGCCCGGTGCGGGCTTGCCCTCCGGCGTGATCCGCAGGATCTTGCCGCCCAGATCGTTGCGGTCCTGGGCCCTGGAACGCTCGTCGGCTTCCCCGGTGGTCACGTAGAGCATGCCGTCCGGACCGAACCTGATCCGCCCGCCGTTGTGGATTTTCCCGCTGGGTATCCCGGTCAGTATCGGCTCGGGCGGAGCCTTCGAGTCCAACCGGAGCCGGCTCACCCTGCTGTCCTGCTCGGTGGTGTAGTAGACGTAGACCCAGCCGTCCCGCTCGTAGGAGGGAGAGACCGCCACTCCCTGCAACCCGGCTTGGACGACCGGCTCCGCGATCTCGTGGATCGTCCGGACCTCACTGATCTTCCCGTCCGAGGTGACCTTCCGCAGGCGGCCGCTCTCGCGCTCAGTGACCAGCGCCGACCCGTCGGGGAGGAACGCCAGGTCGAAGGGATGGCGCAGCCCGCTCGCGAGCGGCTTCACGGACGCCGGTTTCGCCACGGGGGCGTCGCGGACGGTCGGGCGGGCCCACCAGCCGAAGAAGGAGCCGTAGAAGTAGACACCGACGGCCGCCGCCACCACTAGCACAGCAGCCGAGCCAAGTAAGAGTATCCGTGACCTACGCACGCGGCGATCCTAGGAACCGGCCCGTTGCATCATCCACCTCGAGATGGTGACCGTCAGCTGAAAAACTGGTTCTGTGACCCGGTCGACGACCGTACACATTCGCTCCGATACCCCTACCGAATCGGAGTTGACGAGTCTCCTGAAGATCGCCCTCGTCAGAATTCGGGGCACAGCACGACGCGTGCACCGCACGAGAGTCACTGAGCACGACGAAGACGATCAGCAAGCGCTGCCAGAGCCTGTGCGGAGCCTCGGTCCCGTCTGCCCCAGGCCAGCAGATGGTGGCGTCGTGCCCAAGGATCCCGGAGTTGACACACCTCGAGCTGCAGGTCGGGGTCCAGGGCGCGGCGCGGCACCACGGCGAGTCCGACACCGGAGGCAGCAAGGGTGATGAGCGCGTTGAGGCTGCCGACACGAGTGCGATAGCGCGCGACCGGGCTGTTGGAGCCGAGGTGCCTCTCGATCCATCGCTGATACGAGGAGGCGTCGTCCAGCCCGACGAGAGGGTGTTCAGCGACCTCGTCGTAGCTCAGCTCGTCCCGGCCGGCGAGGATCCCCGCGACCTGCCCGATCACCACGAGGGAGTCGTCACCGAGAGGCTCTGTCCGCACATCCGCATCACGGGCCTCGTCGTCGAGAACCACCCCCAGGTCCGCCGCCCCATCGGCCAACATCCGCAAGGTCCGCGGGGTACGGCTCTCACAGACCGTGACATCGACATCGGGGTACGCGCGGAGGAAGGAGACCAGTGCGTTCGGTATGAGCCGGTGCATTGCGGATCCCCCGCCGAGCAGGACCAGAGGGGCCGTCGGTGACCGGGTGTAGCTTGCGACAGCGCTCTCCAGCCGGGCCGTCTGAGCAAGGACCTCGCGTGCGTGCCGCGTCAGTGTCGTCCCCGCGGGAGTTGGCCGCACTCCCCTACGGCCGCGGATCAACAGCGCCACCCCGACACTGCGTTCCAAGGAGCGCAGCCGGGCACTGGCCGAAGGAAGACTCAGATGCATCCGCCGAGCACCCGCCGTGATCGAACCCTCCGTCACGGTGTGGAGGAAGAGCCGCAAGTCGTCCAAGTCGTAGCGCACGCCGCCAGGCTACGGCTCGGCCTTAGGCCGGCTTCGCCGATTACGCATTGTGAGGCGGCCGCTCACGCGTGATGCTCGGCGCGTGACGGAGATACTGCTTGTTCTGCTGGCGGGCGTCGCCGCCGGGGCGCTCAACGCCCTGGGCGGCGGGGGCACGTTCGTCGCCATGCCCGCCCTTGTCGCGTTCGGCCTGTCACCGGTGACGGCGAATGCCGTGTCGCGTATCGCGCTCGCGCCCGGGGCCATTGCCAGCGCGGCGGTCTACCGGCGCGACCTCGCCCCAGTGGGAGGCACGTCCACGAGGACACTCACGGCGACCAGTGTGCTCGGCGGCGTCGTCGGCGCCGTCCTGCTGCTGGCGCTGCCGGCATCGTCGTTCGACGCCGCGGCGCCGTGGCTGCTCGCCTTCGCCACAGTGGTGCTGCTCTTCGGACGCCGACTCTCAGGAGTGGCGAGCACCGTGCTGGGACGCACCGTCGACATGAGTCCCCGGGCCATCCTGATCGGCCAGTTCCTCCTCGCCGTGTACGGCGGATACTTCGGCGGAGCCGTAGGCATCCTCATGCTCGCGCTGTGGAATTTCGGCCTCGGCATGGATGCCGCGGCCGGAAATCCGATGCGGGTTGCCCAGCTAGCCGCCATCTATCTCAGCGCGACCGCGCTGTTCCTCGTCGCCTCGGACGCGCTGAGCGCTCCCCTCCTCCTGACCGCCACCCTCGTCGGCGCTGTCGTCGGCGGCATCGCCGGCGCCCATCTGGCCCGCCGTCTGCCCAGTCGGCTCCTGCGGGTTGTCATCCTGACCACTGCCGTGACCACGACGACCCTGTACTTCCTGAAGGGCTGACACGCGACGTCTCATCCGGGCGGCAATGCACGCGTACGGTGCTCCCGGTCCGTCGGGGTCAGGCCCGCAGGTAGGTGAGGACGGCCAGGACCCTGCGATGGGTCGTATCCGTCGGAGGCAGGTCCAGCTTGGTGAGGATGTTGCCGATGTGCTTGCCGATCGCCGCTTCGGAAACCACCAGCTCCTTGGCGATCGCGCCGTTGGACTTGCCTTCGGCGATCAGTGCCAGCACCTCGCGTTCGCGCGGGGTGAGCTGCTCCAGCGGATCGCGGCGGCGGCGCAGCAACTGGCGCACCACCTCGGGGTCGACCACTGTCCCGCCGTCCGCCACCTTGTGCAGCGCTGCCACGAACTCCTCGACCTGGCCGACTCGGTCCTTGAGCAGATAGCCGACGCCTGATCCGTCGCCGGAGTCGAGGAGTTCGGCGGCGTACGTCCGCTGCACGTACTGGCTGAGGACCAGGACCGGAAGTGTGGGGCGCTGCTCGCGCAGCCGTACTGCCGCGTGCAGGCCCTCGTCCTGGAAACCGGGCGGCATGCGTACGTCCGTCACCACGATGTCGGGGGCGTGCTCCTCGACAGCGGCAGTCAGTGCCCGCGCGTCCCCGACGGCCGACACCACCTCGTGGCCGCAGCGGCCGAGCAGGCCGATGAGTCCTTCCCGCAGGAGCACGCTGTCTTCGGCCAGCACTACGCGGAGCGGTCGGCCGCCTCGGTCAACTCGCAAGGAAACTCCACACGCAACGATGTCGGTCCACCGGGCGGACTGGTCAGGGCAAGTCTGCCATCCAGGACCGACACCCGGTCCGCGAGCCCGGTGAGGCCGCTGCCCGCCGAGGGGTCCGCGCCGCCGCAGCCGTCGTCGCGCACTTCGAGGAACAGGCGTCCGTCACGTTGGCCGCCCCTCACCTGCGCGCGTTCGGCCCGGCTGTGCTTGGCGACGTTGGCCAGCGCCTCGCAGACCACGAAGTACGCCGCGGATTCGACCGCCTCCGTTGGCCGGCCCGGCAGTTCGAGGTGGACCTCGACGGGGACCGCGCAGCGGTCGGCGGCGTCGGCGATCGCAGCCTGGAGGCCGTA
This sequence comes from Streptomyces sp. NPDC089424, assembly GCF_044749345.1. Lineage (NCBI taxonomy): Bacteria > Bacillati > Actinomycetota > Actinomycetes > Kitasatosporales > Streptomycetaceae > Streptomyces > Streptomyces sp. NPDC089424. The sequence goes on from NZ_JBIVHU010000002.1 coordinate 371,461, forward strand.
GTCCGTGAGGACCTTGGGGTGGATGCCATGGATGAGTTCGCGCAACTCCACGAGCGCCTTCCCCGCCTCCTCGTGGGCCTTGGTGAGCTGGTCGGCGAGCGGGCCGGGCGGGACATCGAGGCGGGCCAGGCCGAGGGCCATCGTCACCGCCACGAGGCGCTGTTGGGCGCCGTCGTGCAGGTCGCGCTCGATACGGCGACGCTCGGCCTCGAAGGCCTCGACCAACCGGACGCGGGAGCGGGCCAGTTCGACCACCTTGGCGTCGAGCTCGCCCTCGCGGGATGCGATCAGCAGGCGGGTCAGCTCGGCGCGGGCGCCCGCCGTGACGCCGAGCAGGTAGGCGCACAGGGCCAACAGGAACAGGCCCAGGACAGCGACGCCGAACGCGGTCGGCCATGTGGTGACCGTCCACTGCTTGAGCACCTTCGTCTCGTGGCCGTCGCCGACCGTGGCCATCAGCAGCGGAGTGGCGACCATGGACAGCGGGAAGAGCAGGGCGACCGTGACGGCAAGGGCGTCGACCGGCCACAGCAGTCCGGCGAACAGCAGCGCGTACCCGAGCTCCCGCCAGGTCCACTTCTCGCGCAGCCGGGTCGTCAGCCAGGCCCACAGTCCCGGGGCGGTCGGGACTTGATGCCGGCCGGACACCGGGTCGCGGTCGATCAGGCGCAGCCTGCGCCGCTCCACCTCGGCCACCGGGATCCCGGTGAGGGCGACCACCACGAGCAGAGGCAGCCCCACCAGGACAAGGGCGAGAGCACCGCCGACCGCTGCCACCGTCACGATCCCCACCAAGGTGGCGACGCCGCTCACCGCGCCGGTGAGCAGATACGCGGCGGCGCGCCAGGGCCAGGCCGACAGCAGGAAGCCCGGCCGGGACATGGCCTGCCACACATTCCGAGGGTGCATGTGCATGACCGTATGGGGCCGCACCGGTCCGGTGCCATCGGCCCTGGGTCCGTATCGGGGGTATGCCTGGCACTACCCCAAGTCTCGTTCGGGCCGTACTGCGCCGCGCGGCGCTTCCGCGGTTTCGTGGAGCCACCAACGAGACGAGGAGCAAGTACTGGTGGGGGAACTCATGAGCAACGACGCGGTCCGGTTGCGCTCCGTGATCCGGCGATACGGCTCGGGCGGCGGCACGTCCGTCACCGCCCTCGACCAGGTGTCGCTCGCCTTCCCGAGGGGGACCTTCACCGCCGTGATGGGCCCGTCCGGGTCCGGCAAGTCGACCCTTCTGCAGTGCGCCGCGGGCCTGGACCAGCCCACATCGGGCTCGGTCACCGTGGGCGGCACCGAGCTGACCAGGCTGAGCGAGACCAAGCTGACCCTGCTGCGCCGCGAGCGCATCGGGTTCGTCTTCCAGGCGTTCAACCTGCTGCCCTCGCTGACCGCCGAGCAGAACGTGGCCCTGCCGCTACGGCTGGCCGGCCGCCGCCCGAAGAGGGCTCACGTGCGCGAGGTGCTCGACCAGGTCGGACTCGGCGACCGTGCCCGGCACCGGCCGACGGAGATGTCCGGCGGCCAGCAGCAGCGGGTCGCGCTGGCCCGCGCACTGATCACCCGCCCCGAAGTGCTGTTCGGCGACGAGCCGACCGGCGCGCTCGACTCGCAGACCAGCCGCGAGGTGCTGACCCTGCTGCGAAGCATGGTCGACCGGAACGGCCAGACGATCATCATGGTCAGCCACGACCCCGTCGCCGCCTCCTACGCCGACCGCGTCGTCTTCCTCGTCGACGGCCGCGTCAACGGCGAGCTGATCGGCGCCTGCGCCGAGGACATCGCGGCGCGTATGACCAAGCTGGAGGCGGCACCGTGCTGAGCACCACGCTGCGCACACTGCGCACCCGCTGGGTCACCTTCCTCGGCAGTTTCGTCGCCCTCTGCCTCGGCGTCGCGCTGATCGCCGTCATGGGACTGGCCCTGGCGTCCTCGCTGGACGCACCTGACCGGAAGCCGGAACGGTTCGCCGCCGCGCCGGTGGTGGTCAAGGGCCAGGACACCCTCACGGTGCCCACCGCGGTCGGCGACCGCACGCAGAAACTCGCGCAGCCGCGTGCCGTGCCCGACGACGCGGTGGCGGAACTGCGGGACCTCGGGACCGTGGTCGAGGACCGGTCGTTCGCCGTGCGGGCCGAGGGCGGGCCCGCCGATCTGGTGGGCCACCCCTGGTCCACCGCGGCCTTCGCTCCGTACGCGCTCGACGCGGGACGCGCGCCCGAGGCCGCGGACGAGGTCGTGGTCAGCGGTGACTGGGCCCGTCCGGGCACCCGGGTGCGGACCGGCGGCGGCACCGTGCGCGTCGTCGGCACCGTGGCCGGACTCGGCTTCGAGAACGCCGTGTACTACACCGACACCCGAGCCGCCCAACTGTCGCCCCGCAGCGTCCAGCTCGTGGTCGACGCCGATGCGGCGGCCGTGCGCGAGGCTGTGCGCGGGAGCGGGGGCGTGCGGGTCCTCACCGGGGACGCGCGCCGGTACGCCGACGCCGACCCCGACCGGGACAGCGAGGCCCTCACCGCGATGAACGCCATGTTCGGCACGGCCGGCGGCGTCACCGGATTCGTGTCGGTGTTCGTGGTGGCCTCGACCTTCGCGTTCGCGGTGGCCCAGCGGCGCCGCGAGTTCGGGCTGCTGCGCACCGCCGGGGCGACCCCGGGGCAGATCCGCCGCATGGTCGTCTACGAGGCGCTCGTGATCGGTGTGCTCGCATCGGCCGCCGGCTGCGTGCTCGGCTCCTACGGGGCTCCGGACCTCGCCGAGTGGGCGGTCGACGAGGGCCTCGCGCCCCGCTGGTTCACCATCGGCGACTACGCCTGGCCCTACCACATGGCGTTCTGGACAGGCCTGTTCGTGGCCCTGTGCGGCGTGCTGGCCGCGTCCTGGCGGGCGGGGCGCACCGGCCCCACCGAGGCACTGCGTGAGGCGACCGTGGACACCCGGCCCATGACACGGGGCCGCCGGCTGTTCGGCACGGCCCTGCTGATCACCGCCGCGGTGACACTGGCCCTGGCCCTGGTCACGAACCCGGGCGAGCTGCTGCAGCGCAAGACCTATGTGAGTCGGCCGATGCTGCTGATCACGGCGGTCGCGCTGCTCGCCCCGGTGCTTGTGCGGCCACTGGCCCGGCTGATCGCCTGGCTACCGGCCCAACTGCCGGGCGCCGGCGGGATGCTGGTGCGGGAGAACGCCGTCACCGGCGTGCGCCGCACCGCCGCCGTCGCGGCGCCCGTACTGGTCACGGTCGCACTGGCGGGCTCACTGCTGGGCGCCACCGCGACCCTCAACGAGGCCAAGGCAACCGAAGTGCGCGGGCAGACGGCCGCAGACTTCCTGGTCACTCCGGCGGGCGGCACCGGTTTCGACGAGGCGACGCTGCGGAGGCTGCGCGCCGTGTCCGGTGCCGAGGTCTCGGCGAGCTCGTCCAGTGCCGTGTACGTCATGGAGGACGGTGTGGCGCTCATCAGGTCCGACGCCAGGGCCGTCGAGCCGGAGCCGCTCGCGGCAACGGCACATCTCCCCCTCACCGCAGGGAGGTTGAGCAGCCTGGACGACGACTCGATCATCGTCAACGAGGAGTGGGAGAACCACACCGTGGGCGAGCGCGTCGACGTGTGGCTCGGGGACGGCACGAGGAAGTCCCTGAGGATCGCCGCGGTCATGACCATCGGCACCGGCAACAACGGCGTCTACGTCACCCCGCGCAACGCCCCCACGGCACCCGTCGACCGGGTCGACGTGCGCCTCGCGGACGGTGCCGACGCGGGCGCTGTGGCCGCCGGTCTGCGTCAAGCGGTAAGGCCATCGGGCGGGGAGGTTCTCACCAGGGACGCCTGGGTGCGGACGACGTACCCCGAGACCAGCCGGACGACCCGGATGGGCTTCTTCCTGGTCCTCGGGATCGCTCTCCTCTACACCGGCATCTCGCTGGCCAACACGATGGTCATGGCCACCTCCGACCGGGCCCGCGAACTGGCTGTCCTGAGGCTGGCCGGCGCCACCAGGTGGCAGGTGCTACGACTGGTGGGCGGCGAGTCGTCGATGGTGGTCATGGTCGGCGGACTGCTGGGAGCGCTGGTCGCCGGGGTCAACCTGCTGGGCATGTGGAGCGCGCTGGGCCTGCTCTCGGTGTGGACGTCCATCGAAATCCCGTGGGTGACGCTCGCAGCGGTCCTGGGGGCCTGCGCGGTGCTCGCCGTGATCTCGGCGGTGGCTCCGGCCGGCCTCTTCCTGCGCCGCGGGGCGGTGGAGCTGGCGGGCGCACGGGAGTGACGTCGTCGTGTCTTCTTCTGCGGGGCTGTCCGAGCCGGAAGACTTCCCCGCAGAAGAAGACACGAGACCGGCCAGGCATCGGAGCGGCATCAGGACCTCAGCAGTCCGCCCACCCACCAGTCGTGCGGCTTGCCGTCGTTGGCGATGCTGCGGTTGCGCAGCGTCCCTTCGACGGTGAAGCCGAGTCTTTCGGCGACGGCACGCGAGCCGGTGTTGCCGGCCATGGCCCACCATTCGATGCGGTGGACGTCGAGGGTGTCCCAGCCCCAGTCGCACAGGGCCCGAGCGGCCTCCACCGAGTACCCGTGTCCGCGCTGTTCCTTGACCGCCCAGTAGCCGAGCTCCCAGACGCCGCGGCTGATAAGGGTCAGGCAGTACGACCCGACCAGGGCGCCGGTGTCCTTGCGGAACGCGCCGAGGGTGTAGTCCCTGTCCTCGGCCCACTGAGCGGGCAGCTTCTCGCCGACGAGTTTCTCCGCGTCAGCACGCCGGTACGGCACCGGCACCGGGGTGTAGTACTGGATGTCCTCGTCCTGGCAGGCCTCGTACACCGCATCCACGTCGGCAGGTGTGAAGGCCCGCAGGACCAGACGGTCGGTCTCAAGCGTCACTGGATCCATCGCGGCAGTATGACCACCATCAGCAAGCGGCAACCAGCGAATATCCCGACCGGGCCGGCTCATGATCCGCCCGGCTTGCCCTGCGCGAGGCGCGCGACGTGGTCCCACTGCTCCAGCCCGGCGAGCCGACCGGAGTACTCGGCGCGTAGGGCCTCCAGGCCGCCGGTGCCGAACAGCACCCGCAGGGGCGGCTCAGGCGTGTCCGCGAGCGCGAGAAGGGCTTCGGCCGTCGCCGCGGGATCGCCGGGCGTGAGGCCCGCAGCTCCTGCCCCTGCGTAGAGCGCCTCCCGGGCATGCGCGTACGCGGGCTCCTGCCGGGCCTGCGGGGACGCGGTGGCAAGACCGGTGGGGAACATGACCGGCTCGATCAAAGTGACGTATATGCCGTACGCGGCCACTTCGGCCGCCAGTGACTCGCTCACCCCCTCCAGGGCCCACTTGGAGGCCTGGTAGATGCCGAGCGCCGGATACGCGACCAGACCACCGAGCGAGGAGACCTGCAGGATCCGGCCCGCACGACGCTCCCGCATTCCGGGCAGCACGGCCCTGGTGGCCCACAGCGCGCCGAAGTAGTTGACGTCCATCTGTGCCGGGCCTGCTCCTCCTCGATCTCCTCGACGGCACCGACCAGCATGTGACCCGCATTGTTGACCAGCACGTCGATCCCGCCGAACGCCTCCTCGGCGCTCCGCACGGCCGCACCGACAGCCGCGGAGTCGCGGACGTCGAGCTGCATCGGCAGAACGCGGTCGCCGTAGCGCTTGGACAGCGGTGCCAGCGCCGCGGTGTCACGAGCGGTCGCCGCCGGCCGGTCACCGCGGTCGAGGATCGCCTCGGCCCAGATTGCGCCAAGTCCGCGAGAGGCTCCGGTGAGGAACCAGGTCCGGGAAGTTGCGGCCGTGCTCATGAGGATCTTCCCCTCGTCGAAGTCGTCGACCGGGAGGTTCCCGGCACGACGACGAGCCTGTCGCCGATCGGAGACAGCAGGCAGAGTCGCCTTACCCAGGGATCGGCGGTCTCTGGCTGCCGCTCGGGGCGCGACCGCAGACTTGAAGGGTGGACACCAAGCAGTTGGCGGACTTCCTGCGGGTGCGCAGGGAGGCGCTCAGCCCTGGGGACGTGGGTCGTCGCGAGACACGACGCCGACGTACTCCCGGACTGCGCCGCGAGGAGGTCGCACACCTGGCCGACATCTCTGCGGACTACTACACCCGTATGGAACAGGATCGCGCGCCGCAGCCGTCGCCCGGCGTATTGCCCGCGATCACCAGAGCACTGCGCCTGACCCTGGACGAGCGCGACCACCTGTCCGGCTCGCCGGGCATCAGCCGCCAGACCGCATACGGTCGGACGACCACGTTGCACCGAGCCTGCTGGGTGTCCTGGACCATCTCTCCGACATCCCGGCTCAGGTCATGACCGATCTCGGCGCCACCCTGGCCCAGAACGAATTGGCTCGGGCCGTCTTCGGTGACCTCACCCAGGTGCGCGGTCCCGTTGGCACGGTGATCTACCGCTGGTTCACCGATCCCCGTGCCCGCGCCGGATACCCGGTCCAGGACCACGCGACGGAATCCCGGGCGCTCGTCGCCGACCTGCGGGCTGCTGTCGTCCGCCGCGACGACGCCCAGGCGAACGACTCGGTGGAACGGCTGCTACGGGCGAGTGCCGAGTTCGAGGCCCTGTGGCGTCTGCATGCGGTGGGAGTCATGCGCAGCAGACGCAAGCGGATCCAGCACCCCGAGGTCGGGTTGCTGGAACTCGACTGCCAGGTGCTCCTGGACGAGGAACGCACTCAGGTCCTCGCCCTCTTCTCTCCAGCGGTGGGCACACCTGCGGCAGAACGTCTGGGTCGCGTCCGCCGGATCCTGTGACTTCTACGGATGGATCGCTCCGGTCGATGTCAGGCGGGGTGATCCTTCAAATGATCGGCGGGGTCGGGGAAGGCGAGTTCGCCGATGAGCAGGACGACAGTGAAGCCGAGGCCGGCGAGGACCGCGAGTGCTCCGACATCGGCCCAGGCGAGGTCCCCGAACGGCTCCAGCAGCGCGACCAGGCCCTCGCCGGCGGGGTGCTTGGTCGGGACCGCGGAGTGCGCGATCGGCGTAAAGCACGCCGACCACCGAACGCGGTCGACTCGCCGCCCTGCGTAGCCGAGCGTTGTCGGCCGCCGACTCGATCGGCCGCTGTGCCGTCACGCCGGTACGGGCATACCGTCCCTATATGGGCGACTTCACGGAGGCCGAGGCGCAGCGGACCCCGGAGGCCGTCGCACCGCAGGAAGGAGCCAGGTGGGCAGAGATCACCACGGGGCTGGGCATCGGGGCGGAAGCGGTCCGTGACCCCTTCGGCCGCGCCGGCACAGCCATGGCACCCGTCGCAGGAATCAGGTAGCAGCCATGCAGTCACCCATCGGGGCCCGTAGCGGTGCTGAAACCGCCCTGGAGAACCTGGGAGCGCCGCTGTCCGACGTGGTGCGTGAAACCCGTGCGTCGGTCGGCCTGCTCTACCTCCTGCCGCCCGGGGCACGGCTGCTGCGTCTGGCGCTGGTCACCGGCGTCTCCCCGGAGATCGCCGCTCCCTGGACGCGGGTACCCATGGACGCTCTGTCACCGGTCACGGACGCCATACGCGAAGGGCGCCTGCTCTGGCTCCGCAGCCAGGAGGAGATGGCGCGTCGCTATCCGCAGATCGGTCTCGTACTCCCCTACGACTTCATGCTCGCCGCAGCCCCAGTCCCCACAGGCGGCACCGGCGTACAGGGCGGCATCGCACTGCTGTGGCCCGCCCGGCACCCGCCACACCTCAGCCCCGACCAGCACGAGGCAATCACCACATGCTGCCGAAACATGGGAGCCCTTCTCGAGCGGGCGGCCGACGACGGTCATCCGGTGTTGCCGCCGGATGAGCCCTGGATGCTTCCCGCCCTGCCGGCGGAGGCGACCTCCGGCCAGGCCATGGCCGCGTACGAGTTCGCCGAGCGTCTTCCCGTCGGCTGCTGCGCTCTGAACCTGGACGGCCGGCTCACCTTCATCAACTCCGCCGGCGCCCAGCTGGTGGGCGCCGACGCCGCCTACCTGGTGGGCAATCGCCCCTGGGAGGTGCTGCCCTGGCTGCGGGCCCCGGTCTGCGAGGACAGCTACCGCGCAGCGGCCGTCACCCGCCGACCCGCCGGCTTCACCGCCGTGCGTCCGCCGGACACGACCCTGCATTTCCAGCTCTATCCCGGCGACAACGGCATCAGCATCCACATCACCCCCGACGCCCAGCGGCCGGACGCTCCACAGACCGCCACGCCGGTAGGCGCCATGGCGCTGTACCACCTCACACACCTGGCCGTCGTGCTCGCCGAGGCGGTAGGCGTCCACGACGTGATCGACCTCGTCGCCGACCAGATCGTGCCCGCTTTCGGCCCCCAAGGCCTGGTCCTGATGACCGCCGACGAAGGACGCCTGCACATCGCCGGCCACCGCGGCTACGACCCCGACTTCCTCAGCCGCTTCGACGGCACACCGCTGGCGGCGCGCACCCCACCCACCCACGCACTGACCACCGGAGACCCCGCCTTCTTCACCAGCTTCGCCGACTTCCAGCACGCCTACCCCGACGCACCCCGCCACAGAGGACGCAGCGCCTGGGCATTCCTGCCGCTGACCGCCTCCGGCCGCCTCATCGGCTCCCTCGTCCTCTCCTACGACCAGGAGCGACCGTTCCCCCCGGCCGAACGGGCCCTTCTCACCTCCCTCGCCGGACTGATCGCCCAAGCCCTGGACCGCGCCCGCCTCTACGACACCAAACACGCCCTCGCCCGCACACTCCAGCAAGGCCTGCTGCCGCACACGCTGCCCCACATCCCCGGTCTCGAGGTCGCCGCCCGCTACCTGCCCGCCGGCCACGGCATGGACATCGGCGGCGACTTCTACGACCTCATCCACCCGGCCCCCACCACCGCCGTCGCCGTGATCGGCGACGTCCAAGGACACAACCCCACCGCCGCCGCGCTCATGGGGCAGGTCCGCACCGCCGTGCACTCCTACGCCACCACCGGCACCGCCCCCGACGAAGTCCTCGCCTGCACCAACCGCCTCCTCACCGACCTCGACACCGAACTGTTCACCAGCTGCCTGGCAGTCGAGCTCTGCCTCACCCACCACCGCGCCCGCCTCGCCTGCGCCGGACACCCCCCACCCCTGCTCCGCCACCCCGACGGACACACCGACGTCCTGCGCGCCACACCCGGGCTGCTGCTCGGCATCGACTCCGACGCCGATTACCTCAGCACCGAGATCGCCCTCCCACCCGGAGCCGTCCTCGCCCTGTACACCGACGGACTCGTCGAATTGCCGGGCGTAGACATCGACGAGACCATCGACGCTCTCGCCCGTCACCTCGCCAGAACCCGGGCGCAGGACCTCGACGAACTCGCCGACGCCCTCGTCGAGCACGCCGAACGCTCCGCCCCCCGCCACGACGACATCGCCCTCCTCCTCGTCAGCCCCACAGCTCGGCGAGAAGGGCGGCACCCGCCGTCGACGTCTCGATCCGCCACCCGGTGAGACTCAGCGCCGGTCCGCCCAACGGGCCTCAGGACGGCGAGCCAGTCGCCGCTTCCCCGCGAACGGCCCCGTCAGGGACCTCTTCCGCCACGCCGCTGTCACCTGGCAGTTCTCCCCCTGCGACCACGCCGTCCGGGACGCGCGCGAGCGGCGGACCTTGCGGTTCATCGCAGTCAAGTGACGGGGGCCGGCCACCCGGACGCAGGGTGCCTTGGCCGGACACGACTGCGGCCGTCGCGTGCCGGGTCGGCAGACCCCACCGACGCCTGGCCGCGCTGCCGGCCGACCGCAGCTACGACTACGACGAGCACCGCCGCCTGCAGCGGTAGCGCGGGTTCCGTGCCGTGGTCGCCGAGGGAGGCCACTCACGGCCCTCGCCGTCTGCCTGATCGCATACCGCTGCGTCCAACGCCTCGATCGGGGCCAGTTTTCGCACACCCCAGAAAAACACGCCGTTTCCTGCAAGATCGGGCTTGAGGTACGGGACCTCGAGCCCGGCAGGCAACGGCGTGCTTTGCGCATTGTGCTTCACGCTCGGGCTGATGGACCGCCCGCCCGGCCGTCAGGTCCAGCAGTTCCTGACGTGCCAAATGGGCGTCCAGTAGTAGCTGTCGTCCGAGCTGTACGGGGCCGGGGTGGTGTAGGCGACGCCCCCGCTGCTGTTGTAGAAGGTGGCCCGTGTACCCGGGGTCTGGTCATTGATCCACGAGCCGTATCCGGCCCACGGCATGGAGCGCTTGGCACAGGCGTACCAGTAGTAGTAACTGCCCTGGTAGACCTCCTGGCTGTACACGCAGAAGTAGCCGCTGTAGACCGCTCCGGTCAGGCAGGGGTCGGCCGCGGCGCGCGTACCCTCCCCAGCAGCGAAGTCTCTCGGTCGGTCTTCTCCGGGGATGGCCACCAGGAGCGTGGCGCCGTCCACCTCGATCTTGTTGAGCGCGACCTGCTTGCCGCCGGTCTTCTTGAGGTAGCGGTTGACCTCCGACTTCAGTGCCGAGGTCTGGGCGGCCGTCAGGTGTGCGTCTCGGGCCTGATCGGCGAACGGCGCTGCGGAACCGGACGACGCCACGTCGTTTGCCGGCGCGGCTGCCACGGTCGTGGTGCCGAAGCCGAACAGGGCACTGGCCGCCGCGACGGTCACCATGAACAGACGAGTACGCATGGATCTTTCTCCTTCCGTCGATCGCGGTCCCGCCTGGCAACCGGGACCGCGGTGATGTCTCAGCGAGAGTGGCAGCGACCCGATTTGACCGACAAGAACATGTCATAAGGGCCGAAATACGCTGGTCAGCATGCGTACTGGGTGCCAATAATCAGCAGTACGGGGTGGCAACGGGGAGGGCTATGGCGCTCAGGCTGCACTTCACAGCGGAGGATCTGTCCCGCATACGGACGGTCTCGGGGCCTGATCCCGGCTGGGAGATCGTACTGAGCGTCACACAGCTTGCAGCCACTCAGGCACCGGCGGTCTTCGGACCCTGGCGTGCCGCAACCAGGGCACGCCTGCGGTTCCTGCGGACGCCTCACGTGCGTCTGCTGCGGTATCTGGTACCGCAGACAGGTGACTTCCCCGACTTCCTCACACCCGTCCAATCCGCCCCCTGTCTGGAGTCCACGGTCGGCGCGGTGCTGTCCACGCCCAAGGAGCGGCTGAGGAAGGACTTGGCTCTGCTCCCCAACCCGCCCGGCTGGGCCCGTACTTGGGCCCGCACCTTGGCCGATGCCGAGCGGACCGCGCTCGCCGCGATCGGTGACGCGCTGCACGACTACCACCGCGCTGCCCTCGCTCCGGTGTGGCCGCGCCTCCAGGCACTGGTCGACGCAGATCGGGCCCGACGGTCCCGAGCCCTCATCGATCACGGCACCGAAGGTCTGCTGCGCAGCCTGAGTCCTACGTTGCGCTGGCGCCCGCCGGTGTTGGAGTCGGACTACCCGGTCGACCGCGACCTCCATCTCGAGGGTCGTGGGCTCCTCCTGGTGCCCTCGGTCTTCTGCTGGCGCACACCTGTCACGTTTGTCGACCCCGAGCTCTGCCCGGTCCTGGTCTATCCGATCACTCAGGAGCCCGGCTGGTGGCTACCGCCGGCCGATCGCGCGCCGGGAAAGCGAGACCGGCTCGCCCACTTGCTCGGGCACAGCAGGGCCACCGCTCTCCGCGTGATTCAGGACGGCTGTACGACGGGCGAACTCGCTCGTCGTATCGGCGTCACGGCCTCCACCGCCAGCCAGCACACCGCCATATTGCGCGAGTCGGGTCTGATCCTCTCGGTCCGGTATCGCAACACGGTGCGTCACACTCTCACGCCGCTGGGCATCGACCTGATCAGCGTCAACCTTGAAAAGCAGCCAAGGATCGACGCCAGGAACTGACCGTCGGGCTGCGGCACGACCGTAGCGGCGGCGCGTGGTCCTGGGCGACGCCCCGGAGCGGCTCACGAGCGAACGCGGGCTGCTACCGAGAAGTCGAGAATGCGAATCGTCGGCATCTGCCGCAGCAACGCGCGTCCCACTACCTGCTGGTCCGTGATCGGCATGGCACTTCCCCATGCCGGACCCCTACGGACCGGGACTTCCACAACGCTCCATGGCTCGCTAGACGCGCTCCAACGGCTGGTGCGGGGGCGGCGGCAGTTCCACGTCGACGGTGTCGCCAGGGCGTACGACTCCCCCGCGGCGCACCACCCCCATCACGCCGCTCTTGAAAGTGAACTCGCCGGACACCGGATCCATGGCGAACATCTCCGCGAGCAGTCCCGTACGGAAATCGTTGATCTTCGAGCAGGGGTTGCGCAGGCCTGTCACCTCGACCACCGCCCCGTCGCCGAGGTGGAGCAGAGTGCCGGTGGCGAGGCCGAGAAGGTCGACGCCGCGCGTGGTGATGTTCTCGCCGAGCTGGCCCGCGGCCACCTGGAAGCCCTTGAGGGCGAGCTCTTCGAAGAACTCCTCGTGCATCAAGTGGACTTGTCGCAGGTTGGGCACGTCGGGTTCGTACGTCATGCGGAACTGGTGCCGGATCGTTCGTCCCGCGTGCACGTCCCCCTCGACCCCGAGCCCGGCGAGCAGGGTGACGGACGTGTGGTTGGGCTTGCTGAAGGAGTACGTTGCGTGACGGCTGACTCCCGTGACTCGGCCTTCCATCCTGCCCTCCCGCCCGTGCCGCGGACCTGTACCTACGTGAAACCGACCGGTGACCTGGTCTGACGTGTCCGGCTCCCCGGAGCATAACCACCCACGCCGCTCGGCGATGACCCTGGTGAGCGCTTGAGGGCGTGTCCGGACGACCACTCAGGGGCGTTGAGAGCCTCTACCAATTCAGCGGCGCGGCGAGGAAAGGCGTGTGGTCGGGTGCTTCTCTGTGCGCGCCCAGGATGTTCTTCGCGCTCTCACCGACGGGGATACGGAACGGCGCTTTGTCACCTTCCGCGACCACCGCTGTCACGACGTCGGCGACCTCCAGGACTGAGACAGGTGCCGCGCGGAAGGGGCCGATTCTGTCCAGGAGTGGGCGGTAGGGGTTACCGCTGTCGAGGTACACCTGGGCGCGCTCAGCGCCCCCGGAGGCGACCGCGGGCGGCTCGATGACGTGCACGGACACGCCGAAGTGGCCGGACTCGATGGCCAGTGTCTCGGCGAAGGCCTCCAGAGCGTGCTTGGTCGCGCTGTAGGCGCCGATCAAAGGGATGACCAGACGGCCCTGGATGCTCGACATGAAGATCAACTGCCCTGACCCGCGTTCGCGCATCTGGGGCAGGATGCCCTGTGCGACGCGCAGGGCTCCGAAGACGTTGAGCTCGAAGAGGTCCCCCAGCGCGGTGAGCGGGATCGTCTCCAGCGGTGCCCGCACGGTCGCCCCGGCATTGCTGAGGAGGGCATCGACGTGGCCGGCTTCGGCCAGCGCTTGGTCGACCGAGGCCTGGTCGGTGACGTCGAGTCGCAATTTCTGTGCCACCGGCAGGTCTTCGAGCATCGACACGTCGCGGGCCGTGGCGATGACCTCGTGACCCGCTTCGTGCAGTGCTATCGCACTGATCCTTCCAATGCCTCGGGATGCTCCGGTGATGAGTACGCGCGTCATGAGCGGAACCCCTCTTCCCACTGTGGGCGGGCAGATACTATGTAGGCCAGCATACATAGCGGTGAGATCAACGCGCCGGATCGGCAGCCATGGCCGACCGGAGGAGACGAAGCCGACGGGCTTCAGATGCGGCCGGGCTTGAGGCCCTTCGGCGACACGCTCACAGCGTGGGCTGCCAGTACGGCGCGTACCGAGTCGTACGGCGTGGGACTTCGCAGAGCGCGGGAGGTGATCATCGCTCCCTGGACGCCCGCGATCACGGTCTCGGCGAGCGTTCTCGCGGAAGCACGCTCCACACCGAAGGCGACGAAGTGGAAGGCCATTCTGTCTGTCATCTCCGAGAAAGCCCGGCGTGCGGTTTCGGCGAGCTCGGCCGAGTCCTGTGTGGCGCCTTCGGTGATCAGCGGGGCGACGCCGCAGCCTCGCCCGTACTCGCTCGCGATCATGCCTTCTCGGCCCATACCGATGAAGATCTCGATCAGCTGAGCTGCGGATTCGGCCTGGCGGGCGACCCTGTCGATGATCTCCACCTGCTCGAATGCGTGGGCTTCGGCAGCTTCGACGGCCAGCTGCGTCTTACCGCCGGGGAAGTGGAAGTAGACCGAACCGCGGGACGTACCGCTGAGCCCCAGCACGTCGGAGAAGGCCGTCGCGTTGTAGCCGCGCTGCCGGATGAGCTGCTTGGCGGCCTGCACCATCTTCTGCTTGGCATCCGTCCGCTTCCCCATCCTGCGTCCTCTCCTCGTGTCATGTATGGTGACCTACATAGTACCTGTTCGAGGGTGGAACCCGAGAACGTGGTCACCCCGAGGAGGTTCTCCTCATGTAAATCTCCCTGGTCCGCGGCAGGCCGACCCCTGTCCAGAGGCGGCCTCACGGGCTGTGCGCGGGACGCTCCTCGCCGTGTGCGCACGAAGCGGAGGACGACACCGTCCTGCCGATACCCCATGGCGACTTCACCTTCGAAGTACCCGCTCCTGCGGATCGTGGGCTCCCGGACGTATGTGCCGGTCTCCTCGAAGCAAGAGACCGGTCCGGAAAGGAACGCATCATGACCACCGAACTCAATTACCTTGATGCGAGCGAACTCGCGGAGCTGATCCGAACCGGGAAGGCTTCCTCGGTCGAGGTGGTGCAGGCGCATCAAGACCGGATCGCGGCCGTCAACCCGCGACTCAACGCGATCGTCACGCTCGTCGATGACGCGCTTGAGACAGCGAAGGCGGCGGACGATGAGCTCGCGGGCGGAGGGGAAGTAGGGCCGCTCCATGGCGTGCCCTTCACAGCCAAGGACTCCTTCGACACCGCCGGCGTGCTCACCCAGCGCGGCTCCCCCATCTTCGCCGGGCGCATCCCCGACACGGACGCCACCGCCGTGGCGCGCATGAAACGCGCAGGCGCGATCCTCCTGGCGAAGACAAATCTGCCGGAATTCTCGTACTGGATCGAGTCCGACAACCTCCTGACAGGCAGGACGAACAACCCCTGGGACGTCAACCGTTCGCCCGGCGGTTCGAGCGGCGGCGAATCCGCCGCGATCGCGGCCGGAATGTCACCGCTAGGACTCGCCACGGACTTGTCCATCTCGGTACGCGGTCCGGCGGCCGACACCGGAGTCTCCTCCTTCAAACCGACGCACGGGCGCATCCCGATGACGGGAATCTGGCCGCGCGAGCCCCGCCGCAACTGGCATGTCGGCCCCATGGCCCGCACCATCCGTGACCTCGCACTCGCCTACACGCTCTTGGCCGGCCCCGACGGCGCCGACGGATTTGCCACCGTCCCGATCGAGGTCGACACAGGCCTGGGCGCCGATCCCAACCGGTCGCTACGTGTGGGCTGGCTGGTCGACTCGGGACTCGGCCCGACCGACCCGGAGGTCTCCGCAACCGTCCAGGCAGCCGCCGACGCCCTGAAGGAAGCAGGGGCCCAGGTCGACGCCGTGCGTATCCCGGCCTTCGAGCGGGACAACCCTCTCGAACTCTGGTCCGAACTGAGCGTCATGGAGGTGAAGCCGGCCTTCCGCCAGGTCACCGCGGGCCACGAGGAGCAGATGTTCAGCTACTCCAAGTTCGTCGCTACCCTGCCTGACACGTCCGTGGAGGACTTCGTCCTGGCCGAGCAGGCCGTCGAGCGACTCCGGGACGCTATGGCAGGGTTCTTCCAGCAGTACGACATCCTGCTGCTCCCGGTGACGACGATTCCCGCTCACGAACATCAGCTCCAGGACTTCACCGTCGAGGGCCGGACCGTAGGCCCCTTCCACGTGAGCTCGACGACCGTTCCCTTCAACCTGACGGGGCATCCAGCTTTGTCGATGCGGTTCGGTACGAGCAGCGACGGCATGCCGATCGCTGTACAACTGGCGGCCAACCTGCATGCGGAATCGACGATCCTGCACGCCGCGTCGCTGCTGGAAACCCTCAGCCCGGTACACGGCCGGCACCCCATCATCTAACAGGCACCGGACACACCCCGGAACAGGACTCCCGAGGCTGAGACATGTCTACAACCAGCACGCCGAACCGAACAGCAGCCAATTCATCCGTCCCCGACGTCCTGGCGCACCCCGGCATCTCAGCGATTCAGTTCGGGATACCCCTCGGGCTCGCGGGACTGGCCGGCGGTTGGAGCGCGGCAGTCCTCGAACTGAACGCGCCGGCGTGGCCCGCCGAATTGTTCTACGCAGCCGGCAGCTTCCTGTGGATCATCCTCACCGTCCGCTACGCCGCAGGAAGACTCCGTCGGCGCGCGGCGCGCGGCGCCCGTATCGGGCACCGAACCATCGATCCGTTCGCCTCGCTCATCCCCCTGGTGGCGGTGCTGCTGACCGCGCACTACACCCAGTACGCCTTCACCCTCTTCGCTTGGCTGTGCGGCGCAGCGATCGCGGCTCAGGTACTCCTCGCCGCGTGGCTCATCGCCCGCTGCATCAACGGTGACGTACCGTTCGACGCTTTCCATGCGGGCTACTTCATCCCACTGGCGGCCGGGCCCAACATCGTCAGCATCGGTCTCTCCGCGATCCATCAACACCATGCGGCGCTGGCGGCCGCCGGTGCCGGGCTGTTCTTCTGGATCGTCATCACCACGGCCATTCTCGTCCGCGCAATCAGCGGCGAGAGAACACCAGCCGAGATGAAACCCGGTATGGCCGCCTTCCTGGCCGCCGCTGCCACCACGAACCTGGCCTGGATCCTCGCCCATCCCGGCCGCCTTCAGGAGACCCAACAGCTCCTCACCGGCGTCCTCCTCGTCATGCTCCTCGCGCAGATCTTCCTTCTGGGCGAGTACGGCAGGCTCCGCTTCAGCCAGGCATGGTGGATCTTCACCTTTCCCATGGCCGCAACCGCCAACTACACGGTCCGCTGGATGGCGGTGTCGCATATCCCTGGTTGGCACGTCTGGTCATGGTGCGCACTCGCCATCACCACCGCGTTCATCCTCTACGTCGCCGCCCGCACCATCTCGGCCTCGGTGCGCGCTCGGGCAGACCGACCCGGCAGCTGCTGAGCTGCCTGCCATGGGCATATGGGGTCCGTTTCTTCGATCGGCGGCGGCCGATGAATCCTGTGGTCCGCTGCGGTCCACGTTTCCAGTGGCTGGGCCGACAGGTGGTCGGGCTGCACTTCGCGCTTTACGCAGAAGGCCGCAATACAGAGGAGTGGCGTGATCATCATTGCCGGGAAGTTGTGGGTGGACGCTGCCGACCGCGAGGCGTATCTGGCTGGATGCTCTGAGGTCGTCGAGCAGGCACGTGCCGCCGTCGGTTGCCTCGATTTCGCTCTGTCGGCGGACTTGATCGAGCCGGACCGGATCAATGTGTACGAACGCTGGGAGTCGGACGAGGCGCTCGCCCGCTTCCGCGGCGCGGGTATGGAGGCTGAGCACGCAGCTCAGATCCGCGACGCGGAGGTCAGCAGGTACGGCATCTCCGACATCGAGGCCCCGTAGGTTGAACGCCGGTCCCCTGCGGAGCGGCCGCCTGCTACGAGTAGGTGGCCGACCGCTCTCTCAGTAGTCCCAAACGACCGGTACGAAGCGGAAGGCGTTGCCGTCGACCGCCACGTGGCAGACGGACGGGAAGGGCAGGTGGGCGCCCACCAGTTGCTCGCCGCGTGACGCCAGCTCTGTCAGCAGACGAATCCGGACGCGGGTTGTCAGTTCGGGGTCGTGGTCGAAACCGTTGTGCCAGTCGGGTTTGTCGAACCCGGGCTGGAACAGTGCATCACCGGCGAACGTCAGCCGGTCGCCGCCGGACTCCAGACGGACGATGCTGTGGCCGGCGGTGTGCCCGCCGGTCCGCTGCATCACCACTCCTGGTGCCACCTCGTACTCCGTCTCGAACGGCCGCAACTGGCTGCGGTACACGTCCAGGAACCGCGAGGCGGTGGTGCGCAGCACGTCCGGGACAGGTGCCGGCATGACGGTGCGGGAGAAGTCAGGCGCGGCCCAGAACTCGGCCTCGGCGGCCGCCAGGTGGACCCGCAGGTCCTGGCGCAGCCGACCTCGCAGCCCTTCGACGAGCAGTCCGCCGATGTGGTCCATGTGCAAGTGGGTGAGTACCACGTCGGTGACGGATGCGGGATCGATCCCGGCCGCCTCCATTCGCGTGACCAACTGTCCGGCTCGCTGGAAACCGGGAAACTCCGTCCCCAGCCCGGAGTCGATGAGGATGGTCTGGCCACCGCTGCGCACCACGGCCACATTCAGTGGCCAGTTGCACACCTCCGGCGGAAGGAACATGTCATCGAGCCAGGCGGCCAGGTCCGACTGGGTGGCGTTGGTGGCATACGTGACGCTGGGGATGGCCATCACTCCGTCACTGATCACCAGCACGTCGATGTCGCCGACCTTCAGCGCGTAGCGCGACGGAACCAGTTCGTCATGCCCCGGCGCCTCGGTGTGTGCGGTGTGGACATGGCTCATGTTCTACTCCTCTTGCAGAGAGTCGCCCGAAGACATCGACAGCGCCATGGGTCGCACTGTCCAGCCGTCCCCTACGACGGGACAGCTGCCCGTTTTGCGACATTAGCCATGATTGTGCCATCTGCTCTACTCCCTCAGCCTCAACGCCGTCAGACGTGTCGTTGCCTGAGCAAGGAGACGGCGAGGCGCCCTTGTCCCCGCCCGCGACGACACCGTCGCCGAGTAGTCCAAAAGCTATGGGTACTCCGCCAACCACCAAGTCGTCGGCGCGAAAGACGCCAGATATGACAGCCCATAGGTTGGGCGTATGACGAGCCTCGATCATCCGCAACTGTCCGGGCTGGGGCGGAACCCAGCGGCCCCTCAGGACGTCCTGGTGCGCCTGGCCGCACACAGGGCCGGCCAGGGCGGGCTGTCGCTCCGTCGCGGGCGGCTGGACGACGCCGTCGCAGAGGCTCTGCTGACATACGGCGACGCCAACACCGCTGTGCGCCTTCACGGAGACCGGCTATCTCCTACCATGCGCCGCAGAGTGGCTGAGCATCCCGACCCGGCGATCCGCGACGCATTCGCGGACTTCGTCCGCGGCATGGTCGACAGCGGGGTGTCCCTCCGCATCGACGATCTGGAGGAAGCGTACGGCCAGACTCGGACAGCACTCGTCGGCGCGACGAGCCCGAAGCTACGCGCCGCGATCGCGCAAGCCTGGCACGACCGGCCTCTTGCCGTACAAGTGGGACTGCTCAACGACCCGGATCCACAGGTCCGTGCAGCCGCCACCAAGAACAAGCGACCGGGTATCCCTCCGGAATGGAGTGACCGTTGTCTTGCTGACCCGGCCGTGCGCGCCAACGTGGCGTGCTATACCCCACTCACGCCCGACCAGTTCGCACGGCTTATGGAGAGCGAGGACGACAAGGTCCATCGGGCCGTCGCCGAAAACCCCCATCTGTCGGCGGAGATGGTTGCCTCGCTACTGGACATCGAAGACCCGCTCGTGCGCGTCATGGTGGCGCAGAGTCGCCACGTCGACCCCGAAACCCGCAAGCGACTCTACGCGCTCGTGGAAGCGGAACGCGCGGACGGAAGCATCGCGGCTGAGGTGGCTCTGACATGGAACTTCACCGAACCGGGCTGGCTACGCGAAGCGCCCCTCGAGGAGCGGATGACCTACCTGGACTGCCCTCACGCGCTGTTCCGGCGCGTACTGGCCTCCTGCCAGGACCTACCGGAAGAGGCATGGCATCGACTGGACAACGACCCGGAAGTCGCCGTCCGCCGTAGTGCCGCCCGCCGGCCGGACACACCACCGGAAGTACTGGAACGCCTGGTTCGCGCCCACGGCGAGCTGTTCCATGTCCGACCGCTGCTCGTCGACCACCCCAACTTCCCTCGACACACGTTGCGCACGTTCGTCGACGAGGGGAGCGCGAACGTACGCTACGTCGCCCTGCAGGACCCGGAGCTGCCCGTAACAGCCCTTCAGCAACTCGCCGCAGATCCCGAATCCTTCGTGCGCCGCGGGGTCGCCCGTCACCCCAATGCCGCGGACGCGTTGCTGGAGCAGTTGCTGTCAGACCCGGTCCCCGAGGTCGTAGACGACGCCGCTGCCAACTCCGCGCTGCGGCCGACCCACATGTATCGCATCCTCACCGCATCTGGCTTGTGACCTCGGGGAGGAGTCAGGCCCCGGCGCGGACTTCGTCGCACCGATACCCAGTTCCCGCTGCGTCGGCAGCACGCGCTCCTCGACGCGCCCTGGGTGAGTGCGTATCGGGGGAGTTCTGACGGCGGAGCTTCTTCTGAACTGGACGCTCTGGACGGTGCACGGCCGATCGCACATCTTCATGGCGCGGGCTTGTCCTGTGAAGGGGACGCGGGTGGCGTGATGCCGTCGATCAGGTTGGTGACCAGGGCGACGACGAAGTCGTCGGTGACGGGCTCGTCCGGGACCAGCATTCGGTGGTAGACCGCGCCCCAGAGCTGATCGACGAGGACCTGGACGTTCACCTCCGCCCGGATCTGGCCCTGCTGCTGGGCGCGCAGCAGCCGCTCGCCCGCCAGCCGTCTCCGCTCCGAGGAGTACATGGAGCGGAAGGCGGAGGCCAGGTCGTCGTCGGTCTGGGACTGGCCGATCAGTTCGGTCACCACCCGCCCGGCCGGTGTCCGGGTCAGTATCCGCGCGAACGCACGCAGTTGGCTCATGAGGTCGGCGCGGATGTCGCCGGTGTCCTCGAAGGCGAGGCTCTGCTCGACGGCGTGGAAGTAGCCGTCCAGGGCGAGGGCGCCCTTGGAGGGCCACCACTTGTACAGCGTCGTCTTGCTGACGCCGGACAGGCGGGCCACCCGCTCGAAGGTCAGGTCGGCGATTCCCTCGCTGAGAAGCACCTCTCCGACCGCGCGCAGGACGTCGGCCCGGACCTCGTCGGCCGGCCGCCGCCCCCGCCCGCGGGCCGGGCGCTCGTCGCCGCCCTCGGCCTGCTTCGTCACGTCGTCTCTCCTTCGAAGCGTTCGGCTGGTCCGGCCAGTCTAGGAAGCCGGACGCTCGGGCCCGGAGTGCGACAGCACCGTGGGCTCGCCTTCCGGCTCCGAGGGCCGCGCTCCGCGAACCGTGAGGAGTTCACCGAAGCCGAGTCGTGTGACGAACTGCTCCTGGGCGCGGCGCAGGACCTCGTTGACCTCCTCCACGCCGGCCTGGCTGAAGTCGACCACGGTACGGAAGGGGCGGGTGTCGGCCGGAAGGGCGAGCACGCGGGTGATCTCCTCGGCGACGGCACGCGGGTGGGCGTCCACGCCGGGCGGGAAGAGGGCCTCGGTGGCGGCCTCGTTGCGGGCCACCATGGCGTCCAGTGGAGCGTAGGCGTGGGCGCGCTCGTCGTCGGCGGCGTGGCCGGCGTTGGGGAAGTGCTCGGTTCCCTGGGTGAAGGGGCCCGGCATCACGATGGTGGTCTCGATGCCGAACTGGCTCACCTCGTACGCCGTGACCTGCGCGAGGGCGTCGGCGGCGAACTTCGACGCCACGTAGGGGCCGAGGAAGGGCGGGACCACCACCGAGGTGGTGCTGCCGACGTAGAGGAGGGTGCCGGAGCGGCGTGAGCGCATGTGAGGCAGGGCCGCCCGGTTCACGCGCTGGATGCCGAGCGTGTTGATGTCCAGGAGGCGGTGGATGTCCTCGGGCGTGAAGGCCTCCACGTACCCCACGTAGAGGTGTCCGGCGTTGTGGACGACCGTGTCCAGCCGGCCGGCCTCGCCGATGACGGTCGCCACGGCCGCGTCGACCGAGGCATCCGACTGGACGTCGAGCTCGACGACGCGGATGTCCTGCCCCTCGCGGCGTGCGAGTGCGAGGAGTTCCTCGGCGCGGGGAGCGTTACGGCCTCCGACATCGCGCATGCTGGCGTAGACGGTGTGGCCGGCAGCGGCGAGGGCACGGGCGGTGAGGTTGCCGATGCCGGTGGCGGCGCCGGTGATGAGAACGACGGATGACACGGGTGGTCTCCCTTTTCCAGCGAACGGATTGACGAGGTGGGGGGTGGGGGGCGGTGCCGCGGCAGCGGCGTCAGGCGAGACCGCCGTTGGCGTAGAGGACCTGGCCGTTGATCCAGCGGGCGGGTCCGGCGAGGAAGGCGACCGTTTCGGCGATGTCCTGCGGTGCGCCCAGCCGCTCCAGGGGGGTGGCCTTCGCGAAGTTGGCGACGGTGGCCTCGTCCTTGCCCTCGAAGAAGAGCGGGGAGGCGACCGGGCCGGGTGCGACGGTGTTGACGGTGATGTCGCGGCCGCGCAGTTCGCGGGCGAGGATCAGCCCGATGCTCTGGGCGGCGGCCTTGCTGGCGACGTAGGCGCCGTAGGTCGGGAGCTGGGTGCGGGTGACGGACGTGGACACGTTGACGATCGCGCCGCCGGCGCGGACACGGCGGGCCGCCTGCTGGGCGACGACGAAGGTGCCGCGGATGTTCGTGCGGTGCATGCGGTCCAGATCGTCGAGATTCAGTTCGGCGATCGGCGCGAGCACCATGATTCCGGCCGCGTTGATCACCACGTCGATCCCACCGAAAGCGGACTCGACGCTGTCGAAGGCCGCTCCCATGGCGTGCTCGTCCGCCACGTCTCCGCCGACGGCGATGGCCTTCCCGCCGGACGCGGTGATCTCGGCGACGAGGGATTCGGCCCTGGCCTTGTTGCCGGAGTAGTGCACGGCCACGGCGAACCCGTCCGCGGCGAGCCGCTCGACGACGGCCTTGCCGATCCCGCCGGAACCGCCGGTGACGAGTGCGACACGTGGGGTGGTGTGCGTGGTGGTCATGAGACCTTCTCCTGCTCCGCTCGATATGAACACTGCGTTCATATAAGCATGATGTGAACGCTGCGTCCATATCCAGCGGCGAGATTTTCTACTCGACGGTCGATGTCCCTGGGGTGCGTGCGCCTTCAGGTACTCGTGCAGGCGGTCACAGCACGGTCGAGTGAGAGCAGTTGGCCGTTCGTCAGCCGGCGAGGTCCAGTTGCTGCTCCGCCCAAATGATCTTCCCCTCGCGGGCGTGCCGGCTGCCCCAGCGGGAAGCGAGCTGCGCGACCAGGAGGAGGCCGCGGCCACCCTCGTCGAGGGTGTGGGCCCGCCGGAGATGGGGAGCGGCGCTGTTTCCGTCGGCGACTTCGCAGACCAGGGAACGGTCCTTGATGAGCCGCACGTGGATGGGGGCGCGTCCGTACCGTATGGCGTTGGTGACCAGTTCGCTGACGATCAGCTCGGTGGAGAAGAGCTTGTGGTCGAGGCCCCAGGTGCTGAGCCTGTCGCTCGCCTGGTCCCGTACGGTCGCCACCGCCGAGGGATCGGCCGGCACCTCCCAGTGGGCGATGTCGCCCTGGTCCAGCGTGCGAGGCCGGACCGTGAGGAGCGCGGCGTCGTCGCGTCCGCTGTCGGGCAGAACCGCGGCGAGGATGTCGGCGCAGACGGCCGTGGGCGAGGTGGAGCAGGAAGAGAGGCACGCCTGGAGTCGAGCGATGCCGTCCGTGAGGTCCTGGTCGCGGGATTTCACCACCCCGTCGGTGAAGAACACCAGGAGCGAGTCTTCGGGCAGGGTCACTTCGACCGATTCGAAGGGCAGTCCTCCCAGCCCCAGGGGTGGCCCGGCCGGCAGATTCAGAAACCGGCTGCTCCCGTCCGGCAGCACCAGCAGGGGTTCCAGGTGCGCTGCCCGGGCGAGGCAGCAACGACGGGACGTCGGGTCGTACACCGCGTACAGGACCGAGGCCCCGAGCTCCGGTTCGAGGGTGTGGGGCTCCGTCACCTGGTCCAGCCGGTTCACGATGTCGTCCACCCTGGCGAGCACTTCCTCCGGTGGGAGGTCGATGTCGGCGAGGGTGCGGACCACCGAGCGCAGCCGCCCCATGGTGGCGGCCGCCCGTACACCGTGCCCCACGACATCGCCGATGACCAGGGCAACCCTGGCACCGGACAACGGAATCACGTCAAACCAGTCGCCCCCGACCCCGGCCGCCAAGTCGGCGGGACGGTAGCCATAGGCGGCGTCGACCGCGTTCTGCGCAGGTGGTTCGCGAGGGAGAAGGCTCTGCTGGAGAGTCAGCGCGGTGCTCTGTTCACGCTCGTAGTTGCGTGCGTTGTCGATGCACATCGCCGTGGTCTCCGCGAGTTCCTCGACGAGGAGCAGGTCGTCGGAGTCGAACGGCACTTCATGGCGCAGGAACGTCACGACACCGAGCGTTCTGCCTCTGGCGGTGAGGGGAGCGCACATGGCTCCGCCCCGTCCGTCCACGTCGCGGTCGGACCTCAACTCGGGCCACCTGGCTGCCTCGTGTGGCAGCTCGACCCGTATGCCTTGGTCCTCGGACAGGGCCCTGCCCATCAGGGTGCTGTGGTCAAGGCTGTGCCATGCGCTCGTCTCGTGTCCGTCCGCGGTTCGGGGTCCTGTGCGGACCTGCTCGGGGTGTCGGCTGTTCATAGCGGCGAGTCGTACCGACATCGGGTTGTCGGAGCTCGAGCGGTCGGTGCCCCATGCCTCGGGCAGCAGATGCACCATCGCGACATCGGCGAGATCGGGCACCGACAGCCTGGTGAGCTCACGAGCCGTGGTGCACACATCGAGGGATGCGCCTATGTGGCGGCGAGCTTCGTTGAGCAGGGTGAGCCGCTGACGGGCCCAGAATTCCGCGGAATTGTCCCGGGCCATAGAGCACAGGGCCACCACGATCCCGTTCCGGTCCCGGACGGGGTCGATGTGGATCACCCACTCGTGCCGCCGGGTCTCCCCCGGCACTCGTTCGTACGTGAGGACCGACTGCGTGACTCCGGTGTCACGGGCCTGCGCCAGCTTCTCCTCCACCGCGCGGTGCTGGCGGTCCGGCGTGAGGATCTCCGTGAGGCGCCGCCCCCACATGTCGCTGAGACTCGTGTCGAACAGTTGGCAGGTGCGATCGTTGGCCCAGAGAATGCGCAGTTCAGGGGTGTACACGACGATTCCGGCGGACGATTGCGTCCAGGTACGCCCCAGAGGGGCGTCGCACTCCTCGGTCTGCGTCGACGGCCCGCTGAGGAACCAGATGGTGGACTTCCCCTGGGCGAGCGCGGGCTCCACCAGGACATCCAGTTCCACGGCGTGTCCCGCCTCGTGCCGGAAGACGGCCCGGTCGTCCCACCGGCGGGCTTGGAGACCCGCCGCCATGGCGTCGCGCCGGCGAGCCGCCACCAGATGTAGCACGGGCCGGCCGATCACCTGGTCTCCGCGGTAACCGAGAACGGCTTCGGCTCCGGGGCTCCAGCCGTCCACGTGACCATGGGCGTCCACGGATATGGCTGCCAGCCGCTGCGTCGCTCGGTTCGTGCCCGTTCCCCCGGATTCCGTGCCCGCTGTGTGCATGTCCGGACCATTCTGTTCACTGCGGTGGTATGGGAGTGCCCTGGTCAATGCATCCACGGTACGACGAGGCGTGGGGAAGAAAAGTGCGGCTAGCGGTACCTACGGCGCGCTGTCTCCCGCACCTCCCCCTACCCCGCCTCCCCCACCTCCCCCGCAGTGAGGCCGAGGAGATTGGTGCGTCCGAAGCCTGTGATCACCTCGTCGGCTGTACTCGCACCCATGGCCTGCACACAGAAAGTGGCGCACGGCTACACACCGCGATCGACACGGCTGCATGAGCTGCACCGCCAGGCGCCCTGGTGCGCAATTGCCTCGCGCCTGATCCGCTCCGCGATCTACGCTCCCGGCCATGACGTCACACGATGCGCCTGAAGGCTCCCGGATCGCTCCCGCTCCAGCCGGGCCGGTGATCCGGCAGGAGACCGCAGACGATCACCGAGATGTGCACGAGGTCCATACGCGCGCCTTCGGCGACAGCGAGCGGGTTCCCGGGCTCGTCGACGCACTCCGCGTGGCGAAGGCCGCAATGGCGCCGATGTCCTTCGTCGCTGTCGTCGACGACCGGGTCGTCGGCCATGTCCTGCTGAGCGCGACGCGGTTGGACGCACCGCGCCGCATCGTGGACGTCCTGTCGCTGTCACCGCTGGGCGTGCTCCCGGAGTTCCAGGGTCAGGGCATCGGTACGCGGCTCATCGCCCACGCCCTCGACGCGGCCGACAGGGAGGGTGTGCCGCTGGTGTTCCTGGAGGGTTCGCCGCACTACTACGGCGCACGCGGCTTCGAGGCCGCCGGTGCGGTGGGCTTTCGCTCACCGTCGCTGCGTATCCCTGAAGCCGCGTTCCAGGTCGCCCGGTTGTCCGCTCACGAGCCGTGGATGACGGGCACTTTCGTCTACTCGGAGGTCTTCTGGGCACTCGACTGCGTCGGCCTGCGCGACCCTGAAGCCTGAGCGGCTGCCCGACTCCGCCTCATCTTCGGGACCCGCCGGGCGCCCCCGAGGAACACGGAGCACCCGGCGGTCGTCGACGATCGGCCCGGTCACGTCAGCTCAGCGGTGCGCGCCCGTACGGCACCAGGCGTACCGGACCCACCAGCCCGTAGTTCTGACGCTTCGCTCCGCCGAAGACGGACGGGTTCGCGACCCGAAGCCGGTTCAGCAGCGTGGTCGCCACCTCCACCTCGACGGTGTTCGTGCCCCGCCGCAGGTAGCGGCCCACGTCGACCCGAGGCGTCAGCTGGTCCGCCGGTGGGAGCCGGTGCCCGTTCACGGTGACGCGGAAGGTGTCGAAGACCTCGCCCAGATCGAGGTGGGCCCCGTACCCGCCCGTCCATGGTGCGCCCAGGTGCACGGTGGTGCGGTAGCGGCCGATGCCCGACACGTCTTCGAGGCCTGGGACGGCGGGCCAGGCGGTCAGGGCGTCGAGGGTGAGGTCTCGGCGTGGCTTGCGGGTCTGGGAGGGGCGGTCGCCCGGCTGCCAGTCCTCGACCGTGAGGGACCAGCGCGTCAGCGGAATCGGCTCGGGCAGCCCGCCCAGGACGGTCTCCACGGTCCGGCCGTCGTGGAGAGTCGTGCGGTACGTGCCCGGACGGACGTCGCGGATCTCCGGGCGGCCGCCCGCGCCGCGGACCACCTCCGCCGCCTCGCTGGACCGGGCCGACAGGTGAGGGCGGTCCCCCCACGCGCCCGGACGGACCAGGGCGACGATCGTGGTCGCGCCCGGCTCCAGGGTGATGCGCACTCGGATCCGCCCGTCCTCCGTACGGGAGTACAGCGGCAGCGGCTCCACCGCGCCTGTCCAGGCGTCGAGGCGGTAGGGCACCGCGTCCGGCCGGCGTGCCGTAAGGGTGACGTCGTGGTCGAGCCGGGTGGTGGCCGAGTTCTTGGTCACCGAGTCGACGGCGAAGAAGAAGTAGTCGGCCTCCTGGTCGGCGCGGTGGGCGTGGACCAGCCATGAGCGCTCGGCGTACTCCACGTCGCGGCGCAGGCCCAGTGCCGCGATGGCCTCCGGCACGTACGGCCGGTCCGGGACCGCGCGGACCTTCGGCAGTGCCAGCAGTTCGGCGAGCAGGGCGCGCAGCCGTTCGTTGTCGCCGGGACCGGCGAGGCCCGGGACGCGGGCGTCGGACCAGTCGCCGATGACGATCAGCGGCAGCCCGTCCCTGGCCCAGCCGACGAGTTTCTCGGCGACGTCGATCTGCATCGTGCGGTCCTTGCCGCTCAGGACGTCGCCTTCGATGACGAGTGCCTTGAACGCCGGGCCCTCCGGGGCGAGCCGTCCGTCGCGCACCTTCGCGGACGGCAGGTCGAGCAGCCGTGGGCTCAGGAAGAGGTGCGTCCAGCCCACGGGCACGCCGTCGGCGGTGAACCAGGGCGCCCCGAGTCCCGTGCCGGCGGGGCCCTTCTGCCGCAGGATGCCGATGTCGGCCTTGTTGACCCCTGTCTGAAGGATCAGCTGGGTCCGGCTCAAGTAGCCGGCGATGTCGCGCACATGGCCCCAGGTGGGCTGCCGAGGCCCCCACGCCTCGCCGTATCCGCCGCTGCCGTTGTACGGCGAGAACGCGGCGAAGCCGGGCCAGGCCGCGCCGGGGGCCTCGGCGTAGGCGAAGCCGTGGAGGACGGCCTGGTTGACCCCGGCCGCGTACTGGACGACCAGTTTGCGCAGCGTGGCGTCCCACGTCGTGCCGTAGGCGCCGCCCGCTGTCGCGCCGGCCTCGTTGGACAGGATGTGCTTGCCGCCCATGTCGCGGCCGCCGGCCAGGCAGCGGAAGTCGTCGGCGTTCTTGAAGCCCAGCGACTCGCCCTCGGAGATGTCGAGCACGGCGGCGGCCCACATGGAGTCGGTGCCCGGGCCGTACGGCTGCACGCGCAGCCGCAGGCCGAGGCGGTGGGCCCACTCCTGGAACGGCTTCAGGTGGTACTCGACGTACAGCTCGGAGAGCACCTCGACGACGTCGCGGCGTACCGCCTTGTCGAGGTCCGGGCCGAAGGCGTGCACCGGGTCCTCGTCGCGCTCGACCACGGTCGCGAGGTAGGGCAGCAGGGAGTAGCCCATGCGTTTCTCGAACTCGGCCGGCAGGGCGGGCGTCCACATCGTCTCGTCGGTCTCCAGCTCGATGGAGTCCTCGAAGAGGGCGCCGCCCGTCTCGCGCAGCAGCTTGCGGGTGCTGGGCGGGAGGAGGTGCCGCTCCCAGAAGTCGAGGGCGGCGCGGCTTCCTTCGGTGCTGAAGTGGTCGATGACGTAGCTGAGGGGGTCGGTGTGGTGCGGGCCCTCGGGCCGTTGGCCGGAGCCGCGCTCCCAGTAGGCGATGACGAGCCAGGATGCGCCGTCGTCCGGAGCCGTCCAGCGAAGCTCTGCGCCGGTCACGGCGTCGGTGATGTCGGTGACCGTGGTCCGGTCGAGCAGGAGGGGCCGGGCGGCGGCGTCGGTGATGCGGATCGCCTGGACCAGCATGAGTTGCTGCCGGGTGACGCCTTCGGCGGGCGGGGTGCCGGGCGCGGGGGGCGCGCCGGTGAAGCTCTGTCCGGCGGTCAACGTGACCGTCCCGTGGGCGAGTTCCTTCACGGCGCCCGGGCTGTCGGGGGTGATCGAGGGTACGGAGTTGGGCCACGCGGGACCCAGGGTCAGGTCGACGGTGATGTCCCGCTTCTTCGCCTGCCGCAGGGCCGCCTCGACGGCCGTGACCCAGGCGGGCGTTCCCCAGCCGTGGCGGACGGGGTCGATGATGTCGCCGCCGCGCATGCTGTGGGTGACGGCGGCGATCTCGACTCCGCCGAAGCCGGCGGCCGCGATCTGGTCGATCTCGCGGGCGATCTCCTCCGTGTCCACCAGCGCGTCCGGCCACCACCAGCGGAACTTCGGGCGTACGGCGGCGCCGGGCGCGGCGAACGCGCGCGGCACCCCGTGGGCGAACGTGCCCGGCACACCGCCCGGTCGGTCCGGCGCGGGAGCGTGCCCGGCGGGCGGTGCCGCGCCGGCCTCCGCGGCCGTGGCCCAGGGCAGGACCATGGCGGCTCCGGCCGCGCCTCCCCTCTTGAGCAGCGCTCGTCGCCTCAGGCTCACGCCGGCCCCCTTGCTGTGCACATGTGGCGCACTCATGGTTTAAACGATTCAAGAAGTTCGGCGGAAACATACGTGCTCGACTCTGCCGCGGCAAGGGGTCGCGTCACCGAAGCCAAATTTTCCCTCCAAGCACGCCCCTTGACCGGGTTCGCAGTGTGGCCCCAGAGTGACCGTCAGCTCTCCGAAACGTTTCAATCACGTGGGTCAAAGGAGCTCCTTCTCAATGCCCTCACATCCGCTGACGCGGCGTCATGTCCTCGCGGCCACAGGTGCCGTCACCACTGCTGCCGCCCTGGGATCCGCGGGCACGGCCACCGCCGCCGGCGCCGCGCCGGCACACCAGACACCCGCCGCCGCGGGGCATGTCGTGCGCGGCCCGGCGCTCTCGCCCTTCCCTCTGAGCGCGGTGACGCTGCTCGACGGCCCGTTCCGTGCCAACATGCGCCGCACCTGCGCCTACCTGCTCGCCGTCGACCCCGACCGGCTGCTGCACACCTTCCGCGCCAACGTGGGTCTGCCTTCCACGGCCGAGCCCTGCGGCGGCTGGGAGGCCCCGACGGTGCTGCTGCGCGGCCACACCACCGGGCATCTGCTCTCCGGTCTGGCCCTCGCCCACGCGAACACCGGCGACGAGGCCTACGCCGCCAAGGCCCGCAGCATCATCGCCGTGCTCGCGGAGTGCCAGGCGGCCGCGCCGGGCGCCGGATTCTCGCCCGGCTACCTCTCGGCCTTCCCCGAGCAGGTCTTCGACCAGTTGGAGGCCGGAGGCAAGCCCTGGGCGCCGTACTACACGATTCACAAGATCATGGCCGGGTTGCTCGACTGCCATCAACTCGTCGGCAGCGCACAGGCGTTGGACGTGGTGCGAGCCATGGCCGGGTGGGTCGAGCGGCGCACCGCGGCGCTGCCCCATGCCACGATGCAATCGGTGCTGAAGGTCGAGTTCGGCGGTATGAACGACGTCCTGGCACGGCTCCACCAGGTCACCGGTGACGCCGATTTCCTGCGCACCGCACGCCGCTTCGACCACGAGGAGGTTTTCGGGCCGCTCGCGGAGGGCCGCGACGAGCTCGCCGGGCGCCACGCCAACACCGAGATACCGAAGATCGTCGGCGCGGTCCACACGTACGAGTCCACGGGCGACAGGCGGTACCTGCGGCTCGCGGAGTACTTCTGGCACACGGTCGTGAACGACCACTCGTACGCCATCGGCGGCAACTCCAACCAGGAGTTCTTCGGCCCGCCCGGCGAGATCGTCAGCAGGCTCTCCGAGGACACCTGCGAGAACTGCAACAGCTACAACATGCTCAAGCTGGGCCGGCAGCTCTTCCTGCACGACCCGGGCACGGCCGCCTACATGGACCACTACGAGTGGACCATGCTCAACCAGATGCTCGGCGAGCAGGACCCGGACTCCGCCCACGGCTACGTCACCTACTACACCGGGCTCTGGGCCGGTTCGCAGCGGCAGCCCAAGAGCGGGCTCGGCGCCGCCCCCGGCAGCTACAGCAGCGACTACGACAACTTCTCCTGCGACCACGGCACCGCGCTGGAGACCCAGACGAAGTTCGCCGACACCGTCTACGCGCACACCCGTGACGCGCTGTACGTCAACCTCTTCATCCCCTCCGAGGTCCGCTGGGACGCACGCGATGTGACGGTGCGTCAGGAGACCCGCTACCCGGACGACGAAACCGTCCGCCTCACCGTCGTCCGGGGCGAGGGCCGCTTCGCTCTGCGGATGCGCATCCCCGGCTGGCTCGCCGGGCGGCCGAGGCTGCGGGTCAACGGCCGGCCGACGGACGTCGGCGCCCGGCCCGGCCGTTACGCGACCCTCGAACGGCACTGGCGCGCGGGTGACGTCGTGGAGCTCACGCTGCCGATGGAGCTGGTCCGCCGCCCCGCACCCGACAACCCGCACGTCGAGGCGGTGACGTACGGCCCCTTGGTGCTCGCCGGAGCCTTCGGCGAGGTCAAGTCACCGACGATCCCGGCGCTCGATCCGGCGTCGGTCCGCCGGGTGCGGGCGGACACGCCCGAGTTCACGGCCGTCGCCGAGGGATCGACGGTGCCGCTGCTGCCCTTCCACCGGGTCCACCACCAGCGCTACAACGTCTACTTCGCCGTCCCGCCACGTCGGCGCCCGGCCCGCGAGGTCGCCCGCTTCACCTTCGACCGCGGGGACGGCGCCGAGTCCACGGGGACGTTCCCGGCCGCCGTCCTGGCCGGTGGCGCCCGGTGGTCCCCGCACGACGCCGGGCGCGACGGCGTCCAGCTCGACGGGGTGGACGGCCATGTCGTCCTGCCGTCCGGACTGATCGAGGGACTTGCCGAGCTGACGGTCAGCGCCTGGGTCCGGGTGGACACCCTGGTCAACTCGGCCCGTGTGTTCGACCTGGGCTTCCACAAGGGCACGTACTTCTTCCTCGCCGCACGCACCGGATCGGGCCGTGCCCGCGCGGCGCTGAAGATCGCCGGCATGGAGGGCGAGGACGTCGTCGACGCCCAGGGGCCGCTGCCCCAGGGCCGCTGGACCCACGTCGCCGTCACACTCGCCGCAGGCCCGCGCGGGCGTACGGGCGGCGGCAGCGGGGTGCTCCACATCGACGGAGCCGAGGCCGGGCGCAACGACGCGCTGGTGATGAGCCCGCTGCTGCTCGGCGCCACCACGCGCAACTACCTGGGGCGCTCGCAGAACACGACCCACCCCTTCCTGCTCGGCGCGATCGACGACTTCCGGGTCTTCAACCGGGCCCTGTCCCCGACGGAGATCGGCGCCCTCGCCCGCGTCTGAGCCCCGTCCGCCCTTCCCAGCCGCTGAGGAGCGAGCCCTCGATGTCCACACCCCTGCCCGAATTCGACATGAGCAGACGCACCTTCGTCGTCGCCGCCGGGGTCGCCGCCGCCGCGGTCGGCGGCTCATTGCCGGCCTCCGCACACTCCGGCCCCGGGTCCGCGGCCTGGGCGTCGGGGTTCAGCCCCGCCGCCTTCGCCGCCCCGCCCCGCGACAGCCGCCCCACCGTCTACTGGTACTGGAACGGCCCCGTCACCCACGAACTCGTCGACCGGCAGATGGCGGACCTGCGCGACAAGGGGATGTACGAGGTCGTCCTCTTCCCCTACGACAACGACGAGATGCGACCGGTCTTCTTCTCCGAGGAGTGGTTCGACGTCGTCGGGCACGTGCTGGAGGAGGCCGAGCGCACCGGCATGCGGGTGTGGATCTTCAACGACAACCACTTCCCCAGCGGACGCGCCGCCTACCTCGTCGCCGAGGG
Organism: Streptomyces sp. NPDC089424; assembly: GCF_044749345.1. Lineage (NCBI taxonomy): Bacteria > Bacillati > Actinomycetota > Actinomycetes > Kitasatosporales > Streptomycetaceae > Streptomyces > Streptomyces sp. NPDC089424. The sequence continues at coordinate 404,127 of NZ_JBIVHU010000002.1, forward strand.
CGGCACCGTCGGCACGCGCACCTACCGTCCGCGTCCGGAACTGCGCCTGAAGGGGCTGTGGCGGTCCACGACCGTCGTCGAGGGACCGGCCCGCGTCGACCTGCGCGCGACGACGGGCGTCGGCGTGACCGCGGGCCGGCTCGTCGCCGACGCGGCGGTGCTCGCCGGGGCCGCCGTCATCCGCGGGGGCGAGGGCTGGACGGACTACGACGTCATCGGCAACGCCAAGACCGAGACCGGCTCCGTCGGGCTCGTCGTCCGCGCCTCGGCGACCGGCTCCGACGGCTACGCCGTGGAGTTCGACCAGACCGGCGTCGTCACCGTCTCCCGCCTGACCGGCGGCAACGCACAGGAACTGGCCCGGAGCAGCCGCACGGACGGCTTCAACCGCACCAAGTTCCACGCCTTCGCCGTCTCGGTGCGCGGGACGACGATCTCCGTCACCCTCGACGGCCGGGACAAGGGAACCGTCACCGACGGCACCCACCCGCGCGGCGGCGGCGGCGTCCGCGCCGTCGACGGTCAGCGCGCCCTGTGGGAGGACCTGTCCGTCACGAGCGCCGACGGCGGCGCGCTCCACGCCTCGGACTTCCAGGACCCGGCTTCGGCAGGCGCGTTCCACACCCGGCAGGTTCCCGCCGCCGCGGCCACGCCGGTCGCCGCGACCGCCCGCCCCGTCGGCGTGGCCGACGCCGACGCGCTGAGCGAACTCACCGCCGACCTGGCGTCCGGGCGTGCCTGGCAGGCACCCGCGGGGCGCTGGCAGATCGACCTCTTCGGCGGCGCCGCCCTCATCGACGACTCCCAGGGCTACACCCGCGCCTATCTCGACCTCCTCGACGACGAACCGGCGGACCTGCTGCTCGACATGGTGCCGGGCGAGTACCACCGCCGCTTCGGCCGCTACTTCGGCAACGTCGTGCCCGGCTTCTGGGACGACGAACCGTTCATCGCCTCGGCCGGACCGCACCCCTTCAAACGGCTGCCCTGGTCGCCGACGCTCGCCGCCGCCCTGCGCGACACCGGCGCCGACCCCGGCAAGGCGTACGCCAGCGCGTTCGACGACCTCGGCGCGGCGGGGCAGATCCTGCGCGGCAGGTACTGGCGGGCGGTGTCCAACCGGTTCGCCCAGTACTTCGAGAAGCAGGCCCACTGGTACGCCGACCGCCGCGTCCGGCTCATCACCAACCCGCTCTACGACGAGGCGGGCCCCGCCAAGCGCATCCTGTCGACCGGTGACCTGCACAAGGTCAACCAGTGGGCGCAGGTGCCCGGCGGTGACGTCATCACCGCGGAGTACGTGGCGGGGCAGCCCACCATGGACCCGCGCAACCCTGCGTCGGTGGCGCACCAGACCGGGCGTGAGCGCGTGGTCATCGAGGCGTTCGGCAACATGGGCTGGCAGGTGGCACCGGAGTTCGTGCACGCCCTGCTCGGCGCGTTCGCGGCACGCGGCTGCAACCTCACCGTGCTGCACGCGCTGTGGACCAACGAGGCGAGGGTGTTCTTCCCGCCGCCGTTCGGCCCCCGCGCACCCTGGTGGTGGGCCATGCGCCCGGTCGCCGACTGGATCGGCCGCGTCATGGAGGTGGCCCGTGGCGCGTCCGCCGCTCGCAGCGCCCTGCTCCAGCCGCAGCGAGCGGCCGAGCAACTGACCGGCACCGAACGGCAGGACGAGCTCGACGCGGCGTTCGCCACGGCGGCCTACGCCCTGGAATCCGCGCAGGTCGACTTCGACCTCGTGCACGAGGGCGCGCTCGCCGACGACCCGGACCTGCTGCTCCATGCCCGCGTCCAGGGTGGCCGGCTGGCCGTCGGCCGAGGCCGCTACGACCTGGTCGTGCTCCCCGAGACGCCCGTGCTGGAGGCGGCGGCCGTCCGCGCCCTGGCCCGCTTCGCCCGCGACGGCGGCACCGTGATCGCCGTCGGCGCCCTGCCGGAGCGGGAGGCGGCCGGCCACGACGGTGACCTACGGCGCGCCCTCGACGACCTGTTCGGACACCGCCGCGCCGTCCGTGTCGCCACGGCCGGAGAACTCGCTTCGCTCACACGGGAGTTCGCGGCAGCCGTCCTCGAACCGGCCGCACCTGCCGTACGGGTCCTGCGGACGACTCGTGGCAAGGACGTCGCGTTCCTGTTCAACAACGAGAGCGCCACGCCCGTCGACACCTGGGCCACCCTGCCGGCGCGCGGAGTGCCGGAGTGGTGGTTCCCGGCGGACGGCTCGACACGTCCCGCGCCCGTTCACCGCACCGCCGCGCGGCCCGGCGACGGCGTACGCGTGCCGCTGCGGCTCGGCCCGTACGAGACGGTCGCCGTCGTCTTCCGCGGCGGCGAGGGCGAGACCCGGCCGCACCTCACGGAGGCCGGAACACTCCAGGTCACCTCGGTCACCGCACACCGCGGGGCACTGCGCGCCGAGGCGGTCGCCACGGCACCCGGCACCCACTCCCTCACCGGCACCGACGGCCGCCGCGCCTACCGTGGCACCGCCCGCGTCACCGACCCGCTGGAGCCCGTCGCCCTCGACGGGGACTGGACGCTGACCCTCCACCAGGACGGTGCCCAGCCCGTCGTCCGTCCGCTCGGCAGCTGGAGCGACATCGCCCGGCTGTTCTCCGGCACCGCCACCTACACCAAGGACGTCACCCTCGACGCCTCGGTCCTCGCCGGCCGCCGGATCCAGCTCGACCTCGGGGCCGTCCGCGAGGTCGCCGAGGTCACCGTCAACGGCACCACGCTGCCGCCCGTGCTGTGGACCCCGTACGTCGTCGACGTGACCGAGGCCCTGCGCCCCGGCACCAACCATCTCGCCGTCCGCGTGTCCAACACCCTCTCCAACGAGCGCAACAAGCCGCTCCCGTCCGGGCTGATGGGCCCCGTGTTCCTGCGCCCCCTCCGCCCCGTCACCGTCGACCTGCACTGACCCGTATGGAGACCACCGGCATGAGTCCACTGGCCAGACCCGCGCTCGTCCTCGCCACCGGGCTGACGGCGCTCGTCACCGTCGTACCCTCCGCGCCGCCGGCGTCCGCGTCGCAAGGCGGCTCCACCGCCTCCGCCACCGCGCTGCGGACGCAGCATCTGCGCTCGGCCCTCGGGATCGACGACACCACCCCCGACCTGACCTGGCAGCTCAGCGCGCGCGGCCGGGGCGTCGTCCAGAGCGCCTACCGCATCCAGGCCGCCAGCAGCCCCGAGAAGCTGCGGCAGGGCCGGCCCGACCTCTGGGACTCCGGCAAGGTCCGCTCGGACGAGCCGCACGCCGTCTATGCGGGCAAGGCACTGGGGTCCCGCGACCGAGTCCACTGGCGCGTCCAGCTGTGGTCCGGCGCCCGGATCTCGCAGTGGAGCGACATCGCCGTCTTCGAGACGGGCCTGACCCGCGCCGAGGACTGGTCCGCCCAGTGGATCACCAACGACGCGTGGCGGCTCAGCGAGCACCCGGTGCAGCCGGTCGTCGTCACCCTGCCGAGGACGACCGCCCGCCATGTCCGGCTCGACGTCACGAAGCTCGGACTGCCGCTGGACGACCAGTGGCGTCTCCAGCTCGGCGAGATCGAGGTCCGCGACTCGGCCGCGCCGGACGTCAACCACGCGAAGGGCGCCGCCGTCACCGCGTCCGAGAGCGACACCGTACGCAAGATCTGGGAACCCGCTCTCGCCGTCGACGGACTGACCAACAGCGCCCTCGACCGGGCCGCCGGCTACACGAGCCCCGCGCACACCGGCCCCGAATCGCCAGTCTCCCTCACCCTGGACCTGAAGGCCGCCAAGACCTTCGACCAGGTGCTGCTGTTCCCGCGCGCCGACGTGCTGACCGCCGACGGGCGCGTGCCGCACTTCCCCGTCGACTACACCGTCTCGACCGCCGAGACCGCCGACGGCCCCTGGAGCAGGGCCGCGGAGGTCACCGGGCAGCGGGCACCCCAGCCGTACCTGCCGGCCGGACTCCCGCTGTTCACCAAGGACTTCACCCTTCCGAAGGGCGCCCGCAGCGCCCGCCTCCACCTCGCCGGCCTGGGCATCCACGACGCCATCATCAACGGCGAGCCGGTCAGCGACGCCGTCCTGGAGCCCGCCAACACCGACTTCGACGACCGGGTCCAGTACGCCACGTACGACGTCACCGACCGGCTGCGGCGCGGCGCGAACTCGCTCGCCGTCGAGCTCGGCAACGGCGCCTCCCACGTCGTCAGCACCGCGGACCGCTACCGCAAGTGGTACGGCAACCTCAGCGACCCCAAGCTCGTCGCGCAGTTGGAGATCACCCTGGACGACGGCAGCGTGCGCCGCATCGCCAGCGGCACGGACTGGCGCACCACGCTCGGCCCGACGACGTCCTCCAACTGGTACGGCGGCGAGGACTACGACGCGCGGCGGGAGATCCCCGGCTGGGACGAGCCAGGGCGCGACCGCGCGTCCTGGGCGTCGGCCGTCGCCCTCGGGCGCCCCGGCGGAACCGAGCAACCGGCCGCGCTCAGCGCCCGGGAGACCGAGCCGGTCCGGGTGATGGAGACGCTGAACGGCACCGAGGTCGCGGGCGCCGACGGCAGCCGCGTCTTCGACCTCGGGCGCAACATCGCGGGCTGGCCGGAGATCACCGTCACCGCACCCGCGGGCACCGCGGTGCGCATCTACCCGGCAGAGAGCCTCAAGGACGGACACGCCTTCCAGTCGATCAGCAACGTCGGCGCGCCCCTGTGGGACAGCTACACCACCAAGGGCGGCGGCCGCGCCGAGACCTGGCACCCCCGCTTCAGCTACCACGGCTTCCGCTATCTGGAGCTGAAAGGGCTGCCCGCAGGGGCGACGGTCTCCGTACGCGGCAAGGTGCTGCACACCGACAACACCAGTGCCGGGAGCTTCACCAGCTCGGATGAGCTGATCAACGGCATCCACGGGCTGATCCGCCGCGCCGTCCAGGGCAACATGATGAGCATCCTCACCGACTGCCCCAGCCGCGAGAAGCTCGGCTGGCTGGAGCAGAACCAGCTCGTCTTCCCGACCCTCGCCGCCAACTACGACATGCGCGCCTACCTGCGGAAGATCGTGCGCGACATGGCCGACGCGCAGACCCCCGAGGGACTGATCCCGAGCACCGTCCCCGACTACGTCGAACTCTCCGGCGGCTACCGCAACGACGCCAACTGGGGCGGCGCCTTCGTCCTCGTGCCCTGGCAGCTCTACACCACCTACGGCGACGAGGAGACCCTGCGCACCTACTACCCGCGGATGAAGCAGTACGTGACCTTCCTGGAGCAGAAGGTCTCGGGCGGCATCCTCGACTACGGCCTGGGCGACTGGATCACCCCCGACCGCACGTTCCCCCGCGCGGTCGCGGGCACCTACGGCTACTGGCGCGTCGTCGACGGCCTCAGCCGCATCGCCCGCGTGCTCGGTGAGGACGGCGACGCCGCGCTGTACGAGGAGAAGGCGGACACGAGCGCCAAGGCGCTGTCGGACAAGTACTACGACCCGGCCACCGGCACATTCGGCGGCGGGGGCCACGGCGCCGAGGCACTCGCCCTCGACATGGGCGCCGTACCGGAGGGCGAACGAGCCCGGCTCCTCGACCACTTCACGCAATCGGTCGTCGCGGCGGACCATCACCTGATCCTCGGTGAGATCTCCCTGCCCGCCGCGATCCGCGTGCTGTCCGAGGCGGGCCGTGACGACATCGTGCACGGGATCGCGACCCGGACGACCAGCCCGAGCTACGGCTACCAGTTCCTGGCCGGCAACACCACGCTGGGCGAGACCTGGGACGGCGGTCCCGGCCAGTCGCAGAACCACTTCATGCTCGGCGCCATCGACGCCTGGTTCACCGGCCGGCTCGCCGGGATCCAGCAGCGGCCGGGGTCCGTCGGCTACCGCGAACTGCTCATCGACCCGGCGGTGGTGGGTGACCTGACGTCGGCGGCGGGCTCGTACACCACCCCGTACGGAACGGTCCGCACGAAGTGGTCGCGTGCGGGTTCCACCTTCCGCCTGGAGGTCGTCGTCCCCGCCGGGTCCACGGCGGAGATCCATGTGCCGGCGACGGCATCCGGCGCGGTCCGCGCCGACCGTGAGGCGCGTCTGCTGCGCACGGAGAAGGGCTCGGCCGTGTACGAAGTCGGGTCCGGGACCTGGAGGTTCACGTCGAGGACCGCGCCGCAGGGGAGCTGAACCCGTCGTCGAGGCGCATCTCGGGGGTGAGGTCGGCTGACTCAGGCATGCAGGGTGGGCCGGTGGACGAGCTCCTGGACGCGGCCGTCGAGTGTCCGGGACTCGATCAGTTCGAGGTCGAAGTCGGCCGCGTCCCGGATGACCGGCTCCCGCCCGGTCCGACCGGTGATCACGGGGAAGACCGTCACCTGGACGCGGTCGACCAGGCCGGCGGCCGTCAGCGCCCGGTTCATCGACAGGCTGCCGTGCGAGCGCAACGGCAGCTCGGACTCCTGCTTGAGCCGGGCGACGGCATCGACGGCGTCACCGTTCACCACGCTCGCATGGGGCCGGTCGAGGAGTGATGCCAGTGTGGTGGACACGACCGTCGTCGGCAGGCTCGTCATCCGGGTGACCCAGGGGTCACGCACCTCGGACTCCTCGGTGGCCGAGGCCGGCATCCGCGCGAACGCCCGGTAGGTGGTGGCCCCGAGGACCATCCGCTGCTCCTCACTGTAGAGGGCGAGGCGGTGGTCGAGCAGCTCGGGGCCCTGCTTGCCCCAGTAGCCGGTCCAGTCGCCGCCGGCCGAGCCGAAGCCGTCGAGGCTGGAGAAGACGTCACCGCCGGACTCCTTCACGCGACGCCCGGCAGTCGGGCAGAAGTCGGCGGATCGTGTCATCGGGATGGTGGGCGGGCGGAGTTACAAGGGGTGGAGAGGGCGCCCTCCACTCTGTTGGCTCGCAACGATCCGCAAGGAGTCCCACGTCCATGACTCGGATGACGACAACGAAGAAGTGCGCGGCCGCCGTGGTGGTAGCGGTCACGCTGGCGGGAGTGCCGGCGGCGGCCCAGGCCGTCGCGCCGGAGCACTCCGCGGCGACCACGAAGGCCCACAGCCGATCCATCGCGGCGACCGGACACGCGTCCCAGTCGGTGCGGGTGGTGGCGCCCGGTGAGCGTGTCGACGCCGGGGCGGGCGTCGAGCTGTGGCTGACCGGGGAAGGCAAGCACTGGTCGACACCGGAGATGGACTACCAGTTCCGCAGCGTGGTCGACGGCAACATCGACCTGGGCCACCCCGGCATCGGCCTGATGACGGAGCCCCTGGGCGACCGCTACTTCCTTTCCGGGATCTACGTGACCGGGAAGAGCGAGGTCCGGGTCGTCGTCGACACGAGCGACGGCCAGGTCACGGCTTCCGTCGTTCGGCTGGCCGGCAAGCCCGGCTGGGGTGTCTGGTACACCGATGTCCCGCTGCACGACGACCTCGTCATCGACAGCGTCACCCTGTACGACAAGCATGGCAAGGAGATCGCGTCCCTCGCCCCTTCGCACCCGTAGGTGCACCGGGCCCTGACGACTCTCCAACCGTGAGCTCGTAGGCGGGGGCCGGACCCCCGGCCCCCGCCCAGCCCATTCAGCCGTCCCCACTCCCCCGACTCCCCGCCTACTCCAAGGATCCGTTGTCGTGACGCACGAGAGCCACGCCGACTTCACCGAGTTCGCCACCGTGGCCTGGCCCCGCCTGGTGCGGACGGCTCATATGCTCACCGGCGACTTCCACGAGGCCGAGGACCTCGTCCAGACCACGCTGGCCAAGGTGTACGCGCAATGGCGGAGGATCCCGCGGGACGAGATCAACCCGTACATACGGCGTGCTCTGGTCAACAACAACATCAGCCGGGTGCGCAAGAAACGTGTAGCCCACTTACTCATGCCGTTCCTGCCCGAGTCGATGCACCGCTCGCACGGCGGGCACGCCGAGGGTGTCGAGCGGAGCGCCGTCATCATCCAGGCCCTCGCGGTCCTGTCCGCCCGCCAGCGTGCCGTCGTGGTGCTGCGCTACTGGGAGGACATGAACGAACAGGAGATCGCCGAGGCGCTGAACTGCTCGGTCGGCACCGTCAAGACGCACGCCCGGCGCGGGCTGGAGGCCCTGCGCGCCCATCCCCACCTCATCCTCGACCCAGCCCACCAGGAAGCGGAGCGCTGATGTCCCGGACCACTGGGCCCACCCCTCGGCAGCGGTACGAAGCCGAACGACTGCATGACGCGTTCAACGAGGTGGCCGACTCCGTCACCCCTTCTCCCGTCCCGATGGCCGCCATCGAACGGGCGGGCCGGGCCAGGCGGCGCCGGCGAGCCGCGGGACTGGCGATCGGTTGCGGACTGCTGCTGGCCCCGCTGGCTGTCGTCACGGTCCGCGCGGCCCTCCCCGATCACACCCCTGCGCAACGTACCGAGGTCGCGACGTCCCCCACACCGTCGGAAACGCCGGCGGAGACCACGGTGCGGGTGGTGGCATCGGGCGAGCGGGTCAAGGCCGGGGCAGGCGTCGAGATATGGCTGACGGGCGAGGGCAAGCATTGGTCGACGCCCGAGATGGACCACCAGTTCCAGAGCGCCGACGACCCCGAGATCGAGCCTCACCGACCTCACGTAGGACTGCACGCGGAAGAACTCGACGACCGCTACTTCCTGTCCGGGGTGTACGAGGGGACCGATGACGCCGCCCGTGTCGTCGTCGACACCAGCGACGGCAAGGTCACCGCGTCGCTTGTCCGGCTGGCCGGCGCGCCCGGCTGGGGCGTCTGGTACGCCGATCTCCCCACCCACGACAGCCTCGCCATCAACGACGTCACCCTCTTCAACACGCGCGGAAAGGCGATCGCCGCAATGACACCGGCCCAACCGTGACGTTCGTCGATGCCTACGTACGACGGGTCTTGAGCAGGTCACGGCGTACCTGGAAACGCAGATGCGTGACGAGCGGCGACGGGAGGACTCTTGTCCGTTCCAGCTCAAGGTGTTCCGTTCCCAGATGCTCGAACAGCCGGCGCCCGCCTCCCAGGAGCACGGGAGCGAGCTGGAGGTTGATCTCGTCGAGGAGCCCCGCGCGGAGCGCCTGCTGGGCGACGTCCGCCCCCATCAGGGTCACGTCTTTCCCATCCGCAACCGCCTCCGCCTGACGAAGCGCGCTCTCCAAGCCCTGGGTGACGAAGGTGAAGGTCCCGCTCTTCATGGCACGCCGGCTTCGAGCGTGGTGCGTGAGGACGAAGCACGGCACCGGGAAGGGGGTGTCCTGCCAGACCTCGACCCCCACGTCGAATGTCCTTCTTCCCAGCACGACGGCACCTGTCGAGGCCGACACCTCCTGTGCCACTCCGGCATCGACGTCGTCGGTCGGAGTGTGGAGAATCCAGTCGTGCAGCCTCAGACCACCCCGGCCCATCGGGTGTTCGACGCTGATGTCCGGACCGGCCATGAAACCGTCGAGTGACATGGTGACGTGCAGGACTACCTTGCTCATCTGACCAACACCTTTCCGCACGGTCGTGGTCGACAGTGCTGGAAGTCGGACCGTGCGGCGACGACAAACTCATCGGCCCAGGCTCATGGCGCAGGGCCCGGTACCCGGGGTCTGGTACACGGTCAGGGCGCGTCGCCGGTGTAGGTGAGGCGGCAGATCACACCCGGACCAGGAGTGCGGGGGTCGCCGGGGCGGGGGTCGTACAGGGCGCGGCCCCCTGGCCATCGCGACAGCTCGGTGGGCAGGGCGACGCCGTCGTCGATGTCCTCGGTCCGCCAGCCGGTGATGTCCAGCAGCAGGCCGTCCAGCGGCCCGCCTACGAGCGCCGCGTAGCTCCGGTGCGGGAGCGGCCCGGGGTCGGGGTCGTCGTGGTCGTGGCCGTAGACCCTGCCCCGCAGCAGCTGCTCATCTCCGTTCATACGACCAGCCTCGCAGCCGCCACTGACAACGCGGCTTTCCCGGAGCTGCCTCGGGGCCCGGAAGGTGCAGCCTGCGCGGCGGCCGTCCGTCATCCGGTATGCGGGTCCGTGGCGAGGCGGACGGCCGCGTCGACCATGGTCCGCAGCACAGGGGCCGACTCCGGCCAGCCCTCGTACCGCACGCGCAGCTCATGGCCGCTGGTCTCGACCGCGTCCACACCGTAGGGCAGGCCGAGCTCGCGTGCCTTGCCGCGGTGCGGCCGTGCCGGCGGCCCCTCTTCGGGCAGCAGGACCATGACCGTCGTGAGGGCCACCCCCGCCTCGCCTCTGTCCTCCATGGAGCAGACGACGCCGACCTCGACGCCGTCCCGACGGCCCACCGCAAGCAGCTCACCGGAGAACCGCGGACTGGCCGGCAGCTCCCACCGCGGGGTACCGCCGGTGAACGCGGCCGAAGCGGTGCCGAAGCGTCCCTCGTTGAGGTCTGCCCACGCGGACAGGATGCTCTGGGTCTGCGCCTTGCGTTGCGCGCTGCGGCGCACCTGGCCCAGTGTCATCCAGGTGATCACGACAGCTGTCACGGCCGAGACGACGACCAGCAGCAGCGACACCTGCCACGGAAATCCGAAGAAGAGCCCCGCCACCACGAGCACCGCCGCCGAGACAGCCGCCAGGAGGACTCCCGCTCGCCGCACCTCACGCTCTTCGTCCCTGGACGGCATGTCATGCAGTACACCACAGGCGGCAACACGGCGGAACAGCCCGGCAGTTGACGGTGAGGCGGCGCCTTCCCGGGAGGGTCGAGATGGCGGCGAGACGCCCAAGCAGGGTACTCACTCCCACTGGTAGGGCAGGTACTTACCGTCGAGGGTGACGACGACCCGGTCACCCGCAGGATCGGGAACCCGCCGGACGTCGAGCCGGAAGTTGATCGCGCTCATGATGCCGTCACCGCATTGCTCGTGGATGAGCTCCTTGATGGTCGGACCGTAGACCTGGACGATCTCGTAGAACCGATAGATCGTGGGGTCCACGGGGACGGCGGCGTCGAGAGCTCCGCGGGTCGGCTGGAGCTGGAAGGCAAGGGCAACGTCCTCGCCGAGCTCGAGCAGCGCCGCCGCTGTGGCTGCCTCGTCCTTGCCCATCGGGTGCTGTCCGAGCAAGGCCGCCGTGGTCCAGGCCAAAGGCTTGCCCACCGCTTCGGCCAGTTGGACCCACGTCACCCCGGTCAGCACCTTGGCCTGGCGTACGGCGTCGGCGGCTTCCTGCTTGCTGAGCATGTGTCCTCCTTGACGACGGTCACCTCGTCGAACTTCGACGTCTTCCGGTCCCCACCGTTGGGGCCGTGTCGCGGGCTCTGAGGATCGTGGAGTTCGGAGCGCGCCCCTGAGGCAGTACCCGACGCGCCGGGCTGGCCTGACCGGTGGGATCACACACCGCGAGACCGGGATCCCATTCCGGTTCGGAACGGCCGAAGGACTGGCCCCGATGCCGCAGGCAAGCGGGTGATCTGCGGCATCGTCTGGTCGAGATCGGGGTGGAGGCCACTTCCCGGTAAGGGCGACGAACGTGCATGTCAACCGCAGCTGAAGCAGCCCGGGGTGGCCTCCACTCGTCAGCGTCGGGCCGGAGAAGCCGTCACTTCGTCACCGAGTACGAGTGAGCGCCCGTTCCCGCCAGGGCGCCCCCGTCGACGATCAGGTACTCGTCGCGGATCGGGCGGCCCGCGAACCAGGACTCCAGGATCTCGCGGGTGCCGGCCGCGTAACGGGCCTGTGCGGACAGGGAGGAGCCGGAGATGTGCGGGGTCATGCCGTGGTGCGGCATGGTGCGCCAGGGGTGGTCGGCGGGGGCCGGCTGCGGGTACCAGACGTCGCCGGCGTAGCCCGCCAGCCGCCCGCTGCGCAGGGCGCGGTCCACCGCGTCCCGGTCCACGATCTTCGCCCGGGCCGTGTTGATCAGGTAGGCGCCGCGCTTCATCGTGCCGAGCAGGTCGTCGCCGAACAATCCTTCGGTCTCGGGGTGCAGCGGCGCGTTGATGGTGACGACGTCGCAGTGCGGCACCATGTCGGCCGTGCTCTCGTGCCAGACCAGTCCGAGCTCACGCTCGACGTCCTCGGGCAGCCGGTGCCGGTCGGTGTAGTGCAGCTTCACGTCGAAGGGCGCGAGGCGGCGCAGCACCGCGAGGCCGATGCGGCCGGCGGCGACGGTCCCGACGTGCATGCCTTCGAGGTCGTACGAACGCGCCACGCAGTCGGCGATGTTCCAGCCGCCGTCGAGGACCACCTGGTGGGAGGGCAGGTAGTTGCGCACCAGGGACAGCGTCATCATCACCACGTGCTCGGCGACGCTGATGCTGTTGCAGTACGTCACCTCGGCGACCGTCACCCCGTGGGCGATCGCGGCGTCGAGGTCGACGTGGTCGGAGCCGATGCCGGCCGTGACGGCCAGCTTCAGGTTCTTCGCCGCGGCGATCCGCTCCGGGGTCAGATACGCCGGCCAGAACGGCTGCGAGATCACGACGTCCGCGTCGGCCAGCTCCCGGTCGAAGACGGATCCGGCGCCGTCCTTGTCGGAGGTGACGACGAGGGTGTGGCCCGCCTTCTCCAGGTAGGAACGCAGGCCGAGTTCGCCGGAGACGCTGCCGAGGAGGTGACCCGGGGTGAAGTCGACGCCTTCGGGGGTGGGGGTGGTCTGGCCGCCGGGGTAGTGGCCGATCGCGGGGAGGTCGTCACGGGCGTACTCGGTCGGGTATCCGCCGGTGGGGTCGTCGTACAGGACGCAGAGCACCTTGGCCATGTCGCGGCTCCTCAACTACGTTTCCAGTAGGTGAAGTTCACGATCCTCGTCGGCGAACACCCTGGTCAAAGCGAACTTCGCTATGCCTGTATAGGCGTCGGCTATGAGTGCTCGTGCGCGTGGCCCACGCAGACGCCAACACCAAGCGCACTTCGGCCACTGCAATCAACGCGAACACAGCCCCTCAAGACCGCCGAGCAATCAGAACAAACACCGTTGCAAGGTGAAGTCCCGGCCGTGCTGGCGGGCCTGGCGCAGAAGGCTGCGGATGAGCTGGCTGCCGATCCCGCGTCCCTGGTGGTCGGGGTGTAGCTCGATCCGCGCCAGGTAGATCTCCTTGGGCCGGTGCTCGAGATGGAGCATGCCCACCTCGACGCCGTCGGCGGTGATGATCTGCCATCGATCCGGGGTGAACGCACAGGCGGGGAGGTCGCGTTGCATCTGCTCGTCCCAGCCCCGGATGGTGGTGATGTAGGCGCCCATCGCGGTGGCCGGCCGCAGGCCGATGCCCGTCATGGCACTCTCCTCGTGGGCCGTCCGATCATCCGGTCGCTGATTCAATTGACGTACAGAAATGCGGGAATCATCAAAAGCGGGAGGGTAAAGGCCATCTGGAGAACCCATGGAGCGCCGGGGCCGCCTTCCAATGGCCCACGGCGCACAGGGCCGAGCCCACGAGGATGGCGCAGTACACGGCGAGCCACTCGGTCACAGACTCCCCGTAGCGGCGGGTCAGGCCCACCATGGGCAGGAAGGTCACGACCGGACCGCAGGAGACGAAGATCTTCTGCGATCGGTTGACCATGCCCGGCAGCATCAGAGCGATGAAGAGCGCCGCGCTCAGGGCGGCGAAGAGCCACCACAACGGCGACGTCTTGTCCAGCATGCGTAAGCCTTTCGTACGCGTGCGATATTACTGGACAACTGAAGCGGTTCTGACGGCACGCTTCGCCAGACAGGTCGATAGCAGCAGAGAAACTGCTGTGCTTTGCTGTGGAAATCCGCCTCGACAAACGGATCGAAGGCGGTCTCAGCGCATGGGGAATTGCACAAGGTACCGGTCCCACGTTGCCGCTGCCCGCAGCACCGCCGCCCTGTCCGACTCTATTTCGATCACGTACTGGTAGAGCTCCAGACCCTCGGCATCCTGTGCAGGCGGAGGTGCGGCCTCCAGCGACAGATGGACCCGCAGGACTCCGCGGCCGTCGCGCCACCGAACCTGGCTGAAGGCGATGACCGGCTCGATGAATATGAGGTCCGGGACGAACTTCCCGTCCTCGTCCGGTTGCGCGTCCGGCCTCTCCTCGCTCGCGACGGCACGCAGCCACCTGGACACCTCATGAGCCTCGTCCACCAACAGGGACGGGTCCGTGAAGGACCAGCTGACCTCAGGAGTCTTGCACTCCCCCGCGATGACAAGCCAGTTGTCGTCCCACCGGTTACCACGGGCCACCGGGTACTCGTAACCCAGCGGCCGTATGCCGAAGTCACCGGCACTGTCAGTAAGTCGCACCGCCGAAGAATGCCATATCCCGGCGGGCCCCACCGGCCGTCATGTGACTCCGCGCCGCCTCCACGCGGTCATCACAACTGATCTTTGCCGGTTGTTCATCCGGTCACTCCGTCGGTGCTTGCCCGTAAGTGGCACGATCCGGCGCCGTAATGACTGTGTGGGAGGGGAACGATGTCCCAGAAGAGAACGTACGCCGCGCTCACGGTGCTGTCACTTGCGGCGGGGACGCTGGCCGGCGGGGGCGTGGCGAGCGCGGAGCAGCGGGCGGGCGCGGAGCACGGGTGGAAGCCGAGGGCGTTCGAGCGCACCGCGACCTACCCGGTGTTCCAGAACCGGCCGGCGGGCGAGGACCCGGCCTCCCAGACGGTCGCGGAGATCTCGGCGGTCAGTGAGGACGGCCGTACCCTCGTCTACACCGACGCGGCGGCCCGGCGGATCGGTTTCCTCGACATAGGCAACCCCGACCGGCCGCGCGGGCTCGGCACCCTGTCGCTGGCTCAGCTCGGCAACGCCGAGGACGAGCCGACCTCCGTCGCCGTGGTGGGCCAGTACGTCCTGGTCGTGGTGAACACGAGCGCCGGCCACGCGAGCCCCTCCGGCCGGCTCGACGTGATCTCGCTGCGCGACCGCACGCGCGTCGCGACCTTCGATCTCGGCGGCCAGCCCGACTCCGTCACGATCAGCAAGGACAAGCGGTACGCCGCCATCGCGATGGAGAACGAGCGCGACGAGGAGGCCACCCCGCCCGGTGGGGAGGAAGGCGATCTGCCGCAGCTGCCGGGCGGCTTCGTCCAGATCATCGACCTCAAGGCCTCGTCGTCCCCGAAGAGTTGGCGTCTTCGGCCGGTGCCGCTGACGCAGGGCGACGGGGGCGCGCTGCCCGCGCTCGCGACCGCCGGAATCACCGAGCCGACGGACCCCGAGCCGGAGTACGTCTCCGTCAACAGCCGCAACCAGCTCGTCGTCACCCTCCAGGAGAACAACGGCGTCGTCCTCATCGACCTGCCGACCGGGCGGATCACCAAGGCGTTCAGCGCCGGGACCGCGTCCGTGAAGGGCATCGACACCGTCGAGGACGGCACGATCGAACTGACGGGCTCGATCACCGACGTGCCCCGCGAGCCCGACGCGGTCGGCTGGATCGACGACCGCTACCTGGCGACCGCCAACGAGGGCGACTGGCGTGGCGGCACCCGCGGCTGGTCCGTCTTCGACAGCCGAACCGGCAAGGTGGTCTGGGACGCGGGCAACAGCTTCGAGCGGCTGGCCGTGCGGTACGGGCTTTTCAACGAGGACCGTTCCGAGAACAAGGGCACCGAGCCGGAGGGCCTCGCGATCGCCGAGTTCAACGGCATCCGCTACGCCTTCGTCGGCTCCGAGCGCAGCAACTTCGTCGCCGTGTACGACATCAGCCGGCCGACCCACCCGGTCTTCCGTCAGATGCTGCCCACCACCAACGGCCCCGAGGGCCTGCTGCCCATCCCGTCACGGGGGCTGCTCGCGGTCTCCAGCGAGGAGGACGACGCCGAGGCAGGCGTACGGGCCTCGGTCAGCCTCTTCCGGCTGGGCAAGGAGACCCCCGGCTTCCCGGGCATCGTCTCGGCCGACGACGCCACCGGCGCGCCGATCGGCTGGGGTGCGCTCGGGGCGCTGTCGGCCGTACCGGGCAGGTCGCACCAGCTGTACTCCGTCACCGACGCCGCGTACACGCCCACCAGGATCCTCACCGTCGACGCGTCCCGGGAGCCCGCGCTCATCACCCGGGCGCTGACCGTCAAGGACGAGGCCGGACAGCCGGTCGGCTACGACGCCGAGGGCATCTTCGCCCGGCCGCAGGGCGGATTCTGGCTCGCCGTCGAGGGCAAGACCGGTACCGGCAACCAGCTGGTCCGCCTCGACCGCGACGGTGTGACCCGGCAGACCGTCTCCCTGCCCGCCGACGTGGCCGCGGGCCTAGGCAGCCAGGGCTTCGAGGGTGTCACCGGCACCACCGACCGCAACGGCCACGAGGTTCTGTGGGTCGCGCTGCAGCGCGAGGTGAAGACCGACCCGGCGGGGATCGTCCGGCTCGGCCGCTACGACGTCGACGCCGGCACCTGGAGCTTCTTCGGCTACCGGCTCGACTCCACCACCACGCCGGGTGACTGGATCGGCCTCTCCGAGATCACCGTCGTCGGTGACAAGCTCGCCGTCATCGAGCGCGACAAGCTCAACGGCCCGGCCGCCAAGATCAAGCGGGTCTACACCGTCGACCTGCCGAAGTCGGCCGCACAGCCGGGTTCGCTCCCGGTCCTGCCGAAGAAGCTCGCCTACGACGTCCTGCCCGAGCTGCGGGCGACGGACGGCTGGACGCAGGAGAAGCTGGAAGGGCTGACGGTCGCCGGCGACGGTGAGGTGTTCGCGGTCACCGACAACGACGGTCTGGACAACGCGACCGGCGAGACGGTCTTCATGGACCTCGGCTCCAGCAGGAAGATCTTCGGCCGACGCGGCTGACGTCTCCCACGTGATGCCCCGGCCGCGCTCGTCGGCCGGGGCATTCGCGGCTCGCAGCCGATGCGGTCAGGGGACGAGCATCTTGTCCTGCTCTACGGGAGGTGTGCCGTCGTGCCAGGGCAGGACCTTGCCGAAGCGCACCAGCTCGCCGTAGAGCGCGGGATCGGCGTGCTCGGCGAAGACCAGATCGAGGACGGCTTCGGCTGCCTTGGCGGGAGTCTGGGCCTGGCTGTAGTCGCTGAACCACGGGCGCGAGGTCTCGGTGTCGACCATGCCGGGGCACGCGGCCGCGACGAGCGTGTCGTCCGCGAGGTCCTGCGCGCGACGTTCGGCGGCGACCGCGCGAACTGCGGCGACCTGGGCCACCTTGGACGGGACGTTCAGCCACAGTGGCCAGCCCGCCTCCTGAGCAGTTCCGTCGTGAATGGCGTTGCGCCACGACTCGACGGCCTGCTCGACCTGGTCGAGACTCGCGCCCTCGAACAGGTGGTGGAGTCGGCCGTCGAGGTGGCCGAGGGTACCCAGGCTGCTGGCCACGACAAGCAGCCGACCGCCGGGGCGCAGCACCGGGCCGAAGGAGCGCAGGATCGCGTGTGTGGCGGTGTTGGAGACGTCGATGAACTCGTCGGCCCGCTCGGCCTGTGACTCCTCGGGCAGCAGACGGGCGACCGCATTGGAGACGACGATGTCCACTCCTCCGTACTTGGCCCGCAGCTCCTCGGCGAGACGGGCGATGGCGTCGGTGTCCGTGACATCCAGGACCCGGCCCTCGACCCGGGCGCGTGCGGCGGACGACCGGGCGATCTCACCGGCGGCGTCCTCCACGCGCTGCGAACTGCGACCGGTGAGCAGGACCAGGTCGTCCGGTTGCATACGGGCCGCCAGTCCTTCGACGAGGGCCCGGCCCAGTCCCTGGTTGGCGCCCGTGACGAGGGCAATGCGTGACGTGGTCATGGATTCCACGCTAGAAACCCGTGACCCATGAGTCCAACGAAAGATCAGCACTCCGGCTATGCGTATTCATCATGGACCTCGCCCAGGTGTCACCGACCGCGGTGCGCGTCCTGATGCGGAGGCCGAGCAGGGGTTCTGCACCGCCGCCTCACTCGACCCTACGCACTTCGCGGTGTTCCGGCAGATTGCCGCGGTCGAGCGGCCGGCACGGAAGTGCTGACTCCGTCGTAAACATGGGTGTCGTCGGTCAGAGTGCCCGAGTGGGGAGGGAAACTCCGGTGAGGCGTTCGGCCTCGGTCCACAGACGCGCCGCAAGCGTCTTGTCCCGGGCGCTGCGCGGCAAGCGGGTGTCCCTGGTCGGGCCGACGAGCCCCCAGCGCGGCCCGTAGTAGCCGCCCGCCTTCGCGTCCGGGCTGGTGGCCGCGTACAGCAGCGGTTCCGTGCCCTGCTCAGGACCCTGCGACGGCACGATCTTGTACAGAAGCGATTCCACACGGCCGGGTCGGCCGCCGTTGAGGGTCGGTCCGGAAATCGTCAGATTCGTGCGGGTGTAGCCGGGGTGAGCACCGGCCGACAGCAGAGGCCAGCCACGCTCGGCCGCCAGGTCGGCCAGGTGGATCATCATCAGCATGTCGGCGAGCTTCGACTGGGCGTAGGCCCGGGTGGGGCTGTAGTCGCGGGTGGATTGCAGGTCGTCGAAGTCGATCGCGGCTCGGTTGGCGGTGCCGCTGCTCATGGTCGCCACCCGCGGGGCCGGGGCGGACAGCAGGAGCGGCAGGAGCTGGACGGTGAGGGCGAACGGGCCGAGGAAGTTGCTGCCCAGCTGCAGTTCGAAGCCGTCCGCGGTCTCGGTGCGCTGGGGCACGTTCATCACGCCTGCGTTGTTCAGCAGCAGGTCCAGGGGCCTGCCGTCGGAGATCAGGCCGTCGGCGAAGTCGCGGACCGAGGCGAGGTCGGCCAGGTCCAGGCGTCGGACCTCGACCCGGGCGCCCGGGTGTGCGGCGACGATCTCGCCCCGAGCCTGTTCACCCTTGGCCGGGGTACGCACCGCGAGCACCACATGCGCCCCGGCTCCGGCCAGCTGCTTGGCGGCCTCTCTTCCGGTTCCGCTGTTCGCGCCGGTCACCACGGCGAGCTTTCCGCTCTGGTCAGGAACCTGGTACATGACGAATCTCCATTAAGTACTGGCGGTATCTTGCGTCCCTGCACACTAACGGACCGCCGGTATCTAAGCAAAGTACCGGCGGTTTGTAACATGAGGAGGTGACCTTCCAACGCGCGCGCACCGACGAACAGCGAAGCCAGCGGCGGCGCCAGATCCTGGACACCGCGGCGACGATGCTGACCGAGATGCCCGTCGCGAAACTGAGCCTCAACGAGCTCAGCCGCCGCGTCGGCCTGGCCAAGGCGAACGTGCTGCGCTACTTCGAGTCACGCGAAGCGGTTCTGCTCGAACTGCTCGACACCGAGATCCAGAGCTGGATCGCCGAACTGGCACAGGCGCAGCCGTCCGGCGAAGGCACGGAGCAGGAGCGCGGGGACCGGTTGGCCGACATCCTGGCCACCTCGATGGCGCGACGGCCCGTGCTGTGCGACCTGCTGAGTGCGCAGGGCTCGGTGCTGGAGCACAACATCTCGACCGAGGTGGGCATCCGTCACAAATACGCTGCCCGCCGTGTGCTGCAGGACGTGGTCCAGCTCGTGCAGCGCCACCTTCCGGAACTCGGTACCGAGGGGGCCGTCGCACTGGTGGAGACGACCCTTCTGATGGCCATGTCGGCATGGCAGTGCAGCCGCCCCTCGGAAGCGATGCTGGCGGCGTACGCCTCCGACCCCGAACTCGCCTCCATGCGTGTGGACTTCACGGACCTGGTGCGCCGCACGACGGCGGTGACCGCCAGCGGACTGCTGGCTCGCCGCGACGACAGATCAGCCGTGCGCGGGACTCCCGAATAGAAGCCCGCCTGCCGCGCGTGCAGCCCGGTGGAGGACCCCTCGCGCGCTACGTGGGCCAGTCGTACCCGAGGGTGAAATTGACCACCACGGCGAAGGTGAGGTACAGCAACCAGACGGCGGTCAGCAGGCGGAACAGTCCCATCACACGCTCAGCAACGGGCACGCCGAGCGACGCGACGAACTTGCTGAGATAGACGCAGAAGAGCCCGACGAAGACGAGGCCCACGGGCCAGTCGTCCGCCGCGAAGAACACCGTCGCGCCGAGGGCCGACAGCACCATGTAGGCCACGCCGACACCGGCGTTCACGCGTGCGTCGTTGCCGCGGTACCGGTCCCAGCCGAGTGCGAACCAGTGGATGCCGTACGCCGAGAAGGCCAGCGCCGCCATGTAGAGCGGCGGCTCCTTGAAGACCTCGAACCAGGTGAGGCCCACGAAGAGGATGACACCCGCGAGGAACTGACAGAACCCCGGAAGCCAGATGCCCCAGACGCCCATCGCCCGGTCGACCCGCTCGTCTCTTTGGGGCCAGCCGAACAGTTCCTGGGAGCCCCAGATCAGGTATCCGGTTGCCAGACCGAAGAAGCCCAGGGCGAGCGGCGGATACACCGACGGTTCGAAAATTACGTCCATCAGAGCATTATTCGCCTGAAAGGTACGAATGGCATTTTTGGTGCACGGGCCGAGAGCCCTCCGTGCCCGGCCGCCCTCCCCGCCGCCCGACGACACGAGCGCACCCGCACCCGTCGAAATACGATCTACTCGTGGACATCCCCGAGGATCTCATTGCGCTGGAGCGCGCGGCTGAAGAGCAGCGCGCGAGGCTCGCCGGGCTCCACGGCGCCGAGTACGACGCGCAGCGTGCGGTCTGGCGGGAAGCGGCGAAGGCGGCGCAGACCGCGATCACCGATCATGCCGCTGCGACCGGTGAGTCCCGCTACGACTTGGAGACGGCTCTGAAGCGTGCGGTCCGGCATTCCCGGGAGGATCCCGCCGAGTAGCGGGCACGCCTCGGGGGCTCCGTGTCACAGATCTCGCAGACCCGTGGAGGGACGTCGGCGAGGCCCTGTCCCAGGGAGGGTGCGCAGGAGGGTCACCCGAGCGTCTGGCGTCCGTTACGGCCCCGCACGCAGGGGCACTCGCCGCTCATGGCATTCACACAGGTCACGCACCGCTCACCTGGCTTCGCGCGGCGGTCGGCCGGCAGCGTCGCCATCGGTGCCGCGGCAGGCCTGACAGCTGCCGCCGGGCTTTTGTTCGGTCGCAAGGCCGCGACGATCAGCAAGATCGGCCAGGGACATCCGCTCAAGCACCGCGCCCTGGACCTGGCAGCCGGCGCGATCCAGCCGAAGTACCCGCTCGACGCGATGAGCACCTACCTCAACGGCTTCCACATGTACGCCGACGACATGGGCCGGCAGGTCGAAGCCACGCACTTCTGCATCCATCTCCAGCACGACCTGCACCAGTGTGTGATCTTCGACCGCAACGCACCCGACGCCCGTCTGATCGGCATCGAGTACATCGTCAGCGAGGAGCGTTTCCGCAGCCTGCCGGAGGACGAGAAGCGGCTGTGGCACAGCCACCACTACGAGGTGAAGTCGGGCAGCCTCACCGCTCCCGGTATCCCCGACATGGCCGAGCACGCCTACTTCGAGGATCTCGTGAGCACCTACGGGAAGACGTTCCACACGTGGCAGTACGACCGCGACGACTTCCCCTACGGGATTCCGCAGCTGATGATGGGCTTCACCGAGGACGGGCAGGCCCGGGACGAGATGATCCGAGCCCGGGACGACAGGCTCGGCATCTCGACGTCCCGCAAGCGGCAGAACCGGTCGGACATCGCCGTCCCGACGGTCGCACCGGGCGCCAACAGCTGGGAGAGCGGCCGAGCGCTGCGGACGAGCGTCACGGAGACGGACTTCAAGCGCTGACCGTCATCCCTCAAGCTCTGACTTCAAGCCCTGACCGTCACCGTTGTGCCTTGTCAGCGCCGGAGCGGGCTTCCGTCCATGAGGTGAGGAAGCTCAGCGCCTGGTGGGAGGGACTGCCGGGTTCGGCGGTCATGAGCAAGAGCTGCTGGTCGGGGTCGGTCGCACTGGTGAGGATCTCCCAGTCCAGCGCGAGGTCACCGGCGACGGGGTGGTGCAGGAGCTTGGTGCCACCGGTCCGGAGCGCCACGTCGTGCGAGGCCCACCAGCGCCGGAAGTCCGCGTCCTGCACGGACAGCTCCCCGACCAAGGAGGTCAGGCGGGAGTCGGCCGGGAATTGCGCGGCTTCCATACGCAAGAACGCCACACAGTCGCGCCCGATCGTCTCCCAGTCGTCGAAGAGGCTTCGTACCGCGGGATCGAGAAAAGCGAGGCGGACGTAATTCCGCTGCGCGGCGGGAATCTTCGAGAAATCGGTCACCAATGCGGCTGCCACGGAATTCCACGCCAAAATGTCCATGTACCGGCCCAGGACAAGGGCGGACGATTCGGTGAGCTGGGCGAGCAGCCGCTGCCAGGAGGGGCGGACGCGCTGTGAGGTGCGGCGACGGGGCCTCGCCGCGTCCTTGCCGGCCAGGCTGTACAAGTACGTCCGCTGGTCCTCGTCCAGCCGCAGGGCACGTGCAAGGGCCGCCAGGACGTGGGCGGATGCCGGGAGATTGCCCTGTTCGAGACGGGTGTAGTAGTCGGTGCTGATCGAGGCGAGCTGTGCGACCTCCTCCCGCCGCAGACCCGGCACCCGCCGGGGCCGACCGGTGTCGGGCAGTCCGACCGTGTGAGGGAGCAACTCCGCACGCCTGGCCTTGAGGAAGTCGCCCAATTCACTGCGATGTGCTTTGTCGCCGGTCATGGAACCAGTGTCCCAGGCCGTCGCGCGATCGTGGGTAGGAAGGTTTCCTCCTATGCAGGTTCTCTCCACTTTTGACCTGCGGACATGGATGCCAGTCTGCATATGTGCCGAGCGGATTCCCTTCCGCCGGCACCAGGAAAAGATCAACCATCAGCCACCGGAACAGGGCTCTTCGCATGCAGACCGTGACCTTCAAGAACAAGAACCTGGACATCGCCGCCGATCTCCACCTGCCGGACGATTTCGACCCCTCCCGCAGGTATCCCGCGATCGTCAGCGCCCATCCCATCGGCAGTTGCAAGGAACAGACCTCCGGCGGCATCTACGGCAAGGCTCTGGCCGGGCAGGGCTACGTCGTGCTCGCGTTCGACGCCGGCCACCAGGGCGCCAGCGGAGGCGAACCTCGCTACATCGAGGACCCCGGCCTCCGTGTCGAGGACTTCCGCTGCGCCGTGGACTACCTGGTCACCCTCGATCACGTCGATGAGGACCGCATCGGCGTGCTGGGCATCTGCGGCGGTGGCGGCTACGCCGTGACCGCGGCCATGACCGAACGCCGGTTCAAGGCGGTGGGCACCGTCGCGGCGGTCAATTACGGCCGGCTGATGCGCGAGGGCGACCTGACCCCGGACTCGGCGATCAGGACGCTGGACGCCATCGCCGCGCAGCGCACCGCCGAGGCCCGGGGCGCCGAGCCGCGGGTCGACGACGTTCTGCCCTCGTCGCCGCAGATGGCGGAGGAACTGGGCATCACCGGACTCGACATGGTGGAGGCGACCAAGTACTACCGCTCCCCGCGTGGGCAGCAGCCCCACGGAGTGAACCGATCGCTGTTCTCGCACGCCGGCCCCGCGATCGGCTACGACGCCTTCCACCTCGCCGAGCAGTTGCTCACCCAGCCGCTGCAGATCGTCGTCGGCGGCGTCCCCGGTGAGTTCGGCTCCTACCGTGACGGGTTCGACCTGCTCGACCGAGCCCGTTCCGCGCAGAAGGATCTCCTGGTGGTGCCGGGGCAGTCCCACTACGACCTGTACTGGAAGCCCGAGGCCACCCAGCAGGCCCTCGACGCACTGATCCCCTTCTACGACAAGTACCTCTGACCTCGCACGGCGCACACGGCACCAGCGACCGGGCCGCCACGGCGCACCGCCGTGGCGGCCCGCGCCCGTTTCCCCACCCCCGCTGCAACGATCCGTCCGGGTCCGGCCGGCATCACAGCCGTTGCCCGGCAGCACTCTCCAGCCCCTCCCTTGCCCGATCTATCGAATCTCGATAGATTTCAATCGCAGTTCGATGGAAGGATGGGTCATGGGAAAGCTGACCGTGCGTGCGCTGCGCGTCCTGCTCGTGGTGGTGCTCGCCGGCACCGTGTTCGTGCAGGCATTGATGGTGTGGACCTTGGTCAGCGGGAGCGACCCGGAGGACGGGACGCTCCCGCTGACCGGGTTCCGCGTGCTCACGATCCTGGGCATGATGTCGGTCCAGGTCGCCCTGGTCTGCGTATGGCGGCTGGTGACGATGGTGCGACACGGAACCGTGTTCTCCCACGCCGCCTTCCGGTACGTGGACGGCGTGACCGGCGCGATCGTGGCGGCTGCCCTCGTGTGGTTCGCGGTCACCGCCATCAATGCGCCGGGTCAGCGGGACGACCCGGGCGTCACCGTCATCATGGGCGGGGTCGGCATGGCCATCCTGGGGGTCGCGCTCATCGTGCGCGTGCTGCGGATGCTGCTCGCCCAGGCTGTCGCGCGCAACGTCGAAGCGGCACAGATGCAGGCAGAGTTGGACGAGGTGATCTGATGCCGATCGCCGTCGACATCGACGTGATGCTGGCGAGGCGGAAGATTTCCGTGGGCGAGCTCGCGGACCGCGTAGGGATCACACCCGCCAACCTGGCGGTACTCAAGAACGGCCGCGCCAAGGCGGTGCGCTTCGCGACCCTCACCGCGCTCTACGAGGTACTCAAGTGCCAGCCAGGCGACCTGCTGCGCCGGGAGGCCGAGAACGCCGCAGCTGACTGACGTGCTCTGCCCAGATATATGTGCCGCAGCCGGCGACCGCCTGGCCCCCGCCGCCCGCCCGGCGCGGCGTGCTCCCCGCCTCGGCGGAGCGGGCGGCGGGGTCCGTCAGTTACCCGGCAGCGGGAAGGCGACGGGGCTCCGCTTGCCGTCGCGATTGACCGCCCGTACGCCGAAGAAGACGTTGTCCTTGGACAGGTCCACCGTGTGCGTGGTCGTGAGGCCGACCTTGATCACATGTGTCCACTCGGCCTCGGTGGTCTCGCGCCACACCACCTCGTAGCCCGCCAGGTCCGGCTCCGTGCCGAGCGCCCATTTCAGCTCGGTGTCGTTGGTGAGGTTGCTCGTGACGATGCGGACCTCGCGCGGCGTCCCCGGGGCCTGCGCCAGGGTCCACAGCACCGCGCCGTTCACCCGCGTCACGCGGGCGATGTAGTCGAAGTCGCAGAACTCGGGCAGGTCGCCGTACTGCTTGCCGTCCTCCACCCGTACGTCCTGGTGCTGGTGCGCGAAGTCCTCGGCCGGTTCGGTGAACCGGGCCGCCGGGTAGCCCCGTTCGAGGAACGGGATGTGGTCGCCGCCCCGCAGATAGCGGTCGCGCCGGTAGACCACGCGGACCTTCATGCCGGTCGCGTCGTTGCTCCCGACGTCGCTGACGAAACGGGCGAGCTGCCGGGTCGCCGAGTCGTTCTCGCCACCCACGGAGCGGCGGATGTTGGCCTGTGCCGGGGTCTCGGACGTCGGCACGCCCTCCGTGAACAGGCGTACCGTGTACGGGTCCTTGGTGCCGTCGTCAGCGCGCGAGCTGCCGATGATGTCGTTGGTGAACATGCCCTGGACATCCACCCCCGCCGCCTTGAACTGCTCGGCGGCGTAACCCGATCCGTACAGCCCCTGTTCCTCACCGGCGACCGCCATGAACACGATCGTCGCCGCCGGGCGCCGCTTGGCCATCACCCGTGCCAGCTCCATGACGAGCGCCACACCTGACGCGTCGTCATCGGCGCCGGGCGCGTCGCTGGTCGCGTCCATGACGTCGGTGGCCCGCGAGTCGTAATGCCCGGCGACGACGTACACCCGGTCGGGGTCGACCGAACCGCGCAGCGTGGCGACCACGTTGGTGATCCGCGTCGCCACCGGGATACGCGAGGCGGGTTCCTGGATGTACGACTGGAGTTCGGCGGTCATCCGGCCCCCGGACACCGCCGCGTACTTCCTCATCTCGGCCAGGATCCAGTCGCGCGCGGCGCCGATTCCGCGCTTGGGGTCGTCCTGAACCGACAGCGTGTGCCGGGTCCCGAACGCCGCGAGACGCCGGACGGTCGCCTCGATCCGGTCCGCGTCGATCTCCTTGAGCAGCGTGCGCAACTCCCGGCCGGGCGCCTGCGTGGTCGCGGCCCCGCCGCCGTGCCCCGGACCGCCTTCGCGGGGCGCGGCGGCGGCCTGCCCGGCGGAGGCGATCAGGGGTACGGCGGCGGCCGTCCCGGCGGCCGAGGTGAGAACGGTCCTTCTACGCGGCATTCCAGCGGACTGCTCGGGCATGGAAAGTCCCTTCCGAAACGATGAACGGGCGCTTCATCGTCATGGACAGGCCAACCCTGCACAAGGCCCCGGCGACCGAACGTCCGTTCAGTGCGAAAGGTCCAGCTCCGCGCGTACGGTCTTGGCCACCGGCACCCGGTCCAGCACCTCCCACCGGCTCGCCAGCGCCTCCACGATGCGCAGCCCGCGCCCCGGGCGCGCGTCGAGCGGTGGCACGAGCGCCGTGCGACCCGAGACCGTGACCAGGGCGGTCTTGCCGACGGACCGCAGTGACGTGTCCGTCCTTTCCGTTGTTGCCTGGTGTTCAGTAGCGGGCGCTGCTGGCCCGCAGGAGCGGGGAGACCGTCGCAGGCCGGCCGTCCACGGTGGCGCCGCCGAACTGGAGCATCGGAGCCAGCGTCCTGTTGTTCTCGGCGGGGAAGTTCAGCGCGGGAGCGGAGACCTCGTCCAGTGCCACGCGCTGGGCGTCGGTCAAGGTCACGTCGAGGGCCCGCAGATTGGCTTCGAACTGCTCCAAGCGGCGGGCGCCGACCAAGGTGGAGGTGATTCCGGGACGGTCCCGCACCCAGGCCAGCGCCACGGCGGCAGGGCTTGCGCCCACCTCGCGGGCGACGGCGTTGAGCGCGTCGATCACGACGTAGTCGGCTTCGCTCGGGGCGCCGACCAGTTGCGTACGTGCGGTGTCCACCGGTCCCGTGGCGGAGCTGGAGTACTTGCCGGACAGGAAGCCGCTCCTCAGTGGCCCCCAGGGCAGCACTCCCATGCCCAGGGCCTGGGCCATCGGGATCAGTTCGCCCTCCGAGGTACGTTCGAGCAGGGAGTACTCCACCTGCAGCGCGATGATCGGGGCCCACCCGCGGAACCGCGCGACGGTGGCCGCCTCCGCGGTCGCCCACGCCGGTACGTCGGAGAACCCGACGTACCGCACCTTGCCCTCGGCGACCAGGTCATCCAGCGCACGGAGCGTCTCCTCGGTCGGCGTGGAGGGGTCGAAGTTGTGCAACCAGTAGATGTCGACGTAGTCGGTCCGCAGGCGCCGAAGCGAATTCTCCAGCTGTTGCACGACGGCCTTGCGGCCTGGTCCGCCGCCGTTCGGGTCCTTCTCGTAGAGGTTCCCGAAGAACTTCGTGCCGATCACCACCCGGTCGCGCAGTCCGGGCCGGTCGGCGAAATAGTCACCGATGATCTTTTCGGAATGTCCGTTGGTGTAGATGTTGGCCGTGTCGATCGAGTTTCCGCCCCGATCGAGATATGCCGCGAGAATGCCCTTGGACTCTCCCGGGCTGCTGCCCCATCCGTGGTCCTCCCCAAAAGTCATGGTGCCCAACGTGAACGGGCTGATGCGCAGTCCGGAACGTCCGAGCGTCACATAGGAATCGAGCGACATGGTGCGACCTCTCAGGCGGGAAATGTGCGAGGACGGACGCTGCGACCGCCCTCCCGGGTACCTCTCCATTCGACCCCGCGGCCCGATGTCCTCCTAGACCGATGGACGCGGATGACTGCACGATCCGCGCAACCCCGCCCGCATCGTGCCGGCCGCGCCGACCCGCACGTGGTTGTCTGGCATGGTGCAGCAGCTCAAGGAAATTCAGCACCGGATCACACGACTGGCCGCGGGAAGCCCCCGTCCGGTCTGGATCCAGCAGATGGCGGTCTTCTCGACCGAGCGTGCGACCGAACCACTGGGCTCGGTCACCGAGCCCATGATCGCGCTGACGGTGCAGGGAGCCAAGCGCTCGATTCTCGGCGACCACGTCTTCGACTACCACGCCGGTCAGTACCTGGTGGCAACCGTCGACCTGCCCCTGACCTCGCACATCACCCGCGCCACACCCAGCGAGCCGTATCTCGCGTTCGGGCTCCCCCTGCGGCCGGCGATCATCGCCCAGCTGCTGCTGGAAGCCGGCCCGACCACCGTCCGTCCGCACACGGGGCCGGGCGTGGCGACCAGCGACGCCGACGACAGACTGCTCGACGCCGTCGTCCGGCTGCTCCGCCTGCTGGACGAGCCCCATGACATTCCGGTACTGGCACCCGGCCTCCGACGCGAGATCCACTGGCGACTGCTGAACGGTCCCCAAGGCGCCATGATCAGACAGGTCGGCCTGGCCGACAGCCGCACGACGCTCGTCGCCCGTGCCATCGCATGGATCAAGACGCATTACGACGAGATGATCCGCATCGACGACCTCGCCACCGAAGTGGGATTGAGCGTTTCGTCACTCAACCGGAATTTCCGGGCAGTGACCTCGATGAGTCCCCTGCAATACCAAAAACAGCTCCGGCTGCAAAAGGCGCGTATCAAGCTCATGGCATCGCCACGTGACATTGCGGCAATCAGCTACGCCGTGGGGTACGAAAGCCCTTCGCAGTTCAGCAGGGAATACCGGCGAATGTTCGGTGCACCCCCGGGTCAGGACGCGGCGCGCCTGCGAACCATGGACGTTCTTCAGGAGCAGGGGTCGCCTGAAACATCACCGGATGGTTCGATCATCTCCGCTTTCTGACCTCCTGCCCGCCCTGAGAGGGAATGAGCTTGAAAGGGTGTGGCGGAACATGTGCAGAGTCCAGGACGGCTCGGCCGTCGGCTTCGTCGCGTACTCGACGGCCCCCATGGCCGCGTAGAACGGAGCGGCGTTCGGATCCGAAGCGACGATGAAGTCGGATCGCCCGAGCTCACCCGCGGTGTGGATCGCGTGCCGCCAGAGCAGCTTGCCGTATCCCTTGCCGATCTGGTCGGCGTCGACGAAGAGCTTGTCCAGGAACAGGTCGCCGCCCTCCTCGGTGAAAGCGTAGAAGCCAAGGACTCTGCCGCCCTCCTGCTCCAGCACGAAGACCGGGTTGATCCGGACGTAGGCCTCTGGAATCGCCCGAGCGTCGCCCGCCCAGTCGAAGTATCCCGGTGGGTACCCCCAGTGCGTCGACGACCGCTCCTGGAGCCGCTCAAGCCCTGCGGCCTCGTCGGGATCGGCGCGTCGGATCCGCCAGGCACCATTCGTGGACACGGCACGGACCACCCTTCTCCAGCGGGCTTCGGACTCCGCGCATGCCCGATGCGATCCGCTCCACGCCACCCCTCTATACAAAATAGGACTTTTGCCACAGACTGGTCGCGTTACGTCTGAGGAATGCGACCGCCGAGGAGTTACACGCCGCATGACCCAGGGATCCCGCTCCCCCCACCTCCCTGTGCCCCCTCATCCCGATCTGTCAGAAGCCCAGCGCTGCGAACACTGCCTCGGCTGGGGAACCGTCGTCACCTACGACGGACGGCACGAGCTGTGTGGAACGTGCCAGCAGGCAGCACCCACACCACCCCAGGCCACCAGTCGGCACCCTTCAGGGAACGACCAGCCGTAGTCGGCGCCTCACCTGCGATTTTCCCTCGGCTAACAGCCGTTGTGGACAGTCGTACAGCATCAAGCTGAGCAGGGGAAGGTGACGATGAAGCAGCCGGTCGAGGTACCACGCGCTCCTCGGACTATGAGCATCCACCGCGGAGACGGACTTCAGTTCCTTGAGTCGCATCCGAGCGAACCGGGAAAGGGCGTCAGCGTGGCGCCCGTCCTCGGGCCGGACCACGGCGCCGGCCATCTGTCCATCGCCCTTGTCGAAATCGAACCCGGCGGTCACGTCATCGGCCACCGGCACCCGTTCGAGGAGTCCTTCTTCGTCCTGGAAGGCGCCCCGCTGCTCGCGGTCGCCGACCACCAGTACGCCTTGGTTCCCCATGACTTCGGCCTCGTGCCCTACGCCGTCGGGCACGCCTGGAGCAACCCGACCGACCAGCGTGTACGCATGCTCCGCGTGCACGCTCCTCAGCCGCGGCCCATCGACGGCAGGGGGACGTGGGGGGTGTTCGCGGCCGACGAGACACAGGTGCCGACGCACGGGGTGCCCGTCGACGAGCTGGACCCCACCAAGCCGTATGTCGGTCACTTCGACCAGGCGGACATGGCACCGCCCGGTTCGATCTCGATGCCGGGGTACCACGGCGCCAACGTGCAGAACGTCCAGATCCGCATGATGGTGGACGACCTCCTCGGCGCGCGGCACCACGCCATGTTCATCGTGCAGTTCACGCCTGGGACCGTGAACGACGCCCCCCTCAAGACGGCGAAGGAGCACTTCCATCCGTTCGAGGAGATCTACTACCTGATCTCCGGTGAGGCTCGGGCCTTCTGCGACGGCGAGCAGGACCTGGCAGGCGCCGGCGACCTCGTCTTCGCCCCTGTCGGCGCATCGCACGGTTTCGCCGCCCTCGGCACGGAACCGCTGTGCTGGATCGAAGTGCAGTCGCCGATGCCACCGGCGAGCGGCGGATTCACGTTCCACAACGACTGGTCGCACCTGAAGAACATCGGTTGACCGTCGCCGAGACGCCCTCCGGGCATGACCACCGGGTGAGCCGGCGCATGCACGTGGGGGCGTCTCAGCGCGTGCGGTAGCGGGCGTAGATCAGTCCGCTGTCGAAGGCACGCTTGTCCACCAGCTCGAGATCGAGGCGCAGGCCGTCGGGGAAGAACCGTTTGCCGCCGCCGACCACGCTCGTGGTGATGAACAGGTGGTACTCGTCCACCAGGCCGGCCGCGATCGCCTGGGCCGCGAGGTTCGGACCGTCCACGGTGAGGTCGTGGTCGGCCTCGGCCTTGAGTTTGCGCACCGCGTCCGGGTCGAAGCTCCGCTCGATCCGGGTCTTGGCGCTCGACACGGATTCGAGCGTCGTGGAGTACACGATCTTCTCCGCCGCCTGCCAGTCGCGGGCGTACTGCAGGATGTGCGGCGGCTGGTCGGGCTCGGTGTGGGCGGTCTCCCAGTACACCATCGTCTCGTACATCCGCCGGCCGTAGAGGTACGTGCCTACGGGGCGGAAGAGGTCGTTGATGAAGGTATGGACCTCCGGATCCTCGGCTCCGGTGCCGAGGTCGCCCTCCGCGGCCTCGGCGTAGCCGTCGAGCGAGGTGACCATCGAGTAGATGAGCTGTGCCATGCGTCTCCTCCGGGTACGAGCGCGTCGGTTCGCCAGTGGTCCTGCTGCTTCTGACGTCTGACCCCGGGACGACCCACAACTCATCGGTCGGCGGCCCCACAAGACTCTTGCTGCGAGGACCGCCGTGGTGGGGCCGTCGCGCCCCCACCACGGCGGTCGTGCCGGGTGAGTCAGGCGGTGAGCTGCTGGCCTATCTTCTCGGCCTGCAGGCGGGCCTGCTCGTGGGCGTTGGCCAGGGAGGCCTCATGGACCGGGATGAGGTGGGCGAGCGCCGGCACGACGGGCGCCTTGGTCAGCTCGGCGACGAGGGTGGTGACGTCGAGGCTGAGGTATTCGGCGTCGCCCAGCACGGACTCCAGGGTCGGGACGAGGAAGTCCTTGCCGTGGTTGGGGGTGCCGGGGCCGTAGCCGCCGCCCCGGGCCGAGATCAGCACGGCCGGGCGGCCGGCGGCGGGCGCGGCGCCGGTGCGGCTGATGGTCCGGCCGACGACGATGACCTGGTCGAGCCAGGCCTTGAACACCGAGGGCATCGTGCGGTTGTACATCGGCACGGTGAACAGGTAGGCGCTCGCCCCGAGGAATTCGGCGATGAGTTCATCCTGAACGCCGGCCGCCTCGGCCTGCTCCGCGGTGCGCTGGGCGGGGTCCGTCGACTGGGCGGAGATGGCCGCGGCGCTCAGGTGCGGCACGGGGCGGGAGGCCAGGTCACGATGGACGACCTCGCCCGTCCAGGCGTCCCGGAAGGAGTCGGCGACCTGGCGGGAGACCGAAGCCGTGCCGAGGGAGGAGGAGTCGACGTGCAGCAGGTAGGACATGACGAGTGATTCCTGTCGTGCGGGGTGAGGGAGAGGGAGGAAGGGCCGCGCTTCGTTTGCGGCCCGTAGGGCTGTGAGGGCTGCGGAGGGGCCGAAGCCGGGTCAGTGACGTGCGGCGTGATCGCCGGGCACCGCGCATCCGTCCGGGCCGCAGACCTCGTCGGCGTCTTCGACCAGGGTCGAGACGAGCGGTGAGTGGCTGGCGTCCCACACGTGCTGGAAAGCGCCGAGGAGGGTGTCGGTGTCCTGGGCGCCGGCGATGGCGTACTGCCCGTCGATGACGAGGAACGGCACCCCGCGGGCGCCGAGTTCCTTGGCGCGGCGGGTCTCGTCCTGGACCTGCTGCCGGTAACGGCGGTCGGTGAGGGCCTGTCGGGTCTCACTGCGGTCCAGCCCGAGTTCGTCGCTCAGTTCGAGCAGGGCGTCCATGTCGAACAGCGAGCGGGCCTCGCCGAAGTAGGCGCGAAAGCCCAGGTGCCAGGCCTCCCTGTGCTTGCCCCGGGTGGTGGCATGGGCGAGGAACTCATGGGCCAGCTGGGTGTTGGCCTTCTTGTTGTCCAGGACGACGTACGGCCTCAGCCCTTCACGCTCGGCCAGCGCCTCGACCCGGCGGGTGGCGGCCTCCGCCTGCGCGTCGTCCATCCCGTACTTCTGCTTCAGCAGCTCCCGGGTGGGCACCGCCGGGCTGCTCGGCAGATCGGGGTCCAGGGGGAAGGAGCGGTGGATGAGCTCGATGTCGTCGCCGTGGGCGAACCGCTCCAGAGCCCTGTCGAGACGATGGCTCCCCAGACCGCACCACGGGCAGGTGAGATCGGACCAGATTTCCACCTTCAACGGGTGGCACCTCCAGTTCTTACGTCTTGGGCGTAACGCCATCATGGGCCAGTATGGGAGGCCGTACATAAGGCACATGGGTGTGTGCAACCGGAAGGGGATGTGCGCCATGGACGCCACCGCGGAGGACGTCACGGCCAAGACGGACACCGTCGTGCCATCGGGTCCCTGCGCCCGCTGGCCACCGGAGAACAGGGCGATCATCCGGCAGATCATGGACCGGGCCGGCGACAAGTGGAGCGCGCTCGTGATCGCCGCCCTGAACGACGGAGCTTTGCGTTACACCGACCTGCTGCGCCGCGTCCCCGGCATTTCCCAGCGCATGCTGACCCTCACCCTGCGGCACTTGCATCGCGACGGACTGATCACCCGTACCGCGTACGCCGAAGTGCCGCCGCGGGTGGAGTACGACCTCACCCCGCTCGGCGGGACTCTGCACGACATCGTGGTGTCACTGATCGACTGGGCCGGCCTCCACCACGACGAGATCAGCCGGAACCGGGACCGCTTCGACGCAGCCGCCAAGTGAAGCCTGTGCGGGACGCAGGCGGGCACTCTTCCGCTCCGGGGCAGGCATGCGCACATGCCTGCCCCGGAGCGGTCTCGGATCGGGGCCCGTGCCGGGTCAGAGCTCCCGGTAGTAGTAGGTCACCGGGAACGGGGTGCAGCCGAGACTCTCGTACAGTGCTCGGGCGGGCGCGTGGAAGGCGTCCCCTCCGGTCCCGATCTCGACCGACCGGGCTCCGAGCGTCCGCATCTGCGCGAAGGCGTGCTCGCAGAGTTCAGTACCGAGGCCGTGTTGGCGCTGTCCGGCCGCGACGGCGAGGTGCGTGACGCTGCCGGTTCCGCGGGTCGGCTCGACGCTCCACGCCACGTAGCCGACGATGCCTTCGTCGGATTCGGCGACCGCGACGTAGGCGTGCCGCTCGGGGGCATGGAGTTCGGTGATCTGCTTGCGGTAGTCGCCGCGCCAGTCGTCGTGCAGGCCGGTGAAGACGACGTCACCCACCAGAGGCCGGAAGGAGTCCTCGTAGAAGGGTCGGAACGTCTCGATGGTCAGTCCGATGAGGGTCGCAAGGTCGTCCGGGACGAACGCGCGAATGGGCATGGAAGTGTGCCTTTCAGGCTGAGGGAGAACAGGGCATGACCGGCCCGCTCAGTCCGTCAGTCGGCGGTGAGCGGGTCCCTCAGAGACGGGTACGCGCGGCGGCGAAACATTCCATGGCTCGCATGATAGCGGCCGGCAGCGACACACCCGTTGCCCTGATCACTGTCTCAGCCGTCGATGAAGGTGACCGTTTCCGTGAGTTCCGCGCGGCCCGTTCGCGGGTCGCATGCCGTCGGCTCCTCGAATCCGATCGACATGCCGCAGAAGAGCATCTGGTCGTCGGGCGGGGACACGACCTCTGCGACCGTCTTGTGGAACTTCGCCCACGCCATCTGCGCACAACTGTGCAGCCCTTCGCTGCGCAGCAACAGCATCACGCTTTGCAGGAACATGCCAACATCGGACCACTGCGGTCGCCCGAGGGTGCGGTCGATGTAGCAGAACAGTGCGGCGGGAGCACCGAAGCACTCCCAGTTCGCCGATGCGGCCCTCTGACGCGCTTCCAGATCCTCGCGACGGATGCCGAGCGCACCGTAGCGCTGCTCGCCGAAGGCCGATCGACGCTCGGAGTAGGGCGACTTGAGTTCCGACGGGTACTGCTCGTACTCGGGTTCGTCCCATTCATCGCCGGCGGCCAACCGCTCCCCCGCACGCTTCTTGAGTTCCTCCAGGGGGCTGCCGGTGAGCACGTAGGCGTTCCACGGCTGGAGGTTCGACGCGGAGGGGGCCCACGCCGCGGTCGACATCACGCGTTCCAGCACCTGTCTGGAGACGGGACGATCGGTGAAGCTGCGTACCGCCCGTCGACTGGCGACCGCCTCATAGACATCCACGAACAACATCTCCTGCTCGAGTTGCACGATTATCGTTACGACTGCAACCGTATCACTCGATACGATCTTGCCTGCAACTCTGCCCGTTGCGCCCACCAGCCCTCGATCCCGGCGCTGGCGCCGCGTCAGGAGACGCTCCCGGACGCACTCTTACGCCGGCGAACCCCGTCACGATGTACGACTTCGTCATCCCTTCATGGCCGACTTCGCTGCGATTTCCCTGGCCTGGGTGATCGCGTCTGCGAAGGCACGTTTCAGGACGGGTCGCGGGGCTGCGGCCGGAGCGCCGTGACTGGCAGACTGTGCGCCACCTGGGGTGGGGGAGATCGTGGTGCCGGATCAGCTGACCGTCCGCCGCATACTCGGGGACCGGCCGTTCGCCGAGATCGGCCGGCCCGTGTGGGCGGTGACCGACGCGCGTCACGACTGTGTCGTCGCGGCAGGTGACCTCGGGCACGTCATGTGGCGCGGTACGGGCCACTGGCTCGGCCACCGGATCGGCGTGTACGACGCCGGCACGCTCCGTCCGCGCCACATCGTCCCCTCCCGCTACTCCGTGTGTGCCATCGAGCCGCACCCCGAGCTGCCGCTCGTCGCCGTCGGCACCGGCCGCTACGACGGCACATGGGACTTCGAGGGACAGCTGCTCCTGCTGCACCTGGAGACCGGGCGCGTGACGAACCTGCTGAGCAAGAGCCGCCAAGTGCGCCATCTGCGCTGGCTGGAGGACGGCAGGCTCGCGATGCTGCTGTCCCCCGAGGACAAGGACGGCGGCTTCCGCAAGGGATTCGAGTGGGCCGTCGAGGCGGACGACTGGCTGTCCGCTCCGGCCGGCCTGGTCGACCCCGATCAAGCGCGCCATCCGATGGTCGAGAGCGGGCTCCTGTACGACCCGCGCGTGGAGGACACGCTCGCGCGGCTGACGGAGGGACGGTGGCGGCGGCGGGCCCAGGTGCGGGACCTGGCGGTGCTGGCCGACGGCCGGGTGCTCGCCACCGGCCTGCACACGGACCTCGAGTGCTGGGATCCGTCGGGCGCCCTGAGGTGGGCTCTTCCTGCGGACGGGGAGGGAAGCGTCCGGGTCGAGGCGACCCCTGACGACATGTCGGCGTGGGTGACGTACCGGGGCTACCGGCGCGACGAGGAAGCGGGTCGCCTCATCGACCGCGCCACCACTGTCCGGCGGATATCGACGGCGGACGGCCGTGCGGTGGACTCCGTGGACGTGCCGGCCGCCCCATCACTGTGCACGACGGAAGAAGGCTGGCTCGCCCTGCGCCCGCAAGGGCCCGGCACACACGCCGCGGTGCTCCTCCCCCCCACGCACCAGGAGGCGGCACGTCTCGACATCGCCGCCGGCCACTCCAACGTTCCGGCGCCGCGCGTCAGACACAGCACTCGTCTGCTGTACGTGGACGGCCCCGGGCCGGGCGACGACGAGCCGTGGATCCACGTCATCGAACCACCAGGCGCCCACGGCCCCGCCGCTGCACGCCCCCTCTTCCCGTTGCGCTGGGACCCTGAGTCCGCAATCCGGCCCTCGTACGGCCCCGCCGTCGAGCTGACACACACGCTCGTCCACGCGGGCCGATCGTACGAGCAGGGCGCCACCTACGGGGAAGCCCGTGAGGG
This sequence comes from Streptomyces sp. NPDC089424, assembly GCF_044749345.1. Taxonomy (NCBI): domain Bacteria; kingdom Bacillati; phylum Actinomycetota; class Actinomycetes; order Kitasatosporales; family Streptomycetaceae; genus Streptomyces; species Streptomyces sp. NPDC089424. The sequence goes on from NZ_JBIVHU010000002.1 coordinate 440,342, forward strand.
CACCTACGTCGTCAGCCGTCGGCTGCCGGACGGAGGAGCACGCTGGGTGTACGGCACCGACAAGCCGCTCGCCGATCTCGACGGCGACGAGCGGAGGCTCTACGTCGTGTACCTCACCGGTGAGGTGGAGGTCCTGGACACGGCGACGGGCGAGGTGCGAGCCCGCCACACCCTGCGCGCCCACGGCCACCCGGTCACGCCGGTGTCCGCGGCGTACCGGGCGGACCTACAGCGGCTGGTCGTGGGAACGGTGGACGGGCGGATCCTGGACTGCGAGGTTCAGGCGGGGACCACGTAGGGGAAGGCGTCGGTCCGCTGCTCGCCGGCGACTGCGGGGGTGAGTCCGGAGGGCACGGCCGTGTTGGTCACGAGGGACAGCATCGCCTCGGGTGCGTTGTCGGCGTGGGTGCGGCCGTTGCGGGTGGCGAAACCGAAGCTGGCAGGGGTTCCGATCTCGTAGGGCAGGACGTCGGGGAGCAGCTGCCGTGCCACGGTCCGGCCGTAGCCGGAGGGGTCGGCCGAGGTCCCGGTCGCCGCCACGACGGCGGCGACCTGCTCCGCGATGAGCCGGCCGTCGGCCGCCGCGTCCTCGGAGGGGTGCCGGGTGTTGGCGGGGTGGGAGAAGTCCGTGTCGTCGGGCCAGAAGATCGGCCACATCATCGGGTGTCCCGCGCGGTTGATCTGCCGCCACCCACCGGAGTCCGTGGCCAGCTTGGTGGCGCACCACACCCCGGCACGGGCCCCTGGCCGCAACTGCGCGTGCTCGTGCGAGACCTCCAGCACGATCGTCTCGACGGTGGTGCCGGCAAAGCTGTTCCGGGCTTCCTGCGGGTGCCAGGCCGACAGGTCAGCGGCGGTCCCCTTGGCAACTGCGCCATTGACGACGGCCAGCAATGACAGGTCGATGTAGAACGGGTCGGCGATACGCCCCGCCCAGACCCGGGTGGAGTCGGCCTCGGCGGTCTCGCCGGTGCGTCCTTCCAGCAGCACTTCGCCGTCGGCGGCGTCCTCACGCGCCTCTTCTCCGGTCAGCATGTGCAGGCGGAGGGCCTGACGACCGACGGCGTCGGGTTCGGCGAAGGAGAACCGGTAGGTCAGGGACTCGAACTCGGCGCCGTCGAAGTGTGCTTTGAACTCGTAGCGCGCCTCGGGGTGGAAGCCCGGTTCGGCGTAGGCGCCGGTGATGTTCGAGTTGACGTCGACGACGAGGACGGTGCTGTTCTCGCCAGGAAAGACGTACAGGTCATCGATGAACAGCTGGCCGCTCTGAGCCGCGAGGGGGGTGTCGAGATGATGGGACATGAGGGATCCGTATGGTGTGCGATGTCGATCAGGGCTGCTTGAACATCCAACACTGAGGCGCGAGATTCACCCGCTCCCACTCTCAAATGCTAGTTCTATAGAGCGGAGCCCGCATGTCGGCAGTGGTGGGGACGCAGGATCACTCGTTGCGCTCTTTCGCATCCAGGACGGAACGGAAGCGGAATACCACCGCGCACTGTCCTCGGAATGCCAACTCGCGCTACAGGATCGCCATGACGGAGAAATCCCAGGGCCCAGCAGCAGCAGTAGCCCCCGGCGCATTATGGGCGCGCGCGGGGGCATGCGGGGGTTCTTTCATTCCGCACACCTGAACGACCTGGGAGGAAGACTCTCCGGTCAATTCCTCCCAGGTGTTCTGGTGGTGCGGTGATGCTGTGGTGCTGTGGTGCTTACGCCGCCGCGAGGCGGCAGGCGTTGTCGGCGATGAGCGGCGGGACGGACGACACGTTCATGAGGAGAACGCGGCACAGGAGCCGGTCGGCCGGCAGGCCGGAACCACCGACCGTGCAGGCGAGGTTGGTGTCGGTGCTGGAGAAGCCCAGAGCGGCCAGGTAGGCCGTGCAGTCGCTGGGCGTGGCCTGCGCCGCGGGCGCGGCCACGACGGTCATGCCACCGATCGCCACCGCGGCGACGGCCGCCGCGGCCAGTCGAGCACGAAGGGGACGCCTCATTGTTCCTCCTAGGTGAGCGGAAATCCCGGAAGTGGACCTTCGGGATTAATCCGTAAGGTAGGGGAATCCACCGGCATCGAGAAATAGGGGTGGAGCGGAAGAGGTCCGCCGGCCCGGTTATCTCGTAGGAATCCGGCCGCTTGAAGGAACTCAAGGGTGGCTGTTTGTCGTGCGATACGGTGCGACTGAGACTCTACGGATGTGAGAGACAGTCAGCCGATCGGGGCGCGCGCACGAAAGGGCGTGAAACCGTCAGACACGGTCACCCAGGCACCTCTTTCACACAGGGCAGATTGGCCAGATATGGTATGCCGTTGGCACAGTCCAATCGGCTTCTCCACAAACCGTCCTGCGTTCTCAAACTTCGATAAACGGGCGCATTCGAAGCGGCCGGCAAACAAAGGGCAGCAATGAGCGCATTCGCTGTCCGAGATATCCGCCCGTCGGTCTCCGGTGGTACACCGGCGGCCCGGACCGGCGCGGGCATCGTGCGCCCGGGCAGCTTAGGAACAGCACGCACTCCCCTGCGCAGGCTCGCCCGCCGAGCCGTTCCAAATCCGGTGGATTCTCCGCTACGCGCGAGGCAAGATCCCGGTGAAACCGGGCCGAGGAGGAGCTTGTTTGGGAGGGTGGGAGCAGCTGCATCCTCCGCTGATGGAGCCCGCGACGTACGCCGTCGATCCCCAGCCCACCGGCCCGCCTTGGCTGCGGTGGAAGGAGGTCGGAGCGGATGCGGCTGCTCGGCAAGGAGTGTTCGCTCCGGTGTATTCCGTCTCCTTCGGCGCGCGGAACAGGATCGTCCTCGCTCCCGGCGACTCCCGGTCCATGCGCCTGATCCCCGAGAAGTGCGACGGCTACTGCCGGGGTGTGGACGGCCGGGACGGCCCCAACCTGGCGTGCCAGGGGTGCGAGAGGGCGGTGGCCACGCGCACGGACGACTGCGGAATGTGGCAGACGGTGTGGCTCGAACCCGACGCGGTCACACGCCGCCCTTCGGGGCTCCCGGCCGCTCCTCCTCCGGACTGGGACGATCTGGAACACGCGGAGCATCGCGTCCCACCCGTCGAGCCCGACGGGTCGTGGAGCCGGCGCCGGGAGGCGGCCGTCGGAGTCGCACTGGCCCATCTCGTGGCCGCCACGGAAGACCGGCCGGTGAGTCTCCTTGCCGGTCCCCTCGACGACTTGCTCGGCCACGCCGTCGGTCGCCATCTCCCTGCCGGATCCGGAGCCAGGTCCGTAGGGCTGGCCGGTCCGGGGATCAGACCGCGTCGGCCTCGTCCCGACATCCTCCTCGTCCCGCGTCATCCCCTCACCGGGGCGTCCTGGCGCGAGCCAGGCTTTGAGGGGCCCGTGGTGCCGCTCGACAGCGGGGTCTGGGCGTACCTCGCCCATCCGGGTGAGACCTCGCCGATGCCCGCGACCGGGAGCCTCCCGGAAGGGGTCCTTCACGACGACTACCCCCTGCCGCCGAGGCCCTGGTACCTGCTGACACCCCATCGCCACGCCTTCGACGACACCCTGATCGGGCTGCCCGCCGTGCGCTCCCCCCGGCTGCGCAAGTACCACGACGCCTACCTCCAGGCCGTTTCGTCTGCGTCTGAGGGCTGAACGACGGAAGACCTGGGAGATCCGGACGTCCTGGGGCCCCTGCCACGTCAGGGCGTCCGGCAATCGATACTGGGACCGGACCACTCAGCACTCTTTGCAGACCCGGTACGACGCCTTTTCACACAGGAGACTGCTTCATGAATGACCGCCCCTTGACGCTCATGGCGGTGCACGCCCATCCAGACGACGAAGCCACCGGCACAGGAGGGGTCCTCGCCCAATACGCGGCCGAGGGCATCCGCACGGTCCTGGTGACGTGCACCGACGGCGGCTGTGGAGACGGGCCGGGCGGGGTCAAGCCAGGCGATCCCGGGCACGATCCGGCGGCCGTCGCCCTGATACGACGTCAGGAACTCAAGGCGAGCTGCGAAATCCTGAACGTAAGCCATCTGGAGACCCTGGACTACGCCGACTCCGGGATGATGGGCTGGCCGACGAACGACGCCCCCGAATCCTTCTGGCAGACCCCTGTGGAAGTGGGCGCCGCCCGACTGGCAGAACTCCTGCACCGCTATCAGCCGGATGTCGTCGTCACCTACGACGAGAACGGCTTCTACGGCCATCCGGACCACATCCAGACCCACCGCATCACCATGGCGGCGCTCGCCATGACGACGCTGACACCCAAGGTGTACTGGACGACGGCACCCCACTCCATGATGCGGCGCTTCGAACAGGCCATTCGCGAGTTCGGGACGGACGAGCCGGCGTCGGACGCGACGCCGACCGCCGGGGCCGCCGAGACCGTCGATGACACTGCGACGGCCGAGGACACCGCGACGGTCGAGATCGGACTCCCCGACGAGGAGATCACCACCTGGGTCGACACCACCGCGTTCGCCGGCCAGAAGCTCGACGCGCTCGCCGCACACGCCAGTCAGGGCGACAACATCTTCTTCCTCAGAATGGGCAAGGAGCGGTTCACCGATCTGATGGGCGTCGAGACCTTCCTGCGAGTCCGGGACACCACCGGAGCAGCCACACCCGAGAACGACCTGTTCGCCGGGCTACGCTGACCCGCCCCCGCCGGGCCTCCCGGAACGGTGCCCGGGCGGACGCGGGGTCAGTGCCGCGCGTAGCGCCGGGGTGAGGAGGCGCCGGATCTCGGACGGGGTGAGGGCGGCGGGCGTGGGGAGGGGATTGAGGTAGCGCGTGTAGATGAGGCCACCGAGGACGGTCACTGCGGCCGTGGCGCGTGCGGTCGCGTCCCGGCCGCCGAGAAATTCACCGAGCCGGGCCAGCAGCTCGCGTTCGAGGTATTCCCGTATCACGTCGGCGGCCTCGTCGCCCTGGGCGGTCAGCTCACGGAAGTCGGCGTCCTCCCACAGGCCCGTCACCGCGTCGATCAGCCGGTCGGGGAGGGTGGCCGGGTCGCCGCCCAGGACGTCGTCCGCCGCCAGCGCATGGGCGCACTGGAATCGCATCACGTCCGCGAACAGGCCCTTCTTCGAGCCGAAGTGGTAGGCGATCAGCGCCGGGTCGACCCCGGCGGCCCCGGCCACCGCGCGGACGGTGGTGCGCTTGTAGCCGCGCTCCAGGAACAGCGCGCGGGCCGCGCTGACGATCGACTCGCGGGTCGGCGGGTTGCCGCGGGGGCGGCCACGGCCACGGGTGCGGGCAGGCGCGGCGACGGCGATATTCATCAGCATTGAGCTTGCGTTTCGTGACCGGCACCGTCAAGGGCGTTCCGAGATCCGTACGAAGGGATTGCCCGACACCATGCGTATCGCAGTCTTCGGCGCGAACGGGCCGACCGGCCGCCACCTCACCGAACAGGCTCTCGCCGGCGGGCACGAGGTCGTCGCGGTGACCCGCCGCCCCGGCTCACTCCCTCGGCGGCCCGGGCTCACCGTGGCCGTCGCCGATGCCACCGACCCGGCGGCCGTCGACGCCGCCGTCGACGGGACCGAGGCCGTCCTGTCGGCGCTGGGCGCGCGCTTCAGCAAGGAGACCATCAGCACGTACTCGGCGAGCGCCACCGTCATCACCGAGGCCATGGCACGCCACGGCATCAAGCGGCTGCTGGCCGTCAGCTCCAGCATCGCCGACCCGAACTGGCGGCCCACCGGTGCGCACTTCTTCAACCATGTGCTCGACCCGTTGGTGAATCGACGCCTCGGCCGCACCCTCCACGAGGACATGCGCCGCATGGAAGCCGTCATCCGCCGGACAGACCTCGACTGGACCCTCGTCCGGCCCTCGGGCCTCTTCGAGCATCCGGCAGTGACGGACTTCCACACCGCCGAGAACAGCGCGGACGGCGTCTTCACCGCCCGCGCCGACCTCGCCGCGAGCATGCTGCTCGATTTGGCGGAGCGACGGTACGTCCGGACGGCCATGGGCGTCATCACCACGGCGGTGAAGCCGAGCATCGCCAAGCTGATCTGGAACGAGGGCGTGAAGAAGAGGTGAGCCCCGGGGCTGCAAAACCAGGAGCTTCTGAGCCGTGGCCGAGACAGGATGCTCTCCGTGAACAACGTCCACCACATCCTGTGCGGGCTCGCTGCCAACACGGCACTGCCGTCCGGGTTGGTCGACCGGCTGATCGCGGTCGCGGACGCTGAGGTCGCTGCGGAGCTCGCCGGTCGCCCAGACCTCAGCCATGCGCAGGCGGTCGCGTTGGCGTCTCGCGACGAGGAGTGCGCCGTTCGGCTCGTGTACGAGGGCAGGTTGACGGCCACTGACATCGACCCGATGGCACAACCACACGCGGCCCTGGCACTGTTGGACGAAGGTGGTGGCAGCCCGGAGTGGGCGCGCCTGTTCGCCGCAGACCCGGTCGTCGGACGACGGGAAAAGCTGGCTGCTTGCCCCGGCCTCCCGTCCGATGTGGTGGAGACGCTCGCGGCGGACCGGGACGTACGAGTGGTCACAGAACTCGCGTGGTGGGCCACGCCGGAAGTGGCCGGCAGGCTTGCGGAGCATCCTCACGCCGAGGTCCGCCGCGCGGTGGCAGCCAACGAGGCGACACCCCCGGTGATCCTGGAAGCACTGATCACCGGCACGGGGTTGCCTCCCGCGCAGAGGTGTCTGGTCTGCGACCGCGAAGAAACGCCGTTCGCACACGATCAGAACTGCCCGCGGCCGGACTGCGATCTCCTGCCGGGAGCTGCCTGCGACGGCTCTCATCAGTCCACCGTCCACGACGTGCAACAGGCGGCACTACGGAATGGGGCGACACCCACGGAAGCCGCGTCGAGCTTCGTCGACCATCCATCAGTTCTTCTGCGCTCGGCACTCGCTGCCCGCCCGGATCTTCCCCCGGAGGTGTGCCGACGACTCGCCGCGGACCCCGTTCCCGGTGTCCGAGCCACTCTTGCCGAGAATCCGGCGGTGGACGACGCCCTCATGACGGTTCTGGCCGACGACCGCGGTCACGATGTGCAGCGCAGGCTCGCGCACAACCCGCACGTGCCACTCGACGTGCTCCGTCACCTGGCCGGCGCTACCAAGATCGGCGCCACTCTGCTGCCTCGGATAGCAGCGGCGACTCCCGCCGAAGTCGAGGATCTGGCTCATTCCCCGAACCCGACCCTACGGATGCTCCTGGCCCAACGACGCGATCTACCGGACGAGATCCGCGACGCGCTGGCCATCGACCCCGACGCGAAAGTCGTGAAGTCCGTCGCAGGCCACCCGGGCCTCTCCGAAGCACAGTTGCGCGCAATGGTCGAACGGCACGGAGTCCAGGTCGTCGCCAAGGTGGCGGCCAACCCGGGCGCAAGTGGAGCCTTGCTGGAGGACTTGACCCGGCACGAACCACCGGTGCAGAAATCCTTCCGCGAGGTGGCCAGGCATCGCAACGCGACAGCCCCGGCGCTACTCGCCTGCTTGGCAGACAACCAGGCACAGCGCGTAGCAGCGAGCCATCCGGCGCTGCCTCCGTCGGCCCTCTCGACGTTGCTCACCGACACCGATTGGCGAGTGGTGGAAGCCGCAGCCGCCAACCCGTCGCTTCCGCTGTCCGCGATGTCGGATCTGGTGCCCGGGACGTGACAACCTCGCTGCTGTTCGCCCTTCGCGGTGGGTGCTCTGTCGCATTGGTGGACCGGTGGGGGCACTGCCAATCGGCCGCAGTGCCCCCGCACGGGGCCAGGTCTCTGCTCGGTGGTCGACGTGGGCGACGGACAGGTCGGCGTCAGTGGGTGGGCAGGGTGGCTACTACGTCGATCTCGACGAGGATGTTCATCAGGTCCGAGCCGACGGTGGTGCGGACGGGGTACGGCTCCTCGAAGAAGGTGCGGTAGGCGGCGTCGTACTCCGGGAAGTCCCGTCGCAGGTGTTGCAGGTGCGCGGTGACCTTGACGACGTCCCGCATGGTCAGTCCGTGTTCGGCGAGCACGGCGCCGATGTTGCGCAGTACCTGGGTGGTCTGTGCCGCGACGCCCTCCGGGGTCTCGCCGGTGGCCGGGTCCTGGGGGCCGAAGCCCGCCGTCCAGAGGAATCCGCCTGCCACCACACCTTGGGAGTAGGCCCCTGCGGGGCGCGGGGCGGAGGGCGTGTGGACCTGCTGCTTGACCGTCGGCTCGTTCATCCGGTCAGGTCACCTTCCCGCTCGTTGACGGCGGCGTAGTGCCGCAGCTTGTCCTCGTCCACGGTGACGCCGAGACCGGGGCCGGTCGGCACGCGCAGCCTGCCGTTCTCCAGGTGGAGCGGCTCGATGATGTCGTCGGCGTGCAGGTAGTACATGCTGTCGATCGCCCGGGAGAGCACCGGGGTGCTGGAGACGACGGCGAGGTGCGCGGCGGTGGCGATGCCGAGTTCGCCGCCGCTGTGCAGGTTCATGCCGAGGCCGAAGGTTTCGCAGTGTGCCGCGAGGGCCTTGGTCGCCGCGATGCCGCCCCATTTGTAGACGTCACCGTGGATGACGTCGACGGCGTTGAGCCGCATGGCGGGCGCGAAGTCCTCGAAGCGGACGACGCACATGTTGGTGCACAGCGGGATGCGGACCTTGGCCTTCACCTGGCTCATGCCCTCGATGCCGGCACACGGGTCCTCCAGGTACTCCAGGTCGAGTTCCTCCAGCGCGATGCCGGCACGCACCGAGTCCGGTACGGACCAGGCCGCGTTGGGGTCGACCCGCAGGTTCACCTCGGGCAGTGCCTCGCGCACCGCGCGCAGGATGGCGACGTCGCCCTCGGCGTCGCGGGTTCCCTTGAGCTTGACGGCCTGGAATCCGCCGTCGCCCACCACACGTACGGCGTGCTCCGCCAGGGCCGCCGGCAGGTCGGCCCGCTCGGCGCGCGGTGCGTCGGCCCGGGTGATCAGTGCGGTGATCGGCACCTCGTCGCGGACGGCGCCTCCCAGCAGGTCGGTGACGGACTGCCCGGTGGCCTTGCCCATCGCGTCCCAGCAGGCGACGTCGACGGCCGCGATCGCGGCGTAGCCGAGGTAGCCGTAGAAGAACGGCACCATGTGCTGCTTGCGGTGGAAGCTCTCCAGCGCGAAAGGGCTGGTCCCGATCAGGTCCGGGGCCATCGACCGCACGATCGCGGCCACCGGGCTGCCCCACATCGTCTCGCCCCAGCCCTCGACGCCCTCGTCGGTGCGGACGCGCACCACGGTGCGGGTCTCCCCCGTCTTGGTCTCGAAGGAACTCGTGAAGGGATTGATCAGTGGGAGGTTGACGACCCACACGTCGACATCAGTGATCTTCATTCTCTCTCCTTGCAAGGTGCGGGGGCGGCGGCCTGCGCGGCGGCCGTGGTGCGCGGGACGACGACCGGTGTCAGCGCGTGGCCGCGTCGAAGGCCGCGACGGCGTGGGCCAGTCCACGTGCTCTGTCCTGAAGCAGTTGTTCTCCGGCGACGCGGTCGGCGCCCGAGGGGTCGTCCGTGGCGCCACCGACCCGGGCCCACTCCCCGTGTCGCTCGACGGTCAGGCCGGGGTGGGGCGGACGGTCGAACAGGGGCGGCGGTTCGACGGGGGTGCGCGCCGGGACCGGTGTGCGCACCAGGCCGGGGTGGGCCGCCAGCATCAGAGACGTCTCGAACCATCCGGCGTGGCCGGGGGTGACCTCGGGTCGGCCGAGGTCGGCCTCGCCCGTGGTGAGGTTCCAGTAGGAGCAGGCCGCGACGGTGACCTCGGAACGCAGCGCGAACCGCTTCACCGCCAGCCGCATGATCTCGTCGTTGCCGCCGTGCCCGTTGACGACCATGACGCGGCGGTGGCCGCTGGTGACGAGGGAGTCCAGGATCTCGTCCAGGACCGCGCCGAGAGTGGCCGCGGACAGCGAGACGGCGGCGGCGAACAGATGGTGCGGACTGTGCCCGTAGGGCAGTGCCGGCAGCCGCACCACCTCGGGCCCCGAGGGCTCCTGGGCGAGCAGGTGCAGCGCCCGGTCGACGACCTCCTCGACGAGGTACGTGTCGGTGCCCATCGGGAGGTGTGCGGCGTGCTGCTCCTGCGATCCGATGGGCAGCAGGGCGATGCCGTGCTCACCGGCCCGCCGTACTTCGTGGCAGGTCAGTTCGCTGAGTCTCGATTGGCTCACGGTGCTACCTCTCCGAATCGGGCCCATGGCAGAGTCGGCGCATGGTCCACAAACGTTCTCCGTTGCGACTGGTCACCGCGGCCGATACGCAACCGGCAGCTCCCCGTGCGCCACAGACGCTGGGGGCCGTCGAGCTGGTGCCGGGTCGCATCAGGGCGGCGGTGCTGTCCGGGGCGGGCCGGATCCTGGAACGTGTCGAGACCGCGTACGACGCGTCGGGCGCCACCCCGGCGGACATCGACACCGCCCTCGGCGAGGCGGCCACGGTCTTCGACGGTCAGGACCTCAGGGGCATAGGGGTGGCCGCCGCCGGACTCGTCGACCCGCTGACGGGTCTGATCCGTGAGGTCAACGACGTTCCCGCGCTGCACGGGTATCCCGTGGCGGAGCGGCTCGGCGCGCTCACCGGCGTGCACGTGCGGGTCGAGCACCGGGCGCGGCTTCAGGTGCTGGGTGACCGTTGGTTCGGTGCGGGCCGGGGCCGTCGGACCTTCGCCTCGGTCTCCACCGGTGAGGTCCTCGGTGTGGGGGTCCTCTACGACGGCGACGTGATGGCGCCGCCAGGTGGCCGCAGCGGTGCCCATATGACCGTTTCGGCGGGTGGTGAGCGCTGCACCTGCGGCAACCGCGGCTGCTGGAAGACGCTCGCCACCACCGGCTGGCTGCGCGCGCGGGCACGTGCCGCGGGTGTCGGGGACGGCGTCTCGCTCGCCTCGCTGGTACGCGATGGGGACGGGCCTGCCGCCCGGGTGGTCGAGGAGTACGCGCGGAACCTCGCGCTGGGGCTGGTGAACGTCCAGCAGTTGTTCGCTCCGGGGCTGTTCATCCTGCACGGCGAGGCGCGTGAGGGCGGGGAGCGATTCCGTACGGTGGTCGAGGAGCGGCTGCGGGCGGCTGTGGCGTTCTCGGGTGCCGAGCAGCCGCGGGTGCTGGTCAGTGAGGCCGCGGTCGACGATGTCGCGCTCCTCGGTGGTGCCGGTCTGGTGCTGTCGCACGGGTAGTGCGGGGGCGGTCATCGGCTCTCTTCAGTCGCTGCGGGCAGCCGCTCGGCGGCGCGGCGGCCCCGTCGCGGGTCGAGGTCCGGCACCGCGTCCAGCAGTTGCCGTGTGTAGGGGTGTTCGGGGGTGCGGAACACCGTCGCGGCGTCGCCGACCTCGACGAGGCGTCCGTGGCGCATGACCGCGACCCGGTCGGCGACCTGGCGTACGACGGCGAGGTTGTGGGAGACGAAGACGTAGGTGAGCCCGAGGCGCTGCTGAAGGTCCGCGAGCAGGTCCAGGACCGTGGCCTGCACCGAGACGTCCAGGGCGCTGGTCGGTTCGTCCAGCACCAGCAGGCGGGGTCGCAGAGCGAGGGCCCGCGCGATGGAGACGCGCTGGCGCTGGCCGCCGGAGAACTCGTGCGGGTAGCGGTCCTGGATGCCGGCGCTCAGGCCCACGGCCTCCAGCAGGTCCCCGACCCGCTCACGGTTGCGGGCCCTGGCGCGCCGCCCGCGGGCCGCCGGGTCGTGGGTGACGAGGGGTTCGGCGACGATGTCGCCGATGCGCATGCGCGGGTTCATGCTGGAGTACGGGTCTTGCAGGACGACCTGCATCTGACGGCGGACGCCGCGCATCTCGGCCGCGGTGAGCGTGGCGAGGTCCCGTCCGTCGAAACGCACGCTGCCCGATGTGGGCTCGACGAGCTTCAGGAGCAGCCGGGTCAGGGTCGTCTTGCCGCATCCGGACTCGCCGACGAGGGCCAGGGTCTCGCCCTCGTGGACCTCCAGCGACACGTCGTCGACGGCGACGTGGACCCCGCCGGTGCCGAACTCCTTGCGCAGTCCGACGAGTTCCAGGAGTGCCTCGGCGGTCGCGGGCGTCCTGGCGCCTGTACCTGTGCCTGTACCTGTGCCTGTACCTGTGCCTGTGCCTGTGCTCATGCCGCCTCCAATCGCGGTGTCGCGGCGAGCAGTTCGCGGGTGTAGTCGTGGGCCGGACGGTCGAAGACGTCGAGGACGTCGCCCGTTTCGACGACCGTGCCCTTGTTCATGACCACGACGCGGTCGGCGGTCTCGGCGACCACCGCGAGATCGTGGGTGATGAGCAGGACCGCCATGTCGTGTCCGCGTTGGAGGGTGACGAGCAGGTCGAGGATCTGCTGCTGGACGGTCACGTCGAGAGCGGTCGTCGGTTCGTCGGCGATGAGCAGCCGGGGCCGCGAGACCAGTGCGGCGGCGATCATCACGCGCTGGCGCAGGCCGCCGGAGAGTTCGTGCGGGTACTGCCGGTAGCGCACGGCCGGGTCGGGGACGCCTACTTCCTCCAGCGCGGCCAGCGCGGCCTCCTTGGCCTCGGCCCTGGACATGCCGGTGTGGTGCCTGAGCACCTCGGCGACCTGGGAACCGACGCGCTGGAGCGGGTCGAGGCACGTCATCGGGTCCTGGAAGACCATGGCGATCTCACGTCCCCGCACCTGTCCCAGTTCCCTCTCGGAGAGCGTGAGCAGGTCTCGTCCGCCGAAGACGATCTCGCCTGCCGGGTAGACGCACGGTGGGCTGGGGTTGAGGCGCAGGACGGACAGCGCGGTGGCGGTCTTCCCGCTGCCCGACTCGCCGACCACGGCGAGGGTCTCGCCGGCGCGGACGTCGAAGGAGACGTCCTGGACGGCGTGCACGACGGAGGTCTCCAGCCGGAAGTCGACGCGCAGGTTCTTGATCTGGAGCAGCGGTTCGTCGTGCGCCGGGCGGCGGCTCGGCGCGGTGGTCGGTCGGTTCGTCGTCATCGGCGGTAGGCCTTCGGGTCCGCGACGTCGCGCAGGGCGTCGCCGGTGATGTTGATGGCGAGGGACGTGAGCATCAGGGCGATGCCGGGGAAGACGGCGACCCACCAGGACGTCCCGAGGTACAGCTGGCCGTCGGCGAGCATGCCGCCCCAGGTGACCGTCTCCTTGGGCACGCCCAGCCCCAGATAGCTGAGGGAGGCCTCGGCGACGATGGCCGCGGCGACGTGCAGGGTGCCGATGGTGGCCAGCGGCGCCAGCACGTTGGGCAGCAGGTGCCGGCGCATGATCGTGACGTCGGTGACGCCGATCGCCCGGGCCTCGGTGACGAAGTCGCGTGAGCGCAGTGACATCACCTCGGCCCGCACCACACGGGCGTAGGAGACCCAGCCGGTGAAGCCGAGGACGAGGATCACCATCCACAGGCCCGAGCCGACGAAGCCCACGATCGCCAGGGCGAGGAGCAGCGAGGGGAAGGCGAGTTGGACGTCGGCGAGTCGCATCAAAGCGCGGTCGGTCCAGCCGCCGAAGTAGCCGGAGGACAGACCCACGATCGTGCCGATCACGCCGGCCAGCAGTGCTGCTCCGGCGCCGACCAGCAGGGAGACCCGCGCTCCGTGGACGACCCGTGAGAGCAGGTCGCGGCCGAGCTGGTCGGTACCGAGGAGGTGGGCGGTGCTTCCGCCCTCCTGCCAGGCGGGAGGGCGCAGGCGCAGCAGCAGGTTCTGCGCGTTGGGGTCGTAGGGCGCGACGAGCGGGGCGAGCACGGCCGCCGCCAGCAGCAGCGTGAGCACGATGAGTGCGGCGACGGCCAGTTTGCTGCGCAGCAGGGAGCGCAGAACGGCGGAGCGGGAGGCGTCGGCCGGGGCTTGTGCGGTCGTCCCGTCGGTCGCGGCAGGTGACATGACGGTCATCGGGACGTCCTCACCCTCGGGTCGAGGAAGCTGTAGGAGAGGTCGACGAGGAGGTTCACCACGACGAAGGTTGCGGCGAAGAACAGGACGGTGGCCTGTACGAGCGGGAAGTCGCGGTTGGAGATCGCCTCGACGGTGAGCTGTCCGACGCCCGGCCAGGAGAAGACGCGTTCGGTGAGGATCGCTCCGCCGAGCAGGTTGCCGACCTCCAGGCCGACCACGGTCACCACGGGCAGCGAGGCGTTGCGCATGCCGTGGGTGAGGACCACTTTCAGCGGGCCGAAACCTTTGGCGCGGGCGGTGCGGATGTGGTCGGAGGACAGGACGTCGATGAGTGAGGACCGCAGCAGCCGGGCGACGACGGCGACGGAGTAGATGGCGAGCGTGACCGCGGGGAGTATCAGGTGGGCGAAGGTGCCGTACCCGGAGGCGGGCAGGGCCCGCAGCCAGACCGCGAAGACCAGGATGAGCAGGATGCCCACCCAGAAGGGCGGCGTGGACTGGCCGATCAGGACGCCGGTCATCACCGTGTGGTCCGAGCCGCGGCCGCGCCGCATGGCGGCGAAGATGCCGGCGGGAATCGCGACGACGAGGGTCACCGTCAGTGCCGCGGCGGCCAGTTCGACGGTGGCGGGCAGTCGGTCGAGGAGGATCTCGCCGACGGGCTGGTTGTAGACGAGCGAGTCGCCGAAGTCGAAGCGGCAGATCCCCCACAGGTAGTCGAGGTACTGGGTGAGCAGCGGCCTGTCGAGGCCGAGCGAGGCCCGTAGCGTGCTCTCCTGTGCGGCGGTCGCGTCGGGCGGCAGCAGGATCTTGACCGGGTCCCCGGACAGCCGGACGAGGAAGAAGGCGACCGTCGCGGTGCAGAACAGCACGAGCAGGGCGGTGGCGAGGCGGTGGAGGACCATGCGCGGCACGCGTGAGCCGCCGCTTCGCGGGGGACGGACCGCCGGCGCCGCGGGCGGCTTGTCCAGGGTGAGGCTCATCGGGAGACCTCCGCGCTCTCCATGGCCAGCACACCGGCGGATCCCGGTTGCCAGCGCGGCCGTTCGTTGCGGGCGTAGATGTTGTCCGTCTGGTACAGGAAGACGAAGGGCGCTTCCTCCCGCATCAGCCGCTGGAGGTCGGAGAACGCCTGCTCGCGCCTGGCGGGGTCCTCGGAGAGCTCTTCGGCGTCGATGAGGCGGTCCGCCTCGGCGGAGTGCCAGCGGCTCTGGCGCCGGTCGCTGCGCACGTTCGACTGGACGATGCTCTGCCCGTCCAGCGTCCACACGGTGCTGGCCGCCAGATACATGGGACCGAGGGCTCCGCGGTTGTCGGAGGTGAGCCGGGTCGAGTAGGTGCCGGGATCGAGGAGGTCGACGCGTGCGCGCACTCCCGCCCGGGCCAGGAGCCCCGCAATGGCCTCCGCGACGTTGGAGTCGACGTTGGAGGCCGTGAGGGTCGTCTCGAAACCGCTCGGGTATCCGGCCTCGGCCAGCAGCGCGCGGGCGGTCTTCACCGAGCGGGTGAACGGCTTGACGGAGGGGTCGAATCCGAAGGCGCCGCGGGGGACGAGCGCGGGTGTCTCGGTCGCCTTGCCATCGAGTACCGCTTCGATCAGCAGCGGCACGTCGACGGCGTGGTTGAGCGCTCGGCGCACCCGGCGGTCCTGCAGCGGGCCCTTCTCCAGTGTGTTCAGCGAGAGATAGGAGGTGCGGATGCCGGTGTGGCCGTCGATCCTCACACCGGCGTAACCCTGGAGTTGCTGGGCGGCGTCGGGGGTGAGCCCGGCTACGAGGTCGACGCCACCGCTCTGCAGAGCGGCCAGGGAGGACGACGCGTTGGGGGCGGGGCTGAAGACGAGGCCGTCGATGCCCGGGCGTCCGTTCCAGTGGCCGGGGTGGGCCCGCATGCGCAACTCGTGGTCGCGCTGCCAGCTGACGAAGGTGAACGGCCCTGTGCCCACGGGGTGTTCGGCGAACCCGTCGTCGCCCACCTCGGACAGATGGCGGGGCGGGACGACCACGCCGCCGAACAGGGACAGCTTGGCGGGCAGGATCGGATCGTGCACCGTGGTGTGCACGTCGACGGTCAGCCGGTCCACGACGGTGACGTCCTCGACGAAGCGCAGCTCGACGATCGGTGACTGCGTCGCGGGGTCGAGCAGGCGCTTGATGCTGAAGGCCACGGCCCGCGCGTCGCACACTTCGCCGTTGTGGAAGGTGACGCCGGGGCGGATGGCGAAGCGCCAGGTGCGCGCGTCGGTGGCTTTCCACGACAGGGCGAGACGGGGATGCAGTTGGTTGTCCCGGCCCCGCGTGGTGAGGGTGTCGAACATGTTGATCAGGACGTTCATCGACACCATGTCGCCCTGCTTGTGCGGGTCCAGCGTCTTGGGGTCCCCCGGCTGGGAGACCCGCAGCACGTTTCCCGCGCCGTCTGCCGCCGCGGTGCCGCAACCGCTCAGCAGCGCGGGAGCGGTGAGCGCACCGAGCAGCAGACCACCGGTCCGCAGGACGCCTCGCCGGGTCGGATCACTCCGGTCCACCGTGCGTCCCTGACGAATTCGTTCCACTGAACAGCATCTCCGTTCCGTCAGATGGAATGCGGTTGGGTTAAGCTAAGCGACATGGTGAAAGCGGTCAACACCCGATCGGTCGACCAGGAGCCCGCCAAGGGGCCCGTGGAGAAGGCGATGGAGGTGCTCGAAGCCCTCGTCCAGCCCGGCGGTCCCCATCGCCTGGGCGAGATCGCACGACGGACGGGGCTCACCAAGCCCACCGTCCACCGGCATCTGCGCGCCATGGCGGAACACGGCTTCGCCGAGCCCGCGGAAGGCGGCAGTTACCGCGCCGGCCCCCGTCTGCTCGGCCTGGCGGCCGCGGCCCTCGACGACAGCACCGCCCTCGCGCTTGCCCGTCCCGTCCTCGCCGACCTACGGCAGCGCACGGGCCATGTCGCGCTCTACGCCGTGCGGCACGATGCCGACGCGGTGTACGTGGCGCAGTCCGAACCGGCCCGCGAGTACCGGATGACGGCACGGCCCGGTCATCGCGCACCGCTGTACGCCAGCGGAGTGGGGCTCGCCATGCTCTGCGCCCTGCCGCCCGAGGAGCTGTCCGCGGTGCTCCACGCGTCCGACCTGGTGGCCCGCGCGCCCCGCACCCTCACCGACCCCGCCTCGCTGCGAGCCGAACTGGCCCGGGCCGTGCTGCGCGGCTACGCGGTGGAGGACGAGTACGAGGAGCCGGACGTCCGGTCGGTGGCCGCGCCGGTGCTGAACGCGCACGGCGAGGCCGTCGGCGCCATCGCCGTGTGCGGACTGACGTTCACCATGGACGCCGACAGCCTGGAGGTCTTCGGGCCGATGGTGCGCGCCGCCGCACGCACGGTTTCCGCGGGCCTCGGCGCGCCCACTCCCCCGCCGGGCCCGATGCACACAGCACCGCGGGGTGATCAGCGATGACCGGCGTCGACCAAGTGCTCATTCGTGGACGCGAGGAACGCGTCTACTCGGGCGCCGCCTGGTCGGTCGGCGACGCGAACGGCGCCGTGCTGCGCGGCTGGACCGGGACTCGTTCATGGAACGGCCCCGAGCTGGACGGAACAGAGCTGTGGGACCTCGCGTCGGTGACGAAGCCGATCGTCGGACTCGCCGTCATGGCCCTGGTGGAACGGGGCGTGCTCGCCCTGGACGACACCGTGGGCGCACACCTGCCGGACTACCGTGGCGGCGACAAGGAGAACCTGACGGTACGTCACCTGCTCACCCACACTTCGGGCATCCCGGGTCGGGTTCCGCTGTACCGTGATTACCCCACACGAACGGCACTGCTGGACGCGGTCCGCCTGCTTCCCGTGACCGCGCGGCCAGGCGCCCGCGTCGAGTACTCCTCCCAGGGCTTCATCGTCCTCGGCCTGATCGCCGAGGCCGCCGCCGGACAGCCGCTGGACCACCTGGTGGACCGCCTGGTCGGTGCACCGCTCGGTATGCGGCACACCCTGTTCCGTCCCGGCGCGCAGTGGCGCACCCGAGCGGTGGCCACCGAGGACTGCCCCTGGCGCGGCCGGACGATCGTCGGCGAGGTCCACGACGAGAACGCGGCGGTGCTCGGCGGCGTGGGCGGGCACGCGGGGCTGTTCTCCACGCTCAGGGACATGGAACTGCTCGGCGCGGCGCTCGCCGCCGGTGGCGGAAAGCTCCTGAAAGCGGACACGTTCGCCCGGATGACGGCGGCGCACACGGACCATCTCGCGCTCCGGCGGTCCCTCGCCTGGCAAGGACAGGACCCCGTGACCTCGCCTGTCGGCAGCTCCTTCGGACCCGACTCCTACGGGCACACCGGCTTCACCGGAACCAGCCTGTGGGTGGATCCCGCCACCGCGCGCTACGCCGTGCTGCTCACCAACCGCGTCCATCCGACGCGCGCCGGGGACGGGATCGTCGGCGTCCGCCGAGCCTTCCACGAAGCCGCCGCCCGGGTCGGACCGAGCGGGCCCGCGCGGTCGGCGTGCCCATAACTGGCGTACGGGGTGGGCAGGATGAGGGCCATGATGCGTAGAACATCATCCACCGTCCTTCTGGCCGCTGTCGTCCTGGCCGCTCTCACGTCCTGTTCCTCGGATTCGTCGGGAGGCACTTCCGCCGACGAACGCCCCAGTCGTTCCGATCCCGGTTCGTCGACGCCCGTCCCGAGTACGACTCCCCCACCGTCGCCCTCGCCGACCGGGCCGTGCGCCGATGGATCCTGCGAGATCGAGGTGGCCGTGGGGGATGTCGTGAGAGTGCCGGACTCCTACGGCCTGGGCCCGATCGAGGTGACGGCGATCACCGGCGGCGAAGTGACCATGGTCGCGCCGCTGACGGGGTCGGGCTACAGCGTGGCGGGCTGTTCCGGAGGTGGCGGCGTGTCCTCGGCGGGCGGCGGCGGTGTCTCGCTCACCTGCGAGGAAGGACCGGCCGCGACCGTCAACGACGCCATGAGCCTGAAGGTCGTCGAAGCCGGCGACGACGCAGCCGTCCTGCGGATCGAACCCGCGGGGTGACGGGACGGCACGTGGAGTTGGGCCGGCGAAAGCCTCGGGGTGGCAATTGTCTGTTCTGCCACGCACCGGAGCGGGTGAAGCGAGCCACGGCCCATGAACCAGGTGCGATGGGCGGTCCTGATCATGGCGTTGGGGTGCTCCGCCGTGGCGGCCTGGAACGTGCGCGCACTGATCGGGACTGCTGAAACGCCAGCGAGGGCATCGAGGCCTCATTGCGCCGTGAGGCGGAGGAAGAGGTCGATGCCGTGACACGGAACGCCAGAGCCCGGCCGGCCGGCGCTCCCGTTGTCGATGCGCTCTCCGACGAACATTCGATCCGGCTATGACGAAGCGCAGGGCTGCTACATCGGCTACGTGGGCAGTGTCTTCCGCACACCGGACGGCCGTACGGCTGTCCGGTGGAGCGAGCGGTACCGCGGATTCCCGGATCAGGCCCTTGCGAGCCGTCTCAGCCAGGGCGCGCCACCTTGTCACAGAGCGGAGCGCCGTCCGGTCAACTAGTCGAAAAGAGACAAATTTCACCCTTCCACTCATACCGCCGCGCTTCACGGCCACCCCGGAACGGAACAGTTCGATGCCCGAGAACACGACCAGCATCGGCCGAGTGACACTCGGTGAGCGGATGCTTGCATCTGACATATCCGACACGGCGTTCGCGCTGCTCGACGACCGGGGGACGGTGGTCGCGTGGACGCAGGCCGCCGAGTACCTCGTCGAGTACTCCGCGGGGGAGATGGTCGGCCGATCCGTCGGACTCGTCCTCCCGTGCTTCGAGGCAGCGCCGACGATGCCGGCCTACGTCGAACGGTGCCGCGAAGGCATTGGCTGGTCGGGCGTACCGGCGGTGCGCCACCGGGACGGCCGCATGATCGACGTCGGGATGCGGATCTCGTCGCTGCGGGGGCGCGACGGAGCAGCGCGGTGGCTCGTGTCGGCGACCGACATCGGCGTGCCGTCCGGGGACGCGGTCGACGCGTTGCTGCGGGGGTCCCTCCTTGACCGCGCCCCGATCGGTGTCGTCGTCCGTGACCTGGACCTCCGGTGTGCCTGGGTGAACGACGCGATGGAAAGCCACGACGGCATCTCCCGGGAGCGGCGACTCGGACGCGGGCTCACCGACGTATGGCCAGGTGTCGAGACCGAAGCCACTGAAGCGGTGATGCGACGAGTCCTGAGGAGTGGCAGCACCGATGTCCACGAGTACCGGACATGGCTGCCGGCGAGTCGCGGACAGGAGCGCCCGTTCGCGGTCTCGTTCTCCTGCCTCCGGGGTGCCGACGGCAAGGCGCTGGGCGTATGCGCCATCAGTGCCGATCTCACCGAGAGCCGGCTGGAGCGCGAACGCATGGCGGTCCTCGATGAGGTGGGCACTCGCCTGGGAGTGACCCTGGACGTGATGCAGAGCGGTCAGGAGCCGGCCGATCTGGCAGTGCCGCTGTTCGGCGACTTCGTCACCGTCGACCTGGAGCAGTCGGTCCTTCTCGGCGAGGGACCCCCGGTCCGCGTCGGCACCGTGGGCGAGCGCCTCCCCTTGCTCCGCCGCGCAGGTCTGGCCCCGGTCGTCCAGGGAATCCCGGAATCACTGTGGGTGCACGGTGAGCCGGTGCCCATGGGTCCCGCCTCGCCCTACGCGGAGGCCCTGCGCACCGGGAGGCCGTGCCTGGAGGCACTCCTGGGCACCGCTCGGGGCTCCTGGCTCGACCAGGACCCGGAGCGGGCGCAGGAGATCGCCGCGGAGTTCGTCCGCACCGAGAATCCGGCACCGTTCCACGAGGACGACGTGCTCCTGGCCGAAGAGTTCCTCGAGCGCGCATCGGTGTCGTTGGACAACGCTCGCCAGTACCGCCGCGAGCAGACTGCGGCGCTCGCACTCCAACGGTGTCTGCTCCCCCGCCGTCTGCGGGGCGGTGCGGCCGTCGAGGCGGCCTCGCACCACCTGCCCGCCGACATCGACAGAGGTGTCGGAGGTGACTGGTTCGATGTGATCCCGCTGTCCGGTGCCCGGGTGGCCCTGGTGGTCGGCGACGTGGTCGGGCACGGCATCAACGCTGCCGCGGCGATGGGGAGGCTCCGGGCCGGGGTCCACGCCCTTTCCGGACTGGAACTGTCCCCCGACGAACTGCTGGCGCTCATCGACGAGGCGGTCCAGCGAGAGGCTGAAGGAGACGCCGACGACGCCGAGCACGGCACCGCGCCGGTGGGGGCCACGCTTCTGTACGCCGTCTACGACCCGGTGACCCGCCGGTGCACCATGGCCGCGGCCGGGCACCCGCCGCCCGCGATCATCGACCCCGACGGTCCGGTCACCTTCCCCGACCTCCCCACCGGGGCGCCGCTGGGCATCGGTCTGGGAGTCCCCTTCGAGTCCATGGAGCTGGAACTGCCCGAGGGAACTCTCCTCGCCTTCTACACCGACGGCATGATCGAGCACCGCGACCGGGACATCGAGGAAGGCATGCACCGACTGGGCGCCGACCTCGCACGACCGGACATGTCCCTGGAGGACCTGTGCACCCGGGCGATGGAGCCGGTCCGGAGCCAGACGGCCCGCGACGACGCCAGCCTGCTCCTCGTCCGCACCCGCGCACTCACCCCGGCGCAGGTCGCCACCTGGACCCTGCCCCATGACGAGACCGCCGCGTGCCGGGCCCGGAACCTGGCCGCCGTCCAACTGGCCGCATGGGGCATGGAAGGTCTTGAGGACTCCACCAAGTTGATCATCAGCGAGCTGGTCACCAACGCCGTCCGCCACAGCACCGGCCCGATCGGTCTGCGCCTGATCCAGCATCAGGTCCTGACCATCGAGGTGTCCGACACCGACCCCCGCGCCCCCCGTATGCGCAGCGCGCGCAGCACGGAGGAGAACGGCCGGGGTCTCGCCCTGGTCGCCCGGCTCTCCCGCCGATGGGGCTCCCGCCCGGTGCCGGGCCACAAGGTCGTCTGGGCCGAAGCGAACCTGGCTCAGCCGCCGTCCAGTACACCTTGTGCCGCATGAGGCGCCGGCCAGGGACGGACTGATCACGACGGAACCGACTGCAACAGATGGCCCGGCCGCCGCTCGCGGCCGGGCCATCGCGGATCAGGACCTCACGAGGGTGATGCCGGCGCTCGGGAAGCCGGTGTCGACGCTCACGGGGTAGTCGTGATCGTCCGCCCTGCCCACCCCGCGGAGCACCGCCTCGCCCGGCTGGAAGGAGGCGGTGGGGTCGATGTTGCTGGGGAAGGAGACGGTCCACGGCACCGGTGCGCCGGGCTCGCAGAGGACGACCAGGTCCTCGTACGAGCCGGTCGCGGTTTCACGCTTCCGGACCTGGTAGGCGCTGACGGTCAGGGTGATGCGGGTCGGCTTGTTGCAGGTCACCGTGCCGCCGACGGTGATCTCGCCCGTGCGGGTGTCCACCGTCCCCGTGGTGTTCAGGCCCATGCCGATGGCGAGCTCCGCCGGCGGCTCGGGCATCCGGGCGTGGAGTTCGCCGCGCACGGGCAGCGTGGAGCCGCTGCAGTAGCGCTCGAAGGTGGCGTCGACCTCTCGGATGTAGCCGTAGGGGCCGTAGGCGATGTGCTGGATGGTGAAGGAGCCGGTGCCGCTCTCGCAGTACCTGTCCGTCACGCTGAACTGCAACTGCGGGTCCTGCGGCCCGGCGTCGGGCCAACTCGAGGCGTTGGTGTAGGTCGTGCCCTCGGTCAGCTTCTGGCCGTAGGGAGCCTCCATGTGCAGGAACCAGCGCTCGCCCTGCGGTGTGACGACGGTCGCGCCCACGGCCGACTCCGAGACCGGGCCCGAGATGTCGAACATCTCGGTCGTGTCGGGAGTGTAGGTGTGGGACTCGCCGCCGGAGATGTACTCGCCGGGCTCACCACTGAAACTCAGCGACCCCGTGACCGCCTCGTGGGCCTGCGCCGTGCCCGTCAGCGGTGCCGCCGTCAACGCCAGGGCAACTGCCGCCGTGAGGGCGGCCGCCGTACGGGCCGGACGACGGCCCGGCATCCTGGTTCTCATCACGCTTCTCCTCATGGGAATCATGGGAATGGTGCGGGGCTACTTGATGTGGACGAGGCCGTCGGTGGTGATCGTGGGTCGGCCGCTGGTGCCGACGACGACGATCTTGACGGTGTGCTTGGCGCTGCTGGACCAGGTCTTGGTCCAGATCGCCTGGCGGTAGAGGGTGGTGGCGGACTTCAGGTCGACCGTGCTGACCTTGACGCCGTCCACGTACACGTAGGCCTGGCCGGAGGTGGAGGCCCGGGAGACCACCCAGGAGGCGGAGCGGCCGGTGAACGTCCAGGTGAGACTCGCGCCCTTGGAGGCGCTGGAGTACGACTTGCCGCCCAGGTAGCTGGTGGAGGACCGGGTCGTCCAGGTGCCGGACCTGGCGGCGGAGCTCTCCTGCAGGATCATCGGGGTGTAGGAGGGCGACGTCGTGCGGTAGTTGCCCGCGGCGTCGTAGGCGCGCATCGACCAGATGCCGGCGGTGCCGGACTTCGCGGTGCGGCTGGAGGCCGTGGTGGTGGGGCCGAAGGTGGCCGTGGTCGGGGAGAGCAGCTTCACCGAGCTCAACGCCTTGTCGTCGGCGGCCTTCCAGCCGAGGGTGACCGGGACGGCGGTGGTGTTGACCGTGCCGGTGCGCAAGGAGATCTTCGGGGTCGTGGTGAAGGTGGGAGCCGTGGTGTCGCCGACCACGGTCACCGCGGCGGTGGTCGTGGTCCTGCCGGACTGGTGGACGGCCCGTACGGCGACGGAGTGGCTGCCCGCGGCGACGGTGGCGGACGCCGACGTGGCGGTGCCGGCGGCGGTGGCGACGGCCTTGCCGTCGACCAGCAGCTCGTACTTGGAGATGAGCGCGGCCGGCGTGGTTGCCGACCAGCGCGGGGTGATGGCGCCCTTCGTGTAGTACGTCGAGCCCGACAGGCCCGCCCCCGTGATCGAGGTGACCTTCAGGCCCTGTACGGGACCGGCCGCCCAGGCGCGGATCGTGGACAGCTGGGGGTACAGCGAGTTGCCGGGGCACTCGGTGTTGAAGGCGTCGCGGTGACCGGAGATCCGCTTGAAGGTGTACTTGGTGCCCGCGGTGAAGCTGGTGCCGGTGTAGTTCTTCTGGGTCGCCCCGGCGTTGAGCTGGACGGTGCCCGCCGGGTCGGCGCCGTACTGGCCGAGCTTCCAGGCCGCGACACGGGCGACGGAGGCAAGCGCGGCGTTGGAGGCGCTGAGGGAGGTGTGCTCGCCGAGCACCGCGATGCCGGTGGCCTCACGGTTCCAGCCATAGGTGTGGGCGCCGAGCACCGGCAGGTCGACGCCGCCCTTGCGGCCCTCGAAGATGGTGCCGCACTTGTCGACGATGAAGTTGTAGCCGACGTCGTTCCAGCCGCTGACCTGCGTGTGGTAGGCGTAGATGCCGCGCACCAGGGACGCCGACTCGGCGCAGGAGTAGTCGTTGGCCCCGGTGGTGTGGTGGACGAAGACGGCCTTCACGTCGGCGTTGTACTCGGACGGGTCCGGGCTGAGCGACTCGTCCGCGCCCCAGCCGGCACGCGAGGTGATGGGCGGCCGGGGCACGCTCGACGGCGGCGCGGTGGGCTTGGTGGCCGACGGGCTCGGGGTCGGGCTCGGGCTCGGCGGGGCCGAGGGGGACGCCGAGTCGGTGGGTGCCGCCGTGGGCGTGGTGTCGGTCGGCTCGGGGGACGCCGGATCGCTGGGCGCGGGGGACGCGGGGTCGCTCGGTGCCGGGGGTGTGGTGGTCTGGCCGTCCGTCGGCGTCGCGGTGGCGTCTTCGGTGTCAGTGGCCGCCGGGCTGCTCCCCTCGGCGACGAACGCCGCCGGCTCGGGCGCCTGCGCCTCGGCGTCGGTCACCACACCGGGATCGACCAGGCTGACCTTGAGCCCCTTGGGCAGTGCGCCCGTCGTGCCGTCCTCATGAACGACCTGGACCTCGACGGCGTCGGAGGGACCGACCCACAGCGGCTCGGACGCACCGCGCATCCCGGCCTTCGGATCCTCCGGCGGGTCGACGTTCACCTCAAGTTCCCGCCAGTCGCTCCACTCGTCGCCCTCCAGAGCGCGGGTACGGACCTGGGCCGTGCCGTCGAGACGCTTCACCGCTCCGGTCCAGGAGACGCCGACGAGGGAGAACTGCTCCGTGTCCGTGCGGGGCAGCTCCCGCTTGCCGGATCCGGTGCCCTGCAGCGTGAGGTCGTAGACCTTGACCGGACGCTTGGCCCGGCCCTCCGCGCCCGGTCCCGTCGGACTGGCGACCGCGTACGTCACCACGCCTCCGCCCCCGACGACCACCGCGGCGAGCGTCAGCCACGTCCGCCGTTTCAAGCTCAGTGGTCTGTACGCATGCGATGTACGACGACTCACGATGTATCCCACCCCATGGAAGGCCCGCCAGGGCCACTTACGAACGTCGATCGAGGCACACCCCTCGGGGCGGCCCGCACGTCCCAGCGCGCCTCAGCCGCTTTCCGTCACGCGGGATCGGGTCGCGGTGACGTAGATCACTACCGGGAGGTGCGCGGCGAAGGGCCGTTGATCGACCACGCTCCCGCCCGGAGCGGCGGACGACTGCCCGGCCGGGCACCGCCGGCCACGGGCGCTGATGTGAGGCGTGACATTCTGTTCGCTCCTGTCGCTGGGATGGATGGGGGTTACATACGGCACTCGTGTGTCGTGCGAACGGAACGAAGAGGGAAGCGTGGCCAAGGGTGGGGACAGCAGGCGCAGGCCAGAGGTGTACGACGACGAACTGGGAGAGGCGGTCGCGCGTGCGCAGCGCGGTGACGAGGCTGCCTTCTCGACGGCGTACCGCCTTGTTCACCCGCCCTTGCTGAGGTTCCTGCGGGGGATGGTCGGCGAGGACGCCGAGGACGTGGCTTCCGACGCCTGGCTGGAGATCGCACGCGACCTGAGCCGCTTCCGCGGTGACGGAGCCGGCTTTCGGGCCTGGACCGCGACGATCGCCCGGCACCGGGCACTCGATCACCTGCGTCGGCTCAAGAGCCGTCCCCGCGCGTCCCCACTGGAACATGACGACCTCGTGGGCTTTCCGGCCCGCCAGGACACGGCGAACGAGGCCTTCGAGAGACTCTCCACCGAGCGGGCCCTCGCTCTGATCAACACCCTGCCCCGCCAGCAGGCAGAGGCCATACTCCTCCAGACGGTGATCGGCCTCGACGGAGCTTCCGTGGCGCGCGTCATGGGCAAACGACCCGGCGCGGTCCGCTCAGCCGTGCACCGCGGCCTGAAACGGCTCGCCGGGCAACTCGCCGTGTCCGGGAGCGAGCACGTGACGAATTCCGACTCCCGACCGCTGGGAGAGGCAAGATGACCGCCGACCGATCTGGAGACGCCGTGCGCCGCGAGGAGGAACAGCAGTCCGTGACCGTGGACGACGTCCTGGCCGCCGCCGCTCGTACGGCACCCGCTGCTCCGCGGACGCCCGAGTACGTTCTGGCCGCGTTCCGTGCGGCACGTGACGAACACGGCGCGGGCCTGCCCACCCGTCCCATGGACGACTGGCGCGCTGTCGAACCACCACGGCGCAGACGCTGGATCAGGGTCGGGGCCGGTGCTCTGGTCGGCGGCGTGCTGTTGGGCGGGGTGGCCGTCGCCACCGGAGCGATCCCCTCGCCCTCCCAGCGCCCCGCCCCCTCACCGCCGGGTCAGACATCGCCCGCGCCGCGCATCTCGTCGCCCCCTTCGACCGAGCCCGGGAGCGGAGCCGGAGCGGCGACTCCAGGGGCCCGCGACGACAGACCCGCCACTGAACGACCGCCCACGGCACAGGACCAGGTGGCCCACTGCCGCGCCTATGCCCAGCAGGCACAGCGGGACACCCCTGCCGACAACGCCGTACGGCAGCGTCTGGAGGAAGCGGCGGGCTCCCCCGAGAACGTGGCCTCGTACTGCGCCGGAGTGCTCGCCCAGTCGACGCGCACGCCTCCTGCCCCGACGCCCGAGGCGACGAGACCCGACCCGTCCCCCGGATCTCCCAAGGGCGAGGGCAAGCAGCAGAACGAGACCACGGACCGCGGGAAGTCACGGTGAGCCGCTGCGAATTGCCTGACTGAGCCGCTCGCGCCCGCTCGGGGCGGTCGGTACGCCGGGAGATTGTCGGACCCCGTCCATAGGATCACGGCATGCCTGATGCCTTCACCGTTCTATGGACCCAAGACACGTGCCGTGCCCTGCGCAGGGCGGGCCGCGTGGGTGAGCGACCGCCGGTCGCCTTCAGCGGCGTTCACTCGTCCCTGCCCGCGTGGAGCGGTGTTCGCACCGGGGACGAGGTGTACGCGCTCCACGTCAACCGGCGCGAGGTCTTCGTGGTGAGTCGGATGCGAGTGATCGACAGGGAGCGGCGCGCCTGCTGCGGCGCGGCCCCGGCGAGCTGGGAGGACCCTGCGTATCCCGGGCACGACGACTGGTCGATGCTCGGCGCGGGTGGCTGCGGCGCCGAGTCGGTGCATGTGGACGCGACGCCCGTGCGCTTCGACATGCCCGTCCCCGGTGAGCTGCTCGCGCGGCTCACCTGGCGGAACCGTCGAGGTCGGACCCGCGGTCCGAAGTACGTGGTGGACGGCCGTCTCGAGAACTCGGTGAGTCTTCAAGGCTTCTACCGCCTGACCCCCGAAGCCGCTGACGAGTTGGCAGAGGTCGTCTCGGGTGGCTGAGGCGTCACGGGGAAGCGGTGGTGCGGCGGGCGTAGGCGCGGGCGGCTCGGGCGCGGTCGCCGCAGCGGGTGGAGCACCACTGGCGGCGGCCGTAGCGCAGCAGGTAGCGGTTGCAGGGGGCGGAGCCGCAGGCGGTGAGGCGGTCCGCTTCGGTGCCGGTGAGCAGGTCGGAAGCGTCGGCGGCGAGGGTGGCCAGGGCGTGGTCCACGATGGCGGTGGTGGGGTGTGAGGTGGCGCGGTAAGGGCCGGTCTTCTCGTCCCAGAGCAGCAGCGGGGCGGTGGGGACGCGGGTCATCGCGTCGTTGACCGCCTGCACAGCCGCCGGGAGGGCGGGCAGGTTCTCGGCTCGGGCGGCGAAGAGCGACCTGATCTGCTCGCGCAGGGAACGCAACTGCGTCACGCACATCTCCCGCATCCCGGCGTCGGCCGGCGCGAGACCGCGTTCCGTCAGCCAGTGGTCGGCCTGCGCGGGGGTGCCCAGGAGATCGACCGTGTGCCCGCTCGTCAGGGCGATCGCGCTGTTGGCGAGGGCGAGAGAAAGGTGTTCCTCCTCGCCCTGCGCGGGCGGAAGGCCGGGCTCTTCGATCAGGGGCTCCCTCATGTTCCTCATGGTACGGCTTGCACGTATCCGTGAGATGCGTCTACGGTCGTATCACGGTTTAATTGCTTCCATCCGTGAGGTCTGGCCATGTCTTCCCTTCCCACGACGACCAACTCGTTTCCCGTCCGCGTCTTCGGCGGTCCGACCGCCCTCTTCGAGTACGGCGGCCTGCGATTCCTGACCGACCCGACGTTCGACGCACCCGGCGACTACCTCCGGCCCGACGGCCGGTTCCTGACCAAGACCGCTCCCGCCACCGGCGCACCCTCCGACCTCGGAGCCGTCGACGTGGTCCTGCTCTCGCACGACGAGCACCCCGACAACCTCGACACCTCCGGCCGCGCCCTGCTCGCCGACGTGCCGCTCACCCTCACCACACCCGGCGGCGGACAGCGACTCAAGGACAGGGGCGTCCACGCGGCCCGTGGCCTGTCCGACTGGGAGTCCGTCGAGCTGGACCGCCCGGACGGCGGCACGATCACCGTGACCGGTGTCCCCGCCGTCCACGGCCCCGGCCCGCGGGAGACGGTCGAGTCGATCACCGGCCAGGTCGTCGGCTTCGTCCTGGCGGGAGAGGGTCTGCCGACGGTCTACGTCAGCGGCGACAACGCTTCGCTCGACGTCGTCGCGGAGATCGCCGACCGTTTCGCCCCCGTCGGCACCGCCCTCCTCTTCGCCGGCGCCCCCCGTTTTCCGGAGCTCTTCGACAACGAGCTGATCGTCCTGGACAGCGCCAGGGCCGCCGAGGCCGCCCGGCTCCTCGGTGCCCGGCGCGTCGTCCCCGTCCACTACGACAGCTGGGCCCACTTCACGGAAGGGCGCGACGACCTGCTGGCCGCGTTCACCGCCGCCGGTCTGACCGACCGTCTGGACTGGGGCCTGCGGGACTGAGTCACGGCGTCGCCGTCGTCAGGTCCGCGACCTCCTCCCGAACTACGTCACATCACGGAAGCTGGGGCGTCCCGCGCATTCCTGTCGTTCGCGTCAGCTTTCGTGGACGGCTCCGGCCGGCAGGGGGTGTACGAGGCGCTCAAGCGCGACGGTTACCACGTGGCCGTCGTGCAGAACCCCAGGCTGTCGCCGGACGGCGACGTGGCCGCGACCCGGCAGGTCATCGACGCGCAGCGGGGGCCGGTGATCCTGGTCGGTCACTCCTATGGCGGGGTGGTGGTGACCGAGGCAGGCAACCAGGAGAAGGTGACGTCCCTCGTGTACATCGCCGCGTTCGCCCCCGACAAGGGCGAGTCGGTGAACACCCTGATCTCCGACCCGCCGCCCGGAGCCGCGGTTCCGCCGATCCTGCCGCCGGTCGACGGGTTCCTGCACCTGGACCGCGACAAGTTCGCCGAAGCGTTCGCGGGCGATCTGCCGCGCGCGCAGGCCGAGTTCCTCGCCGGCTCGCAGGTGCCCTGGGGTCTGGACGCGGCGGGCGGCGCGGTGTCGACGCCGGCCTGGCGCACCAAGCCCTCGTGGTACCTGGTGGCCACCGACGACCGTACGATCGCGCAGCGCGCGATGGCCGAGCGCATCGGCGCGCGGACCGTCGAGGCCGAAGGCAGTCACGCGATCTACGTCTCCCAGCCGGCGGCCGTCGCCGACCTGATCCGGCAGGCGGCCGGCTCATGCCCGAAGGGGCAGCGGCACGCGCTGCCCGGCCTCGCACCGCCTGAACAGGCAGCTGTACGCGCGGCCTCGCACCGCCCAAGCAGGCAGCGGCACGCGCTGCCAGTCCTTGAACCGACCGGGCAGCGCGTGCTGAACGGCTCCATGAGCAGGCCGATGGGCCCGCGCCGTGCGGGCTCCCGCGGGTTCGTTCCCCCCGTTCATCCGCAAGGCGCTGTGGGTCCTCCTCGACGTCGTGGAGGCGACCGCCGCTCCGGGCGGCGCGAGCTGGCCCTACGACACATCCTCGCCGCCCGCGAGGCCGGGCTGCACACGACCTCCGCTCGGCTGGACTTCGTCCTCCTCGGCGCCGACGCGCCGGCTGCCGCGAACGACGAGGAAGCCGAACTCCGCTTCGAGACCACGCTGTCGGTGGAGGGTCGCGAACGCCGGCCGTTCGAACTCGCCCGGACGCACCTGTACTACGGCGAGCGGCTGCGTCGCGGCCGCTCCGCCGCACAGGCCCGCGGTCACCTCGACACCGCCGCCCACGCGTTCACCCGTCTCGGTGCGACCCCCTGACCAACAAACAGATCGGGGAGAAGCTCTTCCTCTCCCACATTGACCGTGTCGACCCACCTCTACCAGCTCTTCCTCCAAGCTCGGCATCACTTCGCGCCCCGCCTTGCGTGACGCGCTGGAGTCACTTGACCCCCAGTGATCCCCCGATCCGGGCTCGCGTCGCCGCCTGGCTCCCGCGGGTCAGGATGCGCGATCATGACCGGATGGACGCTCGTTTCCTTGGTATGGCCGAGCTGGTCGACACCCCGTCGGCGGCGGTCGTGGTCGACGTCATGCGTGCTTTCACCGTGGCTGCCTGGGCCTTCGCGCAGGGGGCGGAGAAGATCGTCCTTGCCGAGTCGCTGGACGAGGCGCTGTCGATCAAAGCGCGTCACCCGGGCTGGGTGGCACTCAAGGACGGTCCGCCCATGACCGGGTTCGACACCGTCAACTCACCCGGTCTGCTGCGGTCCTTGAACCTGGACGGACGGACCGTCGTGCAGAAGACCACGGCCGGCACGGTCGGGGCGCTCGCGGTCAAGGATGCGCCACTGGTGCTGTGTGCCGGCTTCGTGGTGGCCGAGGCGACGGCACGACTCCTGCGGACACATGGATGCGGCAGTGTCACCTTCGTGGTCACCGGCGAGGACGGGCGCGCCGAGGAGGATCTGGCGTGCGCCCACTACATCGCCCACAGGGCCGCCGGGCGGGAGACGGACGCCGCCGCGTTCCTCCGCCGCGCCGGCGAGTCGCGTGCCGCCGCGGAGTTGTCGACGGGCGTGCGTCAAGGAACCCACCCGGACGACGTCGCGCTCTGCCTCGAACTCGACCGGTTCCCCTTCGCCATGGTGGCGGCCCCGGAGGACTCCCTCATGGTCCTCCGGCCGTGCGCCGTGCCCTCGCTGACCGACGAGGTGCGGTGAGCGGGCCGGGGCCGGGCGAAGCCGCCACGCTCAGGACTCGTTGAAGAAGTCGACGGCGACCTGGGCCAGTGAAGTCCCGGCTTCCTCCTGCACGAGGTGCCCAGCCCCGGCCACCACCGGGTGCCGGCGGCCACGCGCGCCCGGGATGTGCTCCTGCATGGCGGCGGCCATCGGCTGGGTGAACACCTCACCGTCGCTGAAGGCGCAGAGGAAGGGGATGGCCAGCGTGGACAGTGTCTCCCAGATCTGCAACGACGCGGGTGCGGTGGGGTGGTCCGGGCTCACAGGCACCAGCCCCGGCATCGCCCGGGGACCCGCCTTGTAGGAGTCGTCCGGGAACGGCGCGTCGTAGGCGGCCAGGACCGCAGGCGGCAGCGGGGACTGCGCCAGATCGGCGATGAGTGCGGAGACACGCAGCCCGGGGGTGTTCTCGATGGTGCGTCGGAACTCCCACCAGGCGGCGGGCATCTCGACATGACCGTACGGGATGCCGCTGTTGGACAGCACCACGCGGGAGAAACGCTCGCGGTGCTCGGGCAGCAGGCCCAGACCGATGGCCCCGCCCCAGTCGTGCCCGAGCAGGTTGATGTCACGGAGGTCCAGCGCGTCGACGACGAGGGACGTCATCCATGCGACGTGGCGCGCGTAACTGTGATCCCCCACTTCTGCGGGCTTGTCCGAGCGTCCGAAACCCACCAGGTCGGGCGCCACCACCCGAAAGCCGTTCCGCGCGAACACCGGAATGAGACGCCGGTAGAGGAAGGACCAGGTCGGCTCGCCGTGCAGGAGCAGCACCACGGGCCCTTCCGCGGGCCCGGCGGTGACGTAGGCCGTCCGCAGCACTCCTCCGTCGCCGTCAGCGATCTCGACGTAGGACGGCGGGAAGTCGAAGCCGGGAAGCTCCGCGAAACACTCTTCCGGAGTACGCAAAAGGTTCATAAACGCACATTACAGCCGCATAGTGGCCCGCACCCTCAGGACCCCTGCGACGTCCCCGTCGACCAGACCGTCGACGCGGCGGAGAGGCCGCCTCGACGGCATGACATCGTGTCGTTGCACTGGCCCCGCGCACGACATGAGAGGTACGGCACGATGGTGAACCGCGACGAGTTCGTACTCGACGACCCGGTGGGTGAGTCGCTGCGCGGTCGTCACCGGCATCTCGCCCGCAGCCTGGGCAGGGCCGCCGTCTATCTGCCCGACGTCGCCACCTTCGCCTCGGTGTCCTTCGATCCGGACCCGGAGAGGTGGGAGGACCTCGCCCGCCTCCTCGGCCGGGGCGCGTTCGCCGACATGTTCAGCTGCCCGGCGACCCCGCCGTCCGACTGGGAGCCGGTCTTCGTGCTCGACGGACAGCAAATGGTCTGGCCGGACAACGGTCCGGCGGGTATGCCGCATGACGGGACTGGACCCGATGTGGTCGAACTCGGCGCGGACAGCGTGCCGGAGATGCTCGACCTGGTGGCGCGGGCCCAACCGGGGCCGTTCTGGCCGCGCACCCACACGCTGGGCACCTATCTCGGCATTCGCGAGCACGGCACTTTGGTGGCGATGGCGGGTGAACGGCTCCGGCCTCCTGGCTGGACGGAGATCAGCGCGGTCTGCACCGCCCCTGAAGCCCGGGGGCGCGGATACGCCGCCCGTCTGGTGAGCGCGCTCGTCGCGCGCATCGCGGCCCGCGACGAGGGAGCCTTCCTCCACGTGGCCGAGGCGAACTCCACCGCGATCGCCCTCTACAAGCGACTCGGCTTCGTACCCCGCAAGCAGGTGACCTTCCGCGGGTTCCGTACGCCGTGAGGGCTGGAAGCCCACGCGGGTACGGGACTTGAGGCACTACAGGCCTCCAGTCGCTTGATCTTCTTGCGCACCATGTACAACGGAATCACGCCGAACACCCCGAACGAGATGTCGATCAGCGACCACCACAGGGGAATGCCCCTGATCGGTCCGCAGATCAGGGCGAGCGGGACGATGCCGGCGCAGGCGATCATCCCGAACTCGACGACCCAGATGTTGCGTACGGGATCGCGATAGGGGCCGTAGAAGGCGACGGCGATGACGAGATGGGCGAACGCCAGCCAGTCGGTGCCGTAGAGCAGGAAGGGGTATTCGGCGTCGGCGGTGTCGAGTCCGCGCCGGACCCGCTCGATCCACTCCATGAGCCCCGGAAGGTGTTCCGGCACGGACAGGGACCGGAACAGGTCCTCGGTCAGGCGCAGTTCGTGCACCAAGGGGAAGGCCGTGACACCGCTCAACGTCAAGCAGACCACGAAGACGACCACCCAGACGCGGATGCCCTTGAGCAGGGCGGCTCTGTCGCTCATGACGGGCAGCCTACGCCCCTAATTGAACACGTTCAAAACTTGGCTCGCACCGGGCCATCAGCGGCGCCAGGTCGAGCAGCTGGAGCCTCCTCGACCGTGACCCGCGGGCGGAAGGAGCTCAGTAGACACTCAGGCCGTACGCCGACAGCCCCTCGACCACCGGCTGGTAGTAGGTGAAGCCCCCGGAGCTGCAGTTCCCGCTGCTGCCGACGATGATGCCGACGGCCGTCCCGCCCGAGAAGGCGGGACCACCGGTGTCTCCGGGTTCGGAGCAGACGGTGGACCGGAAGAGGCCGTGGACGGTGCCCCCGCCGTAGTTGACGGTGACGTTCACTGCCTGGACGGTCCCGCAGCGGTATCCGCTGGTCCGCCCGACGTGGCAGATCGACTGTCCGACGTAGGGATTGGCCGCACCGGTGATGTCGCGGGAACCGGTGGCGCCGAGCGAGACCTCGCCCGGGTAGGCGACCGCCGTGTTGGTGTACCGGATGCTCGCGTAGTCGTTGCCCGGGAAACTCACTCCCGCGGTGACGCCGACAGCCACGGTCAGGGCGGCGTCGGCGTACCAGGTGTGGGCGCCCTGGGCGCACCGGCCCGACAGCAACGCGTACATCGCGGTGCCGGAGCGGGCGTTGAAGCCCACGGTGCAGCGGATGCCGTTGCTGTACAGGGTGTCGCCCCCGCGCACTGACACGGCCAGCTGTTGCGCCAAAGGCGCACCGGCATGCGACGCCGATCCGAAGGCGGTGGACCAGCCGAACAGCAGCGCCAGCACGACGACGGCCCGGACGACTCCTCGGACGGGCCTTCCGCGATGCGTCGGACTCACCAGTACCTCCCCTGCCAGGCACCCGCCAGTGTGCACCTCTGCGAACCGGATGGGCAGGCTGAAAGACGCCAACCCCGGCGCGTCACAGGTCAACTGGTGTGGTGGGCAGGGAAAAACTGGTGCGGTGGGCGGCCCGGCTCGGGCCGTGGTCAGAGCATCAGCTGGTCGATGGTCATGGGCAGGGACCGCAGCCGACGGCCGGTGGCGTGATGGATGGCGTTGCCGATGGCCGCCGCCAGACCGACCAGACCGACTTCTCCGACGCCCTTCGTGCCGGTCTTGGAGGCACGGTCGGGTTGACCGCAGAAGATGACCTCGATCTTGGGGATGTCCGCGTTGACCGGCATCAGGTAGTCGCCGAAGGTCGCGTTGGCCACGCGTCCGGTACCGGCGTCGGTGGCGGTCTCCTCGAACATGCCCTGGCTGATACCGCCGACGGTGCCTCCGATGATCTGGCTCCTGGCGGTCTTCTCGTTGAGGATGCGGCCGCCGTCGATGGCGGTGACCACGCGCGCCACTCGCAACAGGCCCAGCTGCGGGTCGATACGGACCTCGACGAACTTCGCTCCGAAGGCACCGGCGGGGGCCATGCCGATCTTCTCGGCCTCGGGCGGCGTGTTACGGCCGTCCGCGCTGAGTTCCTCCAGGCCGTGCCGGGCGAGAACGTCGACGAAGGCCTCGCCCTGGTCCGGTGCGTCGATGCGGTACAGCCGGCCCCCGCCGACCGTCACGTCCTCAGGTCGGGCCCCCCGCAGCGGGGAGGCCTCGTCGTCCCGGACGACGTCGAGGAACTCGTGGACGAGTTTCTCGCACGCGATCCGGACCGCGCCCGACAGGGCTCCGGTGAGCCCGGACCCGCCGGCCATGGGCGCGTACGGCATGTCGGAGTCGCCGAGGTCGAAGCGGACCTTGCCGATCTCCAGTCCGAGGAGTTCGGCCGCGAGCTGCGTCATGACCGTGTAGGTACCGGTGCCGAGGTCGGCGGCGGCGCTGCGCACGTAGGCCGAGCCGTCGCGGCGCAGCGACGCCCGTGCCTGGCAGGGGGTCTGGAAGAAGGGGAAGGCCCCGGCCGCCATCCCGTACCCGACGAGCCACCGTCCGTCCCGCATCGAGCCGATCTCGGGTGTGCGCAGGGACCAGCCGAAGCGTTCCGCGCCGAGGGTGTAGCACTCGCGCAGCGCGTTGCTCGACCAGGGCAGTCCCAGGACCGGGTTCGTCTCGGCGAAGTTGCGCAGGCGGAAGGCCAGCGGGTCCATGCCGATGGCGTGGGCCGCCTCGTCGATGGCGGACTCCAGGGCCCAGTTGCCCTGTGCTTCGGCGGGCGCGCGCATGGAGCCGGGGCACGGGATGTTCAGCCGTGCCTGCCGGTCCCGCGTAAGGGCGTTGGGGCAGGCATAGGCGACCGCCGTGCCGGAGGCCACCGGTTCGTAGTCGTCGTCCTCCATGGTCACCGACGAGATGCTGTGGTGTTCGATGGCC
The DNA here is from genome assembly GCF_044749345.1 of Streptomyces sp. NPDC089424. Taxonomy (NCBI): domain Bacteria; kingdom Bacillati; phylum Actinomycetota; class Actinomycetes; order Kitasatosporales; family Streptomycetaceae; genus Streptomyces; species Streptomyces sp. NPDC089424. The sequence continues at coordinate 476,125 of NZ_JBIVHU010000002.1, forward strand.
GTGAGGTCGCCGGCCCGGGTGACGCCGATCTTGATCTGCTGCACGCTGTCGGGGCGGTGCCCGACGGAGGTGAACATCTGCGGCCGGGTGAGCACCAGCTTCACCGGGTGCCTGACCTCGCGGGCCGCCAGCACCGCCAGGATGGTGTGGGACCACACGCGCAGGCCCGCACCGAACCCGCCGCCGATGAAGGGGACGAGAACCCGGATCCCGCTCTCGGGGATTCCGAAGATCTGCGCGATCGACGTGCGTACGTTGTGCGGCCACTGCGTGGAGTCGTGGATGGTGACCGAGTCGCCGTGCCAGGCGGCGACGGTGGCCATCAGACCGAGCGGGTTGTTGGTGTTGTCCGGGGTGGTGTACCGCTCGTCGATCACCACGTCGGCCTCGGCGAAACCGGCCTCGACGTCGCCGCGTTCGTGGTCCATGCCCCACGGGTTCTCCACGATCTGAGCGCGGGGGTCCTCCGTGTCGAGCAAGGGCTCGGTGGTCTCGTAAGCCACGCGCACCAGGGACGCCGCGTGCCGGGCCTGCTCCGGGGTGTCGGCCACGACGACGGCCACGTGCTGGCCGTAGTGCAGGATCCGGTCGTCCTGCATGGGCGCCGGCACGGACGGCCCGAGCAGGGTCATCGGCCCGCGCTCCAGGTGCGGTGCGGTCAGGTGCGTGATGACGGTGAGGACGCCTGGGGCGGACTGCGCGTCGGAGGCGTCGATGCTGCGGATGCGTCCGGCGGCGACGGTGCTGCCGACCAGGGCCGCGTGCACCATGCCGGGGTAGCTGAAGTCGTTGGGGTAGTTCGCCGTGCCGGTGACCTTCAGCGGGGCGTCGACGCGGTCGATGCCTTCGCCGACCACCGGCGTGCGAGTCTCCAGGGTCGTCATGACGGCACTCCCGCGACGGTCTCCAGAGTGCGCACCAAGGTGCGCTTGGCCAGTTCGACCTTGAAAGCGGTGCCGGGCAGCGTGCGGGCGCCTTCGAGGGCGGCCTCGGCCGCCTCCCGGAAGGTGCCCTCGGACGCCCTGGTCCCCCGCAGTACCTCTTCGGCGCCCCAGGCCCGCCACGGGATGGTGCCGACTCCGCCGAGGCCGATCCTGGCCTCGCGGATGGTGTCGCCGTCCAGCTCCAGGGCGACGCCCGCCGAGGTCAGGGCGAACTCGTAGGACACGCGGTCGCGCACCTTGATGTAGTGCGAGCGCGTGCCTTCCGGCAGCAGCGGGATCTCCACCTCGGTGATCAGCTCACCGTGGTTCAGGACGTTCTCGATGTGTGGCGTGGTGCCGGGTGGGAGGTAGAACTGCGTCAGCGGAATGGACCGGGGGCCGTCCTGGCCCTGGACGTGCACGATCACGTCGAGGGCGACGAAGGGAACCGCGACGTCGGACGCGTGCAGGGCGATGCAGTGCTCGCTCGTGCCCAGGATGGCGTGCATCCGCTGGATACCGGTGATCGCCGCGCACCCCGAACCGGGATCGCGCTTGTTGCAGGCACCCACGGTGGGGTCGCGGAAGTAGCGGCACCGCGCGCGCTGGAGAAGGTTGCCGCCGATGGTGGCCATGTTCCGCAGCTGGGTCGAGGCTCCGAGCAGGAGTGCCTCCCGCACGAACGGCAGCCGTTCGCGCAGCACGGTGTCCGCCGCGAGGTCCTCCATCGTGGTGAGGGCACCGACATGCACGGACTCCGGGGTGTGCATGATGCCCCGCAGCGGCAGCCTGGTGATGTCGACCAGTCGGTCGGGATGCAGGACGCCGTCCTTCATCAGGTCCAGCTGTGTGGTGCCACCGGCGAGAAAGGATGCCTGGGAATCCGCGGTGGCGACGGCTACGGCGTCGTCGGTCTGGGTGGGCCGGACATATTCAAAGGGACGCATCGTTGCCCTCCCCGGCGACTTCGCGTATCGCGGCGCAGATATTCGGATAGGCCCCGCAGCGACAGATGTTTCCGCTCATGAATTCACGGATGTCCTCGTCGGTGCCTGCGCGTCCCTCGGCTTGCAGGGACACCGCGGACATGATTTGTCCTGGCGTGCAGTAACCGCACTGGAACGCGTCGTGACGGGCGAAGGCCTCTTGCATCGGGTGCGGGTGGTCGTCGTCCCCGAGCCCCTCGATCGTGGTGATCTCGCAGTCGTCGTACTGGGCCGCCAGGGCGAGGCACGACACGATGCGCCGCCCGTCGACAAGGACGGTACAGGCACCGCAGGCTCCCTGGTCACAGCCCTTCTTCGCGCCCGTGAGCCCCAGATGGTCACGCAGGGCGTCGAGGAGCGTGACCCGCGAGTCGAAGCGCAGTCGGTAGGACTCGCCGTTGACCCGCAGGGTGACGTCCACGCTCGGGAGCTCCGGAGTGTCTACGCTCGGGCGCGTCGTGGTTTCGACATGCTTCATAGCGCCTCGATTCGATCGATCCCGGCCAGGGCGATATGACAGAGCACCTCGTTCCGAAGCGCTATTCGTCGATACTAAAACCGGCCTGTCGGAGCCCGCCATTCGTGGGATGGATCATGTCCGCGCGGACCGCCGGGGTCCCCCGGACATCTACCTCTTCAGGTGGGACATGAGGACGCGCATGTCGTTGACCATCGCCTCTTCATACGTCGACACGTCCGGGGTCTCCGGGGCCTCGTCCGCCGACTGTTCCGCGTCGTCGCCGAGGTAGCTGACCACGGCCGAGAGCCCGAGGGAGAGCACCGCACCGCCGTCACGGACCCGCAGCTCCGTACTGCTGAGGTCCGAGGTGATCAGGTACGCACCGTCCCCGAGGCCGGTGACGGCCTCCACCTCCTCCTCGGCCACGACCTCGAGGCCCGTCACCCGCCGCTGCGCGTCGAACTCGACGCCGGGATCGGTCTGCTTGTGCAGTGTGACACTGACACTGACGGTGTAGTCGACGAACCAGCCTCCGCCGGCTCCCGCCGCCGGCGCGTCAGGGCGCAGGTGTATGGAGCACTGGAGGTGGTCGAGGGCGGGATCCTGCGTCAGTCCGGAGGACATCACGCTGACGCTGTCCATGGGCGCGATCTCCGTGCTCATGGAGGGCAGTTGAACGGTGCGGCAGGCGCGCTGCGTCAGCTGGTAGTCGCGAGTTTCCCACCATGGCACACCGAACCCTGGACGGAACACCGCGACCGACCACACCGCCGATGCCACCAGCATGCCCCCGAGGGCCCACAGCCACCGATGTGGGCTGCCGTGCCGCGGCTCACTGCCAGGATCAGCGACCACTCGATGCGCCCCGAAGGAAGGGGCGTCCTCCACCATTTCCGGCTCAGAAATCACGGCGTCTCTCACGTGCTCTTGCATGCGACTTGACCAGGAACTGGCCGACTCCGCCCAGCGGAACGGTCATCAGTTCGGGCAGAGCCTATGCGATGGAAGGACCCTTCGGCGCCACGCCCCCTCGACAGGCACCGTGTGCCATGACATGGAGCAACCCTGCCGTGGGGTCGGTGTGCCGACTGTTCCACACTGACGCCGACGCCCCCACCGATGGGCCCGCGCGTCCGCACCAGGAGCCCGCCCGGCAGGCCGATGCCCTCGATGAGATCCAGAATGGTCGGGCCGGCTGGGCTGCGCAGGGATTGCAGAGAGGGTGAACGCGCATGGATTCCGCATCTCCCAGGGACGAACTGGCACGCGCGGCGCGGGAGGCCCGCGGCTGGTTCTTCGACGCGTATTTCCCCGCCTGGGTCGCCGCTGCCAGGGATGCGGCCACCGATCCCCGGTCCGTCCTGGACTACTGGCGTCCTCCGCTCCACGTCTCCTCGGACGACTTGGATCCGGCGCGCGCCAGGTACCACTGGTGCCCCGACCCGGAATCGGTGCTCAGCTACCTGGCTGCCCGCCAGGCGCCCCTGAAGGCCGTCGGCTACACGCACACCGAGGTCCCCGACTGCCGGGTCACGGCGTACAGTTCACGCGCCGTCGGGATCGACGCCATCTGGTCACGTCGCGCGGCCGACGAGCGCGAGATCGAGCGCGTGGCAGTCCACTTCGAGGTCCGGCGTGACGACTCCGGCAGCTGGCACATGATCGCCATCGCCGGCCATCCGACGGAGGCGGAGCGGCTTACCGACACGTGGGTCGTCGTGTCCTCCTGACCTGACTGCGTTTCACCGCCTCTGTGCGGCACGTGCCGGACTGTCAGGTCCCCACTACGCCGTGCAGGAGCAGGTCGACGAGCCGGGTGGCGAGGTCGCGCCGACCCTCACCCGAGGCCATGAGACTGATCCCGCCCAGGGCCATGAGAACCACCTCGGCGTCCACGTGCGGGCGTTCCGGGGCCGACTCCCCGGTAGCGGCGAGCAGGTGGGCGACGGCGTCGGCCAGCAGAGCCCGGGTGTGCAGCTTCTCGCTGTCGTCGGTCAGCACCACGCGCAGCGCGTCGGCCATGCCGTCCTTGGCCATCATGAAGTCGATGAAATCCTCCATCCATGTCCGCAGGGCATCCACCGGGGGCAGCGTGGCCGCGAGGTGGGGCGCCGACTCGCACAGCCGCTGCACTTCGTGCCGATAGATCGCCTCGATCAGCACTTCCTTCGAGGGGAAGCGGCGGTAGAGGGTGCCCACTCCGACGCCGGCCGCGCGGGCGATGTCCTTGACCGACGCCCCCGCACCCTCACGCGCGAACGCCGCTGCCGCCGCTTCCAGGAGCCGGTCCTCGTTGCGCTGAGCGTCGGCGCGCAGGGACCTGCGACCCCGCGTCGTACCCCCACCGTTGCTGGTCATCCGCGCTCCCGTCATGCCGCCGCTTGCAACCGGAACCGGTTCCGCTTACCGTCGACATGCAGGCGAACCGGAACCAGTTCCGGATACGAGAGTACGGCTGTGTCGTGCCCGCGCGCCACCCAGCCGTGCCCACCCTCCCCGCCTCACGTGCCTTGGAGGACACCATGACCGACAGCCCGATCACGCTCCCTTTCGGTGCACAGACGACCGCCGCCGAGGTGGTTGCCGGTACCGACCTCGGCGACCGGCGCGCCGTCGTCACCGGTGGGTCCTCCGGGATCGGACGGGAAACCGCTCGCGTGCTGGCAGCCGCAGGCGCCGAGGTCACCATCGGCGTCCGCGACATGGCGGCGGGGACACGCGTCGCTCGCGAGATCACCCCGCCGAGCGGCCCGGGAAGTGTGCGGGCCGCCCGGCTCGACCTGGCCGACCAGAGCTCGGTGCGCTCGTTCGTGGCGGCGTGGCGGGGTCCGCTGCACATGCTGGTCCTCAACGCCGGCGTGATGGCCCCTCCGCTGGAGCGGACGAAGGAGGGGTGGGAGGTGCAGTTCGCCACCAACCACCTCGGGCACTTCGCCCTCGCAGGCGGCCTGCACGAGGCCCTCGCGGCGGCTCACGGGGCCCGCGTGGTCGTCGTCAGTTCGGTGGGCCATGTCAACGGCGACGTCCTGTTCGACGACATCAACTTCGAGCGGCACCCCTACGACCCTTGGGCCGCCTACAGCCAGTCCAAGACCGCCAACGTCCTCTTCGCAGTCGAGGCGAGCCGCCGCTGGGCACCGGACATGATCACGGTCAACGCCCTCAATCCCGGCCGCATCACCGCCACCCGGCTCGGCCGCCACATCGGCGACATCTCCCACAGCCCGGCCAGGTTCGAGGCCTCCAGTACCGACGTGTCCTGGAAGGACGTCCCGCAGGGCGCCGCCACCTCGGTGCTGCTCGCCGCATCCCCTCTGGTCGAGGGGGTCACCGGCCGGTACTTCGAGGACTGCAACGAGGCCGCCCCGCACCACCCCGGCGTCCGCCGCGGCGTGGCGGCCCATGCCATGAACCCCCAGCGGGCGGCCCTCCTGTGGCAGGTCTCCCTCGACATGCTCACAGCGGCCGCGACCACCACCTGAAGCGGCCGGCGCTTCGCCGAAGCCGCACCATATCGGGGCCCCGCCCATCAGCAATCGCCCCGACCCGGCGCCGGGTTGATGGCCCCGTACACGGCAAAGTCGCCGGCCTGCGATGCGAAGAGCCCCTAACCCGCCCTCACCGCCTCGGATCTGCACGTGGTGATGTGCCGTGCGATGTGCACTGTTACTTGTACGCGGTGCTGAGCTGCGCTGTTGATGGGGAGTCGAACCCCCGCGTTGCTCTCCACGCGCCACAAGTGGGCCGGAAATCCGCCGACCCTCGGTGTGTGCACGCCTCCGAAGCCGCTACCTGCTCCGCATCGTCCGACTGCCTGGACCTCTCAGTCCAGCAGGTCGACCTCCCAGTTCGTACGCTGGATCCGCACATCGACCTCGCGGATCTCCCGGGCGAGCACATCGGCCTGTCCGCGCAGTTCCGCGACAGGAAGCGCGGAGAGCATCATCAGCTCGGACCGGAGCTGGCGGCCGTATCCACGCTCGCCCTGCCCCGCAGCGGCGTCCGCGGCAGCGGTCACCACGGTGTGTCGCAGCCGCAGGACATCCCGGCGCGCCAGTGCGTCGGTGAGAGTGCCGCCTGATTCCATCTCCACCGTGGCATTGGTCCGGTTGATGCGCCGGATCAACGTCTCCAGGGCGTCCAGGACCTCGCCGACCTCGGCCAACAACTGGGCCGCGTCCTCGGCGGGTGTCTCCCCCTCCTGGTACCGCGCGCTGCTGACGACGCGTGCTTTCAACTGCTCGACCCGGCGCGTCGCCTCCGCGCGCTCTGCCAGTGCCTCAGCAAGCTTCACTGTCCCCACCTCCCCCTCCATGAACCGGCACGAGTATAGGAGTGCCGAGCAGCTCCGACGCACCTTGATTTAGCTCCGCCAGAGCCCTGACCTCAGAAATCGCTCCGCCTTCTGTCGCAGCTCAGGTGGCAGGTCGGTCAGCTCCGAGACGATCGCGCGAAGCTCTCGGCCGAGTCCGGAAGACTCGGTCCAGACCGCTGGGTTCCTGGTGAGCACCGCGGACAGCAGGTCGCCTTCGTACAGGTCTCCCTCCGCCATCGGGTTGTCCCGCAACACCTCGAGTGCCAGCGGCAGAAGGTGGGGCAGCCCTATGTCCTGCCCGATCAACAGACGCATGTCCTCGACGGTCAGCTCGCCGATCGGACGACGCCGCAAGGCGTGCACGGTGGCGGCTAGACGAGAGGCGTCGGCCGGCGGGGCAGGCCAGTGGTCGCGTTCAAGCTCTTCGAGGGAGCGGTCACGGCTCGGGGATCGCGTCACCGCCCGATTGTCCTATGACGAGATCTCCCATCCGTGCCGTCCGGTCACGGGGACTCCGCGAAAACCCTTTGGCGGACCGTTGCCGCCGTTGCTAGTTGCGCCCGGCACACCGTGTCGTACGGCTACGCGGTGGCCACCATCGACGCCGCGGGCTGCGGTGACCGGCCCCGTTCCGCCGCCGCCGAGCAGGCCCGCGCCGACCTCCGTCGGGCGATGCAGGCCGGCGAGCCGGTCGACGAGATCTTCGAGTCCTTCATCGCCCCGCTGGTCCGGAACGCCGTCCCGGAATGGCGGACCACCCTGGACGACCTCCTGACGCTGCCCGAGATCGGCGGCCCGGTCGGGTACTCGGGGTGGACCGCCGTCGGTATTCGCCTGGCGGCCGTCGAACCGCGTATCGCGGCCGCCGGCTTGTTCGCCGGGGGTTATGTGCCCCACGCGCAACGCGAGGAGGCACGGCAGATCACCATCCCGCTGCTGCTCCTGTTGCAGTGGGACGACGAAGGGAACCCCCGGCAACGGGCCCTCGACCTGTTCGACGCCTTCGGCAGCAAGGAGAAGACGCTGCACGCCAACATGGGAGGGCACACCGGCACCCCATGGTTCGAAGGGGAGGACGGGAACCGCTTCTTCGACCGACATCTGAACTAGAGCCGGCCGCCGCCGTCGAGGACGGGTTCCGGCCCTCCTCGACGGCGGTGGGCGGGTGAGGGCTCTGTCGACGGCGGTGACGGACTGCCCGATCAGGTCGATGCCCGCGAACTCGACCTGGGGCCTGTCGACCACCTGAGCGCATCCAGTGACAACGGGCCCGCGCTGAGCTCCGCCTCCCGCACATCGATCAAATGGCGGGGGCAGGTCACTCGTAGTGGCCCGCGGGTGGGAGGCCGAAGGCCACCCCGGGTACGAACGGACGTACCGTTCGTCTGGCCACCACGTGTTCGAGGATGTACGGATCATTGTCCATCAGGGTCCGCAGTTCCTGTTCCGTGCCCGGCCCGTACAGGAACACGCTGCCGCTGTCGTCCTCGAGTCGGCCCGCGAAGCCCAGCTTTCCCTCTCGGGCGAGATCCGCCAGGTAGTTGCGGTGACGGGCGCGCACGGGGAGGAACCGCTCGGGGAGGTATTCGAGCTCCACGAGGAACCACATGTCCGGAGCTTCCGTCCGGCGGGTCAGGTCGCCTGGAGGGTGTCGTCCGAGGCGCGGAGGGCCGACAGCTGACGGCGCGCGGCGACGAGTGCCTCGTCGACATCGCGCGTCGCGGTCGACACGCACAGTGTGTAGCCGATGTCGTCCATACGCCGGCGCACCTCCTCGCTGCCGTCCTCGCCGTGCAGGGTGCGCAGCGCCTCGTACTGCTCGACAAGATCCTTCAACACGGCCGGGTGTGCATTCAGCATCGGGAGCCTCCCTGGTCCGCCGCTACCCGCGTGGGTCATGCACCGCCCGTGTGCCCCTGGCCCCGGGTTGCCATGCGGTCGTACGAGGACGAACTGGGGGAACCGCGACGTCGTCGAGGCGGCCGTCGTGGTGCGGGGTCGTTGCCCAACGCCGTCCGCGGATGACCACGGGAAGCAGACGCCCTCGGCTGATCCAGCTGAACGCCCCGGTGGCCATGGCCGGAGAAGCCCTCGTCCGGCCGGCCGCTACGGTGTGCGGCGGCACCCGGTCAGCAGGCGGGCGACCATCTGCTGCGCGTCGGTGCGGTCGTAGTCGCCGCCCAGGATGCAGAGATTCCCGACGGCGCGCATCAGCGTGTACGCGGTGACGTCCGCGTCGATCTCCCCCGCGGCCACACCGGCGTCGATCAGCGTCGAGCACGCCGGTACCAAGGTGTCGAGCATGAGCGTGTGCAGGTTCTGCAGGCCCGGGTCGTCGGACCGCAGCGCGGCGCCGAGGCCGTGCTTGGTAACCAGGAAGTCCACGAACGCGTCGATCCACCGCGTCAGCGCCACGTAGGGCGGGACGGGTTCCCGAAGGAGCTGCGGCGCCAGGGCGGAGCACTCGTCGATCTGGTGCCGGTAGACGGCGGTGACGAGATCCGCTCGGGTCGGGAAGTGCCGGTAGACGGTGCCGAGGCCCACGCCGGCGCGTCCGGCGATGTCGCGGATGGGTGCCTGCACTCCCTGCTCCACGAATACGGCCGCCGCTGCGGCCAGCAGGGCCTCACGGGTGCGTTGCGCTGCCACTTGGCGCGCCCCGGACGGTTCCGGCACAGCTTCCTCCCTTGTTCGCGGAACAATGTTCCGCTACGTTGACGGAACAGCGTTCCGCCAAATTATGACAGAGCCCGGAATCCCAGGAAAGGCAAGATCACCATGCGCACCGAACAGCGCGACCGTCGGATCACCGCGGTCAAGCCCATCACCGTCCCCGCCACCGGACGCGGCATCGACTTGCAGGTGAAGGTCACCGCCCCGGTCTCGGGCCGGGACATGCCGGTCATCGTGTTCTCGCACGGCAACGCCTGGTCGATGGACGGCTACGAGCCTCTCGTCGACCGATGGGCCGCGGCCGGGTTCGTCGTCGTGCAGCCGACCCACCTGGACTCCCGCCGCAACGGCATCGGATTCGACGACCCCCGGTTCGGCACCATCTGGCGGGTGCGCGTCGCCGATCTCCACACCGTCCTCGACAACCTGGGCGGCATACTCGCCCAGGCAGGCGGGCTGGACGGCCGGATCGACCACGACCGTATCGCCGCCGTCGGGCACTCCTGGGGCGCGCAGACCGTCGGCGCACTCCTCGGCGCGCGCGTCTTGGACGCTTCGGGTGTGCCCGGAGAGGACTTCTCCCACGGCGCGGTCAGAGCCGGAGCGCTCATCGCGGCGACAGGAACCGGCGACAGTCTCACCCCGTTCGCCGCCGAGCACCTGTCGTTCATGAAGCCGGACTACTCCACCATGTCCACCCCGGCGCTGATCGTCGCCGGAGGCAAGGACCAGTCGGCCATGTCCACCCGCGGGCCGGACTGGTTCACCGACGCCTACCACCTCAGCCCGGCCCCGAAGAGCCTGCTCACCCTCGCCGAGGGCGAGCACACCCTCGGTGGCGTCGCCGGCGAGAAGGTAGCCGAGACGACCGACGAGGACCCGACCCGAGTCGCCCTGGTCGCGGACACGATCTCGGCCTACCTCCTCCACGCCCTCAAGCTCGACGGCACCGCCTGGACGGCACTCCCTGACGACGCCGCCGCGAGCGGCGAAGCCTGGAGCCTGCACAGCAAGTGACACCTCCTGCCGGCGACAGCCTGCGGCTGTACCCGCATTCACAGTGATCCTCTACCGGCCCCGTGCGGAGCGCCCTACTGTCGGAAGGCATCATCCGGGCATTCGAGGCGGGTCGGACGGCAGCCCTCTCCCCGACCTCCCGCATGCCCGTGGCCCGCGACGGCCGCTCCACCCTGGTCGTGCTCCACCTGTGCCGCGGCGTCCTGGCCGTCGCCTGGGCCACCGCGTTCGCCTCGCTCACCCCGAGCGACGAGCCGTTGGGCGCCGCGGCCATCACCCTGCTGGTCGTCCATCCGCTGATCGACGCCGTGTCGTCGCTGGTCGACCACCGGGCCCGCACCGAGGGATCCGAACGCCGTGTCACGATGCTCGGCGGCGTGCTGAGCGCCGTCGTCGCACTCCCCCTCGGCCTCGCGGCGGCCTCTCCGTCCTCGCGGGCATCAACTGGAACTTCCTGGCCCTCGCGGGCGACCCGAGCCTCGACCTGCTGGTTGCCTACACCGCCGCCGGCGGCGTCTTCTTCGCGCTCACCGGACACTGCACCGCACGAGTGCCTGACAGGGCGCGCGGGGGTAATCGGTAGCAGTGACAACCTCCTCCTCACACGCACCTCACGGACCACACCAGGGCGAGACCTCCGGCCTGAAGAAGGCGCTGACCACTCCGCTGCTCTACTTCTTCATCCTGGGCGACGTGCTGGGCGCCGGCGTCTACGTCCTGGTCGGTCGGATCGCCGCGGAATCCGGTGGTGCCGTGTGGGTCCCCCTGCTCCTCGCCCTGCTGCTGTCGCTCCTGACGGCCGCCTCCTACGCCGAGCTCGCCACGAAGTACCCGAGGGCCGGAGGCGCTGCCCACTACGCCAACCTCGCCTACGGGCCGTTCACCGGCTTCCTCACCGGGTTCTGCATGCTCGCGGCGGGCATCGTGTCCGTGGCGGCGCTGGCCCGTGGTTTCGCCGGCGACTACCTGACGGCCTTCGTCACCCTCCCCGTCGTCGGGGTGGCGGCGGCCTTCCTGGGCGCGCTGGCCCTGCTCAACGCACGGGGCATCAGCGAGTCCACCCGTGCCAACGTCGCCGCGACGGTCGTCGAGGTCGGCGGTCTCCTGCTCGTCGTCGGTCTCGGAGCGTGGCTGTTCCTCCGCGGCGACGGCGACTTCGGCAGGCTCGTCCACCTCGGCACCGCCGAGACGGGAGCGGCCGCAGGGGTGCTGAGCGGGACGGTGCTCGCGTACTACTCGTTCGTCGGCTTCGAGACCTCCGTCAACGTCGCCGAGGAGACCCGTGACCCGCGTCGCTCGTACCCTCTCGCCCTGTTCAGCGCCCTGGTGACGGCCGGGGCCGTGTACGTCCTCGTCGGGATCGTGGCCTCGGCCGCCGTCCCCACCGAGACCCTCGCCGGTTCCAGCGGTCCGCTGCTCGAAGTGGTCGAGGCAGCGGGCGGGGTACCCCCGAAAGTGTTCAGCCTCATCGCCCTCGTCGCCGTGGCCAACGGTGCGCTGCTCACCGGCATCATGAGTTCCCGCCTCGCCTACGGCATGGCGCGGGACGGTCTCCTCCCCCGCTTCCTGACGTCCGTGCTGCCCCGACGCCGTACCCCGTGGGCCTCGATCGCCGCCACGACCGTCCTGTCGTTCCTGCTGGCGCTCACCGGGGACGTGGCGACCCTGGCCTCCACCCTCGTACTGCTGCTCCTGGTGGTGTTCTTCGTCGTCAACACCGCCGTCCTCGTCCAGCGGCGCGACCGCGCGGCCGGGCCGCACTTCCGTGCCTGCACGGCCGTGCCCGTGCTGGGCGCGCTGTCGTGCGTGCTGCTCGCCACGCAGGTCGAGGCCGGGGTGTGGGTGCGCGGGCTGATCGTCATCGCGGTCGGGGTGGCCCTGGGCGCGGTCGCCGCTGTACGGCGGCGCGCGGCCACGCGTTGAGCGGCTGGTCCTCGGCCTGCGCGGTCGTGAGCCGGGGCTGCACGCATCACGGTCTGCCGCCCTCGATGTGCCCCGGTTCGATCACGTCGCGCCTGCCGGTGAACTGCTGCTGCTCCAACTGGGCGACGTCGGGGTGGTGGAGGTCGAAGGCGGGGGACTCGGAGCGGACGCGGGGCAAGGCGTTGAAGTTGTGGCGCGGCGGCGGGCAGGAGGTCGCCCATTCGAGGGAGCGGCCGTAGCCCCACGGGTCCTCGACCTCGATCTTCTTGCCGTACTTGGCTGTCTTCCAGATGTTGTAGAGGAACGGGAGCGTCGACAGGCCCAGCAGGAACGCGCCGATCGAGGAGACCGTGTTGAGTGCCGTGAAGCCGTCGGCGGCGAGGTAGTCGGCGTAGCGGCGGGGCATGCCCTCGGCACCCAGCCAGTGCTGCACCAGGAACGTGGTGTGGAAGCCGACGAACAGCGTCCAGAAGTGCACCTTGCCGATGCGTTCGTCGAGCATCGTGCCGGTCATCTTGGGCCACCAGAAATAGAATCCGGCGAACATCGCGAAGACCACCGTGCCGAAGACCACGTAGTGGAAGTGCGCCACGACGAAGTACGTGTCCGTGACGTGGAAGTCCATGGGCGGTGACGCGAGGATCACCCCGGACAGGCCTCCGAACAAGAAGGTGACGAGGAAGCCGACGGCCCACAGCATGGGCGTCTCGAAGGACAGCGAGCCCTGCCACATCGTGCCGGCCCAGTTGAAGAACTTCACACCGGTGGGCACGGCGATGAGGAAGCTCATGAAGGAGAAGAACGGCAGGAGCACGGCCCCGGTGGCGAACATGTGGTGCGCCCACACGACCACGGACAGGCCCGTGATGGAGATGGTGGCGGCGATCAGACCCGTGTAGCCGAAGATCGGCTTGCGGGAGAACACGGGGAGGATCTCGGTGATGATCCCGAAGAACGGCAGCGCCAGGATGTACACCTCCGGGTGACCGAAGAACCAGAACAGGTGCTGCCACAGGAGCGCTCCGCCGTTCTCCGGGTCGAAGACCTGCGCGCCGAACTTCCGGTCCGCCTCCAGGACGAGAAGTCCCGCGGCCAGGACCGGGAACGCGAGCAGGACCAGCACCGAGGTGAGCAGCACGTTCCAGGTGAAGATCGGCATGCGGAACATGGTCATGCCGGGTGCCCGCATGCAGATGATCGTCGTGATGAAGTTGACCGCGCCCAGGATCGTGCCGAACCCGGACAGCGCGAGCCCCATGATCCACAGGTCGCCGCCGATCTGCGGGGTGCGCTCGCCGCCGCTGAGCGGCGTGTAGGCGGTCCAGCCGAAGTCCGCGGCGCCGTCCGGCGTGAGGAAGCTGCTGAGCACGATCAGGCCGCCGAACAGGAACAGCCAGTACGCGAACATGTTCAGCCGCGGAAACGCGACGTCGGGAGAGCCGATCTGCAACGGCATGATCGCGTTGGCGAACCCGGCGAACGTCGGGGTGGCGAACAGCAGCAGCATGATGGTGCCGTGCAGCGTGAACGTCTGGTTGTACTGCTCGTGGGAAAGGATCTGAAGTCCCGGGCGGGCCAGCTCGGCCCGCAGCGCGAGCGCCAACGCGCCGGCGATCAGGAAGAAGCCGAAGGACGTGAGCAGGTACAGATGCCCGATCTTCTTGTGGTCGGTCGTGGTCAGCCAGTCCACGACGATCCGTCCCCTCGACCGCCGTCCTTCCGCCGGCACGAGCGTGGACGGTTCTGCCTCTACGGCCATCAGAATCCTCTAATTCGCCACAAAGTACGCCACCAGGATGTGCGTCACAAACATGCCGTAACTGCACCGCCGCCGCACGTTCATCCCCCGCCGGGTCGCGCGTGTTGTCGTTCCGACGGCGTGTGAGGCGACGCCTGACGTCAGGAGGACAACGCGGCCCGCTCGGACTGCGCAAGCAGTACGCAGAACTCGTTGCCCTCCGGATCGGCGAGAACGACCCAGCCCCAGCCGTCGGGCTTGCGGTGGTCGGCGACGAAGGAGGCGCCGATCTCCAGCAGGCGCTCGACCTCCGCGTCCCTCGTGGTGTCCGGGCGCAGACACAGATGGAGCCTGTTCTTGACCGCCTTGGGCTCCGGCACCTCGTTGAAGTGCAACGCCGGGCCGCCGGGCAGCGCTATCTCCGTCTCGTCGTCCCCCGGTCGGTCCTCGGGATCCAGGGGATGCCCCGTCACCTGGCTCCAGAACCGCGCCAATCGATAGGCGTTCACACAATCGATCGCGATGTTCGACACCGTCGAGGAGGCCATGAGCGCGATCATCTCCGAGAGGCGCGCCCGCCCGCCACCGGAATCAGGCCACGCGGGTGGGCGTCAGCGCAGAAAGCCCTCGTAGCTGTGCTGCTCGATCTGGCTGTTGATCTGTTTGACCGTCTCCAGGCCGACGCTGACGATGATGAGGATGCTCGTCCCGGTGAGCTGATTGGCTCCCCCGAAGCTCGCGAACGCCACGGTGGGCACCAGTGCGATCAGGCCGAGATACAGCGATCCCGGCCAGGTCAGGCGGTTGAGGACGTAGTGGAGGTACTCGGCCGTCGGGGTGCCCGCGCGAATGCCCGGGATGAAGCCACCGGCCTGTCTGATGTTGTTCGCCACGTCCTCGGGGTTGAACGTGATCGACACGTAGAAGAAGGCGAAGAACACGATCAGCAGGAAGTACGCGGCCACGTAGAAGGGGTGGTCTCCCTTGACGAAGTTTCCGGTGATCCAGGTCGCCCAGCCCGAGGTCGAATGGGAGAACTGGGCGATCAGCGCGGGCACGTACAGGATCGACGAGGCGAAGATGACGGGGACGACGCCGGCCTGGTTCACCTTGAGGGGGATGTAGGTCGCTGTTCCCCCGTAGGCCTTGCGGCCCACCATCCGCTTGGCGTACTGGACCGGTACGCGTCGCTGGGCCTGCTCCACGAAGACGACCAGGGCCACCATGGCGAGGCCGACGAGGACGACGCTGCCGAAGTTGACCCAGCCGTCGAGGACCCTGCCCTGCTGCTTCACGGCCCACAGCGCCGCGGGGAGCGTGGAGGCGATGGAGATGAAGATGAGCAGCGACATGCCGTTGCCGACGCCCCGCTCGGTGATCAGCTCGCCGAGCCACATCACGCAGGCCGTCCCGGCCGTGATCGTGAGCACCATCACCACGGTGGTGAGGACCGAGGAGTCCGGCACGATGGCCCCGGCCGCGGGGCAGCCCGGGAACAACGCGCCGCTACGGGCGGTGGCGACCAGGCCCGTGCCCTGCAGAACGGCGAGGCCGACCGTCAGGTAGCGGGTGTACTGCGTGATCTTCGCCTGCCCGGACGGGCCCTCCTTCTTCAGGGTGTCCAGCCTCGGGATGACCACGGTCAGCAGTTGCAGCACGATGCTCGCCGTGATGTAGGGAAGGATCCCCAGCGCGAAGACCGTGATCTGGAGCAGCGCCCCGCCGCTGAACACGTTGACCAGACCCAGCAGGCCTCCCCCTGCCTCCGCGGCGCTCACGCACCGCTGCACGTTCTCGTACGAGACGCCGGGGATGGGGACGTGCGCGCCGATGCGGTACAGCGCGACGACACCCAGCGTGAACAGCAGTTTCTTCCGCAGGTCGCGGGTCTTGTACATCTGGGTGAACACGCTGGACAAGCGGGTTCCTCCTTGGCCCGGGCGCCAGGCAGCGGGGACGGACGCGACGGCGCCCGGGCGCTGTCCATGAGGAGCGTGAGCGCGGGTGACGTGACGGTCGCGAGGTGACCGCGACTGATCACCATCGTCGAGCGGGTCGGTCGGCACAGCAACCGGACAGACCCGTACGTGGAGTGTGCGAACAGCCGCTTCGGCGCAGGCGGCCCCTGGCGCCCCCTGGCCTTCCCTGACTTTCCCTGCCGTCCAGGGAGCTTCAAAGAAGCAGTCGCACGCGGCCGTTGCGGGAGATGAACGGTCGAGGGCGACCCGCGGAATTCCTCTCGACTTCGTCATGTCCCCCTCTGCTGGGCGGATTTCGTCGGCAGGCCCGGTTGCTCGCCCGGATGGAAGATGTGTGTCGGTTCGATGGAATCCTGGGGCCAGGTCGCGTGACACGCCGCCCCGTCAGGGGTGCGGCATCCCGGCAATCGCCCTTCTGGAGAGACGCGTTCGCGCAGGTCGGGGTGTCGATCGTCCACCGGCGACGGTCCACGTGCCCGCGGTACGGCCCGGCGCGCCCCGGCGGCCGCCCCGGGCGCGTGTTCGAGTGCGTAGTTGAATCCAGTAATGTGTGCGCGTTGTTCCGCGGCAGCTACCCACTCGCCGCCAGGAGCCTTTTCTGATCTCCCCAGCGCCATATCTGAGGTGAGCCATGGATCGTGCAGAGGTGTCGATCGAACGCGTCCGGGCAATCGTCGGCGTGCTGAGCCTGGTGCTCTTCACGCACAGCGCCTTCTGGCTCTGCTACGACGTGGTGGACCGGGGCCCGGTCGACGTGTGGTCGACATGGACCGTCGGTCCCCCCTCTGACCTGGCCGCCACGACCTCGTTGGACATCGGCCTCGCGGCCCTGCAACTGTTCGCCGGCTACGCCGCTCTCGGCCGTATCCGGGGCGCCGGGGGCATGCTCGTGGCCGCATGCGCGGCGACGCTGGCGTTCCGGGTGCCCGTGGTCTGGTACATGCTCCTGGACTCGCCCTCCGACCCCTGGTTCGGTGACCTCCAAGGCCCGTCCCTGACCGCCGTGGGCGGCACGTGCGCACTGATCGTCGTGGTCGCCCTGGCCCAGGGCGGCCTGCTGTTCCATGCCCACCGGCTGGAACAGGAGGAGGCCGCACGCCAGGAGGACCTCCCCACGGACGGACTGCGCCCGGTGAAGGTCACCGCCGCGGTGTCCTCCGTCCTTCTGACGGCCCTTAACGTCGTCTACGTCCTGCGCAACGCGTTGACGGCCGTGCAGGTCGGACCCGGGATGCTGGCCGACCTGCTGGTCGGCCGGGGCAACGGCCAGGCGGTCCTCGCGGTGTCCTCACCGTGGCAGTGGGCGTGTCTGACCGCGCTGTGCGGCGTGGGCCTGGTACTCGTCGGCCGGCGTATGCCGAGTGCGACCGGGTTCTCGTTCGCGCTCGCCGTGTTCATGATGCCGACCGCCTTCTTCAAGCTGTGGGGCGCGGCGGCCACGGGGGCGCTGCTCCAGGTTCCGCTCGGCACGGTGCAGTCGGTGCTGGAGCTGGTCGGGTCGGCTGCCGTCGTCACGCTGATCGCCCGGGACATCCACGGTGACGGAGGATGGACCGTGCCGCGCTTCGACCGTTCGTCCCCTTCGGAGACCACGGGCACGACGCCTCTGCCGTCCTGAGTGGCGCGGGGGCCGCACCATGGCCCCCGCGGTCGCCGACTGCTGCCGGCTCGCGGTGGTGCACTCGACGGACCTGCCTTTGCTGCCGGGCGGAGGCGCAAGGTCGCTGTGGCCGCTACGAAAGGCTCCCAATGCCCACTGCGCGTTCGCGCTCGCGCTCGTTCGTGCAGGTCGATGTGTTCTCCGCCCTCCCCTATCTCGGCAACCCGGTCGCGGCCGTCCTGCCCCCGACGCGGCCGGAGGCGGACTACCGGCTGCGGATACGTCTATTTGGGCACCCTGCTCGGCCGTAGCACGAGGACGCCGCGTCGCCGCGCTGCGGGATGCGCCGGGGCGATCGATCTTCTGCCTCGGCGCCGGATGGGGCACCCCCGGCCCCGTGGACGACGCCGTCCGACGTGTCCGCTCCGTCCTGGCCGGGGACGGTCCGGTCACCATGGCGCCTGCGTACCAGCCTGCACGTGGACGGCGGCGAGGGGCGGCGTCCGGTCGCCGATCTGCGCGAGGACAATCTGCTGCGGGACTCCACCACGTTCGTGCACGGCAACGGGATGAGCGATAAGGAGCTGCGGATGCTCGCCGACGCGGGCAGTTCGCTGTCGGTCAGCCCGGACGTCGAACTGAAGATGGGCTTCGGATCCCCGATGACCGGCCGGGCGTCGGTCGGCGGCGACATGTACTCCGCCATGCGTACCGCCTTCGCCGCGCAGCGCGGCCTGGACGGCGGACTGCGCTCGCGGGACCTGCTGGAGTTCGCCACCGTCGACGCCGCCCGGTCGTGCGGCCTCGACGCCCGCACCGGCAGCATCACGCCGGGCAAGGACGCCGGCATCGTCCTGCTGCGCGCCGACGGCCGCGTGGCCAAACGCGAAGGTGCGCTGGTGGACGTCGACCTGGCCGCTCTGAGGGCCCGACGGCCGGCATCACGCGACCGGATCGTGGCGGCCGCCGGCATCCGGCTCGACGGGACATGGCACCCTCAGCCCCGTAGTTGACCTTCTCCCTGGGGGAAGCCGCAGCATCGGTGGGGCCGGGCGAGGGGCCCGGCGTGAGGAGGAGCGCGCATGGGCCTGCTGACCATCGGGGCGTTCGCGAAGGCATCCCGGCTGTCGCCGAAGGCACTGCGTCTCTACGACGAGCTCGGCCTGCTGACCCCCGCCCGCGTCGACCCCGTGACCGGTTACCGCCTCTACGCACCGGAACAGCTGGAGCAGGCCCGCACGGTCGCCTGGCTCCGCCGTCTGGGCATGCCCCTGGCCCGCATCCAGCACGTCACGACGCTGGAGGCGGGCCAGGCGGCCCGGGAGATCCGCGCGTTCTGGGCTCAGGTCGAGGCCGACACCGCCGCACGGCGGGACCTGGCCGCCTTCCTCATCGACCACTTGTCACGGAAGGACCCTGCCATGACCCCGACCACCGGTCCCCTGGGCATCCGCTACGCCGCCCTCTCCGACACGGGCCTGGTCCGCGAGATCAACCAGGACACCGCCTACGCCGGTCCCCGTCTGCTCGCCGTCGCCGACGGCTGCGGCAGTCGAGGAGCCCCGGCCGGCGCGGCCGCCGTCGAGGCGCTCAAGCGGGTCGAAGCCGACGACATCCCGGTCGGCGAACTCCTCAACACCCTCGAAGACGTCATCGAGGAGGCGGGACAGGCCGTGCACGACGTCGCCGGGCACGGCTCCGCGCCCGAAGGAACCGCCACGACGCTCACGGCCATGCTCTGGACCGGATCGCAGCTGGGCCTCGTCCACATCGGCGACTCCCGCGCCTACCTCCTGCGCGACGGAGAGCTGGCCCAGATCACCCACGACCACACCCTGGTGCAGTCGATGGTCGACGAGGGCCGGCTCAGCCCGGAGGAAGCCGCCTCCCACCCTCAACGGTCGCTGCTCGTCAGGGCCCTGGGCCAAGGAGCCGGCACCGCCGCCGACATGCGCCTCCACGACGCCCACCTCGGCGATCGGTATCTGCTCTGCTCCGACGGGCTGTCGACCGTCGTCCCGACCCCGGACATCCACCGAGTGCTCTCCGGGACGGCCGAACCCGAGCAGGCCGTCCGCGAACTCGTCGCCCTCGCCAACGGATCCGGCGGACCCGACAACGTCAGCTGCGTGATCGCCGACGTCCTGGAACTCCAGGCGTAGCCGGATCCTCGCCCGACGACACGTCCGTGAGCGTCCGGCCGGCACGTGCCGGCCGGACGCCCTCATCGGTGCGGGGAGCCGGCTCGCCTCAGCGCGCGGCCGCCGGACGGAAGCGGCCCGCCCAGTAGGCGGTCCGGTCCAGGTAGGCGGTCTCCGCGGCCTGGCCCGTCAGTCCGTAGGCCCCGTCGTACGTCCGGTAGCCGCGGCCGCCCGGCGGTGTCGAGTCGGCGGGCTCGATGGAACTCCCCTCATGCCATTCGTTGAAGGAGGTCACCGACACCCACGTCGGTGAACCGCCGATCGCCGGGTCGAGGGCGTTGGACCACTGCCGGTCGTAGGCCGCGCCGTTCGCACGCTCCACGGTGGGCGTGGTGTTGCCCGGCACCGCACGGTCGTCGAGGTAGCCGGGCGCGACGGACGGGGCCCAGATCAGGTTGTTGGCCCGGGCGTGGTCGCCCGCGTGCTTCCAGCCGGGCGCGGTCGCGCCCGCGATGCCGTCGTAGGTGTACATGCCGGAGAAGTGCGCGATCTTGGAGGTGTCGGTGGTCTGGGCGAGGACGATGCTGTCGTCCGTGACCTGGTCCAGCGCCGTCCAGTCGGCGATGTCCAGGCTCTGGAACACGTAGAAGGCGCTCCTGTCGCCGTGGTCCGTCGCGCGGTGGAAGGCCGGGTGGCTGCCGTAGGTGCGGTTGATGTACTCGATGTCGGCGACCGTCGAGGCCGCGCTACGGCCCGCGTACGGCTCCAGGTGCCAGGCGACCTGGATGCCGTGCTTCTGCGCCGCGTCGAGCACGCCCCGCACGAGCCGGTCCTCGTAGCTGTCCCGGCCCCACCAGCTGTAGACGATCACGCCGGCGCCCGACCGGGCGACCCACTCCATGTGCCGGGCGACGGTGCCCGCGTAGTCACCCGAGTCGTACGGGCCGAGCGCCGGGTAGAAGTCGGCGCCGACGTCTTCGGGCGGGGTGCGGCCGCCCTGCTGCCAGTGCCGCCAGCCGCCGTTGACCGCCGGGCTGCCGTACCACGGGTAGTAGAAGAGGTGGACGTCGTCGGACAGGGCGTCGGAGACGGGCTGGGCGCCCAGGCTGAAGGTGTCGATGTCGAACAGGGCGCCGCTTCCGCCGGTGAATCTCAGGAACAGCGGTCCGGAGGCGGATCCCGTCAGGGTCGTCGTGACGGTGGTGAAGGTCTCCCAGCCGCCGGTCACCGGCACGGCCACCGTGCCGAGCAGGGTGCCGGTGGCCGAGCCCGAGCGGATCTCGACGGTGCCGCCCGCGCCCGCGGACGACACCCTCGCCGTGAACGTCCTCGCCCCGGCGGTGGAGACGGCGGAGTAGCCCGCCCAGTCGCCGTTGTCGATGTAGCCGAGGGTCTGGCCGCCGCTGGCGGGGCCGTGCGCGGCCGCCTGGACACCGGAGCCCGAGGTGAACGACTCGGCCTCGACCGGTACGGTGCCGGCCGGGGGCGAGCAGTTCGCCGCGACCTGGCCCGCCGCGTAGCGCACCCCGCCCAGCAGCAGGGAGCGGAAGGCCGGGTCGGCGTACGACTCGATGGTGTGCCCGAGTCCGGTGTAGAAGGAGCGGCCCTGGCCCTGCCGGTGGCACCAGGTGATGGGGTGGTCGGCGCCCATCGAGCCGCCGCTGTAGGTGCTTTCGTCCAGGGTCTGCAGCACGCGCACGCCGCCGCGCGGGTTGGCGCGGTAGTTGTACCACTCGTCGGTACGGGTCCAGGTCGCGCCGAGGTGTGAGGTCGCGGGGTGGGTCCGGTCCTCGTTGCGGATCGTGGCCCGCTGGATGGCGGGGTGGCTCTGGAACCATGCGCCGACGAGCTGCCCGTAGTACGGCCAGTCGTACTCGGTGTCGGCCGCCGCGTGGACGCCGAGGTAGCCGCCGCCGGAGTCGACGTAGGACTGCAGGGCGGTCTGCTGGGTGGAGTTGAGGACGTCGCCGGTGGTGTTGAGGAACACCACCGCTTCGTAGTTCGCGAGGTTGCCGGCCGTGAAGGCGGCGGCGTCCTCGGTGGCCGTGACCGTGAAGTCGTTCTGCTGGCCGAGGGTGCGCAGGGCGTCGAGGCCGGCCGGGATCGCGTCGTGCCGGAATCCCGCGGTCTTGGAGAACACCAGGATCTCGAACGAGGCCGCGTGCGCGGTGCCCGCCGGGACGATCAGGGCGCCCAGCAGTGCCAGGATCAGGGCCGCGCCGCCGCGGCGCAGTCGCCGCATGAGGGTGGTCATGCCATCACCCCTTCCGTGTCGTCGAGGAGGCGAGCGTGAAGGTGTCGACGTCGAACAGGCTGCCGGAGCCACCGGTGAAGGTGAGGAACAGTGGGCCCGTTCCGGCGCCGTTGAGCGTGGCGTTGACGGTGGTGAAGGTGTCCCAGCTGCCGGTCACCGGCACCGTCACCGAGCCGAGCAGCGGCCCGGTCTGTGAGCCGGAGCGGAACTGGAGGGTGCCGCCGGCTCCCGCCGAGGAGACCCGCGCGGAGACCGAGGTCGCGCCCGCGGTGGAGACGGAGGCGTAGCCGGCCCAGTCGCCGTTGTCGATGTAGCCGAGGGTGAGTCCCCCGCTGGCCGGGCCGTGCGCGGCGGACTGGACGCCCGAGGCGGAGCTGAAGGACTCCGCCTCCCACGGCGTGGTCGTGGTGGAGCCGGTGCCGAGGGTGAAGGCGTCGAGGTCGAACAGATTGCCCTGCCCGGTCGGGCCACGGAACACCAGGAACAGCTCGGTGGTGCCCGACGGCGCGCCGGAGAGGTTGGCGGTGACGTCGGTGAACGTCTCCCAGCCGCCGGTCACCGGCACGGTCGCGGTGCCGAGCAGGGTCCCGGTGGCGGAACCCGCGCGCACCTCGATCCTGCCGCCCGCACCGCCGGAGGACACCCGGGCGGTGAACTTCGTGGCGCCCGCGAGGACGTACGGCTTGAAGGAGACCCAGTCGCCGTCGTCGGTGAAGCCGACCGTCCTGCCGCCCTCGGCGGTGGCGTGGTCGGCGGTCTGGATGCCGGACTGGGCGCCGAAGTGCTCGCCCTGGCGGTGGCGGGGCTGCAGGGTGCGCACCGAGTGCGTGGTCAGGCCGCTCTTGTCGGTGTACTCGGCGTCGAAGACGCCGTAGAGGTTGGCGGCGCTGTCGTGCTCGCCGTCGGCCGGGATGGTGAGGGTGCCCTGGCAGCCGCTCGTGGAGGTGATGGCGTGGGTGTGGCTGTCGTGACCGAGGAGGTAGGTGACCTTCACCTTGGAGCAGTCGATCGTGCCGTCCTCGGGGTCGCTGACCTGCACCCGGAAGGGCACGGTGTCACCGAAGGAGAACAACTGGCCGTCCGGTGGCTGTTGCAGGGTCACCGTCGGCGCGGTGTTGCCCGCGGTGACGACCAGGCTGGCGGTGCCGGTCAGGCCCTGCGGGTCGCGGACCGTCAGGGTGGGGCGGTAGGTGCCCGCGGTGGTGTACGTGTGGCTGGGGTTGGCCTGGGTGGACGTGGTGCCGTCACCGAAGTTCCAGGAGTAGCTGAGGGCACCGCCCTCGGGGTCGGAGCTGCCCTGGGAGGAGAACCGCACGGTCAGCGGCAGGGCGCCGGAGGTGCGGTCCGCGGAGGCCTGGGCGACCGGGTTGCGGTTGCTGCCGCCGATGTACTCGACGCGGTACAGGCCCGAGTTGTTGCTCCCGGTGCCGTAGTCCAGGACGTACAGCGCGCCGTCGGGGCCGAAGTCGGTGTCCATCACCTGGGTGCCGTTCCAGGGGAGGTCCTCGATGGTGCCGTACGTGCCGTCGCTCTTGACCTCGATCGCCTTGATCCACTGGCGGCCGTACTCGCCGGCGAAGTAGCGGCCGTCGAGGGACTGCGGGAACTTCACCGTGGAGGTCGAGTTGGGGTCGTAGCGGTAGACCTCGCCGCCCATCGGGGACTCCGAGCCACCGCCGAACTCGGGCGGGGATCCGTCCAGGCCGTACTTGATCCAGCTGGGCTTGGCGGGCGGCAGCTGGGCCTGGCCGGTGTTGCGGAAGGAGTTGTTCGCCGGGCCGCCCGCGCAGTTGTACTTGGCGCCGGAGGGGCCGCTCGGGAACGTGTACTCGTTGTAGACCTCGCCGGAGGTGTTGGTGCCGGTGCAGTACGGCCAGCCGTAGTTGCCGGGCGAGGTGATGCGGTTGAACTCGACCTGGCCGCCGGGGCCCCGGTTCGGGTCGGTGGCGCCGGCGTCGGGACCGTAGTCGCCGAGGTAGACCGTGCCGGTGGGCCGGTCGACGGACATCCGGAACGGGTTGCGGAAGCCCATCGCGTAGATCTCGGGCCGGGTGTTCGCGGTGCCCGGGGCGAAGAGGTTGCCCGCGGGGACGGTGTAGCCGCCGGCCGCGGTCGGCTTGATCCGCAGCACCTTGCCGCGCAGGTCGTTGGTGTTGCCCGAGCTGCGCTGGGCGTCGAACTGCGGGTTGCGGTTGGTGCGTTCGTCGATCGGGGCGTACCCGGCGGAGTCGAACGGGTTGGTGTCGTCGCCGGTCGTCAGGTAGAGGTTCCCGGCCGCGTCGAAGTCGATGTCACCGCCGACGTGGCAGCACTGGCCGCGGTCGTTGGGCACTTCGAGGACGACCTTCTCGCCGGCCATGTCCAGGGTGCCGTCGGCGCGCAGCGTGAACCGCGACAGGTTGAGGTGCCCCTTCCAGGGCGCGAAGTCGGCGGCGGTGCCCGTGGTGGGTGCGTCGCCCGCGGGGGTGTTCAGCTTCGGGGAGTAGTAGAGGTAGACGTAGCGGTTCGTGGCGAAGGCGGGGTCGACGGCGACGCCCTGGAGGCCTTCCTCGTCGTGCGTGTAGACGTCCAGCTTCCCGGCCTGCTTCGTGTTGCCCGCGGCATCGGTGAGACGGATCGTGCCGTCGCGCGCGGTGTGCAGCACGGAGCGGTCGGGCAGGACGGCCAGCGACATGGGCTCGCCCATTTCGGCGGCCCCGGTGGCGAGTTGGACCTGCTGGTAGTCGTTGGGCGGGAGGTCTGCGGGGGCGGCTGCCGCGCGTTCCGGTGCGCTTACCGCGGCTCCGGACAGAACCAGGACCAGTGCGGTGAGCCATCGCAACCCTGCGCGAGGGCGCTGAGACATGACAGAGCTTTCCTTCCTGACGGTGGGGGAAGTCAGGCAGGCGCGCGTCGGCCGCGCCTTGCCGCATGGATCAGCGGTGCTCGTCTGCAGAGTTATTGCGCGGTTCGTCTGAAAGATTGTGCGACTCTGCGAGATATTTGCACCCTGGCGGCACGGGGACTATTTGTCAAGGCACTGTCAAAAATCCACGATCGGCGGGGAGTTGGCAAGGGAACCGGCAGCACGACCCGAAGGCCGGACTCGGAGCCCCCATCCATGACCTGCGATCATGGCGTTCACGTCGGTGGCCTGCGTCGAGCGGACGGCGCCGCGGTTCGGGGGTGCGGGCGGCCGGCGCAGTCCGCCGCTCTCGGGGATCGGAGGAACCATCGGTGGCCGAAAAGGGTGGTACGCGTGGCGGATGTTTGGCCTGTGACCTCATGGCCGGCCGGGCTCCACTGCCGGGAGGGAACGTGCTGCGCACCGCTTCCTGGGTGGTCGAGCACTGTGTCGGCCCCCTGGGCCTGGGCACCGTCGTGGTCAAGCCCGCTCGGCATGTCCTGCGTGTCGCCGAGTTGACGGAGCAGGAGTCCGTGGAGCTGGGTCCCTTGCTCCAGCGGGTGAGTGCGGCGGTCACCGAAGTGATGACCCCGGAGCAGGTGTACGTGTGCCTGTGGTCGCACGCCGGCGGGGTTCCGGGCCACCTTCACTTCGTCGTGCAGCCGGTGACGCGGGAGGATATGACCCGGTTCGACGCCTTCGGACCGGCACTGCAAACGGCTATGGGCGAAGCGGGATGCTTCCCAGGTGCGGCGGAAGTGGAGCTGCTCTGTGACCGGTTGAGGGAAGCCCTCGGCTGAAGTGCCTGCCGACAGCGCATTCGGACGCCGTCGCGTGATGGCGGCGTTGGTCGACCATCTACGGGTCGGCACGGATGCCGAGCGAGCGGGTGCGGTGCGGGCCTGGTATTGCGCCCATGTGCGTTTGCGTGCGGATCGGTCCCCGGCCTACGGATGCGAGGGGGTACGTGATCCCGCTCTGGACGCTTCGCAAGACATCAGGGACGCCTGGCTGGAGGCCTCCCTGCGGGTGTTCGCCGACGTCACCGATCCCGCGGACGCGCCTCCGTGTCCTGCTGGGACTGCCCACCTCCCGCGCGTCTTACCCGCGGCGCCTGCACGGACTACTGGAGAACACCATCGCATCCGCCCGGGCCCACCCCGACCAGCACATCCGTCGCTGGGCCGCCGCCGCAGCGCGGTCCGAGCCCGGCCCATGAATACCCGGGCAGTCACAGGGCAGCCCCGAATTGCCCGAGCGTCAAAGCGACGCGCCTGCGTGGTGGGGGTGAGTTCCCGTTGAGGGACCAGTTCCTCGACGCCGTCGGCGACTGTCCGCAGTGGACGGGTCCAGCGCGGACGACCAGGGCCCCGCGACCGATACGGACCGGCACCCGAAACGGCCGACGGGCCGACGGCCGTTGCCTTGTCGCGTGGGCGTCACGGTGAGGCAACACCATGCCGACGTGGGTCAGTTGTGCGCCGCGGCAGGCTCATCATGGTCGTGAGTCCAGGGGGCGACGCAGCAGGGGGGCCGGGGCCATGGAGTTCACCGTGGGACGCATCAGACGGCGAGGGCAACTCTGTCTGGTGGCAGGGGCGTTGGGGCTCGCCGGGGGCCTGGTGTGGTTCCTCGTCGGCGACGCCGTCGACGGCCCTTTGGGCGTGACGCTGTACGGGGTAGTCGCCTCGCTGACGGGCGTGGCGTACCTCTGGAAGGCCCGGCGGCCGTTCAGGCTGCGCGTCGACGGGTTCGGGATCACGCTCCACGACGCGGAGCTCGCCTGGGAGCAGATCGACAGGGTCGCCCTGTGGCATCCGCCGAACACCGGTGAGAACAGCGTGGACACCAAGCCTCCGAAGCCGCACCTCCGGCTCTGGACGGCACCCGGCGTCACACTGTCCCGCAGACCCGATCACACATTTGACGGGCTGCCGCGCTACACGATCGTCGACTGCGGCGACCTCGACCAGAGCGTCTCGGCGCTCACGGCGGAACTCGCCCGCCACGGCGGTGCCCGCTTCGAGACCGCCCCACGCACCGTCCGCCTGCCCGTCCCGGTGACCCGGTCGGGCCCCGAACGCCGGATTCCCGGCGGCGAACACCACTTGGCCCCCAGAAGCCGGGCAGGAGTCTGGACGGCCTTCTGGGCGGCGTCGGCCGCCGTGTGCACCTTCCTGCTGGTGCAGTTCGTCGTCCACCAGCGCCTGATCGGCCCCTTCGCGCTGCTCCCGGTCGCCACGATGGGCACGCTGCTGTCCTGGCCCCTGGCGGTGCGCTACTTCCAGCGGTGGCGCAGGCCGCTGCGGCTGCGCGTCGGACCGGAAGGCATCGGGATGCGCAAGGTCGCGAAGCAGGAGCTCTTCCTCTACTGGGACGAGATCGCCGCGGTGACGATGGGGCCGGAACCTTTCAGCAAGGACGCCCGGCCCTGGCTGGTGGTGTGGCTCCTGCCCGGCACCACGCTGCGCGCCGCGCCGACGCATCTGGTCGACGGGCATCAGGCGTACGCCCTGGTCCGCGTGGACCGGCTGCCAGGAGGCGCCCCAGCGGTCCGCGACGCGGTCCAGCCCTACGCCGGGGAGCGCTACAGCGAGCCGCTCCGCCCGCCTCTGTGACGGTGCCGCCGGGTGCGACGTCGGACTCCCGTGCCCCCCACGGGGTTCAGCGCGCGGCAGGGAACGCGCTCCGGACCCAGTCGGTGAATCCGGTCCAGCCGACTCCCGGATGGGCCGCATGCAGTGCGGGGACGTCGACCTGGTAGCCGACCATCGGCGTGGAAATCCCGTGTATCGCGGGCGTATCGAGAATCCGATACGCCACGGCAACCGCCCGCCACATCCAATGGGGGCCATGAACGACGACGCTTCCCTGTCCGCACCGCCGTCCCGCCGCACACGCAGGATCGCGCTGCTCGGTCTGGTGGTCCTCGGCGTGGCGGGCGCCGCGTTCGTCCCGCTGCGGCCGCTCACGATGGCCGCTCCGAGGTGCATGGCCGGGCGGTGGCACGGCTGTTACGACACGTTCAACGGTGTGGTGCTGATGACGTTGGTGGCGTTGCCGTTGGCCGCGCTGGTGGTGTCGGCTCTGGCGCTGCGTCGGCGTGCCGCGGGCGTCGCGTCGGCGTGGCGGATGTCGCTGGCCGAGGTGGGCATGGTGCACGGGACCGTGCCGTTCCTGTGGATGACCATGATGCCGGGCGCCGAACCCGGCACCGCTCCCGCGCGAGTGAGTCTGGTGCCGCTGCGGGACCTGCTGATGATGGGGCCGGGCGGGATCGTCGGCAACCTGCTGGTCTTCGCCTCGGTGGGGTTCTTCGCCCCGATGCGCTTCGCGGCGCTGGCATCGGCGCCGCGGGTCCTGGCACTCGGGGCGGGCTGCTCGGTCCTGGTCGAGACCGCGCAGTACGCGCTGCGGCTGGACCGGGTGTCCTCCGTGGACGACGTACTGGTGAACGCGACCGGCGCCGTGCTCGCGGCGCTGGCGTCGCGCCCCTGGTGGCGCGCCAGGGCGGCGGCGCCGTCGGAACGGCCGCGCTCGGCGTTCGCGCCGACGGGCTGAGGCGCGGGCCGGTGTGCGCCCGCCCTCTGCGACGCATACGCCGACGACACGCGGCGTTGCTTAGGCTGCCGGCATGCGCGTACTGATCGTGGAGGACGAGCCGTACCTCGCCGAGGCCGTCCGTGACGGTCTCCGGCTGGAGGCGATCGCCGCCGACATCGCCGGCGACGGCGACACCGCCCTGGAGCTCCTCGGTGTCAACTCCTACGACCTGGCGGTCCTCGACCGTGACATCCCCGGCCCCTCCGGCGACGAGGTCGCCCGGCGCATCGTCGCTTCCGGCAGCGGCATCCCGATCCTCATGCTCACCGCGGCCGACCGGATCGACGACAAGGTGACCGGGTTCGCACTCGGTGCCGACGACTACCTCACCAAGCCGTTCGAGCTGCGCGAGCTCGTCATGCGGCTGAGGGCACTCGACCGCAGGCGCGCCTACGCCCGCCCCCCGGTACGCGAGATGGCTGGCCTGCGGGTGGACCCGTTCCGCCGGGAGGTCTTCCGCGACGGACGCTATGTCGCGCTCACCCGCAAGCAGTTCGCCGTGCTGGAGGTTCTCGTCGGCGCCGAAGGCGGGGTCGTCAGCGCCGAGGAGTTGCTGGAGCGGGCCTGGGACGGGAACGCCGACCCCTTCACGAACGCCGTACGCATCACCGTCTCGGCGCTGCGCAAGCGGCTCGGCGAGCCCTGGATCATCGCCACGGTGCCCGGCGTCGGCTACCGGATCGACGGCCGTACGGACCCCTTCTGTCCCGGTGACGCCCATGCGTAGACGTCCAGGGCTCAGCGCCCGCATGAAACTCACCCTCAGCTACGCCGGTTTCCTCGCCGTCGCCGGCGCCCTGTTGCTGGCGGTGGTGTGGGTGTTCCTGCTGCGCTACGTACCCGACACCCAAAGGGGCCTCCTCGGGGTCGCGCCCAACCGCTACCTCCTGGTGCGCACCTTCGCCCCCGCCGCGGCCATGGCGATGGTCTTCCTGCTCGTGTTCGGCCTCGCCGGGGGATGGGTCCTCGCCGGCCGGATGCTCTCCCCGCTCACACGGATCACGGCAGCGGCACGGACGGCCGGGAGCGGGTCGCTGTCCCACCGGATCCGCATGGAGGGCCGTCAGGACGAGTTCCGGGAACTCGCCGACGCGTTCGACACCATGCTCGAACAGCTCGACGCGCACGTGGCCGAGCAGCAGCGGTTCGCCGCGAACGCCTCCCACGAACTGCGCACCCCGCTGGCCATCTCGCAGGCGCTGCTCGACCTCGCCCGCAGGGACCCCACACGGGACCAGGGCGAACTCGTCCGACGCCTGCAAGCCGTCAACACGCGCGCGATCGACCTCACCGAGGCCCTCCTGCTGCTCAGCCGCAGCGACCGGGGGACGTTCACCCGCGAGAGCGTCGACCTCTCCCTCGTCGCGGAGGAGGCCGCCGAGACCCTGCTCCCCTTCGCGGAGCAGCGCGCGATCACACTCGACGTCACCGGCGGTGCGACACGCACCAGCGGCTCGGCGGAGCTCCTGCTGCGGATGATGACGAACCTCGTCCAGAACGCCGTCGTCCACAACCTCCCGACGGGCGGCACCGTCACGGTCCACACGGAGGCGCAGGGCGACGCGAGCGTGGTCCGGGTCGAGAACACGGGGCATCCTCTCCCGGCGGAACTGGTGCCGACGCTCACCGAACCCTTCCAGCGCGGGACGGAACGCGTGCGTACCGACGAGCACGCGGGCGTCGGCCTGGGGCTGGCCCTCGTGCACAGCATCGTCCGCGCCCACGGCGGGACCCTCGACCTCGCTCCCCGCCCGGCCGGTGGTCTCCTCGTCGCGGTCCGGCTCCCGGGCACGCGGTAGGCCCCGCCGGCAGCGTCCGAGGGAGCCCGCCCCGTGGGCGCTCTCCAGCGGCCGTCACCACTCGCGGGCCGCGCTCAGCAGGCGCTCGCGCACCGCCGTGACATGAGGGCGCGGCAGGGCGCCCGCCCGCTGGACCAGGAACCCGGTGTTGATGGGAGCGTCCTCGGGGCTCAGCAGCAGGACGAGCCTCCCGGCGGCAAGGTCGTCCTCGCACAGGTAGCGCGGCAGGACGGTCACCCCTGACCCGGCGGCGACGCAGGAGCGTACTCCGCGCAGATCCGGAACGACGACGGCGGGACGTGCGGACAGCCGGGACCGGAAGACGTGGCGCCAGTAGCGGCGCAGGATCGGCAGGTCCTCGGCGAACGCCACGAGCGGGACGTCGCGCAGCGGCTCCGGGTCGTCGCAGGTGAGCGGCCCGATCCGCCGGGCCCAGGCGGGCGCGGCCACGAGTACGAACTCCTCGTCCATGAGCGGCACCGCCGACATGGCGCGGCCCCGTGGCCGTACGGCCGACAGGACCAGGTCGAAGCGCCCGGCCTGGAGGCCCGCGAGGAGGTCGTCGGCCAGCCCGGTGGTGACGCGCAGCCGGACACCGTCCGCGACCAGCGGAGCGAGGGCGGGCAGGGCCAGCTGCGAGAGCATGTCGGCGGGCCCGGCCAGATGCACCGGCTCCGGAAGCGCCGGCACACCCGGCCTCCCCCGGCTCGCGACCGTGGCCAGCGCGTCGAGGGGCGCGGCGACCTCACCGGCCAGCGCGTCGGCGACCGTGGTCGGGGCCACCCCTCTGGGCAGGCGCTCGAACAGCTGCCGGCCCAGCTCCGCCTCCAGGGCCTGCAGTTGGGCGCTCACGGTGGGCTGGGAGATCCCCAGCTCCCGGGCCGCGGTCGTCAGGGAACGGGCCCGGTACACGGCCAGGAATGTCCGCAGCAGACCGAGGTCCAGGGGCCCTCTCCCCGCTGGATGTGCTCCGGGACCGGCTTCGGAGCCATCAGATTTCCGATCGTTCATATCGGACTTCCCATTGGTAGGCGGATGGATACGCGACCTAGTGTCGTCGATGTTCCACCGCCGGTCCACCGGCGCCCTCCCCCGCCTGGGCAACGGCGGGACCCGCACAAGGAGCACGACAGACATGGCTGAGATCCTCATGGTGATCACCGGCGCCGATCACCTGACGTTGACCGACGGCACCGAGCACCGCACCGGCTACTGGGCCGAGGAGTTCACGGCGCCGTACCGGGCCTTCGTCGAAGCCGGACACCAGGTGTCCGTGGCCACTCCGGGCGGCGTCCGCCCCACCGTCGACCCCGTCAGCCTCCAGCCGGAGTTCAACGGCGGTCCGGACGGGGCAGCCGCGGTGGCGGCCGTGCTGGACTCCACCGCCGCACTGCGCAGCCCGCTGGCCCTCGCCGATGTCGACGCCTCCCGCTACGCCGCCCTCTTCTACGTCGGCGGGCACGGCCCCCTCCAGGACCTGGCGCAGGACGGTGACTCCGCGCGGCTGCTGCGCACCGCCCAGCTCACGGAGACGCCGCTGGGGGTCGTGTGCCACGGCGTCGCGGCGCTGACGGCCACGGAGGAGGACGGGGCCTGGCCGTTCGCGGGCTACCGGCTCACCGGCTTCAGCGCGGCGGAGGAGAAGCAGACCGGCCTCGCCGACCGGCTGCCCTGGCTGCTGGAGGACCGGCTCGTGGAGCTGGGCGCCGAGTACTCGGCCGCCGAACCCTGGACGCCGCACGTGGTCGTCGACCGGGGTCTGCACACGGGGCAGAACCCGGCCTCCTCGGCATCGCTGGCCGAGGCTCTCCTCCGGACCATCGGCTGAGCGCGCGGACCTGGCGCTCCCGGACCCTCAGAAGTGCGTCCTCATGACCACGCCGTGCAGACAGACCCCCTCCACCCCTCCTCCCCTCACCGTGCGCCGCGTCGAAGGGCGGGGCCTCGTCCTGGCGTTGGGCCTCGGCGCCGTGGTCGTGTCGATGATGCAGACCCTGGTGGTACCGGTACTCGGCACCATCCAGCGGGATCTGCGCGCACCGGCCGCCGACGCGAGCTGGCTGACCACGGCGACCCTGCTGTCGGCCGCCGTGTGCACGCCCCTGCTCAGCAGGATGGGAGACCGGTACGGCAGGCGGCCGGTCCTCATCGGCGTCATGGCGGTCACCGCCGCGGGATCCCTGCTGGCCGCCCTCGCCGAGGACCTGCCCCTGCTGATCGTGGGACGGTTCCTGCAAGGGGTCTCGACCGCGGTATTCCCGCTCGCCCAGGCGGTGCTGCGCGCGGAACTGCCCGCCCAGCGCCTCCCCGCGGCCATGGGCACGCTCAGTGGCGGCCTCGCGCTCGGCACCGGCTCGGCACTGGTCGGCGCGGCCCTGCTCACCCGGGGGGACACGCCTGACTTCCACGGCGTCTTCCGGCTGGCGACGGCCGTGTCCGTACTGAGCCTGGTGGCGATCGTGGCGTACGTTCCCCCGTCCCGGTCGGCGAGCGGCGCGGGAACGGACTGGCGAGGCGCCGCGGGACTGACCCTCACGCTCCTCCTGCTGCTGCTCCCGCTGTCGCGCGGTGGTGTGTGGGGCTGGACCTCCGGCTGGACACTCGGGTGCCTGGCCGCGTGCGGGGTGGCCGCGACGATCTGGGCGCGAGGGGAGCGCTCCGTACCGCACCCGTTGATCGACATGGACGTGCTGGTCCACAGGCCGGTCCTGCTCGCCCACCTCGCGGGGCTGCTGCTGGGATTCGCGATGTTCTCGCAGTTCATCCTGGTCTCGGCGCTGGTTCAGGTGCCGCCGTCGGCCGGCTACGGCTTCGGCGCCTCCGTCCTCGATGCCTCGGTGCGGTACCTGCTGCCCTCCTCGCTGGCTTCCCTGGCGGCCGCGCAGGTGGCGGGCCCCTTGATGCGTCGTGGCGGACCGCGACCCACCCTCGCCATCGGCTCCGTCACCGGTGCCCTGGGCTTCGCGCTCCTCGCGGGCTGCCACGGCAGCAGCGCGGCCGTCCAAGTCTCCGGCGTGCTCGTGGGCGTCGCGATCGCGTTCGGCTTCGCCGCACTTCCGGCCGCTCTGATGGCACTGGTGCCGCCCGCGCACACGGCGGTCGCCAACGGTGTGAACTCCGTGGCCCGTTCGGTGGGCAGCGCGGTGGCGGGTGCCTTGGTGGCCGTGCTCGTCGCGGCGGGCGAGCAGGGTCGTCCGCCCGCCGAGTCCCGCTTCACCGCCTGCTTCGCGCTCGCCGGCGCCGCGCTCCTGCTGATCGCCGTGCTCGCCGGTCCGGGCATGGCCCCGGCCCCCGCGGACCGGCGGCGTGCGACGCCGCGAGATCCATGACCGCACCGAGCCCGGAACGGCCCTCGTCGACGTCACCCCGGCTCGACCCACCTCCCCACATTCCGGCGGCACATGGTGACCGCCCACACCGCCCACACCGCCCACACCGAAAGGTGCACGACATGGCAACCATCCTGATCACCGGCGCCTCCGACGGCCTCGGCCGGGCCCTCGCGGAGGACCTGGCCGCCGACGGCCGGCACACCCTGCTGCTGCACGGCCGCGACGCCGCCCGGCTCGCGGAGGTCGCCGCGAGCACCGGCGGCCGGCCCTACCAGGCCGACTTCTCCTCGCTGGCCGAAGTCCGCCGTCTGGCCGACGAGATCGCCGCGGCGCACGGCCGGCTCGACGTGCTCGTCAACAACGCGGGCGTCGGCTTCCACGCCGAGGGCACCCGGCGGCAGACCTCCGAGGACGGCCACGAGATGCGCCTGGCCGTCAACTACCTGGCGCCGGTCGTCCTGACCCGGGCGCTGCTGCCGCTGCTGCGCCGGGCGGCGCCCTCCCGCATCGTCAACATCGCCTCCACGGGTCAGCAGCCGGTGGACCTCGACGATCCCCAACTCACCCACGACTACACCGACGTGGCCGCCTACTGCCGTTCCAAGCTGGCCCTGATCTGCCACAGTCTGGACCTCGCCCAGGAACTGTCCGGCAGCGGCATCACCGTCAACAGCCTGCATCCCGCGACGTTCATGCCGACCACCATGTCCCGGCACACCGGCATGGACTTCGTCGACTCACTGGAGCAAGGGGTGGCCGCGACCCGGCGTCTGGTCGACGACCCCGACCTGGCCGGGGTGACCGGGCGGTACTTCGACGGCCGTCAGGAGAGTACGGCGGCGGCCGAAGCCTACGACGTCGGCTACCGGCGCCGACTGGCCACCGTCACCGACTCCCTGCTCACGGATCCACATGCATAGACCACTCACCACGGGGCACTTGCGAACTGCTCGGAGTCGCGCAGCCGCGTGAGGTCCCGCTTCCAGCCGGTTCCTCACGCGAGTGCCGTCCCGCTCGCGAGCTCCACCTTGGGAACTGAGAGAGGACTCGCCGTGATCCTTCCTGCCGAGAAGGAACTGCGTGCAGCGCTGGCTCGACTCGCTCGGGCGCGCATCCGACACGACGTCCTCCCCACCGGTCCCACGAGCCGCGCTCTGGAGGACGCCTCGTACACGCTCTGCGTGATGACCGGCGTGCGCACCGTCGAGCAGGCGGTGCTCGCGGCGGACGCCCTCCTACGGCAGTACCGCGCCGACCAGACGACCACGCAGGACGACGAGACGCTGGCCGCATAGGAGCGACCGCCTCGGCGCGGCGCAGGGCCCCGGCTCGGGAACTGGGCGTGGTGGTGGTGCGTCCGTGGGGGCGTGAAGGAAGAGATCAAGGGCATCGTCGGCGTTCCGTACTCAGGTGCTTGGTAGGGGGCCCACCAGTTGGTCCCCAGAGCCCCAGGGCAGTCGCTCCGACGGTGACCAGGGCGGCGAGCCACGGACGACGGAACGAACGCAGGGTGAGCATCCATGCGGCGAACGGCACCGCGGCGCCGCCCGCCGCGACGAGTGGCAAGTCGATGTAGAGCACGCCGAGGTCCCGGTGGATCCCCTCGAACCCACCCTCCACATTGACCCGCGCCAGCGGTGTCCAGACGAGCAGCCACTGAGCGGGCGGACCCTGGCGGGGAGCGCTCCGCGTCCGTGTCCCGGGAGGTCCGTTTGCGACCCGCGCGGGCTGCGCTGATCGTGAAGAGACGTGGAGGTTTCTCCTCCTCCCCCACGGAAGGAGCGCTTCATGACGAGCAACGATCTTGGCTCTCTGATCGGCGGTCTGCTGGGCGGCGGCCAGGGAGGCAGCGGCAAAGGTGGGAACATCCTCGGCGCGCTGCTGGGGGCGCTGACGAGCGGCGGCGGCGCCGGGGGCGCGAAGGCGGCCGGGAGCAGTGACAATCCGCTGGCCGGCCTGCTGGAGATGCTGGCGAGGAGCGGCCTGGCGGACCAGGCTCAGTCCTGGGTCGGCACGGGCGGCAACCAGACCGTCACCGGCTCTCAGGTCGCCAAGGCCCTGCCCGACGAGACGCTGCACCACGTCGCCGCGCGAGCGGGGGTCTCTCCGGAGCGGGCCGCCGACGAGATCGCGCAGGTGCTTCCCCCGACCGTCGACAAGCTCTCCCCCAACGGTCAGCTGCCGACGGGGTCGCTGGAGGACATCATCAAGCAGCAGCGACTCTGACGCGCCGGCCCGCGGTCGGCCCGGAGCGAACCGATGGTGCCGTCGTCCATCGCCCTTGGCGCGGATGTCAGGATCGGTGACGGGCGGTGATCTGCCGGTACTCGTCCGGCGTCGGCTTGGGGATCTGCGTACCCGGACCGTAGAGGGCTCGGCTGAGCCGGGCCCGCAGCCGCGCGGACACGGGCTGCCTGCGGGCCGCGCCGGGGCCGTCCCCGGCGGTGCGGGCCGTCAGCGGTGCGTACTGTTCATGTGCCGTGAGGGTGTACAGTTCCGCCCGACCGAGCGGTTGGTGCACCTCGACGTACTCCCCGTGCGGCAGCCGGCGGATCCTGCCGGTCTCCCGGCCGTGCAGCACCATGTCACGGTCCCGACGCTGGAGACCGAGAGCCCACCGCTTCGCCACCACGTAGGCGAGCGGCGGAGCCACCAGGAGGCCTATGCGGACGGCCCATGTCACCGCGTTCACCGACACGTTCAGTTGAAGGGCGATCACGTCGTTGGCGGCGCCCAGCAGGGCCACCCCGTACGCGGTCAGCCAAGCCGCGCCGAAGCCGGTACGCACCGGCCTGTTGCGCGGCCTGTCGAGGAGATGGTGTTCGCGGTCGTCTCCCGTCGCCCAGGACTCGATGAAGGGGTAGACGCCAAGTGCCAGGAAGAGTCCGGCACTTGCCAGCAGGGGGATCAGGTTGTCGAGGGCCAGCGTGTGGCCCCATGCGTCGATCTCCCAGCCGGGCATGACGCGCAGCAGACCGTCGGCGACGCCCATGTACCAGTCGGGCTGCGACCCCGCCGAGACCTGGTCCGCACGGTAAGGGCCGTACTGCCAGATGGGGTTGATCTGGGCGATCGCCGCGATGGTGAAGATCATCGAGGTGACCAGGAAGAAGTAGCCCGCCGATTTGGCGGCGTACACGCGAAGGGGCAGACCGACGACCTTCCGCTCGGTCCGGCCGGGTCCGGGGTACTGCGCGCTGCCCTGCCGCAGGGACAGGGCTATCTGTACGGCGATCAGGACGACCATCACCGCGGGTATGAGAAGGACGTGGATCGTGTGGAAGCGCCCTATCACGTCGTCGCCGGGGAAGCTTCCGCCGAACAGGAACATCGACAGGTAGGTGCCGACCACGGGTATCGACAGGAGCGTTCCGTTCACGACCGCCAGTCCGGTTCCGGACAGCAGATCGTCCGGCAGGTCGTATCCCGTGAGTCCGCCGAACATCCCGAGGACCAGCAGAAGCAGGGCGATGACCCAACTGACCTCACGTGGCATCCGGTAGGCGCCCGTGAAGAAGATCCGCATCACGTGCGTGAGCATGGCGGCGAGAAAGATGAGCGCCGCCCAGTGATGGGCCTGCCTGATCAGAAGACCACCGCGGACGTCGAAGGAGATGTGCATCGTCGAGTTGAAGGCCTCCGACACGATCTGCCCGCGCAGCGGCGCGTAACTGCCGTCGTACACCACGGGCGCCGAGGAGGGGTGGAAGTAGAAGGTCAGGTAGATGCCGGTCACGACGAGGATCACGAAGCTGTAGAGACAGATCTGCGCCAGCAGCAGGGACCAGTGGTCCGGGAAGACCCTGCGCATCAACGTCTTCTTCAGTTCGCCGGTCCCGAAGCGGAGCTCGAACCACCGGGAGACCTTGTTCCCCGCCCCACCCGTCCGCGCACCGGTCTCCGTGCTCGCGTTTCCCATATGTCACCACTCAACTCTCACCAGTGGAGGCACCGCGCACCGACGCCGCAGGGGGCCCGATGTGCCGTTCCCGTCACCTTTATGACCAGACAGCCCGCTTGTTTGTGACATGCACCGGCTTCGGCAGCACGGACAGAGGTCAGGAAAGCCGCGGATCCACGGGGCGAGGGAGGGGGAACGCGGGGGTCAGCGCGTCGAACCGAGGACCACGGCGACGACCAGTCCCATGATCAGGGTGATCACGATCATCGAGGTCCTGGTCCCCCGCAGCCATCGTCCGAAGCGCTGGTCGTGTCGTTCCTGCGCCGTTTCGAGGGCGGCGGTGATGTGGCCCGTGACCATGCGGGCGATGTAGCGCTGCTCTTCGAGGTACCACCGCTCGATACGGACCTTCTGCTCCCCCGTGAGCTCGGGTACGTAGGCGAGGAAGGCCGCCACGCGTCTCCTCGCGGCGGTCATGTGGGCCTGCCGGTACAGGTAGTGCTCGATGTCGTTCAAGCCGCGTACGGCCTCCTGATGCGGGTCCATGATGTGCTCCAATCAGGGAAGGGGGTGCGAGCGGCCCGCCGTGGCACTCACGCCGGCACCTGGTCGCCTCTGCGCCCCTCGTCGGGGCGTTGCGGATCACCACCGGTGACGAAGGCGTCCCGCGGGTGCTGGACGGAGGCCAGGGAGACGAGGTCCCTGCCGAACAGGGCGGCCGTGAGCCACACGCTGAGCACGCGGACCTTGCGCTCCCAGGTCGGCACGGCCAGGACGTGGTAGCCGCGGTGCATCAGCCACGCGGGAAGGCCCTTGATGACGATGCTCCTGTACTGGAAGATCCCCCGACCGAGGCCGAGCGTCGCCACGACCCCCAGGCTCCGGTGGCGGTACTGACGGACCTTGCCTCCGTGCAGGGTCGCCGCGATGTTCTTCGCGAGCAGCTTGCCCTGTCGTACGGCGTGCTGGGCGTTCGGCACCGTGTGGGCGCCCGGAACGGGCGACGCCAGGTCCGGGACGGCGGCGTCGTCGCCCGCCGCCCAGACGTCGGGGACCGGGTCGTTGTCGGTGCCGACGCGCAGATCCGGGCGGACCACGAGCAGGCCGCGCTGGTCGACGGGCAGGTCGGTGCGGTTGAGCACGACCGGGTTCGAGGCGTTGCCCGCGGTCCAGACGATCAGTGCGGAGTCGAACTCCTCGCCGCTGGAGAGCACGACGTGTCCGTCCACGGCCGACAGCAGCTGCGTGTTGAGGTGCACGTGGGCGCCTCGCCGTTCCAGGGAGCTGACCACCCAGGCGCCGGGCCCGCCCGTCACCTCGGGCAGAATACGGTCACGGGCCTCGACGAGGTGAAAGGACAGTTCGTCGAAGCTCAGTTCCGGATAGGACTTGAGCATGGCGGTCGCGAGGGACAGCAGCTCTCCGAAGCCTTCGACACCGGAGAATCCGCCGCCGACGAACGTCACGGTGAGCAGTTTCCGGCGCTCCGCTCCGGGCGGCAGCGACGCTGCCCGGTCGAAGGCGGTCAGCAACTGGTCACGGACGGCCACCGCCTCTTCCACGTGTTTCAGGCCGATCGCCTGCTGGGCGAGTCCCGGTATCGGGAAGGTGCGGGTGACCGCGCCCGCGGTGACCACCAGGGTGTCGTATCCGAGGCTGTACTCGGGTCCGCTCGCCGGCCGGACGACTACCGTTCGCTCCGCGTGGCGGATCCGGGTGACGCTGCCCGCGATGATCCGGGTGCCCGACAGGTGTCGCCGCAACGACACCGCGGCGTGGCGGGCCTCCACCGATCCCGCCGTCACCTCCGGCAGGAACGGCTGGTAGGTCATGTAGGGGCGGGGGTCCACGATCGTCACCCGCGCTTCGCCCTTGTGCAGCAGTTTCTCAAGGCCCCAGGCCGTGTAGAAGCCCGCGTAGCCCCCACCGACGATCAGAATCTCACGCATGATTCCCTCTGTTGGTTGTCTCACCAGGGAGACAAGGCGGGGCGCGGGCGTGTGACAGGCGCTGCCGCATCCGGCCTCAGGAGGGGTGCGTCAGAAGTCGAGATCCAGGTAGTCGATGTCGTTGATGGCGACGTCGGAGAGGCCGAGGGCCCGGCTGCCGCCGTCCTGGAAATACACGTCCTTGAATCCGTCGGCGATGATCTGCCGCATCTGCTGGTCGTCGGCGCCGGCCTCACGGGCGTCGAACAGGCGGCGCGCGTGCTCCGGGGGAAGGTGCACGGTGAGGCGGCGGAAACGGCCGTCGTCGGTGGTGCCGACCGGTGCGGTGTAGCCGAAGCGGGCCCGCGTCTCCACCGTGATGCCGCCCGTACGCGCGGCCTGGCGCTGCCGCCGCCTGCGGACGCCGGGCTGCCAGCGGCGCCGGACCGCGTCGTCGATCCTCGCGGCGACGTCGGCGCGCGCGTGCTTGCGGGC
Organism: Streptomyces sp. NPDC089424; assembly: GCF_044749345.1. Classification (NCBI taxonomy): domain Bacteria; kingdom Bacillati; phylum Actinomycetota; class Actinomycetes; order Kitasatosporales; family Streptomycetaceae; genus Streptomyces; species Streptomyces sp. NPDC089424. The sequence goes on from NZ_JBIVHU010000002.1 coordinate 516,076, forward strand.
GCCGCGCCGGTAGCGATTGACGGAGTCGGCGGTGACCCCGATCTCCAGGGCGACGGCCTTGGCGCTGCCCAGCTGCTTGAGCAGGTAGCCGATCTTGCCCTTCAATGTCTTCGGCGGCTCCCGGGTGAACGACTCCCGCCCGGCCCGCTCGATCGCGTCCTCGATCTCGCCTGCCACGGTCAGCTCTCCTGAGGGGTGAGGTTCGGGCCGTCCGGGGTGAAGTGCCGGCCGCGCGCGTCGGCACGGTCCGGTGCCGGCTCCAACTCCGCGGTTTGCAGGGGCAGTACGACGATGTCCGTGCACACGGGTCTACTCGCCTTCGTCCACGACGGCGTCGCCGCCCTTGATGTGGCGTGCGGGGTTGAGCCCCTTCTCCATCAGGTCCACCGCCCACAGCATCGGCTGGACGCCCTCCAGCTTCGCCAGACCCGGCGTGGGCCCGAGACGGAAGGCACCGGGCTGGGGCTTCCCGCTGGCCGCGTACGGCAGGAAGTCGAGGGGGCCGGCGCCGGGGCTCGGGTAGACGACGCAGTCGGACAGCACGGCCAGGGGGAACAGCCCTGTCATCCTGGCCATGTTGGTGAGCTTGCGGTGCATGTTGACCCGGGCCTTGCTGATGACGGCGGCACGGATGTCGGGGCGCCACGTCGGCCGTTCCAGGGCCGGCCACCGCTCCCCCTGCTTGTAGTGCCTGCCCTGAGGACGCTCGCGCAGCTTGCCGACGCCGCCCTTGACCGTCGCCTTGATCGCGGTGAGTACGGCGAACAGGGCCGCGTCGGTGTGCTTGTGGCGTTCCATCGCGGCGAGGAACTCCGCGTCCGTGAGGTCCCGGGTGACGCCGAGGTCGGCGAGGGTGTCGACGTAGGCGTTCTTGAGGCGGTCGTGCCACGGGTCGAGGTAGGCGCCGGTCTCACGGCGAAGGTACGCCTCGATCGGTGCCACGTTGTGACCGAGCTCCTGGGCGTAGGCGACGGTGTGCGTCTGGTACCAGGCAGGGCCGGTCGGGCGGGAGCCGTCCGGTGTGAACGGCGAGGGCAGGCGGGGGTCCAGCTCGATGTGCGAGAGGTCGACCAGCCAGGAGCCGGGGATCTTCGGGTTGAACCTCGGGGCGTGGAAGTGGTCCGGCGCGGACAGGCCGACGACCAGGCGGGCCGCGGCGGCGAGGAACGCCGTGTTGAGGTCCAGGCCGACCGCGTACGGCAGCAGGCACTCCTCGTCCGTGAGCCGGTCCACCGGCCGCACCCACTGGTAGGCCTCCTCGTCGAGGAATCCGCCGCTCCAGCCGCTGTCGACGACGACGGGGTGCTCCGGGGTGGCCTCCGGCGGCGCCGGGTCCATGGGCTGCGTGCCCAGCGAGCCGGGGTGGTGAGCGGGCACCCAGTTGCCGGTGGCCTCGTCCCGCTCGGCGCGGGTGGGCGGGCGCAGCGCCGTCATCAGTTCCATCCCGGAGACGGCCGTGGAGCCGCGGGGGGTGATCACCCGCCGGGCGTAGACGCCGAGGACGCGGGCGATGTCGGCCGGTTCCATGGCGGCGACGCCGGGCCAGGACCGCTCGTCGAGGGCGTCCCAGGACAGGATCGCCAGCTGCACGCACTGCCGCTCGCGCCCCTGAGCCTTGCGGTAGATCCGGGCCCATGGGCCGAAACCGCGCTGCGTCAGCTGCCACTTGGCCCTGGCCACCTGCTTCACCACCGGGTGGTCGGCGGGCAGCCGCAGGGAACGGCGCTGCTCGTGCCCCTCCAGGCGCTCGGGCAGTCCGAGCTTCACGGCTGCCGCGCCGGTGAGCACGATCAGCGGGTCGCTGTCCTTGCCGTAGCGGTGGAGCCGCGCGGCACCGAGGCCGGACTCGCGCAGCGTCCACTCCACCAGCTCCGGGACCGTGGTCGCCGGGCAGTCGAGCACGATGCCGTCGACGCACCAGGCGGAGCCGTCACCGTCCAGGACGGCGAGCGGACCGTGCGGGAACCGCGCGTCGACGGCGGGTCTCCCCGCGCCGTGCGCGGCCGTGCGGCGCGCGGACGCGGCCGGACGGGAGGCGGACGCGGGTGGGACCTCCGCGATGAGGTGGGGGGCAGGCGCGGGTGGGGCCTCCGCGACGGGGTGGGGGGCACGCCCGAGTGGGGCCTCCGCGACGGGGTGGGGGGCAGGCGGGGGCGAGGCCTGCGCGACCGGATGGGAGTCCGGGCCGGGCGGGGTCCGCACGGCAGGGGCCTCCGCGGGGGTGGCGCTCTCCTGCGCGGGGAGGGCCACGCCCGCCCCCGTACCCGACGCGTGGGGCGGCGTGTTGACCCCCGGAGAGGGCGGGGCGCCGTGCGCGGGATACTTCGCCGCCCAGCCGCGCAGCAGCCGCTGGTACGCCTCCAGCCGGGGCGGGCGGGGCTCGGAGCGGCCGTTCTCCCAGTTCTTGACGCTCTGTGTGGTGCTGCGCAGTGCCGCCGCCAGGCGGGCCTGGGTGATGCCGGCCGCCTCGCGCAGCCGGGCCCGTTCCGCCGGGGACGGCAGCCGGGGTTCCTCCTCCAGCAGGGCGTCCACGTTGGCGAACAGCTCTTCCTCGGTGGCCATGAGCGTCTACCTCCCGCCCTCACCCTAGCAGCGATATACCTCCGATTTACCCTTGGGATTAACTTACTTGGGGGACTCTGCTACCTTGACAGCGCGCCACGCCGGACCACCGTACGTGCGCGTGAACACCGGCACCGTCCAAGGAGATCCGCGTTGCCCGACCGCCGCAAGGTCCTGTTCGTGACCGACCTCTCCTACCAGGCCCGGGGACGGCGCTACAGCGACGAGGACATCTGGCTGACCTCCCGGCTGCGCGAGGATTTCGACATCGCACTGTGCCACCCCCTGGACGCCGCCGCGCTGATGGACACGTTCGACGCGGTCGTGGTTCGCAACAGCGGTCCCGTGCTGCACTACCAGGAGGAGTACGACGCCTTCCGTGCGCGGGCCACGGCCCACGGCACCCGGGTGTACAACCCCCTGACCGGCCGGGGCGACATGGCCGGCAAGCAGTACCTGCTCGACCTGACCGCCGCCGGACACCCGGTCATCCCCACCGTCGACCGGCCCGAGCACCTGCACCTGCTGCCGGAGGCCGACCAGTACGCGGTCAAGCCCAAGGCCGGCGCGGACTCCATAGGGCTGGCCTTCCTGCCCCGGGAGGAACTGGGCGGTCTCGTCCACGGCGACATCCTGGTCCAGCCGCGCATCGACTTCCGTTACGAAGTGTCCTTCTACTTCGTCGACGACGCGTTCCAGTACGCCCTGCACGCCCCCGACCCGCGGCGGCGCTGGGAGCTCGAGCACTACGAGGCCACCGACGCCGACCTCGCCTTCGCCCGGCGCTTCATCGACTGGAACACCCTCGACCACGGCATCCAGCGGGTCGACGCCTGCCGTACCCGGGAGGGCGAACTGCTCCTCGTCGAGCTGGAGGACCTCAACCCCTACCTGTCCCTGGGCCTGGTCACCGACCAGGCGCGGGACTCCTTCGTGGCGCACATGACGGCATCCCTCCACCGGTTCCTGGCCGCCGGTCCCGCCATGTGACACGGCGCGCGAGCCCTGAGAGCGATCCGTCGAGCGCCATGAGGCTGGAGAGTGCAGCGATGTCCGAGCTTCGGCTGCGGGACCACCAGCGCGAAGCGGTCGCCGCCATCGTGCGGGGCCTCGACGTGCCGTCCGGCGGGATCCCCGTGAACGGTCTGCGCGGTCAGGTGCACGCGGCCTGCGGGACCGGCAAGACCCTCATGGCCGCCGCTGCCGCCAGGCGACTCGTGCCGCGCGGGCGCGTCCTCGTGCTGGTGCCGACGCTGGACCTGCTGGCCCAGACCGTGAAGGCGTGGCACCAGGCAGGCCACAAGGGGCCCGCGGTCGCGGTGTGTTCGCTCCGGGACGACCCGGAGCTGTGGAACCTCGAGGTCCGATGCACCACCAACCCCGTCCAGCTGGCCCTGTGGCACGGACAGGGTCCCGTGACCCTCTACGCCACCTACGCGTCGCTGCCGGTCCTGGCCGAGGCCTTCGAGGGTGCCTACGGCCAACGGCTCGCCCCCGTCGACCTCGCGGTCGTCGACGAGGCCCACCGGACCAGCGGTTCCCTGGGCAAGGCCTGGGCCGACGTCCACGACCAGCAGATCATCCCGGCCGCGCGCCGGCTCTACCTGACGGCCACGCCCCGGATCTGGCAGGAGCGGGCACCCCACTGGCAGGTCGCCGAAGGCGTCCGCGACGCGCTGCCCGAGGAGTTGGCGGCCTCGATGGACGACGAGGCCGTCTTCGGCCCCGTCCTGTACAAGCTCTCCCTCGCCTCGGCCGTCTCGCGCGGTCTGCTCGCCCGCTACCAGATCATCGTGATGGAACTGACCGACCCCGTCGTCACGCCGGAACGGCTGATGGGTGAGGAACGGCGCGGCGAGGAGGTACGAGGGCAGCGGCTGGGCGCGCTGCAGGCCGCGTTGCTGCGCACCATGGCCGAGCACGACCTGAGCACCTGCATCACCTTCCACCACCGCACCATGGAGGCGCAGGCCTACGCCGAAGGCCTCGGCCGCGTCGCCGCGAAGCTGCACGCCGACCGGCCCGAGGCCTACCCGGCGAAGATCTGGGCGGACTGGCTGTACGGCGAACACGCCGCCGAGCGCCGCAGCGAGGTCCTCGCAGGCTTCGGCACCACCGCCGAGCGCGCCGTCCTGGCCAACTGCCGGATCCTCGGTGAGGGCGTCGACATCCGCGCCGTCGACAGCGTCGCCCTGCTCGACCCCAAGGGCGCCCCGCACGACATCGTGCAGGCCATCGGCCGGGCCCTGCGCCAGAAGCCGGGCCAGGGCAAGCTCGCCTCGCTCATCGTCCCCGTCTTCCTGCCGCGCGGGGAGCGGCCGGAGGACATGTTCACCTCCGCCTCCTACCGGCCCTTGGTCAAGGTGCTCGCCGGCCTGCGCGCACACGACGAGGAGGCCGTCGAACTGCTCGCCGTCCCGCAGGAGCCGCAGAAGGACGCCGCACAGCCCTCCGTGTTCATCGGCTCCGCCCCGGGAGAGGGCGAAGCGGAGTCCCGGCTGCTGCTGCGGTTCGCCGCACCTCGCGACCCGGTCATGGTCGCCCGGTGGGTGTCGTTCAACGTCATCGACACCGAGAGGCAGGACTGGGCGCGCGGCTGGTCGGCCCTGAAGCGGTACGCCGAACGCGAGGGCCACGCCCGCGTCCCCTACGGGCACAAGGAGGGGGCCTACCCGCTCGGGCAGTGGATCGCCGAGCAGCGCCGATCCCACGGGGCCGGGCAGATCACCGGACGGCGCGCCGCCCGTCTGGAGGAGCTCGGCATGGTCTGGTCCCTGCCCGACGAACGGTTCCAGGAGAACCTGGCAGCCGCCCAGGCGTACTACGACGCACACGGGACCCTGTGCGCGCCGAGGTCGGCGACGGCGCTGGACCGGCCCGTGGGGCAGTGGCTGTCCAACCTGCGCCGCCCCGGCGCCCTCGACGGACGGCCGAAGTGGGCGCGGGCGCTGGCCGAGATCGACGAGCACTGGAACCCGGCGTGGCCGCCCGACTGGCAACGCCACTACGCGGCCGCCCGCGAGCTCCTGCGCGACGAGCAGGGCCTGCCCGAGGTCCTGCCCGGTGTCACCGTGTACGGCATGGACATCGGACGGTGGCTGCACAAGAACCGCCGGCACAGCGTCTGGCAGACCCTCACGGACGGACAGCGCGCGCTCCTGGAGCGGCTCGGTGTCACACCGTCGTCACCGGAACCGGACGCACCCGCCCCTGCCCGCGCGGCAGCCCCGAGTGCCTTCGAACGGGGCGTCGCCGCCCTGGCGCAGTACAAGTCCCGCACCGGAGCGGTGGGCCCCGTCAGCCGCTCCCACATCGAGATCCTGCCGGACGGAACCCAGGTGAAGCTCGGCGTGTGGCTCTCCAACACGAGGAGCAGACGCGCCAAGCTCACCGGCGACCAGCTCCGGCGACTGACCGGCCTCGGGCTCGACTGGGGCCCGGCCTAGACTGATTCATCCGCATCGAGTGACTGCGAGCGAGGGCCCCATGAGTCGCCGGATGACCCAGGGTGCCCTGGCCGTTGGTTCGATCGGCATTCTGATCAACGTCGTGGATGCGATCGAGTCGGGCCACTTCGAGCCGCACGACGCCTTTGCCGCGCTGATCGCACTCGGTGCGGCTGCCGAGTTGGTCAAGGGCAGCCGACCCAGGCTGTCGCGGACGCTGTGGGCCACGGCGTCCGCGCTGCTCGTGCTCGGCGGGTCCGTCGCGGGCTACGGAGCGTGGAGCTCGCTGATCAAGGGCGCAAGCTACGACTGGCTCGACCTCGTCATCGGAGTGCCGGCCGTGCTCCATGTCGCCGTCGGCGCGGCCGCGTCGGCGGCACGCCGGTCCCGCCGAGCGTCGAAGCTCCGTGACGACGGCGACATGGTGAGCCCGTAGCGGACGGACCGAAGCCGCGCGCTCCCGCGACCGTGGATCAGGGGGTGACGAGGACCTTGCTGAGCAGCGGGAGGTGGTCCGAGGCGGTCGGGTCGTTCTTGACCACGCGGGTGAGCAGCGGCGTCACCTTGCGGGTCGTGTAGATGAGGTCGATCCGCTCGGTGGGGGCCTCGGCCGGGTAGGTCGCACCGTCGCCGCGGCCGTGGAAGGACGTGGCCCACGCGTCGGTGTACGCCTTCTGCAAGGGCTGCGACTCCGGGGCGGCGGGGAGGGCGTTGAAGTCGCCCACGAGGATTCCGGGCTTCTTCGTGCCGATCAGGTCCACGACCTGTGCCGTCTGCTCCAGGCGGTCGGTCTGCGAGCTGGCGGCCAGGTGGGTGTTGTAGAACTCCACCTTCCTGCCGTGGACGTCCAGGGTGGCGTGCAGCAGGCCCCGCTGCTCCTGACCGGGGGACTTGTACAGCCATGTGTTGTCGGAGGCGGTGATCGGGTAGCGCGACAGGATCGCGGTGCCGTACTGCACGCGGTGGCCGCCCTCCACCGGCGGGGCGTTGTCGATGTTGGCGCCGAAGACCACGTGGTAGCCGAGCAGCGCCGCGAGCTCGGCGGGCTGGTCCGCCCAGTCGCTGCGCGCCGAGTAGTGGTTGTCGACCTCCTGGAGTCCCACCACGTCGGCGCCGCTCTCACGGACGACCTCCGCGATGCGCCGGAGGTCGAGGACGTCGTCGGTGCCCTGAGCGTGGTGGATGTTGAACGTCATGACGTCCAGCACGCGGGGTCCGGAGAACCGGTGGGCGGCGCCCTCCTCGTTCGCCGAGGCCTGGGCGACGGATCCGACGGCGGCGAGCGTGACCACCGTCGCGAGGACGGGCAGGGTGCGGCGGAACATGAGGACCTCCTGGCAAGGGTGCGCAACGGGCCCGATCATGGCCGCGCCTTCTGACCTGCCCTTGGCCGCGACGTGAAGACGAGAGACCCGGCCGGCTACGACAGGAAGTCGGCGACGCCCCCACTCTCCGTCGACAGCGCCCAAGTCAGCGAGCTGCCGCGGCCTTTCCGGCGCAGCTCAGCCCTTTGCCGCGACGGCTGCTCAGGCTGATGGTGGTGAGCCCCTCACGGCGGGTGCCACCGTCGAAGTGAAGTATCTCCGGAGACTCGACTCCGATCTTGCTCGTGGGGTCGAACGCCAGGTAGAGGCCGACCGGCAGGAATATCAGGGACGCGGCGATCGCCAGGAGCACGTACAGGGGCTCCTCGCTGGGGTTGTCGCCGGCGAGGCCGACGATCCACAGCGCGGCCGTCGACCCCACGATGAGAGCGGACGCGGTCAACGAACGCATCATCGGCCCCCGCCGCAGCCGCCGGGTCGTCTCCAGATCCTGGATGACGAACACGCCCTCGCGTCCGCACTGCCCGCACACCACCGTCGCCCGCGACTCACCGCGCTCGGGGCGCCGTATCACGGACGAGGTCTCGCGCGACTTCGTCTGGATCCGCCCGAGTTCATGCTCAAGTTCCATCAGGTGCACCATCGTGAGCTTGATCCGCTCAGGCACGGTCCACGACACAAGCCCTCCCCTTCCTGCGCGCCGGAAGCGTCAATCTAGCTCGGCCGCAGCTCCCTCAACAGCCTCTCAAGGAAGGCGAGTTGCTCAAGACGCCGGGTCCCTGTCCGTGGCCGTGAACGCTGCGGGGCCCAGGGTGAGAACGCCGTCGGAAAGCGGTGTGCACCGCACACCGCCCTTGCCTCTCAGCGCGCGCTGGGCACCGGCTCCGATGGTGGTCTCCATCCAGGCACAGGGCCTGGCCGCGCTGTTGACCGCCAGCAGGACCGGCCCGTGGCCGCTGTCCAAGCTGACCGTGGATCCGACATACGCGTCGATGTCCACCCCTTTCAGGAGGACGTTGCGACGCGTCTGCCGAAGGTCGATCGCCGCGTTGATGTGCACCGGGAGATTCTCCACCGCCATGAGAGTGACGGCGGCGCGGCGGTGGGCCGGATGAGCGAAGTACCGGTCGCCGACGATCCCCAGATTCCGTCGTACTTCGACCCTGTCGACGAGTTCCTCCCCCTGCGCCGGAGCCGGGCCGTCGGCGGGGCGTCCCATGAAGCGATGGGTCGGCGACAACAGGAGCTGAATCACTTCCACCGTGGTCATGAAGTTCACTGTACGAAGTTCACGGTACATCGGGGAAAATCGGCGATTTCACCCGGCAGCCGGGGAGCAGCAGGCAGTTGTGCCGGCCAAGAAATTTGGTCACGGGCGATGAGTTTGCCGTCCGATACGGGTCTCCCCCTACCAGGCACGCCCCCTGACAGGAGAACCTTCCTCATGACTGAGCGCGAAGTGACAGCAGCCGGCAGCCGCAGGGACGGCGTGTGGCCCTTGATCCACGCCGAGCGAGCTGCGCTGGCGGCCGATCTCTCGGAGCTGACGGACGAGGGCTGGACGACGCCCTCGCTGTGCACCGGCCTGACGGTGCGTGAGGTGCTGGCGCACCTCACCGCCGGCGCGAGCCTCAATGCCGTGCGGTGGATGGCAGGGGTGATCCGCTGCCGGTTCGACTTCGACAAGCAGGTGGCGATGCGGCTGGCCGAGCAGCTGGGCTCCACTCCGGCCGAGACCCTTGCGCGATTCCGGCAGGTCGTCCCGAGCACCACCAAGCCGCCCCTGCCCCCGATCGCCATGCTGGGCGAGACGCTCGTGCACGGAGAGGACATCCGCAGGCCGCTGGGCATCCGTCATGACTACCCGGTCCAGGTCGTCACACAGGTCGCCGAGTACTACCAGGGCTCGGACCTCGTGGTCCTCGCCAAGGGACGCATCGGCGGACTGCGGCTCGTCGCCGACGACGGCCCGTTCGCGACCGGTTCCGGGCCACTGGTGTCCGGGCCCACCTTGGCCCTCGTCATGGCCACGACCGGACGGGCGACGTACTGCGACGACCTCGTGGGCGACGGTGTGGAACTGCTCCGCGGCCGCTGCGGGACGGCGTGACCCGGCGCCGACCCGTCAGCCGGACTCCGGGAGCGGGCCACCTGGGAGGCGCACGGTGAACACCGCGCCCACGCCGGGGGTGCTCTCGGCACTCACGGTCCCGCCATGGGCCTCGACGAACTGACGGACGATGGACAGGCCCAGCCCGCTCCCGCCCGTACTCCGGCTGCGGGACTTCTCCGCGCGCCAGAACCGTTCGAAGACGTGCGGCAGGTCGTGCGGGGCGATTCCGTCGCCCGTGTCCCGCACCGTCAGCACCACGTCGTCACCGTCCGGCCGGGCGACGAGCGTGACGCTGCCGTGCGCCCGGGTGTGCCGCAGGGCGTTGGAGACGAGGTTGCCGAGGACCTGGCGCATCCGCACCGGATCGGCGTCCAGCCAGAGGCCGGATCGGACGTCGCTGCGCAGATCGACGTCCGCGGCGTCGGCCGTGCCGCGGTGGGCGGCCACGACCTGGGCGACCAGGTCGTCCGCGCGGACGGGTTCCCGGTGCAGTTCGAAGGTGCCCGCGTCGACCGCGGCGAGGTCCTGCAGATCGTCGATGATGTGCTGGAGCAGCAGGGCCTCGTCGTGGAGCGAGGCGATGAGGTCCGGCTCCGCGTCGACCAGACCGTCACGGGTGGCCTCCAGCCAGCCGCGGATGTTGGTGAGCGGGGTGCGCAGCTCGTGGGCTATGTCGCTGACCATGGCCCTGCGCTGGGCCTCCAGTTGCTCCCGTCGTGCGCTGAGTTCGTTGAAGGCGGCGGCCAGGAGCCCGGTCTCGTCCTTGGTGGTGACGGGGACACGGGTGTGCCGCTGCGGTGGTTGCAGCGCGGCGGTCGTCAGGGCGCGCAGGGGGCGGACGAGACGGACGGCGACGCCCGCGGTCAGGGCGAGACTCAGGGCGAGCACCGCTGCCGTCACTCCGACGATCTTGGCCTTGTTGGCCGTGGAGAGGTCGAACACGGAGAGGCGCTGGTTCTGGCTGCCCAGGTAGAGCAGTGCCCGGGGCGCGACGAACGGGTCGAGTTGGGTGCGGCGCGCGCTGTCGACGCAGTCCTTGGCCTTCTGCCGGCCCTCGGTGGGGAGGGCGCCGTCGTGTGCCGGAACCTTGCTCGTTCCGGAGATGACGTCGAGACTGATGCCGATCTTGAAGCCGATCATGCTCCGTCCGGTGCCGACGCAGGCCTGCAGGAGGCCGTCGAGCTCCTCCAGCGCGGCCGCCTCCGTCCCGGTCGGCGTGTTGAGCTTCCCGTCGGCGCACTCGATGGGCACGCTCGCGTCCCCGGCGTCCTGGGTGATCACCGTGCGTCCGCTGGGACCCTGCCGCAGGGTGCCGTCGCTGCCGTGGCGCCGCATGCACGACAGGCGTATCTCGGCGAGCTTCCTGACGAACCTGCGTTCCTGGCGGTCGAGCGCGTACGGTCCCACGGCCCGTGGGTCGATGCCGGAGAGCTGGCCGCCGGGTTCGGTGTAGGTGTCGATGCGCAGGGGGTCGATGGTGGCCGAGGCACGGTCGGGCAGGGCCGACCCCGCGGGGGCGGAGTCGGCGACGACCCGGCCGGCCGTGGTGGTCACGGCGATGCGCCGGTCCGTCGTGCGCGAGAGTGCCAGTACCGTGGCCCGGACCCCGTCCCAGTCGGCGTGGCCCGCGGCGAAGCCGCTCAGTTGCCGGAGGATGTCGGTGTCGTCGGCCAGCAGCTGACCGCGTTCCTCCTGCACGGCGCGCGTGGTGGTCTCCACCGCCAGCCACGCCGTGGCGCCCACGGAGAGCGCGGTGATCGCCATCGAGGTGAGCAGAAGCCGTACCAGCAGGCTTCTGCGCATGGGTATGCCGGCGCGGGAGTCAGCCGCCATCACGACCGCCGGCGAACTTGTATCCGACGCCGAAGACCGTGAGCAGCCGGGCGGGTCTGCGCGGGTCCGGTTCGATCTTCTTGCGCAGGTTCATGATGTGCACGTCGATGGCACGCTCGGTGGACGCGCGGTCGTGGCCGCGGGTGTGGTGCAGCAACTGGCGGCGCGTGAAGACCCGGCCGGGTTCCGCGACCATCGCGTGGAGGATCGCGAACTCGCCGGGCGTGCACGGGACGGCGGCGCCGTCGCAGGTGGCCACGTGGCGGACCGGATCGACGGTGACACCGCCGGCACGGAGTACGGTGGCCGGCTCCGAGGGCCGCGCCGTGCGGCGCAGCACGGCACGGATGCGTGCCAGCAGCTCCCGTGGACTGTAGGGCTTGGTCATGTAGTCGTCCGCGCCGGTGTCCAGTCCGAGCAGCAGGTCGTCCTCGGTCGAACGGGCGGTCAGCATCAGGATCGGTATCGGCACCTCCTCGTCGTCGCGCAGCACCCGGCAGACCCCGTATCCGTCGACCCCGGGCAGCATGAGGTCGAGGACGACGAGATCGGGCCTGCGGCGGCGGGCCTCGTCGATGGCCGCCCGCCCGTCGGTGACCACGACGGCCTCGTGGCCTTCCTTCACGAGCAGCCGGCGGATGAGTTCCGCCTGCATGAGGTCGTCTTCCGCGACCAGGACATGTGCGCACACGCAGCCGACTCTAGGCGCCCACGATCCTTGGAGGGCCGGATGGTCGCCCTTCCCACATGCTGACAACTTCCTGATAAGTCCACGTCAGCCTCGGGGTATGCCCCGAGGCGTACGTGGTGCGGGCGCTGCCGTGGTGACGTCCAGCGGTGCCGCGCGCCCTTCGCGGCCGGGGCCGGTCACGCTCCACCTCTTCGTGGAGCACACCGTTCACGGACACGACGGAGACACGATGCACCAGAGCGGCACCACCCTGCCTCGCCTCGCCCGGGCGCTTGCCCTGCTGTCCGCCTCGGCATGCCTGCTGACCGGCTGCGGCACGGGGGCAGGGTCGGGGGACGAGCGTCCGGACGAGCCCTCGGCCGCCGGCCGGGCGGCGACGCAGCCGCGCATGTCCCTCGGCGCCTCCGACGGACAACGGAACGTCTCCGTCCGCGCCGGAGGCCGGGTAGTGGTGGAGCACGGCACGCTCACCGACGCGTCGCTGGTCACCGCGGACGGCCGCAGCGTGCCCGGCACGCTCGCCGCGGGCGGGAGGTCCTGGTCCCCGGACGACGCCCTGGACCACGGCACCACCTACCGGCTGACAGCCGTCGTCAGAGGCGACGCCGGGGCGACGGCGACCAGGAGGATCACGTTCACGACCCTGGCCGAAGCCGACCGCTTCACCGGCACCCATGTCCCGGAGAACGGCTCCACGGTCGGTGTGGGGATGCCGGTCTCGTTCACGTTCGACAGGGCGATCTCCGACCGGCGGGCCGTCGAGTCCGGCATCGAGGTCACGTCCACCAGCGGCCAGAAGGTCGTCGGTCACTGGTTCGGCGCGCGTCGGCTCGACTTCCGCCCGCAGCAGTACTGGAGGGCCGGATCCGAGGTCACGGTCCGCATCCGTCTGGACGGCGTCAGGGGCGCCGAGGGCGCCTACGGCGAGCAGGACGGAACAGTCCGCTTCACCGTGGGCCGGAGTCAGGTGTCCACCGTGGACGCCGCCGCGCACCGGATGACGGTCGTCCGCGACGGCCGCGTCGCGCGGACGATACCCGTCACGGCCGGCGCCCCGTCCTCCCCCACCTGGAACGGACGGATGGTGATCTCCGAGAAGCTGAGGACGACCCGGATGAACGGCGCCACCGTCGGGTTCGCCGGTGAGTACGACATCCCGGACGTCCCGCACGCCATGCGCCTGTCCACGTCGGGCACGTTCATCCACGGCAACTACTGGGGCGACGACTCGGTGTTCGGCAGGTCCAACATCAGCCATGGCTGCGTGGGACTCAACGATGTGCAGGGGGGCGGTGACACCTCGCAGGACGCCGCCTGGTTCTTCGACAACTCCCTGCTCGGCGACGTGGTCGTGGTGCGCGGTTCGCAGGACGCGACCATCGCCCCGGACAACGGCCTCAACGGCTGGAACATGTCGTGGCGCGAGTGGACAGCGGGTTCCGCACGGTGAGTGCCCCCTCCCCCGGCAACGAGCCGCTCGCGCTGACCAGTTCCTCACATCCGCCCTCCAGGCTGATCAACATGGCTGAGCTCCCTCACATCGCACCCCCGCCTCCACGCGCCCCACGCCAAGGGCGGCACACCACGACGTCGTTGAGGCTCCTCGCGGTGCCGGCGCTCGCCCTGACCCTGTCCGCGACGCTGACCGGGTGCGCGGGCGTCGGCGCCTCGTCCGACGACAACCGGCCGGACACCGCCGCCGCGGCGGCGGGGACGGCGGGCCCGTCAGGGGGACCGGGCACGGCGCAGGCGAAGCCCCAGCCCGCCGGCGGACACCGCGCGGAGAGTCAGACGGCAGCTCCCACGCCGTTGCCGGGCGTGGGCCCCCGCACGCTCGCCGGGATCCCGCGTGACACCCGCCAGGTCGTCCTCGTCAGCGGCCGCGGCAAGAACTCCTGGGACTCGGAGGTGACGCTCTACCGGCGCACCGAAGCGGGGTGGCAGCCGGGGGTCACCTGGCCCGCCCACAACGCGCTCAAGGGCTGGACCGATGACCACCGCCTGGGCGACCGGCGTTCTCCCATCGGTGTGTTCACCCTCACCGACGCGGGCGGTCTGCTGCCCGACCCCGGCACGCGGCTGCCCTACGACCGGTCCTCCGGCTTCACGATCAACGGCACCGGGGTCCTCGGTGAGCCGTTGTCGGGTTCCTTCGACTACGTCGTAGCGATCGACTACAACCGTGAGCCGGGCCACTCGCCCCTGGACTGGACCCGTCCGCTCGGTACCGAGAAGGGCGGCGGCATCTGGCTCCACGTCGACCACGAGGGGCCCACGCAGGGCTGCGTCAGCCTGAAGAAGCAGCACATGCGGGAACTGCTGCTGTGGCTCGATCCCGAGCAGCACCCGGTGGTCGTGATGGGAGACGCCGCGTCACTTCGCCGCTGACCGGGTGGGCGGACCCGTGCGGGACGTCAGGCGTCCGCGACCGTCGTGGTCACGGGTGCGCCGATCTCGACGGTTCTGCTCACCGTGCAGAGACGGTCGTGGGACGCCTTCACCGCGCGGGGCAGGATGGCGCGGGCGCGTTCCGCGCCCTCGTCGCCGTCCGCGAACGCGACGGTGAAGGTGACCTGGAGGTTCGTCATCCGGTTGCCCAGGTCGTCACTGATCTTGTCGCCGGTCACCGCCACGGAGAAACCGGTGGGCTCCGCGTGGCGGCCGGTGGCGACGTCGACGTCGACGGCCGTGCACCCTCCGATGGCGGCGAGGAACAATTCGACCGGGGTGAAGCCGGTGTCCTGCCCGCTGTCCGAGGACGTACCGAAAGTGATCGATCCGCCGCGGACGTTGGTCGCGACGAACCGGCCGCTGCCGGTGCGCTCGACGACGACGGAACGCTCCGAGTTTTCGCTCATGTCCTCGACACTAGTCGCTGGGCACCACCGACCTGTCGCTCGACGTCGCGTCGGGACGCCGAGTCCTCGTGTTTCCTGTGCGGGCCCACACTCGCAGTGTGTGGTGAGAACCCGCCGAGCGAGCGGCGTGAGCAGTTCCTCTCCGAGCAGGGACCGGCGCGGCTGGAGGTGGCCGGTTCCGCAGGCGGACGGCGTGAGGATCATGCGGGTCCGGTCGTAGCGGCCCCCGTACCTTCAGAGGGCGCGGACGGTGGCTTCGCCGCCTGGCTACGGGCACTGGACACCGTCGAAAGTCCGCCGCCGTCGCCGACGGCCTTCTTCCAGGAGATTCTCGCCCGCCATCCGGGCCGTCTCGATCCCGCACCGGAGTGGTACGGCGCGCAGCGCCTCCTCCGCTGAACTGCCCGACAGCGTAGGCCAGTTGAGAAGCAACTCTCGCTGGACACAGGGAAGTTGACTGGGCAACATGGACAGGCCACAGCTGTTCGCGTCGGCCGAAAGGGCAAGGGCACACCGATGGACGTCGGCCCGAGAACCGTTCCCCGCGAGTACCGGATCAGTTCGGCCCAGATACGCGCCATGGTCTTCGCGTTCCTCGGCGCCGCGATCACGATCGTGGCCCCGCTGTTGTTCCTCGAGGGCTTGCCGGTCCTCGCCCGGACCCTCGGCAGCGTAGGGACACTGGGCCTGCTCGGGTGGCTCCTGTGGGCCGTGGGGCGCTGCGCGACGACGGCGGACGTCAAGGCGTTGAGGGTGCGCGGCCTCGTCACACGTCGCCATCTGGCCTGGGAGGACATCCAGGCGCTGCGCGTCGAACCCAACCCGGGCGCGGGCGCCGCGAGTAATGCGGCGAATGTGATCGTCAGCGCCTACGGCCGGGACGGACGCCGCCTCATACTGCCGTTCGTCGACGACCGCCACGTGAATGTGGAGCGCGAGTTCGCGGTGCTTCAGGCGCTCTGGTTCCAGCTGCGCGGCGCCGACTGGAGACCCGATGCGGAGGCGGCACGTCACATCGAGCGGCAGACGGCACGGCAGTCCGCCCTCGGCTGCGGAGTCGCCGCCATGTTCCTGTCCATCATCCCGATCACCGGAATCTCGCTCCTCACCGTGTTCTTCGACATGCCCGAGATCGTGAACACCCTGGTATGGCCCTGGATCTTCCTGGTCGGTCCGCCCGCTGTCCTCCTTCTCACCATGTACGGCGTCTACCGCAAGACTCTGCGTCAGATCCCGCCTCGGTAATCGCGGGCACGAGTCAGTCAAGGAGCGCGACGAGCCCGTTCACCCAGACGGCGAGAAAGGCGAGGACCGCCACCAGGCATCCGGCACCCGCCAGGAACCCGGCGAACCCGCCTCCCCGACCGTCCGCCGGCTCGCCCGAGGGCACCGCGTCCCAGTCGACGGGGTGTCCCACGACGTCGGAGCATTCCGTTCGTACCGCGGCGAGCTGTTCCCTGGCCCAGGCCGTTCGGGCGAGCGGCTCCGGACCCTGCCAGGCAAGTGCCCGCATCCGCCGGGGACCTGAGGGGTATCGCGCCTCGAAGGCGGAGGTCTCTGCCGCGTCCCGGTCCTGTTCGAGGTACATCCAGCGGCCCGCCTGCGCTGGTTCTCCGTACAGGCGGTACACCTCGGCCAGGCGCCGGCGAAGCTCCAGGTCGGTCGGGTAGGACGACACCAGCCCGCGTAGGCGCTGACGCGCGACGGGGACGCGGCCGGCCGCCAGATCGGCGTCGACGCGGGCAAGGGTCTCCTTCAGCGGCATGCCCGCATGATCAGGTGAGGCGGTGACCTCCGTCGACCCGTTTTCTCCCGCCGGGCGCACTCGGACCAGCACCACACCCATCACGCGGCCGGGGAGCGGGCGTGCGCGGGACCGGTGCCGCGGAGGGCGCCGCACCGGTCCCCGTGTCACGTCACCTCAGGCCGAACGCGCGCATGACCCTCTGGGAGATCGAAGCGCCCGTCCCGTCCGTGGCGACGGCTCGCAGCGACACGAACGTGGCCGAGCGAGGTGCGGACAGGTGCGCTGTCCACGCGCCGTCGCGCCGCGAGGTCCTCATGCGGTGCCAGGTGGTTCCGTCGTCGTAGGAGACGTCGAGCCGGACGGAGGACACCTCGTTCTCGGGGGCGCCGAGCACCGACGGGGTGAGGGTGAGGGCGGCCGAGCGGCGGGCTCTGCCGTCGGTGTCGAGGTCCACACCGTAGTCGAGCTGCACCAGCGGGACTGTCTCGTTCTCGGCCTGCCCGGAGACGAAGGACCACTCGGTGCGGGTGGATGTGGAGTACCGGCTGAACGCAGGGTTGTCGTGGGAGGCGTCGACCACGAGCCGGTACGGCAGACGCTCGGGGGCCAGGCCCGTGGCGTATCCGCTGTCGTAGTCCGTTTCCGCGAGCAATGTGTCGCCCTGGTAGAGCGCGGTGCGCTGCGACAGACCACCGCCCCAGCTCTTGCCCGAGTGTGCCGCTCCGCTGCTTCCCCACGCGGGTGTGTCGTAGTACAGGACGCTGCCGTTCTCCCGTGAGGGGAGGTTGTCACCGATCATGCGAGGGCGCGTGATCGGTGTGGTCCACCGTTCCTCGTGGGTACCGGCGGAGGCGTACGTCACGGCCTCGGACGTCTCGGTCGTCACGTCGCCGACGTCGACCCTCTGCTGCCATTTGACGGCACTGCTGGTGGAGACCCAGTCGGTGCGCCGTCCTCGCTGGACCGGTTCGGTGAGGAAGTTCCAGGCGCCGCCCAGGAGGTAGCGCGGGAGGTCGACACGTGTCTCCGAGGCGGGCGTCGCCGCACCGTGGCCGAACGTGACGTCCACGCGTGCGAGGTTCCGGGCGTCGGCCCGATGGGTCAGGTCCGGCGGGATCGCTGTCGTGTGATGGCTGACCAGGTCGTACAGATAGGAGGGAACGGGATGTGCCGTCGTGCGCAGACGCGTCCGGTCCCGGGGCGACGCCGCGATGTCGGCGATGAGGGATTCGCCGTCGCTCCTGGTGACCGACGCCACCGCCAGCGGCCCGGGCGAGTGGTAGTCGCTGTCGCCGTACCAGGTGTGGAGCCTGCCCACCGCGTCGTTGACGACGAGCAGGAGCCTCACCCCGGCGGCTTGGGCGGCCTGGGTCTGTTCGTACGCCGTGACGGTGGCGCTGCGGCGCACGACGGCCGCCTTGCCCCGCGCGGACAGGTGGGTGTACTCGGCCGCGGAGCCGGTGCCCGCGAAGACGGCGTCCAGGTTCGCGCTGCCGTCCGGAAGTGACGTGGCGCCCCTTTGCATGAGCACATCCAGGTTGTGCGTGCCGTGGGAGACCTGGAGCGGGGTCTGAGGGGCCCGCCACCTGGTGGTGAAGTCGAAGCCGCCGACCTTCACCTTCTCCGGGGAGGGCTGGGCCCACACGCTGTCGTAGGTCGCATCGATCATCTTGCTGTCGATCCAGTCCCCGTACGTCCCGGGCTTCGGCTGCGCGGTCGTGAACGAGCGCCAGTACTCGACCCTGGTGTTCGTCGGCATGCTCGGCCTGGGCGTCAGCGCGCGGACCTGACGCGCCTCGGAGGCGTCGAAGGTGACCGTCGTGGGATCGGTCAGTTCGACCTCCGGGTCGCCCAGCAGCGCAAGGCCCTTGGAGTACGGACCGTGCGCCCCGCGGACGTCCTTGAACATCATCGCCGAGTAGGTGTCGTGGGGCAGGTGCAGGGTGAGACCGTCCTCCGGCACCCGGTGCGACCGGAGGTACGGATCGTTGGCGCCCTTGAGGGTGACCGTGCCTGTCGAGGGCTGCCCGTCACGGTCCTTGACCCGAAGCGTCAGGTCGTACCGCTCGGATTCCGTCCGCGTGCTGAGGACCGTGTGGGCGGCGACCGCGCCGGCGGCGTCCCGTGCGACGATCTGGCCGGTGTGGCCGCCGACGGCCACCTTGCGCGGGTCGACGACGAGACCGACCGAGGCGGTGCCGTGGGCCGGGACGGTGACCTGGTCGGATTCCAGGGTGAACAGGTCGCTGGGGCTGTCGCCCCGGTCCAGTGTCAGCCGCAGGGACACCGGGATGTCGCCGTGGTTCGTGTAGGTGACGGAGCGTTCGATCGGCTGCGGGTCCCGCGACCACTTGATCAGGCCCGTGTCGATCGAGCCGGTGGCGACGAGCCGCGTCCCGAAGGCCGCGGCGGCGTCGACACGGCCGGTACCGCCGCGGTAGGCACTCGTGTCCGGAGTCGCCTTGCTCGTGCTCATCAGGGCGTCCTTGAGCTGCTGTCCCGTCCAGTCGGGGTGCTTCTGGGCGAGTAGTGCGGCGGCGCCGGCGACGTGCGGAGTCGCCATGGACGTACCGCTCTTGACGGTGTAGTGGCCCTCACCGCTGGTGTGGTGCGAGCGAGCGGCCAGCACGTTCACTCCTGGCGCGGTGACGTCGGGCTTGAGTCCGTCGTCACCCTCGCGTGGGCCGCTGCTGGAGAAGCCTGCCATCTGGTCCGCCGAGTCGACGGCGCCCACCGTGAGCGCGGCTGCCGCCGTGCCCGGCGCGTTGACGGTGTACTCGCCCGGTCCGGAGTTGCCCGCCGCGATGACGAAGAGCGCACCGGTCTCCTCGCTGAGGCGGTTCACGCTCCGGCTCATAGGATCCGTCTGGGTGTGCAGGGAGGAGCTGCCCAGACTCATGCTGATGATTCTGGCCTTCTCGGTCCTGGCGGCCCACTCCATCCCGGCGATGATCCAGGACTCGTCGCCGGATCCGCTGTCGCCGAGGACCTTGCCGATTGCCAGGTCGGCGCCCGGGGCGACACCCCTCTCCTTGCCGTCCGAAGCGGCACCCGTGCCCGAGACGGTCGACGCGACGTGCGTACCGTGCCCGCGACGGTCGGTGATGTCCTCTCCCGGTACGAAGCTCCGGCCGGAGACGATGCGTCCCTGGAGATCGGGGTGGTCCGCGTCGATGCCGGTGTCGAGCACGGCCACCTTGACCCCGGCGCCGGTCGCGCCGGCGTCCCAGACCCGCGGCGCTCCGATCTGGGCCGTGCTGTCCGCCAAGGCCGCCTTGACCTTGCCGTCCAGCCAGATCCTGTCGATGCCGCCGGACAGGGAGGGCGTTCCGGCGGCTGACTCGCGGACGCCGTTCCCGTCCGGCTCCTGCACGAGGGCCCGCCACAGACTCGCGGCCCTGGAACGGTCCGCGGTGGCGGACTCACCGCCCACAGAGGTCAGTTGCCGCTCGGAGACGAGTCCGGGCAGGTCGGTGCGGGCGAGAGAGGACGCCGCGGCGTCACGGGTGACGATCAGGGGCAGCCCGGCCGCACGCGCGTCGTCGTACCCCTGGGCTATGAGCCCGGTGACGTTGAAGAGCCGCCTGTCGAGTGCGCCGGAGGCGACATAGGGCTCGGCGTCGTCGGGGATCACGTAGGTGCCCGAGGCGTCGGTGACGGTCCGCACGGACCCGGTGGCATCCGCGCGGCGCTCGACGATCATCGACGCCGGTGCGCCGTTGGGCGCCGGTGTGACGGTGACCTTGTCACCGGTGATCAGGGTGACGGTGCGGGCGGTGCCGACGGGGCCCGTCGCCGCGCGCGGCGACGGGTTGCCGGCCGTGCCGGGAACGGAGGGAGGTGAGGTCGCGGACGCCGGGGCCGCACCGAGGGTCGACAGGAGCACCAGGGCAATGCCTGACACCGCGATACGCCCGCCAAGTGGCAAGGGAGGCAAGGAAGTTCCTAACAGAAGAAGACGTCGGGGATGCGCCTCCTGAATTGACCGGGTGCGGCCCCAGGCGGTCAACACTTCCCGGTGGCGTATCGACGCCGTGTCACAACTACGCCGAGTGGCGACGACGACCGAGATCTGCCAGGGCCGCCGGAACAGGGCGCAGTCGACGACGTGGGAGATCCCCCGCCCAGTCGGCCGCGTACGTCCGGGAATTGCCCGGTAGGCCGTCCTGGCACGGCGTCATCGTCCGGCGGACGTCGGCCTGCGCACTCCCCTCTCGGCAGGCCGGACCCTTCAGGAGGAGTCGCGCACGACCAGCTCGGTGGGCAGGAAGACATGACGCCTCGCCACCCCGGGATCGGCGATCTCCTCCAGGAGGATGCGGGCGATCGTCGAGCCGATCTCCTCCACCGGCTGCCTGACGCTCGTCAGCGACGGGTAGGCGTAGCGCGCGATGTAGGAGTCGTCGAAGCCGACGATCGCGACGTCGTCCGGCACGCGCCTTCCCTGGCGCCGCAGTTCGAGCATGGCGCCGGCCGCCATCACGTCGGACGCGGCGAACACGGCGTCGAGGTCGGGCGCACGTTCAAGCAGCGAACGCATGGTGAGCATTCCGCCCTCCTCCGTGAAGTCGGCCGAAGCGACCAGCCGCTCGTCGGGCGCGATGCCCGCCTCTTCGAGGGCGGTCGTCCACCCCCGCAGCCGGCCGCGGGAGACATCCATGTCGAGGGGTCCGGAGATGGTGGCGAGGGTCGTGCGGCCCCGGGAGATGAGGTGCCGTCCCGCCTCCTGTCCGCCGCCCAGGTTGTCCGACACCGCGTGGCTCAGGGACTCCGCCGGCGAGCGGCGGCCCGCCAGGACCGTCGGCAGGCCCATGTCCTCCAGGATTCCGGGCAGGGGGTCGTGCTCGTGCACCGAGACCAGCAGGACGCCGTCCACCCTGCGCTCCGCGACGCTGTCCGTGAGCCGGTTCCGTTCACCGCTGTCGCGGACGAGCATGAGCTGGAGTTGCGTGCCCGTCGTCGCGAGCACCGTGCTCACGCCCCGGATGACGCCCGCGAAATAGGGCTCCGAACCTAGCCTGCTCTCGGACTCGGGGATCACCAGCGCCACGGAGTTGGTCCGCCGCGTCACCAGACCTCGGGCGACCGAGTTGGGGACGTAGTTCAGCTCGGCTATGGCGGCGAGCACCGCGGCCTTCGCCTCGTCGCTCACGAGCGTCGAGCCGTTGATGACCCTTGACACCGTGGTGCGCCCCACACCCGCCCGCGCCGCCACGGTTTTGATGGTCGGCCGCTGCTGCGCCCCCATGTCCGTCTCCTCGTCCGGCCCGGTCGCACGCCGGTTCGCCAGCGCATTGTGCCAGAGATGCGCGGAGGCGAGCCGGTCCGGAACTCGCCCTCCGACTTCTCACTGTGACGAACACCGTTCAAGTTCTTGACACAGGGCGCGCTCAAGCGCCAGTCTTCCGGCACTCGATGGGAACGTTCCCACCGCGTTTGGGAACGTTCCCAATCCTCACTCCGGCCGGCCGTCCCAGTCGACCGGCCCGTACTCGGTGCGTCGGCGCCGCCGCCTGAGAGGACACGTACATGAAGGTCACCCGGAAGCTGTTGCGTACGAGAGGTGCCGCCGTCATATCGGCCGTCACGGCTCTCGGCCTTCTCACCGCATGCGGGGGCAGCGACTCCGGCGGGACGGGGGGAGGCGTCAAGGACGGCAAGACCACCATCACCATGGGCCTGTTCGGCGTCATGGGCTTCAAGGAGACCGGCCTCCTCGACGAGTACATGAAGCTCAATCCCAACGTCCGCATCGAGGCCGAGGTCGCGGGTGACGAGCAGACCTACTACACGGCTCTGCAGACGCACCTCGCCGCCGGCAGCGGCCTCAAGGACATCCAGGGCATCGAGATCGGACGCGCGAAGGAACTCGTCGACACCCAGGCCGACAAGTTCGTAGACCTGGGCAAGATGCCCGGCACCGACCACTTCCTGCCGTGGAAGCTGAGCCAGGTGACCGGCAAGGACGGCAAGGTCATCGGACTCGGCACGGACATCGGCCCGATGGCCGTCTGCTACCGCAAGGACTTCTTCGAGCAGGCCGGCCTGCCCACCGACCGCGAGCAGGTCGCCAAGCTGTGGGACGGCGACTGGGCGAAGTTCGTCGCCGCCGGCAAGCGGTTCAAGAAGGACTTCAAGGGCGGCAAGGTCGCCTTCATGGACAGCTCCAGCGGCCTGTTCAACGCGATGATCTACGGCAACTCCCAGCAGTTCTACGACAAGGACGGGAAGCTGATCTACGAGGACAGCCCCGTCGTCCAGGAGGCCTGGGACCTCGCGTCCGAGGCCGCGACCTCCGACCTGACCGCCAAGCTGCGGCAGTTCCAGCCCGGTTGGGACCCCGGGCTCGCGAACAGCACCTTCGCCACCACGGTGTGCCCGGCGTGGATGCTCGCCCACATCAGTGAGAAGGCGGGCGACCAGAACAAGGGCAAGTGGGATGTCGCCAAGGCCCCCAAGGGCGCCAACTGGGGCGGCTCGTTCCTCGGCGTGATGGAGAAGAGCCCGGTGAAGGAGGAGGCGAAGAAGCTCGTCGCCTGGCTGACCGCGCCGGAGCAGCAGGCCCGCCTCTTCGAGGAGATCGGCAACTTCCCGTCCTCGCAGAAGGCGCTGGAGGCGCCCGAGGTGACGAACGCGAAGTCCGAGTACTTCAGCGGCGCGCCCATCGGCCAGATCTTCGGCACCGCCGCGCAGGAGATCCCCGACGAGCAGGTGCTCGGCCGCAAGGACGGGACGATCAAGGACATCTTCTCCCAGGGACTGACCCTGATCGAGTCCCAGAACCAGAGCCCCGACAAGGCCTGGGAGACGACCGACGAACGCATCAAGAAGGCCGTCGGCTGACCTTCACCCAGAACTCCGGCGGGCGGACGCGCACGACGCGTGCGCGACGGCCGCCGGAGTACGCCCAGCCCGCAAACCGCCACGCCTAAGGACCACCGGTGTCCACTCAGACCTCAACTGCCGCGGCCGGCCGGCAGCCCACCAAGAATCCCGCCGACCCGTCCCGCCCCGCCCACGGGGGCCGGCAGCCGCGGAAGGACCGCCGCTGGAGCGCCCTTCTCCACCGGCTGGACGTGAACGGGGCGCCGTACGCCTTCATCGTCCCCTTCTTCGTCGTCTTCGCCGCCTTCAGCCTCTACCCGCTCATCTACACGGCCTGGATCTCCCTCCATCACGCCGAACTCGCCACCATGGACCTGATGGAGTGGGTCGCGCTCGACAACTACACCGCTCTCGCCCAGGACGACCGCTTCTGGAACGCCCTGGCCAACACCATCACCATCGGCGTCCTCTCCGCCGTTCCGCAGCTGCTCATGGCGCTCGGCCTCGCACACCTGCTGAACTACCGGATGCGCGGATCGACCTTCTTCCGGGTGGCCACCCTGACGCCGTACGCGACGTCGGTGGGTGCCGCGGCGCTCGTGTTCACCATGCTCTTCGAGCGCGACTTCGGCATGATCAACTGGCTGTTGAGCCTGTTCGGCTTCGACCACGTCGACTGGGAGAGCAACAAGTGGGCCGCGCAGATCGCGATCTCCACGATCGTCATCTGGCGCTGGACCGGATACAACGCCCTGCTGTACCTGGCCGCGATGCAGGCGATCCCGCTCGACCGCTACGAGGCCGCCGCGATCGACGGGGCCTCGCGCTGGCAGCAGTTCCTCAAGGTCACCATCCCCGGGATCCGGCCCACGATCGTCTTCACGATCGTGCTCTCCACCATCGGCTCCACCCAGCTCTTCGGTGAGCCCCTGATCTTCGGTCAGGGACCGAACGGCATCACCGGCGGAGCGGACAACCAGTACCAGACCCTCGGACTGCTGCTCTACGAGGAGGGCTGGAAGAACTACCAGATGGGCCGGGCGGCCACGGTGGCGTGGGCGATGTTCCTGCTGCTCGTCCTCATATTCGCTGCCCAGCGCCTGCTCAAGCGGCGCTCAGCGCGCTCGTCCTGACCAGGAGATGCCCCTCATGACCACCAACACCCTCCGGGCTCGCAAGGACGTGCTCGCGACCTCGCCCGGCAAACGCCCCTTCCGGCTGCGCAGGGCGATCGGGGCGGGCCGCCAACACCACGCGAGCCCCGTCACCTACATCCTGCTCGCCATCGCGGCCATCACGTCGATCTTCCCGCTGTACTGGACGATGGTCGCGGCCTCCACGGACAACACCCGGGTCACCCAGACGCCGCCGCCGTTCCTGCCCGGCCCGCACCTCTTCGAGAACCTGGGCAGGGCCTGGCAGGACGCCGCGCTCGGCAAGGCCATGGTGAACAGCATGATCGTGGCCGGCACCATCGCCACCTCGACGGTGCTGTTCGCCACGCTCGCCGGCTTCGCCTTCGCCAAGCTGCGCTTCC
This sequence comes from Streptomyces sp. NPDC089424, assembly GCF_044749345.1. Classification (NCBI taxonomy): domain Bacteria; kingdom Bacillati; phylum Actinomycetota; class Actinomycetes; order Kitasatosporales; family Streptomycetaceae; genus Streptomyces; species Streptomyces sp. NPDC089424. Next base: position 541,013 of record NZ_JBIVHU010000002.1, read on the forward strand.
GGGGACGCAACATCCTGCTCACCCTGGTCATCGGGACGATGCTGGTGCCGCCGCAGCTCGCGGTCGTGCCGCTCTTCCTCATGATGACCGACCTCGGCTGGGGCCAGAAGCTGCCCGCCGTCATCTTCCCCACGCTGGTCAGCGCGGTAGGCGTCTTCTTCATGCGCCAGTACCTGAGCGACGCGCTGCCGGACGAACTGGTCGAGGCCGGCCGTGTGGACGGGGCGCACTCGCTCCGTATCTTCTGGAGCATCGTCCTGCCGGTCGCCCGGCCGGCCATGGCCGTGCTGTTCATGATCACCTTCGTGCACGCCTGGAACGACTTCTTCTGGCCGTTCATCGTGCTCGACATGACGAACCCGACGGTCCCCGTCGCCCTCACCCAGTTGAGCGCGGGGTACGTCAGGGACCAGTCCCTGATCATGGCGGGCGCGCTGCTCGGCACGCTCCCCCTGCTCGCGATGTTCATCGTCTTCGGGCGTCAGATCGTCGGCGGCATCATGCAGGGCGCCGTCAAGGGCTGACCAGGCCCTCCCGAGCCCCTGTCGTCTCCCCCCTCCTCTCACCCATCGACTGTCATTCCGGAAGGACCCGCGTGGTTATCGCCGCTGGACACGAACTGTCCTCGACCGAGGCCCCCACCGCCCTGACGTTCCCCCCGTCGTTCACCTGGGGCACCGCCACGGCCGCGTACCAGATCGAGGGCGCCGCCGCCCTGGACGGACGCACGCCCTCCATCTGGGACACCTTCGCCCGTACGCCGGGCAGGGTGCGCAACGGCGACACCGGTGACATCGCCACCGACCACTACCACCGGTGGCGGGAGGACGTCGCGATCATGGCCGACCTCGGCGTGGGCGCGTACCGCTTCTCCCTCGCCTGGCCCCGCATCCAGCCGACAGGTCGCGGGCCCAGCGTCCAGAAGGGACTGGACTTCTACCGCCGGCTCACGGACGCGCTGCTGGAGAAGAACATCCAGCCCGTCGCGACCCTCTACCACTGGGACCTGCCCCAGGACCTGGAGGACGCCGGCGGCTGGCCGGAGCGCGCCACCGCGGAGCGTTTCGCTGCGTACGCGGCCCTCGCGGCCGACGCGCTCGGCGACCGGGTGCGGACCTGGATCACGCTCAACGAGCCCTGGTGCAGCGCCTTCCTGGGGTACGCGTCCGGGGTCCACGCGCCCGGGCGCACCGACCCCGTGGCGGCGCTGCGCGCGGCCCACCACCTCAACCTCGCGCACGGCAAGGCCGTCGAGGCCCTGCGCGCGAGCCTCCCCTCCCTCGCCCAGGTGGCGGTCACGCTCAACATCCACCATGTCAGGCCGCTGTCCCAGGACGCCGAGGACGTGGACGCCGCGCGCCGGATCGACGCGTTGGCGAACCGGGTCTTCACGGGGCCGATGCTCAAGGGCGCCTATCCGGAGGACCTGCTGCGCGACACCTCGCGGCTGACGGACTGGTCGTTCGTCAAGGACGGGGACCTGCGGGAGATCTGCCAGCCGCTCGACTTCCTGGGAGTCAACTACTACACACCGACCGTGGTCTCGGGCGGTTCCGCTGAGTCCAGCCACGGATCCGACGGTCACGGCAGGAGCGACCACAGCCCCTGGCCGGCCGCCGACGACGTGGTCTTCCACATGCCGCCGGGCTCGACGACCGCGATGGGCTGGGCCGTCGACCCCACCGGTCTCCACGACCTGCTCCTGGGCATCCAACGTGAATTCCCCCGGCTGCCCCTCATGATCACCGAGAACGGCGCCGCGTTCGACGACTACGTCGACCCCTCGGGCGAGGTGAACGACCCCGACCGGATCGACTACCTGCGAGGCCATCTGGCGGCCGTGCACCGCGCGATGGAGGCGGGCGTCGACGTCCGCGGCTACTTCCTGTGGTCCCTGCTGGACAACTTCGAGTGGGGCTACGGATACAGCAAGCGCTTCGGGGCGGTCTACGTCGACTACCCCACGGGCCGGCGCATTCCCAAGGCCAGTGCCCGGTGGTACGGCGACGTGGCGCGCTCTGGCGTGGTGACGCACCGGACCTGACGCGCGACGGGGAAGGTCCGCGGGCGGCATCGGGCCCGCGGACCGCATGGCCCGCGCAGGGGGACACCCCCGGCGCGGGCTTCGCTCAGTCGAGCCTCTGGTTCGGCCGTCGGACCGTGGTGGTCGTGGTGGCTGTGCCGGTGGCGGTGGTGCCGCCCCCGGTGACCAGGGCCTTGTTGGTGACGCGCTGGGGAGCGTTCCTGGCGATGCCGACCGTCAGGGTCAGCGTCGGATAGTTCTCGCCGGGCTCCAGGACGTCGTCGCGGGTGCAGGCGAGCGGGGTGCGCGTGCACCTCCAGCCCGTGCCGGAGAATCCGACGGCCCTCAGCCCCTTCGGCAGGACGTCAGTCACGGTGACGGTGCTGCCGTCGGTCGGCCCCTCGCCCGTGTTGGTCACGCGCAGCCGGTACCTGCCTTGACCGCCGGCGACGAACGACCCACTCGTGGTGATCTTCAGCAATGTCCACGCGGGCGGGTCGTCCGAGGGCGTGACCACGCCGACGGCCGCCCCGATCGGGAACTCGCCGACGGGGACGGTCTCGACCACGTCGTTGGTCTCGGTGGCGATCACCGACACCGTGTTGTCCTCGGCGTTGGTGACATAGACGCTGCCGCCGTCCGGCGACACGGCCACCCCGCGCGGATCGTCGCCGACCGGGACGGTGTCGACCACGTCGTTCGTCGCCGCGTCGATCACGGACACCGTGTCGTCGAGGGCGTTGGTGACGTAGACCGTACCGCTGTCGGGCGACACGGCCACCTGCTGAGGGGTGGTGCCGACGGGGACGGTGTCCACCACGTCGTTCGTGGCCGCGTCGATCACCGACACCGAGTCGTCCGCCTCATTGACGACGTAGACGGTCCCGCCGTCCGGGGACACGGTCACCGCCAAGGGGAGGGTGCCGACGGGGACGGTGTCCACGACGTCGTTCGTCGCCGTGTCGATGACCGAGACGGTGGCGTCGTCGGAGTTGGTGACATAGAGGGTGCTGCCGTCCGGTGACACCGCGACCCCGATGGGGAGGTTGCCGACGGGAATCATGTCGACGACCTCGTTCGTGTCGGTGTCGATCACGGACACGGCGTCGTCGTTGAAGTTGGTGACGTAGACGGTGCCGCCGTCGGGCGACACTGCGACCTGCTGGGGGCCGTTGCCCACGTCGACGGTGGCCACCACCGCGTCGGTGGCCGTGTCGACCACGGACACCGTGTTGTTGGCGTTGTCGGCCGTGTAGACGCGGGTGCCGTCGGGCGACACCGCGACGCCGGACGGGCCGGGCCCGACCTCGACGGTGGCCACCGTCTCGTTCGTGGCCGTGTTGATCACCGACAGCGTGTCGTCGATGAAGTTGGTGACGAAGGTGTAGGTCCCGGGCGGCACCGCCCATGCGGATTGCGGCACCATCGCTGGCAGGGCGGCACCGGACGTCAGGACGAGTGCCGCGACCAGCCCCCGCAGCACCCCGCTCCACGCCGGCTGCCTGCTCCGCCCCGGTCGGGGCGCGCCACCGTCCGCAGGGGGCGGATCCCCCGGAGCGCCCTCCACAACCGGACCCTCGATATGACGGACAGTCACGAACAACCTCCCGCACGCCGCACCATGGACACCGCGCCGGCGCCTCTCGACGCCGACAAACCAAGGCAGAGCATGACAGGAAAGGTCATTTCTTATGCTTTTTGACACGCGTCTCACGCGCTGATCGACACGGAGGGCGGGCGAGCGATGCCGCAATCCGCCGCCGTCGACCGGCCGGGCCCCGCACCTGGCGGGGCCCGGCTTCCTGGACCGGCCGGGGCTGCGTCAGCCCTGGCGCGCCTTGTAGCGCGGGTCCTTCTTGTTGATCACGAACGTCACCCCACGGCGGCGTACGATCTGCGCCCCCGGCTTCGACTTCAGCGAGCGCAGTGACTTGCGCACCTTCATGACTCCGCACCTCCTGTGTGCATTCCTGCCTGCCGCGGGCGCCGGACCGGCGCCCGCCCGGCGGTCAGGCACCGGGTCCCGCCGCTCAGCGCTCCTCGCGGAAGAGCACGTGCTCCCCGGCGACCGGGTCGTACTTGCGCAGGACCAGCCGGTCGGGGTCGTTGCCGCGGTTCTTGCGCGTCACATAGGTGACACCGGTGCCGGCCGTCGACTTCAGCGTCACGACGGGACGCGTGGCGTTGCGTGCCATGAGGCCTCCTTTCACCCACCGTGAGTGGCGAGTGCATGCCATTCACAGGAGTCAAGAACAGCGGCCACCGCCTGCGCATTCCCGACCCGGCACCTAGCCGTACAGCGCGGCCGCCGCCAGGAAGCCGATGGCATGTCCAGCACCCTGAAATTCCATGGCGTCGGGCCAGATCAGTTCCCGCTCCTCCCCCCGGGCCGGCAGGCGCCGCGCGGGTGTCGTCGGCGCCGCACCGATGCCGGGGGAGGTGATCTGCGAGGCCGGCCGGCACCTGCGCGGGACTCCTGGACTCACCGGCGCGAGCACTCACCGGAAGGGTGTCGACGCTCCATTCGAGCGTGTCCGAGCTTCCTGGCGACGTCGCACAGGTGGAGGCCATGCACGGCATGTCTCTGTGGGTGACGCCCGCGCCGCCGAGGGCCCTGCCCGGTCGGTGTCAGCTGTTCATGCCGGCGGCGAAGGGCGTCGTCTGCCAGTGGTCGACCGTGGGCTTGAGGTACTCCATCAGTTCGGGAAGGTGCGGGACCAGGGTGAGGGTGGCGATGACCCGCAGCATGCCCAGGGCGTTGACGAAGGCGAGGACCTCCTCGTCGAGCGGCCTCGTGCCGTTGCGGCGTGCGCCGCGGTTGTAGGCGGCTTCGTGCTCGGGTCCGAGAGCGGCCAGGTCCCACTCGACGGGCCCCAGCGTGACCAGTTCGAAGTCGGCGTAGAGGTCGCCGTCCACCGCGTTGAAGATGTTCGCGGGTGGGGAGTCGCCGTGGACGGGCTGGAGGTCGACACCGGGAAACCGCGCCTCGAAGGCGCTGCGTGAGCGTACGAGGGGTTCGAGAAGGCGCCATTCGCGGCGGGCCCGGTCGAGCTCGCCGGCTCCGATCAGGTCGGGATGCCGGTCGAGCAGGGCGAGGCTGTCCGCGATGAATCGTGGGTCGGCCGCGGACAGGAACTCCAGGCGGCCCGGGTAGGCGCGCAGTGCCGCGTGCAGGTCGGCGACACTCTCGGAGTTCGCGACGTAGTCGGGTTCCTTGTCCTGTGCCGCCTCGACGAACGGCCAGAACGTCAGCGAGAACCCGTCACGCTGCACGGGTTCTCGTGGCACGAGCGGGCTGGGGGCGATCACGGGGACTTTCCGGTCAGCCAGCCACCGTGTGACATCCAGCTCGTCCTGCTGACGGCGGGCAATCGCAGCCAGGTCGTCCGGGCGGGGCAGGACAGTGGGAATCCGGGCCACGACCGGCGAGGGGGCCAGGTGGACGACGACCGAGAAGACGTCGTGGAGCACCACGGGCTCGGTGACGGTCAGGCCGAGCCCGCGCCCGGCCACGACGGCTGCTCCGACGGCGGCGGAGGTGCGGTCGGCGCGCTGTTGTGGTGTAAGGAAGGTGGTCACGAATCCCTCGTTTCGGTGGACTGATGAGTGTGAAGCGATTCAGGCCGGGACGGGCTGGGTCAGCGCCTGCGGCCGGCGTGCAGTTCCACCTGGTCGGCTTCGAAGCGCGCACGGAAGTCGCGATCGTGCGAGACCGCGACCACCGCCCCTGGGTACGCCGCGAGCGCCGCCTGAAGCTCCTCGACCAGGTCGAGGGCGATGTGGTTGGTCGGCTCGTCGAGGACGAGGAGGTCCGCGGGCCGGGTCACCAGAGCCGCGATCTGCAGCCGCCGCCGCTGTCCCACGGACAGGTCGGCGACTGGGACGTGCAGATCCTGTTCGCGGAACAAGCCCAGGGACAGGAGCTGTTCGGCGTACTCGTCCGGCAGCCCGCGCCACCCGGCGGCGAACGCGGCGAGCAGCGACAGCCGCGTGGCCTGCGCGGGCAGTTCCTGCGCGAGGTATCCGATCCGGGCAGGGCGCCACGCCGTGCCCGCGTCCGGCTGCAGATCGCCCGCCAGGACGCGAAGCAGCGTCGTCTTGCCCGCGCCGTTCCCGCCTGTGACAAGAAGGCGCCCTCCAGGCTCGATCGCCAGGAGCCCGTCCAGGCGCAGCCGATCTCCGACCCGTACGTTGTCGAGCTCGGCGAGCGTGCCCTGGACCGGACCGCCGGCTGCCGACGGCAGCGCAGTCGTGAACCTGAGCGGTACCGGCGGCTTTGCCACCGGGTTGCGCCGCAGCCAATCCAGACGCTCCCGCACCGAACGCACCTGCCCACCGAGCTTCGCCTCGCTGGAGCGGCGGTGCTTGCCGAAGCCCTGCCTCGGGTCGCGGCCGGTGACGGCCAGCCGCCTGCCGGCGGCCTCCAGCAGATCCTCCGTCCGAGCCACCTCCTCGACCCAGTCCGCGTACCGCTGCTCCGCTCCGCGCCGGGCGGCCGCCTTCGCGGCGCGGTAGCCGGCCCACCCGTCGCCGTAGCGGCGCACGGTGCACTCGTCACGGTCGACCTCGAGGATCATGGTGGCGATGCGCTCCAGAAAGGCGCGGTCGTGAGTGACCGCGACGACGGTGCCTCGGTGTGAGCGCAGGTGTTCCTCCAACCAGCGCACGGCCGCCGCGTCGAGGTGATTGGTCGGTTCGTCCAGGAGCAGCAGCTCGGGGCCGGCGGCCAGGGTGCAGGCGAGCGCGAGGCGCGACTGCTCGCCGCCGGACAGTGAACCAAGCAGACGCTCCCGGGTGATCCCGGCCAGGCCGAGCCCGTGCATGGCGGCATCCACACGCGCGTCCGCCTCGTATCCGCCGCGTTCCTGGTAAGCGATCAACAGCTCGCCGTACGCGTCGAGCTCCCCGTCCGACGCGTCGGCGAGGGACTCCTCTGCGGCACGGAGCCCTCGCTCCATCTCACGCAGTTCGGTCAGGGCACGGTCGACGGCGTCCTGCACGGTGCAGTCCGCATCGAAGCCGAGGGTCTGGGTGAGGTGACCGATTCCGCCGGGAAATCGGACGATGACCTCCCCGGCGTCCGGCATCTCGGCCGTGGCGAGCAGCCGCAGCAATGTCGACTTGCCGGAACCGTTCTCGCCGATGACGGCCGCCTTCTCGCCTGGCCGGACAGTGAAGGTGACCTGGTCGAGGATGGTCCGAGTGCCATACGACTTGGTGACGGACTTGACCGACAGCTGCGCCACAGCAGGAATGGTGGTGGACAGGGCGGTTTGAGCGCGATCGCGCATAGAGCTTTCCCCGGGCATACGAAGGGTCGACGGGCAGCAGAAACGGCGGCAGGGGCCGTGCCCGGACTCAGACGAAGAAGAGGAAAGCCATGGCCCCACCATAGCAAGACGAAGCGTCTCGCCTCCATCCGTGCGGGCACGAGGTCCCTGAGCCGCAGCGCTTTGCCCATCCGGGGACGATGAGACATGGCAAGCCACTCATCGGTGCCCTGCGCCCGGCAGCGTTCCTCTCCAGGTCGAGACCAGGACCTGCCGCACCAGCAGCGTGCTGCCGTGCACGAGCGCGGACTTGGAGCACCGGTCAGGGCGCTGTCCCCGCCGTGGTGGACCACGGTGTTCGCGCAGCTCCAGTTCTCCACGGCCCGGAGAAGTCGGTGCTCGTGTACGCCCGGCGTGCTTCCGCGTCGGCTTCCGGGGCCGCCCAGCCGTTCAAGGGCGCTGGTGCCGTACTAGCCGTACAGCGCGGCCGCCGCCGTGTCGTGCAGCGTCTTCTCGGCCTGCTCCCAGGTCCAGCCGCTCTCCGCCACGAGCGTGCGCCAGCCCGTGGGGCCGAACCACAGCCACAGCAGGTCCGCCGTCTGCTGCGGGGAAGAGCGCGGTGGCGGCGTCAGGCCGTGCAGATGGCGGGCGGCGGCGTTCAGTGCCTCGCGGTAGGTGGCCGTCGCCCTCGCCCACAGGCCGTCGGCGCTCTCGTGGACCGGCAGCGCCTTGCGGATCGCCTCGTGGACGGTGAACTGGCTCTCGTTGCCCTCGCGCGTGCCCCGCGCCAGGGCGTGCAGGACGGCCTCGGGCGTGCGCAGGCCCAGGACGTGCGCCATGGCCTGCTCGTAGCCGGATGCCGATACCCCCTCGTCGACGATCCTGTCGAGGATGTCGCCCTTGCTCCCGACGCCGGCGAAGACGGTCTTGGAGGACACACCGGCCGCGGCGGCGATGTCCGCGATCGTCACCCTGCCGTATCCCCGCTCGGCGAAGAGTTCGGTGGCCCGCCGCAGGATCACCTCGCGGGTGCGCACAGCAGCCTGCTCCCGCAGGGGGGAGACGTAGGCGCGTTTGCTCGGCATGGTGCCATCGTAGCCAATCGAGGACATGTTTGAACTATTCATTAGGTGCTCTGTAACCTCAATCTCGCGGGCGGCAGTGCCCGCCACCCGGCACGACGTACGCGAGAGGGACCGACGACGTGGGCATGAACCCGACCGAACTGGCGCAGGGGCTTTTCGAGATCCTCGTGACGGGGGACGCGGCACTGGCCGCCGAGGTGGTGGCGGAGGACTTCCACAACCGGGAGGCCATCGCCTCGCCGGCCGCCTGCTCGCTCCCGGGACCGGCGGGCGTGCTGGCCTCCGGCGCATGGATGCGCTCGGCCTTCGACGACCTGAGGTTCGCGATCCTCGCCGTCGCCGGCAACGACGATCAGGTCTGGCTCCGCCTGCGCATGCGGGGCCGTCACACGGGCGCCTTCGTCACGTTCCGCGACGGTGCCCTGGACCAGGCCGTACCGCCCACGGGGCGCGAGATCGACTTCGAGCAGATCCACGTGCTCGACGTGCGCGAGGGCAAGGTGACCCGGCACGAGGCCGTGCGTGACGACATCACCATGCTCGGCCAGCTGGGCGTCTTCCCACCCTCCCCGGCGGTCGCGCTGCGCATGCTGGCCTGGAAGGCGACGGGGCGGGCCGCCCGCGCGGCCGACCTCGTCAGCCGGGCCGCGGCGGCCGCGGCCGAGTCCCGTCACGCGCCCGGCCCGGTCGGCTGACCCGCGGCCGCGCCCTGTCGTACGATGCCGAACTCCTTGCCCGCCAGGGGACTTGACCCTGTCGCGTCGCCGGTACGGCAGTAGGGTGAGACGGTGACCTCCTCACCGGAAGACTCGTTGCGGCTGATCGGCGAAGACGACCGCGAGACGGCCGTGCGACGTCTGCAGGAGGCCTACACCGAAGAGCTCATCACGCACGCGGAGTTGGACGAGCGCCTGCACCAGGTGCTCACCGCCAAGGCGCGCGGCGAGCTCGTGTCGGCCCTGGCCTCGCTCCCGGCGGAGCAATCGGGCAGCACGTCGACGATCGCCGCGGCCGGCGGGCGGATCAGGCGGAGCGGCGCGTGGCGGGTGCCGCGCACCCTCAAGGTCGAGTCCGCGTACGGAAAGGTGCGCCTGGATCTGTCCCGGGCGGTGATCGAGCATCCGCTCGTCGACATCGAGCTGCAACTCGGCACCGGCGGCGCCCGGATCACGGTGCCGCGTGACGCGGTCGTCGACGTCGAGGGCCTGGTGGCCGGGTGGAAGGACCTGCGTTACAAGGTCCCGGGGCGCTCCCGGCCCCGCGGGCCGAGGATCCGGATCTCCGGGACCATGGGGTTCGGACGACTGAGGATCCGCCACGCCCGTCGCTGAACGGACGGTGCCCCCGCGGGGCGTCCCACGAAAGGCACCGTCCGCGGGGTGTCCCGCGCAGGCACCTTCCGTGGGTCTCCCGCGGAGGCGTTCGCTCAGCTTCCGAGCGAGTAGGCCCGCTCCACCGTCTGCCGGACCGTGTTGCCTGCCTGGTCGGAGGCGGTGACACGCAGGGTCACGTATCCGCCCTGCCGGTGGTCTCCGGGCGACTCGACGGTGGCGGTGAACCGGTTGTGGCCGCGGTCCTTGGTGCGGACCTGCGCCTTCCACGTCCTGCCGTCGTCGAAGGACGCCTCGACCTTGAGCCGGACCCCGGCGGGCGCGGTGAGCCCGTCCTGGTGCCGGACCGTGAGGTCGAGTTCATGGCGCTTCCCGCCGTCGACCCTGTTCCACAGATCGGCGTCGACGTCGTAGTCGACCTGGAGGAGCGGCAGCACCGTCTGCTCGGCGGCGGTGTCCGAACGGAAGGTCCACGACGTGGCGGTCCGCGTACCGGTGCGCCAGTAGTCGGTGAGCCGCTCCGTGGTCAGGTCCAGCCGGTACTCGGCCTTGCCTGCGGGAACCGGGAAGTTCCCCCAGGCGGCGCCGGAGCTGCCCACCACCTCGCCGTTGCGGTGGAGGACGGCCGTCACCTTGTCACCCGCGGGGTAGCCGGGCTCGTCCAGCGTTCCAGGGGCTCCGGTCCGCCCGATGCCGCCCGACAGTCCGGGGGCCTGCTTGCGGGCCCAGTGGCCGGCCACCGCGTCCGTGTACTCCGGGACTGCCAGTGTCATGACGTCGCCGTCACGGACGGACGGGCTGCTCCAGCCGCGCGGGATGGACGGCCGGACCACGGCCTTGTACCACTCCTCCTCGGTCCTCTCCCCCGCCTCGAAGCTGCGAGGAGCGTCCCGCAGCCCGGAGCGCATGGCGAAGTCCGCGTACGGCGTCGTGATGAAGTCGACGTAGTGCATCCACTGCGTGTCCCCGGAGGTGACGTACTCCGAGCGTGTCCGGCCGGTCGGCACCGCGCGCGAGGTCTCCATGGTGACCTTCGCGAAGGGGCGCCAGCTGAAGCGCTGCTCGGCGGTCCAGTCGAGCGCGCCGGTGTCCGCGTAGGACGCCTTCACCCGCGCGGTGTTGCGGTCCGAGACGGTGTAGGTGACGCCCTTCGGGATCCGGTCCTTCCAGATCGCCCTGATGTCGTACAGGTACGGGCTCGCGACCGTCCCGGAGATGTCGACGACGGTCTTGTGCCGCTTCATGTACTGCAGCAGCTTGGCCCCGTCGGCCGCGGTCACCCGGATCACGGGGACGGCGGAGCGGGTGTCCGTCGGCTGCCAGCGGGTCCAGGCCACCAGCCCGTCGGGCAGGACGATCACCAGGCCCTTGGCGCCCGCCCGCGCGGCCGCTTGCGCGAGCTCGTACTCGCCCGAGGCGGTGTCGTCGCGCATCACGGCGAGCTTGCCGCGTACGGTGTCCGGCCGCAGGTCCGGGTTCTCGATGGTCCCCGCGTACACGGCGGTCAGCCGTTCGCCCTTCGGGTCGAACGGGGTGGAGCGTGCGAGGTAGTACGGGTCCAGGTCGAGATCCGCGCCGCGGACCTCGGTCCTGATGTCCGGAGCCACCATCTCCCAGCGGGTGTTGAACTCGAACTCGCCCTCGGTGACCTTGGACGTGGGAGTGACGTACAGGTCCACCGACCCGCCGCCGTCCTCGTAGTAGGTGGTCTGGGCGATCGCCGCACCGTCGATCTTCCGGTACGTCTGGTACGTCGCGTTGTTGCGCCGCTCGGCGGGCAGAGGCGTGCGCATGCGCACCGGTTCGGCCTTGCGCGCGTCCAGGGTCACCGTCGTGTCCCCGGCGACCTTCACCTCGGGCTCCACGGCGTAGATGAGCCGCGTGGCGCCGCCGCTCTGGTGCAGCAGCGCGCCGCCGACCTGGTAGGTGCCCTCCTCGACCTCGAAGGCCAGGGGGTCCCAGCTGACGAACTGGACGTCCGTGTCGCCGCCGAAGACGTCCACGATGTTCCAGCCGGTGGGCTCACCGTCCGGGCCGTGGGAGTCGATGGTGACCTTGTGCATCGGGGCACGGACGACCAGGCTGACGGTGGTGTGGAGCGCGCTGCCGTCGGAGGACGTGGCGCCGACATAGCCGTAGTACGTGCCGCGGCCGGCCTTGACCGGGTCGACCCGTACCGGGACCTCGACGGTCGCGCCCGGGGCGATGCGGACGGTGCCCGTCCCCAAGGTCAGGCCCTCCGCGGGCAGCGCCTTGCCGCCGCCCGTGGCCAGGGTGGCGCGCAGGTCCAGCGAGACCTCGGTGTCGGAGTGGTTCGTGTAGCGGATCACTCCGGCCCGCTCCACCGGGGCTGCGTCCCTGCCGAACGGGCCCATCGCGAGCGTGCCGGTGGCGGTGACGGGCGCGGAGAAGGCCGCCTTGACGTCGACGCGGCCGCCGCCCTGCTCGGTGGGGGTCTGGCCGGAGATCGTACGGGACGTGCTGATCAGCGCGTCCTTGAGCTGCTGCGCCGACCAGTCGGGGTGCTGCCCGGCGAGCAGGGCCGCCGCACCCGCCACGTGCGGGGTCGCCATGGAGGTGCCGTCCGCGGCGACGTAGTGGTCGTCGATCGGAGCGCCCATGGTCGTACCTGCGGCGCGCGCGGCGACGATGCCGACGCCCGGGGCGGTGATGTCCGGCTTCACGGCCTTGTCACCGAACCGCGGGCCGCGGCTGGAGAACGGGGCGAGCGAGTCGTCCCGGTCGACGGCGCCGACGGTGAGGGCGGCGTCGGCCACGCCGGGCGAACCCACCGTCATGTCGCCCCGCCCGCCGCTGTTTCCGGCGGCGACGACGAACAACGCGCCGCTGCTGCGGGAGATCTCGTTGACGGCGAGGCTCATGGGGTCGGTGCCGTCGGACTGCATGTCCGCGCCCAGGCTCATGTTGACGACCTTGGCGCCTTCGGCCGCGGCCCATTCCATGCCCGCGATGATCTGGGACTCGGAGCCGGAGCCGTCGTCCCCGAGGACCTTGCCCACGATCAGGTCGGCGCCGGGCGCGACGCCCTTGCGCAGGCCGCCCGAAGCGGCGCCGCTGCCGGCGGCGGTGGCGGCGACGTGCGTGCCGTGTCCGAAGAGGTCCCGCGTCGAGCCGCTGCCGGAGAAGTCCCTGGCCTCCGAGACGCGGCCCGCGAGGTCGGGGTGCGTCTGGTCGGCACCGGTGTCGAGGACCGCGACCTTGACACCCTCGCCGTGCTGACCGGCGGCCCAGGCGGCCGGTGCGTTGATCTGCGCGGTGCTGCGGTCCAGCGTCGGACGCACCTTGTGGTCCAGCCAGATCTTCGGCGTCGCCGCCACCGCCCGCGCGACCGACGCGTCGGCCGCGGGCGCGAGCTCCTTCCAGAAGGCCGCCAGGTCCTGGTCGGCGACGCGCAGGGCCTGGGCGTCGATGCTCCGCAGCTGCCGGGGGCCGCCCGTGCCCTCGTGGAACTCCGCGAGCGCGTCCGCCCGTTCGGCCGCGGCACGCGCCGAGACCTGGGAGGCGGAGACGATCAGGGGCAGGGCGTCGGTGTGCGCGGTGTCGTAGCCCTCGGCGATGAGGGCGGCGACGTCGAAGAGCCCCGCGTCGAGCCGCTCGCTGCGGACCAGCGGCGCCGCGTCGGACGGCAGGACGGTCAGACCGCCGTCGCGTTCGGTCACCTGGAAGAAGACGTCCTCGCGCCCCGGCGCGCGCCGCACCGAGGCGGTCTTCCTGCCGTTCGGGGCGTCGTTGACGGTGACCAGGTCGCCGGTGATCAGCCGCACGGTGGTACCGCGCACGTCGGATGCCGGCGCGGAGGCGGGGGCCTTCGGCGGGGACTGGGCGGCGACAGGCGTGATCGCGCTCGCCGCCACCATGGCCGACATCGATATCACCGCCCAAAGGCGGATGCGTCTCATGGGTGGTTACAGCCTTTCTTGTCATTTCCCGGCATCGGATCAGGGCGGCGCGTACCGGCCTGTCACACAGGGGACTTGTGGGACGAGCGGCTTCCGGCCGCGGCATCCGGGTGCCGGGCCGGGGCGCGCGCCGCCGCTGTCGGGGCGCGTCGCGGCCGGCCTCGGGGGGTGTGCCGCGGGTCAGGCCGGGGCGGAGCGCGGATCGGCGGCGGCCGTCCGGGCCGTGCTCGGCACCTCGCCGACGGCCGACGTCGATGCCGGCGCCGTGCGGGTCGGGGGGCGGTTCGGTGCCATGAGCAAAAACCCTTCGTAAACCGGGGTTCACAACCTGTCCGAGATCATGCGCCCCGCCGCCTGACGTGTCATCGCCTGCACGTGGCACGAATGCGCCATGTCGAAACTGCGACAGCCGCCGACGACCGTGCGTCCGGCCCTACTCCCTGAGTGCGGCGAGGGGTTGGGCGCCCCCTGCGGCGCGGCCCGACGGCGGATAATTGCGGAATTGACGGACATCCCAGTAAATTCCCGATGTGATGGCTCATCACCCCCGACACCGACACCGCCCGGTGTCCGGAAGGACAGCACCGCCGATGACCGACAGCGCAACGACGACCCGGGTCGACATCCGCGGCTTTCGCGCGGGCGACGGACCGCGGGTGGTGGAGGTGTGGCGGCGCAGCGCGCCGGGCGACCCCGTCACCGCGGACCGTTTCCGCTCCCTGGTGCTGCTGGACCCCAATTTCGATCCGGAGGGTCTGCGGGTCGCCGTGGAGGGGGAACGCGTCGTCGGCGCCGCCTACGCGGTGCGCCGTCGGACGCCGATGGCCGGCACCGATCTGGAGCCGCAGCAGGGCTGGATCCCCTTCTTCTTCGTCGACCCGGACGCCCGTCGGCGCGGCCTCGGCCGCCGGCTGCTGACCGAGGCCCTCGACTGGCTGCACGGCCACGGCCGCACCCGGGTGGACTTCTCCTCGTACACCCCGGACTACGTCCTGCCCGGCCTGGACGCCGAGGCCTACCCGGAGGCCGCCCTGCTCCTGGAGTCCCTCGGCTTTCGTACGCTCTACGAGGCGGAGGCGATGGACCGTGGCCTGGTGGGCTACCGCGTGCCGGAGGACGTCGCGCGCCGCGTGCGGGAACTGACGGCGCGGGGCTACCGGTTCGCCACCCCGTCCGACGACGACCTGGTCGACCTGTTCGCGCTCGCCGGGGACCACTTCGGCCCCGACTGGGCGTGCACGATCCGCGCGTCCGTCGCGACGGGCACACCGGTCGACCGGATCGTCGTCGCCCGGGAGCCGTCGGGCCGCCTGGTCGGCTGGGCGATGCACGGCGCGTTCGACGCGGTGGACGAGCGGTTCGGGCCGATCGGCGTGCTGGAGGAGATGCGCGGCACCGGGCTCGGCGAGATCCTCCTGCACCTCGTCCTGGAGAGGATGCGGGCGCGCCGCGCGCACTCCGCGTGGTTCCTGTGGACCGGCGCGCAGTCCCCCGCCGGCCACATGTACCGCAAGACCGGCTTCACCACGACCCGGGTGTTCCGTGTGATGCGCCGCGAGGGCGCACGATGACGCCGGCCCGCCGCACCGCCCGGCTCAGCCGCCGCCACTTCGCGCTCGCGCTCCCCTCGGCGCTGCTCGCCTCCGGTTGCGCCGCGCCGCACCAGGGCACCGGGCGGCCGGGCGACCCGATCGTCCTCACCCTGCTCACCCACTACGCGAGCGGAGTGCTCAAGGAGGCCCTGCAGGGCCCGGTCGACGAGTGGAACGCGGGCCACGACCGGGTCAAGGTGCAGACGAAGGCCGTCGAGTTCACGGACCTGCTCACCACGTTCATGGTCCGGCAGGCCGCGGGCCAGGGCGCCGACATCCTGCACCCGTACTGCCTGTGGAACGGCCAGCTGGTCCAGGCCGGTGTGCTGCGGCCCGCTCCGCGGGAGTACGCCGAGGAGATCACCCGCGGCTACAGCCGGGCCGCGGTCGACGCCGCCTCGGTGCGCGGCCAGGTCTACGGCTATCCCACCGAGGTGCAGACGTACGCCCTCTACTACAACAAGCGGCTGCTTCGCGAAGCCGGCGTCGACCGCCCGCCCCGGACCTGGCGGGAACTGGAGGAGACCGCCTACCGCACCGCGCGGCAGGACCGGTTCGGCAACACCCTCGTCCAGGGGTTCGGACTCTCGACCGCCGACGACTCCACCACCGTCGGCCAGACGCTCGCCCTGCTGAGCGCGGCCGGCGGCAGGTTCGTCTCCGAGGACGGCAGGAGCACCGCCATCGACTCCCCCGCCGGACGGGCCGTGTTCGACCTGGAGCACCGCCTCGTCACCGGCGGCGCCAGCGTCCCCGGCGTCAACGTCTACAAGGCGTTCCGGTCGGGGCAGGTGGCCATGGTGGTCAGCGCCGGCTGGTGGACCGGGAGCCTGAAGACCCTGATGGGCGAGGAGTACCGCGACGTCGGCGTCGCCCCGCTGCCCCTTCCGGCGGCGGACGGCAAGCGCGCCACGCTCTCCACCGGTTTCATGCTCGGGGTCAACGCGGCCGGCAGACACCCGGCCGCCGCCTGGGAGTTCCTGCGCTGGCTCAACACCGAGAAGGTGAGGGTCGAGGGCGCCGAGCCGGGCGGGAGAGCGACCCGGATGAGCTCCCTTCAGGTGTCGGCCGGTTCCCTGACCGGACGCGCCGACGACATGCGCACCCTCCTGGGCGCCCACAGCGACGCGAACCTGCGGCCCTTCCTGGACGCGCTGGCCTACTCGGTGCCGGAGCCGAACGTGCCGGGCGCGCAGCAGGCGAAATCGTTGCTGCGCAAGAACATCGAGGCGCTGTGGACCGGTCAGCAGTCGGTCGACCAGGCGCTGCGCACCACCCGCCGTCAGGTCGACCGAGAGGTGTCACGCTCATGGTGAACGCGCTGACGCCGGCCACGACCGAGCGGGCCGCGCCCAGCACGCCCCCCGTCCCGCTCGCCGTCGACGGCCGCGACCGGGCCCGGCGCCGGCAGACGGTCGTCGCCTATCTCTTCCTCGCGCCGACGTTGCTGTTCTTCGCGGTGTTCCTGCTCCTGCCCCTCGGTTTCGCGTTGCTGCTGTCGATGTCCCGCTGGTCGGGGTTCGACCTCGGCGGCATCCGGCCGGTCGGGACGGACAACTTCGCGGGACTCTTCGCCGACGGATCGACGTTCCTGGCACCGATCCTGACCAACACCCTGCTGTTCGCGCTGGGCACCGTGGTCCTCTCGCTGGCCGGCTCCGTGGTCGTCGCCACCTGCATCGACAACCTGCGGTTCCAGGGGCTGTGGCGCACCCTCTACTTCCTGCCGATCGTCACGACGGTGGTCGCCGTCGGCAACGTGTGGAAGTTCATGTACGAGCCGGGCGGGCTCGTCAACGGCGTGCTCAACTCCGTGGGGCTCGACTCGGTGGCCTTCCTCCAGGAACCGGGCACCGCGCTGCCGTCGGTCGTGGTCGTGCACGCGTGGGCCTCGGTGGGCTCCGCGATCCTCGTCCTGACCGCCGGCCTGAAGTCCATCCCCGAGTCGTACTACGAGGCCGCGGCGCTCGACGGGGCCGGGCCGGTCACCGTCTTCTGGCGGATCACGCTGCCGCTGCTGCGGCCGTCCCTGCTGCTCGTGTGCGTCACCCAGTTCATCAGCGGACTGCAGTCCTTCGCGCTGATCACCGTGATGACCAAGGGCGGGCCGGGCGACGCGACCAACGTGGCCGCCCTGGAGATGTACCGGCAGGCGTTCTCCTACGGCCACTGGGGCCCCGCGAGCGCCGCCGCCTTCGTGCTCTTCCTGGTGGTCCTGGTGGTCACCCTGGCGCAGTTGTGGATCTTCCGGCGCAAGGAGGAGGACGTATGATCCGCCGCCGTTTCCCCTGGTTGTCCTATCTGGTGGTGGTGACCGGCGCCGTGCTGACGGTGGTGCCGTTCCTCGACATGGTGATGACGTCGTTCAAGGGCGCGGGCGAGGCGGGCACGCTGCCGTACCGGTTCCTGCCCAAGGCGTTCGACTGGTCGAACTACCGGGCGGCGATCGACCAGCTCGATCTGCCGGTGCTCTTCCGCAACAGCGTCGTCGCGACCGCCGTGATCACCGTGTCCGTGCTGATCACCTCGTCGCTCGCCGGCTACGCCCTCGCCAAACTCCGCTTCCCCGGACGGGACCTGATCTTCCGGCTCGTGCTGTCGACGATGATGTTCCCGCCGTTCCTCTTCTTCATCCCGCACTTCCTGATCCTGGTGCACTGGCCGCTGGCGGGCGGCAACGACCTGTTCGGGCGCGGGGGCGCGGGCCTGACCGTCAGTATCGCGGCGCTCGCGATGCCGTTCCTCGTCAACGGCTTCGGCATCTTCCTGATGCGCCAGTTCATGGTCTCCCTCCCGGACGAGGTCCTGGAGGCGGCGCGCATCGACGGCGCCGGCGAGTTCGCCGTGTGGTGGCGGATCGTCGTACCGCAGACCATGCCGGTCCTGCTGACGCTCGGTCTGCTGACGTTCGTCCAGGCGTGGAACGAGTACATCTGGGCGCTGCTCATCTCGACCGCCAACCCGGACGTGATGACCCTGCCCGTCGGCATCCAGTTCCTTCAGGACTACGTCGACCCGACCCGCACGATGCCGATCGTCATGGCGGGTCTCGTCATGAGCATCCTGCCGGTGCTGATCCTCTTCCTGCTGCTGCAGAAGTACTACATCCGAGGCGTGATGCTCAGCGGCCTCAAGTGAGATCGGCGGCCTCAAGCGACAGCCGACCGGCGCGGGACCCGGCCGTCCGGGTCCCGCGCCAGTGGTCGGCGGCGGATCGGTGCCGCCCGTGGGTGACCGTCCGTCAGCCGGACGGGACGGTCACCGGCCGGGTGTTCCAACCGGAGACCCGTACGCGGGGCACGCTGTCCGGATCGGCCGTCGGGTGGGTGGCCACCAGGGTCACTTCCTCACCGGGCCACAGGCTGACGTGGTTGTCGCTCCAGTGCACCGGCAGCACGGGCGTCTTCCCGTCCGCGGAGACCACGTCGACGTCGGTCATCAGGACCGGGGCCTTCGTGGTGCCCGGGTGGCGCAGGGTCACGGTCGTCGTCGAGGTGCCCGTCGCGCCGGCCGCCTTCGTGGTGGCCGCCACGTCCAGGGTCACCTGCGGCATCGAGTTCAGGCCCGTCAGGTCGGCGTAGGAGGTGGTGGGGGTGTAGTACCAGTCGGTCTTCGCGTAGTCGAGGACGTCGTCACGGGTGGAGAGCCAGTAGACGTTGCGGCCCACTTCACGTCCGGTGGAGTCGGTGAGCAACAGCCGTGCCAGGTAGGTCCTTTCCAGGCCGGGGATTTCGGCCGGAAGGGTCAGCGAGGTGGTGGTGACGCCACGGGCCTCGACGTCGACCCCGGTCGCCGTGCGGTCGTACTTCTCGGTCCCGTCGGGGTTGAAGAGCGTGACCCGGGCGGTGAGCCCCGAAGCGGCGGCCGAGCGGTTGTTGACGACGCTGACCTTGCGGTTGTCGTATCCGTACTGGACGTGCAGGGGTTCGTTGGCCTTCTTCGCACCGAAGTACGAGCCGTTCTGGTCGAGATAGCGGTCGATGAGCTGCCAGTGCAGCGAGGTCCAGCCGCTGTTGAGCATCCAGTAGATGACGCCGGTCGCCGGGGCGGTGGTGTCCTTGGCGTTGCGCGAGTAGGCCTCGAACTGGGCGCGCACGGCCTCGTACTGGGCGAGTTGGGCCTTGCGCACGTAGTCGCCGAGGCCGGTGGGCCGTCCGTAGCGGCCGGCGAGTGCGGCGTTGTACAGCTTGAGGGTCGAGAACGTGGGCGAGGGAGAGCGGTGGTACTGGACGGCGGCGGGCTGCTTCCAGAGGGTCTCCAGCTCGGCCGGGGTCATCATCCGCCGCAGGGTGTCGAGGGTCGGGATGCTCGGGCCCGCGCTGGTCTCGGAGTTGAACCCGGTGGCTCCGCCCTCGCGCTTGTCG
Source organism: Streptomyces sp. NPDC089424 (assembly GCF_044749345.1). Lineage (NCBI taxonomy): Bacteria > Bacillati > Actinomycetota > Actinomycetes > Kitasatosporales > Streptomycetaceae > Streptomyces > Streptomyces sp. NPDC089424. The sequence goes on from NZ_JBIVHU010000002.1 coordinate 560,598, forward strand.
TACCAGTAGCCGGGAGGCACCCATTCGTAGGGGCCTGTCATCCGCATCCCGGAGCGGCCGGTGACGGGTGTCGGCTTGCCGGAGGCGGAGGGGATCACGGGCACCTTCCAGTCCGCCTCCCGCAGCGCGTCGAGATAGCCCGACTCGATCTTGGCGTTGGGCGCCGCGTCGCTGCCGATCAGGAACGAGATCACGCTGGGGTGGTGGCGCAGCCGGGCCGCCTCGGCGGCCATCGACGCCCGGGCGACAGCGTGGTCGGCGGCGTTCCACTTCTCCCCGGACTCCGCGGGGTTGACCTCTCCTTCCCACTTGTTGCAGCACTCCCAGCCGGCGATCGTGAGGATCCCGTACCGGTCGGCGAGGTCGAAGAACTCGTCGGGTTCGAGGTGGCCCTCCAGGCGCAGCGTGTTCAGGCCCAGGTCGCGGACGTAGCGCAGGCGGTGCTCGGCGTAGGCCGGGTCCCAGCGCAGGAACTCGTCGGGTGACCAGCCCGCGCCCTTGATCAGGAGCGGGCGGCCGTTGATCCGGTACTGGCGCGCGCCGTCGGCGTTGATCGGCGCCTGCACGTCGCGGATGCCGAAGGTGCTGTGCGCGGTGTCGGAGGTGGCCCCGTCGACCGTCACGTTCAGGTCGAGGTCGTACAGCGGCTGCTCGCCCATCCCGGCCGGCCACCACACGCGTGGCCGCGTCACGCGGAGGCCGGGGTGGTCGGCGGGAGAGAAGGCCACGGTCCGGCTCTCCCCGGGCTTCAGCGTCACCTGGCGGCCGAGGTCGGCGGCCCCGGCCGTGCCGGACAGGCGCGCCGTGACGGTGTCGGGCGAGTCGTTGCGCAGGCGGGCCTTGACGGTCAGGTCGGCGGAGTCCAGGGACGGCACGTCCAGGTCGGTGACGACATGGGCGTCGCGCAGGACCACCGGGCCGCTGCGGCGGACGACGACGTCGCGGACGATCCCCATGTTCCGGTCCGGGGGCGGCTGCAGCCAGTCGAGCCAGCCGACGGTGAGGTGCTTGCGCGGGTCGTTGGGCTGGATCCGGAAGGCGACCGTGTTGGTGCCCGGCCGCACCAGGGACGTGACGTCCAGTTCGTGCCGGGTGTACGTCCCCACGACCTTGCTCGCCGTCGCGATCCGACGGCCGTTGACGAAGACGTCGGCGGCAGAGGTGATCCCGTTGACGTCGAGGTACGTACGCGTTCCCGGGCCGTCGACCGTGAAGTCGGACCGGTACCACCACGGGACCGTGAAGTCGGCGGCGGGGATCAGTTTCTGGTTGGTGGAGTGGAACGGGTCGGGGTACTTGCCGGCCGCCAGCAGGGCCGCGAGGACGGTGGAACGGGCGCCGGCCTTGTACCAGCCCGTCGTGCGATAGCCGGGGCGGGACACTTCGGACGCCGGGTCCTCGACGCGTGCCGTCGACTGGATCATGAACTTGGCCAGTGCGGTGCCGGAGTCGGGGCCGACGGGGACCGCGACGGCGGCCGGCGTAGCGCTCTCCACCCCGCCAGTAAAGCCGACCGGGGCGAGGGCGGGGGCCAGGAAGACGGACAGGCCGAGGAGGGCGGGGACCACGGACCGGCCGAGGACCCTGGCCGCTCGGTCTGTCGGCCCTCCGGGCGGGATGGACGGGAACGGGTGACCAGGGCGGCGTGGCGACAGCCTGCCCAGCTGTGAAGGCATGCCCTTCAGGATGCTGGCGACGCCCCGCCGACCGACGCTCCACATGCCGGGCGTCGCCCGATCGCAGCAACCCGCGCAGACGTGGCGGACCCGGCGGACATCGAGAGACGAGCGTCACTCCCAGATAAATATGCATCCGAGATGCAACATTGCTAACGTGTGCCGCGTGAGACTGACCAGGTACACGGACCTCGCGCTCCGGGCGGTGATGCGCCTTGCCGTCGTGGACGACGAGGACCTGCTGACCACACGACAGATCGCCGCCTCGATGAGCGTCCCCTACACGCACATGGCCAAGGCCATCGCGCAGTTGCAGAGGCTGGGGGTGATCGAGGCGCGCCGCGGACGCAACGGCGGGCTCACGCTCACCGCCTCGGGCCGGCGCACGCCGGTGGGCGATCTGGTGCGCACCCTGGAGGGGGACCGGGAGGCCGTGGTGTGCGAGGGCGACTCCCCCTGCCCCCTCGCGGGCGCCTGCCGGCTGCGGCGGGCACTGCGGGAGGCCCAAGAGGCGTTCTACTCCTCACTGAACGGCGTGACCGTGGCCGGCCTGGTGACGGCGCCGACAGGGCCGGTACTGCTCTCGCTCGGCGCTCCCCCGGACTGACGGCTCCCGCCGACGGCGCCGACCCGGCCGTCTCGCACCCCCGCGTCGGAACCCGCGCCATGGATTCCGCGCGACCAAAAATACGCATCTCAGATACCAATTAATCGATCCAGCGAACCAGGAGAGTGCCTGATGCTTTCTGCGCAGTCGGACCCCGTCGTCCGGGCGACGCTTCCCGTGGTGGGAGCCTCACTGACCACCATCACCGCACGGTTCTACGACCGCCTGTTCGAGGACCGGCCCGAACTCCTGCGGAACCTCTTCAACCGCACCAACCAGGTCACCGGCTCCCAGCGGGAGGCCCTGGCCGGCTCGGTCGCGGCCTTCGCCACCCTCCTGGTGGAGCGGCCCGACGAGCGCCCGGACGCCATCCTGTCGCGCATCGCCCACAAGCACGTCTCGCTCGGCGTGACCGCCGACCAGTACCCGCTGGTCGGACGCCACCTGCTCGGAGCGGTCGCCGAGGTCCTCGGTGACGCCGTCACCCCCGAGGTGGCCGCGGCCTGGGACGAGGTCTACTGGCTCATGGCCAACGCCCTGATCGCCGTCGAGTCCCGTCTCTACGCAAAGGCCGGTGTCGAGAACGGGGACATCTGGCAGCGGATGGAGATCGCCGAGCGGCACCGGGAGTCCGACGACGCCGTCTCCCTGGTCCTGCGCCGGACCGACGGCCGCCCCGCCGCCGCCTTCCGGCCCGGCCAGTACGTCAGTGTGCGCGTCGGCCTGCCCGACGGTGCCCGCCAGATCCGCCAGTACAGCCTGTCGACCGCCCCCGGCCAGAAGACCTGGCGCATCACCGTCAAGCGTGAGCGCGGCGCCGACGGCCGGTTCCCCGACGGCGAGGTCTCGTCATGGCTGCACGCCAACGCCCAGGTCGGCGACCTGCTGGAGGTCTCGGTGCCGGCCGGTGACCTCACCCTGCCGGAGTCCGACGCGCCGCTCCTGCTCGCGTCCGCCGGCATCGGCATCACCCCGATGCTGTCGATGCTCGACCACCTCGCCCTCACCTCCTCCACGCGGCCCGTCACCGTCGTCCACGCCGACCGCACGCCGCGCGACCACGTCCACCGTGACGAGCAGGCGGATCTCGTCGACCGCCTGGCCGGCGCCGACCTGCACCTGTGGTACGAGAACGACCACCACCACTCCCCCGCCGCGAACGTCTTCGCCGGCCGGGCCACCCTCGACCACCTCACCCCCGGCTCCGGCACCACCGCCTACCTCTGCGGGCCGCTGCCCTTCATGCGCGCGGTGCGCGGGGAACTGCTGGCCAAGGGCGTACACCCCGCCGCCATCCACTACGAGGTCTTCGGCCCCGACCTCTGGATCAGCAAGTAGGCGGAACAGGGCAGGCGACGGCCGGCGACCGCTGTCCGCCCGTGGGGGTCAGCGATCGCCGGCACTCTCCGCCCGCGGTGGTCAGTTGTCGCCGTCCGCCTGTGCTCGCCACCGTCGGCCGAGAAGGACGACGGCCGTACCCGCGGCCACCGACGCGGTCGCGATCCCGCCGAGCGCGACGGCGTGCGTGGTCCGCTGCCCGGAGCCGGTGTCGGCGAGGCTCTCACCGGAAGGGGAGTCGGCCGTCGTCGAGGCCCCGGCGGACCGCGCGGCCTGTTCGATCAGGCGGGAGACCGCGCCCGGCTGGGACACGGCGACGGCGTGGGAGGCCTTGACCTCGACGGTGTGCGCGTGGGCGCGCTTGGCCATGAACCGTTGCACGGCCGGCGGGATGTTGCGGTCCTCGGTGCTGATCAGGGTCCAGGCCGGGATCGTCTTCCAGGCGGCCTCGGTGGCCTTCTCCTGCAGGGCCGACGCGGCCACGGGACGCTGGGCGGCGGCCATCAGGTCGGTCACCGACCTGGGCACGTCGGCGGCGAACTGGTCGTGGAACTTGTCGAGTTCGATGTACTGGTCGGTGCCCGAGCCGCCGCCGGGAAGTGGGAACGGCACGTTCTTCAGGGCGCTGCCGAGCGTGCTTCCGGGGAACTTGCCGGACAGTCCCAGGGCGCTCTCCCCCGCCTCCGGGCTGAAGGCGGCGACGAAGACGAGCGCCTTGACCCGGTCGTCGCCGACGGCGGCCTCGCTGATCACGGCGCCACCGTAGGAGTGCCCGACGAGCACGATCGGCCCCTGCACGCTCTTCAGCACGCTGTGGACGTACGCGGCGTCGCCGGCCAGCCCGCGCAGCGGATTGGCCGGAGCGAGGACCGGGTACCCCGCCCGCCGGAGCCGCTCGACCACTCCGTCCCAGCTGGACCCGTCCGCGAAGGCGCCGTGTATCAGCACGACGGTGGGCTTCGCACCGCCGGCGCCACCATCCGGTGAGGCCGGTGAAGCCGGTGCCGCCGGAGCCGCACACAGGACCGCGACGGCCGCTGCGGCCGCCGCGCCGTGAAGACGCCGTGTGTGGCGTCGTATGCCATGGACCGCGCTCATGCCGTTCGCCTTTCCTCGGGCTCTACGGCAACAGGCTTCACGCGCCCCGGGCGCCCGGCCAGCCCGTCCGGTGCAATCGGGTGAACCCGGTGCGGCCGCTCCAGGAGGGAAGGGGCGCCGGTGGCGGGAGTGCGCCGATTACCCGTACGGCCCCCACGTTCGGCAGGATGGGCGCCATGATCGAGATCCGGACCCCCCGTCTCATCCTCCGCCGCTGGCACGACGACGACCTCGTGCCCCTGGCCGACATCAACGCCGACCCGCAGGTCATGCGCTGGGTCGACGACGGCTCGACGCGCGGGCTGGAGCGCACGGCGCAGGACATCGAGGACTGGGAGGAGGAGTGGGACGAGGAAGGCTTCGGCCTGTTCGCGGTCGAACTGCTGGCCTCGGGTGAACTGGCCGGGCTCACGGGACTGTACGTGCCCGCGTTCCTGCCCGAGGTGCTGCCCGCCGTGGCCGTCGGCTGGCGGCTCGGCTCACAGTACTGGGGCCAGGGATACGCGTCCGAAGCCGCCCACGCCACAATGGAGTTCGCCCTCCAGGACCGCGGCCTCGACCGCGTCGTCAGCATCAACCGCATCGGCGACGAGGCGTCCGAGAACGTGGCCCGCAAACTCGGCATGACGCTCGACCATGAGACGACGCACCCGGAGCACGGCTTCGCTCTGCACGTCCACCACATCGACCTCACCGAGTTCCAGGCCTGAACGAGCCTGCGGGACGGGACGGGGTGCGTACCGCTCCTCCCGCCCAGCGGGTGAGCATGGCGACGGCCGCTGCCCGGTCCGTGGAGGAGAGCGCCTCCAGTGTCACGTGGTGGGCGGCGTCCGGCGCCCACAGGACCCGGGAGTCGTGGGCCGCGGGCGGGAACGCCTCGGCGACCGACGGATCCTGGGCGCCGTTGACGAACAGGATCCGGCTGCCGCGGCGGCGGACCCAGCGGTCGATGTCCGCCATGGCCCCGGTGTCGAAGGGCATCGGGATGTCGCGGGGGACGAAGACGCGCGGTGCGATGCCGTCCGGGTGGCGCAGCAGGTCGGCCAGGTGAGCGGTGGGAACGCTGAGATAACCGAGCTGCGTGCCCAGCTGGTACCAGTACGGCACGTAGTCCCGGGCGTTCCTGTCGGCGTACAGCGCGAGCCCGGCGGTGGCGTCCAGCCAGGTGTACAGCTCGTCGGCGGAGGCGTCCGGCCGGGGAACGGCCGCGCGGTCCGCGGCATCGGCGCCCCGCTGCCAGAACATGAACGGCGCGCGCAGCACGGCGACCTCCAGCGCCTGGTCCGCGCTGCCGACGATGCGGAAGGTGTCGCCGCCGGCGGCGGCCCAGGCCTCGTAGCGGGCCACCAGCTCCGCACGGTGGATCAGCAGGCTGCGCTGGACCGCTCGCAGCGCCTCACGGTCGGCCGGCGTACCCACCGTGTCCAGGAAGCGCAGGTAGGCGGAGTCGTCGCGGTCGTCGACGTTGTTCGGGGCGGAGTAGGCGACGGTGCCCTCCACGTCGTGGGGGTGGAAGCGCCGGTGGTAGACGCTGGCCATGCCGCCCTTGCTGCCGCCCGTGGACACCCACGCGGCCGGGTAGAGACGGCGCAGGACGCGGACGATGCGGTGGTGGTCGTCGGCGGCCTGGCGCACGGTGAGGTGGGTGTAGCCGGGGGCGCCGGGCCTGGAGGTACCGAAGTAGCGGTGTTCGACCAGGAGTTGGTTGGCGTCCAGCAGTACCGCCGGCTCGGTGCGGCGGGGCGTGAGCGGCACGTCGTAGCCGGTCGTGGCCAGGACCGTCGGACGGTCCGTGCCGGTGTGCAGGAGGGTGAGGCGCTGCTCGAAGGTGCCGGCGGAGTGGTCGGTGTGGTCCACGGGCTGGCGCAGGCCCAGCACGAAGAACCGGTATCCCGGTTCGGCTCCGGACCGTTCCTCCACGACGCGCAGCCCTGGCAGGGCGCGCAGACGCCGGACGATGTCGTCGTGCGGGCGTCGTGTCATGGCCGCGGCCCGCGCCGGTCCGGCCGCCGGTCCGGCCGCCACGGCGGCCAGCCCTCCGGCCGAGGCCGCCGCCGAGCGCAGCAGGTGTCGTCTCGTCAAGGTGCGCATCGCAGGTCCTCCCGTGCGTCGACTGCCGCCAGTACAGCGGCGGGCGGGCACGGGCCGGATCCCGTGCGCGGGGGATCCGTCTCCCCCCAGCGGGGGAGGCGGGTGCGACCGAAGTCGGCTCTAGAATGCTCTCTCGCACCATCACGCCACCGGACAGCAGCAATGCGTTCCGGTCACGGTGGTCTGCATACGGGGGGATGGGTGGGAGAGCGAGCGGCGCCCGCGGGCGTGTTGCGGTTCCTGGCACTGCGGGCATGGGTGTATCGCTCCCTGCTCGCCGCCGCCCTGGTGACCGTCGTGCTGACCACCGCCGTGCTGGCCGCGCTCACCGCGTACGCGGGCGCGATCGGCGACGCGGCACTGCGGCGGTCGCTCGCCGAGCGGGGCACGGCCGCCGAGGCCGCGCTCGTCGTCAAGGCCGACGTGCCGGGCGGCGAACGGCAGGCGGCCGACGACGCCGTGCGCGCGGGCGCCCGTGCGACCTTCGACGGGCTGCCGCTACGGGTGAGCACCCTGTTGCGGTCCGGTCCCTACGCGCTGCCGGTCACGGTACGACCGGCGTCCGAGCGGAACGAGAACCCGGACCTCACGCACTTCGCCGCGCTCGATCGCACCCAGGTGCGGACCGTCTCCGGACGGCTGCCGCGCACGCCGGCGACCGCCGGGTACATCGAGGCCGCGCTGCCGCGGAGCGCCGCCGAACGGCTCGGGCTGTCGCCCGGCGCCCGGCTGACCGTCACCGACCGTCTGGGGGGTCCCGCGGTACGCGTGCTGATCACCGGCGTGTACCTGCCGGTCGATGTCGGCGCGTCCTACTGGGAGTTGGACGAACTGGGCGGCCGCGGGGTGAAGGCGTCCAGTTTCACGACGTACGGTCCCCTGCTCACCGCCCCCGGTGTACCGGCGTCGGGACGGGTCAGTGTCGGCGCGTCGGGCTGGCTGGTGACGGCCGACTACTCCTCGATGACGACGGCGCGCATAGGGGCGCTGCGCGAGTCCGCGCGCACGGGGAGCGCGGCCCTGCGTGAGCGGCCCGTGCTCAGCGGTGCGACCGTCGCGGCCACGTCGCTGCCCGAGGTGCTGGACCGGGTCGAACGCTCGTTGCTCGTCACCCGATCCACCGTGCTGATCGTCGCCGTCCAGCTCGCTCTGCTGGCGGCCTGCGCCCTCCTGCTCGTCGCGGGCCTGCTCAGCTCCGAACGGGCGGCCGAGACACGGTTGTTGCGGGCCCGCGGTGCCACCCGGGCACGGCTGGCGGGGCTGGCCGCGACGGAGGCCCTGCTCATCTCCGTGCCCGCGCTGGTGGTCGCGCCGCTGCTGTCGGGGCCGTTGACGCGGCTGCTGGCGGGGCAGGGCGCGCTGGGCCGGACAGGGATGCGTCTCGACGTGCCGCCCGGCGGTCGGCCGGAGGTCTGGCTGGTCTCCGCGGGTGTGGCCGCGCTGTGCGCGCTGGCGGTGGCCGTCCCGGCGCTGCGGGCGTCCTTCGCGGGCACCGCCGGTTCGCGTGCGGGGGCGCTGCCCGCGTCGTTGCGGGCCGGAGCGGACCTCGGACTGCTCGCCGTGGCAGGCGTGGCCCTGTGGCAGCTCGGCAGCCAACGTTCGGGCGCCGTCACCGCCGACCGGGAGGGGGTTCTCGGGGTCGACCCGCTGCTGGTGGTCGCGCCCGCTCTCGTCCTGCTCGGCGGAACGGTCCTCGTGCTGCGGCTGCTGCCCCTGGCGGCACGGATCGCGGAGCGCCGGCTGGTGGAGGGGCGGGGGCTGACCGCGGCCATGGTCGGCTGGCAGTTCGGTCGCCGTCCGATGCGTGGCGCCGGTCCGGTGCTGCTCCTGGTCATCTCGGTGGCGCTCGGTGTGCTGGCGGTCGGTCAGGGCGCGTCCTGGCACCGTTCCCAGGACGACCAGGCCGATTTCCGGGCGGGAGCCGACGTGCGGGTCCTCGCCTCCGGGGGCGGCGGGCCGGGCGGCGCGGACGCCTACGCCGACCTCCCCCACGTCGACGCGGTCGCCGCCGCCGTACGCACCACCCTGTCGCTCTCCGGCAGCCGGACCGCGACCGTGCTGGCCCTGAACACCGACGACGCGGCCGGGACGGTCCTGATGCGGAGCGACCTGACGGACCGTCCGTCGCTCTCCGGGCTCGCGCCGCGCGGTGAGCCCGCCGGCATCGAGGTGCCCGCGGGCACGGTCCGCCTCATGCTGACCGCCGCGCTGCACGGCCCGGCACGAGGGGCCGCAGCGGAGGTCACCCTCACCGTGCGCGACCGTCACGGCACCAGCCACGAGATACCGTCCGGCCGTCTCCCCGCAGACGGCGGCCCGCACGCGCTGACCCCCGACCTCGACGGCGCCCGTGGCCCGTTGGCCCTGACCGGGATCGCGCTGCGTACGACGCAACCGACCGGCCGTGCCCAGCGACAGCGCCTGGTCCTCACCGCGCTCACGGCCGAGGCCGCCGAAGGCGCGGTGCGCAAACTGACGTTGCCGAGCAGGTGGTCGACCACCGCCGAGGCCGAGTCGGCCGTCCCGTCCACCGACGGCAGTACCGAGCCGACCCGACCGCGGATCACCTCGACGGCACCCGTCACCCTGACGTACGGCACCGGCTATCTGCCGCGCGACAGCATGTCGCCACCCTCACCGCTGGTGGTCCGGCTGAACGTCGCACAGCCCGCGGCACCGGAGATCGCCGCGGTCGCCACCGACCGCTTCCTCACCGCCGCGGGCGCCCGCGAGGGGCAGCGCGTGGACGTGGCGTTCGACGGCCGGACCGTGCCGGTACGCCTCGTCCGCACCGCGCGCGCCCTGCCCACCACCGAGTCCACCGCGCAGGACGGTGGGGCCCTGCTGGTCGATCTCCGGTCCGTCAACCGGGTGCTGCGGGCCCGCTACGGCACCGGCCTGCAGCCCACCGAGTGGTGGCTGCGCACGTCCGCGCCCGGTGCCGCCGCGGCGGCCGTGCGGGCCCTGCCCGAGGTCGATCCCGCCCAGGTGGTGGTGCGCGACGAGATGGCGGCGGAACTCGAGGACGACCCGTTCGGCGTGGCCCCCGAGGCGGCACTGGTCGCGGCGGCCGCGGTGACGGTGCTGTTCGCCTCGCTCGGCTTCGCGGTCAGCGCGGCGGGGGCGATACGGGCACGGGACGGCGAGTTCGCCGTGCTGCGCGCCCTGGGAGCACCGCGTCGGCGGCTGGCCCGGTTGATCGCCGTCGAGCACGGCGTGCTCGTGGGCCTGGCGCTGCTGGCCGGCACCGCCCTCGGCGCCGTGCTGACCCACGCGCTGGTCCCCCTGGTCGTCCTGACCGGGCAGGCCACCAGGCCGCTCCCGCCCGTCCTCGTCGAACTCCCGCTCCCCCGCCTGGCGGTCCTGCTGGCGGCTCTCGCCGCCGGTCCGGTCCTGGTGACCGCGGCCCTCGCCCTGCGGCGGACGAAGCCAGTGGTGACTCTCAGGGACGAGGTGGCCGAGTGAGCGCGCAGCCGGTGCCGGGTCAGGGCCGAGGAGCGGACGCGACGCCGCCGCGTGGACGGGCCGAGGTGTTCCCGGCCCGGTTGCGGACCCGGCTGCGGGCCTTCGCCGGTACGTCCGTCGCGCTCGCGCTGCTGGTGGCCGTGACCGCCGCTCTGGCCGCCGCGTACCCGCGCGCCGTCGACCGGTACGCCGACGCGGGTCTGCGCCGGGCTGCCGAGCAGGCCCTTCCCGACCGGACGACGGTGCAGTTGCAGGCCTCGCCGCCCTGGGCCGCCACGGTCACCGAGGCGGAGGCGGCCCTGCGGTCCGGTCCGCTGGCCGCGGCGCAGGCGAAGGTCCTCGCCGCGGCCGAGGCCCCGCTGGTGCCCGACGCCGCGCAGTCCTCGTACGGCGTGCGGACGGCCGCCGGCCTGCCCACGGCCGACACCTGGCTTCCCCGGCCCAGCGGACTGCCCGCCCAGGTGGTGCTCGCCGCCCAGCAGGAACTGGCCTCCCATGCCCGGCTCACCGCGGGCCGACTGCCCCGCACCACGGGCGGACCCGTGACCGCGGGGACCAGGCAGGTCGAGGCCGCCGTGACCACGGACACCGCTCGCAGCCTGCGCATCCGCGTGGGCTCGCGGATCCACGTGCCCGGCCCGGACGGCGTACTGCGCGTCCAGGTCACCGGCATCGTCGCCCCGCGCTCCCCCGCGGGCGCCTACTGGTCGGCCCTGCCGGTCCTGCGCACCCCCGCGCTGAGCCGTCTGCCCGGCAGCGCGCCGACGGACGTCTACTGGCTAGGCGGCCTGCTCCTCGCCCCCGACGCCGGCCCCGCCCTGCTGGGCACCGCCGGCAATCCCTACCGGTACTGGCAGGTGGCGCCCGACATCACCGCCCTGCGCGGGCACCAGGTCGACCGGCTCTCGTCCGCCGTCGCGGCACTGGAGTCGGGCCCCGGAGTGCAGCGCCTGCGGGAGGTCGTCGACCCGGACCTGGAGGCCCAGACACATCTCGACGACGTCCTCGCGGACCATGCCCGACTGCGGTCGGGCATCGAACCGCTGCTCCTCATCGCCGCCGTCGGCACCGGCACCCTCGTCCTGATCGTCCTGGCCATGACCGGCGGCGTCACGGCCGACCGGCGGCGCGCCGAGCTCACTCTGCTGCGTGCCCGGGGCGTCTCACTGCCGGGCCTCGCCGCGCGGCTGTCGGCGGAGACGGCCGTCGCGGCCGTGCCGGCCGGGGCCCTCGGGCTGGCCGCCGCGCTGCTGGTCCTGCCCGGTGCCCGCACCGCACCCGCCGCCGTCGCCGCCCTCGCCGTCACCGTGGTCGCCTGTCTGGCCCTCCCCCTACGCGCCGTGACGGCGCACCGTGCGGTGCGGACGCACGAGGGCCGGGAGGACCTCGCCTCGGCCCGGCCCTCGCGGCATCGGACGGTCGCGGAACTCACCGTGCTGGTGATCGCGCTGGGAGCGGTCCTCGCCCTGCGACGGCAGGGTGCGCAGAGCACCGCGCTGGTGGCCGCCGCCCCGGTGCTGACCGGCGTGGTCGCGGCCCTGCTGCTGGTGCGCCTCTACCCGCTGCCGTTGCGGGCGTTGGGCAGGTCGGCCGAGCGGATGCGCGGCGTGGTGCTGCCGTTGTCGCTGGCCCGCGCTTCCCGCGCCTCCGGCTTCGCCGTGCTGCCGCTGCTGGCCCTGCTGAGCGCCCTCACGACGGCCGCGTTCGGCGGCTCGTTCCTGGCAGGCGTCAGCGCTGCCCGCGACCAGGCCGCGCTCATGGCCGTCGGCGCCGACGGCCGTGTCGAGACGTCCACCGGCACACTGCCCCGGGCACTGTCCGACCGCGTCGGCCGGCTGCCCGGCGTACGGGACGCGACGGAGGCGAGCCTCACGCCGGAGGCGAGGCCGGAACTGAGCAGCCGATCCGTGCCGCTGGCCGGTGTGGACCCCGCCGCGTACGCGCGCCTGGCGCAGGGCACCGGGCTCGGGCCGTTCGACGCGGCGCGGCTGCGGCACGGCGGCACGGCCGGCCCCCTGCCCGCGCTGGCGTCACCTCCCGTGGCCGACGAGTACGGCACGGATTCCTTCTCCGTCCTACTGGAGGACGGCACCGCCGTCACCGTCCGGATCGTCCTGGTCAGGGAGCGCACCCCGGCCGTGTTCGGCGACGACTTCCTCGTCGTGGACCGCTCCGCGCTGCCTCGCGGCGCAGCGGCTGCGACCACCTTGCTGCTGAGCGGGGACACCCTCGACGGCCCGGCGTTGCGCTCGGCGGCCAAGGGAACGGGGGCAACGGTTCGCCTGCGTGCCGAGGAACGCGAGCGGTACGTCGACTCACCTCTCCAGTCGGGTGCGGAGCGGCTGTACGGTGCCGCGGTCGCGGCGGGCGCCGGCTACGCCGTGCTCACCCTCCTGCTGACCGTGCTGCGCGCCGCGCCCGAACGCCGTGCGCTGCTCGCCCGGCTGCGCACGATGGGGCTGAGCCGCGCGCAGAGTCGTCGGCTGCTGGTCCTCGAAGCCCTCCCGCAGGCCTTCGTGGCCGCGGCGGGCGGCCTGCTGGCGGGCTGGGCCTGCGTCCACCTGCTGTCGCCCGGGATCGACCTCACGACCGTCGCCCTGGCCTCGCCGTCGGCACTCGACGGGGCCGAACTGCGCATCGACCCGCCCTCGTTGGCGGTTCCGGCGCTCACCGTGCTGGTGCTGGCCATCGCTGTGGCCGCCGGCCAGGCCTGGTGGACCGGCAGGCGCGGCGGCTCGGTCCACGAACTGAGGCTGGGTGACCACTAGTCGATGAACACCACCGCGCGAAGAATTCCCCTCCGGCACCGGCCCGTGCCCCTCCTGCCGCCAAGGAGCAGCCGATGAGCAGCAGTCCGACCTTCCACGAGCTGGCCGACCGGGCCCGCGCGACGCGCGACGCCGCCGTCTACGGTCACGACGCCCTGATCACCTGCGACCGACTGGTACGGATCTTCTCCGCCGACGGCGTGGAGGTCCAGGCGCTGCAAGGCCTCGATCTCCTGGTCCACGAGGGCGAGGTGATGGCGCTGGTCGGAGCCTCCGGCAGCGGCAAGTCCACGCTCATGAACATCCTGGCCGGACTCGACAGACCCACCGCCGGCGCGGCCCGGGTCGCCGGGCACGACCTGCTCGCCATGTCCGCCAAGGAACGCCTCGCCTACCGTCGCGAGACCGTCGGCTTCATCTTCCAGCAGACCTCACGCAACCTCCTGCCGTACCTCACCGCCGCCCAGAACGTCGCCCTCCCGATGCAGCTCGCCCGCGCCTGGGGCCGCCGCCGTACCCGGGCCGAGCGCACCCTCGAACTCCTCGGCCTGCTGGACGTCGCCGAGTGCCGCGACCGCCGGCCGCACCAGATGTCCGGCGGCCAGCAGCAGCGCGTCGCGCTCGCGGTCGCCCTCGCGAACGACCCCGCGATCCTGCTCGCCGACGAGCCCACCGGCGAACTCGACTCCCACACGGCCGAACAGGTCTTCGCCGCCTTCCGCACCGCCAACGAGGCCCTGGGCACCACCATCGTGATCGTCACGCACGACCAGTCCGTCGCCGGTGAGGTCCGCCGCACGGTCGCCATCCGGGACGGCCGCACGTCCACGGAGGTGCTGCGCCGCAGCGAGGTCGACTCCGCCACCGGTCAGGAGACCCTGGTCGCCCGCGAGTACGCCATGCTCGACCGGGCCGGCCGGCTCCAGCTTCCCGCCGACTACACCCGGGCCCTCGGCATGCGCGACCGCGTCGCGCTGGAACTGGAACCCGACCACATAGCCGTCCGCCCGGACGACGCACCGCCCCACCACCGCACGGGCGGCGCCGCGGCCGACGGGTAGCCCCGAAGGCCTCAGCCGGCCGTGGCGTCCTTGGTGTACTCGGCCTTGGGCGGCCCCGCGCCCTCCAGCAGACCACCGCGGACCCAACCGCACGCCTCGTAGAACGCCATGGCCCCGGTGTTGGCGGTGAAGGTCTCCAGGCGGACGGTCGCGTACCGGGCGAGGAGAGTTTCCTCGGCGTGCCGCAGCAGAAGGCGGCCCAGTCCTCGGCGGTGTCGCTCCGGGTCGATCATCATGAGGTCGATCGTCGGCCCGTCGAGGACGGAGAAGCCGGCGATCGGGCCGCCCTGGCTGAGGCAGTGCACGCCGCCCCGTTCCAGATGGCTCTTCACATGGGCGTCCGAAGCGCCGCTGCCGATGAACCACTCCACCGCCTCGTCGCCGAGGAATCCGCGATAGCAGGTGTCGATCGTGCGACGCGCGAGAGCCTGGAGCTCGTCCAGGTCGGCCCCGGTGGCGGGGCGGATGGTGGCGGGGTGCTGTCCGGTCGGCACGGTGATGTCCGATTCTTTCCGTGGTGAGGGCGGCTCCGGCTCTCCGTGCGCCCTAGGACTCGGCGATCTCGCCGTCCCGCAACTCCAGTACGCGGTCGGCCAGGTCGAGGAGTGTCGGGTCGTGGGTGGCGACGAGAGCGGTGATCTGCTCGCTGCGGACGACTGCGCGCAGCAGTTCCATCACCGAGTGCCCGGTCTCCGCGTCCAACTGGCCGGTCGGCTCGTCGGCGATCAGGATCGAGGGACTGTTGGCCAGGGCCCGGGCGATCGCGACGCGCTGGCGCTGGCCGCCCGACAACTCGCCGGGGCGCTGGGCGGCATGGTCGGCGAGTCCGACGAGTGCCAACAGCAGTTCGACGCGTTCACGCCGCTCGCGGGGGTCCGCCCTGCGAAGCCGCAGCGGGACGCCCACGTTCTCGGCCGCCGTGAGGATGGGGATGAGCCCGAAGGACTGGAAGACGAAGCCGATGCGCTCCCGGCGCAGCCCGAGGAGGGCGTCCTCGTCCTGGTCCTGGAGGCGCAGCCCGTCGACGGTGACGCGTCCGCTGTCCGGCTCGTCCAGCCCGCCGACGATGTTGAGCAGGGTGGTCTTGCCCGAGCCCGAGCGTCCCTTCAGAGCGACGAGTTCACCCCGGGGAACCTCGAAGGAGACGCCGCGCAGGGCGTGAACGGCCCCGGCGCCCCGCCCGTAGGACTTGTGCACGTCCGCAACCTGCAGCATGGCTCCGGCCACGGCCTGGCCCATCGCACCCCTCGTACGCTCCGGTGATCTCGCGGCGCGTCAGTATCTCACCCGGTCGCACCACCGACAACGCCTCGGGATTCCGGGGCCGCGGTGAGGTGCTCCAGGACATTGGTCATACGGAGCATCCGCTCCAGGACGTCCGGCCGGTTGTCGAGATGGAGCCGGGCGCCGAGGGCGCTGGTACGGCGGTGGACCATCAGCAGCGCGGACAGGCCTGTGGAGTCGAGCCAGGTCAGATCTCTGAAGTCGAGGCGTACGTCGCGCACGGGCCCGGCCTCGGCCAGCTGCTCGGCGACGGCCTCGGTCAGGTCACCGCTCGTGTCGTAGTCGAGTTCGCCGGCCACGCGCACGGTCAGGGTGTGCGGTGCGCGCACGACGCTGAGGGTGAATTCGGTGGGATGCAGGGAGGTCATACGCCGGTGCCGATGTCGTGAACGGGAGCCACGGTGTCAAGGCTCAGGAGAGCCCGGGCGCCCTCGTGGAGCAGGCGCTGGGTGCGGGGGAAGTCACGCAACTGGCCGCCGAGCGTTTCGAGACCGGTGAGCAACGACCGGGCCGGGACGTCGCGGGCCTGGAGGATCCCGGCGGTCCAGGTGAGGAACTGCGTGAAGAGGTCGGGGTCGTCGACGTAGAGGGCGGTGGCGAGGAAGTCGACGATGTGCGCGAGGTCCTCCGCGGTGCGCTCGCGCTGGTCCTCGCCGTAGTCGCGCATCCCAGGGAAACGGTCCTCCAGATCCACCAGGCTCTGCTTGACGATCTGCGGACGGGACTGGACGACCAGGGTGTACTCCTGGTCCTCCAGGTGGGGAAGGTCGTCCACCGCCTGCCGGACCGCCGAGGCGTCCGGTCGCGGGATGCCTTCCGCCAGCACGGCGGCCGCGGCGCGTGCGTCCCCCGCCCACCGGTCGGCCCCCAGGGCACGGGCGTAGCGGCCGTCGGGGCCGAAGGTACGGCCGCCGGCCAGGACGGGAACCCCTATGGCCTGGCAGGCCGTGATGGCGGCGTGCGCGGTGGGCAGATGGGTGGGGATCGATCCGGACAGCAGGACGGCGTCGGGGTTGGTGCGGTGCAGGTGGGCGATCAGATGCGAGGTGGGGACCTGGGCCCCGAGGTGGTCGACCTGCCAGCCGCGCAGGCGGAGCACCTCGGAGACCAGCCGGGCGGGCAGGGCGTGCCACTCGCCGTCGACGCAGCTGACGGTCACTCGCCCGCGGTCGGGTCGCCGGCGCTCGCCCGCCCGCCCGCGATGGGCGAGTGAGGCGATGACGCGCTCGTTGATGGCGGTGGCGGCATGTTCCTGGGCGACGGTGATGCGGTCGGCCGCCCACTCGGCGCCGATCCTCTCCTGGACGGGCGCGATCACGTCCAGGAGGAGTGTCTCCTCGTCGACCCCCTCGGCCAGTGCCGTGTGCAGGATGTCGGCGGCCCCGAATTCGTCGCCGTCGGCCACCGCGTGCCACAGCTGTTCGGGCAGCGGGGCCGTCGCGGCGGTGTGCGTCACGTGGTCCTCCCGCTGCGCCGGCCGCCTCGGTCGCCGTCGGGGGTCGCCTGGTGGCTCGCCCTGGGCGCGCTGATGGCGACCGCGGCCATGTCGTCGTGCCGGCCCGTGCCGAGCCACTGGGCGGCCAGCATCTGGATGCGCTCCACGACCGCCTCCGCGGGCATGCCGGCGCACTCGGCGAGTGCCCGCCTGAGGCGGCGTTCGCCGAAGAACTCGTCGCCCAGCGGGCCGCCACGGGCTTCGGTGATGCCGTCGGTGTAGAGCAGGCACGTCTCGCCGGGCGCCAGCACCGTGTGCGCCGTCCGCGCCGTGACGGCCGGCAGCGCGCCCACCAGGGTGCCGTTCGTGGGCGCCTCCTCCACCGTGCCGTCGGCGCGGACGATCAGCGGTGGCATGTGTCCGGCGCTGGTCAGCCGCAGATGGACTGCGCCGTCCCGGCGGCGCACGGAGGCCAGGACGAGGGTGGCGAAGCGTGCGTGGTGCGAGTTCAGCAGGGCGCCGTTGAGCAGGTTGAGGATCCGCTCGTGGTCCTCGGCGAGCGGCAGCAGCGCGTGCAGCGTGTTGCGGATCTTGCCGGTCAGGACCGCCGCGTCCAGGCCCTTGCCCGCGACGTCCCCGAGGACGACGAGGGTCTCGTCGGCGGAGTTCGCGCCGGGGTGGACGTCGTAGAAGTCGCCGCCGATGCGCTCGTGGTCCTTGGCCGCGCGGTAGCTGCCGGCGTACTCGACGCCTTGGACGTTGCGCAGTGCGGGCGGCAGCAGTTCGCGCATCAACGTGGCGGTGATGGCGGCCTGTTCCGTGTAGAGGCGGGCGGCGGACAGCGCGGCCCCGGCGCGGGCGGCGAACAGGCGGGCGAAGATCTCCTCACCCGGCGTGAACGCCTGCTCGGTGCTGGACAGCAGCAGGATGAGGGCTCCCGCGGGCACCCCGTGGCCGGGCAGGGGCGTGACGATCACCGAGCCGACCGGCCCGGCGAAGCCCTCCGGGATCAGCCAGTCGGGAATGGCGGCCGGGTCGATCCAGCGGGCCGGCACGGGCGGATAGCCCTGCAGTGCCTCGGCCAGACCGGGCACGGCCGCGACGTCGACCTTCCGGGTCGTCTGCGTCACGGGTCCGCCCTGACGGGCGTAGGTGATCTGGTGGCCGCGCCCCTGGGGCGGGGCGACGAGGACGGCGGCCTCGGCGAGATGCTCCGCGGCCATGGAGGCGGCCACCTCCATGCAGCGCGGCACGTTCAGCGTGGACAGCAGGGCGCTGGAGGCCTTCGAGAGGACCTCCGAGCGCTGCTGCGCGGTCCTCAGCGCCGACTCGGCCAGGCGCCGGTTCGTCTCGTCGACCAGCCACCACACCACGTCGCCGTCGTCCGCGAGGGTGGGATGCGCCTCGAAGTGCCGGTCGTCGATGGCGCCGCTCGGCGGGATCACGGAGACGGGGGGCGCGTCGTGGCCGAGGTGCTGGTGGGCTTCCGCGAGCCAGGACGGTACCGCCTCGACCAGGGGGGCTCCGCCGGCCGCCGCGGGCAGGAGTGCGCGGGCGGCTTCGTTGATCCGCGCCAAGCCGCCGTGCCGGTCGACGACCAGCACGGGAAAGGGCGCCTCGGTCCAGGACGCGTCGCCCCGGGGGGCGGCGTCGGCCGGACGGGCGGGAAACCCGCGGGATGCATTCACAAATGGAGGCACGCGCGGTGCGCACCTCACCACCTTCCTGCCGTGGACAACAGATGTCGTCCGGCAACAGTCCCGTACCTGCTCCGCCGTTGCAAGCCACCCCGGGAAGCCACACCCAAACCACACAACTCGGACCGATCGGCCGGGTGTGCGCTGTCTCACCTCAAAAGGCGTACCTGATCCGGAGCCACGGCGCGTGCTCCGCCAGCAGTCCCCGGACGGTCGTCAGGGCCCGCTGCTTGGTCTCGAGTGCGTACCGGACGTTGAGGGCTCCGTTCTGCGACCGCTTGGTCTCCTGGATGTCGGGCCGCCACAGCATCTCCTCGGCGCGAGGGTGCCATCCCAGGTTGACCTCGTGCAGGGACTGGTTGTGGGTGAGCATGATGATCTCGGCCGCCGCCTGATCCTTGACCCGGGCGGGCAGGACGTCGTCGAGCCGTGCGAACAGATCGGCCCAGTCCCGCTCCCATCCCGGGCGCAGCACGACGGGTGAGAGGTTGAAGTGGACCTCGTAACCGGCGTCCAGGAAGTCGGCCGCGGCGGCGATCCGCTCGTCGACGGGGCTGGCGCGGAGGTCGAGGAGGCGGGCGTCGTCCGCCGGCATGAGGGAGAAGCGCACCCGGGTGCGCCCTTGCGGGTCGAGTGCGAGCAGGTCGGGATTGACGAACTTGGTCGCGAAGGAGGCCTTCGCGGTGGGCAGCGACCGGAAGGCGGCGACGAGATCCGCCGTGTTGTCGCACACCAGGGCGTCCACGGAGCAGTCGCCGTTCTCACCGATGTCGTAGACCCAGGCCTCGGGGTCGCACTGGTTGGGTCGCGTCTTGGGCCCTTGGGCCCGTACGTGCCGGCGGACATGGGCGATGATCGCTTCGATGTTGGTGAACACCGTGATGGGGTTGGCGTACCCCTTGCGGCGGGGGACGTAGCAGTAGGCGCAGGCCATCGCGCATCCGTTGGAGGGGCCCGGCGCGATCCAGTCGGCCGACCTTCCGTTGGGGCGCGTCGTGAGGGTGCGCTTGACCCCGAGGACGAGCGTCTCGGTCTTGATGCGGACCCACCGGCCGACGTTGCCCTCGTTGCCGTGCAGGGACGGGATGCGCCAGTGGCCGGCGACCTCGGTCACCCGCACGCCCGGCAGCCGTGCCATGATCTCCCGGCCGCGCGGGGAGGCGAGGGCCGCCGGTTCCGCGTAGACCTCCCGCACCTGGAGGATCCGGCGTGCCGCCGGGCCGTCCCGGAACGGCGCGTGCCCCGTGCGTCCAGGTGCCGCCCCCGGCCAGTCGAACAGCGCCTGCTGCTCGGGTTCCTCCGACGCGGCGTCTCCCGTGCTCCGCTCCACGTGCCGTTCCTCTCGGGCCAGGTGCCTCAGTAGCGGCGGTCGCGCTCCTGCTCCAGCAGTTCCTCGAGATCCGGGAGGCGATCCAGCCCTCGTACCACCTGTGTCATGCGGGCGTTGTGCGCGAACCGCTCGCGGTGCCGGTGCAGGAGGTTCCAGTACCCGGCGGTGAAGGGGCAGGCGTCCTCGCCGACCCGTACGGAGGGCTTGTAGCGGCACGGCCCGCACAGATCGCTCATGCGGTCGATGTACGCGCCCGCGGAGGTGTACGGCTTGGTCGTCATGCGGCCGCCGTCGGCGTACTGCGACATGCCGACCACGTTCGGCACCATGACCCAGTCGTAGCCGTCGACGAAGCTGCGGTGGAACCAGTCGGTGACGGCTCGAGGGTCCCACCCCCGTTGCAGGGCGAAACTGCCCAGGATCATCAGACGTGGAATGTGATGGGTCCAGCCCGTCGCCCTGACCTGCCCGAGGACCTGGGTGAGGCAGTTCGCCCCGATGGCGTCCGGGGACAACTCCGTGAACCAGTCGGGCAGTGGCTCGCGGTGGCGCAGGGCGTTGCTCTCGCGGTAGCGCGGACCGAAGTACCAGTAGACGTGCCACACGAATTCGCGCCACCCGGCGATCTGCCGCACGAAGCCCTCGGTGCTGTTGAGCGGCGCGCCGCCCGACCGCCAGCGGGCCTCGGCCCGTTCGACGCATTCGGCGGGGTCCAGCAGCCCGAGGTTGAGCGAGGAGGAGAGCAGGCTGTGGCTCATCGTCGCGTCCTTCGCGAGCACCGCGTCCTCGTACGGGCCGAACATGGCGAGCCGGTGCTCGACGAAGCGGCGGAGCGCGGCGAGGGCCTCCCGTCGCGTGGCGGGAAAGGCCCGAGGGGCGTCCTCACCGACGAACGCGACGTCGCCGTCGCGCGACCAGCGGTCGAGGTCGGCGCGCACCTCGGCGTCGATGTCGCTCTCCCGAGGGCGGTAGGGAGCCGGAACGCCCAGTTCGGTGGCGCCGCGCGGCGGCGGCTGCCGGTTGTCGTGGTCCAGGTTCCAGCGGCCACCGACGGGGCTGTCGCCCTCCATCAGGAAGTCGTGCGTCCGGCGGACCCAGCGGTAGAAGTCCTCCTGGCGCAGGTGTTTCGTGCCGCGGTCGTCCGCCCATCGCCTGAACTCGTCGTGCGTCACGAGAAAGCCGCTCGCCGGCAGGACGCGTACGGAGGTCAGCGCGCGGACGAAGGCGAGGGCCGCGTGGGAGGTGGGGTGGCGCACGGTGACGGCGCCCTCCCCCACCGCCTCGCGCAGTCCCTCGCGGTAGGTGTCGGCCTTGACGTAGCGCACGCGGTCGCCGAGTTCGGCCGCCCGATGCCGCATCGCCGAGAGGATCAGGTGGGCCTTGGCGCGATGGAACCGCCGTCGCCGCAGGACGCTGCGGGCCTCGATCATCACGACCGGCGCGTCCCGGTGCGGGCCGCCGCGTGCCGGGTCGAGGAAGTGCGGGCCGAGCTGATCGCCGAACAGCCAATGGGGGATGCCGGACTCTTCCTCAACCATGCCGAGCGCTCCATCGACGTTCCGTCGTCCCGTCGGCGCCCCGCGTGGCGCGACGCCTTCCTACGCCGATCAAAGCGCACGACGGCCCGGACGGGACGTGGCACACGCCGGGACGACGTCGGCGCGGGGGCACGTTGGGTCCGTGGATTACCGGGAACACGAGGTGAGTACCGTGACTGGCCGAAGGAGAGACAGTGGCGCAGGACTCATCGCTGAGGGCCGTGGGCTGGGCGCGTTCGCTGCCTGTGAGCAGCGGGGTGAAGGCGGCCAGGGACTGGACGCGGGCGCATCTGGCGGCGCTCGACTGGGAACGGACCGCACCGGATCTGGTGGACTCGGTCGTGCTGGCGGTGTCGGAGCTGGTGACCAACGCGCATGTGCATGCCCGCAGCGCGGCGCAGCTCATCCTCACGTGGGACACGGAGTGCCTGCATGTGACCGTGCACGACGCGTCCAGCCGCCTCCCCGAGCAACGCGGTGCCGACGACACGGCCCTCGGGGGCCGGGGGCTGCTCCTGGTCGACGCCCTCGCCGACGACGTGCAGACCCACCCCTGCCCGCGCGGCAAGGACGTCACGGCCTGCTTCCAGCCGCCCCCGAGGGTCCGGACCAGCACGGACGGCGAGAGCTGAGGGGCGCTCCGATGACGAGGACGTAGCGGCTCGCGCCGATCGGGGACGCGCGCACGGGGTGTGCGGCCGGCGTCCTCCTGCTCGACGGTGGCCCCGGTGGCGCGGCGGGGTGGTCGGTGGGTTAACTGGCCTATGTCGAGGAGAAATGAGGTGGATCATGCCTCATGCGCAACGACATCGGGTGGCCGGACCATGACCGGCACCGACGTGCCCGACCCCGCGGACGACTTCGAGGTGGCGCTGTTCCGTCAGGCCCGCGCCGGCCTGGAGATCTACGACCTGGACCTGCGCGTGCTGCGCTCCAACGCGGCGGCCCTGGCCATGCGCGGTCAACCGGAGGAAGAGGTGGTCGGGGCGGAGTTGAAGAGCCTCGACACCGGTATCCCGGTCTGGCCGATCATGAGCGAGGTCGTGCGCGACGGCCACCCGGTCCTCGACCAGCGGGTGCCCGCCCGCCCGAGCGACGACCCCCACCACCGGCACGTGTACGCCGTCAGCGGCTTCCTCCTGTGCGGCGGGGACCGGGCGATCGGCGCGGCCGCCATGGTCCACGACATCACCGAACCGGTCCGCAAGCAGAACGAACTCGATCTCCTGAACGTCGCGCGTTCGCAGATCGGCACCTCCCTGGACGCGCTGCGCACGGCGCAGGAGCTCGCCGACATGGCGGTCCCCCGCTTCGCCGACGCCGTGGCGGTCGACCTGCTGGAATCGGTTCTCAGCGGCGACGCGCCGATCGGTCCGGTGAGCAGCCGGCTGCCCATGCGGCGCGCGGCGTTCCGGGCCATCGACGGCGGGTACGGCGCCTACCCGGTGGGCAGCGCCAGCTCCTTCGCCTTTCCCACCCCCTACACGCAGGCGCTGGCCGATCTGCGCCCCCGGCTGGTGAACTCCGTCCGGCCGGCCGACGGCTGGCTGGACCACGACCAACTGCGCGCCGAGTTCTTCAGCCGCGCGGGCGTCCACTCACTGATCGTGGCACCGCTCACCGTGCACGGACTGCTCCTCGGCCTGGTGAGCTTCTACCGGAAGGAATCACGTTCCGAGACCTTCGACGAGGAGGACCTGACGCTGGCCTCCCAGCTGACGGCGTGCACCGCCCTGTGCGTCGACAACGCCCGTCGCTTCACGCGCGAGCGCACGGTCAACACCGCGCTCCAGCGCAGCCTCCTGCCGCGCACCCCGCCCGAGGTGTCGGCGGTGGAGCCCGCCCACTGCTACCTGCCCGGACGCTACGGGGCGCACTGGTACGACGTCCTGGACCTGTCCAGCTGCCGGGTGGGCCTGGTCATCGGATACGTTCCCGGCGAGGATCTCCAGGCCTCCACCGCCATGGGCCGGCTGCGCACCGCCGTCTCCACGCTGGCCGAGATGGACCTGCCGCCCGACGAACTGCTGGCGCACCTCGACGACGCCGCCCAGCGCCTGGGCCGCGAACAGGACGACGACCCGGTGACACTCCACCGGGGGCGGCCGCCCTTCAGCGCCACGTGTGCCTACCTGGTCTACGACCCGGTCACGCGGCAGTGCACGGCGGCGTCGGCGGGTCACCCGGCCCCGCTGATCACCAGTCCCGAGGGCGTCGTCAGCCGGCTCGGCGTGCCCGTCGGACCGGCACTCGGCCGCGGAACTCCCTACGAGTCGTCCACCACGGAACTCGGGGTCGGCAGCCTGCTCTCCCTCTACTCGGACGGCAGCGCGGACCGCCACCCGGCCGAGGCCGACGAGCGGCTGCGCAGGCTGTGGGAGACGCTGGCCGACGTCGCGGCCCGCCCCACGGACATCTGCGACGCGGCCTCGTACAAGGTGCTGCGCACCATCCCGCAGGACGGGGCGGCGCTCCTCGTGGCCAGGACCCGGCACCTGGATCCCGGGCACGTCGTGGACTGGACCTTCCCCCCGCAGCCCGCCTCCGTGGGTGAGGCGAGGCGCGCGGCCCGGAAGTGGCTGTCCCGCTGGGGGCTGGAGGAGGAGGCCGCCGTGATGGAACTCGTGGTCAGCGAGCTGACGACCAACGTCATCACGCACGCCGAGGGGCCCATCCGGCTACGGCTGATCCTGGACCGGACGCTGACCATCGAGGTGTCCGACGACGCGGACACCGCGCCGCACCTGCGGCATGCCCGGGTGCAGGACGAAGGCGGACGGGGCCTGTTCCTCGTCGCCTCCCTGGCCGGCCGCTGGGGCACGCGCTACGGCGAGAACGGCAAGACGATCTGGGCCGAGCAGAAACTGGTGGAGCCGTAGCGTGCCGTCCCGGCACCGTCGGGAGGCTGATGGTCACGGCGTGTTGCGGGTTCGCCTGCGGTGCGTGCCGCGTTCGCGGTGAGAGCCTGGTCGTTCCGCATGTGAGAGCCGCCTCGGGCGGTCCCCCCACTGCCTGCCCTGCGGGAGAACGCACCATGACCAGTCGCGCACGGACGTGCCGATGACCACGTCCCGCGGCCCGGCTCCGGGCCAGGGGCTGGACCTCGCGGGGCAGGCGCTGCTCACCATGACGGCCGGATGTGTCAACACCGTCGGCTACCTGGCCCTCGGGGGCGTCTTCACCAGCGTGATGACCGCCAACCTGGCCCTGCTGGGCCTCGCGTCGGGCGTCGGCGACCCCTCTGTCGCGCGGCTCGCGGCCGTGGCGATCCTCGCGTACTGGGCCGGCTCGGCCGTGGGCAGCAAGGTCGCCGTCAGCTCCCTGCGCCGGCGCCCGGACGCGGTGGGCCTGAAGGGCGCGCTGGCCGTGGAGATCCTGGTGCTCTGGTCGGTGTCCGCGATCTGGATGACCGTGGACGGCAGGCCCGGGAGCGTCCAGCAGGCACTTCTGCTCGCCGCCAGCGCCCTGGCCATGGGTTGTCAGGGCGGTGGGGTCCGGGCGGCGACCAGCGGCGCCACGAGCACCTCGTACCTGACCGGCGCGATGACCGGCGTCATCGCGGAGCTGGTGCAGAACCGGCGATTCGACGCGAGGGTCACGCTGATCATCGTCTGCATGCCCGTCGGTGCCGCACTCGGGGGCCTCGCCATACGGTGGGCCCGCTTCGCCGCGCCAGGCATCGCGGCCCTGCTGGCCACGGTCGTGCTTCTCCTCGTGGTGCGCCGCTCGGGAGGCCGCCCCGCCCGTCGTCGCTGACCACGGCGACCCGGGCGCAGACCCCCGCATGGGGGTGTGCGCCCGGGGCCGGGAAGGTCGCCTACGCGGTCGCTCAGGCCGAGTCGGTCCCTGAAGAGGCGCGGCGCCAGGTCACTCGTCCTCGCCGCCGTGGTGCTCGCCGCCGTGCTTCTCCTCCTCGGGGTCGATGACGAAGTCGCCACCGACGGCCGTGGCGTCGGCCGACGAGTGGGCCTCGGCGATGACCGGCGGGGCACCCTCTTCCTCGCCGGCGAAGCCGACCCCGGCACCGAAGGTGGAGAGCCCCGCGACCGCCACGGCTACGACCGCCGCACGCATGATCTTGCGCATGATGCAAACCCTTTCTCGTCCAGGCAGGACGCCTGGCTCGACTACGGAGTGTGATCATATACACACAAAACCTGACAGTTAGGACACCACGCCTCGGGTGTCGTGTCGGGCGGGCCACGATCACTCGTCGCCGGTGGACGGCGCGTCCGGCACAGTGGAGGTATGCGAGTCGGACGCATCACCCAGGCACCACTGGACGCTTCCCGCGACGGTCGGAAGAAGGACGGGCCCGAATGAACCACCTGCTGGTCCGCGACCTGATGAGCGCCGCCGTCGTGCGCGTGCAGGGCGGCACGCCGTTCAAGGAGATCGCCCATCTGCTGCAGGAGTACGACATCACCGCGGTGCCGGTGGTGGACGACGAGGACCGCCCGGTGGGAGTGGTCTCGGAGGCCGACCTGCTGCACAAGATATGGGGCGGCCACGACGACGACGCGGCGGCGCCGGGCGTCCCCCCGCGGCCGGACAAGGCGCTGGCGACCGACGCCGCGGGGCTGATGACGTCACCCGCCCTGTGCGCGCGTGCGGACTGGAGCGTCGTGGAGGCCGCCCGGGTCATGGCACGGCACGGCATCAAGCGGCTGCTGGTGGTCGACGACGACCGGCGGCTGATCGGCGTGGTGAGCCGCAGCGACCTGCTCCGGGTCTTCCTGCGCAAGGATCAGGCGATCCGTACCGAGATCGTCGAGGAGGTCCTGGTCAAGACGCTGGGACAGGCCCCCTCGGCGGTCCAGGTGGACGTGACGCACGGACACGTCATCCTCACCGGACGGCTCTCACCACAACTGACGGTGCCCGCCCTGGAGGACCTGTGCCGCACGGTCGACGGCGTCGTCGCCGTGGAGTTCCGGCCCCTTCGCGAGCCCGACACCGACCCCGCGGCACCTCTCAGCACCTGACACGCCCGGTCCACAGCGCCGCTCACCACCCGACATGACACTTGCCTTTTGCAAGTGGACCGGTCAAGGTGGGCGGAGAAGGGCCGGGCCCCCAAGGCGGAGAAGCGGGCGAAAGACGCAGGCGAGGGAGTTGTGATGCAGGTAGCGGTGGTCACCTTCGACGGGTTCAACGAGCTCGACAGCTTCATCACCTCCGCCTTGATCAACCGGTGCCGCAAGGACGGCCTGGAGGCCTTCATCACGACTCCCACGCCGGTCGTCACATCGATGAACGGCGTCGAGGTCACCGGGCAGCGCCCGATGGAGTTCCTGCCCGAGGCCGACGTGGTGCTGATCGGCAGCGGCGTCAAGGCGCGGGACGTCGTCGCCGACGACGAGCTGATCTCCCGGCTGCGACTCGACCCCACGCGCCAGCTGGTCGGCGCCCAGTGCAGCGGAGCGCTGGTGCTCGCCCGGCTCGGATTCCTCGAGGACATGCCCGCCTGCACGGACATCAAGACCCGGCCCTTCGTCGAGGCCCGTGGCGTCACCGTGCTGGACACGCCGTTCCACAGCGAGGGCAACATCGCCACGGCGGGCGGGTGCCTGGCCTCGCAGTACCTCGCCACCTGGGTGATCACCCGCACCCTCGGGGAGGACGCCGCGCGCGGTGTCCTCGACTATGTCGCCCCGGTCGGTGAGAACGAGGAGACGGTCGCGCGCGCCCTGCGCGCCGTTCACACGGGCGAGGCCGCACTGCGCTGACACGGCGCCGCCCCGGTCCGCCGTCTGGACGTGACCCCGCTCCAGGTGTTGTCATGTCAGCAACCAATCTTTACAACGATATACAGAGCCTGGAACGACCGTGGCACGCTCCCCTCTCCTCCGCCCGGACAGGAGCTCCCCCATGACCGTCGACCGTCGCGCCTTCCTCACCGCGAGCGCCCTCGCGCTGGGTGCCGTCACGCTCAACGTCCGCCTCGCGCCGACGGCTTCGGCCGCCGCGCCGCTCGCGGCCGAGAACGCCTTCCGCAAGTTGCCGGCCGGCAGCGTCACCGCGCGCGGCTGGCTGGCCGGCCAGCTCCGACTGCTGCTGACCGGCCTCTTCGGCCGCTACGAGCAGCGCTCGCACTTCCTGGACTTCGCGAGCACCGGCTGGGTGAACCCGGACAAGCAGGGCTGGGAGGAAGTCACCTACTGGTTACGCGGATACGTTCCCCTCGCCGTGGCGACCCGGGACGCGGCCGCCCTGGCGAACGCCCGCCGCTGGGTCGACGCCGTCGTGGCCACGCAGGCGGGCGACGGGTTCTTCGGCCCGCGCGCCCTGCGCACCTCGCTGGGCGGCGGTCCCGACTTCTGGCCCTTCCTGCCGCTGCTGATGGCACTGCGCACCTGGGAGGAGTACTCGGGCGACACCAGGATCGTGCCCTTCGTCACCCGATTCCTGCGCTTCATGAACGCGCAGGGCAAGTCGGCGTTCGACTCCAGCTGGGTCTCCTACCGCTGGGGTGACGGGATGGACATCGCGCACTGGCTCCACCGGCGCACGGGAGAGGCGTTCCTGGTGGAGCTCGCCGCCAAGATGCACACCTGGGGCGCCAACTGGACGGGGGCGAGCCCCAGCGCGCACAACGTCAACATCGCCCAGGGTTTTCGTGAACCGGCCCAGTACGCGCAGTTCGACGGCTCCGCCGAACTCACCCGCGCCACGTACCGGGCCTACGAGGACGTGCTGCGCGCCTACGGGCAGTTCCCGGGCGGCGGCTTCGCCGGGGACGAGAACTGCCGGCCGGACTTCGGGGACCCCCGGCAGGGCTTCGAGACCTGCGGCATCGTCGAGTTCATGGCCAGCCACGAACTGCTGACCCGCATCACCGGTGATCCCGTGTGGGCCGACCGGTGCGAGGACCTCGCGTTCAACATGCTGCCGGCCGCGCTCGATCCGCAGGGCAAGGCCGTCCACTACGTCACCAGCGCCAACAGCGTCGACCTCGACAACCGCGCGAAGACCCAGGGGCAGTTCCAGAACGGCTTCGCCATGCAGGCGTTCCAGCCGGGCGTCGACAACTACCGCTGCTGCCCGCACAACTACGGGATGGGCTGGCCCTACTTCACCGAGGAGCTGTGGCTGGGCAGTCCCGACAACGGCCTGGTCGCCGCCATGTACGCGCCCAGCCAGGTGCGCGCCGCGGTCGGGGCGTCGGACACGACCGTCACGCTCACCACGGCGACGGACTACCCCTTCGGCGAGACCGTCACGATCACCGTCGCCACCCCGGCACCCGTGGCCTTCCCGCTGCGGCTGCGGGTGCCCGGCTGGTGCCGCGGCCCGCGTCTCACGGTGAACGGGCAGCGGGTCACCGCACCGGACGGCCCTGCCTTCGCCCTGGTGGACCGGACCTGGCGCGACGGCGACACCGTCACGCTCCAACTGCCCCAGCGCACCACCCTGCGGACCTGGCCCGGCAACCACGGCGCGGTCAGCGTCGACCACGGGCCGCTGACGTACTCGCTGCTGATCGGCGAGCGGTACGTGCGGTATGCCGGCACCGACGCCTTCCCGGAGTACGAGGTGCACGCCACGACCCCGTGGAACTACGGTCTGGCCTCCGACATCCGGGCGACCGTGACGCGTACCGGCGGGCCCGTCCCCGACAACCCGTTCACCCACGAGACGGTGCCCGTGCGGATCACCGCCGACGCCCGCCGGATCCCGGAATGGATCGCCGACGGTGAGAACGTCGTCGCCCCGTTGCAGGACGGCCCGGCCCGCTCGACCGCCGCCGTCGAACGGGTCACCCTCATCCCGATGGGCGCCGCCCGGCTACGGATCACGGCCTTCCCCCTGGCGTCCGCGCAGGGCCGGCCGTGGACCCCCGAACCGCCGTTCCGCCGCATCCAGAACAAACACAGCGGCAAGGTCCTCGCCGTGGACGGCATGTCGCTCGCCGACAGCGCCCGCGTGGTGCAGTTCGCCCACACCGGGACGGCGGATCACGCCTGGCAGTTCGTGGACCGGGGCGAGGGCTGGTTCCTCGTCCGCAACGGGAACAGCGGCAAGGTCCTCGGGGTGGACGGCATGTCCACCGCCGACAGCGCGATCGTCGTCCAGTTCGCGGACAACGGCACCGCCGACCACCTGTGGACCCGCGTCGACAACGGCGACGGCTGGTTCCGGCTGCGCAACAAGCACAGCGGCAAGGTCCTCGGCGTGGACCGGATGTCCACCGCCGACAGTGCCCAGGTGGTGCAGTTCGCGGACAACGGCACCGCCGACCATCTCTGGCGGCTCCTGTGAGCCGTGAACGCGCTGTCAGGTGAGGAGCGAGCGGCCCGTCGGCGCCAGCCTGAGAGTCCGAGGTGGCGCCGTCTGTTCGCGCGCGACGCGCGGCAGGATTTCGTCCTGCGCGCGGGGATGTGCCCGCACGGCGGCGAGGTGCCGCAGGCGGGCGCTCTCGTCCGGGTACGAGGTGATGACCACGGCGACGTTCTCGCCGGTCCGGACCGGCAGCCTGGCGAAGGTGTTGAGTGCGGGCTCCGTGCCGAGGACGGCGAGCGGTGCGGGGCCCGTCTCGCGGATCACGGGCAGGAGACCGTTCCGGAGCAGCGCCACGCCGTCGGGACGTCCGGGACGGAACGACCACACGGTGGCGGCGACGAGTCGCTCCGGCGCGGCCGCGCCGACGGGGGGACGCTCGCCCGGTGGAAGGGCGAGGCCGGAGGGGCCGGGCAGGGGTCGCAGCAGCAGGACGTCGTCCGAATCCACCATGGTGGCGTTGGCCCGCGGGCCGTGCTCGGCCCAGACGGGGCCGCCGTAGAAGGCGGTCAGCGCGTGGTGCCGTGCCGTCATGTCCGCAAAGCCCCGTAGCCAGACGAAGCGGTCCGGGTCGTCGAGATCGCGGAACTGACCGAGGACGAGCATCCCGGCCTCTTCCTGGGTTTCCACGAACTCCTGGTCGAACAGCTCGACGAGTTCGTCGCGCCGGCCGGGACGCAGCGTGTACTGGCGCAGCTCGATCACGGCGGGACCGCCCGCGCCGTGCTGAGGAGGCACGGCAGGGGCAGGGGCGGGCACGGCGGCGTCCTGGGAAGGCACGGCGGGCTCCTGTTCGTCTGTCATCCGGGGGCAGGGGCACGGGAGTTCCCGGGCCTCGTTCGGTGCGGGGCGTGGACAGACGCTAGAGCAGCCGTGTGTCAGGGGCTGTCAGGGTTTTCGGGGAGAATGCGGGCATGTCTGCCGGCCGGCTCGTCTCGGTGCTGTTGTTGCTGCAATCCCGTGGCCGCGTGTCCGCCCGCGGGATCGCCGACGAACTGGGGGTGTCGGTCCGGACCGCCTACCGTGACCTGGCACGTCTGCAGGACGCCGGGATCCCGGTCCGTGCGGAGCCGGGACGCGGAGGCGGCTACCGACTGCTCGACGGGTACCGCACCCGCCTGACCGGGATGAGCCGGGGAGAGGCGCGGGCACTGTTCCTCGCAGGGCTGCCCGGCCCCGCAGCCGATCTGGGGTTCTCGGCGGAGGTGACGGCGGCTCGGCTCAAGCTGCTGGCCGCGCTGCCGGCGGGGCTGCGGGACGAGGCGGCGCGCACCGCGGAGGTGTTCCACCTGGACGCCCCGGCCTGGTACCGGGAGCCCGAACCGACGCCGTATCTGCCGCTGTTCGTCGATGCCGTGCTCTCCGGTCGCGCGGTGGACGTGCGCTACCGCCGTTGGCGCGAGCCGCAGGAGGTGGACCGCCGCCTGCGCCCGTACGGCCTGGTGCTCAAGTCCGGTGTCTGGTACCTCGTGGCCGCGTCGGAGAGGCGGATCGCGACCTACCGCGTCACCCAGGTACTCGACGCGGGGCCGAGCGACGAGCGGTTCGAGCGACCGCGGGACTTCGACCTGGGCGCGCACTGGACCGCGTACCTCGACGAGTTCCGGTCGCGTCGCTTCACCGGCACGGCCACCATCCGCCTGTCCCCCCGAGGACGCCGGCGCCTGCCCGACAACCTTCCCCCGGAGGTGGTGCGGGCGGTCGAGTCCACCGCGACGGCCGCCGGGGACGACGGATGGGTCGAGGCGGTCATCCCGACGGAGAGCACCGAGCACGCCCGCGGCGAGTTGCTGCGCCTCGGTGCCGACGTCGAGGTCGTCGCGCCCGCGGAACTGCGCCGGTGCATGGCCGACGCCGTCGGTGCGCTGGCCGTCGCGTACGGCGTCGCCTGACTACAGCCGGGCGGTCATGCCGCCGTCGATCGTCAGCGCGGCGCCCGTGATGAAGCCGGCTTCGTCGCTCAGCAGGAACGCCGCGAAGGCGGCGACCTCGCAGGGCTGGGCCATCCTCCCGAGGGGGTGCATCGCGATGGCCGCGCGCCAGGCGTCCTGCGGTGCCAGGCCCGGCTGGTCCTGCGCCAGCGATCGCGACAGCGGGGTGTCGACACCGCCGGTGACCAGTGCGTTGATCCGGATGCCGGCGTCGGCCGTCTCCAGCGCCGCCGACCGGCTGAGGCCGATCACGCCGTGCTTGGCGGCGTTGTAGGAAGCCCGCCGAAGTTGCGCGCCGACGCCGCACACGGATGCGTTGTTCACGATCGCGCCGCCGCCGCTGCTCCGGATGGCGGGGATCTCGTGCTTGAGGCCGTAGAAGACGCTGTCGAGGTTCAGCTCCAGGTCCGCCCGCCAGGCCGCGGCCTCGATCCCGGTCAGCGGGCCTTCGGCCGTGGGCGCTCCGACGTTGTTGAAGGCGCCGTCGAGCCTGCCGTAGCGGCGCACCGCTTCCCGGACCAGTTCCGCGACCTCGGATTCGACGGTCACGTCCACGCGTACGAAGGTGGCCTCGCCTCCTACGGTGCGCAGGCCGGACGCGAGTGCCTCACCGGCCTCCTGTCCGCGGGCCGCCAGGACGACCTTCGCGCCCTCGCCCGCCAGGCGGCGCGCCGCCGCGCGCCCTATCCCGGAGGTGGCCCCCGTGACGAGGACGACCTTGTGCGCGAAGCGTCGGGACACGGAACCTCCCAGGGCCGGGTCGGTCAGCCGCCGCAGGGCCGGGTCCTGGCGAGCAGCAGGGTGATGTCGTCGTCGACCGGTCCCTCCGGCGCCAAGGCGTCGACGACCGACACGCACACGTCGTCCAGGGCGTCGTGGCCGGGGCGGGCCAGCACGGTCCTCAGCCGGTGCAGCCCTCGGTCGATGTCGTGGTCGACGCCCTCGACGAGACCGTCGCTGTACAGGGCGAGCGCGGTGCCCTCCTCCAGCGTCACCGCGACGGATGTGAACGAGCCCAGTCCCACCCCGACGGGCGCCCCCGGCGGCACGTCGGCGAAGGCCACCGATCCGTCCGGCGCAATGATCGCGGGCGGCGGGTGGCCGGCACTCGCCATCACGCAGCGCCGCGACGTCGCGTCGTACACCGCGTAGAGACACGTCGCTGCGACCGTCGTCGGTACGGGGGTGCCGTCGTCCCGGTCGCGGGCGAGGTCGACGACGAGTTCGTCGAGGAGCCTGAGGAGTTCGTCGGGCGGCACGTCCAGCTTGCTGAGTGCGCGGACCATGGCGCGCAGCCGCCCCATGGTCACGGCGGCGTCGATGCCGTGTCCGAACACGTCTCCCAGCACCAGTGCCACGCGGCACTCGGACAGCGGGATGACGTCGAACCAGTCGCCGCCGACGCCGCCGTGCGTGTCGGCGGGCAGATAGCGGGAGGCGACCTCGACGGTGCTGCCGCCCGACAGGCGCTGGGGCATCAGATCGCGTTGCATCACGAGTGCCGCGGTGCGCTCGCGCGCGTACCGCAGGGCGTTGTCGAGGCTCAGCGAGACCCGCGTCGCGAGGCCCTCGGCGAGTGCCAGGTCCGCCCTGCTGAAGGGCGCCGGGTTCCGGCTGCGGGCGAGGACGGCGACACCGAGCACGGATCCGCGGGCCCGCAGCGGGACGATCATGAGGGAGTGCATGCCGGCCCGGTCGATGATCCGGGCCCGTTCCGGGTCGCTGTCCAGCCGGCGGCCGGGAGAGCGGTCGAGGACGGGCTCGAAGTGGGACCGTCCGCTGTTCAGCACGGCGGTCAGAGGGGACGCCGGGGGGATGTAGACCGGCGTCCCGGGTGCGGGCAGTGCCGCGCGCAGCGCGTCGTGGACGGAGGCGACGCCGGCGCGGTAGAAGCCCGGGATGCCGGTGCCGGAGGGCTTGAGGTGCTGCAGGGGCTCCCTGCCGAACGGCACCGCCTCGACGAGGTCGACGGTGATGAAGTCGGCCAGCTCGGGCAACGCCGTCTCCGCCAGCTCCTGGCTGGTGACCAGCGGGTCCAGGTCGGTGCCGATGCGGCTCTCCGCCTCGCACAGGAGTTTGTGGCGCCCGCCGTCGTGCTCGGCGCTCACCCGCGTGGCGATGGAGCAGACGCCGAGCGGCCTGCCGTCCGGTCCGTCGAGCGGGACCAGGGAGACGCGGAAGTAGTGGGAGCGGACCTCGGCCGGGTCCGCCAGGACGGGCCACAGTTCGTATCCGAGCAGCGGCACACCGCTGTCGAGGACCTGCGCCATGGCGCGTTCCAGGAACTCGGGGTGCCGGACGTGGACCAGGTCGGTCACGTGGCCGCCCGGCTCGGGGCCGCGGTGGTAGATCTCCTTGTCGTGCACGCTGTCGTTGAACCACACGCAGCGCAGTGCGCGGTCCCAGACGGCCATGCTGAGGGACGAGTCGTGGAACAGCGCGCGCACGGCGGCCGCCCCCGGGCCGGTCCCGTGCGGCGGTGTGCCGGGGACCGTCGTGCGGGCGGCCGGCTCGGCGGTCCGGTTCCACTCCTCGGGCGGGCGGGAACTCGCGCCGGGGCGCGGGGCGGAGGGGTGCGGGAGGGCGGGGTCCGCGCCGGAGTCGACGATGATCGTCCGTGCGGTGACGACGAGCCGGCCCGCGTCCGTGCGGATCTCCACCCGTTTCTCGCCGACGAAGCGTGCGTGCCCCCGGATCACCGTCACCTCGCTCGCGTCGGCGGGGATGTTCAGGGGACGCCGGGCCGGTGGCACGCGTGGTGGTGCGGGCGGCGGGCCGGGCGGCGGACCGGGCGGATCGGGCGGGTCGGGCCGCGGGCTGCCGTCCGTCCGGGGGACCTGTTCGACGAGGACCACTCGGCACCCGGCGGCGCTCATCCGCTCGGCGAGCGCCCTGCCGCCCGGGCTGTTGCCGATGACGAGGAGTTCCACGTGCAAGGTGTCCATGACTTCGACCTTGCCTCCGCCGTCCGGACAGGCCAAGGTTGAAATGTCGCATTTTCTGTCGAGAACGTTTCATGGACGCACTGAGCCGCCTGATCCGGCTGGCGCGCCTGCAGGGCCACATCGACGTCCGATGCCTGCTCGCGGGCCGCTACACCCTGGACAACGACGCGGCCGAGGAGGGCCGGGCCCCCTTCCACCTGCTGCTGAGAGGTGCGTGCGACCTGGAACTCCCCGACCGGGTGATCGAGCTGGTGTCGGGCGACATGGTGCTGCTCCCTCGCGGCACGGCGCACCGGATGCACGTCCGCGGGCGTCGCGCGGCCGTGGGCGTCGAGAGGCGGGAGACGGGGCCGTACGAACTGATCGGCAACGCGACGGCCGAGGACGCGGATCACGCGACGGATGCCGCGCGGGGAGGGGAGGAGGCGCCCGTCGACCTGTTCTGCGGTCACTACCTCTGGGAGCCCGGCCCGGCACAGATCCTGATGGACATGCTTCCCGAGGTGGTCCATGTGCCGCTGGGGGCGACCGCCCGCGTCGATCCCCCATCCGCCGGGCGGCTCGGACCGATCGGTCCGCTCAGCGAGTTCATGCGGGGAGAGGCTCGGCATGCCGACCCGGGTGTCGACGCGATCCTGAACGCCTTGTGCGACGTCCTGCTGACGATGGCCCTGCGCGGCACGCGGGGACTGGGGCAGGCGGTGTGGCTCGCCTCGGCGGAGGAGTCGGTGCGGACCGTGACCGAGGCGGTGCTCCGGGATCCCTCGTACGACTGGAGCATCGAGAAGTTCGCCGCCCTCGGTTCCATGTCCCGGGCGACGTTCATCCGGCACTTCACGCGGGAGACCGGAATGAACCCCGGTGACTTCCTCACGCGGCTGCGCATGCTCCTCGCGGCCGACCTGCTCGCGAACACCGACCGTCCCGTGGGTTCCATCGCCACCGCCGTCGGATACGCCTCGGGTTCCGCCTTCGGCCGCGCCTTCCGGCTGGCGACCGGGAGCGCCCCCGGACAACTGCGCAGCAAGGGGCGGGAGCAGCGGCATCGCGACAGCCGCCTGGCGGGGGAACCGCTCCCGGCGGGAGCAGGGCAACTGCCCGGCCGCGACCGGCGGTGAATCCGCCCGACTCCGTGCTCAGCAGCGCGAACCACGTGGCCGCCTGCGTCTCGCTGATGTTCCTGTCCCGCTCCGCCCGGCGCGCGGGCACGCCACGGCAGGCGCCGGTCCCGCTGCCCCGGTCCGCAGCGACGCGGTCCGCGACGCCCACGACGTCCACCGCTCAGGATCGCGAGCCGTCGCGGATGCGTGATGACCGGGCGTCGCGCCACGGCGCACCGCGCGACTGAGCCCTGCTCGCGTTCGGCCTCGTCCGGGAAGCGCCGGTGCGCCGGC
Organism: Streptomyces sp. NPDC089424; assembly: GCF_044749345.1. Classification (NCBI taxonomy): domain Bacteria; kingdom Bacillati; phylum Actinomycetota; class Actinomycetes; order Kitasatosporales; family Streptomycetaceae; genus Streptomyces; species Streptomyces sp. NPDC089424. Next base: position 596,536 of record NZ_JBIVHU010000002.1, read on the forward strand.
GCTTCCCGGACGCGCGTAAATCCCTTTCGCGCCCGGCCGGCGAACGTTAAAGTCCCGGTGCGGCTGGTCGAACCCCGAGGAGTTGCAGGTGCCCGGTCTTTCGAGCGCGCGTTGACGTCGTAGGCCCCTCGGCCCGTCATCGCGTGCTGCCCCTGATGTCGCGGCACAGCGAGCCTTCTCCTGCCTGAACCGTCGGCGCACCCGCCGGGTGCCCGGTGGCGGGCTTCGTCGTCGCGACCCCGGGAATCCCTGTGCCGACCGCTTCCCGCCCCCGTTCCCCTTCCTCCGGTGACCCCGTCCCGTCCGGACCGTGGCGTGACCGCGACTTCCGCAGACTCTGGCTGGGGCAGACCGCCTCCCAACTCGGCGAGCACACGGCTCTGGTGGTCCTCCCGCTGTTCGCCGTCCTGACGCTCGACGCCGACGGCAACGAGCTGGGCGTCCTGCGCGCCGTGGGTCAGGCGCCGGTACTGCTGCTCTCGCTCCTCGTCGGCGCGTGGGTGGACGGATGGCGCACTCGTACGGTGATGGTGCTGGCGGACGTCGCCCGGACCGTCGCCCTGGCGGCCGCCGCCGTGGCCGGCCTGTGCGGGCGGCTCGGTCTGTCCGCGCTGTTCCTGACCGCCTTCGTCGTCGGGTCCCTCTCCGTGTTCTTCGACGTGGCGTACCAGGCCTTCCTCGTACGGCTGGTGCGACGCGACCAGCTCGTGCGGGGCAACAGCGCGCTGGAAGGCAGCCGGTCCGCGGCTCAGATCGGCGGGCCCGCACTGGGCGGTGCCCTGGTGTCCCTGCTGTCGGCGCCGGTCGCCGCCGCCTCCAGCGCCCTGTTCTTCACGCTGTCGTTCCTGTCGATCCGCCGGATCCGCCGCGTCGAACCGGTCCCCGAACGCCCGGTGCGGCCGTGCGGGATCTGGCGGCGGATCCACCAGGGTCTCCGTTTCGTCGTCGGTGACACCGCGCTGCGGACCGTGTGCCTTGCCTCGGCCGCCTTCCAGTTGTCCTTCGCGGCCGTGATGACCGTCTATCTCCTCTTCCTGCCGCGGGAACTGCACCTGTCCGGCGCCGCCGTCGGCCTGGCGCTCGCTGCGACGGGGCCGGGCGCGCTGCTCGGCTCGGTGCTGGCGGCCCGGCTGCCGCCTCGGTTCGGGTACGGCCCCGTCCTCGTGGCCGCGGCGGCACTCGGCGACGGCGTGTTCCTGTGCGTGCCCGCGCTGCACGGTTCCACCGCGGTGACGGTTGCCGCGCTCCTCGCGATCAGCTTCGTGTTCGGAGCGGGCGGTCAGCTCGTGAACGTGGCGCTCATGGCCGTACGACAGACGGTCACCCCGGACGGGATGCAGGGCCGGGCGACCGCGACGATCACGTGTGTCGGCATGGGGCTGGCCCCGCTCGGCTCCCTGCTCGGCGGGTTCCTCGCCGAGCAATGGGGGTTGCGCGCCAGTCTCCTCGCGGCCGCCGCGGGCATGCTGCTGTCCCCCGTGGTGATCGCTTCGTCCCCGCTGGCCCGCCTGGGACGGACGCTGCCGGCCGCGCCGAGTGCGCCGCCGACGGGTGAGCGATGACGGGCCGCGTCACCGGCCCCGGTCGGCCGGCACCGGGTCCGGGCCCCGCTGCGCCACGACGAGGGCCATGTCGTCCACCAGCCGGCCCCCGGCGTGCTCGCACAGGTCGGCCGTGATGGCCTCGACGAGCGGTCCGGGTTGGTGGTCCGCCCGCTTGGCGACGCGTTCGGCCAGCGGGTAGAAGCTGCCGGCCGGGTCGCGGGCCTCGGTGACCCCGTCGGTGTAGAGGACCAGGCGGTCACCGTCACGGAAGGGGAAGGTGGCCGGGACGTACGAGAGCGGGGACGCCGGTCCGACGGCCAGACCGAGCGGCGGCGCGATCTCCGCCGCCTGCAACGTCGTCACGATGCCGTTCGACCCGCACACCAGCAGGGGCGGCGGATGCCCGCAACTGACCAGATGCAGGACCTGCTCGTCGTCGGGGATGTCCACGAGTACGGCGGTCACGAACCGCTCGGCGAGTTCCGTCGCGGACGAGGAGAACTCGGCCAGTCCCCAGCGGATCGCGTCCTCGACGTAGGAGACCAGCTCCGCCAGCGGGATCTCACGGTGGGCGGCGGCACGGAAGGCTCCCAGCACGATCGCCGTGTCGCTGATCGAGGCGAGTCCCTTGCCGCGGACATCGCCGATGATCAACCTGGTGGATCCCGCGGTGCGGGCGGAGGCGTACAGGTCGCCGCCGACCTGGGTGTCGGCGTCGGCACTGCGGTACTGCGAGGCGAGCCGCAACGGTCCCGCCCGGTCCGGGAGCGGACGCAGCACCACGCGCTGGGCCGTGTCGGACACCGAGCGTGCCCGCCGTAGCGCCTGCTCGTGCCGGTTCCGCAGATGCGCGAACGCCACCAGGATGGCGGAGACGGCGAACAGCGCGCACCACTCGACCACCACGCTCTCACTCGTCAGGGCGTGCCGCTCCAGCCCGGCCGCGGTGAGCGCCAGGAGCGCGGCCAGGCCCACCGCGGCCGTGGCGCGGGGTCCGGCACCGACGGCCGTGACCGCGGTGGCGACGGTGAGCAGGTGGGCCAGGTGGATGTCGGGGGGAAGGAAGGCGTCCGCCACCGGGATGGCCACGATCACCACGAGGGGGCCCAGCAGCCACGGAGGGTGCGGCATCAGCCGCCGCAGGACGCGAAGCAGCGGGGCCGGGGAGGTCGCGGTGGTGGCAGTGCTCACTTCGGTGCTCCAGCGGGGGTCCTGTGCGGTGCGGCTACCGGCGGGGCGCCGCCCCTGACGAGTGGAGTGAACGTGCGTGCGGCAGGACGTGTTCCGCCGGGGTGGGGAGCCGGGGGCGACCGGAACGCCGTGGAGCGCCGAGCTCGGCGGCGGGGCGTCGGAGCGGCACGGGACGGCCGGAACGCCGTGCGCGGGGCCGCTCGGCAACCGCGCACGGACCGCCTCCGTGGGGCACCACCGCGGTCGGAGGAAGGTCTCCGTCGCTGGAGAGCCGGCGCATGTCAGGCGCTCTTCCGTTCACCCAGTCGACGATAACGCGGCATCGCCCGATCTTCGCCGTCGCCGGATTCCTGGGCTTCACGTGGCCATGCCGACGCCCACCTGGCCGCCTCGCCCCCGTGGCGCGCACGCCGTTCCCGCGAACGTCGGCGCCGTTCGGGGGCCAGTCCCGGCGAAGGCGGGCACGTCCCGACGCGCTCAGTCCCCGCCGCCTCCCCCGCCGCCACCGCTCCCGCAGGTGAAGTAGCCTCCGTTGCCGCCGTAGGTGCTTCCACGCGGCGAGTTGCGGAACTGGTCCTTGGCCGTGATCCGGACCCGGTCGGTCAGACCGGCCCGGAAGGCGAAACGCGGCACCAGCACGCGCAGAGCCGGCTCACCGTGCAGGGCCACGGCGAGCAGCTTGTCGTCGTACGACGAGCCGAGTCGGCTCTCCGGCGGCGGGTGCGCCTTCCGCAGCAGCCTCATCCGCTGCCTGGCGGCCCTGGTCGGACCGAGCAGCGGATAGCGCAGCAGCCCCGCCTCCGCGAGGCCGACCCGCACCTCCGCCAGCGCCCAGCGGACATCCACGTGCCGGACCAACTCCCGTATCTCGCACGGCTCGTGCAGGCAGTGGTACACCGCGCTCTCCAGGTACGACGCGCGCACCGCGCCCGTGACGACGGCCGGCTGCCCGCCTTCGGGGTCCGCCGACCCGTCCAGGAACCGGCCCGGTTCGGGGAGCGCGGGCAGGGCGCGGCCCGCCTCGCCCTCGATCGCCCGGAGCGTGCCCGGCGCTCCGGCCTCCACCGCGCCCCGCAGATGCAGGGCCACGACGGCCACGGTGACCGCGGCGCGCGAGCCGCCGGCCAACAGCGCGATCTCGTGCGGCGTCTCCTGGACACTCCCCGTTCCGGTCATGGCACGGCACCCCCTCGGCCGGAGTCCGCCCGCCCCGTACCGGCGCACCCCATGTGCCGGGAGTGTGCCCGCCGACCGGGGTGCTCGAAGCCTCTGCTCGGCCCCGTCAGTGCCCCGATCCGGTGGCGTCCGCGTGATCGGGGCAGTCCAGACGCAGTTCCCCGTCGCCGAAGGCGTTGTCCACGAAGGCGCAGTGATGGGGCCGGTCCGTGCCCGGATGCGCTTGTGGCCGGAAGTGGTCGCAGGTCAGACACATCCGTGACACGGGGATCGCCTTGTGGTCCTGGAGCGACCTGATCATGCTGCTGGCGCCGCGCAACATGGCCGCGAGGTCGTCCGGGGTCAGGGTGTCCATGGCCGTGGCGAACTCGTCGGGCAGGCGGACCAGCCGCTCGGCCTCGGCGCGCCCCGCGTCGGTGAGGGTCAGGAAGACCGCCCGGGCGTCTGCCGGGTCGCGCTGTCGTTCCACGAGCTCCTTCGTGGTGAGCGTCTTGACGGCGTCGCTGATGGTGGGGGCGGTGGAGGCCAGGGTGTGGGTCAGTTCACCGGGACGGCGCGGCCTGGGGTCCCCGGCGAGCAGCGTGAGGATGTCCGCCTGCAGCGGCGAGAGCCGGTACGGGCCGGCGTTGCGATAGCTGCTGATGCGCAGCGCCTGACCGAGCCGCGCGAGGCCCACCATCAGCTGCTCGTGGGGCGGCATGCCCGGCACGTCCGTCATGGACCCTCCTGGAGATCGGTCCTTGCAATTGTAGGCACTGCCAATCTAAGTTGGCAGTGCCAAATAAACGCGTGTGTGCCGCACACTCCGTGAAAGGACACCCCCATGCCCCGACTCTCCGTCGTCGATCCCGCCACCGCCGGCCCCGAGGCCAAGACACTGCTCGCCAAGGTCGACCGGGCGCTCGGCGTGACGCCGAACATGATGCGCGCGATGGCCGTCTCACCCGCCGTGCTCGACGCGTACCTGTCCTTCAGCGGGTCGCTGTCCAAGGGCTCCCTGTCGGGTGCGGCCCGCGAGCAGATCGCGCTGGTCGCCGCCACCGAGAACTCCTGCGAGTACTGCTACGCGGCGCACCACGTGCTCGGCGAGCGGGCAGGCGTGAGCGCCACGGACCTGCGGACCGCGGGCGAGGCCGAGGCGTCCGACCCGAAGACCGCGGCGGCGCTGAAGTTCGCCCGTACGGTGTTGGAGACCCGCGGTTTCGTCGGCGACGAGGACCTCGAAGCGGTCCGCGCCGCGGGTCACGGCGACGGGGAGATCGGCGAGATCGTCGCCAACGTGGCCCTGAACGTGTTCACCAACTACTTCAACTCCGTCGGCCGCACGGAGGTCGACTTCCCGCCGGTCCCCCTGCCCGTCAAGTAGCCGTCCGGCCCTTCAAGCAGTCCCCCTGCCCGTAGAGCAGCGCGGGCGGTCCGGCGACCCCGGACCGAGCGGCACCCGGCCCCCTCACCCCCGTACCGGCCGGGTGCCGCTCCCCCGGCCCCACCCGCCCGACCGAGCTCGCCGCCCCACCCGAGGTGACCCGCATGTCCGACCGTCCGTGGCACGTCCTGCAGCACGTCCCGTTCGAGGGTCCCGCCGGCCTCACCGGCGCCGCCGCCGAGGCCGGCGCGGAGCTGACGGTGCATCACCTGTGGGACGGCGATCCCGTGCCCGGCCTGCGCGGGGCCGGCGGACTCGTGGTCCTCGGAGGGCCGATGAACGCCCTGGACGACCGCCGCCACCCGCACCTCGCCGCCGAACGCCACCTGCTCCGCCGGGCCCTGCGCGAGGGGGTGCCGGTGCTCGGGGTGTGCCTCGGGGCACAACTGCTGGCCGCGGCGGCGGGCGGGCGGGTGTCCCCGGGGCCCGAGCCGGAGATCGGCGCCGGAACGGTCACGCTCGAACCGGCCGCCGAGAACGACCCCCTGCTCCAGGGGCTCGACCGGCGGACGCCGGTCTTCCACTGGCACCAGGACACCTTCACCCTTCCCGTGGGAGCCGTGCTCCTCGCCTCCAGCGACCGGTACCGGCATCAGGCGTTCCGGCTCGGCCCCCGGGCGTGGGGCCTGCAGTTCCACATCGAGGTCGACGCGGCGGCCGTCGAGGGCTTCGCCCACCTGTTGCCGGAGGGCGCCCGCCCCCGCGAAGAGGACATCGCCGCGATCGCCGCCGTCGGCCGCGTCGTCCTGCCCCGGCTGTTCCGCTCCGCCGGGCCTTCCTGAAGCACCACCCGGCCGGGCGGTGCCCGATCTCCCGGCTTCCTCAACTCCCCTGTGTCGCCACCCCATTGCCGTGAGGCTCCCCACGTTCCCGGGTCTTCCCGAGGTGCCGTACGAAGGCATAGATTCCCGTCGACCTGTACACCCATTCAAGTCGAAGGACTCCGTTGGCACACCACTCGTCCGGAAGAGGGCGCCGCCTGCTCGTCGTCGCGGCCGTCCTCCTGGCCACAGCGGCGACCCCGCTCGTGCCCGCCTCCGCGGACATCCCGTCGGCCGCACACTCGGCCGGTCCCTCCATCCCTTCTGACAACGTTGCCACCATCACCCTGGTGACCGGTGACGAGGTCACCGTCACCCCGGGCGCCGGCAGCGGCCCCGGCACCCTCAGCGTCCAAGGCCCGGACGGCGAGCCCGTCGGCGCCCGGGTGCTGACCGTGGGAGGTGACACCTACGTCTATCCCGACTCCGCGCGCGCCTATCTGGCGTCAGGGGCGCTCGACGACCAACTCTTCAACGTCACCCGCCTGATGGAGGAGGGCTACGACGACGACTCCCTCCCCCGACTGCCGCTGATCATCACCTACGGGGGCGGGGACGCATCCGCCTCGGCACTGCGCGGGCGCGCCCGCTCCCTCCCCGCCGATGTCACCGGCGTCCGGCCCCTCACCAGCGTCAACGGCGTGGCTCTCGCCGCCGACCGCGACGACACCGACGGCCTGTGGAAGGCGCTGACCGGTGCCGAGGCGGGCCTCGACGCCACGACTTCCGGCGACGGCGGCGCGCTGCGCGGGGGCGTCGCCAAGGTGTGGCTCGACGGCCGCGCCGAGGCCACCCTCAGCGACTCGGTCGCGCAGATCGGCGCACCCGAGGTGTGGGCCGGCGGGAACACCGGTGCCGGGACCGACGTCGCCGTCCTCGACTCCGGTTACGACCCCGAGCACCCCGACCTGCGGGACGCCGTGGCCGACTCCGTCAGCTTCGTCCCCGGCGAGACGATCGTCGACCGCCACGGCCACGGCACGCACGTCGCCTCCACGATCGCCGGCAGCGGCGCCGCCTCCGACGGCAAGGAGAAGGGTGTCGCGCCCGGCGTGGACCTGCACGTCGGCAAGGTCCTGTCCGACCAGGGCTTCGGCTACGACTCCTGGATCGTGGCGGGCATGGAGTGGGCCGCCAGGGACGCCCACGCCCGGGTCGTCAGCATGAGCCTGGGCAGCAGCGAGAACGCCGACGGCGAGACGGTGCTCGCCCGGGCCGTGAACGAGTTGAGCGCCGAGACCGGCGCCCTGTTCACCATCGCGGCCGGCAACGACGGTCCCGGCGCCCGGACCGTCAGGTCGCCGGGCACCGCCGACGCGGCGCTGACCGTCGGCGCCGTGGACTCCGCCGACGCCATCGCCGACTTCTCCAGCCGGGGCCCCCGCTACGGCGACGACGCCCTCAAGCCCGAGATCACCGCCCCCGGCGTCGACATCCTGGCGGCGAGATCGCACTACATCGGTTCGGGCACCGGCTCCTACATGAGCGCCAGCGGCACGTCCATGGCCACCCCGCACGTGGCCGGTGTCGCCGCGCTCGTCGCCGCCGCCCACCCCGGCTGGACCGGCGAGCAGATCAAGGACGCGCTGATCAGCACCGCGAAACCGACACCGGCCATCGGTGCCGACGACGGCGGCAACGGCCGGGTGAGGGCCGCCTCGGCGACGGCACGGGTCACCGCGACGGGGAAGCTCGACGCGGGTATCCACCCGGCGGGAACCGGCGAGGGCACGGTGAAGTCCAAGGCCACCTTCACCAACACCGGCACCGAGCCCGTCACGCTGGACCTCACCGTGGACGCGGAGGGCGTGCCCGCGGGCGTCTTCACCGTCGCTCCCGGCCGGGTCGAGGTGCCCGCCGGTTCGACCGCCACCGCGACGGTCACCACGGACCTCGGCAAGGCCGGCACCGGACAGCGCTGGACGGGGCACCTGACGGCGTCCAGCGGCGGGACCGCGCTGACCCGCACCCTGCTCGGCGTCAGCACGGGGCAGCGGCACTTCCACGTGCGCACGAAGATCACCGGCCGTTCCGGCGAGCCCACCGACGGAACGCTGACCTTCTACCGCAAGGGCGACGAGTACGCGGGCACCTTCCTCTACGGCGGCGGCGAGTCCGACGAGATCCTGCCCCCGGGCCGCTACACCGTCTACGCCGACTTCCGCGTGGAGGGCACGCACGGTGCGGCGTCCGCGGGATACGCACGCATGATCATCCCTCAGGTCGAGGTGACCGGCCCCACCGATCTCGTGCTGGACGGCACCCGGCTCCGCCGGATCACGCCGGTCACACCCCGGCGGACGGAGACCTTCACACAGCGCCTGGACTACCACCGCGGCTTCCAGGACGGCTCCTCGGTCACCGACAGCACCCTGATCGGCGACGGCTACGACAGCGTCTGGACCGCCCCGACCGCACCCGGCGGTGACGGGAAGCAGTACCTCACCACGCGCTGGCGCAATCAGGAGCCGCTGCTGTCCGTCACCTCTGGCAACCAGGAGTTCGACGACCTCTGGCTCCTGCCCGGTTCCACGAAACTGCCCAAGGGCGATCACGACCTCGACGTCATCCACCCCGGCGCCGGCCTCGGTGCGGACTACGAGGGCGTCGACGCCGCGGGCAGGGCGGCCGTGGTGCGCTGGAACTCCGACGACGAGGACCTCGCGGACGACCAGATCAGGGCCGCGCAGGCCGCGGGCGTCCGGCTTCTGCTGTTCGTCAACGACCTGGACGGCCGCCTGCGTGTGCCCGTCGTCAAGTCGTCCCTCGCGGTCGCCGGGCTCTCCCGCACGGAGGGCGAGAAGCTCATCGCCCGGGTGGACGCCGCCACCACGGGGAGCGTGCCCCTGCGGGCCGTCTCGCGCCCGGACACGTCGTACCTCTACGACCTGGTCCGCACGTGGACCGGCCGTATCCCGGCGGACCTCGTCTACGCCCCGGGCTCCCACCAGTTGGCCCGGGTCGAGACCTCCTTCCGCAACCCCGGCGGACGCGAGGTGTACGAGAACCGTTACGACGTCCACCCCTGGACCACCTACCGTGTCGGCTCGAACAGGCTGAGCACCGCCGGAGCGCACCGCACCGACTACGTCAGCACCGGCGGCGGCTTCTCCTGGACCGAGGAGGCCGAACTCCAGTCCCTCGCCTACAGCGCGTCAGGTCCGGTCACCTACCCGGCGGGCAGGACGACGGACGTCGCATGGTTCGGGCCCGTGGTGCGTCCCCGCATCACCAGCGGTGGCCAACTGCCGGTGCGTACCGGGAACGAGGTCGACATCGCCGTGCCCTCCTGGGGGGACTCCGGCGGCGACCACGCCAACTACGTGCCCTTCGGCAGCGCCGAGACCCAGCAGGAGACCACCCTCTACCAGGGCGACACGGTGATCGCCCAGGGAGCCGGCGGGATCTGGGGAACCCTCCCGGCGAAGAAGGGCACGTACCGGCTGGTGCACACCGCGGACCGCACGGCGACGGAGGCCTTCCCGTACTCGACCGCCACCCGCACCGAGTGGACCTTCACGTCCGCGCCGCCGAGGAGCACGGAGGGTACCGAGCAACTCCCCCTGGTGCAGCTGGACTACGCCGTGCCGACGTCCGACGACGGTAGGGCGGCCCGCGACTCCGCACTGCTCGTCACCCCCGTCCATCTGGAAGGCGGGCCGCACGCGGCCGTGCACACAAAGAAGGTGGAGGTGTCCTACGACGACGGCGCCCACTGGACGACGGCGCGCCTCAGCGGCAAGGGCGACGGCAGGGTGAGCGTGACGCTGCGTGCCCCCGCCGCGGCCCGGTTCCTGACCCTGCGGGTCCACGCGGGTGACAGCCGGGGCAACACCGTCACGCAGACGATCGTTCGCGCGGCCGGCCTCCGGTAGTCCCGGGCACGCGAGCGGCCGCCCGGCGGACCGAGCAGGGTTCGCCGGGCGGCACGCGGCCGTCGCGCGAGGTGGCCGCACCGGGCTGCACGATGGGCGGCCGCGTCACCCGAGGCGGGGGCTGCTGATGCGTTCCGGTTCGATGACGAGCATCACCCGGACCTGGTCGCGGCCGCCGAACCAGGGGTACGGCCCGCCGAGGTACTTCCGCGCGAGCGACTCGATGTGCTCGACCGCCCCTTCGGTGGTCACGCGCACCACGCGGCCACGGATCTGGACGTAGGAGTTCGGCCGGGTCGGATCGGAGACCGCGACCGCCACGCGCGGGTCACGCGCGACGTTGCGCGTCTTCTGGTGCGACGCGACGCTGTTGATCAGGACGTGCTCGCCGTCGGTGTCGACCCAGGTCTGGGTGAGCTGGGGCGAGCCGTCGGGCATCGTCGTGGCGAGGTAGCAGGTACTGGGGCGGCGCAGCAGCGCGACGACGTCCTCACCGAGGGATACGGGCACCGGTTACTCCTCCAGGCGGGCGGTTCGGCGGGGGACCCGCTGCCGACGGCCGGAGCCGTCGACGGACTCACAGCGGTCGCGGCCCGTCAAGTCCCGACCTCTCGTGTCACGTAAAGCAGGGGCATGACGTGCCGTTGCCCGCCAGGCCTAATCGAAACACGGGTCACGCGAACGTCCCCGGAAAGACTCCACCCCCTCACGAAGGATCTGATCTTCATGGCTCGCCGTTCCCTGACACAGCGCCTCGTCCTGCTCTTGGCTCCGACCGCCCTGGCGGCGGGAGGCGTGCTGATGCCCTCCAGCGCTCTCGCCGCTCCGGCGCCACCACACCTCGACGGAGCGACCGCGACCGTGGCCCCGCTCAGCGACCACGGGGACCGCGGCACCGCGCCCGCCGCCGTGAACTGGGTGCGGGCCGTCGACTCCTCCAGTGGCATCTCCTTCGCACTGCCCGGGAAGTCCACGCCGAAGCAACTGGAGGCCGGCGGTCTGCACGGACGTGTACACACGGCGCCGACCTCCGACGGCTTCGTGTACTTCCTCGTCGTCGACGTGAAGGGAGCCGGGCCCGCCGAACTGGAGGCGGTCGTCGAGGGGACCCGCGAGGGACTCGCCGAGGAGTACGGCGACACCACCTTCACCGGTCAGAAGCCCGGCACGAGGGACGGCCGCCCCAGCCTGGACGCGCATCTGACCAACGCCCGGAACCACCTCTCGGTCGAGACCACGCAAACCCTGACCGACGACCACGTCGTCCAGGTCGTCACCGTCGGCTCCCAGGCGGACGAGAAGGCCGTGACCAGGACGCACGAGCAGGCCGTGGACAGCCTGCGCATCCCGTGACACGGCAGGGGTGCGGCCGTCGGGCGGGGCGGCCGCACCCCTGCGGGCGATGCGGAGCGGCGTCAGAGCGCGGACCGGCGGCGCAGGACGACCACGACCGCCGCGCCCAGCCCCAGCGCCAGGAGGGCGCCGCCCCCGACGAGGAGCGTGCCGCCGACGCCGGTCGACGCGAGTCCGCCGCCGGAGGAACCGCCGGAGGAACCGCCGGAGGAGGAGGTCGAGCCGCCACCGCCGGTCGTCCCGGTGGAGCCCGTCGTGCCGCCGCTGCCGGAGGAACTGGGGCTCGGACCGGACGAGGGGCCGCCGGAGGACCCCTGCGTGCTCCCGCCGTCAGCGGTGGGGTTCAGGACGATCCATGCCGCGTTGTTCTCGTGGTTGGGCTCGTCCGGGTAGTCGAAGGGCTGCATCTGGATCTTGCCCTTGGCGTCCTTCACGACCTTGTCGATGCGCAGCTCGAACGGCCAGGTCAGGTTCACGTCCTCCCGGACCGGCGCGTGCGCCCAGCATCCGTAGAGCCCCTCGGTGTGGGGGTCGGGCCAGCAGTCCTCGGGAATCCTCGTCGCCGTGGCGCCCGGCGGAACGGTGACGTACGTGAGCATCGGGTCGTCGTCCGGCGGTTCGAGCCCGCGCACCCAGGCCGGGCCGAGGTTGCGGAAGCCGACGTCCACCGTCACCGTCTCCCCGACGGCGCCGCGCGCGGAGTCACCGGTGATCAGGATGTCGTAGGAGTTGTCGAACGGCAGCCACGCCGAGCCCTCGGTCCAGTAGGAGGACGGAGGAGCGTCGGGGACCTTCTCCAAGGTCAGCGGTGCGCCGGTGCCCGGCGTGTAACCGTCCGTCGCCAGCAGGGCCTTGGCCTTCTCGGCGTCGGCCGGAGCGAAGCTGTAGATGAACCTGTCGTTCAACGCGAACGGGAGGGGCTTCACCTTGAGGGGCTCGGCCACCGCGTAGGCCGCGCCCGCCTCGACGACGTCGCTGAAGGCGCAGATCGCGTCGGTGCCCTGACCCTGCAGGTCACCGTCCGTGGTGTCGCGGTAGACGCAGTTGCCGTGACGGTCCAGGAAGCTCAGCCCGCGGGTGCCGCGGAAGCGCAGCACCACGCCGTCGGCGGGTGCGCCGCCGGCGTTGCGCAGGCCCAGCGGCGCGTTCCAGGTATGCCCCACGCCGACACCGGGCGGTGAGAGCCGGCGGCTCACGATCCGCGAGTCGCTCACCACGACCTCGATGTGCAGGGGCGTGAACTCGACGCCCTCCCCCTCGCCCCTGACCGTGATCTCACCCAGTCGCCGCGGTGACCCGTTCGCGGGGACGTCGAGGCGGATACCGCCGATCACGTTGGCCTTCTCGCCCGCGCGGATCCGGTCGCCCTCGCAGGTGGCACCCCAGGGGCCCGGGCCGCAGGGGAGCTTCGCCTCCGCGACCTGCGCGAGACCCCCCACCTCGATCTCGATCTTGTAGTCGCCCTGGTGGACGACGGGCACCTCACCGTCCTCGCCGGGCTCCTCACTGCCGGGAGCCGCGAGCCGCAGCATGATCTGCGGCTCGGCCGGATCACCGTTGTCGCCCTGGAGCGAGAGATCCACGCGGCTCTCGCCGGTGATCCGCACCGGCAGGGGCGCCGGCTCACGCTCGGCGGCCAGCACGGGCGCACCGGAACCGGAGCCGGCCGCCACCACGGCGGCCGTCACCAGCCCCAGCATCGTCCGGACGAGGGATCTGCGGACGGGACGTCTCATCAACGCCTCCTTGTCGCACGTAGGACACCCAGAGGGGATGCTCTTCACCGAGCACTCACCTGTCCGACACCCGACGGACACCCTTCGTTGCCCCCTTGCGCATCACAGACCCGTCACGGCAGCCCTCAACGGTCGGCCCCCACCTGTCGCCTGACGTGTCGTCATCTGCGTCCCGGTACACCGCGCCGAGCACTCCGAGGATCGTCGCCCGGACGAACCCTCCGAGCAGCGCCCACCTCATGGGCACCCCGTCCGCATGGGGCGAGATGCACGCGGGTACATGATCAGCCCCCCCAGCCGCCGGCCGCCGAGGCGGCAACGCGGTGCACCTGTCCGGTCACGGCACCGGGGTGTCGATCATGTCCTGGTCGCGTCCGACCGCGACGGTCCACGCGAGGGGCTGGGCGGCGTGGACTGCAACGATGGCCAGACCAGCCCGGTGGGCACAGTATGGCTGGATACGCCGGTGGAACGGGTCGGCGGGCGGAAGGATGAGTGCGATGAGCCCAGCGCGGCGCCTGGACCACGCCGATCGTCCGGAGGACGGCGCGTCGGACCCGAGTGCGCTGATGGATCTGCTGGGTGTCGCCGCGGTGCTGGTGAAGGCCAACGGCCGGATCGACATGTGGAGCCCGCAGGCCGACGAACTGTTCGGTTACACCCGAGGTGAGGCGCTCGGACAGTACGCGGCGCAGCTGCTCCTCCACCCCGAGCACCGGGACGCGGCGATCGGGCTGTTCGCCGAGGTGATGATGACGGGCCAGTCCTGGGCCGGACCGTTCCCCATCCGGCACAAGGACGGCAGCACCCGGGTCGTGGAGTTCCGCAACATGCGGCTGACGGACAACCAGGGCGAGCACTACGCGCTGGGGCTGGCCACGGACCGGTCCACGCTGCTGCAGGTGGAGCGCAAGCTGGCGCTGTCCGACCGGCTGGTCGCGCAGGCGCCGATCGGGCTGTCCGTCCTGGACACCGACCTGCGGTACCTGGCCGTCAACCCCGCCCTCGCGTCGATGCACGGCTTGTCCGAGGCCGAACACATCGGCAGGAGGTTCCGGGAGGTCCTGCCCGGTGAGTCGTTCCTGAGCGCGGAGTCCTGCATGCGCGAGGTCCTCGACACCGGCGTCCCGGTGGTCGACCGGCAGCTCGTGGCCCGCATCGGGGCGGAGCCGCAGCAGGAACACGCCTGGACCATGTCGCTGTACCGGCTGGAGGACCACCGCGGGCACGTGCTGGGCATCGCCAACGTGGTGGTGGACATCACCGACCGGTACCAGGCGGCCAGGCAGGCGGACCGGGCGCAGCAGCGCCTTCGCATGATGGCCGACGGCTCGGCCCGCATCGGCACGACCCTGGAGGTGGAGCGGACGGCCCGGGAACTGGCCGACGTCGTCGTCCCCGACCTGGCCGACCTGGTCGCGGTGGACCTGCTGGATTCCGTCCTGCAGACGGGGCGGACGGATTTCGGCGACGGCCCGGCCCTGTTCCGGGCGCTGGCGGTGAAGACCGCCTACCCCACGGACGCCGCCGAGGCGGTCGTCGCTCCCGGGCGCCTCACGACGTACCACACCGAACACCCGGCGGCGCACTGCGTCCGCACCCGCAAGCCGGTCCTGATCACGCATCTGAACAGCGAGGACGTCCCGCGCATCGCCGAGAACGACCACGCCGCCCAGCTGCTCGCCCAGGCGGGTGTGCACACCGACATGGCGGTCCCGCTGATCGCCCGCGGACAGATCATCGGCGTCATGGGGATGGCCCGCGCGCGCAACCCGCAGCCCTTCGACAAGGACGACCTCACCCTCGCCTGCGAACTCGCCTCGTCCGCCGCGCTCAGCATCGACAACGCCGTCCTGCACCAGCACATCCGCAGCGCCGCCGAGACACTGCAGCGCAGTCTGCTGCCCCAGCTGTCGCCGCGCCATCCCGGGCTGGAGGTCGCCGCCCGGTACCGGCCCGCACTGGCCTTCAGCGAGGTGGGCGGCGACTGGTTCGACGTGATCCCCCTCGACGGCGACCGCACCGCCCTCGCGGTGGGTGATGTCATGGGCAGCGGCATCCCGGCGGCCACCACCATGGGCCGGCTGCGCACCGCCACCTCGACGCTCGCGGACCTGGACCTGGAGCCGGCCCGGATCCTCACCCACCTCGACAAGATCACCCAAGGGCTGGACCCGTACCTCGCCACCTGCGTCTACGCGGTCTACGACCCGCACGACTGCCGCCTGCACGTGGCCTCCGCGGGCCATCTGCCCCCGGTCCTGATGCGTGCCGGCCGGCCGCCCGAGCTGCTCGACCTGCCCACGGGCACGCCGCTGGGGGTCGGCGGCGTCCCGTTCGAGACCACCACACTCGACCTGCGACCCGGCGATCAGCTGGTCCTGTACACCGACGGGCTGGTCGAGACCCGTTTCGACCCGATCGACGAGCGCCTGAACGATCTCGTGAGCCTTCTGTCGTCACCGCACAACTCGATCGAGGAGACCTGCGACGAACTGCTCCAACGGCTCCGGGCCCCGGCCAGCCACGACGACGTGGCCCTGCTCATCGCCCGCACCCAGGCGCTGCCCGACGACTGCCGACCGGGGTCCCTCCGCCCGCTGTAGGCGGCGGGGAGGAGCCCTTGGAACGCGGGTGTCCTGCCACGGCGCCGTGGCAGGACTCCCGGTCATGGTGCGATCGCCCCTCGCGCGGGTCGGGCGTCAGCGGCGGTGGTGGTATCCGCGACCACCCCAGGACTCGCTGTCGATCTCACGGCCCCGCTCGTTGGACAGGATCACCGTGTCGAAGCGGTCGTCCCACACGTAGCGGCGACGGTCCTGGAAGACGTCGGTGCGGCTGTCGCGGCCGGTGCCGGTGTGGACGCGGACCGAGGACCGGCCGTCGAGACGGAAACGGTCGAACTCGTAGGTCCGGCCGTCCCGGTCGGACAGCGTCCAGCCGTCCAGGTCCACGCTGCGCCGACCGGTGTTGGTGATCTCCACCCACTCCCTGTTCAGGGAACGGTTGGAGCGGTCGTCACGTCCCGGCGGGTCGTACTGCACGGCGCTGATGACGACCTGGTTCCGGTCGCCGTGGCGGTCGCCGCGGCGGTCGCCGTGGTCGGCGGAGGCCGGCAGCGCGGTCACCGCCGCGAGGGCCCCGGCGGCGAGTGCGGCGGCCGTCAGACGGCGAGCGGTCAGGGAAGCAGACACAAGATCCCCTTCGGATCAGGACCCGTGGCCTTCTCCGGTGATCCGGGAGAGACCAGGGTGCGGGCTTCTCGGCCGGCGTCGGCCGAGGACCCACACCTTGCCGCGCGCACCCGCCCCGCCCAGGAAGCGCCGACCCGTGTTGCCAAATGCGGACATTTCAGCAACAGTCGGCTGTTTACTACACGGATCTGTACGAATCTTGTCCGTGCACTCATGGCCCCTGCACCGAAGCTTGCGCCGACCGGGCCAGGAGCCCGCGGGGCGCCGCACACTCCCCGGCCCTGCCCGTGGGCGTTCACCCGAAAGTGAGCAACAGCCCGGCACGGTTCCGGCCGGTCAGCCGAGGAGCGTGATCCCGATCATGCGCGCGCCGGTCTCCGTGCGCGGGCGATGCGCACTGCCCGGCGCGAACACCACGTAGCTGCCCGCCCCGAGACGCCGGCCACGGTCGACGAACTCCCCCGACACCACGTAGTAGCGCTCCTCGCTGTCGTGCACGTCCACGTCGGGCCACTCCGCGCCCGGAGCGAAGTCGTACATCCACCCCCGCGCCCGTGCCGTGGCCGGCAGCCGTCTGCGGACGATGCCGGGAGCGACCTCGGTCGGGTCGACCTCGTCGACGTGGACGATCTGCATGTCATCGGAGTCATGGCTCATGGAGATCATGGTCGCGGACGAGGTGCCCCGCCCCCAGGGTCAGAAATGACGCCCAGGGGTACTTTCCTGCCATGGGCCTTCACCGGGTGGTCTCTCTCTTACTGCCACCGCAGTCGACGTTCGAGCTGGCGTGCGCCGCCGAGGTCTTCGGCGTGAACCGGCCTGGCCTGCCCGCCCGTTACACGTTCGAGGTCTGCGCCGAACACCCCGGCCCGCTGCCCACACAGGCCGGTTACGACATGACGGTCCCTCACGGGCTGTCGGCACTGGAGCGTGCGCAGACCGTGATCGTCCCCGGCTGGCAGCGGCGTGCAGACGCCGCCCCGCCGGCCGTCGTCGACGCGATACGGCAGGCACATCGCCGCGGGGCCCGCATCGTCGCGATCTGCTCGGCGGCCTTCCTCCTCGCGCAGGCCGGACTGCTGAGCGGCCGCCGGGCGACCACCCATTGGCGCATGGCCGGCGAACTCGCCGCCCGGCACCCGGAGATCCAGGTGGAGCCGGACGTCCTCTACGTCGACCTGGGCGACGTCGCCACCAGCGCGGGCACGGCAGCGGGCGTCGACCTCTGTCTGCACCTGGTCCGCGAGGACCAGGGCGCCGCCTACGCGGCCCAGGTCGCCCGGCACATGGTGATGCCCCCGCACCGCGAGGGCGGGCAGCTCCAGTACGCCACGCCCCCGGCCCCCGACCGCGCGCCGGACACCCTGGCGCCCCTCCTCGACTGGGCCGTCGAGCGCCTGCACCAGTCACTGACCGTCGACGACCTCGCCTCCCGGGCGGCCGTCTCCACCCGCACGCTCGCCCGCAGGTTCGCCGAGCAGCTCGGTACCAGTCCCGGTCACTGGCTGCTTGGGCAGCGGGTGATGGCGGCCCGTGCCCTCCTGGAGGAGACGGATCTACCCGTCGAGGCGATCGCGGCCAGGACCGGGCTGTCCTCGGCCGCCAACCTCCGGCGTCGTTTTCAGTCCCTGGTGCACACGACACCCGCCGCCTACCGCCGGTCCTTCCGCCCTCGGACAGGTGGGGTCAACCGGCCTTGACGGTCGGTAGTTGGCGAGAAATCGACCCTCCCTTCCCAGCCACGGCACCGATTTCGTAACGGCGAGTGGGGCGCAAATCCTGCGAAACGGTCAACCGCTCGCCGGAGAGGGCTGGTTGCGCGCCGTGGGCGCACAGATATCACACCCGTGAGGAACGATGTTGATTTCTCGACGAAGTGAACTTGCCCCTGGGCTGGTCCCCTTGCCGGGGCCAACACACCAGATGCGGTGGCTAGCATGAGGCGCGCGCTTGAACCGGAGGGCGATCTACCGCCTCCCATGTTCTCGGTGATGCGCCAGTCGTGGACGTACTCCTGCTCTCACAGACCGAGGGATCGCGGAATGTCAGTGCCTGCTCGCCCCCGCCAGCGCCGTTCCGCGCCGGCGAAGCGCTCCTCAGGGGCCGTGATCCCCGCGGTCCTGGTCGTCACGGCCGCGGGTGCCGCCGCGGCCGCCGTCCTGGCTCCCGAGAGAGCGCGCACATGGGTGGCGGGCACCGCGGTCGTCGCCTGGGTCTGTCTCGCGGTCGTCGGCGTCACCAACTCCCTCGGCATGCGCCGGGCCCAGCGCCGGGCCGACGCTCTCGGCAGCGAGCTGGAGACCGCCAGGAGCACCTGGATGCGGGACGGCGCCGAAACGGATCAGCTGGTCAACACGACCCTGCCGACGATCGCCCGGCAGCTGAAAAGCGGCGCGAGCGTCGACGACGTGCTCTCCGGATCGCCCACGCCGTCCGACCCCTACATGCGGCGGATGCTGCACGTCTACGCCACCGAGCTCTCCGAGGCGGTGCGCCGGGCCGAGGACGCGCGGTCCGACCTCGAAGGGCTGCGGCGTGAAGTGGCCGCGTGGACGCGGGAACTCCAGCACGTCACCGGAAAGACCCTGCCCGCCGCGGTGGCCCTGCTGCGGGAGGGCAGCTCCGCCGAGACCGTCCTCGCCAAGCTCGAATGGCCGACCGACCCCCTGCTGAAGGCACCCGCCGAATCGTTCGTCCGCGAACTCGCCTACAGCGAACGCCGTTCCGCCGCCGCCCAGGCCGCCTCGGCCAAGGCGCTCAGCCGGGTCCAGGCCAAGACCGTCAGCATGCTCGCCGACCTGCGCGACATGCAGGAGCGGCACGGCGCGGACGTCTTCGGCGACCTGCTGCGCCTGGACCACAGCACCTCCCAGCTCGGTCTGATGACCGACCGGCTGGCACTGCTGATGGGGGGCCGTCCCAGCCGCGTCTGGAACAAGCCGATCGTCATGGAGAGCATCCTGCGCGGAGCGGTCGGACGCATCGCGGCCTACCAGCGGGTGCGACTGCACAACTCCAGCAGGGCCGCCCTCGCCGGCTTCGCGGCGGAGGGGGTCATGCACCTGCTCGCCGAACTGATTGACAACGCTGCCAACTTCTCGCCGCCCATCGACGAGGTCCACGTGTACGTGGAGGAACGCAGCGCCGGTCTCGTCGTCACCATCGAGGACAGCGGTCTGAAGATGTCCGACGCCGCCATGCGCCGCGCGGAGGAGTCGGTCTCGGGCCGGATCACCGACCTCGCCTCGCTCCAGGGCACCCGGCTCGGACTGGGTGTCGTGGGCCGGCTGGCCGCCAAGTACGGCATAAGCGTCAACTACCGGCCGTCCTCCCGCGGGGGCACGGGTGTCGTGGTCCTGCTGCCGCCCCAGCTGGTGGCCCAGCAGCGCGAGCCGGTCACCACGGAACAGCCGCGTCGCGAGGCCGGCCCGGCCGAGACCGCCCCGCCCGCCCCGCCCGTGGAGGTGCCGGCCCAGCGCCCCCAGGTGGTCGCGCCGGCGGACGTGGCGCCGGAGGCGGAGATCCCGCACAGCCGGGGCACTGCCACCCCGAACGGGCTGCCCGTACGCGCGCCAGGCCGCACCATGGCCGAGGCGGACCTCGCGCGGCCACGGACGCCGGCCGGGCAGGAGCGCGCGCACACCGCGGACTCCGGTCCGGCGCGCGACGCCGGGAGCCGGTTCGGCGCCTTCCACCGCGGCCGCCAGGCGGGAGGCTCCGGGGACGACCCCGCCGCCTCCTCCGGCCCCGACCCGCTTGCCGAGGCGGATGACTAGTCCCGGTCCTCCGCACCGCCCGGGGCACCTCTGCCCGCCTTCCCCGCACTGATTCGCCGCACCCCGTTTGATTGGAGGAACGGGTCGGGTGACCGTACCAGCGGTCAAGTCCCGCCCCGCCCGTCATGGAGACCACCGACAACAGCCTCACCTGGCTCTTGATGAACCTCTTGGAGCGCACGCCGGGCACCCGTCACGCCCTCGTGCTGTCCCGGGACGGCCTGAAACTGTGCTGGACGGAACATCTGACCATGGACCAGGCCGACCAACTGGCGGCCATCTGCTCCGGCATGCAGGCCCTCGCACAAGGCGCCTCCGTGGAGTTCGGCGACGGGTCCGGCGGCGTACGGCACTCCATGACCGAGTTCCACGGAGGCCTGCTCTTCATCGTCGACGCCGGTGAGGGCGCGCACCTCGCCGTCCTCGCCGACGACGACGCGGACCCGGGTGTGGTCGGCCACCAGATGACGGAGCTCGTGGACCAGATCGGCGACCACCTGCGGGCCGAGCCGCGCACGACCGTCACACGGAGTGCCTCCGCGTGACGCGCAAGCCCGTGGACATCGGCGTCCCCGACCGGCTCCACACGGTCACGGGCGGTCGCAGCGAGGCCGACGACTCGTTCGACCTGGTGACGCTGATCGTCAGTGAGTGCGAGCCCACGCCGGGGATGCAGTCCGAGCACGCGCGGATCCTCGAGCTGTGCCGGCACCCGACGGCGCTCGTCGAGCTCGCGGCCGAGCTGAAGCTGCCCATCACCGTCGTACGGATCCTCCTCGGTGACCTGCATGACATGGGCAAGGTGAGTGCTCGTCACCCCCGCGCGGCCGAGTCCGTCGCGGCTCTCCCCGAAACCGCCCTGCTCCAGGAGGTGCTCCATGGGCTCCGCAACCTCTGAGCTGCCCTCGCAGCGCACGCCGCTGGCCGATGCGGCCGAGACCGGATTGAAGATCGTCGTCGTGGGGGGTTTCGGCGTCGGGAAGACGACCCTGGTCCGCTCGGTGAGCGAGATCCGGCCGCTGAACACCGAGGAGGTGATGACGCAGGCGGGTCAGGGCGTGGACGAGACGGCCGGGGTGGAGCGCAAGACCACGACGACGGTCGCGTTCGACTTCGGGCGCATCACCCTGAACGAGCGGATGGTGCTGTACCTGTTCGGCGCGCCGGGCCAGGAGCGCTTCTGGTTCCTGTGGGACCGGCTGTTCTCCGGCACGCTGGGCGCGGTGGTCCTGGTCGACACCCGGCGCATGGCGGACTCCTGGTACGCCATCGACCGGCTGGAGCACCACAAGACGCCCTTCGTGGTCGCCGTCAACCGGTTCGACAGCGACGCCAGCCGGTTCTCGCTCGACGAGATACGCCAGGCGCTCGCCCTCGGTGACCACGTGCCCATGGTCGACTGCGACGCACGGGTCAGATCCTCGGGCAAGGAAGTGCTGATCACCCTCGTCGACCACCTCTACACACTCGCACTCTCCCGTGAGGGGACATCGTGAGCGACGACACCGGCGCCCCGTCCACGAGCACACCGCCACCGGGCTGCCCCGCACACGCCTCCGCCGTCCAGCTGGGCGGTCTGGAGTACCAGCAGACGCCCTCCCAGCTGTATCGCGCCATGCGCAAGGAACACGGGGCGGTCGCGCCGGTGCTCCTGGACGGCGGCATCCCCGCCTGGCTCGTGCTGGGGTATCCCGAGGTCAGCTACGTCACCAGCCACGACGAGTTGTTCGCCCGGGACTCCCGGCGCTGGAACCAGTGGCCGAACATCCCCGACGACTGGCCCCTGCTGCCCTTCGTCGGCTACCAGCCGTCGGTGCTGTTCACCGAGGCCCAGGAGCACCAGCGCCGGGCCGGTGTGATCACGCAGGCGCTGGAGGGCATCGACCAGTTCGAACTGGCCCGTGAATGCCAGGCGATCGCCGAGCAGTTGATCACGGCGTTCGCCGGCAGCGGCCAGGCCGAGCTCATGGGCGCGTACGCGCACGCCCTGCCCGCCCGCGCGGTGCTGTGGATGTGCGGAATGCCGCAGGGAGGGGCGGACACCGAGCAGCTCGTCGACGATCTGCGGATCTCCCTCGACGCCGGTGAGGGCGACGACCCGGTGGCCGCGTACATGCGCGTCGGGGCGCGCATCGCGCAGCTGGTCAAGGAGAAGCGGGAGAGCCCCGGTCCCGACGTCACCTCGCGGATGATCCTCGACCCGGCGGGTCTCACCGACGAGGAGATCGTCCAGGACCTGATCTCCGTCATCGCGGCGGCGCAGCAGCCGACGGCCAACTGGATCTGCAACACCCTGCGGCTGCTGCTGACCGACGAGCGGTTCGCGGTGAACGTCTCCGGAGGCCGGGTCAGCGTCGGTGACGCGCTCAACGAGGTGCTGTGGCTGGACACTCCGACGCAGAACTTCATCGGCCGCTGGGCGGTACGCGACACGCAGCTCGGCGGTCGGCTCATCCGGGAGGGCGACTGCCTCGTCCTCGGGCTCGCGGCGGCCAACACGGACCCGCAGATCTGGCCGGAGGCGCATGTCGGCGCGGAGAACTCCGCGCACCTGTCGTTCAGCAACGGCGAGCACCGCTGCCCGTATCCGGCGCCGCTCCTGGCGGACGTGATGGCCCGTACCGCGGTGGAGACACTGGTGGAGCGCCTGCCCGATCTCGTACTGGCCGTGGAGCCCGAGCAGTTGACGTGGCGGCCGTCGATCTGGATGCGCGGGCTGACGTCCCTGCCGGTGCAGTTCACGCCGGCGCTGTGACAGCCCCTCCGCGGGCCGGTGGATCCTGGCGGATCTCCGGCCCGCGGAGGGCGCTGGTGCCGCCGCCGGGCCCGCGGTCAGCCCGCTACCGGGGTGAAGCGGACCGGCAGCGACTGCGGTCCGCGGGTGAAGACCCCCTGCTCGGACGGGTCGAACCCGTCGGCGAGACGAAGGTCGGGCATGGCGTCCAGCAGGTCGTTCAGGCCGGTCTCGACCTCCGCCTTGGCCAGCAGCGCACCGACGCAGAAGTGCCTCCCGAGGGCGAAGGCGAGGTGGTCGGCGGCGGCCGAGAACGCGGACGTGGTCGTGAGGTCGTCGCGGAAGATGTCGAACCGGTCGGGCTCGCGGAAGCGACGCTCGTCCCGGTTGGCCGCACCGATGAGACAGGTCACCGTGGAGCCCTGCGGGATGGTGCCCCCGGAGACCTCGACGTCGGTGGCGGCCTGCCGCATGATCATGTGCACCGGCGGGGTGAAGCGCAGCGTCTCCGCGAAGGCGGCCGATATGAGGCTGCGGTCCTCGCGGACGGCGGCCAACTGGTCGGGGTGCGTCAGCAGGTTGGCCAGGATGCTGGCGATGGCCTTGTCGGTGGTCTCGCCGCCGGCGGCCAGCAGGAGGCTGCAGAAGGCCTTGATGTCCTCGTCGCTCATCCGTACGCCGTCCACCTCGGCGGCACACAGCGCGGACAGCAGGTCGTCGCCGAGGTTCTCGCGCCGCTCCTGGATGATCGGAATCATGTACTCGGCGAACTCAACCCGCGTGCGCTCGCCGGCGGCGGTCACCTCGGCGTCCCCGGACAGGTTGCCGAGGAACGCGATCACCGCGGTGTACCAGCGGTGGAAGCGGGCGTGGTCGGCCTTGTCCAGGCCCAGCATGTCCGCGATCACGTTGACCGGGAACCGGGTCGCGTAGTCGCTGACGATGTCCGCGGACCCCGATCGCCGGAAGGCGTCGATCAGCTCACGGGAGTTCCGCTCGATGACCGGCAGGAACTTCTCCTGGAGGTCGCTGCCGCGGAACGCCGGTGCGACGAGGGCGCGCCGCACCGCATGTTCCCGGCCACTGAGCTGGAGGATCGTCTTGCCGTGGACCGGCTCCAGCTGCCAGTTGTAGTTGTCGGTCGTGAACTCGGACTTCTTGTCCTTGAAGACGCGTTCGACGTCGTCGTAGCGGGAGATGATCCAGCTCTGGGTGGCTTCGTGCCAGATCAGCGGTTCTTTCTCCCGCATGACCGCGTACGCGGGGTAGGGATCCGCGGCGAACTCGGGCGAGAGGATGTCGGGTACGTGCTGGGCCGTGGACATGGAACTCCTCGAAGTAGATGCATGCCGTCGCACAGCAGATTATTGATCTTTCCTTGGCTCAAACAGGCTACTCCTGGCCGTAGTTGAAATCGTGACCGATCTTCGTGAGGGCCCCCGGGTCGGCGGGCGGCATGGTGTCAGCCGTCAGCGGGGAGGAACAGAGGCCAGGGACGACCTCCGCGCCTTCCGGGGTGAGCGGTCGCGGAGAGCACCCTCAGTGACCAGGCTCATGGAAAGCAGGGGGAAGCGTCGTGGCGCAGACTTGGTTGCCCCTTCTGGTGGCGATCGTCGGCGTGCTGGGCACTCTGTGCGCCGCACTTGTCACCCAGGTCAGGGCTGACCGCGTCAAGCGGCTGGAGATCGACGCACTGCGCGGGCAGCACGCCGAGGATCGGGCACACGACGAACGGATGCGCGCACTGGAGCTGGCGGACGCCCGTGAGCAGCGGGCCGAGGCGCACCGGGCTGAGGCGCGCGCCCGGCTGCGCGCCTGCTACGTCACCTTCAACACCGCGGCCCGGCAGTACCAGACCGCACAGATCAGCTTGCTCCACGGACTGCGCGCAGGTGCGGGTGTCGATGAGCACGTCGAAGCGCTGGAGGAGGCCCGCACGCTCTTCCGCGCGAGCTACGCAGAAGCGCAGATGCTCCTGCCCGGCCCGGTACTGGACAATGCCTCGACAGCGAGCCGCAAGCTCAACGACGGCTACGGCGCGCTGAAGCGGTCACTTGCCCAGACGCCGCGCACGCCGGTTTCCTCCGAATGCGAGCAGCAGGTCCAGTCGGCCTGGGTGGTGCTGGCCGAGCTCCGGCGGACGATGCGCCGCGACCTCGGTGCCGACGACACGCCACTCTGATTCCGCCCGGCGCGGCTAGTGACCGTGATGCGCGAAGGCGGACCACACCTCCAGTTCATCCATGCCGCGGCGCTCCGCCTCCTTGAACACGTCGTCGAACTCCGCGAGTTCGCCCGGCACCGCCCGATGCGGGTCCAGCATCCACAGCTGTGCGGCCCGCAACGCCTCGCCGGCCGCGTCTCCTGCGCGTAACCGGTGGTGAAGGACGAGCATCAGTGCGGTGGTACGAGGATCGTCGGCCACGTCCCAGCGCGATCCGACCACCGCGGTGGTGCCGGAGCTGAGGAAGGCCGTGGCCAGTGTGAGCGCCTCGTCATGGTCACTCACCGTAAGGTCACTGGTGCAGTTGGCGAGAACGACAGTTCCCCCAGGCGTCCTGGGATCGCGATCGGCAGCCTTCGCGAGCACGTCCGCGACCGTGACGTGTCTCCCGGCACTGAGCCGGAGCACCGAGTCCGCGGGCGAAGGCCCGGTGTCCGCGTGACAGTTGACATGGAGGAGAGCCACCGAGGACCGGCCACCGGGCAGAAGGGCGTGCAGGGACTCCGGCACGGGAGGCAGCGGGGGCGGCGCATCGGCGGGTGCGTGCGAGCCGATACCTCCCACGAATGTCGTGCCCTCGTAGAGCGAGCCGATCAACGCCGCCTCCCGGTGCATCCGCCAGGAGCCATGCGGGTCGGCGACCACGGCCACCGACCCCTCGCCGACCCGGGCGCGCGGCCGGTCGACCACCTCCATGAGCTGACGAGCGGTGGCACTGTAATGGACTGCAGCCTGCTGACACGCGAAAGCCGCACCGGCCGCACCGGCCGGGCAGCGGGCCGCGTGCCACGGCACCGCACCGAGTGCCCCCACCGGCGCCAGCACCAGCCGGGGCGTCCCGCCCACCCAGCCGCGGGCTGCGCACAGCACGGGACCCATCGCCACTTCTCCCGCCCAGGAGCAGAGCGCGTCGAGCGCGTCCCGCCACCGCTGCTCCAGTCGCACAAGTCGGCGTTCGTAATTGGCGTGCATGACCTCCGGATCGCCCGGAGCGGGGCGGTCGTCTGCCCGGCCGGCGCTACGGAACGCTTCGGCGGCACGGCCATACGCGCCGAGCGGGCCTTCCGCGGAGATGACGAGTCCGGGCAGCGGGAGGGCTTTCACCACTCCCGTGGCACCGATGACCACCGCGTGCCCGGTAGTGCCTGCGCCATCGGTGCCGTCGCCCGCTTCCGCGCATTCGCCGGATACGAGGTACACCAGCGCGTCACGCCCGAGTCGGCGTAGCGCCTGCCCGACCCTGCCTGGGCTCGGAGCGGAGACGAGGCGCTTCTCGGCGGCGCTGCCGGCGAAGGCCTCCAGTACCTGGCGGCGCAACCCATCGGGCACGGTGTGCCGTTCGGCGCCGCTCGCCGCGTCCTCCCAGTGCCGGGCCAGCTCGGCGTGCCCGCCCTCACGCAGCAGCTCGGGGACCGTGACGCCGACCGTGGCGGCGTTGAGGACCAGTCCGCGCCCGAGTTCGAGCGCCTCGTACGCCGTCCGTGGCTCCTCATCCTCCAGACTCCAGCGCACGAGGCGGAGCATGTCCGAGGCGACCGCGCGGGCGGCCTCGAGGGCGTGCCCTGTGCCCGACTGGAGCAGTACCGCGCGGCCGTGTGCGTGGAGCAGCGAGCGGGCTCTGTCCCGGGCGTCCCGGCGCTGGCCGGCGTCACTGGCGCCGAGCGCACGGTGGGCGTCGGCCAGCGCCCGGAGGACCGCCCGGGCGAGCGGGTCGCCGGGGGCGGTGTGCAGCACCGCCCACCGATCGCGCAGCAATCGCAGTGCCCGGTCGAGGTCCGCGGCGTCACCGGTGCGCCCATGCCGGGTCAGCAGCAGGATGCCCAGGCCGTAGGCACTACGGCTGCGGGAGCCGTGGTATTCGTGCGAGCCGTGCTCGGTTTCGTTGCCGAGCACGGTGACGGCGCGGTCGAGCAGGGCGTCGACAGCTCGCTCGTGGCTGCCGACCGGATCGTCGGCACCAGTCCCGCGCGCGCCACCGATGCCGTACAGCTCGCGCAACGTCGCCGCGGCCCTGAGCAGGAGGCTCGGGCGTTGCATACCGTCCTGCGGGCAGGCGGCGGCGACGTCGAGGAGTTCCTCGGCGGCAGCCCTTGCGGTTGGCAGGTCGCTCATGGCGACAGCCCCTTCCCACCTGCGTCGCAGGAGCTCTGCGCGCAGGGCCGGGCGCCTGGGGTGCCCGTCCGGGAGCACGCTGAGCGCGGCCGCGGCGTCGTCGACCGAGGATCCTGAGCCGTTCAGCACGCGACCCGCCACCGGTCCCGTGAAGACGACGGCGAGCAGTTCCGCACGGAAGGAGGCCGTCCACTGCGCGGGCACCGGCCGGAAGAGGCGCGCGGGCACCCGTGGATCACCCGACGCGGCGAGTAGTTCGCACAGCGGAGGCAACGCCACGTCCGACGAAGACCGTTCCAGCAGGTCACCGTACGCGAGGGCGGCGGCGTCGAGGTCGGTACGGTCGCCGAGAAGGAGATGCCGGTCCAGCAGCAACCGTGCCAGGAACTCGGAGCATCGGTCCGCGAGGGCTGCATGTGCCGAGACAGGGTCGCCGATCGTGCCGAGGACGGTCACCGCCCTGCGCGCGAGAGAGACGGCGCTCTCGAGGTCCTCGCCGTCGCGGTTTCGCAGCCAGAGGTGATGGTGCAGCACGGCCAGGGTCGCGGCTGCGGCCGCGCTCATCGGCTCACCGGCCCCGACCAGTTCGGCCACTCGGGTGGCCGGTACGGCGAAGGGGTCAGGCGTGCCGTCGCCGAGCAGAACGGCCGCGTCGAGGTCGAGCACAGGGGCTGCGTGAAATGTCGTCGGACCGCTGGACGGAGCGGGGCCGGCGCCGTGCGCCGGATCTCCACCGTGCGGCCCGGGCGGGTTTGCTGCCCGAGGCGAACCTCCGGTCGTCGCCGCGGCCCCCCGTACGCCCTCCCCCGGTCCCCGATCCCCTGCTTCCGGTTCGCCCCACGATGTAGCGCCGAGGAAGAGCCCGAGCAACCGCCGTACGTCGCCCGCGCCGAACCGATGCAGAGCAGCTTGCACCGGTGGGCGCAGCGGCGAGTTCGGCGGGAGGAGGGCGAGCGCTTCGCTGAGCGCCGCCCGCGCGGACTTCCGCTCCGCCTCGGTGGCCTCGCCCGCTTCCTCGACAAGGAGCCCCAGGACGCCCGCGACCCCCAGCATGATCACCCGTAGCCCCAGCGCCTCGGGCTCCAGCCCGGGGATGGCTCGACGCAGCCGTTCCGACCAGGCCCTGGAATCCGCCACGGAGGGCGGACCACTCGGGGAGCGCAACAGCCGCACCATGACGAAGAGAAAGACGAACAAGGGCTCCTCCCCGTCCTGCGAGGAGCCGAGTAGCGCGTCGAGCAACAGCATGTCGTCCTCGACGGTCGGGAACCCGGACACATCCGGCACCAAGGGGCCGTTGCGGTCGCTCGAGGCGCGCAAGAAGGGTTCGGTGTACCAGACCCGGTACATCAGCGCGATGAGGAAGGCACCCTTGAAGTCGGCGTCCCCCAGCCCGTCGCTCTCGGGCAGACGTTCCAGCGCCACTCGCATGCAGCGCAGCGCCTCGCGCAGCGCAGCGGGTTCGACCACGGGGAGCCGGCAGGCGAAGTCCAGCAACAGCGCGACACCGAGGAATCCCTGGGCGTAGAGGTGGAGTTCGTCGTCGTGTGGGTAGAGTCCCGTGCCCGTGCGCAGCAGGTCGACAGCTTCGCGGATGTCCGCCACCACCTGCGGCGCGGTGCGCTCGAGCGCCATTGCGGGGTTCGGCCGCCCGCTCGTGACGGCGTGGTCGGCGACACCGTAGGCCAACGGAAGCCCACGTCGCACGGCACGTTGCCCGAGGACGATCGCGGCCTTGAGCACGGCCGCGGCCCGGTCGTCGTCCTCCGGCCCGATCAGCGGTACGAGCTGCCGCGCGCACACCGCGAGCCGGTCGTGCCCCCGGTCACCCAGGACGCCTTCCGACAGGTCCAGCCAGAGCAGTTCGACCAGCGTGTCGAAGTGCGCCACGAACTCCTCGTCCACCGGTGCACCGGGAATTGCGCCATCCCCGGCCACACCGCCGACGCGCATTCCGGAGAGGGGCGGTTCCACCGGCATCGCAGCGCGATGGGTCGCCAGCACCTGCTCCAGCAGTTCGACGGCGGCCGCGCGGTCCTGCGCCGGAGCGGGGTCGCCGGGACGCTGTGCGCGCCGGTTCTCCTCGGAGCGCGAGCACAGGGCGTACACCAAGCTCTTCCTCAACTCGTGCCTGGTCTCGTCCGGCAGTCCCGGGAGAGAGAGCACCGCCCGGTACCAGTCGATGACGCGGCCCTGGTGCCGCTGCGAGGTGGAGAGTTCGAGCAGCAGGTCACAGACCATCCCGCCAAGTTCCGCCGCACTCGCCGAGTCGTCGCCGTCGAGCAGCCCCGGCAGCAGGTCGAGCAGGCCGGCCGCTTCCTCGGCTCCGGCTCGTTGCGTGGCAGGAGAGGGGTCGGCACGTACGCGGTCGTCGAGTTCGAGGAGGGAGAGCTGCACGAAGTCGAAGGTCACGGCAGGCTCCAGCGAGGGATCGAGATCGTCGGCTGCCCGCGCGGCGCCGAGCAGGGCGAGGGCTCTGCCGCGGTCGGCGAGTCGTTCAGGACTGCGGTGTTCCGCGCAGCGCGACCTGTCCGACAGCACGAGGCCGAGGACGGCCTGGCACCGAGCTGGTTCAGCGACGACCCCGTGGTCCGGTCCGTCCAGGAGGCTGCCCAGCAGGCGGACGATCCGGTCCGCGTACCGCTCCCGAATCGGGTCTGACGGGGCACGGCTCCACAGGTCGGCGACCTGGAAGGCCCACTCGCAGGTCAGATCGACCTTCGCGAGCTGCCCGGGTTCCGGGCCGCCCTCACCACACAGGTCGGCAGCGAGCGTACACAGCGTGGCGAACCGCTCCTGCATGCCGTCGAGTCGGAACCCGGCAGGTGCGAGCGCGCAGCGGATCGCCGCGACGGCCAGAGACATCTCGTACAGCAGGTGTCGCTCATCAGCGTCCGTCACCGTGTCGGACAGCGCGGCGAGCAGGACTTCGGCTTCGCCGAGTTCCCAGGGATCCGGTCCCGTGCCCGGCTCCTGTCCGGCCCACGCCGCCAAGGAGCGCTCGGCGGCCTCCACCAGCCGGGCGACCCGCTCCAGCGGCTCATCCCGGCCGGAACCGCCCACTGTCTTCTCCACCATTCCCCCGATTCGCCCCGCACCCGCACCCGCACACGCACACGCCGCACTCCCGGATTCGCACCGGGCGCCGCGTGCTGACGTAATTCCCCCCGGCCAGACTCGGCTAATGCTATACACCCACGCAATTCCCAAGTCCGGCCAATTGTCAAAAGAACCGTACCTCACTACCGTACGGGTCCATCCGGATTCCGGAAGGGGGAAGCATGGACGAGTACGAGGAACGACTCCTCATGGCGCTGACAAGAGATCGACAAGAGATACGAGGAAAAATCAGCCCGGAGAACCGGAACCAACTCGACGCATTGCTGGACCTGGCGGCCGAAGGGGGCGAGGAACGCCGCCAGAGGGCAGTCGCCGTTGCCGTCGCGGCGCATCTGCGCGCCGCCCTGCCCGAGCAGGAGGTCCTGGCAGTCCACCGGCGGTTCTCGGACACGGTGACAGCCCCGCCGCATGAACTGCTGGCCAGGCTGACCTCGTTCAGCGGCCGCTCAGCAGCTCTGCACGGAGCCGGATCGGCCGCGGCGGACGGGGAGGACGCTCTGCCCTCGCCGTACGAACGGCTGCTCGCCGAGCCCGCACTCTCCGAGGACGATCTACGGGAGAACTTGGGTGTGGAGGCCACGGCGCCCGAGCTGATCCGGCTACGTCGGAGCGATGGCACGGAGACTCTGCCGGCCTTCCAGTTCCACGGCGATGGCCGACCCCGGGACGTGGTCGTCGCCATCAACCGCATGCTGGGCGCACAGGACGATCCCTGGGGAGTGGCCGACTGGTGGCTCGGCCCCAATCCTTGGCTGGCCACGTCCCCGGCTTCCCTGCTCGGTGCCGGCCTGGACGGACAACTGCTCGCCGCGGCGAGCGTGGTGGGAGAGGAGGACTGACATGGCCCGAGGTGCACGACTGCCCGATGTCGGCACGGCTGAACCGAGGCGGGTCGACTGGGAGGCCGGAAGGGTCCTGTACAGGGTGCACTCCCGCAAGCGCGCGGCGGTCGACTTCAACCCCACGCCCCAGGACCACCACTTCGGCGGCGGACGGTTCGACAGCACGCCCAACGATCTCTACTCCTACCTGTACGCGGCACCCGAGCCGACGACGGCGCTGGCCGAAAGGCTGCTGCGCGACATCGCCTTCGACGGCGAGAGTCCCACCCGTGTCCTGCCGCACAAGGAGCTCGAGGGCAAGCGGCTGTCGCAGATCCGGCTGGCTCGAGACGTGGCGCTGGTCTCGATACGGACCCTGTTCGAACTCAACGCCGTCCAACAGGACGACGACTGGCTGGTGCGGTCCAAACCCACGGACTACGCCTTCACACGCCGCTGGGCGCACTGGCTGCGTGCCGAGGCGCCTTGGGCGCAGGGCTTCCTGTACGAGTCGCGGCTCGCCTTCCCGCAGGCGTCGTTGGTGCTGTTCGACCGCTGCGCGCACAGCAGTCTGTTGGAGGCCACCACCGACGAACCCCCGCGCGACCTCGACGAGTCGGACACCGTGCGGTGGGTCGACGAGCAGCTGAGACAGTTCAGGGTCAGGGTCGGACCGCCGGCCGTATCCCACGCCTGACGTCGGCAGGCATCGGGGCCCGGCATCGGCGCCCTCGGGTCCCGCCGAGCCCGGCCGGGCGAAAACCGGGCGCCTTCCGGGCTTTTCCCGGGCGTCTGGACGAAACCGCACTCCGACCGTCCGTCCCCGTGCATAATTTCCTTCCAGTAACTACCCGGGCGGCCCAGCTCCGCCCGGCATCTTCGGTGCGGAATGCACCTGCATTCTCCCGCTCCTCATTCCAGCAATGCATTGACGTGTACAGCCGGGACACTTAAACGGCCATGAGAAATCACAGACTTCTCGCGTACAGCGATGCTTCGATCCTGCACCTATTCGATCACCGGACCCCGTAAGGACAGGCATGTCTGAATTCTCGAACGTCGAGCGGCCCGCTGTGTTTCCCGTGTGCCTCTGCATCGATGTCTCGTACTCGATGGCGGGCTCGCCGATGAGAGCCGTCAACGACGCGCTCCCGGAGATCAAGTCGGCGATCAAGGGTGACCCGGCCACCGGAGAGATCGCACGGCTGGCCGTGGTGACCTTTTCCGACAAGGCCGAGATCGTCCTGCCCCTGACCGACATCGCGTTCGCCGACATGCCCGTGCTGACCCCGCAGGGCGGAACCAACTTCGACGTGGGCCTGCGTGCCTCCGGGGACGCGCTGCGCGACGGCATCAAGGCCCTCGGCAAGGGGAGCGCCTACCACCAGCCGGTGATCTTCTTCATCAGCGACGGCGAGCACAACGCCGGCGTCGACTGGACCCACGCCCAAGGGCAAGTCACCTCCAAGGACGACAAGTACGGGGCGCAGATCGTGAGCTTCGGCTTCGGCCGGGCGAACCGGGAAGCCATCCAACAGATCTCGACGGGCTTCGCCTTCTTCACCGACGAGAGTGACCCGGGAGCGGCCGTGCGCGAGATTCTGCGCACGGTGGTCCGGAGCATCCGGACCACCTCCAGCAGCTTCTCCTCCGCCTCCGGGGGCGCACTCTCGGTGCCGCTCGACGGCACGAAACTGACGCAACTGCCCCTCGCCCAGCGCACGGTGAGCTGAGCATGGGCATGTTCGACCGCCTCCGAGGTCGGCACGCGGCCCCGGAGACGGACGACGGCGGCAGCCGGAGGCCCGGGGCAGGCCGGGGGCCCGCCGTGGCGGACGCAGCCTCCGAATCAGCGGTCACCGCCCCGGCCCCGTCCGACGCGCCCGAGCAACACGCGCCAGGGGCCGGCGTCGTGGGAGGCATCCCCGCCGACGGCGTGATCGGCCCAAGTCCGTCCGACGGCGGGATCGACACCGACGCTCACGGCGGCGAATCCACCGGTGAGGGCACGACGGCCACCGGAGTTCCGTCGGTCTGCTCGCCACGCACCCAGCCCACCGACGCTCCGCGTGTGGGAGAACGCCTGCAACCGCTTCCGCTGCCCCGCCTCGCGCCGACGACGACTTCGCTGCCCGGGATGCGGGCCGACGGGGGATTGCTCGGTGACCGATGGCTGGGCGCGGCGAGTCTCGCTGGGCAGTCGCACCTGAACTGCGGCACCACTGCGCAGGACGCCTACCAGTTCACCCTCTCCGACGACGGCTCGCTGCTGCTCGCGGCGGTCTGCGACGGCCTAGGCTCGCGTCCGCTGACTTCGCAGCTCGGCGCGACGCTCATGGCCTCCCTGCTGTGCGAGGTCGCCCGCACCGTCACCGCCGCGTCCCTCGCGGTCGACCCGCCCGCTGTCCTGGGCCGAGTACTCGAGGCAGCGTGCGCACAGGCGGCGCGGTTGCGCGCGGCCGGGATGCCCGGCCTGACGGACAAGGACCTTTCCTGTACGGCGGCCCTGGTACTGCTGCCGGCCGCTGGCACCGGCTGGGCCGCCCGGGTCGGGGACTGCGCGGTGATGCGACTGGACGGGAAGGAGTGGAACACCGTCTTCCCCCGCGACAACGGACCGGTCAATCGGGTCTCCGCCGCCCTGCCCCACGCCGCCCCCGCGGAGGTCGCCGAGTACGCCTCGCTGGACGAGGAGCACGCCGGTACCTGCCTGATCCTGGCATCCGACGGACTGGCGGAGGACGCCTTCGGCTCACCCGCGGTACGGGCCTGGCTCGCCGAGCGGTGGTCACAGCCATGCGACGCCATGGCAATGGCGGACTCGCTGCGCTACCGGCGCCGCGGCTCGCACGACGACCGGACCGCCCTCGTGGTGTGGCCACGGCAGCTGCGGTGCGGGTGAGCGATGCGCACCGTCACCAGCCGACTCGGCCGCAAGTACCACGTCGAGCCGAGCCCCTTCAACGTCGACGGCGGCCAAGGGCTGCTGTACCACTGCGTGGACGTGGACCGGGTGGACCGTGTCTACAAGGAGTACAAGACACCCGTGTCCGCATCGTCCGAGGTCGACCGGCTGCACCGGCTGGCCCAGAGCGGCTGGGACGCCGTGCGCCGCGCCGAGAACGGCAGTGGACGCACGGTACGAGGCGGGCTCGCCACGACGGCCGAGTCCTCCATCAACTGGCCCATCGACGTGATCCACGGAAGGAGAGGCGGTGTGGCGGGCGTGGTCCTGCCTCTCATTCCGCAGTCCTTCATGTTGACGCAGCCGAACGGCCGCACGACCGCCCGCACGCTTGACTTCCTCTATCTGGCCCGGGCCGAGCCTCCGCCACCGATGGCATGCGTACGCCTGGGGGTGTTGCTCCGCGTGTGCGACATCTTCATGGAGCTTGAGGACCGTCGGCTCACCCACGGGGACCTGTCGGCGAAGAACCTGGTGTGGCGGGAGCGGGACACGCACGCCTACCTGATCGACTGCGACGGGCTGACCTCGTGGAACGATCAGCCGACGCACGGCGTAGCCACGCAGGAGTGGACGGATCCGCGCCGCGTCGCCGGAGTGATTCCGGCGCACGACCGGTTCAGCGACCGGTTCGCGCTTGCCCTGGTGCTCTACCGCTGCCTGTTCCTCAACCCGGGCGGCCCAAGATGGCCCGGGGCGCCCCAGAAGGGGCAATGGATCAAGCCCACGGGGTTCCCCGGCGGGTTGGACCCGGCGCTTCGGCGAATGTTCAGCCGCGCACTCGACGATCCGTTCGCCACGGGCGCACGGCCCTCCGCGGCGGAGTGGCATCACGCCTTGCACACCGTCTTCGTCATCGGTGGCAGCCGACCTTCCTACCGTGAAGACAAGCTGCGTGTCCTGGACGAGTACGCCGCTCAGCATCGACGAGGAATCCAGCACCAGCCCACCGCCCAGCGTCGACCAGCCGTCCAGCATCAGCACGCCGCCCCGCAAACAGGACAGCGTCCCGCCAGCGGCTTTCCGGTGCAGACGCCCCGGCCCCACCCCCAGCGGCAGCCGCAGGTGCGGCCGCAGACGCAGGTCGCCACCACGCGGACCCGCCAGCCCATACCCCAGACAGCACCCCGACAGCGACGGCAGCCTCCGTCGCCGCCGCCTTCCCCGCCCGCTCGCCGGCGTCGGCGCCGGACTCTCGTCGTCCTCGCGATGGTGGTGTCCGCGGCGCTTGCAGGGGCCGGCGTCCATCTGTTCCTGCGTGACTCCGCCGCGCCGCCCGACGCCGGCCCTCTTCGAGCGGGGGCGCCCTGCCCCACAGCCGTGGCGGCCCGCATTCCCGATGGCGCCGGAGCGACCCTGCTGCACGCGTACACGACAGAACTGCACCGCATCACGCTGTGCCGGACCGCGAGGGGAAGGATCTACTACAACGGCTCCTGGCTGGACCCGGACGCCGCTCGGAGGAAGTCCGGACAGATCACCATCCCCGCCGAGCCCACCGCGAACGGCTACCGGGCGCGCAACAAGGATTTCCTCTATGTCATCAGGGACGAGTGGGTGATCGTCCACCCGCCGGACGGCGAGGCAAGGAAGTACCGCCTGACAGAGGTCGGTTGAATGAACCCTCTCGGTTGCGGGTCACCGGACCAAGTGCACGGACCCAACAGGGTCGACTGCGAGGACGACTTCCCTGGTCGGAGGACGGCCTCCGTGCTCGCTCGGGCCGCGAGGCCGTTGCGCGCCCGGCGCCGAGCAGGGGTGGCACGACGGACCGCGGCGGGCGCCTCGCCTCAAGGCCCGCCGAACGCTCAGTCGACGCAGAACTCGTTGCCCTCGATGTCCTGCATCACGATGCACGAATCGGTGCCGTCGTAGAGCAGTTCCACGCGTACCGCCCCCAAGGCGACCAGGCGGGTGCACTCGGCTTCGAGCTTCGCCAGGCGCTCCTCGCCCACCAGTCCCGTACCGACCCGTACGTCGAGGTGCACCCGGTTCTTGACGACCTTGCCTTCGGGGACGCGCTGGAAGAACAGTCGGGGGCCCACACCTGTGGGGTCCGTGCAGGCGAACCACGCGCCCCGCTCCTCCGGAGGCCGGGAGCTGTCGAACTCCGCCCAGGAGGTGAACTCCCCCGGCGGCTTCGCCGGGGCGTACCCCAGCACCTCGCACCAGAAGCGGGCGACGCGCTCGGGTTCCGCGCAGTCGAAGGTGACTTGGAACTGCTTGACCGTGGACACCGGCGCACCCTAACAGGCGGCCGGTGTGCGGGTTCACGTCAGGAGCAGGCCGACGCCGACGAGCAGGGCGGTGCACGCCAGCACGGCGATCACGAGGACGGTCCGCCTGGGGGCTCCGCGCAGGCGCAGGGCGATGGCCGGCAGGCCGACGGGGGCGTTCTTGTCGCGCATGACGTCTCCTTGAAGTCGTGGAGGAATTCCGGACGGGCGGGTTCGGGCCTCAGGGAGCAGGTCGTCCCAAGGCGTCACGCAGCCGCAGCAGTGCGCGGCGGCGGGCCCGCGCCCGGACCAGGACGAGTCCTGCCAGGGCCACAAGGGCGGCCCCGGCCAGGGCGGTTGTCAGTGCCCCTGCCGGGGTGGCGCGGGCCGCGGCCAGTGCCGTGCCGGCCACCGCGGTCACCACGGTGACCCCGACTGCGAGCCGGGCGCCCAGCACCCGGTCGCGGGCGAAGAGGGGGCGCCGCCTGCTCAACACCCACGCGGCGAAGGCGCTCCAGGCTAGTCCGACGGCGATCAGTCCGCCGAAGGCGGCCCGGGTCCGCACGGGCAGCGGATGCGGCTCGGTGGCCCACAGCACCGCGATCAGTGCCGCGCCGCACCCTCCCGCCAGGCCCAGGGCGAGCAGGCGCATGCGGGAGCCCAGCGAGACCTCCGCCGCCAGCGCGCGTGCGAGGTCCTCGGACACGTCCCGTCCCTCAGCGGGATTCCGCTCACTCATGCCTCGTCTCCCCTCTCGGCAAGGACACTCCGCAACATCCGGCGTGCGCGGTGCAGTCTGCTCTTGACCGTGCCCGGCGGTACCCCGAGCACCTCGGCGCAGGCGGCCAGCGGCAGATCCTGAAGGTGGAACAGGATCAGGACCTCACGCTCCAGGGGCGGCAGCCCGCCCAGGCCGGCCTCCACCTGCATCGCGGTCAGCACGTCATCGAGCGAGTCGTCGGCGGCCACGGCGCCCGCCTCCTCGACGGGCGTCTCCGCGGCCTTGTAGGCCTGCCGCAGGTGTTCGGCGACCGCGCGCCGGGCGATGGTGAACAGCCACGGGGCGAAGCGCTCCGGCTGTCGCAGCCGTGGCAGTCCGCGCACCACGGCGACCCATGCCTCCTGGGCGAGATCGTCCGCGAGGTGCGGCGAGCCGACCATGCCGCGCACATACCGCCACAGCGGGGCATGCCAGACGCGCACCAGTTCGCGGAACGCCTCCCGCTCCCCGAGCTGGCAGCGCACCACCAGCAGCCCGTCGCGTCGCCCGTCGCCGCTCACCGCACCTCCTCCGCGCCGCGCCCTGTCTCACCAAGACAGTCGGCCTAGGAGGCGGAAAGGTTCACGGGAACGCTCCGCTCTACTCGAAGAACTTCAGGCTCCAGCCGACGTCCGAGTTCGGGCCCGGGACGTCGGCGCGGCGGTAGGTGGTGTCGCCCCACCAGCAGAACGTCCCGGTGTACCAGTAGCGGTTCGCCCAGGAGTACGGCGTCCCCTTCGGCACCGCGTGGAACATCGACGGGAACCTCGGCCCCGCGGGCGGGCTGGTGGCGATGTCGCCGTCGAGCAGGACGAAGGTGTGGTGCCCGGGGCCGTCGACGTGCAGGGTCGGGTCCCAGCCCGCCATCATCGTGGCGCGGTGGGAGCCGAACAGGCAGCCGTTGGACTTGTACCAGTCCCATACGTACGTCGGGTCGCCGCCGGCCCTCAGCCGCAGGTCGGCCAGGCAGTACTGGTCGCTCCAGCTGCCGTTGGCGGAGTACA
Source organism: Streptomyces sp. NPDC089424 (assembly GCF_044749345.1). Lineage (NCBI taxonomy): Bacteria > Bacillati > Actinomycetota > Actinomycetes > Kitasatosporales > Streptomycetaceae > Streptomyces > Streptomyces sp. NPDC089424. The sequence goes on from NZ_JBIVHU010000002.1 coordinate 634,584, forward strand.
CGACGTGCAGTTGCCCGCTGGGGTCCTTCACGGCCTCGGGTGCCTCGTTGATGAACGGGTCACCCACCACCCGCTCCCAGCTCTCCCGGGGCTGCGAGATGATGTGGCGCCCGCCGGCCGGGGTGGTCGGGCTGCTCATCCGGGCGATGTAGAGGTTCTGCTCGACGTTCGTGTCACCGGCCCAGCCCGACCATACGAACCAGCGCAGGCCGTTGAACGTGAACAGGGTGCCGTCGATGGCCCACTTGTCGTCCGGCAGGGCCAGTTTCGTCTCGGCGGTGTACCCGCTGTCGGGGGCCGCCGAGCTGATCACGTACATCCGGTGCGCGGCTCCGCGGCCGGCCGTGAAGTAGATGTGGTACCGGCCCGTGTCCCGCACGATCTCCGGCGCCCAGACCTCGCCGAGGTTCCGGGTGTCCGACCAGACCTGACGGGCCGCCGCCGACGCCAGGGCACTCGTCGACGGAGCCTGCCGCACGGCGATGCCGGCGCCGGTGGACTGCACGGAGATGTAGGTGCCGCCGACTCGCAGGACGCTCGGGTCGGCGGCCCGCAGAGCGGTCTGCTCGGCTCGCGCGGGCGGGGCGGAGGTGAGCCCCAGCACGGCGGCGAGCACCCCGGACAGCAGGATGGCGGCGACGCCGGAAAGACGACGAGAAAGTCCCATGTCCCGCCCCTCGCTCGCCTCCGCCTCCGTCACGGTCGGCGGAGATCGCCTTTACATCGATGCAATGGCGCTCCCAGCATCTTGAGCGGCGCCGACCCTGTCAATGGGCCGGAGCCGGGCGGGACCTGTCCACGAGCGGGTGGGGTACGGCCACCGGGAGGGTGGTGCCTCCGGCCAACTGGGGCGACGCCAGGCGACCGTGACGTCGCGTCGGCCCCGTGGTGCGCGAGGTCTGGACACGCACCCGAGGGCATGTTGTCATTCCGCTGTCGCAGGATTTCCAACGTTGAAAGAGCCGCCTGACCGCACCCGTACCGGCGTTCGCCTGTGACCGGTCCCGGTCGAGGGCCTTCGTGCGAGGAAAGGTTCGATGACAAGACAACACATCCGCCCCCGTGCCAGAGCGTGGGCGCTGCTGACCGCGGCGGTCCTGGTGCTGCCCCCCGGCGGCCTGGCCGCCACCGCCTCCGCCGCCGAGCCCGCAGGCCACGCGTCGGCGCTCCCCAGCGCCGGACGGTCCGACGTCGAGGTGCACGGCCTCAAGGGCGAGTACTTCAGCATGTCGGCGCCCGGCGCCCGGGACTTCGCCCAGCTCGGTGGCACGCTGCTCGAGCCACAGATCAACTTCTCCGGCCTCACCAGCACGTTCCAGGAGCTCAACGGCAGGACGGAGCACACGACGGCCCGCTGGACGGGGCAGATCGAGGCGCCGGCCACCGGTGACTACACCTTCCACGCCATCGGCGACAACGGCTTCCGCCTGTTCATCGACGGCGAGCCGGTCATCGACCACTGGGAACCGGACTGGGACCGGGAGCAGACCAGCGCGCCGGTCAGACTGGCCGCCGGTGAGAAGCACGACTTCCGCCTGGAGATGTTCCAGGACTTCGGCGGCGCCAACATGTTCCTGCGCTGGTCCACGCCCGACCAGCCGAAGCAGCTCGTGCCGATGTCCGCGTTCACCCCGCCGGAGGGCTTCGAGGTCTACCCGGTGGAGATGTCCGTCACCGCGGACGGACGCCGGCTGCGGGCCCGGTTCGAGGGCCGGGTCGGTGATCTGCGGGCGGTGAAGGACCACTTGAAGGTCGAGGTCGACACCACGGCCATGCCCCTGAAGTCGGTGACCACCGTTCCCGGCGACCGCAACGCGCTGCAGGTGACGCTCGCCGAGCCCGTCCAGAAGAACCAGCAGGTGCGGGTCACCTACGACGGCGAGGGCGGCCTGACCTCGGGCGGCGAGACCGTACCCAAGGTCATCCGCTACGCCGAGAACGCCTCCACCCACCGGCTCACCACCCCCTGGGGCGACCGGCTCGACGAGAAGAACCCGCTGCCGGAGTACCCGCGCCCGCAGCAGGTGCGCGCCCGGTGGAAGAACCTGAACGGCCCCTGGCAGTTCAGCGGCGCCGCGGCCGGCGAGCAGCCCGTGTTCGGCAAGGACCTCGACGAGAAGATCGTCGTGCCGTTCCCGGTCGAGTCGCAGCTGTCCGGGCTGGAGCGGCACGAGGACCACATGTTCTACCGCAAGCTGGTGAACGTGCCCAAGGACTGGAAGGTCGGCAAGGACAGCCGGAGCGACCGCCTGAAGCTCAACTTCGGCGCCGTCGACTACCGGGCGCGGGTCTGGGTCAACGGCACGCAGGTGGCCGAACACACCGGCGGCTACGACGCGTTCAGCGCCGACATCACCGACGCGCTGAAGGGCACCGGCCCGCAGGAGGTCGTCGTCGCCGTCACCGACACCGGCGGCGCCGACCAGCCGATGGGCAAGCAGTCGGTCAACCCCGGCGGCATCTTCTACACCCAGTCGTCGGGCATCTGGCAGACCGTGTGGATGGAGCCGGTGGCCACCACTGCCGTCGATAACGTTGTCACCACCCCGGACATCGACACGAGCACTCTCGCCGTGAAGGTGGAGTCCGAGGGGGCGTCCGCCGGTGCCCGCGTCGAGGCCGTCGCCCGCGACAAACGGGGCAAGGTCGTCGGCAGGATCAGCGGGCCGGCCAACGCGCAGCTGCGGCTGCCGGTGGCGGACCAGCATCTGTGGAGCCCGGACGACCCCTACCTCTACGACCTCGACGTCAGGCTCACCGACGGCAGGTCGAGCGACAGGGTCGGCAGTTACTTCGGCATGCGCGACATAGGCATCGAGAAGGTCGGCGGATTCCAGAAGCTGGTCCTGAACGGGAAGCCGGTCTTCTCCCTGGCCACGCTCGACCAGGGCTTCTGGCCCGACGGCCTGTACACCGCGCCGAGCGACGAGGCCCTCGCGTTCGACCTCAAGGCGCACAAGCAATTGGGCTTCAACGCCGTCCGCAAGCACATCAAGGTGGAGTCGCCGCGCTGGTTCTACCACGCGGACCGGCTCGGCCTGCTGGTCTGGCAGGACTTCGTCTCCGGGAACATCACGAACGAGACGGGGCGGCGCGCCTTCGTCGACCAGGGCCGGGAAGTGATGCGGGAGCACCACAACTCGCCCTCCGTGATCAGCTGGATCGTCTTCAACGAGGGCTGGGGCGAGTGGGACCGCGCGGAGACCGGCCGGATCGCCGAGTCCGTGAAGCAGGCCGACCCGTCCCGTGTCGTCAACGCCCACAGCGGTGTCAACTGCTGCAACTCGAAGGGTGATTCGGGCAAGGGCGACATCATCGACCACCACGACTACAACAACGAGGACCCGCCCTTCCCCGATCACCGGGCCGCGATGGACGGCGAGCACGGCGGCTTCGTCCTGCGCACGCCGGGCCACATGTGGCCGGGCGCGCCGACGGTGATCTACAGCGGGGTCGCCGACAAGGAGGCGCTGACCCGCAAGTACGTGGAGAACACCGAGGAGTTCTACCTCGACCAGGCCGGGGCGGAACTCTCCGGCTCGGTCTACACCCAGATCACCGACCTGGAGAACGAGCTCAACGGCCTGTACACGTACGACCGCAGGGAGATCAAGGTCGACCCGGTCAGGGTGCGTGAGATCAACCGCAGGGTCGTCGCCGCGGGTGCCGCGGCGGGCGAGCGGCAGCCGCTCAAGGGCGGCGGGCACTGGGCTCTCGACGAGGGCACGGGCACCAACGCGAAGGACGACGGCCCGAACGCCAAATCCCTGACGCTCACCGAGGGCACCACCTGGACGCCGGGCGTCAGCGGCAGCGCGCTGACGTTCGACGGGCAGGGTCAGTACGCCGAGACCGACGGCCCGGTGCTCGACACGACGGGCAGCTACTCCGTGTCCGCCTGGGTGCGGCTGGACGAGCTTCCCGGCAACTACGCCACCGCGGTCAGCCAGGACACCCGGCGCCAGGCCAGCCCGTTCTACCTCCAGTACGGCCAGGGGGCGTTCGCCTTCAGCACGCCGGGCGGGAACCGCGCCCGGCTGGAGACCACCCCGGAGAAGGGACGCTGGTACCACCTCGTCGGCGTCCGCGACGCCACGGACAACACGATCACGCTGTACGTCGACGGGAAGCCGGCGGCGACCGCCACCGGCGGTGCGGCCTATCCCAGCACCGGTCCCCTCACGGTGGGCCGCGCCCAGTGGGAGGGGAACGCCACCGACTTCTGGAACGGCTCGGTGGACGAGGTGCACGCCTTCGACAAGGCACTCACCCCCGAGGAGGTGAGCGCCCTCCACACGGAGGAGCAGCCGTAGCGGAGCGATGAGGGAAGGGCCCCGGCGACAAGCACCAACGCCGGGGCCCTTCTGCATGTCGACGGCGCTCTTGGGGCTGCCGGTGAGGTGGTGTTCGGCATGGACTTCTGGGCCACGGCGGGGGGCGTGTTCAGGGTGAACGTGCCCGTAGTCCGCTCGACTTCGGTGGTGCTCTGCAGGGCGGGGCGTCGTTGCGGTGGGCGTCTCAGCCGGAGGCGACGAGGACTTCGGGATGCCTGCGGTCTTCAGCGATGCCCTCACGTCCCGGACGACGTGCCTCTGTCCGTCGTCGAGGAGATCACCCGACGTACTCCCGGCTTCGCCGGCTGGCAGCAGGAGTCGTGGCTGTACCACTGCGGCGACGGCGCGGCCTTTCTCGGCCCGGCCGGATACCGCGAACTCGAGGCTCACCCGGAGGCTCTGGCCATGCTCCGCCGGGACCATCAACGCTACGGCTGGGAGGCGGCGGACAGTGAACGGTTTCTGCGGGGCCTGGACCGGGTCGGAGGGCCGACCGGCTACCTGTTCCGCTGCTGGCACTGCGGCATGGAGCCGGCGTAGTCCGGCATGAGCCACGGACGTGCAATCCACGAGGGTGTGGGAGCGAAGCGGCGGCGCGTCAGGTGACGCGCCGCCGGGTGTTCGGTCGGGGGTGTTACGCCCGGGTCACGGGGCCCACGGGGCCTCCACGGTCCATGTGGTGTCCTCCGTGAACAGGGCGGGGGTGTCCCAGGTGTGCGTGCCGCCCGGGGTGGCGAGCCACAGCTGGGCGTCGTAGTGGCGCAGGTACTGCTCGGGGAAGTTGTACGCGGACAGCCGCACCCCGCCGTTCGCGCCCCGGACCGGGCAGAAGGTGGCGTCGGCCCGGAACAGGTCGCCGCTGCCCCCCTCCTTGTAGACGCGGTACTCGCGGTGACGCAGGTACTCGCCGGGGTAGTTGCGTGATTCGAAGCTGTAGCAGGAGCTGTCGGCGAGGCCGGGGACGATCTTCCAGGTGGCGTCGTTCTTCAGCAGGGCGTCACTGCCGGAGCCGACGACGTCCGTGTAGGCCGCGCCGTCCCGGTGGCGCACGTAGCGGTCGGTGTAGCCGGGTGTGGTCACGCGCAGCGACCTGTACTGGCCGGTGGGCAGGGTGAGGGGGGCCGTGGCTCCCCGGGAGGCCTCGATGAGTGCGCCGTTGGCCGCCCTGACCCTGGCCTCGTCGACCTTGACGACCTGACGGTCGTAGGTGAGCAGGCCGTTGGCCTCGTTCTCGACGTCGGTGATCTCGGTGTAGACCGAGGCGGACAGCCCGCGTGGCATGCGTACCTCGCGGATCGCGTCCAGCAGGCCGACCAGCCGGTTGTCGAGATGGGTCAGGCTCGGCTGGTCCTCGTAGCTGAAGCCGCCGCCGGGGTACCACTCGTGGCCGGCGACCTTGAAGCCGAGGCCGCCGAACTCGCCGAGGACGGCGGCCCGGGTGGCGCTGGGCACGGTGGTGCCCGGCCCGACGTAGACATGGTGGTCGACGACGTCGCCGTTGCCGCCGTCGACGGCACCGCAGCAGTTGACGCCGCTCATGTTGTTCACCAGGCGGGAGGGGTCGTACGCCTTGACCTCGGTGGCGATGCGGGCCTGGTCGTACTGGCCCCAGCCCTCGTTCTGGTTGACCCACATGATCAGCGAGGGTGAGCTGCGGTGCTGGTCGATGACGCGGTCGTACTCCGCCTCCCACTGGGTGCGGGCGGCGGCGTCGGGGGTGCGCAGGTCCATCGAGGGCATGTCCTGCCAGACCAGCAGGCCGAGCCGGTCCGCGTGGTAGAACCAGCGCTGCGGCTCGACCTTGATGTGCTTGCGGACCATGTTGAAGCCGAGGTCCTTGTGCTTCTGGAGGTCGTGGCGCAGGGCCGCGTCGCTGGGCGCGGTGTAGATGCCGTCCGGCCAGTAGCCCTGGTCGAGCGTGCCGGTCTGGAAGACGAACTTCCCGTTGAGCACGGGCCGCAGCACGCCGTCGACGCGGGCCAGGCCGACGGAGCGCATGCCGGTGTAGCTGCCCACGGAGTCGACGGTCGTCCCACCGGAGAGCAGGTCGGCCTTCACGTCGTAGAGGAACGGGTCCTCGGGCGTCCACAGGCGGGGTCCGGGGACCGGGACGGTGAACTCCGTGCCGACCGTGCCGGTGGCCGTGCCGACCGTGGTGCCGCCGGCGGAGACGGTGACGCGGGCCTGATGACCGCTCGTCCCGGCGCCGCGGACGGTGACCTTCAGGCGGTTGTTCGCGAGGTCCGGGACCATGTCCAGGCGCGCGATGTGCGCGGGCGCCGTGGGTTCGAGCCACACCGTCTGCCAGATCCCTGACGCGGCCGTGTAGAAGATGCCGCCGCCGGGATGCGGGGCCACGTCGCGGATCCGTTGTTTGCCGACGGCCTGGCCGCCGGTCTCGGTGGGGTCCCACACGGACACGACGAGCGTGTTGGTGCCGCCGCTCAGGAGGTCGGTGATGTCGTAGGAGAAGGCGTCGAACCCCCCGCTGTGCACGGCGCCCGCCTGGCGGCCGTTGACCCATACGGTGGTACGCCAGTCGCTGGCACCGAAGTGGAGCTGGACCCGGCGGCCGTTCCATCCGGCCGGGACCGTGAAGGTGCGCTTGTACCAGAGCTTGTCGTTCTGGGTGATGCGGCGCTGGATGCCGGAGAGTGCGGACTCGGCCGCGAACGGGACGCGGATCTGCTCGGTGAAGGACGCGGGCTGGCCGGCGTCCGCGGAGGTCACGGCGAAGTCCCAGATGCCGTTGAGGTTGGCCCAGTCGGGCCGGGTGAGCTGGGGTCGCGGGTACTCCGGGAGGGGGGTGTCGGTGGGCACCTGGTTGGTCCACGGGGTGGTCATGGGGGACGGTTTGGGGGTCCACGCCTGGGGCGCGGCGGTGGCGGTGCCGGTGGCCGTGAGGGCCGTACCGCCGACGAGGGTCAGCGCGGCCAGCGCGGTGGTGGCCCACCGCGCCGCCCGTCTGAGCCAGGCGCCCGTTCGGCGCGGTGCGGGTGACGTGGAACGCATCGTGGCTCCTTCACTAGTGGGGGTGCGGAGACGTGCGTGTGCGAAAGGCGGCCGGGACAGGGGTACCGGCCGCCGGGGTCCGGACGCGGCAGCCGGATCGCGCGTCACGGCTGCCACGTCCGGGGCTCACATCAGTTGCCGTCGGCGGCCCAGCCAGGTCTGGGCGACGACGACCACGGCCAGGAAGGCTCCGCTGACGACCTGCTGGTACGAGGAGTCGAGGGAGCCGATCTGGTTGATGACGTTCTGGATGACCTTGAGCAGCAGGACACCGACCAGCGAGCCGCTGACGTAGCCGAGACCGCCGGTGAGCAGGGTGCCGCCGATGACGACGGCGGAGATGGCCTCCAGTTCCATGCCGTTGCCGAGGATCGTCACGCCGGAGGCGAGCCAGGCGGCGTTGAGCGCTCCGGCGAGCCCGGCCAGCACTCCGGACAGGGTGTAGACCAGGATCTTGGTCCGGGCGACGGGAGCACCCATCAGGGCGGCGGCGTCCTCGTTGCCGCCGACCGCGTAGACGTGCTGTCCGAAGCGGGTGCGGCGCAGCACCACGGCTCCGGCGGCGAACAGGCCCAGCGTGATCCACACCGGGTTTCCGATGCCGAAGGTGCTGCCCTGGCCGAGTTCGGCGAGGAACGAGCCCTTGCCGATCAGGAAGGTGTCCGCTCCCTCGTCGGTGATGGCCAGCATCAGACCGCGCGCGCCGAGCATGGCGGCCAGCGTGACGATGAACGGGGCCAGCCGGGAGCGCGCCACGAGCAGCCCGTTGACCACGCCGATCAGTCCGCACACCACCAGCGGCAGCAGCAGCGCCACCAGGGTGCCGTGGCGTGAGCCCCAGGCGGCGAGGACCCCGCCGAGCGCGAACAGGGACCCGACCGACAGGTCGATGCCGCCGGTGATGATCACGAAGGTCATGCCCAGGGCGACGATCGCCAGGAACGCCGAACTGGTCGCCATGTTGCCGATGTTGTCGCCGGTGGCGAAGGAGTCGAAGCTGAACGACGCCACCAGGCAGACCAGCACCAGCACGGCCAGCGCGCCGTGCTGCTGGATCACGGCGCTCAGCCGCTCGGAGCGGGCGGAGCCGACCGGCTCGGTCTCCGGCGACGGCTGCTTGCTCGCGGTGGTCACGGGTGCGTCCGTCCTCGTGGCGCTCATCGCTTCCCCCGTCCCCGAGCCGCGTACACGGCGGCGACGATCACTACGGCCTGGGCGATCTGGGTCCAGGAGGGCGGCAGATCGTGCTTGATGAGGGTGGCCGTCAGCAGCTGGATCAGGACGGCTCCCGCGACGGTGCCGGCGATGTTGACCCGGCCGCCGGTCAGCGGGGTGCCGCCGACGACGACCGCGGTGATGGCGGAGAGTTCCATCAGGTTGCCGAGGGAGGTCGGGTCGCTCGCCTGGAGGCGGGCGGTCGCGAGGACGCCGGCGACGGCGGCGAGCAGGGCGCAGACGACGTACACGATGATCAGCACGCGGCGCACGGGCAGCCCGGCGAGCTGTGCGGCGGGGCGGCTGTCGCCGATCGCCAGCAGTTGGCGGCCGAAGGTGGTGCGGCGGACCACGAAGGCCAGCAGCAGCGCCAGTCCGGCGGCGATCAGGATCAGGTACGGGATGCCGAGGAGGTCGCCCGAGCCGAGGGAGGCCAGCGCGGGATTGCGCAGGTCCTCCAGTTGCGGCAGCAGGACCAGGGCCAGGCCGCGGCCGCCGACCATGAGGGCCAGGGTCGCGACGATCGGCTGCACCCCGACGAACGCGACCAGTGCGCCGTTGGCGAGTCCGACGGCGGCCGCGAACACCGCCACCACCAGCAGGGCGGGCAGCAGGCCGTACCCGAGGTAGAGGGCGGTGACGGAGGCAGCCAGCGCCATCACGGCGCCCACCGACAGGTCCACGCCCTCGGTGCCGATGACCAGGGCCATGCCGAGGGCGACGATGATCACCGGCGCGACCTGCACGGCCTGGGTGCGGAAGTTCTCCGCGGACAGGAAGTGCGGGGTGATGACGACGTTGACGACGAGCAGGACCGCGACTCCGGCGTAGACGCCGTAGGTCTGCAGCCACTGCAGGGCGCGGGCCTTGTCCAAGGGGGCGGCGCGCAGCGCGGCTTCAGCCATCGGTCGCCGCCTCCTCCGTCAGGTGCGGCGCGGGGGCGTCCCCGGCGATGGTCCGCATCAGCTTGTCCTCGGTGACGTCGTCGCCGGTCAGCTCTCCGACGACGGCACCATCCTTCAGTACGACCACGCGGTCGGACCCTTCGATCAGTTCCTCCAGGTCGGAGGAGATGAGCAGGACGCCCAGGCCGTCGGCGGCGAGTTCGTCGACGAGCTTTTGCACCTCGGCCTTGGCGCCGACGTCGATGCCGCGGGTGGGCTCGTCCAGGAGCAGCACCTTGGGGTTCATCGCCAGCCAGCGGGCGAGGAGCACCTTCTGCTGGTTGCCGCCGGACAGTTCGCCGACCTTCTGCTGCGGCGAGGACGCCTTGATGCGCAGCCGCTTCATGAAGGTGTCCACGATGCCGTCGACACGGGACTCGGAGACCAGGCCGAAGCGGGACAGGCGGGGCAGGACGGCGAGCGCGATGTTCTCGCGGACCGACAGGCCGGGGACGATGCCCTCGCTCTTGCGGTCCTCGGGCAGCAGGCTGACCCCGGCCCGGATGGCGGCCGGTGTCGAACCGCCGCGCAGCGGCACGCCGGCCACGGTCACCCGGCCCGAACGCACCGGCAGCGCACCGGAGACGGCCTTCGCCGTCTCGGTCCGGCCGGAGCCGAGCAGGCCGCCCAGTCCGACGACCTCGCCGGGCCGGATGCTCAGGGAGACACGGTGCAGCTGGTGCGGCACCGTCAGTTCCTGTGCCTCCAGCACCGGTTGACCGCCGGTCGCGCCGTGGTCGCCGGTGAACTTCGTCAGGCCCTCCTTGCGGACCTCGCCCAGGTCCCGGCCGAGCATGGTGGACACCAGGGTGAGCCGGTCGAGGTCGGCCAGCCGCCCGTGGTGGACGCGGCGTCCGTCGCGCAGCACGGTGACAGTGCTGCACACGGCGTAGAGCTCGTCGAGGCGGTGGCTGACGTAGACGACCGCGATGCCCGCGTCGCGCAGGCGCCGGATCACCGAGAACAGTGTCTCCACCTCGCGCGGTTCGAGGGAGGAGGTCGGCTCGTCCATGACGACGATCCGCGCGTCGGTGGCCACGGCGCGGGCCAGCGCCACCATCTGCTGGGCGCCGACGCCGAGGGTGCGCAGCGGCCGCCGGACGTCCACCCGGACTCCGTAGGCGCGCAAGGCCTCCTCGGCCTCGCGGTTCATGCGGGCGATGTCCAGGACGCCGAGGCGGGTGCGCGGCTCCCGGCCCAGGAAGAGGTTGCGGGCCACGCTGAGCAGCGGGATCAGGTTGACCTCTTGGTAAATCGTCGAGATGCCCGCCTTCTGTGCCTCCAGGGGGGTGGCGAAGGCGACCTGGCGGCCCTGGAAGGTGATCTCGCCAGCGTCGGGCCGGTACACGCCGGTCAGGAGCTTGATGAGGGTCGACTTGCCGGCGCCGTTCTCGCCGATGAGGGCGTGGACCTCGCCCGCGTGCAGGGTGAGGTCCACGTCGTCCAGGGCCCGGACGCCGGGGAAGGTCTTGCTCAGGCCGCGGACGGCGAGGACTTCGGCGGGTGGTGCCGCCACCTGTGCCTCCATGAGGAAGTGTTCGAGGGAGGACGGTGGGGGCCCGGACGGCGCGTCCGGGCCCCACGAGGGATCAGTAGGCCTTGCCGATGTCCGCCTTGGCGTTGTCGCCGGTGTAGGCGCCGTCCTCGATGACGATGTCCTGGGCGACTTCCTCGCCCTTGGTGAAGGTGTCCAGGGTCTGGAACGCCAGCGGGCCGAAGCGCGGGTTGGACTCGATGACGCCGCTGATCCAGCCGTCGACGATGCCCTGGACGGCGTTGCGGGTGCCGTCCACCGTGACGATCTCGACGTCGCCGGGCTTCTTCCCGGCGCCCTTCAGCGCGGCCACCGCGCCCAGGCCCATCTCGTCGTTCTCCGCGTAGATGCCCTTGATGCCGGGCTTGGACTGGATGAGCTGCTCGGTGACCTGCTGGCCCTTCTCCCGGGCGAAGTCGCCGGTCTGCTCGAACACCACCTTCAGGCCGGGGGCCTTCGCGGCGATCTGGTCCTTGAAGCCCTTGGTGCGCTCGGTGGTGACGTTGTTGCCGGCCGAGCCGAGCAGGATCGCGACCTCGCCCTTGCCGCCGGTGGCCTCGATCATCTGGTCGGCGGCGCGCCGGCCCTGCTCGACGAAGTCCGAGGCGATGAAGGAGACGTAGTCCTTGCAGGCGGTGGCGTTGATCTTGCGGTCGATCGTGACGATCGGGACCTTCTTGGCGGCCGCGGCCTGCAGCACCGGGTCCCAGCCGTCGGAGTTGAGCGGGGCGATGACCAGCAGGTCGGCACCCTTGGCGAGGAGGTCCTGGACGTCGCTGATCTGCTTGGAGAACTGCGACTGGGCGTTGGCCGTCAGCAACTTGACGCCCCGCTTCTCGGCCTCGTCCTTGATGGACTGGGTCTCGGCGATGCGGAACGGGTTGGCCTCCTTCTCCGACTGGGAGAAGCCGACCGTCGCGTCCTTCAGGTCCAGCTTCTCGCCGCCGTAGGCGTCGACGGTGCAGGTCTTGCCGCCCGGCTTGGGCGTGGCGACCTTCTGCTCGGCGCCGGCGGCCGGCGGGGACGTGGTGTCCTTCGACGCGTCGTCCTCCGACTTGGCGCAGGCGGTGGCGGTCAGGGCCACCGCGGCGGCCAGGGCCACGACCGTGGGTCGGGCAAGGAGGCGAGGACGGTGAGTTGTGCGCTGCATGGTGACCCCGATCCGGGCGACGCTGAAAAGGGAACAAGGGGGTGCGGCACAGTGCGCGAACACTGCTCCCCCTCCGGCGGAAAGTCTTGGCAGGTCCGCCGCAAGGAGGTTTTTACATCGTTGGAAGGATGCTGTAAACCCCCTCTGCACGGGGGTACTTGCACAGCGAGGACGCGGAACCCGCCCCTGGGGCTGCCGTGTTACCGGCGCCCCAGGGTGCTCTCCCGCTCCACCAGGCTGTAGTCGGCCCAGATCCGCCGGGGTTCGGGAGCCGCGCCGTTGAGCCGGGCGAGCACCGACTCGACGGCGAGTCTGCCGATGGCCTCCTTGTCGGGTGACACGGAGGTGAGGGTGACCGCGCCGAAACGCCCCTCGACCACGTCGTCGAAGCCGACGACGGCGATGTCCTCGGGAATCCGCAGCCCTCGCTCGTGCAGCGCCCGCATGGCGCCGATGGCCATCGGGTCGTTGTAGGCGAACACCGCGTCGGGGCGGCGTCCGCTGTCCAGGATGCGGGTCATGGCGGCGGCGCCGTCCGCGTGCCCCCAGCCGACCGTCTCGGCCACCAGCCCGTCGTCGGCGGGGAGTCCGGCCGCGGTCAGCTCCTCGCGCCAGCCGCGCACGCGCAGTTGGGCCGGCTCGCTGCGGCCGCGCCGGGCGCCGATGAAGGCCACCTCGCGGCGGCCGAGTCCGACCAGGTGCCGGACGGCGGCACGGGCGGCCGCCACGTTGTCGATGGCGATGTGGTCGTAGGGCAGGTCGTACTCCCGCTCGCCGAGCAGCACCAGCGGCACCTGCTCCGTACGGTCGCGCAGGTCGTCGGTCTCCAGCTCGATGGGGCTGAGGATGAGTCCGTCGATGACGCGGGCCCGGAAGCCCTGACTGACCAGGACCTCCTGCTCGCGGCGGCCGCCGGTGTGGTCCAGCAGCACGATGTAGTCGTGCGCGGCGGCGGCGTTGATGACGGCGGCGGTCAGTTCGGCGAAGTACGGGTTGCCCAGTTCGGGCAGGGCGAGCGCGATGATGCCCGTGCGGCCCTTGCGCAGGTGCCGGGCGGTCAGGTTGGGCTGGTAGCCGAGAGCGTCGATGGATCGCTGGACGCGTTCGCGCATGGCCGGTGTGACGTGCTGGTAGTTGTTCACCACGTTGGAGACGGTCTTGATGGAGACCCCAGCGTGCGCGGCGACGTCCTTGAGGCTGACCCGCACGGCATTCCCTTCGAAGTGGCCCGACTCGGGTGGTCGGTGCGGGTGCCGTGTCGTCACCGTGAGCCGTGCGCCGAGTCCCTGTGGGTGATCTTTACAACGTTATATATCCGCGATCGGGGCGCTGACAAGGCACCGGTCGGCACCTTACGGAAGGAGGCGCGGGGGTTGACGGGTGCGACGAGGGCGGACGCGACGGCAGGTGCCGCTCGACGGCGGGAGGCCGGGCTGGTCAGGCCCTTCCCGGCGCCGCCCCGCCGTGACGATCAGGCCTGCTCGCCCCTGTCGCTGGGCGCCGACGACGAGAGATCTTAGGCTTCGCCACCCGGGTCCGGCCGACTGCCTCAAGGTGCTTGTAGCCTGGCGATCGGTTCGGACCGGTGAGGAGCTGAAGGTGGACGTCGAAAGACGGCATGCCGGAATCCGGCTTCCTGAGGGCTCCTGGTGGGACTGGGATGTGATCGCCTGGAACGCCGGGGAGTTCCGGCTCGCTGCCGGCCATGATCTGACCTATCACCACGGGCTGGAACTGGTCTTCACCGATCCGGCCTTCGTGAGCTGCCCGTCGAGCTTTCAAGATCCGACGTTCCGTCCCCCGTCACCTGACGAGTTGCTCACGGTCACTCGTCAACTGGGCGTGGAACCACCCGTCGTGGTGGCCTTCGACGCGGACGCCGGCGGGCCGGAGCACGTCTCGTGCGTCATCGCCGCCGAGCGACTCGAGATCGTCGAGGAGACGGTCCTGCGGTATTGGCGCGAGGACGCGGCACCTGGCCAGCGCTTTGCTCCGTGGGTGCGGCCACCGGGCCAGGGCCCGTCGGCAAACGAGCGATGCCCCAGTTCACAGGTCCAGCTCTGCTCGGCGTAGGACGTGAGGCGTGGACACGTGGCCGTCGCGTAGGACTGAACGCCTCCACGAGTACGGCGATATCGGCGGCCAGCGAGCGGTCGGTGCCCTCTTCCGCCGACCAACGGGCCGCGGCCACTGTGCCGTAGGTGGACCAGCCTCCGATGAGAACGACGCGCTTGTCCGGGTTGGGCGGGTTGGGGGCCCTGACGACATAGCCGCAGTCTCGTGTGATCTCGCCGTCTGTGACTTCTCCTCGGTACGCGGTACCGCCCCAGGTGATGTCTCCCCCGCCGAGCCGGAAGGGCAGCGATTCCGCCACAGCTTCGAGGAGCCGTCGGGCGACCTCGTTACTCTTCGGTCCACCGAGGACGAGCAGGTCGTGCTCCATCTCATGGCCCGGCACATGAGCCGACAGCCGGACCTTCTCCGGATCCAAGACGACGGAGAGCTCGCGGGCTCCCGGTAGCGCCATATGCGGAGCGCGGGCAGCCGTCGGACCACGAACCAACGCACCAGTCCCCCGATGCCAAGAAGTACCGCAGCAATCCTGCACGTGGACGGCTGTCTGGCCGGCACCGGTCTGCCCTTGGTGACTGACCGACATGCCCCCGTGAGGTGAGGGGGTATGCGATGGAAGATCGAGCCTCTCGCTGGCAGGCTTTGGCTATGAGCCTCCAGCCCGACGACGTAACCAGCCCCTCCTGGCTGGGCAAGCCGATCGACGTGCGCCCGATGTTCGGGGCGGAGCTGGCTTCGCTCCTCGACGTACTACGCGGCCTGCGGCGCGATGAATGGAGCAGGGCTGCGGTCCCGGGCTGGACCGTCCACGACCTGGCCGCCCACATCCTCGGCGACTACCACGGCCGTCTCGGCTGGAGCACGGAGAGCCACCGGCGCACCAAGGCGGCTGGGGAGACCCTGGAAGCGTTCATCCACCGGGTCAACCAGGAATGGATCGAACTCCACGCCGATCACAGTCCCGCAGAGCTCATCGAGGCCCTGGAGTTGGCCGGGACCCAGGTCGCCCGTCAATTCCAGGGCACCGACCTCGGCGCAATGGGCCTGGGGGTGTCCTGGGCAGGAGCCGATCCAGCGCCCAAATGGCTGGACACCGCCCGGGAGTTCACCGAGTACTGGACCCACCGCCAGCAGATCCGGCACGCCACCGGCCAGCACACCGACCTGGGGCCCGACGCTCTCTCCGCGGTCCTGGACACCTTTATGCGGGCCTTGCCCCACACGCTGCGTCACACGCCCGCACCCGCCGGGACACAACTCCAGGTGGTCGTCGATGAGCCGGCCGTCGGCACCTGGGCCGTGACCGCCACTGGGGACCGCTGGTCACTGGCCGAAGCACCCAGCGGCCGGCCGGCCGCAACAGTGCGGCTGGACTCAGAAACCGCCTGGCGACTCTGCACCCGCGGCATCGATCCCGGCACTGCCCTTGCCCGTGCCCGCATCAGCGGAGAGCGCGAGATCGCCGAAGCCGCCTGCCAGATCGTGTCCATCGTCTACTGACGGACGCTGTGCGTCGAGGTCCACGGCCCAGGTGTGCCGCCTTCAGTAGCCGTCCTCGGGTACGCACTCGGTCCGCTCAACTCCAGCCCCACCCGGGCCGGTAGCGGGGAGGACGGCACAAGGATCCTGCCCGAGAGCGCCGCATCTGCGCAGCATGATCCGCCGACACATCATCTGGCGGAACGAGCACGCCGTAGCCGAACGACTACGCGATCGCTCGCGGGGATGACCTGGCGCCGCCCGTCGAGAGGGAGATCAGAGGGGAGCCAGGCGGGACTTGAGGAGGCAGAACTCGTTGCCTTCGGGATCGGCAAGGACGTGCCACTGCTCCTGCCCGGTCTGGCCGATGTCGGCGCGGCGCGCACCGAGCTTCAGGAGGCGTTCGAGTTCGGCGTCCTGATCGCGGTCGGTGGCGTTGACGTCGATGTGCAGCCGGGACTTCCCGGGCTCCGGCTCGTCCCTGCGGCTGAGGATGATCGTCGGCTGCGGACCGCCGAAGCCTTCGCGCGGGCCGATCTCCAGGCTTCCGTCGTCCTCGCGGTCGAGCACCACGAAATCCAGGACCTCGCACCAGAACCGCGCCAGCGCCTCGGGGTCGCGGCAACCGAGCACGAGTTCACTGATACGACATGCCATGGACGGGACCTGCTCTCCGTGTGAGGACTTCCAGGGTGCCGGGCGGGCCGCGCGATGGCGAATCGTTTTACGGCTCTTGAGTTGACCGAACGTCACAGTAGGCCAGGATCGGTGCTCTGCTGAGCACGTTGCGTCGCGCCGACCTGTCGGACCCAGGATTCGCTGGGAGATCCGCGACGGCACAAGCCCGGGCCCGGGCTCTCCCGCTGTAGCCACGGCACCTGTGCTGGTCGGCCAGGTGCCGTGGCTCGGGTGCGGGTTCGGCCTGCTGGTCAGCGTTCCAGGAGGGCGATGCGGATGGCTCGTTCGACGTGCGCGGCGGTGTTGGCGTGGCCTTCGGCGTTGGGGTGGACAAGGGTGACACGCTTGTTGATGGGAGCGCAGTTCAGCAGGGTGCCGGGGAGCCTGGCGGGCCAGTAGTCCGCGGCGTCGCCGCAGATTCCCTCGACCCACTTGGTGTCCGCGGACTGGCAGGCGTCGTGGCCCACGCTGGAGGAGTAGACGTCGACGTAGCGGTCGCCGAAGAACGACGTGACGCGCTGGATCGTGCTGTTCAGCGGCTGGAGGACCTCCTCACGGAGCCAGTCGACGTCGGCGTGCTTGATCGAGCCCAGCTCGGTCAGGGCGAGGCGGTTGCAGGCACTGCCCTCCTCCGGCAGGACGGCCGGATAGCCGACGGTGATCACCTTGGCGTCGGGCGCGGCCTCGTGCACCTTGGCCAGCATGGCGATGTACTCGTCCTGGACCCTGGAGAGCTTGTCCTCGATGCTCTCCTCCCCCTCGGGCGGGTTGGTGTAGTACTCGCGGCAGGTCTTGCCCGGCGTCGCGCCCAGTTCGAGGCACTTGAGCAGCATGCCGCCGAAGGGAAGGCTGTTGCCGCCGACGCCGATGGTGACGACGTCGGTCCGGTCGTTGAGGTCCGCTCGCCCGATCTGCGGGTCGACCGCGGGCCAGCCGCCGGCAGGCGGCTGGACCGGGCTGATCGGCGTCTGCCTGGTGTCGGCGATGTCGGCGATGGTGGCGTTGCCGCAGCTGACGTTGGTCAGTTGGACGGGCTTGCCCGGCGGGAACTCGTCGAGCTCCCGCTCGACCACGCCGGGGTAGGCGTCACTGGTGCGGTCACAGCCGTCCCGCGACGCACTGCCGAGCGGGGGCTGCGGGTCCCCGACGAACACGCCTGCGGTGTACGAGTCGCCCAGCGCGGCCCACTGATACTGATCGGCCGCACCAGCGGAGCCCGAGGGCGCGAGTGCGGACACCGCCAGCGTGAGCCCCACGGCCAGTGCCCTTGCTCGCAGGCGGGAGACGGGGTGCCGCATGGCCCCTCGATGGCGGGCGGGCAGGGTCGCCGAGGCAAGGGGTGCCGGTCGGCCCGTAGACGTCGAACGCATTCCGCAGTCTCCGTTCACTCAGTGCAGTCATTTGACTACGAAACGAAGTTAGGTGAGGGCATGTGATCGACGGACGGGTGCGCCTGGTAAACCACCCGAGCGCATTGTGCAGAGGTCCGACGCCACGGTGAGTGCGCGGGTAGCCGCCCGCTGACAGTGAAGAGGCGTGCTGCAGACGGCTGATGGCGTCGGACCGCGCGGTCAGTCGGAGTCCGGATGGGCCTTGCGGGCGAGCAGGTGGATCTCCTGGAACTGCCGTCGGTCCGTGGGCTGGGGCGCGCGCACCGTCCGAGCCACCTCCGCCAGCCCGGTCGCGCGCAGCATCGCGGCGAGACGATCGGGCCACCACCGGTACGCCGGCGCGACCGCGTGATCGGAGACCCGCGTCGGACGGGACGGATCGTCGCCCGCCCAGAAGCCGAGGAGGAGATGGCCACCAGGTGCCAGCACGCGCTCGAACTCGGCGAAAACGGCCGGGAGTTCCTCGGGCGGCGTGTGGATGATGGACCAGCGCGAGAGTACGCCGTCCAGCGCCCCGTCGGCGAGGTCGAGCGCCGCCATCGAGCCCACCTCGAACCGCAGCCGCGGGTAGGTCTGTCGGGCCAGCTCGATCATCGCGGGAGAGGCGTCCACACCGAACGCCTCAAGCTCCAGCCCGTCCAGATGGGCGGTGACATGGCCGGGCCCACACCCGAGGTCCGCGACCCGGCGGTCCCCACGCGCACGGACGGCCTCCGCGAAGACTCCCAGCATCGCCCGGTCCAGAGGGCTGTCGCGCAGTACGTCGCGGAACAGCCGCGCATAGGTGGGGGCGACGGCATCGTAGGCGTCGCGGGTGGCTCGGAGGGCATCGTGTTCGACCATGGTCGCGACGGTAGTTCCTGACGCCGCGGCGAGCGGAGGAATGACGGCTTCCGCACGAGGCGGAACGACTGAGGCGGAACGACTGTAGGGGGAAGATGTGAGCCGCAGGTCAGTCCGCGGAGAGGGCGATCAGGCACACCGCCGCGAACGACACGACGGTCGCGCCGAGCAGTGTGAGCGCCGCCGGAACCGCCGCCGTCAGCGGTTCCCTGCCCTTGCGTCGGCCCGAGCGGAACATCATGCGGGACAGGACGAGTGGCAGCGCCACCAGGAGGAGCAAGACCAGCGGCGCCGCGAACCGGCCGAAGGCGGTGGCGCCGGGCTCGGTGATCAGATGCCAGGCGGTCGTACCGAGGACGAACGCCGGTCCGGCCAGCAGGCCCAGCGAGAGGACCGACGCCAAGGCGACGGTCAGCCCTTCGGTCAGACGTTCGGTACGTGTGCGCTCCCGGCTCACCGCCGATGTCTCGTCGTAGCCCATGCTCGTCCCCCAGGTCCCGCCGTGCGAGGTCGCTCGCCGGAAGGCGATCATCGCATGCCGGCTCCTCCGCTCCGCGAGGGACTGCATCGGGCGCGCGCAGCGGTCGGAGGTTGCTCAATGGCCCAAGATCTACCTCGCTCGGTGGCCCAGGCGGACGGGCCACCGCGGGGATACGGTCGGCATGTGACCACCGCCGCCGGCCGGCGCGTCCGAGCGCGGCCATGCGGTGGTTCGGCTCGGCCCGGGACCGACCGGACGTCCGCCCACGGCCCCGCGTCTCGATCAGCTGAAGGAACCACGCCATGCCTGACAATGCCCCGACCCCCGGCCCGCACCCGGCGACGGCCGGCATCTCCCTCGACGACCTGAAGGTCCCGGACACCGCGGCCTCGGCCGCCGCGCTGGAGCTGGCGTCCGCCTACCAGTCCCCCGCCCTCCTGAACCATTCCGTCCGGGCCTACCTGTGGGCGGCCGCCCGCGCCGCGGCACAGGGCATCGATGTCGACTCCGAGCTCCTCTACGTGGCCGCCCTCTTGCACGACATGGGGCTGGTGTCGGAGTTCGACAACCACACCCTGTCGTTCGAGGTGGCCGGCGGCCACGTGGCGCGGGTGTTCGGCGCCGGCGCGGGGTGGCCGGCGGAGCGCCGCGAACGGCTGGCCGAGGTCATCGTCCGCCACATGTGGCCCGACGTCGACGTCTCCCTGGATCCCGAAGGACACGTGCTCTGCCGCGCGACGGCCCTGGAGATCGTCGGCAGGGACGCGGACGATTTCGCCCCGGAGTTCAGGGCCGAGGTCCTCGGACGCCACCCCCGACTCGGTCTCGCGACGGAATTCCTGACGTGCTTCCAGGACCAGGCGCGGCGCAAGACCGACAGTTCGGCAGCGGGGGCCGTCCGATCAGGGCTCCAGGCCAGGATGGCGGACAACCCGTTGGACCTGAATCAGGACCTGCCCTGAACCACGACCAGGACCTGGACCCGCCCGCCGGCGATCACTGAAGCCGGCGCGGCCCGGCCCCGGGCTCACAGCGTCCGCGGAGCGGGAGCCAGGATCGCGGCCGGGACCGGCACCCAGTCGGTGCCGGTCAGGCGGCCGAACGCCTGGTCACCGAAGTGGAAGGCGAAACCGACGGTGCGCGCTCGCGCGAGCTCCCCGGCGAGGCGCGCGCGTGCCGCGATCACGCCACGCCGGTCCGTGTCGGGTCGCGAGGACCACTCCGGGTGCGCCACCTGCGCCGGGGTGTGGAACACGTCCCCGAACACGATCACCCGCTCACTTCCCGCGGACACCACGTACGAGGTGTGGCCCGGCGAATGTCCTGGGGTCACCAGCGCGCGTACCCCCGGGAAGATCTCCTCGCCGTCCTCGACCGGGGTGTGGGCCGCGCCCACGAGGGCGAGTACCTCCGCGGACGGGGCTCCGGGGACCGTCGCACCACGGGCGTGCGGGGCCCACTCCGCAGCGGCGACGAGGTACCGGGCCCTCGGGAAGACCTTCTCCGGCGCGAACGCCCAGCCGGTGTGGTCCGCGTGCAGATGGGTGAAGGCGACCGCCTCGACGTCCTGAGGCGCATGCCCGAGCCCGGCGAGCGTCGCCGGAAGCGCCCCGGAGTCGACGAGCCCCACCTGGTCGCCGCAGACCCTGACCGGCCCGCGCACCGGCCCCAGACCGGCGTCGATCAGCAGCCGCCTGCCGTCCCGCTCGATCAGCAGACCGCCCGCCGACATGGCCACGCGGCCCCGCGCGTCGAGGACCTCCGGATGAGCGTCCCAGTAGTCCTCGGGGAAGCCCGGGAAGAAGGCAGAGGGCAGCATTGCCATCGCCCCGTCCACGACATACGTCAGCCGTACGCCGCCCAGGGCGAGGGCGCGGACGGCGGACTGCCGGTTCAGGGCTCCGGTGCGCATGTCCCTCCCTTTGCACGGGCCCGCAGCCCCGCGCCGGGCAGTCGTACGGGTCCGTCGGCCTGCCGTCATCACATCAGGGCGTCGCCGACCCGGCCACCGGTCGCTGACCGGCGCAATCGGTCACCCGAGTGGCGGCATCGCCGCGACCTTCGGACAGTGAGACGTATGAACCGGCACCGACGTCCGCCCCGGCGGGCCCCGTGGATCGCAGGCGGTGCCGCTGTGCTCTTCCTCGGCGGCGCCGGCGTGTGGGCGCTGGTGGCGCAGGACGACGGCACGCCCCGCCCGAGACCGACGGCCTCGGGTGACGTCTCCGTGCCCACGCCGCCCCCGTTACCGTCCGGGACGCCCACACCCACGACGCCCACCGCGGCGCCGTCGACGTCGACGAGCGCCCCGCGGTCCACGCCGACGACGACCCGACCTCACCCGCCGGCGACGCCGAGCGACCGGCCCCCGCCCACGCCTCGGCGGACGACGGCCGTCCCGTCGCCGCCACTGGAGCCGACCCCCACACGGCCCCCGCCGCCGAAGCCGTCGACGACGGTCCCGAGGCCCACCTCACCCGCACCCACGCGCCCGCCGACGACCCTCACGCCCTCCCCCACCCCCACGCGTCCGCCGACAACCGTCACCCCCTCCCCCACACTCACCCCGCCCCCGTCGACCCTCACCCCCTCCCCAACGCCGCCCACGCCGGCACCGTCGGCGACGCGGTGGTACACGAGCGCGGCGGCGACCGCCGCTGCCCAGCGCATGGCTGACGCCGGGGTCGTCGGCGATCCCGCCTGCTCGCTCTCAGCCGTGGGCCGGCCGGACCCGGCGCTGCTCCCCCCGGGCCTCACCTCGGTGGGAACCGGCCATGCGGGCGCCTACTGGTGCCTGATCTGGTAGCGCGCATGCCGGGAACACCGTCGGGCGAGGCTGTCCCTGCGCGTACTGGTATCCGCGAGATCTGGAACAGGGCACCACGATGCGGTCAGCTGTGGCCATGGCACATGTACTCGTCACCGGTGGAACCGGCTTCCTCGGCTCCCACACGATCGCGCGACTCCTGACAGAGGGGCACGCCGTCACGACCACCCTCCGCTCGTCGGCGCGCCGGCCCGACGTCGTCCGGATGCTCACCGAAGCCGGGGCACCGAACCCGGAAACCGTCGGCCGTCTCCGGGCTGCGCGCGATGTTCGGCGTCGACGACGCCGATCCCGAGCTGCTGGAGACCATCGGCGAACTCACCCTGGCCAGCGAACGGTTCGGCATGCTGTGGGCCCGCCGTGAGGTGCGCCGCCGCGACAGGGGTCTCACCCGGCTCCGGCACCCCGTCGTCGGCGAGCTGGAACTGCGCTACGAGAAGATGTTGCGTCCCCAGGCCCGCCAGCTGATCGTCGTCCACTACGCCGACCCGGGCTCGCCCAGCCGGGAACGCCTGCGCCTCCTCGGCGAGGGCCAGCCGCAGCGTCCCGGCCCGACCGAAAGCAGCCGTATGAGGCGGGGTCCGGCTCAGGGGCGGATGCGCAGGGTCTTCACGTGGTCCTCGTCGAACTCCTCGAAGTGGAACTTCAGGCCTGTGACGGGGCTTCCCGGGAAGTCCCCCTCGACCGTGCAGGTCACGACCACGCCGGTGCCGGCCGGTTCGAGGTCGGTGATCGTGTACCGGACGAGGGGGACCTCGGTGCGCCAGGCCCGGATGGCGTCGATGCCGGCGTACTCCTTGCCTTCGTCCTCGACGAGCGCGTCGTCGGCGAACAGGGCGAAGTAGGCCTCGGTGTCCGGTGCGGGAGCGAGTTCGAAGTAGCGCCGGATGATCCGGGGGGCGGTGGCCGTCATGATGGCTCTCCTCGTCGGGTGGGCATTGCTCTCATGACCCTATGAAGATCGTTGTGGATGATCCATGACCGAGAGAGCCCATTTTTTGTCCGTCCGTCCATCCATCCGGTGTGGTCGGTACGATCGGCGCATGGACGTCGTCAGTGACGCGGTCTCCGTCATCCGTACCGGCAGGCCGCACGCCGCGCGCACCCGCCGCTCGGCGCCGTGGGGGCTGCGTTTCCCGGCCGGCCGTGAGGTCGGCTTCCATGTCGTCCTGCAGGGCAGGTGCTGGCTCCTGTCCGAGGGGCGGGAGCCGGTGCCGCTGGGGGCCGGAGACGTCGTGCTGGTGCCGCACGGCCAAGAGATGGCTCTCGCCGACTCGCCCGGCAGGGACCTCGTCGACGTCGCACCCGACATGGACGACACGTGGGTGAAGCCGCCCGACACGGCGGGTGCCGCCGGCGACCTCACCCTCCTGATGTGCGGCTCGTACCAGCTCGACCGGGCGGGTGCGCACCCGTTGCTCGCCGAGCTCCCCGCGTTCCTGCACCTGCCCCGGCGGGTGGGAAGCGGTGGGGCGCTCAACTCGGTCGTCGACCTGCTCGGGGACGAGCTCGACCGGCGCAGACCCGGGACCGACGCGGCGATTCCCGCGCTGCTCGACACGATGCTGCTGTACATCCTGCGCGCCTGGTACCAGGACCACGCCCCGCGGGAGACGGGAGGCTGGGCCGCGGCGCTCGCCGACCCGACGATCGGGTCGGCGCTGCAGGACATGCACGCCGAGCCCGCGGCCGCCTGGACGGTCGAGGGGCTGAGCCGTCGGGCAGGTGTGTCCCGGTCCGCGTTCGCCCGCCGCTTCACCGAGCTCGTCGGGCGGCCGCCGATGGCGTACCTGACCTGGTGGCGGATGACGACCGCCGGCCGGATCCTGCGCGACGACGACGCGCCGCTCCAGGCCGTCGCCGAGAGGGTCGGATACCACTCGGAGTTCGCCTTCAACCGCGCCTTCAAGCGGGAGTTCGGCGTGAGCCCCGGCGCCTACCGGCGGCGGGACACCGGCCGTCGGGCCACCGCGCCGCCCGCCTGAGACCCCACTCGTGGCGTTCCGGGCGGCTCAGATGGTCTTGGCCTGGCCCCCGTCGATGAGGAACTCCGTGCCGGTGACGTTGCCCGCGACCGGTGACGCGAGGAAGAGGACCAGGTCGGCCACTTCCTGCGGCTCGGTGACGCGGCCGGTCGAGATGCCCATGGTCCGGGGTGCCACCACGTCGATGGCCTCCTGCGGAGTGGTACCCGCGGAGGCCGCCATCACCTCGGCGAGGCCGCCCGGCGCGGTCCAGAAGGGGGTGCGGACCGGCCCGGGGGCGACGGCGTTGACGCGTACACCGCGCGGTGCGAACTCCTCGGACAGCGCCTTGGTCAGGTTCGTCAGTGCCGCCTTCGCCGCGGAGTAGTCCACCACCATGGGGTAGGGCAGCCGGGCGTTGATGGAGCTGATGTTCACGATGGCGGCGTCCCCCGCTTCCAGCAGGTGGGGCAGGGCCGCTCGGCTGGCCCGTACGGCGCTGAAGAAGGTGACGTCGAAGACGCGCCGCCACTCGCTGTCGTCCACCTCCAGGAAGCCGCTCCGGGAGTCGGTCGCTCCGAGGTTGTTGACGAGGATGTCCAGCCTGCCGTGCGCGTCGACGGCATGCCGCACGAGGGCGTCCGCCCCGTCCGGCGTCGCGAGGTCGACGGGCACGAAGGTGACGTCGTACTTGTCGCTGAGGGCGGTGAGTTCGGGGGTGGCGCTTCGGCTGCCGGCGACCACGCGGACGCCCTCGCGCCCCAGCGCCTCGACGGTCGCCAGCCCGATGCCCTTGCCGGCTCCGGTGACGACGGCGACCTTGTCCTTGAGGTGGAGCTCCATGGATGACCTTTTTCTGGATTGGTTGATACACAATAAAGGTAGGCACAGCCCAGGACGGACACCACCGGGGCGCCACCGAACCGGTGACCCGACCCTCGGCCCGGCCGACCGAGCCGACCGAGCCGACCCGACCGCTCGGGTCGATCAGTCCAAGGCGCGCAGGGCGGTCGACACGGCGTCCTCGACGAAGGGCCGGCCCAGGCGGGCCTTGCCCACCACGCGCAGACCCTGGACGAAGGTGGTCAGGAAGCGGGCGAGCTCCGCCGGATCCTTGTCCGACGCCAACTCGCCGCGGGCCTTCGCGCGCTCCAGCGCGCCGGCGAGCGCCGATTCCACGAGCCGCAGCGCGGCCCCCACCCGGCCGGTCGTGGCCGGGTCGTCGCCGCGCTCCGTGGCGGCGTTGACCACGAGGCATCCCCGCTCCGGGGCGGCGAGATCGGCCTCGACCATGTCGAGCAGGACGCCGCGCACGACGGTCCGGACGTCGGCGTCCCCCTCCAGCCGCTCGGTGAAGCCTTGCGTGTACAGGGAGCAGTAACGCTCCAGCGCATGGGCGTAGAGCTTCTCCTTGGAACCGAACGCCGCGTACAGGCTTCCGCTCCCGATCGACATCTCCCCGAGCAGGTCCTGCAGCGACGTCGCGGCATAGCCGCGACGCCAGAACAGGTCCATCGCCCGCTCGACCGCCGCGTCGACGTCGAACTCCCGATTACGTGCCATGCGAGCCACCATAACCTGATTCTGGAATGTTCACTCAAATATGTGCTGCGGCTCACCGCGGCCGCAGACGCGTACCGGCCGAAGTGGTGGCGAGTTCTCCACTTCCGGCACCTTGTTGAAGGTGTAACCATCTTCACGGCTGATCGATCGCCGTCGGCCAGGCATCGCCGCCCGGACACCCACTCACGAAGGGACGTCACGTGATCACGCGCCGTACGAGAACCGCTTCCGCCGTCGCCTCGCTCGCCGCCGCGCTTCTGGCCCTGTCGGCCGGATCCCCCTCGGCCGCGGCCCTCGGCAGCCCCTCCGCCGCCCTTCACACCGGTCCACGCCTGACGGGCACGGAGATCCCGGTGGACCTCGGGGACGTGGGGACCTGCCACAACCTGACGCAAGCGGTCCGGTCCGGCGTGAACGTCTCCGCGCACGACATCGACGTGTTCTACCAGCCCGACTGCCGGGCCGGACTGCCGGGGAGCAACGGCGACATCTTCTACCGGCTCGGAAGCCTGCACACCGGTGAGTTCGGCTTCGGGGCGGTCAGCTACCGGGTCCAGCCGGCGCACTGAGCCCCCACGCGCGGCCCGGGGCTTGTGCGCTTGTCGTGAGGGCACCGGATGGAGAAGGCTGTCGGAGAGCACGGGGCTCGTCCCGAGAGACGCCGACGGAACGGCTGGCCCATGGACATCCGGCAGATCGAGTTCTTCGTCGCGGTGGCCGAGGAACTGAACTTCACGCGGGCCGCCGAACGGACCCACGTGACGCAGTCCGGGCTCTCCGCATCCATCCGAAGCCTGGAGCGGGAGCTGCGGCACCGGCTCTTCGAGAGGACACCCCGCTCGGTGGGCCTCACCCCGGCCGGTCACGCCTTCCTGCCGCGCGCCCGGCGCATCCTCGCCGATTCCCAGGCCGCCCTGCGGGAACTCGATCGCGCCGGGGACGCCGCCCGGGGAAGCGTGAGCCTGGGCGCCGAACAATGCCTCGGTGACCTGATCGACCTGCCCGATGTCGTGGCCGCGTTCAGGACCCGTCATCCGGCATGCGGCATCCGGTTCGAGCAGCGCCCCTCCCGGCTGCTTATCGAAAGCCTGCGCCGGGGCGAGCTCGACCTCGGGCTGATCGCCGGGCTCGCGCAGTTCCCGCCGCCGACCGAGGGGCACGACGTCACCACCCTGGAGCTCGCCTCGGACCGCTTCGAGCTGCTGGTAAGCCCTGAGCATCCGCTCGCGGACGCCGAGATCTCCTGGCCCGCGCTGGAGGGGCACGACTTCGTGGACCTGGGTGAGAACTGGACCGCCCGGCGCATCGTCGACGAGGCGTTCCGCAGACGGCGGCTCTCGCGCACCACCGCATTCACGGCGGATGACGTGCACATGCTGCTGAGTTTGATCCGGCGCGGGCTCGGAGCGGGTCTGGTTCCGGCCTCGTACGCCGCGAAGCCGGAGGCCCGAGGGCTGGTCCGACGCGCCGTCCCCGACGCGGACCTCACATGGACGGTCCAGCTGGTGAAGCGCGCCGACGCCGGACGCACCGCAGAGCTCTTCGCCGACATGCTCGTCACCGCCGACCTGGTGAGCGGCCTCCGCGTCGACATCGGCGGCGACCGGTACCCGGAGGACGAGCGGACCGTCGCCGTCCGCTGACCCGGCCGCCTCGCCCGGGGGCGACAGGAGCCGGAGGGTCAGCCCTGGGCGACCTTGGCGGCGTAGCCGGGCAGGTAAGGGGCTTCCCCGGGGTCGGGCCGGTCGGTCGCCAGGTTCGCGCGGTGCCAGAACGGGTACTGCGCGGCGGGCTGGGTCGCCTCGCCGATCCGAGCGGTCTCGTCCGCCGTGAGGACGAGGTCGACGGCGGCCAGGTCGTCGTGCA
The DNA here is from genome assembly GCF_044749345.1 of Streptomyces sp. NPDC089424. Classification (NCBI taxonomy): domain Bacteria; kingdom Bacillati; phylum Actinomycetota; class Actinomycetes; order Kitasatosporales; family Streptomycetaceae; genus Streptomyces; species Streptomyces sp. NPDC089424. The sequence continues at coordinate 661,938 of NZ_JBIVHU010000002.1, forward strand.
GTTGCTCCTCCGTGCGCGCGCCGAACACGGCACCGGTGATGCCGGGCCTCGCCAGCAGCCACGACAGCACGACCTGTGCGACGGACACCTGCCTGTCCTCGGCGATCGCGACGAGGACCTCGATGATGTCGTAGGCCCGTTCGCGGTCGGTGACGTGGGGCTCCGGCCAGTCGGTGCCCTGACGCGTGGTGCCTGGGACCGGCCGGCCGTCGCCGGACCTTGCCGGTCAGCAGGCTCTGCCCGAGGGGGCTCCAGATCAGCGTGCCGAGGCCCGCGTCGGCCGCGGCCGGCAGGATCTCGTACTCGGCCTCGCGCGCCTCGGGGGTGTAGTACACCTGCTGGGCGACGGGCTGGATGTAGTGGTGCTCGCGGGCGACGGCCGCGGTCTTGGTGACCTGCCATCCGGAGAAGTTGGAGATGCCGGTGTACCGGATCTTTCCGTCCCGGATCATCTGGTCCAGGGTCTGCAGGGTCTCCTCGACCGGCGTCTCACCGTCCCACTGGTGCAGGTAGAACAGATCGATGTGATCCGTTCCCAGGCGCCGCAGGGACGCCTCCACCGCCCGGGTGAGGTGGAAACGCGAGGACCCCGCGTCATTGGGGCCGTCACCGGTGGGGAAACGGCCCTTGGTCGCGATGAGCACGTCGTCCCTGCGGCCCTTCAGTGCCGCCCCGACGATCTCCTCGGCGTCGCCGTGGGAATACAGATCGGCGGTGTCGACCATGTTGACGCCGGCGTCCAGCGCGATGTCGATGAGGCGGCGCGTGACCTGCTGGTCGAGGCCGCCCAAGGGGGCGAACTGTTCGTGGTGTCCGACGTTCAGAGTGCCGAGCACGAGTTCGGACACGCGGAGCCCGGAATTTCCCAGCTGTCGGTACTTCATGTCTTTTCCTTCCGCGATCGGACGTGTTCTTCACGTTAGGGAGGCCGATGAGGGGCAGTCCAACAACGAACCTTCATGGCAGCTATTCGAGAGACAAATGCGGGCCATCTTCACGGAGGACACCGAGAATTCCCTTCAGATACAAGGCGATGCCTTGCCTCCACCCCCTCGACGGAACATGATTGCGGCTTCAACGACACGGATGATCGCAAAGGGTGAGTACGTGAGGCCGGACGCCGAGCCCCGCCGACGGTTGCACTTCGTCGGGACCATGCCGCAGTTCGGCACCGCGGCCGAGGCCTTCTCCTGGCAGGTGAGCCAACTCGGTGACCGTGTGCGCAGGTTGAGCGGTGGGGAGACGGGGCCACGGCTGTCCTGGTTCGTGCCGCTGGTCAAGGAACTCAAGAACGATCCGAAGATCCGGGCCGTGCGCGAGGGCGACTGGACCGACTACGACGACGTCGACCGGCTGGCGGTCCGCCGGGGGTACGAACTGAGGCCCGAGGACATCCCGTTGCGTCTGGCCGCATGGGCACAGGAGGAGCTCGCCGTGCTCGACGCGGCCGGCACACCGGCGACCGCGGAGCGTCCCTTGCAGATCGGGGTGCCCAGCCCTCTCGACCTGGCGCTCTTCATCCTCGGCCCGGCCGGGGCGCTGCGCCATGTCTCCGTCTTCCTGAAGGCGGTCGCCGCGCAGATCGAACGGATCGTCGCGGTGGGCGGCGACAGGGTGGTGCTGCAACTGGAGACGCCCGCCGCGCTGATCGCCGTGAGTTCGGCCCCCACGCCGCTGCGTCGGGCCGTGGCCGAACTGATGGGCCGGCTCACGCTCCAGCAGGTCACCCGCGCTCCGCACGGCACGAGGCTGGGCCTGCACCTGTGCCTCGGGGACATGGGCCACAAGGCCCGGGTGCGGATGAGGAACGCCGATCCGCTGGTCCGACTGGCCAACGTGCTGGCTCGACGGTGGCCGAGCGGGCGCACACTGGAGTACCTCCACCTGCCGCTGTGCGGTGGCGAGCAACCGCCGTCCACCGACCCCGATTTCCACGCCCCGCTGCGCCGCCTGAGGATTCCGGCCTCCGTCGAGCTCGTCGCGGGCATCGCTCACGAGAAGCAGGGCCGGGACGACCAACTGGCGGTACGCGCCCTGGTGGAGGCGGCCACCGGCCGTCGCGTCGACATCGCGACGGCTTGCGGGCTGGGTCGCCGCAGCGCAGCAGAGGCCGACGAAGCCGTCGCACGCATGCTCCTGCTGCTGGAATGACGGTCGCCGCCACGGCCACGCCCCACTTCCGGCGGACTGCCGGGCCGCTCCGTGCACGGCCCTGAACCCCTCCGGTCCGCCGAGGGGAGGAAACGACGCGGCGCGCCGTGCTGAAGATCGGCCCAGGCGCGGCGCGTCTCGGCCGTGGGGGCTGCCCGCGGTGGAGGATACGGCGGGCCGGCGGCCTGCGGACGGCCGCGTGGCACCGCCTCACTCGAGGAAGAGGTCCGGCCATGAAGGTCATGAAACCTGTCGTAGACGCGCGGCCCCGGTGCGCCCGGCGCGGAGCCGCCTTTCGTGTCACGCGGGCGGCGGCGTGACCGCGGCCCCGGGTGACGACCCGCGACACGGCGCTCGTTACGGCGAGACCGTCTTCCCTCCCGGGCGGGCGGGCGAGGACGAGCGCATCGACCTCGGCGCACTGACCTACGACGACGTCACCATGGCGCGGCTGCGGGCACTCGGAGCCGGCCCGGGATGGCACTGCCTCGACGTGGGTGCCGGCACGGGAACGATCTCGCGGCGGCTGCTGGACGAGGCGGGGGTGACGAGCGTGCTCGCCGTGGACCGCGACGTGCGTTTCCTCACCGAGCGACCGGTGCCCGGACTCGACGTGCGGGAGGCCGACGTCACCGCCGGGGACTTCGATCCCGGCCGGTTCCACCTCGTGCACGCGCGCTTCGTGCTGATGCACCTGCCGGAGCACGAGCGCCTGATCGCGGCGCTGTCCGGGCTCGTCGAGCCGGGCGGGGTGCTGGTGCTGAGCGACGCGGTCGACCTGACGAGCGAGCGAACGCCCGGCACGCCGTACACGACGGTGATGCGCGCGATGTGGCGGGGGCTGCGGGCCACCATCGGCACCGACGTCTCGTGGGTGCCGTCCTATCCGCGGTTGCTGCGCGGTGCGGGGCTCATGCCGGTCGCCGCCGAGATCCATGTGCCCCCGCTGCTCCCGGGCAGCCCCATCAGCCGCTTCTGGGCGGAGACTTGGGAGCGGAGCAGGGAGGCGATGCTCGCCACCGGCCTGGTCGACGACGCGGACGTCGATGCCGCGGTCCGGTACCTGGGATCCGACGAATGCGCCGCCCTGTCGGCCGGCATGCTCACCGCCTGGGGAGCGAAGCCGACCACGACCACGTGACGGCCCCGTCGGACGACTGCGAGAGCCCGACGCGGCCAACGGGGTTACGGCGCCGAGGGGTCCGGGGCCGGCGCTCAGTATGCGCGCGCGTCCTCGAAGACCACCCGCATGCCGGGCCGCGCCGGGTCCGTGACCGGCATTCCCGGCGGGAGCACCGGTGCCAGGGCGTGGAACACCGCCCGCACACGGTGCGCGTCGTAACCCGCGAGCGTTTCGCAGGCCTGGAGCAGCAGGCCGCCTCCGCGCAGCTCCCGCACGGCGTGGAACGCGCCTGTCGCCCGCAGGGCCCTTGCGCCTCCGAGCCGTGCGGCCAGCTCTCCGGGGACTCCGGTGACCCAGGAGTAGCCGCGCAGCAGGCTGCGGGACTCCCTGCGGGACTTGCGCCGGGAGCGGCTCAGCGCGGCCTCCAGATCGGTGCTCTCGTGGAAGTTGAGGTGGTCCACCCGTACGAAGGCCGGATCGGCCGCGTCGAGCGCCATGGCCAGGAAGTCGACGAGGCCGGCGCAGAACCCTGGGTCGTCGATCCGCTCACCGGCCCGCAGCGCCGCGGACAGTTCGGTGCGACTGCCGCGGTCCACCTGGACCGCGCCGACGCGGGCGACGTCGTCGATCCAGACGCCCTCGTCCTCGGCAGGCACGTGGAAGCCTGCCGACGCGTAGAACGGCAGCGGCCGCAACGCCTCGGCGAACACGGGCCAGTCGGCCCGGACGTCCTGGACGCGGACTTCGCGGCCCCCGCCGATCGACTCCGTCGCCAGCCCGTGCGAGTCGACGCTCCCTTCCGCGGGGACCAGACGGTCCAGCGCCGTGCGGAACCACTGGACGACGAGCTCTCCGCGGGGGACGACGGCCTGTTCGTCCAGCGTGGCCCACAGGGTCACGTCCATGCTCGGCGTCTCGTCGTCCACCTGTGTCTCCTTGTACCGAGGCCGCCACGAGGACGTGGGTGTACGCAACCCCCGGACCCCATTCGGTCATGCTCGCACGCGCCCGGACCCGAGGCGACCAGGAGTGGGGGACTAGCCTGGGAGCATGGCGTCCGTACGGTAGGAGTGGCGGTGGATGTCGATCTGCGCAAGCTGCGCTACTTCGTGGTGGTCGCCGAGGAACTGCACTTCGGACGCGCCGCCGAGCGTCTGCACATCACGCAACCGGTGCTCTCCCGGCAGATCCGGGCCCTGGAACGCGAACTGCACGCGCAGCTGTTGGCGAGGAACAAGCAGTCCACCGAACTGACCGCCGCCGGGCACCAGCTCCTGGAGGACGCCCGGCCGTTGCTGGCGCACGCCCAGGCGCTGGGCCTGCGCGTGCGGCGGGCCGCACAGGGCACGTCGACGTTCACCGTCGGTTTCATGCCGGGGATCACCGTGACCGGCGCGGTGCGCGCCTTCGCCGCCAGACACCCCGAGCTGAGTGTGCAGGTGGTGCGGACGTCCTGGGACACCCAGGTGCGGACGGTGCACGAGGGCTCGGTCGACGTGAGCTACGTGAGGCTGCCGGTGGAGCATCGGGACCTGACATTGCGCCCGCTCTTCCGGGAGCCCCGCGTGGCCGTCCTGCCGGCGCGGCATCGCCTCGCGGGCAAGGAGTCCATCGGCGTCGCGGAGCTGGCGGCCGAGCGCCTGCTGCAGGATCCCGACGCCGTCCCCGAGTGGCGCGACCTTCCCGAGCGGGCCGGCGCCGAGGTGACGCCCGGATCACGGCCGGTCTTCCGCAGCGTCGAGGAGAAGCTGGAGCACGTCGCGACCTCGGGGGGTGTCGTGGTTCTTCCCCTGTCGACCGCCACGTACTACACGCACGCCGATGTCGTCCACGTCCCCATCGACGACATCGGACCGGGCGAGGTCTGCCTCGCCTGGAGCGCCGGACGGAGCTCCGCGCTGTTGCCCGAGTTCGCGGACGTCGCCGCGGCCCAGTACTGATGCCCTGAGGGCATCACCGCTGACGGAAGAGGTCTTGGACGCCGTACACGACACGGTCCGAGCATGGACGGGCGGCGGAACTCCCCGCCGCTTCGCGAAGGGACCGTGAGGACGATGCAGGTATTCATCACGGGCGGCTCCGGCTACATCGGCCGCTTCACCGTTCAGGCGCTGGTCCGGCACGGCATCGAGGTGACGGCGCTGGCGCGCAGCGAGCACTCCGCGCGTACCGTGGCGGACCTCGGCGCCACCCCGGTCGCGGGGACGCTCACGGACTTCGACGTCCTGAGGGATGCCGCCCGCCGGGCCGACGGAGTGATCCACCTGGGGGCCGACTACGCCGAAGGCACCGCCGACGTCGACCGCGCGGCGGCGGAGGCGCTCCAGGACGGCGCGGGGAGCGGCCCCTACGTGCACACCGGCGGGGTGTGGGTGTACGGCGACACCGACGGGGTGGTCGACGAGGACGCCCCGCTGCGTCCGCCGCCCCTCACCGCCTGGCGGCTGGAGAACGAGAAGCGCGTGCTGGCCCGGGCCGCCACCGGGGGGCGTCCGGTGGTCGTCATGCCGGGCCTGGTGTACGGGCGTTCGGGCGGGCTCGCCCAGTCGTTCTTCGTCGAACCGGGGCGCGCCGCCGGCGCCGTGCCCTGCATCGGGGACGGCTCCAACCACTGGGCCCTGGTCCATGTCGAGGACATCGCCGAGCTCTACGTCCTGGCGCTCGACGCCCGTCCCGGTTCCGTCTACGCGGGGGTCGACGGCCCCCACCACCGGCTGGCGGAGATCTCCCTCGCCCTCAGCAGGGCCGCCGGATGTCCGGGCGAGGTCGAAACCGTCTCTGTCGAGGAGGCCGTCCGGCGGATGGGTCCCATCGCCGAGGCCTTCGCGCTCGACCAGCGGATCACCGGGGCCCGGGCCCGGCGCGAGCTGGGCTGGGCACCCGCCCGGCGCGACGCACTCGCCGAGCTCGCCCGGGGGTGAGCCTGGCAGGACCCTTAGCCGGGCTCACCTCGGACACGTTGTATACGGATGTAGACTTGCAATGTCTACAGTCGTAGACAGAACAGAAGGGGCAGGATCATGAACCTGAATCTGACCGGCCGGCGGGCCTTGGTCACGGGCTCCAGTTCAGGGCTGGGCGAGGCGATCGCCCGGCTGCTGGCGGCGGAGGGCGCCGACGTCGTCGTGCACGGACGCGACGAGGCCCGGACCCGGAAGGTGGCACGGCAGACCGGCGCGGCCGCCGTCGCGATCGGCGACCTCGCCACCGACGAGGGCGCGGACGCCGTGGCCGCGGCGGCGGGCGAGGTCGACATCCTGGTCAACAACGCCGGGGCGTACGAGCACATCGGCTGGGCCGAGGCCACCTCGGCACACTGGATCCGCGCCTACGAGGTGAACGTGGTGTCCGCGGTCCGGATGATCCGGCGGCTGGTGCCGGGCATGCGGGAGCGCGGCTGGGGACGGGTGATCCAGATCGGCGGGGGCCTCGCCACCCAGCCGACCGCGGCCCTGCCGCACTACAACGCCACTCTCGCCGCACGGCACAACCTGGCCGTCTCCCTGGCGCGGGAGCTCAAGGACACCGGAGTGACGTCCAACGTGGTGGCCCCCGGGGCGATTCTCGTCGACGCGGTGCAGGAGTTGCTCACCACGCTCGCGCCGGAGCACGGCTGGGGCGAGTCGTGGGAGGAGATCGAGCCCAACGCCTCCGGCGAGGTCGTCCCCAACGACGTCGGCCGCTTCGGCCGCCCGGAGGAGATCGCCGGCGCCGTCGCCTACCTGGCCGGGCCCTACGCCGACTACATCAGCGGCGCCACGATCCGGGTGGACGGCGGCACCGTCCGCTCCGCGGTCTGAGCATCGCCGCGCGCGCATGATGTATACACCTGTAGACCATGGCTCACGCGCCTGGTTAGACTGCGCCGCATGGAACAGGAACGGCCCACGACGCCCGCCGGCGGCCCGGCCGCCAAGCGGCCCCGGAACGCCGCGGCCACCCGTGAGGCCATTCTCCGCTCCGCCACGGAGGCGTTCTCCCGGCACGGCTACGACGGTGTCGGCGTGCGGGAGATCGCGGCCGCCGCGGGGGTGACGGCCATGCTGGTCAACCGCTACTTCGGTTCCAAGGAGCAGCTCTTCACCGAGGTGGTGGAGGCCTCCTTCGCGCCGCCCACCGTCGTCACGGACGACCCGGGCACGCTGAGCCGGGACGTGGCCCGGGCGCTGGTGGAACGGACGGCACCCGGGGCCGAGCACCTCGACCCGTTCCTGCTGATGCTGCTGTCCGCGCCCAACGAGCGCAGCGCGGAGATCATGCGGCAGGGCATCGAGCGCCACGTCGGGCGGCGGCTGGCGGAGCGACTGGACGGCCAGGACGTCCGGGAACGCGCCGGACTGGCCCTGTCGGTGATCGCCGGGGTCTGGCTGATGCGCAAGGTCATCGGGGACACGGCACTGGTACGGGCCGACGAGGAGGAACTGGCCCGGCGTCTGGAAGGCGTATTCGAGCTGCTCTTCACCGACGGGTGAGCCCACCGCGTCCGCACCGTCGGGCCCGGGGTTCACCGATCAGGGCGTGTGCCGACGGCGAGGTGTCATCCCCAGGGCCGCGAGGCCGCTCACGGTCATCACCGCGGCGGAGGCCCACCAGGCCAGGGAGAAGGAGTGGGCCGGCCCGCCCGATCCGGTGCCGGCGAGGACGATCACCAGGACACTGACACCGAGGACGGTGCCGACCTGTCCCGCCATGGCGACGATCGCGCTGCCGGTGGCGCCCCGGTCCTTGGGCAGGTGGGAGGTGGCGGAGGAGATCAGGGTGGGCAGGGCGAGGCCGCCGTGGCCGCGGCGCCCGGGAGCGGATCCTGAAGGCGGCCACCGAACTCTTCGTCGCCCAAGGGGTCGACGCGACCGGCATGGACCAGCTGTGCACCGTCGCCAACGTCTCCAAGCGCACCCTGTACGCGCACTTCGCGGGCAAGGACGACCTCGTCCACGCCTGCCTGAGCGGTCTTCAGGACGAGCTGCTGCCCGAGGGCTCGTCCTCCGCGCAGGACGGCCCGGGCCCGCGCGAACAGCTCCTCGCCGTCTTCGACCGCCGCCCCGACGTGTCGGGGCAGCCTCTGCGAGGCTGCCCCTTCCTGGGCGCGGCCGTCGAGATCCCCGACCCCGAGCACCCGGCCCACCGGCTCGCGGCCGCCTACAAGACCGAGTTCGCCCGGCGGCTCGCCGACCTCGCGCGCCGGAGGAACTCGGCGAGCAGCTCGCGCTCCTCTACGACGGCGCGGCGGCGCGGGGCACCGCCCTCAACAGCACGGAACCCACGGCCCACGCGCGCGCCATCACCGTGGTGCTGATCGATTCGGCGATCGCGGCGTCCGAGGAGGGTGGGGGCGCGTAGGGCCGCGCCGCGCGGGCTTCACCGAGGGGCGGGCGATCAGCCCGCGGGCGCGGGCTGCCAGGTGCGGGCGGGCACGACCAGCGGGCCGCCCGTGACAGGGTCGGGCACCACGACCGAGGAGAGGCCGAAGACGTCTTCGACGAGCCCGGCGGTGACGACCTCGTCCGGCGGCCCCTGGGCGACGATCCGGCCTGCCTTCATGGCGACGAGGTGGTCGGCGTAGCGGGCGGCCTGGTTGAGGTCGTGCAGGACGGCGACGACGGTACGGCCGCGCTCGTGGTTGAGCCGGCGGACCAGGTCCAGGACCTCCACCTGATGGGCGATGTCCAGATAGGTCGTGGGTTCGTCCAGCAGCAGGAGCACCGTGTCCTGCGCCAGGGCCATGGCTATCCACACACGCTGCCGCTGGCCGCCGGAGAGTTCGTCCACCGGACGGTCGGAGAGATCGGCGGTGTCCGTACGGGCCAGCGCCTCGGCGACGGCCCGCTCGTCCGCCTCCGACCACTGCTGCCACCACTTCTGGTGCGGCTGGCGGCCACGTGAGACGAGGTCGGCGACGGTGATGCCGTCCGGCGGGGTCGGGGACTGCGGCAGGACACCGATGGTCCGCGCGATCCGCCTGCCGGGGACCCGGGCGATCTCGGCGCCGTCCAGCAGGACCGAGCCCCCACGGGGTTTCAGGAGCCGGCCCAGCGCGCGCAGGACGGTGGACTTGCCGCAGGCGTTGGGGCCGACGACGACGGTGACCTTGCCGTCGGGTATGTCCAGGTCGAGGCCCTCGACCACGGTGCGGTCCTCGTACGCCAGGGTCAGATCGCGCGCCGAGAGGCGGCTGACGGGCGGACGGCTCATGAGGAGGTGCCTCCGGAACGGCTACGGGTGCGGACGATCAGCCACATCAGGTACGGAGCGCCCACCGCGGCGGTGAGGACGCCGACCGGCAGCTCGATCGGGGAGAACATACGGCGGCCCAGCAGATCGGCGACCACGACGATCAGCGAGCCGGTCAACGCGGAGGACAGCAGCGGGATCTGGGCCGTGCGGGTGAGCCGGCGCGCGATCTGCGGGGCCAGCAGGGCCACGAAGTCGACGGGGCCGACCGCTCCGGTCGCCACCGAGGCCAGGACGACACCGAGCGCGGTCAGTCCGAGCCGCGCCCGGTTCAGACGCACGCCCAGGGCGGTCGCCGTGTCGTCGTCGAACGAGGCGCCGCGCTGGGCCCGAGCCGCCCACAGGACGGCGGGGACCGCGAGCGCCATGACGAGGGCGAGCGGGGCTGCCTCCTCGTAACCGCGGCTGTTGAGGGAGCCGGTCAGCCAGACCTTCGCCTGCTGGGCCACCAGGTAGTCGCCCTTGGTGAGGAAGAGCTGCGTCAACGAGCCGAGCGCCACCGACACACCGATGCCGACCAGCACGAAGCGGGAGGACTGGAGCCCGCGCCGCCAGGCGAAGGCGTAGACCAGCACGGCGGCGGCGACGCCACCCGCGACGGACACGTACGGAAGGGCGTCGGCGGCGACGGCGTTGAAGGCCAGTGCGGCGACGGTCGCCGCTCCGGCGCCGTGCGTGACGCCGATGACGTCGGGGCTGGCGAGCGGATTGCGGGCGACGGTCTGCACGAGCGCGCCCGCCAGGCCGAACGCGGCTCCGGCGAGGAGCCCGACCACCAGCCGTGGCAGGCGCAGCGTCCCCACCACCAGTTCGTCGGGGCTCGACCGCCCGAACAGCACGCGGACCACCTCGGCGGGCGGCACGAAGGACTCGCCCACGCACAGGTACGCCACCACCGCGCCGGCAAGCAGGACCGCCAGTGCCGCGGCGACGACGACCGCCCGCCGGTGGACCAGGAAGCTGGCGCGACCGCCGCGCAGCACGGCGTGCCCGGCGGGGCGGACCGCGGGCCCGGTCGGGCGCGTCCCGGGACGTCCGAGGAGCCCGGCGTCCACCTCGGTGCGGCTCATGCGGCCACCACCGTCCGGCGCCGGACCAGCGCGATGAGGAACGGCACCCCGATCAGGGCGGTCATGACGGCCGCCGGAACCTCCGAGGGCGGGAAGACGACGCGGCCGAGGACGTCCGACGCCAGGATCATCACCGGACCGAGCAGCGCCGCCATGGGCAGCACCCAGCGGTGCGCCGTGCCGACCAGCGCCCGCGCGATGTGCGGCACGGCGAGGCCGACGAACGCGATCGGGCCGACCGCGGCCACCGCGGCGCCCGTGAGCACGGTCGCGCCCAGCGCCCCGAACAGGCGCGTCAGCGCCACGTTGTGCCCGAGGGCCTTCGCGGCATCGTCTCCGAGGGCGAGGGCGTCCAGTCCCCGGGCCATCACCGCGATCAGCACCAGGCCGGCCAGCAGGAACGGCCAGAGCTGTCCGGCGACCTCGCTGCCGCGCCCGCTGATCGACCCGATCTGCCAGAAGCGGAACTCGTCGAGGACACGGGCGTTGGTGGTGGCGATCCCGGAGACGAGGGCGGCGAGGAAGGCGTTCATCGCGGCGCCCGCCAGCGCGAGTTTGACCGGTGACGCCCCGTCGCGTCCGCCGCTGGCGACGGCGTACACGCCCACCGCGGCCAGGGCGGCGCCCGCGAAGGCGAACCAGACGTAGCCGTTGATCGTGTGCACTCCGCAGAAGGCGATCGCGCACACCACCCCCACCGCGGCACCCTGGCTGACACCGAGGATGCCCGGTTCGGCGATGGGGTTGCGGGTGATGCCCTGCATCACCGTGCCGGCGAGCCCGAGGGCGACGCCCGCGAGCACGCCCACGACCGTGCGGGGGACCCGCAACGCCCGCACGACCTGTGCGTCGTCGCTGCCGCCGCCGTGCAGCAGCGCCTGGATCACCTCACCGGGCGCGATCTGGCGGCTGCCGACGGCGAGGCTCAGCAGCACGGCGAGCAGCAGCATCGCGGCACCGGCCGGCAGCCAGGCGGCCCGGCGACGGGTGGGGGTGGGTGGCGACATCCGCCGGGCTCACTCTCTTGTGCGAGGGTCGGTCAGCCGGCCAGGTACTTCTGGAGGTCGTCGAGCACCGCGTCGGCGGCGGTGACACCGAGCCCCAGGTACCAGGTCTCGTCCGGCACGTCGTAGGCGTGACCCGCCTTGACCGCCTTGAGGTTCTTCCACAGCGGGTTGCCCTGGGCCTTGCTCTTGTCCGTGGCCTTCGGGTCGCCGTAGACGCCGCTGAAGATCCAGTCGGCGTCCGCCTGATCGATGTTCTCGGCGCTGACCTCGGCGGCCAGGTCCTCGATGTCCTGGTTCTTGGGCCGCGGAATGCCGAGGTCCTTCAGGATCGTGCCGATGAACGAGCTGTTGGCGTAGAGCCGGACCACTCCGTCGGGCATGTACCGGACCATCGAGACGGTCGGCTTGTCGGGGCCCAGCTCGGCGGCGAGCGCCTTCACACGCTTGTCGTACGCGGCGAGGTTCGCCTCGGCCTGCGCCGTGCGGTCCAGCGCGGCGGCGTTCAGGAGGTAGTTCTCCTTCCACGGGAAGCCGGGGCGGATCGAGAAGACCGTCGGCGCGATCTGCGACAGCTCGTCGTAGGAGGCGGCGGCGCGCAGCTGGCTGCCCAGGATCAGATCGGGCTTCAGGGCCGCGATCGCCTCCAGGTTGAGGCTGTTGATGGTGCCGATGTTCGCCGGGGTCCCGGCGTCCTTCTTGAGGTACGCGGGCAGTTCCGGGGAGCCTTCGCTCGGTGCCAGGCCGACGGGCTTGATGCCGAGGGAGACAACGTTGTCCAGCTCGCCGACGTCCAGGACGACCACGCGCTCGGGCCGGGCCTTGATCTCGGTGGTACCCATGGCGTGCTTGATGGTGCGCGGCCACTCGCCGGGCCCCGCGTCGGTGCCGAGTTCGGCGGTCTTGCGCGCCGCGTCGGCGAAGTCCTCGCCGCCCATGGCGACCGACTTCGAGTCCTTCGTACCGGATCCGGCGGCGGCTGACGTGCCGTCGTCCTTCCCGGACGCACCGCTGCCGCACGCCGTGAGGGAGAGCGCGGCCGCGAGGGCGAGGGCAACGACCGCTGGGCCGCGGCGTCGACGGGACATGGGGCGCTCCTTGCTGTGATTCAGCTTTGAACAATTAGGCGAGCCTAACCTTATGTGAACCCTGTGGGCGTTTCGCAAGGGGGTCCTGGGACGCCTGGGAGCCGATCCAGTACGTTCGTCGCCATGGCGATGACGCGACGGCCGCTCGACGGTGACCTGGTGGAGCGCATGATCTCGCTCGCGGACGTGCCGTGGAGCCGTCGGGCGTACGAGGAGGCCTTCGTCCGCAACGGCTGGCACATGGTGGAGGACGACGGCGAGATCGTCATCGGCTGGCTGGACGTGTGGCCGGTCGCCGGGCAGGAGGGGGTGGACGACTGGTGGCTGCTTCTCGGGGAGTGGCCGGGCTGCGAGGAGGGGCCCGACGTCGTGTGCGAGCACCCCGCCTGCCGCGCGGACTGCTCCGTGCTCATGCCGTTCGCCTTCTTCGCGGACCCCGACGACCCCGAGCAGTGGGAGCGCGAACAGGGCCCGTTCTTCGCCCGCGCCGACTGCCTGGCGCGGGCATCGGCGGCGGACTTCGAGGCCGAGTACCAGCGGGCGGGTGAGCTGCTGCGGGCGCGGCTGGGCGAGCCCCTCGCGGAACCCTCGTACCGGCCCGACGGCGCCGAGCGGTACGAGGTGTGGGAGCGCGGCGGCTCCTGGGTGGTACTGCTGATCGAGCCCGACCCGCTCTCGTACCACGCCTACGACCAGGCGGCCGTCGAGGTACGCCCCCGCGTGTGAACTGTGGATGCCCGGCGGCCGGCGCTCACCGGGAGTTGCCGCCGGCGCCTCCCCTCTCCGGCCTCGGCTCGCGGATCAGCCGGGTCGCGAGGTGGTAGGCGACGGTGACGTCCTCGTACTCCTGACCGGGGACGACCCTCTCGGGGAGGTGCGTCCGGTCGCTGCGGCTCGTCGACTCCCGCTCACCGGTGCCCGGGAAACGGACCGAGGTGCGGGGCTCCGCCGTGAAGCGGAGCCGCTCCGCGTGGACCGCCGACCGGAACGAGATGTCCCCCGCCGGTCGCTCCGGCCGCGCGCTCGCCGTTCAGGGCGGTTCCTCGCCGTCGTCGGCGGTGCGGCGGCGACTGGTCCGCGGCGGCAGCTTCCCGTCCTCGCCGCGCACCCTGCGCGGACGTGCGCCGCCCTGGCTCCGGGTGACGCCGCCTCGGTCCTGCGCGGCTCTGCGCGCGGTGCTCCGTTCGCGGCCGGCCTCGTCCTCGGTGTCCGTGAGGTCCGTGGCGCTCTCCACCACGCCTTCGGCGGTGTCGCGCACCTCCTCGCCCGCCCTTCCGACGGTCCGGCCCGCCTCCTGGCCGACGTCCTCCACCGCGCGCCCGGCCGCATCGCCCACCTCGCCGACTGTCCTTCCGGCCCCCTCGCCGACGTCCTTCGCCACCGAGCCGACCCCCTGGCCCACGTCCCGCACGGCGCCCCCGGCGCCCCGGCCCACGTCCTGGACGGCGGCACCGGCGCCCTGCCCCACGTCCTGAACGGCCCGTCCGGCACCCGTGCCCAGCTCGCCCACGGCCTGCCGGGCCCCGCCACCGACGTCCTGCACGGCCGACCCGACTCCTCGCGCCAGCTCACGCAGGAGCTCCGGGTTGCGGTCGAGGGTGGTGAGCACCCGGTTGATGATCGTCGCGACGTTGTCCAGACGCACCCTGAGCTGGGCCTGCGCCTCGACGCCCGAGATGCCGAGGTGCACCCGGCCGAGCGAGACGTCGGCGCCCACGTTCAGCTTCAGCAGGTCGAGCACCTCGGCCTGCAGCGAGACCCGCGCCCTCAGGTCGTCGACGTCCAGGTCGATCTCCTCGACCTTCAGCACGGGAACGTCGAGGAAGACGTCGGGCTCCGCGTCGGCCGCCCCCCGTGCGCCGTCGTACGGCTCGGACTCCTCGTACGGCTCCGACTCCTCGTACTCGTCGTCGCCGTACTCGTCGTCGTACTCGTCGTCGCCGCGCATCGCCGCGCCTCCGCTGTATCGCCGGATGTTCCGTCCAGTTTGATCCAGTACGGGACGCTATGCGCGACCACTCCGACCGGGCGGCGCTATACTTCACCATTCAACAAGCTGGCTTGTGGGTGCCCGAGGAGGTCGCACCGTGGCAGAGCTCGGACTGGCCGACACGGTGGGGATGCTGCGCCTGCCCGGTGTGCGGCCCCGGTACAGCAGCGCGGGGCTCGGGTGGGAACACCTCTACCTGTCCGCGCAGACGGAGCAGTCCTACCGGGCGACGTTCGCGCCCGCTCCCACGCATCTGCTGATCCTGCACCTCAGCGGCCCGGTCACGGTGCGCCGGGGCGAGGGCGGCGCGGCCCGGTCGCGGGCCGTTCCGGCCGGTGGGCTGTTCCTGCAGCCGGTCGGCCGGGAGCTCAGCGTCGAGCTGGGTGGCCCCCTGGACACGGTGCACGCCTATCTGACGGACCAGGCCCTGCGCGACGCCAACGAGGGGCGGACCGTCGAGCTGTCCGAGGAACTCGGCGCCTCCGATCCGCTCGCCGAGCAGCTCATGATCGCGCTGGACGTCGCGGTGCGCCGCTGGGAGCCGTCGGCCCGCACCTACGTGGACCACCTGACCGGCATGCTCGCCGCGCAGCTCGCCCGGCGGCACGCCGCCCGCCCGGCGGCGCGGGTCCCCGTACGCTCCGGGCTCTCCGCCCGGCAGCTCACCGCCGTGCGGGACCTCATCGGGGAGCGCCTGGCCGAACCGCTGCCGATCGCGGATCTGGCCGCCGCCGCGTCGCTCAGCGTCAGTCAGTTCACACGCCAGTTCCGCGCCAGCACGGGGCAGTCCCCGCACCAGTACGTGCTCGGCCTTCGCCTGGAACACGCGTGCCGGCTGCTGCGCACCGGGTCGGCGCCCATCGGGCAGGTGGCCATCGAGTGCGGGTTCTCCCACCAGGAGCACCTGACCCGGGTGATGCGCGCGCGCATGGACACCACCCCGGCCGTCGTGCGCCGCCAGGGGTGAGAGGGCGGCGAGGACCGCCCTCCCCCGCTCAGCGTTCCAGCACCAGCGCCAGCGCCTGACCCACTCCGATGCAGAGCGCCGCCAGACCGGTGCCCTTGCCGGCCGCGGCCAGCTGGTGGGCTACCGCGCCCGCCACACGGGCCCCGGAGGCGCCCAGCGGATGTCCGATGGCGATGGCGCCGCCCCGCGGGTTGACGACGGACCTGTCGAGTTCGGGGAGCGCCGCCAGGCAGGACAGCACCTGGGCCGCGTAGGCCTCGTTCAGTTCGACGGTGCGCAGGTCGGACGCGTCGACCGCCGCCTTGGTGAGCACCTTGCGGATGGCGTCCACCGGGCCGAGTCCGAAGTACTGCGGCTCGATGCCCGTGACCGCCGCCGCGCGTACCCGGGCCAGCGGTTCGCGGCCGATCGCGGCGAGTCCCTCCTCGTCGGCGAGGAGCAGCGCGGACGCGCCGTCGTTCAGCGGCGAGGCGTTGCCCGCGGTGATGGTGCCGTCGGGCAGGAAGGCCGGCTTCAGCTTGGCCAGCGCCTCCAGGGAGGTGGTGTCACGGATGTTCTCGTCGCGCGGCAGGTCCACGCCGTCGACGGCGACGACCTCGCGCTCGTAGAGGCCCGCGCGCCACGCGGCGGCGGCGTTGCGGTGGCTGGCCAGGGCGAAGGCGTCCTGCTCCGCGCGCGTCACGCCGTACTTGGCGCCCACCAGTTCCGCGCTCTCGCCGAGCGGGATCGTCCACTCCTGGGGCATCCTCGGGTTGACCATGCGCCAGCCCAGGGTGGTGGAGTGGAGCTGCTGGTCCTTCGCCGGGAAGGCCCGGTCCGGCTTCGGCAGCACCCACGGGGCGCGGCTCATCGACTCGACGCCGCCGGCCACGGCGACCGAGGCGTCCCCGAGGGCGATGGCTCGGGCCGCCTGGACGACGGCCTCCATGCCGGAACCGCACAGGCGGTTGACGGTCGCGCCGGGCACGCCGACCGGCAGGCCTGCCAGCAGGACGGCCATCCGGGCCACGTTCCGGTTGTCCTCACCGGCGCCGTTGGCGTTGCCGAACAGCACGTCGTCGATGCGGGCCGGGTCCAGGCCGGGGCTGCGTTCCACGAGGGCGCGCAACACCCCTGCGGCCAGGTCGTCGGGGCGTACGCCGGACAGTGCGCCGCCGTACCGGCCGAAGGGGGTGCGCACGGCGTCGACGATGTACACATCACGCGGTCGTTCGATCATTGGGGGCTCCTGACGATGAGGGATGCGGACGTGCGGTCGACGACCTGGTCCGTCGTCACGCCCGGGGCGGTCTCGAGGAGTACGAGTCCCCCGGGGGTGACGTCGAGGACGCACAGGTCGGTGATGACACGGTCGACGCAGGCCCGTCCGGTCAGCGGGAGCGTGCACTCCTCGACGATCTTGGAGCTGCCGTCCTTGGCGCAGTGCTCCATCAGCACGACGACCCGTCCCACGCCGTGCACGAGGTCCATGGCGCCGCCCATGCCCCGGATCATCTTTCCCGGGACGGCCCAGTTGGCCAGGTCGCCGCGGGCCGAGACCTGGAGCGCGCCGAGGACGGCGGTGTCGATGTGGCCGCCGCGGATCATGCCGAAGGACAGCGCGGAGTCGAAGAACGACGCTCCCGGCCGTACCGTCACGGTCTCCTTGCCGGCGTTGATCAGGTCGGGGTCGACCTCGTCCGGCGCCGGGTAGGGCCCGACACCGAGCAGCCCGTTCTCGGAGTGCAGGACGACGTCCACGCCCGGCGGCAGGAAGTCCGCCACCAGCGTGGGCAGCCCGATGCCGAGGTTCACGTAGGCGCCGTCGCGCAGTTCGCGTGCGGCGCGCGCCGCCATCTCCTGTCTGCTCCAGCTCATCGCTCGCGTACCGTCCTCTTCTCGATGCCCTTGTCGGCCGCCTGCCGCGGGGTGAGCGCGACGACGCGCTGGACGAAGACGCCGGGCAGGTGCACCTCGTCGGGGTCGAGTTCGCCCGGCTCGACCAGTTCCTCCACCTCGGCCACCGTGATCCGGCCGGCCATGGCGGCCAGTGGGTTGAAGTTGCGGGCCGCCCGGTGGAAGACGAGGTTGCCGTGCCGGTCGCCGCGGGCGGCGCGGACGAGGGCGTAGTCGGTGGTGACGGCGTGTTCCAGGACGTGCTCGACGCCGTCGAACACGCGCACCTCCTTGGGCGGTGAGGCGACCGCGACGGAGCCGTCGGGGGCGTAGCGCCACGGCAGGCCGCCGTCCGCCACCGGGGTGCCGACGCCCGCGGGTGTGAAGAACGCCGGGATGCCGCTGCCGCCCGCCCGCATGCGCTCGGCGAGCGTGCCCTGCGGGATCAGCTCGACCTCCAGTTCACCGGCCAGGTACTGGCGGGCGAACTCCTTGTTGTCGCCGATGTAGGAGCCCGTCACGCGGCTGATGCGGCGGGCCGCGAGCAGCACGCCGAGGCCGCGCCCGTCGACGCCGCAGTTGTTCGACACGACGGTGAGGTCGCGCGCGCCGGACTCGTACAGCGCGCCGACGAGTACCTCCGGGACACCGCTCAGTCCGAACCCGCCGACGGCGAAGGACTGTCCGTCCGTGACGTCGGCCAGCGCCTGCGCGGCCGTGGCCACCTGCTTGTCCATGGTCACCGCCCCAGAATCCGGCGCAGCGCGTCACGCAGCCCGTCCCGTGCCTCCGGGGCGGCCCCCGGCGCGGCGCCGCGGCGCCAGGCCACGTAGCCGTCCGGTCTCACCAGCAGCACCCCGTCCTCGGCGATCTCGCTCACCCTGCTCCATTCGCCGTAGGCGTCGCGGGCGCCGTCGTCGCCGATGCGCACGAGGCGCAGGGGTATGCCGAGTTCGTCGCGGCAGGCGTCCGCCGCCGCCCCCCAGACCCCGCCCGACAGCCCGGTCAGCACGGTGAACTCGCCCTTGCCGACGACGTCGAGGGTGGAGAGCCGCTCGCCCTCGACGTCCACGAGCCAGGCGTGCGGCAGTTTGGCACCCGGGCGGGTCGTGGGACGGGACACCAGCTCCGGGTCGTCCTCCCAGTGCTCGGCGGGAGCGTCGTCGGCGAGGACCGCGCCGGAGACGTAACGCTGGTTCATCTCGACGCCGTGCGCGTTGAACTCGTAGTTCTTGAGCTGGATCGCGTCCTCCAGCAGCCGGCGGCGCTTGGCGCCCTCGGCCGTGCCCGCGCGCAGGGCGGCGATTCCCTCGGCGATGCTCTGCTCGTCGCTGTCCGCGCCGACGCCGAGCGTGTCGAAGACCGGTCCGAACTGGTCGCGGCTGAGGTTCGCGCGTTCCACGATCTGCCGCCCCACGGGGGCGCGTTCGGCCGAGTAGCTGTCGAGCAGTTCCGGCTCCGCCTCGCCGCGGACCACCATGGCGAGCTTCCAGGCCAGGTTGTACGCGTCCTGGACCGAGGTGTTGGAGCCGAGTCCGTTGGACGGCGGGTGACGGTGCACGGCGTCGCCCATGCAGAACACCCGCCCGGACGAATAGGCCGAGGCGTAGGTGTGGTTGACGGTCCACAGGGAGGTGGACGTGATCTCCACGGGCAGGTCGGGGACGCCGATCAGATCGCGTACGATCCGGCGCGCCTCCTCCTCGTCCACCGAGGGCGGCGGCTGCTCGATGTCGTAACCCCACACCAGCAACCACTCGTTCCACGGCCGCACCATGCGGACCAGGCCCATGCCGATGCCGCCGGTCGCCGCGCCGGGGCGCAGCACCCAGTACAGGACGCTGGGACGGTGGGCGCAGTACTGGGCGAGGTCGGCCTTGAAGACGATGTTCATGCTGCCGGCCTTGCCCATGCGCCCGTCCATGGGGAGGCCGATCTGCTCGGCGACGGTGCTGCGTCCGCCGTCGGCGCCGATCACGTAGCGGGCCCGTACGGTGAACTCGTCGCCGCGCACCCGGTCGCGCAGCAGGGCCGTGACGCCGTCCTCGTCCTGGGTGAGGCTCAGGAACTCGGTGTCGAAGCGGACCTTGGCGCCGCGGGCCGCCGCGTTGGTGGTGAGGATCGGCTCCAGGTAGGTCTGCGGCAGGTCGATCATCTCGCACGGGCTCGTCGACGCGTACTCGGTCAGAGAGCCGGGCCCCGTGCCCCAGCTGCGGATCCGGCCGATCTCCTCGCCCGTGAGCGCGGTGCACAGCACCGTGTCCCCCATGAGGCGGGACGGGCTGCCGTGCGCCAGTGCCTCGGACTCGACGCCCAGATCGCGCAGGACCTCCATCGTCCGCTGGTTGGTGATGTGCGCCCGGGGGGTGTTGGCGAGCCAGCCGTACTTGGTGACGAGCAGGGTACGGATGCCGTAGGTGGCCAGCATCAGGGCCGCCGAGCCTCCGGCGGGGCCGCTGCCGACGACGAGGACGTCGGTGTCGTAGGTGTCCGTGCGGGTCATGTGTGGCCGTCTCCTCGTTCAGTCGGTAAGGGGCGCGATGCGGAAGGCGTGGTCCAGGCGGCGCCACTCCCCGTCGACGGCGCGGCCGTCCGGGGTGGGCCCGGTCTGCGGGGCGAAGTCGACGACGAGCTGGTCCTTCACGCCGAACACGGTGTCGCCGTCGAGGTAGGCGCCGCCGGCCACGAACAGCTGGGTGACGAGCCGGCGGTGGCCGGGTGCGTCGATCATGAAGTGCAGGTGCGGCGCCCGGTAGGGGTGGCGGCCCACCGCGGCGAGCATCTGTCCCACGGGGCCGTCCTGCGGGATCGGGTACTCCGAGGGCAGGATCGACCAGAAGGTCAGACGCCCCTCGGCGTCGCTGCGCAGCCGCGCCCGCAGCACGGGGCCGTCCAGGTCCGGCAGCTGCACGTCGTAGAAGCCGTCCTCGTTGGACTGCCAGACGTCGACG
This sequence comes from Streptomyces sp. NPDC089424, assembly GCF_044749345.1. Taxonomy (NCBI): domain Bacteria; kingdom Bacillati; phylum Actinomycetota; class Actinomycetes; order Kitasatosporales; family Streptomycetaceae; genus Streptomyces; species Streptomyces sp. NPDC089424. The sequence goes on from NZ_JBIVHU010000002.1 coordinate 682,388, forward strand.
ACGGCGTCCTTGACCGGGACGCCGGCCGTGTCGGTGATGCGGACGTCCGCCCACAGCGGGGTGCCGGGCAGGCCGCCGGAGATGTCGCTGCCGTGCGCGGCCTCGGGCGGTCCCTCCACGTAGAAGGGGCCGAGGACCGCGGACGGGGTGGTGTCCGGGGTACGGGAGTTGGTCAGCAGGTCCACGGCGCTGGAGACGCCCAGCACGTCCGAGAGCAGCACGAACTCCTGCCGGGTCGGGCCGCACAGCTCGCCCGTCCGGGTCAGGAAGTCGATCGCGTACTGCCACTCCGCATCCGTGACGTCCTGCTCGGACACGAAGCTGTGCAAGTGCCGTACGAGGCCGGTCAGCAGGGTGCGGACCCGGGCGTCGGGCGCGCCGGCGAAGCTCGCCACGACCTGCTCGGTGAGCCGGGCCGTCGTGACGTCGGTGGTGTGGGACTCCTGGGGCCGACGGCCGTGCCAGGCGTCGGACAGCAGGCTCTCCAGTCCTGCGGCCGTCAGTTCCCGGGGGTTGGGGTACGGCGTCGCCGCCGCGAGCTCGGCGGCGCGGCCCAGCTCGGACTCGGGCATGCCCAGCTCACGCAGCGAGGCCGGTCCGCCGAGCGAGGCGATCAGGTCGTACACGCCGCTCGGAGCGTCGGGCACGTCCAGTGCGCGGGCGATGCGGCGCATGGCCTCCGGGGCCGCGGGCGCGTTGTAGGCCATGGCGTGCGGCAGGATCACGGTGTGCGTCTCGGCGTGCGGAAGCCCGAAGCTGCCGCCGATGGTGTGGCAGAGCTTGTGGTGCAGGCCCATGCCGACCGTGGCGAGGCAGGTGCCGGCGAGCCAGGCGGCCTGCAGCAGGTCGGCCCTCGCCTCCTGGTCCGCGGGGTCGGCGGCGAGCCGCGGCAGGGCGCGTGCGATGAGGGAGATCGCGTCGAGGGCCCGTCGGTCGGTGACCGGGTCGGCGTCGGCGGAGTAGAGCGCCTCCACGGCGTGCGCCAGCGCGTTCACACCGCTGGTGATCGACATGGGCAGGGGCAGGGAGAGCGTGAGGTCCACGTCGTAGACGACGGTCTCCGGCAGGATCGCGGGCGAGGTCCGGGTGACCTTGTGGCCGTCGCGCGTCTCCCCCAGCACGGGGGTGACCTCGGATCCGGCGTACGTGGTCGGTACGACCACCTGCGGCAGCCCGGTGCGCACGGCGAGGGCCTTGGACAGGCCGGTGGTCGAGCCGCCGCCGACGGACACGAGACAGTCCGCGTCCGCCTCCCTCAGCACGGCGAGCGCCGCTTCCGTCACGTCGGTCGGCGTGTGCATGGCCGCGCCGTCGAACTCGGCGGCCAGCAGAGTGCCGAGGCCGGCCCGGACGCGCGCCGACGCGTCCGCGAGCGCCGGGCCCGAGAGCAGCAGCACCCGGGAACCGCCGAGTCGGCGGACCTCCTCGGCGAGGGCCCCGACGGTACCGGGACCGAAGATCACCCGTGCCGGATGGGAAGTGTGCACGAACGCCCGCATGGTCCATCGCCTCCGCGTGTCGGTCGGATCACGGTTGTGCCTGGCCACCGAGTGTGCGGGTTACGGGCGCGTGAACTCCTGCACGTTCGGGGCGTGCCGTTGCACGAAAGGCGCACGGGAGGCGACTGACGGGGGATCCGGCCGGCCGTCGGGGCGGCGGGCCTCAGCCGGCCTCGTCGACGTCCAGGCCTCGGTCGATGCCGTGCGGGACGACGTGCTGCCCGGGTTCGAGGCGCAGCGGCCTGCCGTCGAGCGAGACCTCCACCTTGTCCGGTTCGAAGGACACGAGGTCGCCGATCCGGTCCACCTCCCGGTACGCGGTGCGGTACGTCCACGCGGCGCGGCGCGCCTCGCCGATGTCGTAGTAGTCGCACAGTCCCTTGTAGGGGCAGAAGGTCCGGCCTCCGACGGCGCGCAGCCGGCTCTCGTCGATGTCGGCGCGCGGGACGTACCAGCGTGGGGCGAACCCCGATTCGAAGAGCACCAGGGGGTGTTCGGAGCGGGCGATCACGGTGTCGCCGAGACGGACCTCGAGGACGCGGGAGGTGTTGCGGATGTCGATGCGGTGGTAGGGGTCCGCGGCATGTCCCAGGATGCGGTCGTCCTCCTCGTGGAAGGCGTCCATCGCCCGCCAGGCGAAGGCGACATGACCCTGGAGGACGGCCGCGTGCGGGGGCAGCCCCGTGAACTCCCAGGCGGCACGCTCGGTCGTACGGCCGCCGGCGCGCACCGCGTACCAGGTGGTGTCGCCGAGGTCCCGGTGCCGGGTGACCTTGCCGCTCGCGACGAGAGCCTCCTCCCCGACGTCCGCGCGGGGGAAGTAGGCGACGGGGTAGCGGCCCGGTTCGTGGAGCAGCGTCACCTGCTCGCTGTCGGCGATCCAGATGTCGTTGAACCTGACGCGCAGGCGGCGGCGCAACCGCTCGGCGAACAGGAGGCGTTCGGGCAGAGGGGCCGGGGTGAGGAAGTGCCCGACGGTGCCCGGGGCGAGGGGGCCTTGCTGCCAGGACAGTCCCATGGCGTGCTCCTTGGGGTGTCGGGGGCGGGAGGGCGGCAGGGGTGCGCGGGGTCCGGTGCCCCGAGCGTCCGCGAACCGCCCTCATGCCCGGTACGTCACACGAGGGCGCGTGCGAGGAAGTCGCGGATGTGCTCGGCGATGGTCTCGAGGTGGCTCTCCAGGGCGAAGTGCCCGGACTCCAGCAGATGGACCTCGGCAGCGGGGAGATCGTCGCGGAACGCCTCCGCGCCGGCGGGGCCGAAGATCTCGTCGCCCGCGCCCCAGACCGCCAGCAGCGGGACCTGGGAGTCGCGGAAGTACTGGTGGATCCGCGGGTACAGGTCCACGTTGGTCGGGTAGTCGCGGAAGAGCTTGAGCTGGATCTCGTCGTTGCCGGGACGGTCCAGGAGCGCCTGGTCGTGCACCCAGTTGTCGGGGCTGACCAGACTGGGGTCGGCGACACCGTTCAGGTACTGCCAGCGGGTGATCTCGGGCGTCAGGGCGGCCCGCATGGGTCCCTCGGTGTCCGGACCGGGAGCCTGGGCGTAGGCGAAGGCGCCGTCCCAGAAGGGCTTGACGAAGCCCGCCTCGTAGGCGTTGCCGTTCTGGGTGATGATCGCCGTGACGCGCTCCGGGGACCGCAGGGCCAGACGCCAGCCGATGGGGGCGCCGTAGTCCTGCACGTACATCGCGAAGCGGTCTACGCCGAGCTGCTGGAGCAGTCCGCCGGTGACGTCGGTGAGGGCCTCGAAGGTGTAGGGGAAGTCCTCCAGGGTGGGCATCGCCGACTGTCCGAACCCGATGTGGTCGGGAGCGATCACGTGGTAGCGGTCGGCGAGCGCCGGGATCAGCCGGCGGAACATGTGTGAGCTGGTCGGGAAGCCGTGGAGGAGCACCACGACCGGCGCTCCCGGGTCGCCTGCCTCGCGGTAGAAGACGTCGAGACCGTCGACGGTGGCGGTGCGGTGGTGAACCGGTGAGATCATTTCTCTAACCTTTCTTTCGCGCTTCGGTGGTTATGTTTTCAGTGCAGCACACCCCGACCTAACCCGTCAAGGCGGCCATGATGGTTAGACTCACCAGGTGTCGACCGTGGCGTGGTCATGTAACCTGCTAAGAGGATCTGATTGGTTAGGAGAGGTGGCGGTGGCCGACCCAGAGCAGCAGGAGACCCTGCTGGAGCTCCTCAACAGCACACCGTTGATCGGCGGCGTCGTCCGGGACGCGCTGGCGGACCCGGACGCGGCCGAGCGATGGCAGCGGGCCCACGGCGGCACCGGAACCGTGGACGAGCTGCGCCACCTGCTGCGGGCGCGCGAGACCCTCCAGGACGTGGTGCGCGGCAGCCTCCCGGCGACCTCGCTGGCGCCGCTCCTGAAGGGTGTCGTCTCCCGCCCGCACGTGTCCTCCGACGGGGTGTCGTGGCAGCTGGACGCCCCCGCGGAGCGGCGGCTGGCCGTGGAGGCCGTGCTGGCGTGGAACGAGGCCCGGCAGAGTCTCCCGGACCGGCTGCGGCCGTGCGCCAATCCGGAGTGCCGTCTCTTCCTGATCGACCGCAGCAAGACGAACAAGGCCCGCTGGTGCTCCATGGCGGTCTGCGGCAACCGCATGAAGGCCCGACGCCACTATCAGCGCACCAGGGGAGCCGTGCCCGACTAGCAGTTCACGCCCGGGAGTCGACCCCGGCCGACCACCCCGCAGGAGGTCCGCGATGGCAACGCTGCTGTCCCTGAACGTAGGGATGCCCCAGGACGTTCCCTGGCAGGGAAGGACCGTCCGCACCGGGGCGTGGAAAGCACCCGTCCAGGGGCCGCGCATGGTCCGCCGCCTGAACGTCGAGGGCGACGGTCAAGGCGACCTGGCCGGGCACGGCGGCGAGATCCGGGCCGTGCTCGTCTACCAGCTCCAGTCCTACGAGTACTGGCGGAAGCAGCTGGACCGCGACGATCTGACCTTCGGGAGCTTCGGGGAGAACTTCACCGTCGACGGCCTGCCCGACGACGAGGTGTGCATCGGCGACCGGTACCGCATCGGTGAAGCCGAGTTCGAGGTCACCCAGCCCCGCGTGACCTGCTACCGCGTCGGCATGCGGCTGGGCGAACCGGCCATGGCCTCCTTGCTGGTCGCCCACCACCGGCCCGGCTTCTATCTGCGGGTGATCACCGAGGGCCGCGTGCAGGCCGGCGACGCCGTCACCCTGACCCGCAGGGGTCCCGAAGAACTCAGCGTCGCCGACACCGACGCGCTGCTCTACCTGCCCGGCCGTGATCCCGAGACGCTGCGCAGAGCGCTGAACATCCCCGCCCTCAGCCCCGGTTGGCAGCAGTCGTTCCGCGAGCTGGCCGCCGGCGCCGGACAGTCCGGGCAGTCCGGACAGCGGCCGGGATGGCCCGGGTTCAGGACCATGCGCGTGGCCCGTATCGTCCCCGAGACGCCCACCGTCTCGTCCCTCTACCTCGACAGCACCGACGGCCCGCCCCTGCCCGAGGCCCGCCCGGGACAGTACCTGTCCCTCCGCCTCCCGATCGGCGACGCCGCTCCCGAGGTGCGCAGTTACTCCTTGTCCTCGGTGCCCACGACCAGCACCTACCGCATCAGCGTGAAGCACGAGCCGCACGGGAAGGTCAGCGGTTACCTTCATTCCACGCTTCACCCGGGCGACTTCGTGGACGTCGCGAGTCCGCGCGGCACGTTCGTGCTCGAAAGGGGCGACCGGCCGGTCGTCCTCGCCTCCGCGGGGATCGGTGTCACTCCCGTGCTCGCCATGCTGCACCACCTCGCCGCCGCACGGGACCCGCGGCCCGTGTGGTGGATCCACGTCGCCCGCGACCGGGCCCAGCACGCCTTCGCGCAGGAGGCCCGCGGTCTGCTGGCGGAACTTCCCGACGCGCACGAGCACGTCTTCTACACCGCCGAGAGCCGCCGGGACGGGGAAACGGACGTCTCCTTCGGTCGCCCGACCGCCGCCTCGCTCACGGCCCTCGGTGTCCCGGCCGACGCCGACGCCTACCTCTGCGGGCCGACCTCCTTCATGGACGGCCTCGGCGGCCTCCTGCGCGACCACGGCCTGCGCCCCGAGCGGATCCACTCGGAACTGTTCAGCGCCCTGACCGCCGTCAACCCCGGTGTCACCGCCACCGCCGCGACCCGTCCGCACCAGCCCACCGGCCCCCCGGGCGCCGGACCCCTCGTCACCTTCGCCCGCAGCGGGATCACCACACCCTGGTCGGCCGCTCGCACCTCGCTGCTCGACCTCGCCGAGGCCTGCGACATCCCGACCCGCTGGTCCTGCCGCACCGGTGTGTGCCACACCTGCGTCACCCCGCTCGTGGCGGGCGACGTCACCTACACCACCCCACCGCTCGAACTCCCCGAGCCCGGGACCGTCCTGGTCTGCTGCAGCGCACCGGCCACCGAGGTCGTCCTCGACCTCTGAGCGACGGCCTGCGGCGGGCCGCGACAAGACGCGGGGCCCGCCCCGGACGGGCGGCGCGACTCCGCGGCGGCCGTCCGTCACTCCGCGGGGGCGGAGTCCGTCACTCCGCGGGGGCGGAGTCCGTCACTCCGCGGGGGCGGAGGGGGAATCGCCGAGGTCGAGGCGCCCCGGAGGCGGGTGCGGCAGGGTGCGGGCGCCGGCGGCGCTCAGGCCGTCGAAGGCCAGTGCCAGGTAGCGGCGCCAGGCCTGCGGCTGCGCGGCCAGCAAGGGCTCAGCCGTCTGGTGAATGCCACCGAGGAGCAGGACGATGTCCGTTCCCGTGATGTCGTCGCGGATCGCCCCTTGCTCCCGGGCGCGGGCGGTCAGCGTCTCCACCACGCCGCAGAGGCGGCCGATGGCGTCCCGCACCTCGGCATGCTGCAACGACGGCCGTCCGATCGCTTCGCAGAACGCCCGGTCGGCGGCGAGCGTCTCCACTCCCACGGTCATGAACTCCCGCAGCGCCTCCCCCGCGTCGTCGGCCGAGCCGAGCCGCTCCGCCGCGTCGAGCAGCTGATCGAGCACCTGGAGCATGATCGCCGCGAGCAGGTCGTCCTTGGAGGCGAAGTGCCGGAAGACGGTGCCCTTGGCGACACCGGCGCGCTGGGCGATCTCGCCCATCGACACGTCCGTCCCCCGCTCGGCGAACGCCGTCGTGGCGGCGGCCAGCAGCAGGCGCCGGTTACGCACCATGTCCGACCTCGGGCTCGCGGGCGTCGTGGCTCCGGTCATGTCCTCCTCCTCCGTGCGGAGGACCCTACCAGCAAGGTGACCGACGGGTCATCTTGGGTGCTACGCTCAACATGACCCATCGGTCATCTTCTGTTGCGCCGCCCATGGCCCTCCTTCCGAGCGCCCGGCGCAGCCATGTATCTCGGAGGTCGAAGTGAGCACCCTCGCAGGAAAAGTCGCCCTGGTCACCGGCGCTTCGTCGGGCATCGGCCGGGCGACGGCCCTCGCTCTGTCGGAGGCGGGCGCCAAGGTGGTCGCCGGCGCACGCAGGACCGACCGGCTGGAAACGCTGGCGAAGGAGGCCCCCGGTGAGCTGCTGCCGCTCGCGCTCGACGTCACCGACCAGGGATCGGTGCAGGACGCGGTCGCGGAAGCCGTCGGGCGCTTCGGCGCGCTCGACGTCGTGGTGAACAACGCGGGCCTCATGCTCAGCGGCATGATCCTCGGCGCGGACACCAGGGAGTGGACGCGCATGGTGGAGACCAACCTGCTCGGCTCGATGTACGTGGTCCACGCGGCGCTGCCCCACCTGCTGCGCTCCAAGGGGACGGTGGTGCAGGTCTCCTCGACGTCGGGACGTACGGCGTCCCCCGCGGGCGGCGTGTACTCGGCCACCAAGTTCGGCGTGAACGCCTTCTCCGAGGCGTTGCGCCAAGAGGTCACGAAGGAGGGCGTACGCGTCGTCGTGATCGAGCCGGGATTCGTCTCGACGGAGCTGACCGGCCACATCACCGACGAGACGATGCGGGCCATGGCCAGGGACATGGCGGCGTCCATGCGCACCCTGCGGTCCGAGGACATCGCCGCCGCGGTGCTGTACGCCGTCACCCAGCCCGAACACGTCGCCGTGAACGAGATCCTGGTCCGGCCGGTGGATCAGACCCAGTGAGGCCGGGCGAGCACGGGGCCCCGTCGAGCATGTGACGCACACCACAGTTCGTGCCGTCACAGGCGGTGGGGCCGGCCTGTCTGAACTGCGTACCCGGTACCCGATCAGGAGATCCCCATGGAACCCCGCCTGAACTTCTTCGGCAACGCCTTCGCCGGCAAGGTGCTCCGCCACATCAACACCGCCAACAAGGTCGTCACGGAATCCACCCTCCCGACCACCACCCAGGAACTCGTCAAAATCCGCGCCAGCCAGATCAACGGCTGCGGCTTCTGCACCGACATGCACACCAAGGACGCCACCCACGCCGGCGAAACCCAGCAACGCCTCAACCTCGTCGCCGCCTGGCGCGAAGCCACCGTCTTCACCGACGCCGAACGCGCCGCCCTCGAACTCACCGAACAAGGCACCCGCACCGCCGACGCCGCCGGCGGCGTCACCGACGAAGCCTGGAACAACGCCACCAAGCACTACGACGAAGACCAACTCGCCGCCCTCATCTCCCTCATCGCCGTCATCAACGCCTACAACCGCATCAACGTCATCAACCAGCAGCCCGCCGGCAGCTACCAGCCCGGCCAGTTCGGCTGACGCCGGCGGTACCGACGCGCGCACCCGGGCCCGGTCGTACGACCGGGCCCGCCCGCATGGGCGGGTGTCAGTGACAACGGCCCTGCCTGCCGAGGCTCTCCACCGGCGTCGCTCCGGGACGGGTCCACTGCGGCACGGGGCGGCTGGTCGGGCCCCACGTGGCGTTGCCGTCCGCGTCGGAGCGCCAGGACCAGCACGGGCCCTGCCCTTCGGGCCGGCCCTCGGGGTTGTCCTCCCAGCGCTCACCGCGGCCGTGGGGCGTCATGTCGAGCAGGCCGAGTGACCCGTTGACGCGCTCGTTGCCTCGTCCGGTCGTGGAGTAGGTGAGGAACACGCGCTCCCCCACGCGCAGGAAGCTGGTGAGGTGGCCCATGGGCCCGCCGACCGGCCCCTCCACGTCGCGCACCGAGTACCAGGGCTGGGTGTAGCCCATGAACGCGACGTAGGGCGCCACCTCCTCCCAGCGGCCCGTGGTCAGGACGGCGAACGAGACGCCGCGGGCGTTGAGGTAGACGGCGTCCTTCAGATGCCAGGCGGTGGTGGTGCAGCCCTCGCACTGCCCCTGGTGCGGCGCGCCGTCGTACCACATGTGCTGGTAGACCACGAGCTCCTCACGGCCCTGGAAGAGGTCCAGGAACGGCACCGGGCCGTCGGGGCCGACGACCTCGACCTTGCCGTCGAGCTCCACCATCGGCAGCCGGCGGCGGGCCGCCGCGAGGGCGTCGCCCTCCCTGGTGTGGGCCTTCTCGCGGACCAGAAGCTCGTCACGGGCGGCCTGCCAGGTGGCCAGGTCGACGACGGGCGGGTGGCCGGGCAGGGTGGTGTCCGGGGCGTGCGGCGGGGTCGTCATGGTGTCCTCCGTGGTCTCTCGTGCCAGGCAGTGCCGTACGGCGATCCGCGACGGTCACCAGAACAGACCGGCACCACGGCCGGAACTCATCGCGGCGGACGGGCCCCGGCCGGAACTCGTCACGGGACCGTTCGGATCCCCGGCCGAAACCCACCGTCGAGCCGCACGTCGGCCCCGACGCGCGGCGCGGCGGGTTTCGCGAGAGTCTGGGACGGAGGACCGTGCCCGTCGCCGGCGACGGGTCGCCTCGAGCGCTGCCAGGAGCGGCGACACCATCAGCACACACCCGCACCTAGTGAGGAAGGCGGGCCGCGATGAGCGAAGCGGACACGGGCGCCACGGGACCGAACCAGGCCGGTTCGGTCCCCGTTTCGGCGGTCAGGCTGAGCGTCAACCACGAGGTGCGGGAACTGGAGGTGGATCCGCGCACCACGCTGCTCGACGCGCTGCGCGAGCATCTGCACCTGAGCGGGACCAAGAAGGGGTGCGACCACGGGCAGTGCGGTGCCTGCACCGTGCTGGTCAACGGCCGGCGCGTCAACTCCTGCCTGTCGCTCGTCGTCATGCACGAGGACGACGAGGTCGTCACGGTCGAGGGTCTGGGCGACCCGGAGGCCATGCACCCCATGCAGCGCGCCTTCGTGGAGAACGACGGCTTCCAGTGCGGCTACTGCACGCCGGGCCAGATCTGTTCGGCCGTCGGCATGCTCTCCGAGGTCGAGGCGGGGTGGCCCAGCCATGCCACCGCCGACGTGGCCGCGCCGGAGGTCGCGCTGACCGACGAGGAGATCCGCGAGCGGATGAGCGGCAACATCTGCCGGTGCGCCGCCTATCCGAACATCGTCGCGGCCATCCGCAGCACGACGGGAGGTGGCCCGCGATGAGGTCCTTCACCTACGAGCGCGCGACGGACGTACCGTCCGCCGTCGCCTCGGTGTCCGGCAACGGCGCGAAGTACATCAGCGGCGGCACCAACCTGCTCGACCTGATGAAGCTCGGCATCGAGACGCCCGGCCATCTGGTCGACATCAGCCGGCTGCCGCTGCGGGAGATCGAGGAACTCCCGGACGGCACGATGCGCATCGGCTCGCAGGCGGTCAACTCCGTGGTGGCCGGGGACCCGCGCGTGCGCGCCCGCTACCCCATGCTGTCGGAGGCGCTGGTCGCGGGCGCCTCGGGTCAGTTGCGCAACAAGGCCTCCACCGGCGGCAATCTGCTGCAGCGCACGCGCTGCCCGTTCTTCTACGACACCGCCGCGGGCTGCAACAAGCGCGATCCCGGATCGGGGTGCTCCGCGATCGGCGGGTTCAACCGCAGCCACGCGATCCTCGGCGCCGGCGACTCCTGCATCGCCACCCATCCGTCGGACATGGCCGTCGCGATGGCCGCGCTGGACGCCGAGATCGAACTGGTCGACGCCGAGCAGGCGGTACGCCGCGTCGCCATCGGGGACTTCTACCGGCTGCCCGGCGAGACGCCGCACATCGAGAACGAGCTGCGGCCCGGTGAGATGATCACGGCCGTCGTCCTGCCCCCGCCCCCACCTGGGCGGCAGAAGTACCGCAAGGTGCGCGACCGGGCGTCGTACGAGTTCGCGCTGGTCTCCGTCGCGGCCCTGATGTCGACCACCGATCAGGGAACGATCAGTGAGGCGCGCGTGGCGTTCGGCGGTGTGGCGCACAAGCCGTGGCGCTCCCCCGAGGCGGAGGGGGCGCTGATCGGCCGTCCGGCGACGATGGCGACGTATCGCGCGGCTGCCGCGGAGGCGATGCGCGACGCGGTGGGGCAGGGACACAACGACTTCAAGATCGACCTGGCCGGACGCACGCTGTGCCGCACGCTGGCGCAGGTGGCCGGGGCGAGCTGAGGAGGCGACATGATCGGGCAGGCCGTGCACCGCGTCGACGGACCGTTGAAGGCCACCGGCAGGGCCACCTACGCCTACGAGCACTGGGAGGCCGGCCAACCGCTCTACGGTTTCATCGTCGGCTCGACGATCGGCAAGGGCCGCATCAGCCGGATCGACACCGAGGACGCCGAGCGCGCGCCGGGCGTGCTGTGGGTGATGACGTACCTCAACGCGCCGGTGCAGGGCCCGCGCGACGAGTCGATCCCCTTCGAGTACTGGCGCGCCCAGCCGGTGATGACCGGCGCCGACATCCATTACCACGGCGAACCGGTGGCCCTGGTGGTCGCGACGACCTTCGAGCAGGCCCGGGCCGCGGCCGATCTCGTCGACGTCACCTACAGCACCGGGCGCGGGCGTTTCGACTTCGGCGAGTTCGAGGACGACGTGTACATCCCGAAGGTGGTGAACGCGGGCATCCCCACGGACACCGCGGTGGGTGACTTCGACACCGGGTTCGCCGCCGCGGAGGTCCAGCTCGACCAGCAGTACACGACGCCGTACGAGTTCTCGCTGCCGATCGAGCCCAACTCGTGCATGGCCGCCCCGGACGGCGAGGACCTGATCGTCTACGTCAGCTCCCAGATCGTCGACGCGGCACAGGCCTCGGTGGCCGCCACGCTGCGGATGGACCCGGCGCGCGTGCACGTCGTCACGCCGTTCGTCGGCGGCGGGTTCGGTTCCAAGCTGGGTATCCATTCCGAGACGATCCTCGCGGCGATCGCCGCCCGCGAACTGGGCCGCCCGGTCAAGATCGCGATGACGCGTCAGCAGGTGTTCCAGCTCGTCGGCATGCGCCCGACGTCGAGCCAGCGGGTCCGGCTGGGCGCCGAGCGCGACGGTCATCTGACGGCGATCGCCCACGACGTGACCATGCACACCAACCCGGACGTCGAGTACGCCGAGCAGACGGCCGCCACCACCCGCAGCCTCTACGCCGCGCCGCACCGGCTGACCAGCCACCGGCTGGCGGCACTGGACCTGCCGCGGGGGACGGACGTCCGGGCGCCGGGCGAGGCGCCGGGCATGCTGGCGGTGGAGTCGGCGATGGACGAGCTGGCCCACACGCTCGGGATCGACCCGGTGGAGCTGCGGATCCGCAACGAACCGGCCGTCGATCCCGAGCGGGACGTGCCCTACAGCGACCGGCATCTGGTCGAGTGCATGCGCGAGGGGGCGCGCCGGTTCGGCTGGGAGGACCGTCCGGAGACCCCGGCCGGCCGCCGTGAGGGGCGCTGGCTGATCGGGTACGGCATGTCGGCCGCCATCCGCGGCCACTTCCAGGGGCCGACGACCGTGCGCGTCCGGATGGATGCCGACGGCAAGGCGGTCGTCCTCACGGACATGACCGACATCGGGACGGGCACCTACACGATCCTGACCCAGGTGGCCGCCGAAGGGCTCGGACTCCCGCTGGAGCGGGTGCGCGTGGACCTGGGGCGCTCCGACTTCCCCACCAGCTGGGGGTCCGGAGGCTCCTGGGGCGCCACCAACTCGTGCTCCGCGGCGGACCGGGCGTGCGCGGCACTGCGGACGAAGCTGGCGGAGGCGGCGTGTGGTGACGAGCGTTCCCCCCTGCACGGCCTGGATCCGGCGGGCGCGGAGTTCCACGGAGGCGGTGTGCGCATCGGCGGGGCCTTCGACGACCTGGGCGCGATCGTCGCGCGCAGCCGTCCCGAAGCGCTGGAGGCGGAGGGCCAGGTCCGCTTCATGGGCGACGACCCGAACTACTCGGAGTACTCGATCAACACCTACGGGGCGCATTTCGCCGAGGTGGGCGTCGACGCGGACACCGCCGAGATCCGGCTGCGGCGGATGCTCGGCGTGTTCTCCGTGGGCCGCGTGTTCAACCCGATCACGACCCGTTCGCAGCTGATCGGCGGCATGATCTGGGGCGTCGGCGCGGCCCTGGAGGAGGAGGCCGTGGTCGACCCGCGCTCGGGCGCCTTCGTGAACCGCGACTTCGCCGGCTATTTGGTGCCGGTGCACGCCGACATCCCCGGCGTCGACGCGGTCGTCCTGGACGGGTACGACGACAAGGCCAACCCGCTGGGCGCGAAGGGCGTCGGTGAGGTGGGCATCTGCGGGGCCGGCGCGTCGGTCGCGAACGCGGTGTTCAACGCGACCGGGATCCGGGTCCGCGACTTCCCCATCACCATCGAGAAGCTGCTTCCCGATCTACCACTGCTGGAGGCCTGAGACGGTCAACTCCCGCCGACGCCCGCGGACTCGGGTGCGCGCCCTGGCCGGCCGGCGGCCGTGTCGGTAGCGTTGCCGCGTGGATCAGGAGGAACGGCTGCTGCACGCCTCGTCGTTCGGCGCGGCTGCGGGCGCCTACGCCGCGCACCGTCCCAACTACGCACGGGCCGCGGTGGGTTGGGCACTCGCACCCGCGCCCGGCCCCCGTGTCCTCGACCTCGGCGCCGGGACCGGCAAGCTGACCGCCACGCTCGCCGCCGCGGGCGCCGAGGTGGTCGCGGTCGAACCCGACCCGGAGATGCTCACCGCGCTGCGCCGTTCGCTCCCCGCCGTCCGGGCCCTTCCGGGCAGTGCCGAGGCGATCCCGCTGCCGGACGGGTCCGTCGACGCCGTGCTGGCCGGCAACGCCATGCACTGGTTCGACATGGCCGTCGCGGGACCCGAGATCGCCCGGGTCCTGTCACCCGGCGGCGTCCTGGCCGGCCTGTGGAACCTCATGGACGACCGGGTCGACTGGGTCGCCGGGCTCGCGCGCATCGGCGGGAGCGCGGTCGTGGGACCGCGTGACACGCCGTCGAGTTGGCGCGCCGAGACGGCCGAGGCACACCTTCCGAAGACCGCCGCGGCCGCCCGGTTCGGCTCGCCGGAGCGGGCCGAGTTCCCGCACGGGCAGCTCCGTACCGCCGACTCCCTGGTCGCGACCCTCGCGACGCGCGCCGGGCTGCTGGTCATGCCGGACGAGGAACGGAACGCCACGCTGGGCCGGATCCGCGCCTTCCTCGCGAGCAGGCCGGAGACCGCCCGCGGCGAGTTCACCCTGCCTCTGCTGACCGGCGTGCTGCGGGTCCGCCCGTGCGCGGGCGATTCCTGCTAGCGGTAGGTGAGAACCACCGCTGGCTTCAAAGACACCTCTCCCCGCGAGCGCAAAGCTGGAGGCAGTTCGGTTGCCGACCGCGGAGGCGGAGAAGTAGCCGCCACCGCAGGCTCAGCATCACGTGCTGCTGCGGCTGCGCCACGGCGCCCGAAGAAACGACCCGCAGCACAGACTGTTCCGTTTCTGGAAGGACTCATCATGAACGCAAAGGCATCCAAGATCGCGCGCCTGGCTTCCGTTCCTGTCGCCGTGGCAGCCCTGAGCTTCGCAGGGGTCGGAGCCGCCAGTGCCGCCACTGTCCCCTCGGAGGCCCACAGCGCCTCCGTCACCACGAACCGTCACTTCCACGACGACGGCGACGGCAACTGGTGGAACAGCAGCTACGACGGCGGCTACAACCACGACCGTGGCGGCTACGGGCACGACGGCTACGGCTACGGCGGTCATGGTGGCTACGGGGGTTACGGCGGTGGCCACGGCGGCTACGGCGGTGGCCACGGCGGCTACGGCGGTGGCCACGGCGGCTACGGCGGTGGCCACGGCGGCTACGGCGGAGGTCACGGTGGCGGCCATGGCGGCGGTCACGGCGGTGGCCACGGCGGCGGCGGCCACGGCGGCGGCGGCCACGGCGGCGGCGGCCACGGCGGCGGCGGCCACTGAGCGCATCCAAGGGCGGGTGAGGGTCCCGCTCTCCCGTCAGGGCCGGTCGGTTCCACCGACCGGCCCTGAGTCGTGTCCCGGCGCGGTTCCCGTGTGCGGCTCGGCGCCTCGCCGCGTGCCCAGCCGCCGAGGCTCGCCGACAATGTGGTTATGACGCCAGGAACCACCGGTGCCGGGGCCGGGCCGTCCGAGGACGGACCGGCCGCGGCTGATCTGCGGGTCGTCCTCGCCGACGACGACGTACTGCTGCGGGAAGGGCTGGCCAGCCTGTTGCAGCGTTCGGGCTGCACCGTGGTGGGTCAGGCCGCCGACGCGCCGCAGCTGCTGGACGTGGTCCGGCAGGTGACACCGGAGTTGGTGGTGGTGGACATCCGGATGCCGCCGGGGCAGAGCACCGAGGGGCTGGAGGCGGCGCGCACCATCCGGCACGAGTTCCCCACCATGGGCATCCTCGTCCTGTCGGCGCACGCCGAGGTGGAGCACGCGATGGAGCTGCTGGCCAGCGGCCGCAGCATCGGCTATCTGCTCAAGAGCCGCGTGCGTGACGTGGGGGAGTTCCTCGACGCGCTGCAGCGGATCGCCAGGGGCGGTTCGGTGGTGGACCCGGCGCTGGTGCAGGAGCTGGTGTCCGTGCGTCGCCGGTCGGATCCGCTGGACGTGCTCAGCGCGCGGGAGCGGGACGTGCTCGAGCTCATGGCCGAGGGCCGGTCCAACGCCGGGATCGGGCGGCGGCTGTGGGTCACCGAGGGCACCGTGGAGAAGCACGTGCGCAGCATTCTTGCCAAACTGAACCTGCCGGAGACCGACGACGACCACCGTCGTGTCCGAGCGGTGATCACCTTCCTGGAGGCCCGTTGACAGGGCCGCGCCGGTGACAGTCGTCCGCTCCGGCGAGCAGCGTCCCGATCGCGTCGCCGGACAGCGACGTCTTGTTCAGGAAGCCCACCGCGGGGCTCGCCTCGATCAGGTCCGCGTAGTCGTCCTCGGAGTGGCTGGAGATCAGGATCACCACAAGGGCAGCCGGTCCGGCCTCGCCCTGCAGCCGCACGGCCAGGTCGAAGCCGCACTCGGCGCCGAGGTTGATGTCCACCAGCGCCACGTCCGGCCTGAGCCGCTCCGCGAGCCGCACTGCCTGGGCCCCGTCGGACGCCACGCCCACGACACTGACTCCCTGGCGCTCCAGCAGGCAGCGAGCGGCACTCAGGAAGTAGTCGTTGTCGTCGACGATCAGACAGCGCAGCATGCGTCCAGAATCCCAGGGCGGCACCTCGGCGGCATCCCTGCTAGCTGTATTCACGGCCGTTCGCGCCGCATTCGTGTGCGCCGCTGCGCGCCCTTCCCGCTGACCGGTACACACGTTGGGCGCTGGCCTGGAAGACATCGGGGGGTAGCGGAAGTGACCATGGGAACACATGGCACGGACGGCACCTCCGAGCCCGGCGGCGCCGTCGAGGAAGGAGGTGATGGCAGTGACGCACGACCACAGCGGAAAGACGTCGGCCCGCCCCTGGGCCCTGGCCCACCTTCCGGAGGCCGCTGGGGAGGCGCGGACGATCGCCCAGGAACTGCTGAGCGGGTGGGGCGTCGTCGGCGACGTCGCGGACTCCGTCCTGCTGACCGTCTCGGAACTGGTCGCCAATGCCGTCCAGCACGCGCAACCGCCGCTGTGCATGGGGCTCGGCTGCAACCACGACACCGGACGGGTGCACGTCGAGGTCTCGGACGGAGGTCCTGCCTGCGACGACTGGGCGGCGAACCTCGCCGACGACGAGCACGGCCGGGGGCTCCTGATCATCGATCAGCTCGCCGCCGCCCACGGCGACCGCCGGGAAGCGGGGCGCGCCGTCCACTGGGCGGACATCGCCTACGCATGGTGATGCCTTCCGTCCCGCACCGGGCGACTTGCGATTACTCAGGTATGTCATACTTTGGGTAATTACGTCAGTTCTTGTCGGCCAGGGAAGCGATCGGATGGGACGGCGTTGGATCCGCTCGCCGGGTCTACGGTGGTCGAACCGGCTGTTCGCCAGCGTGATCATGGTGGCCGCGATGACAGGGTTCATCGCACTTCTCAGGCCGCACACTGCCTCACTGCACCTCTCGGTGCTCTATCTGCTGGTCGTCCTCCCCGTGGCCGTCGTCTGGGGGACGGGACTGGCGCTGATCACGTCGGTCCTGTGCGTCGTCGTCTACGGATACCTGTTCGTCCCTCCGTTCCAGGCGTTCCCGGTCGCCAACTCCGAGGACATCGTCGCCCTGATCGTCTTCGCCCTGACCGCGCTGGTCGTGGGGCATCTGGCGGCCCGGATGCGGCGGGCCCTGCGGGCGGCGCAGCGCCTGACGGAGGAGCACGCGGCGCTGCGCCAGGTCGCGACCCTGGTCGCCCGCTCCTGCCCCCCTTCGGAGGTCTTCGAGGCCGTCACCCGCGAGGTCGGTCTGCTCTGCGGCGCCGACGTGGCCCGCATGGAGCGCTACGAGGCGGACGGAACCGTCACGGGCGTCGCCGCCTGGAGCCGCAACCGCCAGTTCGATCCGCTGCGGGTGGGCACCCGGTTCGACCTGAGCGGGCTGAGCGTCGCCCGCAATGTGCGTCACAGCGGCCGGCCGGTGCGGATCGAGAGCTTCGCGGGGGCCACGGGGCCGATCGCACAGGAGTCCCGCGCCAGGGGCATCCGCTCCTCGGTGGGCTGCCCGGTCACCGTCGGCGGGCGGCTGTGGGGGGTCATCGCCGCGTCCACGACGAAGGACAAGCCCTTTCCCGGGGACACCGAGGCGAAGATCGCGAGCTTCACCGAACTCGTGGCGACCGCCGTGGAGAACGCCGAGGCACGCGCCGAGCTGTCGGCCTCACGGGCAAGGATCGTCAACGCCGCCGACGAGGCGCGCCGGCGCATCGAGCGCGACCTCCACGACGGTGTCCAGCAGCGTCTGGTGTCGCTGGTGCTGCTCGTGGGCTCGACGCAGGACATGGTGCCGCCGGAACTGGACGAGCTGCGGGCGCGGCTGCGTGACGTGGGTGACGGACTGACGGACGCGTCGGAGGAGCTGCGCGAGATGGCGCGCGGCATCCACCCCTCGGTGCTTGCGACCGGTGGTCTCGTCTCCGCGCTGAAGGCGCTGGCGCGACGCTGCCCCATACCGGTCGACCTCGCGGTCCACACCGTGGGCAACCTGCCCAAGCAGGTCCAGGTGAGCGGCTACTACGTCATATCGGAGGCGCTCACCAACGTGGTCAAGCATTCCCGCGCCACCGCCGTCACGGTCACGGTCGCGGAGGACGAGACGGTGCTGCACCTGGCGGTCCGCGACGACGGTGTCGGGGGTGCGGACTTCGACGGGGGTACGGGCCTGGTAGGGCTCAAGGACCGGGTGGAGGCGCTCGGGGGCCGGATGAGCGTCGACAGTCCGCGCTCCGCGGGCACCACCCTGCGGGTGGAACTGCCGCTCTTCCACCGGGACCGTGGCGACTCCGAGCCGGCACGGGGGCCGGCGCTGAGCGCGGCGCAGGGGTCGTCCGGCCGCGCTCCGGACAGCGGCCCGCGAACGCGCTCCTCGCCCGCCTGATCGTCGCCGCGCCCGCCCGCAGTGAGCCCGCCTCGTGACCACGCGGAGCCCGCCCGCCCCCGTGCCCCGGTTCGCGCGCCGGAGCGCGCGGGACCGGTGACGGGGCAGGGGCAGGCCGTCAGGCCGGGGTGCGGGGGTCCAGGAGCTGGTCGGTCGCCGCGGGGGTGGCGGGGACGAAGACCGGGGCGTCCTGCTGGTAGAAGATGTCGATGTCCGCCTCCTCACCGCCGACGATCAGCGTGTCCCACGCACCGCTCTGCTGGAGCGTGCGCAGGGTCGAGGGAGCCAGCACGGAGAGGTGGGCCCGCAGTTCCTCGTCGTCGGGCAGGCCCGGCAGACGCGCGGCGAGGCGGTCCCTGATCGCCCGCATGCGGTCCAGCAGGAGCTCCAGGTCCTGCTCCTCCGCTCCCGTGGGCACGGCGCCCCCGGGAGTCCCGGCGGCAGGTCCGGTGACGCCGGCCACCGGCCCCTGCGCACCGTCCATGCTGCTGTCGATGATGTCCTTGATCGCTCGGGTGACGCCCCGCTCGTCCGTCGTGACCATCGCGTTCCACGCGCGGCTCTTGTGGCGGTACTGGAGCATCGACATCGCCGCCTCGTGGCGGATGAAGTCCGCGTCGCGCAGCGGGCGGCCCTGCCAGACGCGGCTGAGGGAACGGGCCAGCGAGAGGGCCGAGGCCAGACCGCTGTTCAGGCCGCGGCCGGGCCAGAAGTGGATGGCGTTGGCCGCGTCGCCCAGCAGGAAGCCGTACGTCCCGGGGCGGTCGGCGGCCGGACGGGTGAGCTGGGCGGTGAACCGCGGCCGCTGCACCATGTCGAGCCGGAACGAGGTGACCGCGCTGAGGTCGTCCTCGGCGACACCGAAGAGCCGGAGCCCCTCCTGGATCCGCTTCCACAGCGGGGAGCTGCGCAGCAGTGCGGGCAGGAACAGCGTGCCATGGGTCGGGCAGACGAACTCGTTGTCCTCCTGGCGGCTCATCACGCACGGCCGGGCCGCTATGCACTCCTCGAAGACCTGGCGCACCGGGTCGATGCCGATGACGTTGCGCGCCTCCTCGCGGGTCAGCCGCATGTTGAGGAAGCCCTCGCCGCGCAGCGAGTTGAGCAGGAAGCGGTTCTGCGCCACCGTCAGCAGGACGCTCATCGGGTCCGTGAGCCGGGACTTGACCCGCAGCCCCAGTACGACGTCCTGGAGGTGCTCCCCGTCCAGGGAGTAGATGGAGGCGTCGGCCGCGCCGAAGCGGTCCGCGAAGTGCTCCCGGGTGCGGGAGCGACCGCCCTCGCAGATCACCAGCACGTGGTCGCGGGCGACGAGGTGCTCGTGCTCGGCCGGGTCGAACCGCTTGGGGATCAGCCGGATCGCGGACTTGGTGTTGGCCAGTTGCAGCAGCCGGTCCTCGACATGGGCGATGCGGATGTTGCGGGGCGGCCGTCCGTTCACGGAGTCGGGCCCCAGCGGCCACATCTCGGAGAAATGGCCGTCCCCGAACAGCGCCTCCCCCATCTCCTCCGTCAGCGCGAGGTACTGCCGGCTCTGGACGGTGACGACCTGCTGGCGGCGGACGTTGCCGTGCGTCTCGTCCTTCCAGACCACGTCGGTGCCGCTGCGGATCCAACGGCCGTCGTAGACGGTGACCGAGACCCGCCCGCGAAGTGCCTCCTCCAGCAGCAGGGCGAAGGCGAGGCCGACCGGGCCGCCGCCGCTCACCGAGACCCGCAGCACGCCGGGGTCCACGGCGGCGCCGGCGCGGGGCAGGGCGAGCTGGGAGAGGTCCATGACCGTCTCCACGGCCTCCTGCGTCTCGAACAGGAAGGTCTCGTCGCCGATGCGTATGGTGTCGCCGGGCGTCAGCTCGTGCCGGGTGACGCGCTTGTCGTTGACATAGGTGCCGTTCCTGCTGTCGCGGTCCCGCAGCACGTAGGCGCCGTTCTCCGTGACGATCTCGGCATGCAGGCGGGAGGCACTGACGCTGACGATGATGACGTCGTTGTCACTCTTGCGCCCGAACGTCAGCGGAGCGTCGCCGAGGACCACGCTCTGACCGGCGAAGGGACCGGTGCGTCCCACGATGACCGACAACACGGAAACTCCTTAGGGAAAAGCCAGGTTGGTTGAAGTATGTGCGACATGTCGACGCGCGAGGTCACTCGCCGTTCGGTCGGCAGGTCACCGAGAACGGGACGGAGTTGGACTTCGCGTCGAACGGCGACCGGATCTCCACCGCCATCGCGCTCTGCAGCGTCCCCTCCTGCGCATACGTCGACAGCCGCACCGTCTCCTGCCGGGTCGTCGGCTCGCCCTCCCGGATCGTCAGCGTCCGCCACTGCCGGTCGACCACCGAGCCGTTCTCCGAGACCCACCGGTACGAGAACTGGACGGGAGGCCGGGTGGTGGTGAACGTCGCGGTGAACCAGGGCGCCTGGCCGTCGCCCGGCGGGCAACTCCCGTCGTACGTGGTCGCGTTGCCCGCCACTGTCACCGACACGGGCTGCGAGGCGCTGTCACCGGCCCCCTTCCCGCCGTCCGCGTCTCCGTCACCGTCGCCCATGAGGGCGTAGGTCAGGCCGCCGCCGAGCAGGACGAGCGCGGCGGCTCCGGCACCGATCAGGTACGCGGTACGACGGTTGCTCCGCGCGGGGGCGGGCGCGGCACCGGTGCCGTGCCCGAAGCCGGGGCCCGGCGGCGGGATCACCGGCCCGAACCCCGCCCCGGCGGGCGGAGGCCCGAACGAGGGCATCGGCGACGGGGCGGCCGCGGCGGGCGCCGCCGAGACCCCTGGCACCGGCGCGGTCGCCGTCCCGCCGGGTGCGGCGGCCGACACCGCCGTACGCTCCTGCGACGTGGGCCGGCCCGGTGCCGAATGCCCCGTCGCCGACGGCCCCGTCGCGGGGGTGACGGCCGTCGTGCCGCTCGCGGCGAGCGTGGCCGTCGTGTCCTCGGCGGCCGGGGTCGGCACGGTCTCTCCGGTGGCGGACACGGCGGTCGGCAGTTCCTCCGCCGCCGTGACCGCCGCCGTCACCCCGGCCGTGACGGCGGCCGTGGCCGAACTCGTGGCGACGGCGGTGGTCGTGGCGACGGCCGCGTCGGTGGTGGCGTCCGGCTCCGCGGGGAGCGCCGGCTCCCCCGCGGCCAGGTGCAGTTCCCGCGCGGCCTGCTCGGCGGTCATGCGCTCCTCGGGGTCCTTGCGCATGAGGCCCTCGATGACCGGTGTGAGCGCTCCCGCCCGGTGCGGCGGCGGAAGTTCGTCGTCCACGACGGCGCGCAGCGTCGCCAGTGCCGTCGTGCGGCGGAACGGCGAACGGCCCTGCACGGCCGTGTAGAGCAGCGCGCCCAGCGACCACAGGTCGGAAGCAGTGCCCGGCGTCCGTCCCAACGCCCGCTCCGGCGCCAGGTACTCGGGCGATCCGACGACCTCGCCGGTCAGCGTCAGCGCCGTGTCCCCCTCCACGGTGGCTATCCCGAAGTCGGTCAGCACGACCCGGCCCTCGTCACCGAGCAGGACGTTGGCGGGCTTCACGTCACGGTGCAGCACGCCCGCGCCGTGCGCCGCGCGCAGCGCCGCCAGCACCTCGACACCGATGCGCGCGGCCTCCTTCGGCGCCATGGCGCCCTCGGCGGCGATCACATCGGCCAGGGAGCGGCCCCGGACGAGTTCCATCACGATCCAGGGCCGGCCGTCGAAGGTGGCCACGTCGTAGACGGTCACCACGCCGCGGGCGTTGACCCGCGCCGCCGCCCACGCCTCCCGCTCCAGCCGGGTGTACATCCGCGCGGTGCGCTCGGCGGGGAGTTCGACCGCGGCACGCACCTCCTTGACCGCGACCTCACGGTGGAGCACCTCGTCGCGGGCGCGCCACACGGTGCCCATGCCGCCCTCACCGAGGACGGACAGCAGTCGGTACCGCCCGGCGACGAGCCGCTCGCCACCCGCGTCGGGCGAGGCCGCGTCCTGGTTGTGCATGGGGGTCAACTCCCTGTCTCTGCGAACTGCCGAACAGTACGATGAATCGCTAGACGATCACTAACTGATCATTTCAGAATGAGTTCGGTGCAGGGTTTGGTCGTGATGTGAGCGTAGCGGCGAACATCTGCGGTGTCAGATGATCTTGCGGCTACCACCGGTCGCCCTGTCCGGAACCCGTCGTCCGCAGGTGCTCGATGCCGGTGTCGAGCGCGGCCTTGAGGTGGGCGGAGTCGCCCGTGGACATCATGATGGTCACCCCTCCCTGGATGCCCGCCAGCAGCGCGGCGGCCGAGCGGTCCACGTCGAGGACGGGCGACACCAGGCCGTTGGCCTGCATGACGCGCATGCCGCGGGCGAGTTGCCGCTGCCATTGACGCATGAGCTCCGTGACAATCGCGCGGGCTCCGGGACGGGATCGCCCGACCTGCAGGAAGAGTGCCCCCAAGGGGCAGTGGTCGCCCTGGCGTTCGTAGCGCTCCACCACCAGGTCCCGCCACTGGTGCCAGGACTCCCAGGAGTCCAGCCGTCCGAGGTGGGGCTGCTGGTCCTCCAGGACACGGTCCGCCTCGAACTGGGCCACCGCCAGCAGCAGCTCGTCCTTGCCCTCGGGGAAGTAGTGGAAGAGCTGACTCTTGCTGGTGCCGGTGCGGCCACGGATGTCGTCCAGCGTCGTGAAGGCGACACCCTGCTCGCGCAGGACCTCGGCGGCCCCCTCGACGATGCGGGCCCGGGTGGCCCGTCCTTTCGCGGTCGGTGCGTGCGACATCTCGTCTTCCTCTCGCCTGCCCATCTGGACCAGAAGGTCCATTTTATGCCGTCCCCCGCGTCTGGACTTGCCGGTCCATTTTTCGCGAGGCACCGTGGTCCGCACGTTGTGGAACGAGAAGGAGCGGGCGTCATGAGCGAACGGCTGAGGAACAGGACAGCGCTGGTCACGGGGTCGACCAGCAACATCGGGCTGGCGATCGCCGAGGCGTTCGCCGCGGAAGGGGCCCACGTCATCGTGTCCGGGCGGAATCAGGAACGGGGGACCCGGGCGGCCGACAGGATCCGCGCAGCCGGTGGCCGCGCGGACTTCCTCGCCGCGGACCTCGACGGCAGCAGGCGGGCTTCGCAGGACCTGGCCGACCGCGCGCGGGAGACCCTGGGCGGGCGGATCGACATCCTGGTGAACAACGCCGGGATCTATCCGGCCCCCGGCACCATGGCCACCGACGAGGCCACCTTCGACAAGGTCTACGCGGTCAACGTGAAGGCGCCGTTCTTCCTCACCGCCGCGGTCGTCCCGGGGATGCGGGAGGCCGGCGGCGGGGTGATCGTCAATCTGGGGTCGTGGATCGCGCGGCTGGGCGTTCCGCTCGGCGCTCTCTACAGCTCCACCAAGGGCGCGATGGAGACGCTCACCCGGGCGTGGGCGGCGGAGTTCGGGCCGGCGGGCGTGCGGGTGAACGCCGTCTCGCCCGGCGTGATCCTGCCTCCGGCTCCCCCCGGCAG
This sequence comes from Streptomyces sp. NPDC089424, assembly GCF_044749345.1. Taxonomy (NCBI): domain Bacteria; kingdom Bacillati; phylum Actinomycetota; class Actinomycetes; order Kitasatosporales; family Streptomycetaceae; genus Streptomyces; species Streptomyces sp. NPDC089424. The sequence continues at coordinate 706,083 of NZ_JBIVHU010000002.1, forward strand.
CGAGCCCCACGCGGGCGAGATCATGATGAAGGGCACCCCCGCCGGCGGCGTGGGCACTCCGGACGCCGTGGCGCGGGCCGTGGTCTGGCTGGCCAGCGAGGAGGCGGCCTTCGTGCACGGGACGGTGGTCGACGTCGACGGAGGCAGGACGGGCGTCGCGGTCATCGCGGCGTAACCCCCCGGGGGCTTGACTGTCCCGGGGCCCGGTTCTCCCGAGGCCCGGCTCTCCCCCGGAGCTTGGCTCTCCGGGGCTCCGGCCCTCCGGCGAGAGGCCCCAAGGGCTCGGCTCACGGGCGCTCGGCGCTCCGGCATCAGGCCGTCTGGGACTCGGCCCTCCGGGGCTTCACCTTCCGGCGAGAGGCCCTCCAAGGCTCGGCTCTCGGGGCCTCGGCCCTCCGGCGCTTGGCCTCCGGGGCTTGGCTCTCCGACTCTCGGTCCTCCGGGGCTCGGCCCTCCAGGGGCTTGGCGCTCCGAAGCTTCGCCTTCCGGCGAGAGGCCCTCCAGGGCTCGGCTCTCGAGCCCTTGGACCTCCGGCGCTTGGGCTATCGGGGGGCTTGGCTCTCCGAGACTTCGCCTTCCGCGGCTCGACTCTCCGGCGGTCGGCCCTCCGGCGCGCTTGATGCCAGGCGCGCTGGAGCCCTCCGGGGGCTTGGCCCTCCGCCACTCGGTCTTCCGACTCTCGGTTTTCCGACGCACGGCCCTCCGAGGGCTTGGCCCTCCGAAGCTTCGCCTTCCGGCGAGAGGCCCTCCAGGGCTCGGTTCTCCGGCGGTCGGCCCGCCGGCGCTCAGCTCTCCGGGGGGCGGGGAGTCCGGCGCTTGGTGCCAAGCGGCGCGCGGAGTTCGCCGGTGCGTTTCCCCTCGCTTCCGGAGGCTCTACCGTGCCGGTCATGCGCGACGACACGCCTGACGAGGCGCGCCGGGTCCGGCTGAGCCGTACTTTCGACGAGGACGCGGAGTTGTACGACCGGGCCAGGCCCGGATATCCCCGGGAGGTGTTCGACGACCTTGCCGAACTGGCCGGCGTCGGCCCCGGCTGCCGCGTCCTGGAGGTGGGCGCGGGCACCGGCAAGGCGACCTTGCCGCTCGCCGAGCGCGGGTGCCGGGTCACCGCGGTCGAACTGGGCGCGGGCATGGCCGCGGTCGCCCGGCGCAACCTGGCCGGGTTCGACTCGGTGGAGATCGTGACCGCGGACTTCGAGACCTGGCCCCTGCCGGCCGAGCGGTTCGACGCGGTCGTCTCGGCGACCGCCTTCCACTGGATCGATCCGGCGATCCGGATGGTGAGGTCCGCCGACGCCCTGCGGCCCGGTGGTGCGCTCGCCGTGGTGGCCACGCAGCATGTGGCGGGCGGCAGCGAGGAGTTCTTCGCCGAGGTACAGCACTGCTACGAGCGCTTCGACCCGGCCACACCACCGGGGCTACGGCTTCCCGCCGCGCAGGACGTCGACACCTCGTCCCACGCGGAGGAGGTCGCGCGAAGCGGCCGTTTCGGTCCCGTCGACACCCGGCGCCACACATGGGAGTCGACGTACACGACGGCGCAGTACCTGGACGTCCTGCGCACCTACTCCGGCCACCGGGCGCTGCCACCCGCCGCCCGGGAGGGCCTGCTGGAGTGCGTCGCCGCTCTGATCGACAGCCGCTACGAGGGCCGCGTCACCAAGCGCTACCTCACGGAACTACGGGTGTCGCGCACGGTCCCCGGCACGAACAGGCTCAGCCGATAGGTGGTCGGCCGGACCTGCCGACCGCACAACACGTCGATCCGCGTCATGGACCAGTCGATCCGGCCACCGGGGGCACGCAAGCCACGCAGGTGATCCCGCCATCGCGCCTCGTCCTGGGTCTCGAACAGCACCTCCCAGCGACCGTCTTCGGGCGCCGGGCGGCCGGCGGCCCACCGCCCTCTCCCCTGCCGTTCACGCCTCTTCCGTTGTCCCGCCACGGGCCGAGGATCGCTCACCGTCCGCGCCACGGCAAGACGAGCGTCCTGGTGATCCGTGGTCGGGCAGCGGCGCGAGCAGCGCGCGGGTCCTCACTGTTCCCGCATGCCCCACGGGGACCCGTACTCGGTGAGCAGGTCCAGGAAGGGGCGGGCCGGGAAGGCCTCGGGGCCGAGGACGCCCTTGCCGGTCCAGGCGCCCGACGCGAGGATTTCCAGGGCGACGACCGGGTTGATCGCCGTCTGCCACACCACGGCCTGGCAGCCGTACTCGGCCATGGACCACTCGTTGTCGACGACGTGGTACAGGTACACCTCGCGCCGCTCGCCGTCCTTCTGGCCGCGCACCAGCGTGCCGGCGCAGGTCTTGCCCCGCATGCGGTCGCCCAGGGTGGCCGGGTCGGGCAGGCACGCCGCGACGACGTCCCGGGGCGAGACGGCGACCGCACCCTGGGGGCCGGGCACGGTGACGGGTTCCGTGCGGTCGAGCCCCACCAGGTGCAGCATCTTCAAGGTGTCGATGAACTCGCCGCCCAGGCCGTACTTGAAGGTGACGCGCCCGGCGTCGATCCACCGTGGGACGAGGAGGACCTCCTCGTGCTCGACGTTCACGCACTCGACGGGTCCGATGCCCTCGGGGAAGTCGAACACCTCGGGTTCGCTGAACGGCTCGGTCGTGAACCAGCCCCGCTCCGCCTCGTAGACCACCGGCGGGTTGAGGCATTCCTCGATCGTCGTCCAGATGTTGAAGGACGGGGCGAAGGCGAATCCGTCTACCGTGAGGTCGGCCCCGTCGCGGATGCCGATCTCCTCGATCCGGTCGAAGAGTTCGTCGGCCGCGTGGCGTGCGAAGACGTCGGACAGGCCCGGCTCGACGCCCATGCCGACCAGTGCCAGCGCACCGTTCTCCGCCCACTCGTCGGCCTGGGCGAACTGCGCGTCGCCGAGCTTCACGCCGCACTCCTCGTAGGGCCGCTCGGGATGCGGCCTGGACAGCGACATCGCCATGTCCAGATAGGTGACGCCGGCCGCGAGCGCCGCCTGGAACAGCGGCATCACGAAGCGCGGGTCGGTGGCGTTGAGCAGGACGTCGCACCCGTGGCGGCGCAGCAGTGCCGTGACGGCCTGTTCGTCCTGGGCGTCCACCTGTTCCGCAACAAAGCGGCTGCCCCGCTCCCCCAGGGACGCGACGGCCGCCTCGGCCCGTGCGTGGTCGTAGTCGGCCACGATCATGGTGTCGAGGAACGGCCGCCGGGCCGCGATCCGGGTGATCGCCGTGCCCACGCCACCGGCTCCCACGAGAAGTACGCGCATGATCAGTTTCGCCTCTCAGTCGAGCATCCATCGGTACGGAGGGGCCCCTGGCCGGAATCAAAGGCGCCGCGGACACGTAAGGTCAACCACGTTGGCATAAGACACACCCGGAGGAGCCGAGGTGCCGAAGCCCGTCGTCCGCGAGGAACAGCGCAGGCGGCGCCGCCCCACCAGGAGCGGCACCCTGCTGTCCGACACCCTGTTCGTCGACGCCGCCCTCCTTCTGCTGCGCGAACACGGCAGCGCGGGGCTCACCGCCCGCCGTCTGGGTCTGGTCCTCGACTGCGACCCGAGCGCGCTGTACCGCTACTTCCGGGGCATGGACGAGTTGGTCCTCGCCATCGGCGACCGGCTCATCGGGCAGGCACTGGACGGCTGGACGCCCACCGGCCGGTGGCGGACGGATCTGCGCGACGTGGGGCTTCGCATCCACGCCGCGTACACCGCCCATCCCCAGGCCGCCCAGCTCACCGCCGGCCGTGTCTCGGGGCGGGCCAACGAACTGGCCGCCGACGAAGCGATCCTGGACATCCTGCGCACGGCCGGCTTCCCCTCGCCGGACACGGTGCGCATCTACCACGCGTTCATCGACCAGACCCTGGCCTTCGCCGCCCTCGACGCCGCGTCGCTCGCCCTGCCACAGCAGTCGCTGCGCTCCGACGAGGCCATGTGGCGCTCGACGTACGCGGCGCTGCCCGCGGCCGCCTACCCCCGCATCGCCGAGGCGGCGCCCCTCCTGGCCGCCCGCATGAACACCAGCGCGTACCCGACAGCCCTGGAGATGCTCCTGGACAGCGTGTCCGCCCAGCGGGACGGGCGGGCAGGCCAGGAGCCCGATCACCCGGGGGAAACGGATGTACGAATGTCCGTGGCACGTGATAATCACTACGTCCACGGGCGGTGATCATCAACCCCCCGTGTCAGGACAGAGCAAGGGGTGGGGACATGGCGTTGCTCCGGGACTTGGGGCTCACGCTGGGGAAATGGGCGGGGCGGCCCGGCGCACAGGTGCAGAAGGACTCCGGCGACCCGGACGTCGCGCGCGTGCGCGAGGCCGCCGAAGCGGCGGACTGGGCCTCGGTGCGCCAGGTGCTCGCGGCACGACCTGAGAGCGAGGGGCGGACCGAACTGCTCTGGGCCGTGGCCGACACCGCGGGCGTGGAGCAGTGGATCACGAAGGCGCTGGACGCGGAGACGGAGTCCGAGGCGACCCTCGCCCGGCTCGTGGCGGGGATCCGCCACATCAGCTGGGCCTGGGAGGCACGGACGGCGGCCCGGGCGGCAGACGTCTCCCGCGAGCAGTTCGAGGTGTTCCACGCCCGGCTGCGCACGGCCGAGCAGTGGCTGTACGAGGTGGCCGAGCGCGAGCCGCGGTGGGTCTCGCCCTGGTACGCCCTCCAGATCACCGGCCGCGGCCTTCAGGTCGGCCAGGTCCTCGCGCGCCGCCGGTTCGAGGCGACGGTACGACGCGATCCGGAGCATCTTGGCGCGCATCAGCAGCAGTTGCAGCAGATCTGCGAGAAGTGGGGCGGCTCCCACGAGGAGATGCACGCGTTCGCGCGCGCGTCCGTGTTCGGCGCGCCCGGCGGCACGCTGCTCGGGCTGCTCGTCCCGGTCGCGCACATCGAGCAGTGGCTGTCCCTCGATGCGGGACCGGACGCCGCGTACATGCGCCGGCCCGAAGTGGTGCTGTCCCTGCGAGAGGCCGCCGACCACTCGTACCGGCACCCGGACTTCGTGCGCCGCGGCAGCTGGAACTTGGTTCTGAACGCCTTCGCGATGGCCTTCTCGCTGGCCGGGGACCGCGTCGGCGCGCGCGAGTGCTTCGCGGCGACCGACGGCCGGGTCACCGAGTTCCCCTGGAGCTACCTGCACGGCTCCGACCCCGCCTCGGCCTACCGGAAGCAACGTGCGGCGGTCGGGCGCTGAAGGAGGGGCTCCCGCCCGCTCCGTCGCGCACGGTGAGATCCGCGCGCAAGCCCGGCGAGCGCCGGGCACGTGCGCGGTGAACCGCGGGCGCGTGCGGAGAGATCCGGGCACGCCCGTACCGCCTCGCGCGCGACGGCGCTCCGCTCCGGGCCGCCCCGGCCGCCCACCGCATCGCGTCGCCGTACCCCACTCGTCCGCGTCCGCGCCCGCACGGCGCCGGCGCGCCCATCGAAAGACGTCCTCAGGTGCCTCAGTCCGAGACCGCTCACACCTTCCAGGTCGACCTGCGCGGCCTGGTCGACCTTCTGTCCCACCACCTCTACTCGAGCCCTCGCGTCTATCTGCGCGAGCTGCTGCAGAACGCCGTCGACGCCATCACCGCCCGGCAGGCCGCCGACCCCGGTGCGCCCGGCGCCATCACCGTCCGTACCGGTGACACCATCACCGTCACGGACACCGGCATCGGTCTCACCGAGGCCGACGTCCACCGGTTCCTGGCCACCATCGGGCGCAGTTCGAAGCGGACCCCGGACGGTTCCCTCGACGGTGCCGGACTCGACGCCGCCCGGGGCGACTTCATCGGCCAGTTCGGCATCGGGCTGCTCGCCTGTTTCGTCATCGCCGACGAGATCAGCGTCGTCAGCCGGACGGCCCTTGACCCCTCGGCGCCCGCGGTCGAGTGGCGTGGCCACTCCGACGGCCGCTACACGATCCGTACCCTGCCCGCCTCGGCCCAGCCCGAGCCGGGCACCACCGTGCGGCTCACCCCCCGCGCGGACAACGCCGAGTGGACCAGCCCCGAACGGGTCGTCTCCCTGGCCCGGCACTACGGGTCCCTGCTGCGCCACGAGGTCACCGTCGTCGGACCGCGCGGCGAGACCCACCGGGTCAACGAGGCGCCGCCGTGGGAGCAGACCCACCGCTCCCCGCTGGCCCGCCGCGAGGCGCTCACCGCGTACTGCCGCACCCTCTTCGACTTCACCCCGCTCGACACCATCGAGCTCGACCTCCCGGCGGCGGGACTGCGCGGCGTCGCCTACGTCCTGCCCACCGCCGTGAACCCGGCGCAGCGCGCGGGTCACCGGGTGCACCTCAAGGGCATGCTGCTCAGCGACCAGGCGCCCGAACTGCTGCCGGACTGGGCGTTCTTCGTGCGCTGCGTCGTCGACACGACCAGCCTGCGCCCGACCGCCTCCCGCGAGGCGCTGTACGAGGACGGCACCCTGTCCGCCGTACGGGACGCGCTGGGCGAGCGGATCCGCGACTGGCTCACCGGCCTCGCCGCGAGCGACCCGTCGCTGCTGCACCGCTTCATCGACACCCACCACCTCGCGGTCAAGGCACTGGCCCGCTACGACGACGAGCTGCTGCGCATCGTGCTGCCCTGGCTGCCGTTCGAGACCACCGACGGCAACGTCACGCTGGAGGAGTTCGCGCGGACGCACCCGACGCTGCTGGTCACGCGCAGCGTCGAGGAGTTCCGCCAGGTCGCCCCCATCGCCTCGGCCGCCGGACTCGGCGTGGTCAACGGCGGCTACACCTACGACCGTGATCTGGTGCACCGGCTCCCGGAGATCCGGCCCGGCACGGCCGTCACCGACCTCGACCCGGCCACCGTCACGGCCCATCTCGACGCCGTGGACCCGGGCGCCGAACTGCGGGCGGCGGCCTTCCTCGCGATCGCCCGGGAGACGATCGGCGTGCACGACTGCGACGTCGTCCTGCGCGACTTCCAGCCCGTCACCGCGCCCGCGCTGCTCCTGGACAACCGGGAGGCGCGCCACGAGCGGAGCAGGTCGACTCTCGCCGCCGACAGCGACGGGCTGTGGGCGGACATCCTGGGTTCGCTGCGCCACGACACGCCGCGCGCCCAGCTCGTCCTCAACCACCTCAACCCGCTGGTCCGCCAGGCCATCACGATCGACGAGCACGGCCTGGCGGTCACCACCGCCGAGGCACTGTACGGCCAGGCCCTGCTGCTCAGCCGCCGCCCGCTGCGGGCGAGCGAGAGCGCCCTGCTCAACCGGGCCTTCATCGGCCTGCTCACCCACGCCATGCACCACCCCGGCACGGCGGCACCCGGCTCCGAGCCCCGGAAGGAACTGTAGATGCTGGACACCCCCGAGGCCGTGGTCGAGGCGCTGCGCGACAACCACGACCGGCCGCACGGCCTGCCACGCACCGTCACCGCGGAGGAGCTCGTCGAGGCGGCGGAGCCCTTCGACAAGCCGGACGTCCTCGTCACGGCGCTGCTGGAGCTGATGTCGGCGTACGAGTTCACCGGCGAACACCGCAAGTCGCCCGTGGTCTTCGCCCGGCTGCTCAAGCTGTGGGACACCGCCCCCGAGTGCTTCAGCGAGTGGGAGGCCCGTCAGGTCTTCTGGCGCTTCAAGTGGGTGACGACCTCCCTGCTCCAGGTCCCTGACGTGCCCCTGGAGACCATCCACGGCTGGATCGACCGGATGCGCGACCGCTACGAGGCGGCGGACCACGACATGCAGCCGGTGGCGGCGATGCGCTACCACGTCGCGGCCCACACCGGTGACGGCGTCAGCGACGCCTACGACCTGTGGGTCACCCGGCCGCGCACCGACCTCAGCGACTGCGAGGCCTGCGAGATCCGCCACCTCGCGGAACACGCGGTGCGGGCGGGCGACGACGCGGCCGCGCTCGAGACCTGGCGTCCCGTCCTCGCCGGCTCCGCGGGCTGCACGGAGGAGCCGCAGATGAGCCAGGCGCGGGCCCTGTTGCCGCTGCTGCGCGCCGGCCAGGCGGACGAGGCCCGCTCGCACCACCTCACCGGCTACCGGCGGGTCCGCGGCAACACCGGCATGCAGCACGAGGTCGGTCTGCACGTGGAGTTCTGCGCGCTGTCCCGCAACGAGGGCCGCGGGCTGGAGATACTCGCCGAGAACCGCCCCCTGTTCGAGTCGACCGGCGCGCCGCTGGACCATCTGGGCTTCCTCACCGGTGTCGAGGTGCTGCTCGCCCGGCTCGTCGAGGACGGGCACACCGCTACGCCCGTCGCCGGACCGCCCGGACGGACCTGGACGGCGGGGGAACTCCTCACGCACGTCCGCTCGGAGGCCGACCGGCTCACCGCCGCCTTCGACAACCGGGGCGGCACCACGGCAACCGGGGACCGCCGCAGGCTGCGCCTGGCCCGGCGTCCGCTGCTCGACGAGCCCCTGCCGCTGGGTCTGCGGACGTCCACCGCCCGCACGCTCGCGCCGTCCACGGCGTCACCGGCAGCCGTCCCGACCGCGACCACGACCACGACCACGACGGACGTTCCCGAGGACTTCGCCTCCCTGGTGCGCGAGGCACGGCGCAAGTCGAGTGCGGGGCATCCCGGGGGCGTCCGGCTCTGGAACCGCGTCGCGGAACGCGTGGCCGACGGCACCGCCACGCACGAGGACGGACTCGGCCCGCTGGAGCTGCTGCACGCGGAACTGGCCGAGCACCGGGCGCGCATCCTCTCGCACGAGGACCGCGACGCGGAGAGCGTCGCCGAGTTGGAGAAGGCCGCCGAGCTCTTCGAGCGGCTCGGGATGCCGTGGCAGGCCCTGTCCGCCCGCACCCACGCCCTCGCCAGGTCGACCCTCCCCGAATCGGACGGTGACGAGGCGGCCGCCGGCACCGGCCGGCCGGACCCGGACGCCGTCCGGGCCGGTGTCGACAAGGCGCTGGGCGAGGCGGAGCGGCTGCGGACCGAGGCGCCGTTCACGGGCGGGCCACGGGGTGAGGGGGAGGCCGCGTACGGAGCGGACGCGGCGGGAGAGCGTGCGCAGGAGTACCTCGCCACGCTGCACTCCTGCACCTACGCCGCCTACGGGGAGGTGCTGCGCCTGCTGCCGCAGGTGCCCGACTCCACGCTGGAGTGGTTCGAGGAGTGCACGCGCACACTGCACTCCGAGGCGGAGCGGCTGGCCCTGCCTCACCAGGTCGCCAACGCGCGGCAGTTCGTCGCGGACGTCGCCCTGCGGCGGGGCGACCTCGAACGCGCCGAGACGGAACTGCGGGCGGCCCTGGAGGACATCGCCGCGTCCGGGCGGCCCTGGCGCGCCATGCGTCCGCGCGCCCTGCTCGCCCAGCTGTTCCTCGGCAAGGACGAGCCGGAGGCGGCCGCGGAGCTGCTGCACCAGGTGATCGGGGACGCGGTCCGCCACGACGACGTCGAGTTCCCGCTGGCCGCGACGTACGCGCTGCTCGGCCACGCCGCCTCGCACACCGGGGACTTCGGCGCGGCCGTCCGCCATCTGTCCGAGGCGGCAACGCGCCACGACCACCAGGGCGACCACGACGCGGCCGCCGACATCCGGCTGCAGCTCGCCGACGTCCTGGCGCGCAGTGGCCAGCAGGCCGACGCCGTCGCCGTGCTGGAGTCCGTGCTCGCCGACGAGGCGGCCGCTTCCCTGGACGAACGGCTGCACGCCCAGGCCCGGCTGACGCTGGCGCGCGGACTGCGGGAGCTGGCGGAGTACCTGGCCTCCGCCGAGGAGTTCCTGCGTCTGGCGGACACCGTCGCCGCCTGGGAGGACGACCGCGCGACCCATACGCTGGTGGCGGCGGAGACGGCGGTGACGCTCGCGATGGCCGACCGCTGGGACGCGGCCGACACGGCGTACCGGCGCGCCCTCGCCGCGCACGCCGAGGCGCCGAATCCCTCCCTGATCCTGCACATGGTGTGCGAGTTCGCGCGTCTGGTCATGTCGGCCCGCGGCGCCGACGGCCTGGACACGGCCCTCGACCACCTGAAGCAGGCCGACGCGGTCCTGGACGCCCTCGACGACGGCGACGAGAGCGTCGCCGTCTGGTACGAGAGCGGCTCGGTGCACTACCGGCGCGCCCGCGTGCTCGCGGAGGCCGAGCGCTTCCCGGAGGCCCTGACCGCGGCGGAGGCGGCCGTCGCCGCGCACGAGAGGGGCGGGGAGCAGGGTGAGGTGCCGCGCGCCGAAGCGGTCCGTGTCGCGGCGCTGATCGAGGGGAACGGCCTGGGCCGGTTCAAGGACGCGACGGTCCGCCTGACGGCGGCGGCGCGCCGCTGCCGGCAGGCGGACCTGGGCGACGCCGCCGACATCCTCGACGCCCTGCGGGAGGACTTCCTGACCCGTCTGGAGCGCTGAACGCCCCGCTCGGCAAGGGCAGTTGAATGACGGGCGGAGGTGCCGTGAACCCGGCGCCTCCGCCCGTCGCGTCCGCCGGTGGCTGACGTACAGTGCCTGCGTGGAGATCAAGTGCAGCCAGTGCCAGGCCGGCGACCTGCAACCCGGGTTCATCGAGGACGGCGGTGACCACGCGAGCGGCTTCTCGCGGTGGATCCCGGGGCCGCTGGAGCGCGGGATCTTCGGCGGAGCCAAGCGCTGGGGACGTCCCCGCTTCCAGATCGACGCCTACCGCTGCGCCCACTGCGGCCACCTCGAACTGTTCGCCCCGCACGAGGTCTGACGCCGGCGGCAGCACGGCACGGTCCCGGAGGACCGACCGCACGCACTCGAGGTGCCAATTCCCCCACGGCTCACGGCAATTTGCGTCCGGGGGCTTGCCGACCTATTGCCTCACCACTTAAATCAAAGCCTGAACTAAGAGGCTCCGCAGCCGCGTCGCGCCTTCGGCATGCCCTCAGGCGAGTGACTCACCAGCATCTCGCCCGGGCACCGCGGCACGCAGCGCGCGCCGCGGGCACCTGCTCGTCGGCACCCGCACCGCCCCCGTATCGGCACCCGTAGAAAGCTGACGCATGAGACACACGACTCGCACGAGACGCCTCAGACGCAGGTCACTCGGTGTCGCGCTGATGGCGACCGCGGCCCTCGTCACCCTCCCCGGCCAACTGCCCGCCGCGGCCGCCGAGACCCCGCTGTCCCAGGGCAGGACCGTCACGTCGTCGTCGGACGAGAACGCGGGAACGCCCGCGCGCAACGCCGTGGACGGCGACCGGGGCACCAGGTGGTCCTCCGCCCCGGGCGACGACCAGTGGCTGCAGGTGGACCTCGGCGTCACGGCCTCCGTCAGCCGTGTCGTGCTCGACTGGGAGGCCGCCTACGGCAAGGACTACAAGATCCAGCTGTCCCAGGACGGTGCCGCCTGGCGAGACGCCGCAACGGTGACCGGCGGCGACGGCGCCGCCGACACGGTGGACGTCTCGGGACAGGCCCGCTACGTACGGATGCAGGGGCTCACGCGGGCCACGCCCTGGGGCTACTCCCTGTGGGAGTTCCAGGTGTTCGGTACGACGGACGGCACCCCGCCCGCGACCTGCGACAGCGCCGACGCCGCTCGCGGCAGGCCCGCCTCGGCCTCCTCCGTCGAGAACGCCGGCACGCCGGCCTCGGCCGCGTTCGACGGTGACGGCGGCACCCGCTGGTCGAGCCGGTCCTCCGACCCGCAGTGGGTCCAGGTGGACCTCGGCTCGGTGCGTGACCTGTGCAAGGTCGACCTGAACTGGGAGGCCGCGTACGCCCGGGACTTCCGGATCCAGACCTCCGCGAACGGGCAGGACTGGACGACGCTGAAGGAGGTCACCGGCGCCACCGGCGGGCAGACCTCGTACGAGGTGAACGGCTCCGGCCGCCACGTGCGCATCCTCGGCACGGCCCGCGCGACCGGCTACGGCTACTCCCTGTGGGACGTGGGGGTGCACACCGCCTCCGGTGGCACCGGCCCCATCCAGGGCGGCGGTGACCTCGGCCCCAACGTCATCGTGGTGGATCCGTCGACCCCCGGTCTGCAGCAGAAGTTCGACCAGGTCTTCGCGCAGCAGGAGGAGAGCCAGTTCGGCAGCGGCCGCTACCAGTTCCTGCTGAAGCCGGGCACCTACAACGGCATCAACGCCCAACTGGGCTTCTACACCTCGGTCTCCGGGCTCGGGCTCAACCCTGACGACGTCCAGATCAACGGCGACATCACCGTGGACGCGGGCTGGTTCGACGGCAACGCCACCCAGAACTTCTGGCGTTCGGCCGAGAACCTCGCCATCAACCCGGTGAGCGGCACCAACCGGTGGGCGGTCGCCCAGGCCGCGCCCTTCCGCCGGATCCACGTCAAGGGCGGTCTCAACCTCGCCCCGAACGGCTACGGCTGGGCCTCCGGCGGCTACATCGCCGACTCGAAGATCGACGGCACCGTCGGCCCCTACTCGCAGCAGCAGTGGTACACGCGCGACAGCTCCGTCGGCGGCTGGACCAACGGCGTGTGGAACATGACGTTCACCGGCGTCGAGGGCGCACCCGCGACCAACTTCGCCAGTGGGCCGTACACCACGTTCGACACCACCCCGATCTCACGGGAGAAGCCGTTCCTGTACCTGGACGGCAGCACCTACAAGGTCTTCGTGCCCGCCAAGCGGACCAACTCGCGCGGTGTGTCCTGGCCGGCGAACGCCGGTGGCACCTCCCTGCCGCTGGACCAGTTCTACGTGGTCAAGCCCGGCGCCACCGCCGCGACCATCAACGCCGCGCTCGCCCAGGGGCTGCATCTGCTGTTCACACCGGGCGTCCACCACATCGACCAAACCATCCAGATCGACCGCGCCAACACCGTCGTACTGGGCCTCGGTCTGGCCACGATCATCCCCGACGGCGGCATCGACGCCATGCACGTCGCGGACGTCGACGGGGTCCGGCTGGCCGGCTTCCTGATCGACGCCGGCGCGCGGAACTCGGACACGCTGCTGCAGATCGGCCCCGCCGGTTCGTCGGCCGACCACTCCGCCAACCCCACCACGATGCAGGACGTGTTCGTCCGCATCGGCGGCGCGGGTCCGGGCCTCGCCACCAACTCCGTGGTGGTCAACAGCGACGACGTCCTGATCGACCACACCTGGATCTGGCGCGCCGACCACGGGGAGGGCGTCGGCTGGGAGACGAACCGCGCGGACTACGGCCTGCGCGTCAACGGCGACGACGTGCTGACCACCGGCCTGTTCGTCGAGCACTTCAACAAGTACGACGTGCTCTGGACCGGCGAGCGCGGCCGCACGATCTTCTTCCAGAACGAGAAGGCGTACGACGCCCCCGACGAGGCCGCCATCACCCACGACGGCATCGTCGGCTACGCGGCCTACAAGGTCGCCGACACGGTGAACGAGCACGAGGCCTGGGCTCTCGGCAGCTACTGCAACTACACGTCCGACGACACGATCGTTCAGCACCACGGCTTCCAGGTGCCGGTGAAGCCGGGCATCAGGATGCGCCACGTGATGGTGATCTCGCTCGGCGGCAAGGGCCAGTACCGCCACGTGATCAACGACACGGGAGCGGGGACCTCGGGGACGGACACCGTTCCGTCCAAGATCGTCCAGTTCCCCTGACCTCTCCCGGCCCGCACAGTGCCTGAAGGCTCCCGAGGACGCGTCACCGTCCTCGGGAGCCTTCGCGCGCGGGGTCGCGGCAGGGCACCTCAGGGCCGCTTCGCCGTGAGGCGCTGGAACAGTTCCCAGCTCGCGCGTTCCACCCAGTTGTGCAGGAGCTTGCCGTCCTCGCGCACGGCCCACACCGCGGTGCCGGTGAAGGAGATCGGCCGCCCGTCCGGCTCGGAGCCCAGCACGCCGTTGTTCCGTCCGTGCAGCCGCCAGCGGGAGGCGACCCTGCTGCCGTCCTCGTTCTGGAAGGTCTCGGTCACCTCCAGCCGGAGGTCGTCGACCTGGCCGAGGAAGGCCCTGATCCACGCCTTGAAGTTCTCGCGCCCGCGGATGTCCACGCCGGCGTTGGTGATCACGAAGTCCTCGACGACGAAGTCGTCCACCTTGTCCGGATCGTGGGCGTTCCACACCTGCTCCCAGAACGCCTCCACGATCTCGACCGAATTCCCGCGCGTCATGTGTCCTCCCGGTGGTCCGGCGGGCCGAGCGGCCTCGCCGTCGCCCACCATACATACATGTATGTATGGTGGGGCCGTGGAGAAGACCCCGAACGCCAAGGACCGCCTCGTCGAAGGCACCCGTCAACTGCTGTGGGACCGCGGCTACCTGGGCACCAGCCCGACCGCGATCCTGCGCCGCTCCGGCGTCGGGCAGGGCAGCATGTATCACCACTTCAGCGGCAAACCCGACCTCGTGCTGGCCGCCGAGCGCAGAAGCGCCGAGCTGATGCAGGCCCAGATCCGCGCGGTCTTCACCGGGGAGGGCACCGGCCTGGAGCGGATCGTCGCCTATCTGCTGCTGGAACGGGACGTGCTGCGGGGATGCAGTGTCGGGCGGCTGGCGGGAGATCCCGAGATCGTCGCGGACGAGACACTGCGCGAACCCGTCCGGGAGACCTTCGGCGTCCTCGGCGAGCACCTGGCCCGGGCCGTCACCGAGGCCCAGGCCGCGGGCGAACTGGACGCGAGCCTGCGACCGGAGCGGACCGCCGCCGCGCTGGCGGCTGTCGTCCAGGGCGGTTACGCGCTGGCCCGCGCCGAGCAGTCCGTCGAGCCCTTCGAACGCGCGATTCTCGGCGCCCTCGACCTGCTCGGCGTCTCACCCTGAGACCCCCACACACGGCAGATTCCGGCAGACCGGACCAAACGTGATGTGCGCGGCAAGGTATTGCCTTCGCCCGCACCCCCCGCCTACAGTCTCGCCCATCCTCGAATCGATTCGACGTGCTCCGTGCGGTCCACTGTCGAATCGATTCGACAATCCGAGCCCGACAGAGTTGTACGGGGGGACAGGGGCGGGACATGGCCACGATCAAGGACGTCGCCGAACGGGCGGGCGTCGCACCGAGCACCGTCTCCTACGTGCTGAGCGGCTCACGCAAGATCTCCGAGGACACCCGGCGGGCGGTCCAGGCCGCCATAGACGAGCTCGGCTACCACCCGCGCGCCAGCGCCCGCACGCTGCGCAGTGCCCGTACCCGCGTGCTCGCGCTCGCCGTGCCCCGCGTCCCCGGTGAGTACCGGGCGATCGACGGCCGGTTCGCCGTCGACGTCACCGACGCCGCCCGGGGCCACGACCACGACGTGCTGCTCATCACCGACGAGGACGGCGTCGGCGGCCTGCGCCGGGTGGCCCGCAGCGGGCTCGCGGACGCGGCGGTGCTGATGGCGGTCGAGGAGCGCGACCCCCGCATGGAGGTCCTGCGCGAACTGGGCTTCCCCGCCGCGCTGCTCGGCCATGACGGCCACGCCGGACTGCCGTGGACGGATCTCGACTGGGAGGCCGCGGTCGCCCTCGCGTTGCGGGGGACGGCCGCGGCCGGCCACCGGCGGATCGTCTTCCTGTCGTCCGCCGAACACGAGATCGCCGCCCGCCGCGGCTACGCGCTGCACGGCCTCGACGGCGCCCGGCGCGCGGCCCGCGAGACGGGCGCCGAGGTGCGCGTGGTCTCCTCGCACCGCGATCCGGACGTCCTCGGGCGCCGACTGCGCGAGGCGCTCCTCGCCACTCCCGCGCCGACCGCGCTCGTCGTCCAGCACCTGATCCTCCTCCCCCACCTGCTGGACGCGGTGGCCTCGGCCGGGCGGCGGATCCCCGACGACCTGTCCGTCGTCCTCGTCGGCAGCCTCCCCGACGAGCTGGGCGTCCGGCATCTGCCCCGGATCGACCTGCCCGTCGCCGAGATGTCCGCGGCCGTGGCCCGACTCGCCGTCGAGGCGGTCGAGCTCCGTTCCGGCACCACGACGCCGCCCCTCGACCCGCTCCGCACGACGACACGTGACACGGACGAGGCAGCTGCCCCGGACCCGTCGCGCGAAGCGCCGTACCACCGGATCCAGCCGCGTATGGCCGGACCCTCCATCGCCCCGCCGGCCGCCGGCTGAGGGGCGGGCCGTCCCGCACCCGACGGGACGGCCGACCCGACCGGCCCACGCCGGAGCAATGCATGTCCAGAGCCGCACATGTAAGGGAGACACGACCATGCCGTCCCCAGCAGGACGCATCGGAGCAAAAGCCGTGAGAGCCAAAGGCGCGCGCGTCCCCGCGCTCGCCGCGACGCTCGTGTGCGCCACCGCCGCGCTCGGCCTGACCGGCTGCGCCGCGGAGCCCGACCCGGGCACGGTCACCGTGCTCAACTCGGCGACCGACACGGCCGAGCACACCGCCAACCAGCAGTTCTTCGACCGCTGCGCCGAGCCGCTGGGCGTGAAGGTGGAGCAGGTCAGTGTGCCCGCCGACCAGATCGCCTCGAAGGCGCTGCGCATGGCGTCCTCCGACTCCCTGACCGACATCCTGGAGCTCGACGGCTCGGAGCTGCCGCAGTTCGCGCAGACCGAGGGGCTGCGCCCGCTGAAGGAGGCCGGCGTCGACACGGCGGGCTTCTCCGCGAGCGCGACCTCCCTCGGCTCCTACGACGGGGTGCAGTACGGCGTCGCCCGATCGGTGAACTCGCTCGCCCTGATCTACAACACCGAGCTCCTGAAGGACGCGGGGCTGGAGCCGCCCCGTACCTGGGCCGAGCTGCGGGAGACCGCGAAGAAGCTGACCGCCGGCGACACGTACGGCATGGCCTTCAGCGCGAGCCCCAACGCGGACGGCGTGTACCAGTTCCTGCCCTTCTTCTGGTCGGCCGGCGGCGACGAGGCGCAGCTCGACAACGGCAAGGGCGAGGCCGCGCTCCAGCTCTGGAAGGACCTCGTGACGGACGGCTCCGCCTCGCGGTCGGTGGTCAACTGGAACCAGCAGGACGTCAACGACCAGTTCGTGGCGGGCCGCGCGGCCATGATGATCAACGGCCCCTGGCAGGTGCCGGTCCTCAGCGCCCAGAAGAACGTGGACTGGGCCGTCGCGAGCATCCCCGTGCCCGAGGCGGGCAAGGCCGCCGTCCCGCCCATCGGCGGCACCGTCATGGCCGTGCCGAAGAACGAGGACGACCCGGACCGCGAGAAGAGGGCGGGCGAGCTGCTGAACTGCCTGAACTCCGAGCAGAACCAGCTCCAGTGGGGCGAGTCCGTGAACAACGTGCCCACCCGCGCGGCGGCCGCCCGGGCGTACGCGGCGCAGAACCCGAAGCTCGCCGCCTTCGCCGATCTGGTGACCACCGCCCGGTCCCGCACCGCGCAGGTGGGGACCGGATGGCCCGTCGTCGGCGACGCGCTGGCCGGTGCCTTCCAGTCCGTGCTGACCGGGCGCACCAGTCCGGAGCAGGCCCTGCACCGGGCGCAGCAGCAGGCCTCGGCGGGGAAGTGAGGAGCAGGCCATGACCACCATCACCTCGATCGCGCCCGCCGAGGCCACCGGCAAGGCACGGACGCGTCCGCGCCGGGCCCCTCGGCACAGGTCGCTGCTGCGCTGGCTGTTCGTCGCGCCGGCCCTCGCCTACATGGCGCTGTTCTTCGGCTATCCGCTCGTCAACAACATCGTGATGAGCTTCCAGCACTACACACCCAAGACGTACTTCACCGGCGAGGCCCCCTTCAACGGCCTCGACAACTGGCGGGCCGTCTTCGCCAACGAGCTGTTCGGCGACGCCCTGTGGCACACGTTGCTCTTCACCGTCGGCTCGCTGGTCGGCCAGTTCACGATCGGCCTGGCCCTCGCCGTCTTCTTCTCCCGGCGCTTCAGGCTCTCGGGGCTGGTCCGTGCCGTGCTGCTGCTGCCGTGGCTCGTGCCCATGGTGGTCTCGGCCGTGGTGTGGCGCCGCATCCTCGACCAGGAGCACGGCATGCTCAACACCGTGCTGCACGCCGTCGGCCTGGTGCCCGCGGAGGGTGTGCCGTGGCTCAGCAGTCCGAGTGTGGCGCTGCTGTCGGCCGTCCTGGTCAACATCTGGATCGGCATACCGTTCAACATGGTGATCCTCTACGGCGGACTCCAGGAGATACCGCGCGACCTGTACGAGGCCGCGTCGCTGGACGGCTCCGGCCCCTGGCGGACGTTCCGCAGCATCACCCTGCCGATGCTGCGGCCGGTGATCACCGTGGTGCTGGTGCTGGGCTTCATGTCGACGGTCAAGATCCTCGACCTGATCCTGGCACTCACCTCGGGCGGTCCCGCCGACTCCACCCAGACGCTGGGCACGGTCACCTACCAGCTGTCCTTCCTTCAGCTCGACTTCGGCCAGGGCGCCGTCGTCGGCAATGTCCTGATCCTCATCAGCGCGATCTTCGCCGTGCTGTACCTGCGGGCCAACCGCGCCGACTTCGGCAAGGGGAAGTGACCGACATGAAGCGACCCACGACCGCGCCGGAGAACCGGCCCACCCGCTCCGTCCGGCTGCGCTCGGCCTGGAACACCACCGCCGCGCTGCTGATCCTCGCCGTCCTGCTCTTCCCGGTGTACTGGATGCTCAACACCGCGCTCCAGCCGGAGTCGAGCATCGCCGCCACGCGGTGGTTCCCCACGTCGCCGAGCTTCGGCAACTTCGACACCGCCCTCAGCACCCAGGGCGGATCGCTGCTCACCAGCCTCGGGGTGGCGCTGGGCGCCGTCGTCGTGTGTCTGGCGCTGGCCGCGCCCGCCGCGTACGGGCTGGCCCAGTTCGGTCTGCGGGGCGGCCAGGGCATCGTCTTCACCACGCTCATCACCCAGATGGTGCCGGGCATCGTCATCGCCAACGCCATGTACAGCGCGTACGCGGAGCTGGGGCTGGTCAACTCGTACCTCGGGCTGATCCTCGCCGACGCCTCGCTGGGGCTGCCGTTCGCGATCGTGCTGCTGCGGGCGTTCATGGTCTCGATCCCCACCGAGGTGGTGGAGGCCGCGATGGTGGACGGCGCGAACCGCTTCACCGCGTTCGTCCGCGTCGTGCTGCCGATGAGCCGCAACTCCCTGATCACGGCGGGCCTGTTCACCTTCCTGTTCGCCTGGTCGGACTTCATCTTCGCGCTGACGCTCAACACCACGGACGACGTGAAGCCGATCACGCTCGGCATCTACCAGTTCGTCGGCGCGCACGTCAGCGACTGGGGCGCGGTGATGGCGACCGCCGTGCTCTCGGCCGTACCGGCCGCGGTGCTGCTCGTCGTCGCCCAGAAGTACATCGCCGCCGGCATCACCGGCGGGTCGGTCAAGTAGGACGGTTCCTCCCTTGAGCATTTCCGAGTTGCCCGAGTCGCCCGAGATCTCGGGTCTCCCCGGCTTCCCCGACGGCTTCCTCTTCGGCGCCGCCACGGCCAGCTACCAGATCGAGGGCGCGTACGACGAGGACGGCAGGGGCCCGTCCATCTGGGACACCTTCAGCCGCGAACCCGGCCGTGTCGCCGGTGGCGCCACCGGCGACGTCGCCTGCGACCACTACCACCGCTACCGCGAGGACGTCGCCCTGCTGCGCGAGCTGGGCGTGGACAGCTACCGCTTCTCCGTCGCCTGGCCGCGCGTCCAGCCCACCGGATCGGGCCCGGTGAACACGGCGGGACTGGACTTCTACGACCGGCTCGTCGACGAACTGCTCGCCGCCGGGATCTCCCCGGCCGCCACGCTCTACCACTGGGACCTGCCGCAGGCCCTGGAGGACCGGGGCGGCTGGCGGGTGCGCGAGACCGCGGAGCGCTTCGCCGCGTACACGGCCGTCGTGGCGGACCGGCTCGGCGACCGGGTGGACCGCTGGATCACCCTCAACGAGCCGTTCTGCAGCGCCTTCGTCGGCTACGCGGCGGGCGGGCACGCGCCGGGTGCCCGCGAGGGCCGTGGCGCGCTCGCCGCGGCCCACCATCTCCTCGTCGGCCACGGGCTCGCGGTGCGCGCGCTGCGTGCCGCGGGCGTCAAGGAGGTCGGGATCACGCTCAACCCCGACCGGCTGCTGCCCGCCACCGATTCGCCGGCCGACCTGGCAGCCGTACGCCGTGTGGGGACACTGCACAACGACGTGTGGTTCGAGCCGCTGTTCGCCGGGCGCTATCCGGCGCACGAGGCCGAGACCTGGGGGGAGCTCCTGGAGTCGGGCGAATCGTTTCGGCACGAGGGCGACCTCGAGCTCGTCGGCGCACCGCTCGACTTCGTCGGCATCAACTACTACCGGCCCATCACCGTCGCCGACGCCCCGTACGAGGACCCGGACCCGGCCACGCGGACGGCCGTCGACGTCCGGGCGAGGGAGACGTGGCGCGAGGACGTGCGGCACACCACGATGGGCTGGCCCGTCGTCCCGCACACCTTCACGGACCTGCTGGTCGACCTGGCGGAGCGCTATCCGGCGCTGCCGCCGCTGCTGATCACGGAGAACGGATCCGCGGAGGCCGACACCGTCGACGCCGAGGGCCGTGTCCGCGACGACGACCGGGTCGAGTACCTGCGCAGCCACCTGGAGGCCCTCGCGGCCGCCATGCGCGCCGGCGTGGACGTCCGCGGCTACTACGTGTGGTCGCTGCTCGACAACTTCGAGTGGGCCCGCGGCTACGACCAGCGCTTCGGCATCGTCCGGGTCGACTACGACACCCTGCGGCGCATCCCCAAGGACAGCTACCACTGGTACCGGCAGCTGATCGCCGCGCACCGCGCCCGTACCGGCGCCCCTGACACCGCCACCACGAGGAACATCTGATGAAGTTCACCGACGGCTACTGGCTGATGCGTGACGGCGTGCGCGCGTCGTACGCGGCGGAGGTCGCCGACGTCCACGCCACCGACGACCGGTTCACCCTCTACGCACCCGTACGCCACGTGACCGATCGCGGCCACACCCTCAACAGCCCGCTGCTGACCGTCGAGTGCTGGTCGCCGGCCGAGGGCGTCATCGGCGTCCGCGCCACCCATCACGCGGGCGGCGCCGAGCACGGCCCCGACTTCGCGCTGCACGCCGAACCCGGTCACGCGGCCAAGGTCACCCGGGACGGCGCCCTGCTGGAACTGACCGCCGGCGAGCTGTCCCTGCGCGTGGACACCTCCGCACCCTGGCGGCTCGACTTCGTCGCGGACGGGCGGGTCCTCACCTCCGCCGAGGCCCGGGGCACCGGTTTCGCCGTCACCGGTGACGGCGCGCACCACTCGCTGGCCCAGCTCTCGCTCGGCGTCGGCGAGCTGGTCTACGGGCTCGGCGAGCGCTTCACACCGTTCGTCAGGAACGGCCAGACCGTGGACGTCTGGCAGGCGGACGGCGGCACCGCGAGCGAGCAGGCCTACAAGAACGTCCCGTTCCACCTCACCAACCGGGGCTACGGCGTCTTCGTCAACCACCCCGGCAAGGTCAGCTACGAGATCGGCTCCGAGGCCGTCGGGCGGGTGCAGTTCAGCGTCGAGGACCAGTCGCTGGAGTACTTCGTCGTGCACGGTCCGACGCCGAAGGAGATCCTCGACCGCTACACGGCGCTGACCGGCCGCCCGGCCCTGCCGTCCGCCTGGTCGTTCGGCCTGTGGCTGTCGACGTCGTTCACGACCTCGTACGACGAGGAGACGGTGAACCGCTTCGTGCGCGGCATGGCCGAACGCGACATCCCGCTCGGCGTCTTCCACTTCGACTGCTTCTGGATGCGCGAGTACCAGTGGTGCGACTTCGTCTGGGACCCGGACGTCTTCCCGGACCCGGAGGGCATGCTGCGGCGTCTGAAGGAGGAGCACGATCTGCGCGTCTCCGTGTGGATCAACCCCTACATCGCCCAGAAGTCCCCGCTCTTCGCGGAGGCCAAGCGCCTCGGCCACCTGGTGCGCAGGCCGGGCGGCGACGTGTGGCAGTGGGACCTGTGGCAGGCGGGCATGGCCCTGGTCGACTTCACCAGTCCCGACGCGCGCGAATGGTACGCCGACAAGCTGCGGGTGCTGGTCGCGCAGGGCGTCGACTGCTTCAAGACCGACTTCGGCGAGCGCATCCCGACCGACGTGGTCTGGCACGACGGCTCCGACCCGGAGCGGATGCACAACTACTACACGCAGCTCTACAACCAGACCGTCTTCGACGTGCTCACCGAGGCCAGGGGCGCGGGCGAGGCCGTGCTGTTCGCCCGCTCCGCCACGGCCGGGGGCCAGCAGTTCCCCGTGCACTGGGGCGGCGACTGCGAGTCCCACTTCGGCGCGATGGCCGAGTCGCTGCGCGGCGGGCTCTCGCTGGGACTGTCCGGCTTCGGCTTCTGGAGCCATGACATCGGCGGCTTCGAGGGCACGCCGACACCCGAGGTGTTCAAGCGGTGGGTGCAGTTCGGGCTGCTGTCGTCGCACAGCCGGCTGCACGGCAGCAAGTCGTACCGGGTGCCGTGGGACTACGACGACGAGGCGGTCGCGGTCACGCGCGACTTCACGCGTCTGAAGCACCGGTTGATGCCGTACCTGTTCGGCGCGGCACGGCAGGCCGCCGAGCACGGCACCCCGATGATGCGCGCCATGGTGCTGGAGTTCCCGGACGACCCCGCCTGCCACACCCTGGACCGGCAGTACATGCTGGGCGGCGACCTGCTCGTCGCGCCCGTCTTCTCGGCCGACGGCGAGGTCGAGTACTACGTGCCGGCCGGCACCTGGACCCATGTGCTGTCGGGTGAGCGGATCGAGGGCCCCGGGTGGCGACGCGAGCGGTACGGCTTCGACAGCCTGCCCCTGCTCGCCCGCCCCGGCTCGGTGATCCCCTTCGGCGCGAGCGACGACTCGGCGGTCTACGACTGGGCGGACGGTGTGACCCTGCGCGTCCACGTGCCGGCCGACGGCGTCACGACCGTCACCACCGTGCCCGCCTCCGACGGCACGGCGGACGCCGTGTTCCGTACCCGCCGCGACGGTGACGTGGTCCGCGTCGCGGCCGAGGGCGCCCCGGGGTCCTGGCGGGTCCTGCTGGTCGGCGCGCAGGCGCGGCTCGACGCCGGGTCGACGGCGTCCGCCGAGCCGACGGAACCCGGCACACTCCTTCGCGTCCCGTCGGGCACGACGGAGGTCACGGCGCGCGTGACGGGGACGCCCTCCGTCTGACGACGACGGGACGCCCGCCCGGCCGCGACCGGGCGGGCGTCCCGCCGGACTCCTCGCGGGAGGAGATCCCTGCCGCGCGCGGGCCGCCTGGCGACACGTGAGGGAATCCCCCGCGCGCCCGGTGAGCCAGCTCGCCGTACTCGGTCCGGGCGGACGCGCGGCCACCGGATGCTCGGGTGACGACATCGCCGCCCCCTTCGCGCAACACCGCAGCGCGACGTCTCAGGCTCCTTCCGCCGCCGCGCGGCACCCGGCGCTGTCACACGGGCGGCGTCTGAGCTGTCCTACTGGTGGCGAGCCGGCCGCCTCCCCGCGCCCTCGCCGTCCTCCGCGGTGCTCACGAGCGGTGCACCCCCACCCCGAGAGGCGGACTGATGTCCGGACGCCCCGTGTCGGTCCGTGAGGGCCGGCGTCTCGCCCGTTCCATCACGATCGGGCCCCACACCCTGACGGCCGACGAGCCCGAGCCCCTCAGCGCGGACACGGGGCCCACCCCGGTGGAGGTCCTCCTGGGCGCGCTCGGGTCGTGCACCTCCATGGCGGTGCGCGCCTACGCGGACCGCCAGGGGTGGCCTCTCGACCGGGTCGACCTCGACGTGCGGTTCGACTCGGCCGGGCAGATCGTCAAGAGCGTCACGCTCACCGGCGACCTGGAACCCCGGCAGACGGAACGGCTGCTCGCGGTGGCCGGCCGGTGCCCGGTGCACCGGCTGCTGACCGGCGACGTCTCGGTGGTCACCGTGCCGACGGTCCTCGCACCGCGGAGCGGTACCGAGGACCGGACGCCGTGACGGGCGACCGGTCACAGGGGGCGCGCCGAGGCTGTCTCACGGATGATTTTCACAGCTACGGCTCGCAGCGCCACGCATCAACCACGCGGAACTGAGACGAGGAACAACATGTCCCCTGCGCACACTTTCGTGATCGTCGGCGGTGGCCTCGCCGCGGGCAAGGCGGCCGAGGCGCTGCGGAAGGAGGGCCACGACGGCCCGCTCCTCGTCGTCGCCGACGAGCGGGAGCGGCCGTACATCCGGCCCCCGCTGTCCAAGGGCTACCTGCTGGGCAAGGAGGAGCGGGACTCGATCTTCGTGCACCCCGAGGACTGGTACACCGAGCACGACGTCGAGCTGCTGCTGGGCACGCAGGCGCGAGCGGTGGATCCGCGCGCCAAGGAGGTGGAGCTGGACGGCGGGCGCCGGCTGGGATACGACGGGCTGCTCCTGGCGACCGGCTCGTCCCCGCGCCGTCTGTCCGTCCCCGGTGCCGACCTCGACAACGTTCTGTACCTGCGGCGCGTCGGGGACAGCGAGCGCCTCAAGGCCGCCTTCACCAAGGGGGCGAGGATCGTCGTGATCGGCGGCGGCTGGATCGGGCTGGAGACCGCCGCGGCCGCCCGGACCGCCGGAGCGGAGGTGACGGTGCTCGAACACTCGGAGCTGCCGCTGCTGAAGGTGCTCGGGCGTGAGGCCGCCGAGGTGTTCGCCGCGCTGCACCGGGACCACGGCGTACGGCTGCTCCCGCACGCGGAGGTCGAGCGGCTCACCGGGTCCGACGGCCGGGTGGACGGCGTCCGGCTCGCCGACGGCACCCACCTCGCCGCCGACGCGGTGGTCGTGGGCATCGGCATCACCCCCAACGTGCGCCTCGCGCAGGAAGCGGGCCTTGAGGTGCGCGACGGCATCGTCACCGACGCCCACCTGCGGACCTCGGCGGCCGGCATCTACGCCGCCGGCGACGTCGCCAACGCCTACCACCCCGTGCTGGACCGCCACCTGCGCGTGGAGCACTGGGCCAACGCCCTGAACCAGCCGGCGACGGCCGCGCAGAGCATGCTCGGCAAGGAGGCCGTGTACGACAGGCTGCCGTACTTCTACACCGACCAGTACGACCTCGGCATGGAGTACACGGGCTACGTCGCACCCGGTGGCTACGACCGCGTCGTCTTCCGGGGCGACACCGCGGCACGGGAATTCGTCGCCTTCTGGATGTCGGGGAACCGGGTGCTGGCGGGTATGAACGTCAATGTGTGGGACGTCATCGACGACATCCGCGACCTGGTGCTCTCCCGGGCCGGCGTCGACGACGCCCGCCTCCGCGACCCCGGTGTCCCGCTGGACGCTCTCGTCGGCTGACGGCCCTTGGCCCTCCGGCCCGCGCCGGACGTCCGCTCGACTGTCACAGATTCCTCGATCGTCCGGTCGTACAGGGTGACAACAAGCCGATCGGAGCAATCGTGTCTCTCACCGAACAACGTCTCTCCACCATGGTGCTGGTGATCGGCACCGGCGGAGCCGGCCTGCGGGCGGCCATCGAGCTGGCCGAGGCCGGTGTCGATGTCCTAGCCGTCGGCAAGCGCCCCAAGGAGGACGCGCACACGGCCCTCGCGGCCGGTGGCATCAACGCGGCCCTCGCCACCATGGACCCCGGGGACACGTGGCAGCAGCACGCCGCCGACACCCTCAAGGAGAGCTACCTCCTCGCCGACCCGCGCACCGTCGAGATCGTGACCCAGGGTGCCGCCCGCGGCATCGACGACCTGGAGCGCTACGGCATGGCCTTCGCCCGGGAGGAGGACGGCCGTATCTCGCAGCGCTTCTTCGGCGCGCACAAGTTCCGCCGCACCGCGTTCGCCGGCGACTACACCGGCCTGGAGATCCAGCGCACGCTCGTCGCGCGGGCCGCCCAGCTCAAGGTGCCCATGCTGGACAGCGTGTACATCACCCGGCTGCTGGTCCACGACGGGGCCGTCTTCGGGGCGTACGGGTTCGACCTGACGAACGGGAAGCGCTACCTGATCCACGCCGACGCGGTGATCCTCGCGGCCGGCGGCCACACCCGCATCTGGCGCCGCACCTCCTCGCGGCGCGACGAGAACACCGGTGACTCCTTCCGGCTCGCGGTCGAGGCCGGGGCGCGGCTGCGCGACCCGGAGCTGGTGCAGTTCCACCCCTCCGGGATCATCGAGCCGGAGAACGCGGCCGGCACGCTGGTCAGCGAGGCGGCGCGCGGCGAGGGCGGCATCCTGCGCAACTCGCTCGGCGAGCGGTACATGGACCGCTACGACCCCGAGCGCATGGAACTCTCCACCCGCGACCGCGTGGCCCTCGCGTCCTACACGGAGATCAAGGAGGGGCGCGGCACGGAGAAGGGCGGAGTGTGGCTCGACGTCTCCCACCTCCCCCGGCAGACGATCATGAACCGGCTCCCCCGGGTCTATCAGACGCTCCTGGACCTGCAGATGCTGGACATCACCCGCGAGCCGATCGAGGTCGCGCCCACGGCGCACTACTCGATGGGCGGGGTCTGGGTCCGGCCCGAGGACCACAGCACCGACGTCCGTGGTCTGTACGCCATCGGCGAGGCCTCCAGCGGGCTGCACGGCGCCAACCGCCTCGGCGGCAACAGCCTGATCGAACTGCTGGTCTTCGGCCGGATCACCGGTCAGGCGGCCGCCGCGTACTCGGATTCCCTGACGGCGCAGCCCCGGTCGGCGGCCGCGGTGGCCGAGGCCCGTGCCGAGGTCGACGGCCTCCTCACGGCGGACGGGCACGAGAACGTCCGCGCGCTGCAGCGCGCCCTGCGCAACACGATGACCGAGCACGCCGGCGTCGTGCGCGACGAGCAGGGGCTGCGGACCGGGCTGGCCGAGCTGAGCGCGATCGAGAAGCGGATGGACGACATCGGCGTCCATCCCGACATCGCCGGCTTCCAGGACCTCGCGCACGCCTTCGACCTCAAGGCCGCGGCGCTGGCCGCGCGGGCCACGCTGGAGGCGGCGCTGGAGCGCCGCGAGACCCGCGGCTGCCACAACCGAAGCGACTTCCCGGACATGGACCCCGAGATGCGGGTCAACCTGGTGTGGTCGCCGAGCACGGGTGTGACCCGCGAGGCCATTCCCGCCGTCCCGGACGAGATCTCCGCCCTGATGCACGAGGTGTCGACCGACGGCAAGCTCGTGGAGTAGACGGCCGGTTCGGCCGACCTGTCACAAACGCGGTCGGCGCGCTGTCTTTCCTGTACGGAATTCGTGGGCGTGCGGTTCGCGCAGTCCATGTGCACACACCATCAAGCATTTTCGAGGTAAGTACATGAAGGTTGTAGTGATCGGCGGGACCGGCCTCATCGGCTCCAAGGTGGTCGGCAAGCTCAAGGACCACGGTCACGAGGCGGTGGCCGCCTCCCCCAACACCGGTGTCAACACGCTGACGGGCGAGGGTCTGGCGGACGTCCTCAAGGGCGCCTCGGTCGTCGTCGACGTGTCGAACTCCCCCTCGTTCGCGCCCGACGCCGTCATGGAGTTCTTCCGCACGTCCACCGCGAACCTCCTGGTGGCCGAGGCGGAGGCCGGGGTGACCCACCATGTCGCGCTCTCCATCGTGGGCACCGAACGGCTGGAGGAGAACGGCTACTTCCGCGCCAAGCTGGCGCAGGAGGGACTCATCAAGGCGTCGGGGATCGCGTACTCCATCGTCCACGCCACGCAGTTCTTCGAGTTCGTGACGGCCATCGCGGACTCGATGACGGAGGGCGACACGGTGCGCTGCCCGGCCGCCAAGATCCAGCCGATGTACTCCGACGACGTCGCCACCGCCGTGGCCCGCACGGCCGCCGGGGCGCCGCTGAACGGCACGGTGGAGATCGCCGGCCCCGAGGCCTTCGGCTTCAAGGAGTTCCTCGAGCAGGGACTCGCTCCCCACGGCGACCCCCGCAAGGTCGAGGCGGACGTACACGCCCCGTACTTCGGTTCCGAGTTGGAGGAGGCCAGCCTGCTTCCCGGCCCGGACGCGCAGATCGCCGAGACCCGGTTCGCCGACTGGCTGGCGCAGCAGCGGTAGAGGCGAAATCAGCGGTGGCCCCCGCCCGGCGGCGGGGGCCACCCCCGGCCCGCGGCGTCCAGGAGGCCACGGAGTGATACCCACGTCCCGCGAGAACCGCATCGCGCTCACGGCCACGATCGAGGTGCTGACCGCGAAGGCCGCCGAACTCGAAACCCGGGTCAACGAGCTGCACCGGGCGATCGCGGAGATCAACGAGCAGATGCTGTCGGTGTCCGACGCACTGCACCGGCTGGCCCGCTCCGGGGCCGAACCGCCCGCGGAGGAATGAGACGCGCGGGAGGCGGGGGTGGAGTGACACGGTGTCACTCCACCCCCGCCTCCCGGGCGTCAGCGCACCGAGCGCGCCGCGTCCCGGATGACGCGGACGACGTCGTCGGGGCGTGAGACGTTCACCGCGTGCGACGCACGCACTTCCAGGGTGCGCGCCTTGGCACGCTTCGCCATGAAGGTCTGGGCCGCGTGCGGCATGCTGCGGTCCTCGGTGGCCACCAGGTACCAGGAGGGGATGGTCCTCCAGGCGGGCCGGGCCGCCCGCTCCTCCAGGGCGACGTCGGTCGCGGGCCGCTGGGTGACCGCCATCAGCGCGGCGGTGCGCTCCGGAACGTCCGCGGCGAACCGCTCGGGGAACTTCTCCTGGTCGATGTACAGGTCGACGCCCGGGGAGCCGTCCGGCAGGGTGACCGGCACGGGCGGGCGCAGCGCGTCGGTGAACGTGCTGTTGAACTCGGCGCCCAGGCCGAACGCGCTCTCCCCCTCGTCCGGGGCGAAGGCCGCGATGTACACCAGCGCCTTGACGTTGTCGGCGCCCACGGCGGCATTGCTGATGACCGCTCCACCGTAGGAGTGGCCGGCGAGCACGACCGGTCCCTCGATACCGGCGAGGAGCTCCCGCACGTATCTGGCGTCGCCGCTGAGGCTGCGCAGCGGGTTGGACGCCGTGACCACCGGATACCCCTCGCGCCGCAGCCTCTCCACGACGCCGTTCCAGCTGCTGGAATCGGCGAACGCTCCGTGGACCAGCACCACGGTCGGCCTGCCGCCGCCCGGCAGGGGACTCGGGGGTGCGTCGTCGGCCGTGGTGACCAGCGCGGCGGCGACGGTCGCCGTGGTCACCAGGGCGAGCGGAACACGGACATGTCGATAGCGGGACTGCTTGCTCATGACGGACCTTTCGGGGCGGGTGCCGCAGCGTGCCGTGCGGGCCTTGGGGGGCCACACCTGCGCGAAGCTTCCATGCAGGGGACAGATCGTCCTCAGAAGGTGTGACACCTGTTTCTCCTGGCATCTTCCACCGTGTGATGCGCGCGGATGTCACAAGGGTCGCGGGCGTCCGGTCTCCCCTGTGGGACGAGCATGTTGCCGACCGAGTCTCCATGGACTCCCGGCTGCGGCGTAGCGCCGTACGAGAGAGGGAGGATGCCGAATGGACCGCGTCAACGAGGCGATGACGATCGTGGAGCTGCTCGACGAACGGCGGCGGCTGCTGGAGCTCACCTACCGCATGCTGGGGAGCACCGGTGCGGCCGAGAGCGTCATCGACGAGACGTATCGGCGGTGGTACGAGCTGCCCGGTCCGGCGCGTGCGCGGATCGAGGCGCCCGGTTCGTGGCTCGCCGAGGTCGCGGACGGCATCTGCCGCGCGCGGCTGGCCGGGACCGGGCCCGGGGAGGGGGCGGCGGCGCCGTCGGAGAAGACGCTCGGGAAGGAGGTGGGTGTCGTGATGCGCCGGGCGCTGCGGTCCTTCTCCCCGGCCGAGCGGGCGGCGTACCTGCTCAACGAGGTCTTCGGAGCGGCGCCGGACGCGGCGACCGGCACCGCCATGCAGCCGAGGCGCACCGTCCCGGCCGGTCCGGCGTCCGGGAACCCCAGCGGCCGACGCTCCCCGCCCTCGCCCGCGGACCGGCACGACGAGGTCGCCCACACCCTCCTGCGGGCCTGTCTCAGGGGGGACGAGGTGCTCCTCGTGTCCGTGCTGACGCCGGACTGCACGGCCGTCTTCGACGGGGGCGGCAAGGTCAGGGCCCTGGTCACACCGGTGCACGGCGCACGGCTGGTCGCCCGCACCCTGATGACGCTGCTGCCCCGCTGCCCGCGCACCCGTCTGCAGACCCGGGCGATCAACGGACGGACCGGTCTCGTGGTCTTCTCCGACCGGCAGGTCGCCGCGGTCATCAGCCTCGACGTCGCCGGACGCCGGATCCAGCAGCTCTACGTCATCCTCAATCCGGACAAGCTCCGGAGCTGGCGTGAGCCCGACGGCGAGGCGACGCGCTGAGCCACCGCGCGGACGTCATCTGCGCAAGCCGCGACGGGAGCGCCGAGGGGCCGGCGTCGGGGTGTCGAGGCCGGGCCGGGCGGCATCCGGCACCAGGAACGCCTCCAGCCCGGCGAGGTCCCCCGATTCCGACGCGGCGACGAAGGCTTCGAGGAACCGTCGGTGGTCCTCCCTGTCGACGGTCCTGCGCCCCTCGGCCGCGAGATGCCCGCGCGCCCTGCTCACGATCTTGCGTACGTTGACACGTGTGAGCTGAAGGATCTCGGCGATCTCCTCGTAGGAGTAGTCGAACGCCTCACGCAGCACGTACGCGGCGCGCTCGGTGGGATTCAGTTTCTCCAGGACCAGCAGCAGGGCCAGTTCGAGGGCCTCGGCCCGCTCGGCGCCCAGCAGCGGGTCGCCGCTCGTGTCGAGGGGTTCGGGCAGCCACGGGCCGATGTAGGTCTCGCGGCGCACACGCGCGGACTGGGCCACGTTGATGGCCAGCCGCGTGGTCGTGGTCGACAGGAACGCCACGGGGCTGACCACCGCCGCCCGATCGGTCTTCTGCCAGCGCAGCCACACTTCCTGGACCACGTCCTCCGCCTCGGCCGCGCTTCCCAGCAGCCGATAGGCGATGCCGAACAGGCGCGGACGGAAGTGCACGAAGACGGAAACGGCCTCCTCCAGGCAACCTTCCTCGGGGGGCGTCTCGAGGTGCATCGTCCTGCTGTCTCCGTTCCTGGTCTGGATGAGCCACAGCCATGGCCGATCCGTGGCGTCTACATCTTTGACCAGGCACATGCACATTTTGTGACACCGTTTCCCACCAAGTAGGCGTCAGAAGGGGGTGAGTCCCATGGAGAGCGCGGCACCGTGTCGCACGTCCGCGCGCATCGTCTGTCTTCCGGCGTGCCGTATTGCCTATGATGAAGAAACACAATGGGTTGAGAAACGAGAGGAACACATGGTCTCCGGCACCCGCGCTCCGCACCCCATCGCGGTCACCGCTGAAAGCCTCACCAAGGACCTGGCCCGCCTGGAGTTGCAGAAGCAGGCCCTGGAGCGGGAGTTGGCCGCGGTCGTGGCGCACCTCGGCTCCGTCCAGCGCGCGCTCAGCGCGATCGAGGCCGTGATGCGGGACACGGGAGAGGTGGCGCCGACGCCCACGAGGGCGCAGCCGGACCTGACCGCTGCCGAGGAGTCCGTCCGCCCGGACATCTCCACCGAGGCCGGCTCCGACGCGGACGCCGACGCGGACGCCGACGGGCAGCGGAAGTACGGCCGGCTCACCGAGCAGATCCTCGAGTACTTCGCCACGGTCGGGCAGGCGGACGTACGGGCCCGTGACGTGGCCGCGGCGCTCGGGCGCGACAGCGACAGCGGGAGCATCAACGCGGTCCGCAGCACCCTTGACCGTCTCGTCGGCACCTCCCGTATCCGCCGGACGGGCCGGGGTCTCTACCGCGCCAAGCGCGCGTAGCGGCCCGTTCCTGCACGTACCACCATTCGATCTCGGCCTTCCGCTGCTCGCTCAGAACGTCCACCGCCGAGCCGGCATATCTCGCACGCGAGACAACCATGGGGCAGGGTGGTACCACCGTGTGACCACCCTGTTGACAGGTGCCGACGCCGCGACACCCCTACCGCTGCTGCTGCCGCTGCATCCAGTCCTCGTAGGTCGTGGCGGCCAGGTCGGCGCCCTCCGGCGCCGTCAGCACGTCTCCTTCGACCACGGCGAACATGCCGGCCTGCTCGTCGGTGACCACCTGACGCCCGTCCGAGTGCGCCGCCAGCGTGATGCGCCCCAGTTCGTCGAGGGGGTAGACGGTGGGGCCCGCGACGTTGCGCGTGCCGCGCAAGGGAGCCTCGGACGCGGCGCGCGCGACTGCCGCCGCGACGTCCGCGGAGGCCATCGGCTGCACGGGCGTGGAGGGGAGGCGGACGGTGTCCCCTTCGGTCGTCCAGGACATGATCGCGTCGACGAATTCGTAGAACTGCGTGACCCGCACGATCGAGTAGGGCGTGCGCCCTTCCTTCAGCAGTTTCTCCTGGACGGTCTTGGCCCGGTAGTAGTCGAGTTGGGGCACCTGATCCACCCCCACGATCGAGAGGACCACGAAGTGGCGGACGTCCGCCGCCTCGGCGGCGGACAGGACGTTGCCCATCGACGTCTCGAAGAAGGCGATGGAGGTGTCGTCGAAGGCCGGGGAATTCGTCAGGTTCACGACGACGTCGGCGCCCTGCAGAGCCTCGTCCAGGCCCTTTCCGCTGATCACGTCGACTCCGCTGGACAGCGAGGCCGAGACCACCTCGTGGCCTCCCTCCCTCAGTCGCTGTCCCACCTGCGAGCCGATCAGGCCGCTTCCCCCCAGGACGGTGAACTTCATGACCACACCCTTCTGATGGCTGGGCTGTACGGAAAAATAGTAGTCTGGGGTGGTATGTCCCACCCGCGCTGTGCAGTGCGGAGAGGAGGTCGCGTGATGCCGAACAATGGACCGGATGCACACTCTCCAGGGGGCCCGGGGCAGCGATCCGAGGCCTGGAAGACCGCGGTGACCGTCATCCAGGAAGCGAAACCGCCCTCGATTCCGGACGGCGCACACGTCATGACGCTGCTCGTCGAGTTTCCTCCGGGAGACCCCGGCACACCCCCGCACCGCCACTTCGGACCGGCCTTCGGCTATGTCCTGGAGGGCGAGATGGTGTTCGAACTGGAGGGTGAGCCCGAACGGGTGGTCCGGGCCGGAGAGACGTTCTGGGAGCCCGGCGGCGACGTGATCCATTACCAGGACGGCAACAACCGCGACGACATGCCGAGCCGGTTCGTCGTCACGATGATGTGCGAGCCCGACAAGCCCATGCTCGTCCTGGTCGACGACGAGGAGCTGGAGCAGCGCAAGGACAGGCGGGCCCCTCGGCCAGCGTCCTGAGTACGGCTACTCATGCCGGCCGGCGCCGGGTCCGCGACGATGGCTCCATGGACTCCGGCGCGGAAGCCGCAGTCCGGAAGGCGGCGGCCGGGGGGCGGCGGCCAGGAGGCGGGGGGCGTGGGCGTGGGCAGATTTCTTGCGGCGGTGACGGCGGTCGGGGCGGCGGTCGGTGCACTGGTCCTCGCCCACCTGGCAGGGGCGCCGCCGAAGGTGGTGTTCGCGGTCGGGGCGGGCGTGCTGAGTCTTCTGTGGCTGCTGCTCCTTCTCACGCTGCCGTGGAACCTGTACTTCCGTGCCCACGCGGTGCTCGCCGAGATCGGGGTGAGCCGTGAGAAGGGCATCGAGGTCTCCCCCGCCCGGGACGCCGAGGCCGGCCGTATCGCCCGTGCGATGCTCCGGACGGCGGTCGCGGGCCATCTGCTGACGGCGGCGGTCGTCCTCGCGGTCACCTGGGCCACGGGCGAGTTCACGGGGTACTGGTTCGCCGCGTTCTTCCTGCTGAGCACCTTCTTCCGGCCGGCGGGCGCCTACTTCGGCCAGCTCCGGCGGCGTCTGGGCACTCTCCTCAAGGACGTCACCCATCCGCGGGACGACGTGGTGGAACTGCGCGGCCGGCTGGACCGCGCCGAGGCCGGGACGCGGGTCCTGGAGGAGAAGGCCGAGGAGCAGTACCGGGCCCTGGCCGAGTTGCGGCGCACGGTGGACGCGCTGGCGGTCAGCACCTACGAACGTGCCGAGGAGACCGAGCGCGGACTCGCCTCACTGGCCCGGGAGTTCGAGGCCACCGTGCACCGTCTCACCGACGACCAGGAGATCATCGCCGGGGTCAAGGCGTTCCTGCGCCTGCTGCACTCCACGGACACCGGGGGCGGCGCCCGGGTCTGACCGCGGCGCGCGCGGCACGGCGCCCGGGGCCGGTGGCTGCCGCCGGCCCCGGGCGCCTCGAAGGGCGGTCGCGGGTCACCCCAGGGGCTGCACCCGGATGTTGCGGAACCGCACCTTGTTCCCGTGGTCCTGCAACCGGATCGGCCCCGCCGCGGGCGTCTCCGGCCGGCCCGAGCCGGTGGGACCGTCGATCACGACGTCGTCGTGCACCTTCTTGCCGTTCCACACGACCGTCGCCCGGGCGTCGGCGATCTTGCGGCCGCTGTCGTCGTAGCGCGCCGCACGGAAGACGATGTCGTAGGTCTGCCAGGTCTCCGGTGCCGTCGCCGCGTTCACGTCGGGCGCCTTCTTCAGGTAGAACGCGCCTGCCTCGTTGGTGTCCGGCGTGGTGTCACCGTAGGAGTCGAGGATCTGGAGCTCGTAGCGGTCCTGGAGGTAGATGCCGCTGTTCCCCCGGTCCTGGCCGGTCACGTCCGGCGGCAGCAGCGGGACCCGGAACTCCACATGCAGCGCGAAGTCCTGGTAGGCGTCCTTGGTCCGGAGGTCCCCGCAGCACACCTCCATCGACTTCTCGTCGGTCAGCGGCCACGCCGTCCGCCGGCCGTCGGGGTGCAGCCACTGCGCCTGCGAGGAGGCGGTCCCGTCGAAGAGGGTGACCGGGGCGCCGTGCGGCCGCACGGTGATCAGGTCGAGATTGACATGACCGGTGTCGCCCGCGTCGTACCGGTAGGCGATCTCGTTGCGGCCGGCGCGCAGGGTGAGGCGTTCCGTCCGGGTGGACCAGGAGTCCCAGTCGCCGGTGGAGGGGAGCTCGGTCTGCCGCACCTTCTCGCCGTTGGCGTACAGGGAGAGGGACTTGGTGCCCTGGAAGGGGTTGGGGCCGTTGGAGTAGCGCAGGTTCACGTCGTAGGAGCCCGACGTGGGGACCGTGACGTCGAAGGCCGTCCCGACCTTGCCCTCGGTGGCGTAGCGGTCGACGAACCCGCTGCCGGAGTAGCCCACGTGGTCGGTGTTGATGCCGGCCTTGCCGGTCAGGCGGGCCTCCTCCGCCTCGTACAGGGTCGCGGGCGGCGGCTGCTTGCCGGGGATCTCGTTGAGCGTGTACCAGGCCTCGGTGCTCCACAGGGACTCGCCGGACGCCGAGGTGAAGGGCCGCGGGGAACGCACATGCACGACATGACCGGACTCCAGGCCGTCCAGCCGCAGACGGACGGTGCGGCCGTCCCCGGACAGCGTCGCCGAGCGTACGGCGAGCCGTTCCTCGCCGATCTTCGGGCCGCCGTAGTCGGTGGTCGGGGTGTAGCGCCACTGCTCGGCCCGGTAGTGCTCGGCGAGCTGGGCGGCCGTCTCGGTGGAGAGCGGCTGCGTGTACGTGAGGTCGAAGCCGCCGGGCACGGCGCGCATGGTCTTGATGTCGAAGGTGTTGCCGCCGTTGGGCGTCAGCTTCTGCAGACCGAACCTGAGCTTGCCCTCCTGGCCCCAGTTGCCGTCGGCGCCGAGACCGCCGGCGTAGATCGCGCCGTCGGGACCGAGGCTGATCCGGTTGACGCCGGCCTCCAGGCCCTGGGTGTAGCGGAAGACGGCACCCTGGTACTGCCCCTTCACCTTCTCCAGGTAGGCGCGCTGGAGTCCGCCGTAGGTGACGTCGCCGATGAGCATCTGCCCGGCGAACCGGCCCTTGCTCAGATACAGCGGCGTGGAGGGCGAGTTGGCGATCTCGTTCTGCGGCAGCCAGAGCACCGGCGCGGTCACGGGCGAGTCCTCAAAGGGACCGGCGGGCTCGGTGTAGTGGTTGAAGAAGCGGTCCTGCTTGATCTGGACCAGCTTCGAGGAAGGCAGCCAGCCACCCTGGTTGTCGGTGGTGAACAGACCGCCGTCCGGCCCCCATCCGATGCCGTTGGGTGTGCGCAGGCCACCGGCCACCGGACTGATATGGCCGGTCTTCCGGCTCACCTTGTACGTGGTCCCCCGGCCCGGCGCCGGCTGCGGGGTGGTCGTCGCGCCGCCGTAGTCGATGGCGACGGAGAGGTTCACGTAGAAGTAGCCGTCGCGGTAGAGCAGGCCGAAGGCGAACTCGTGGAAGTTGCCTCCGTAGGGCCAGGTGGCGACCGTGCGGTACTCGTCGGTCACGTCGTCGCCGTCCCGGTCCACCAGCCGGGTCAGTTCGTGCTTCTGCGAGACGTACAGGGAACCGTCGACGTACTTGATCCCCATGGGTTCGCGCAGCCCGGTCGCGACCTTCTCGACGGTGACCTCGTCACGGCTCGTGGCGCCGGTGACGTTGTCCAGCAGGTAGACCTCGCCGGCCACGTTGTTGCTGCCGCCCCAGGTGCTGATCGCGAGGCGTCCGTCGGGCAGCCAGTCCATTCCGCTGACCTGGGGTTCGAACCCCTCGGGGCGCAGGTCGGTGAGGGTGAGGTCGGGCCGCACGGACGTGAGCGGCAGGCCGTCGCCGGGGGTGTCCCCGTTCCCTTCGCACTCCTTGCGGCCGGGCGCGGTCACGCGGACCACCCCGGCGTCGGTGCTCAGCGCCTCCTGGGGCACGACGGTGAAGTCGGCGGCGCCCGGGGGCTTCCAGGAGAGCTGCAGTCGCTGTCCGCCGTCGCGCTCGAAGTGCTCGACGCGCAGCGGGTGCGAGCCGGCGGTGAGATGGACGACGCCGTCCTTGGGCTCGGCCCCGTGGAGTCCGTCGTGGTCGATGACGGTTTGGCCGTCTAGCGAGAGGCGGGAGCCGTCGTCGCTGGTGAGCCGGAAGACGTAGGAACCGTCGCTGGGCGCCACCAGGTAGCCGGTCGCCTCCGCGACGAACCGGTCGTCTAGCCCGCCGAAGTCGTCGGTCGTGGACCAGTCGACCGTCGGCATGAGTTTGTCGTGGTTGGGGGTCTGTCCCGGCTTGAGGGTGCACAACTCGCTGAGCGGGGTCTGCACGTCGAACACGCGCAGGGTGACCCCTGGTTCCTGCGGCGGGATGTCCGCGGGGGCGGCGACGGCCGCCGGGGCGGCCAGGGCACCGGTGGCCAGGACGGCCGACGTCAGCAGCGGAACGAGGTGTTTTCGGACGACGGGGAACAGGCGTGGGCGCATTGGTCCTCCTGGGCTGGGGACCGGACCGTGCCGGATGTCGTTCCGGTCTTCTTCCGTGGCGGAGCCTGCGGTTGCGCCGCAAAGGTAGGAGACTTCTGCTTGTCATGTCCATACTTTGTCATCGATGTGTTCAAAGTCCGGCGCGGTGCGACGACTTGGAGGCGGGACATGGCGGGATCAATCGCCTGCGCGACGGCGGCCCGGCTCGCGCCACGCTGTCACGGACGCGCCCACCGAACCCAGTCGCTCGCGCCGACCGGCGCGCGTGGTGCTCGACCCGCCTTGTCGCACGCGGAGACGAGGGGCGATGGCGCCGTACCGACCCGCAGAACGCGCGAGCACGGACCGGGCGGCTCGCCCGGTGATCAACCCGCCCTCTCACGCGCGGAGTCGAGAGCCGGTGGCGCCATGCCCGCCCCCAGAACGCGAGAGCGCGGACCATCCGGCTCGCGCGGCGCTCAACACGCCCCCTCGCGCACGGAGTCGGCGGGCGGTGGCGCCGTGCCAGCTCTCAGCACGACC
This sequence comes from Streptomyces sp. NPDC089424, assembly GCF_044749345.1. Lineage (NCBI taxonomy): Bacteria > Bacillati > Actinomycetota > Actinomycetes > Kitasatosporales > Streptomycetaceae > Streptomyces > Streptomyces sp. NPDC089424. The sequence continues at coordinate 743,536 of NZ_JBIVHU010000002.1, forward strand.
TCGCCACCGTCCTGCAGCACGCGAACTGGCGGACCGTGCGGCGAGCGCGGTGCTCAACACGCCCCCTCACGCACGGAGTCGACGAGCGGTGACGCCGTGCCCGCCCTCAGCACGACCTCACCCCCGGCGCGCAAAACGCGCCAGCGCGGACCGGGCGGCACGCGCGGCGCTCAACGCGCCCTCTCACACGAGGAGTCGAGAGGCGATGACACCGCCCCGACCCTCAGCACGACCTCGCCCCCGACCCTCAGCACGACCTCGCCCCCGGCCCGCAGGACGCGCGAGCACAGGCCGTGCGGTGCTCAACCCGCCCTCTCACGCAGGGCGTCGAGGGGCGGTGACGCCATGCCGCCCAGCAGGACACGCGAGCCTGGTCCGGGCGGCCCGCGCGGAGCTCAACCCGTCCTCTCACACACGGAGTCGACAGACGACGGCGCCAAACCCACCCGCAGAACCCAGGAGCCCGGGCCACGCGGCCCGCGCGGTGCGAAACCCGCCCCCTCACACAGGGCATCAAGGGGCGGTGACGCCAAGCCGACCCACAGGACACGCGAGCCCGGACCGGGCGGCACACCCGGAGCTCAACCCGCCCTCTCACGCACGGACTCGACAGACGACGGCGCCGAAACCACCCGCAGAACCCAGGAGTCCGAGCCACGCGGCCCGCGCGCTGCGAAACCCGCCCCCTCACACAGGGCATCAAGGGGCGATGGCGCCAAGCCGACCCACAGGACACGCGAGCCCGGACCGAGCGGCTCGTGCAGGGCTCAAGAGGAACCCACGGAGTGGCCAGGCGGTGGTGCCGTGCTGGCTCTCAGGACGACCTCGCCGCCGGCCCGCAGGACGCGGGAGCGCGGGCCGGGCGGTTCGCGCAGGGCGAGGGCCATGACCTGCTGCCCCATCGCGGCGAGGGGCAGGGCGACGGTGGTCAGGGGCGGTGAGAGCTCCCGCACGAGGGGGATGTCGTCGAACCCGGCCAGCGACATGTCCTCGGGGACCCGGACGCCCTGCTCCCGGAACGCGGCGAGTGCCCCGACCGCCATCACGTCGGTGACGGCGAAGACGCAGGTCGGCCGGCCGGAGCGGGTGAGCAGCTCGCGCGCGGCCGCGTATCCGCCGTCGCGGGTGAAGGCACCCTCCACGACCCGCTCCCGCGGCAGCCTGACGCCGGCCGTGGCGAGGCCCTCGCGGAAACCCGCCAGCCGGTCGCAGACGGTGGTCAGTTCGGGTGGTCCGCTGAGCACGGCGAACTCCCGGTGACCGAGGTCCAGCAGGGCCCGCGCGAGCGCCGCCGCGCCGGCCCGGTTCTCGGGCAGTACGGCGTCGACCCGCAGGCTGCGGTGCCGGCTCACCACGGCGACCCGGCCGCCCGCGCGGACGTACGGCGCGAGTTCGGCCGCGAGGGCCCGCTCCCAGGCGCGGTCCTGGATGCCCGAGCCGATGAGCAGGATCGCGCGCGCCCGCTGCGCGCGGAGCGTGGAGACGTACGCGATCTCCCGCTCGGGTTCGCGGAAGGTGCTGGCGAGCATGACGAGGAGGTCCTGCTCGGCGGCGGCGCGCATCACTCCGGCGGCTATCGCGGCGAAGTACGGGTCGCCGACGTCGTGGCAGATCAGCCCGACGGTGTTGCTGGAGGCGCTGGCCAGCGCCTGGGCATGGGCGTTGGGGATGTAGCCGAGCAGGTCGGCGGCCGCGCGTACCCGCTGGCGCAGGTCCTCACGGACCCGCGCGGTCCCGTTGAGCACTCTGGAGGCCGTGGCCAGGGAGACGCCGGCCTCTCGCGCGACGACGTCGAGCGTCACATGGACGGATGTTGCATGCCGTTCTCTCACCGCACCCCCGAAACTTCGGGACGACCTATTGACCGTGCGCACAGGCAGTCACTAGCGTGGCCACACCTTACCAGAAAGCGCTTTCTGAAAGCGTTTTCCGACCACCCCGGACCACAGCTCCTCCCCACCGCTCCGGAAACCGGAGGAATCGACCCGTGAGCCAGAGCGTCATGAACGCAACACCCGGTAAGGCGACGGGAGTTGCCGAGCGGAACAAGCCGGGAGCCGCAGAGCGGATCACCCGGGCCCTGGAGCGAAGCTGGCGCCCCTTCGCGCTGCTGCTGGCCTGCTTCGGCGCCTGGTGGGTGATCGCGGCGGCCGAACTGGTCGAGCCCTATCTCGTCCCCTCGCCGGGCGCGACGCTCGACGTCCTGACCGGCAAGACCGACTACCTCTGGCAGCACACCTGGGTGACCACCTACGAGACGCTGCTGGGCTTCCTCATCGCCGTCGCCGTCGGTGTGGCCGCCGCGGTGATCATGGTCTACTCGTCGACCGTCGAGAAGACGCTCTACCCGATCCTGCTCTTCGCCCAGGTCGTCCCCAAGATCGCCATCGCCCCGCTGTTCGTGGTCTGGCTCGGCTTCGGCATCGCCCCGAAGATCCTCATCGCCGTGCTGATCGCCTTCTTCCCCGTGGTGATCTCGATGGTGACCGGACTCAAGGCCGTCGACCCGGAGATGCTCCAGCTCTCGTCGACGATGGGCGCCAACTCCTGGCAGACCTTCGTCAAGATCCGCTTCCCCGCCTCGCTCCCCCACCTCTTCTCCGGCCTCAAGGTCGCGGTCACCCTCGCCGTGACCGGCGCCGTCGTCGGCGAGTTCGTCGGCGCGAACGAGGGGCTCGGCTACGTCATCCTCCAGGCCAACGGCAACCTCGACACCCCGATGCTCTTCGCGGGACTGCTCGTGATGTCGCTGATCGGCGTGGTCCTGTTCGTCCTCGTCGAGATCGCCGAGAAGTTGCTCCTCCCGTGGCACGCCAGCCGCCGCGACTCCGGTGTCACCACCGCCTACTGACCCCGCACGACCCACGCTGACGAGAAGGACCAGCCATGACTGCGCGCAGACTTCTGATCGGCCTCGTTCCGCTGCTCCTGGTCGCCACGGCCTGCGGTGAGGACGGCTCGGACCAGAGCACCAGCGAGTCGGGCAAGAAGCTCGACAAGGTCACCCTGACCCTCAACTGGTATCCCTACGGCGAACACGCCCCGTTCTACTACGGCAAGCAGCAGAAGATCTTCGAGAAGCACGGCATCGACCTCACCATCCAGGCCGGCCAGGGCTCCCAGAAGACCGTCCAGGCCACGGGCGCCGGCCAGACCGACTTCGGCTGGGCCGACACCCCCGCGGTGCTCTCCGGCGTCGACTCCGGCGTCAAGGTGAAGAGCCTCGGGGTCTTCCTCCAGACCACGCCGTCCTCGGTGCAGTTCTTCGCGTCGCAGGGCATCAAGTCCCCCGCCGACCTCAAGGGCAGGACCATCGCGGGCACCGCGGGCGACGCGCTCTCGAAGACGTTCCCGATCTTCCTGGAGAAGAACGGCCTCGCGGAATCGGACGTCAAGGTCCAGAACACCGACCCGGCGGGCAAGATCGCCGCGGTGATCTCCGGCAAGACGGACGGACTGCTCGGCTACGCCAGCGACCAGGGCCCCACCATGCAGAACAAGGCGAACAAGCCGGTCGCGTATCTGCGCTTCTCCGAGCACGGGCTCAACTTCTACTCCAACGGCCTCATCGCCGGTCAGCGCTTCCTGACCACGGAGAAGGACGTCGCCGCCCGGATGGCCAAGGCGGTCAGCGAGTCCTTCGCCGCCGCGGAGAAGTCCCCCGACCCGGCCGTCGCCGCGATGGAGGGCGCCAGCGAGCAACTCCCGCCCAAGGAGGTGCTGTCCGAGCAGTTCAGGACGACCCTGACGCTGCTGCACACCCCGGCGACCGAGGGCAAGGCACCGGGTGTGAACACCGAGGCCGACTGGCAGCAGACGATCGACGTCTTCTCCGAGGCAGGCCTGGTCCAGAGCCCCAAGGCCGTGGCGGAGTACTGGGACAGCGCCACCGCGATGAAGGGATGACGATGGCGAGAGAGACGACGGTGCGGGAGCCCGCTGTGGAGCTGGACAAGGACGAGCGGCGGCCGGCGGTCGGACTCTCCGACGTGGCGGTCCGCTTCCGGACGAAGAACCGGGACGTCACCGCGCTGGAGCGCGTCTCCCTCGACGTCGCACCCGGCGAGTTCGTCGCCCTCGTCGGCCCCTCGGGCTGCGGCAAGTCCACCCTGCTGAAACTGGTCGCGGGCCTGCTGAGGCCGTCCGCCGGGGACGTCCGGCTGGCGGGCGAGCAGGTACGCGGTCCGCGCCACGACATCGGCTACGTCTTCCAGCGCGCGGCCCTGCTGGAGTGGCGGTCGGCGCGCCGCAACATCCTGCTCCAGGCCGAGATGCGCGGGATGCCGGGCGCCGCCGCCCGGCGTCGCGTCGACGAGCTGATCGCCATGACCGGCCTCGACGGCTTCGAGGACGCCTATCCGCACGAGCTGTCCGGCGGTATGCAGCAGCGGGTGGCGCTGTGCCGCGCGCTGCTGCACGAGCCCCCGGTGCTGCTGATGGACGAGCCGTTCGGCGCGCTGGACGCGCTGACCCGCGAGCAGATGAACATGGAACTCAACCGGATCTGGCGGGAGACGGGCACCACCGTGCTGCTCGTCACGCACTCCATCTCCGAGGCCTGCTACCTGGCCGACCGGGTGGTGGTCATGAGCCCGCGGCCGGGCACGGTCACGGAGATCATCGAGGTGGGGCTGCCGGCCGAGCGCGACTACACCGAGACGATGGGACGCCCGGAGTTCCGGGAGGCCACCGGCCGTGTCCGGCATCTGCTGGGGGCGGCCTCCGCGGCGGACTGACCCGGGCCCTCGGGTCGGCGCGCGCTTTCACGCCACTGGGCCTCGCACCCCTCCTTGCCGGGGTGCGAGGCCCAGTGGTGTACGCGTGCCGTCAGTACCGCAGACGGGAGAGGTACCGGTAGCTGTTCAGCGCGGTGGCGAACGGGTCCGCCGGCGCGTCGTGCTCCACCAGCCACTGCCGCACGCCGCCGCTGTCCGCCGTCTCGAACATCGACGGGAAGTCGAGGACACCGGAACCGACGTCGGCGAAGTCACCGTTCACGGCCATGTCCTTGACGTGCAGCGCGGGGAAGCGCCGGCGGTGGCGCAGGAACAGCGACCGGGGATCCGCCCCGCCCTTGGCGGCCCAGTACACGTCGAGTTCGAACCCGACCAGGTGCGGGTCGGTCTCCTCCAGCAGGATGTCGTAGAGGTTCTCGCCCTCCACGACCTCGTGGTCCAGGCCGTGGTTGTGGAACAGGAGGGGTCCGAGACCGGCCTCGCGGGCGGCGAGACCGGCCTTGTTGAACTCCCGGGCGGCCTCCCGGAACCCCGCCGGGGTGTGCATCGCGCTGGGCAGGCTCGGGACGACGATCCACCTGGCGCCGAGGGTGTGGATGTCCTCCAGGGCCTGCGGCAGGCCGCTGCCGCGGACGATGTCGTACCCGACGTGTTCGAGCACCGCCTTGAGGCGGGTCTCGTCCAGCATCCTCCGGATCGCGGCAGCGCTGTTGCCGTGCCGGCCGCTCACGCCGACCGTCGCGTAGCCCATGTCCGCGAGCCGGGCGAGGGTGCCCTTGAAGTCCGTCGCCAGCGGGGTGCGCATGGTGTAGAGGTGCATCCCGATGCCGGACGGCGGTATGCGCCGCCGGCACCGGCCCGTCTCGGCGGCCTGGGCGGGTGCGCCGAGGCCGGTCGCCGCGGCCGCGCCCAGTGCGGTGGCGAGGAAGGCGCGTCGTGTGCCGTTCATGTCAGCTCCTCTCATGTCCGTTCCTGCCTCAGCTCACGGTGACGCGGGCGAAGGCGCTGGTGGTGTCGCCCTTGTCGTCGGTGACGGTCAGATGTGCCGTGTACGTGCCGGGCCTGGCGTAGGTGTGCGTGGCCGTCGCGCCCTCGGGGCCGGTGGGCCTGGTGTTGTCACCGAAGTCCCAGTGGTACGAGGCGACGGTGCGGCCGGCGAGCGGTTTCACGGTGCTGGTGAGCTGGACCGCGAGGGGGGCCGCGCCGGAGGCCGGAGCCGCCTTCACGGTGACCTTGGTGCCCGGGTGCTTCTCGACGCCACGCCCGTTGAAGTGCAGCCAGTCCAGGGCGAGCAGGTCAGGCTTGTCGGCGGCCCACTGCGGGTTGGAGAAGACCACGTACAACGGGGCGGTGATACCCGCGAACTTCAGGGGTGTCGTCGGTGAGACGACGTTGCCCCAGCCCCCGGTGCTGGGCACGTTCACGCTGCCGAGCAGCGAGCCGGTGGGTGAGCCGGAGCGGAACTCGACGGTTCCGCCGAGGCCGCCCGAGGCCGCGCCGACGGTCACCGAGTCGATGCCCTTGAGGTGCACGGGATCGAAGCGGATCCAGTCGCCGTCCTCGATCTCCGTCAGCCGCTTGCCTCCGGAGGCGTCGGCGCGGTCGGCCACCACCACGCCCTCGTGGGCGCCGCCCGTGGAGGTGTGGTGCTCCGCCTCACGCAGGGCGGGGCGCAGGGTGAGCGAGGTGGACCCGGTGAGCGCCGGTGCCCCGGGCGCGCCCTTGTCCTCGTACTGGGCGGTGATCCCGTAGTAGAGGTTCTGGCCGGGGCCGTGGCTGTCGCCGGCGTCCGTGCGGATCTCGCCGGCGCATCCGGTGTAGTTGTCCAGCGGATGCAGATGCGAGTCATGGCCGAGCTGCGACTGGACGACCACCCGCGAGCAGTCGATCTCGCCGTCCTCCCGGTCCTTCACCTTGACCTTGAACGGGATGGTGTCGCCGAAGCTGAACATCCCGCCGTTGGGCGGCTGCTGGATGGTCACCTCGGGCCGGGAGTTGCCGACGGTGATGTCGGTGACGGCGAGAGCGCTGAGGTTTCCGGGGGCCGTGACCGTCAGCCGGGCGGTGAAGCGGCCCACGGTCCGGTAGACATGGGTCGGGTTGGCGACCGTCGAGTCGGTCGTGCCGTTGCCGTCGAAGTCCCAGGCGTACGTCATGGGGGCGCCACTCGGCAGGCCCGAACCGGCGCTGGAGAACTGGACCTTCAACGGCGCCTTGCCACTGTCGGGCGTGGCGCTGACCTTGGCGTCCGGCAGCCGGTCGTCGCCGACGTAGTCGATGCGGTAGATGCCCGACCCCTCGTTACTGCCGCCGCGGCCGGTGCCGCTGCCGAGACCGAAGTCGATGACGTAGAGCGCGCCGTCGGGCCCGAAGTCGGCGTCGAAGGGCTGGTTCCACTTCATGTCGCCGAAGATCCCGTTGATGGAGTGCAGATCACCGGCCTTCACCGGCGCGAAGCGGGGATCGGTGAACGTCTGGTCCTTCTGCTGGAACGAGAACGCCTTGAACCAGGTGCGGGTGAGCTCGTAGTTGAGCCACTTCCCGTCGAAGTACTCCGGGAACTTGGTGCGGTAGGTGTTCTCCGGGTCGTAGTCGTAGACCGGACCGCCCATCGGCCCGCCGCCACCCGTGCCCACTTCGGGGAACTCGGGGGAGGCGGAGTAGGCGTACCAGACGGTGGCCGGCTGGGCGGGCGGCAACTGGGTGAGCCCGGTGTTGTTCGGCGAGTTGTTGACCGGGGCGGAGCAGTCGAACTTCGGACCCGACGTCTTCGTCGTGAAGTCGTAGTCGTTGAAGGGGGTGTTGTTGCCGATGCAGTACGGCCACCCGAAGTTGCCGGCCTTGGTGATGCGGGTGTACTCGACCGTGCCCTCCGGGCCGCGGTCCGCCTTGGCCTCGCGGGCGTCGGGACCGTAGTCCGCCACCATCAGCGCGCCGCTGTGCGGATCGGTCGTGATGCGGAAGGGGTTGCGCATGCCCATGGCGTAGACCTCGGGGCGCGTCCTGTCCGTTCCCGGCGCGAAGAGATTGCCCTCGGGGATGCGGTAGGTCCCGTCGTCCTGCGGGGTGATGCGCAGGATCTTGCCACGCAGGTCGTTGGTGTTGCCCGAGGTGCCCTGGGCGTCCCACGCGCGACGGCCCGCGCCCTCGTCGATGGGCGTGAATCCGTCCGAGGCGAAGGGGTCGGTGTTGTCCCCGGTCGCGATGTAGAGGTCGCCGTGCTTGTCGAAGGTGAGCGAGCCGGCCATGTGGGAGTTGGCCCTGCCCTCGCCGCGCAGGGTCGGTATCGCCAGCAGCCGCTTCTCCGAGGCGGGGTCGATCGTGTTGCCGGTCACCGTGAACCGCGACAGGTTGATCTGCTTCTCGGTCTTGTCGGAGTTCAGGAGATACAGCCAGTGGTTCTCGGCGAAGTCCGGGTCCAGGGCCAGGCCGAGAAGGCCGTCGGACTGACTCGTCATCTCCGGCGTGTAGGCGAAGTCCAGGGCGGTGGTGACCTTGAGCGTCTGCTGGTCGATCACCTTGACCTTGCCGGTGCGCTGGATGAAGAACACGCGCCGGTCGGGCGCCACGGCCAGTTCGAAGGGGTCGGCCAGATCGCTGGTGGCCAGCGGGGTGCGCTGGAAGGCGCCGGTCTTGGTGGCGGTGCAGTCGCCGGGCTTGTCGCCCGCGGCCCACTGGATGCCGCCGAGCAGATGCCTCAGGAACGGGGCCTCGCTGAACGCGGCCTTGTCGTGGCCGCCGGCGGTGAACCAGGAGCGTCCGCCGTCGTAGTTCTGGCACCAGGACCACGGATGGTCGACGCCCTCGTCAAGGCCGGTGATGCCGTCGCGCACCTTGATCTGGGCGAGCGTGTGGACCTTGCCGGTCGGGTTGGTGCGCCAGTTGTACCACTCCTCGGAGCGCTCCCAGAGCTCCGGCAGGCCCTTGGTGGAGGGGTGCGCCTGGTCGAGGACCTTGACCCGCCCGGTCTGGACGGCGGGGTGCTTGTCGAAGATGGCGCCGACGAGTCCCTCGTACCAGGTCCAGTCGCGCTCGCTGGCCGAGGCGGCGTGCAGACCGACCCAGCCGCCACCGCCACGCACGTACTTCTGGAGCGCGGCACGCTGCGCGGCGTCGAGCAGATCGCCGGACTCCGGCGTGGAGTTGGTGTTGTTGAAGACGATCGCCTGGAAGCGCGCGAGGTTCGCGTCGGTGAAGGCGGCGGCGTCGTCGGTGGCCTCGACCTCGAAACCGTTCTCGCTGCCCAGTTTCTCGATGGCCTCGATCCCCGCGGGGATGGAGTCATGGGTGAAGTTGGTGACCTTGGAGAAGACCAGGACCCGGTAGGCCGCGGCCGCTTCCGCGCGTGGGGGCGCGGCCAGCCCTAATCCGACGAGGAGCGCGAGAAGCGCCGTGGCGACGGTGGCGGGAAAGAGGACTCTTCGGCGGAGCCGGGTGTGATGACTGCTCAATGTGCGCTCCCGGTGCTGGTATGCGGACCGTGATCTGGAAAGCGCTTTCTGGTATACGTCGCACAGCGTAGGTTCCGGCTTCACAGGGGGTCAATGGGTCGGATGCGGCCCGTGTGAGGCGCCGTCGGCCACTGACGGGGCGTCATGTCGCCCGCTCCGGGCGCCGCCGCGTCCCCGGTCCGGCGGTGCCGAGTGTCTTTTCAAGGGCGCGTCGCGTTTCTGCAACCGGAGGCCGACTTCAGGCACTCCTGACCCATGCGTGCGCGTGGCCGACCACCTCGTGCGCGCGGCACCCAGCCGAAAACGCGGCATCCACCGCATCAACCGCATCAACCGCATCAACCGAGGAAGAAAACGAGGATTCATCGTGTTGCTGTCGCCACGCCGACGTCTGACCGTCGGCGTCACCGTGATCACCGCCCTCGTCGGGGGAATCGCTCCTCTCACCACCGCGTCGGCCGCTCCCGCCGCGCCCCGTACCGTCGCCGGGGCGCCCGTCTCCCCCGCACCGGACATGGGCGGGGTCGTCGCGGCCCTGAACGGGGCGATGGCCAAGGGCGCTCCGGGCGCCATGGCGCGCTACAGCGCGCCGGACGGGGTCCGCAGCCGCGCCGTCGGAGTCCGCGACAGAGTGTCGGGGGCGCCGATGGACATTCACGCGCGCTTCCGGATCGGCAGCGTGAGCAAGACCTTCTCCGCCGTCGTGCTGCTCCAACTGGTGGAGGAGGGCAGGCTGGAGCTGGACCGGCCCGTCAACGACGTGCTGCCGGGGCTGCTGCCCGACGACCGGATCACGGTCCGTCATCTGCTCACCCACCGCAGCGGCCTGGCCGACTACACCGAGGCCATGTTCCAGCACACCGTGCCCGGCTTCGAGGCCGTTCGCCACCGCGTCTTCAGCTACCAGGAGCTTCTCGACCTGTCCCTCGCCGAGCCGCCCACCACCGAGCCCGGCGCCGCGTACAAGTACTCGAACACCAACTTCGTGGTCGTCGGCATGCTCATCGAGAAGCTGACGGGCCGTCCGGTGGCCGACGCCTACCAGCGCCGCGTCATCAAGCCGCTGGGGCTGCGTCAGACCTCGTACGTGCATCCCGACACGCGTATCAAGGGACTGCGGGTCCGGGGCTATCTGCACCCCGACGAGGCCGGCGCGCCGCTCGTGGACTCCACCGAGCAGACCGTGTCCTGGGCGCAGTCGGCCGGCGCCGTCATCTCCAGCCCCGCCGACCTCAACACCTTCACCAGCGCGCTCATGCGCGGCCGGCTGCTGTCCCGGGCCACGCTGGAGGCCATGACGACGGTGACACCGACGGACACGACCAACACCCGCTTCTACGGGCTCGGTCTGCGCCGCTACGACCTGTCCTGCGGTACGCGGGTGTACGGCCACACCGGCACCGTGCAGGGCTACTACACCTACGCCTTCTCGACCCGCGACGGCCGCCGCAGCCTGTCGGCGATGGCGAACACCTCCAACCGCGGCGAGGCCAACACGGCGCTCGGTGACACGCTGGAGGCCGCGTTCTGCGGGAAGCGGCCGGCGCCCGCGCCGTCCGCGCGCACCGCCACCGCGCCGGTGCGGGACACGCAGTCGCTGCCGGCCGAGCGCGACCTGCCCGAGCGGCGCTGATCCCTCGCCCCGGGGGACTCGGGCGTGGTGGTGAGGGCACAACCCCTTCACCACCGCGCCCGCGGCGCGCGCTTTTTGCGGTCGCGCACATATCACCGGGCGATTCCGGGGCACCCGCCTGGCATGGCGATCGAGGGAGGGGAAAGCCCGTGCTGATGCTCGCCGTCCTGCTGCTGCCCGGTCTCAGCCTGCTGCTGATCATGATGAGCCGTATGGAGGACAAGCTCAACGAGGATCCCCGGCCCGGCCGGCACGCCCGGCGCCGTCGCCATCTGCGGCTCGTCCACGGCGGCCTGAAGGGTGGCGGCAGGGCGGCCGGCGGCACCGGCGCGGGCGATACGGACCGGCGGACCGCGGCGGCCTGAGCCGCTCACCCCGTCCTTCGGGACCCGGGTGTCACAGACGGTGGGGCCGGCCTGTCTGAACTGCGTACCCGGTACCCGATCAGGAGATCCCCATGGAACCCCGCCTGAACTTCTTCGGCAACGCCTTCGCCGGCAAGGTGCTCCGCCACATCAACACCGCCAACAAGGTCGTCACGGAATCCACCCTCCCGACCACCACCCAGGAACTCGTCAAAATCCGCGCCAGCCAGATCAACGGCTGCGGCTTCTGCACCGACATGCACACCAAGGACGCCACCCACGCCGGCGAAACCCAGCAACGCCTCAACCTCGTCGCCGCCTGGCGCGAAGCCACCGTCTTCACCGACGCCGAACGCGCCGCCCTCGAACTCACCGAACAAGGCACCCGCACCGCCGACGCCGCCGGCGGCGTCACCGACGAAGCCTGGAACAACGCCACCAAGCACTACGACGAAGACCAACTCGCCGCCCTCATCTCCCTCATCGCCGTCATCAACGCCTACAACCGCATCAACGTCATCAACCAGCAGCCCGCCGGCAGCTACCAGCCCGGCCAGTTCGGCTGATCACACCGTCCGTCTCCCCGTCACCCCGACCTCCGTCGGGGAGACGGACCGCCGCGGCTGAGGGCCGCCGCAGGCACGGCCACACTTGGAATCGGGCGAGACCGTATCGAATGAAACGTGGCTGCTACTGTGCATCCATGGCCGCCGACGCACCTGACGAATCCGCCACCTCACGTGCGACCGACCGTCCGGGGGACGCCTCGCCCTTCGCGCTCGGCCTGCTGCTGCGCCGGGCGCACTGGCGTGCCGCCGCGGTGATGACGGAGGCGCTTCGGCCGCTCGGCATCGAGCTGCGCCATTTCGCCGTGCTGATCGTGCTGGTGGAGCACGGGCCCACGATGCAGCGGGACTTGGCCGCCGCCACCGGGTCGGACAAGGCGGGGGTCATGCGGGTGGTGGACGATCTGGAGCGCCGGGGGCTCGCCGAGCGCAAGGCCGTTCCGGGGGACCGCCGGGCGCGGGCCGTGGAGATCACGCCTGACGGCCTCGCGCTCTTCGACGCGGCCCATGTGGCAGCGGGACCCCTGGCCGAGCGCCTGGTCGCCGAACTGGCCCCCGGGGAGCCCGAGCAACTGGCGGACCTGCTGACCCGCTTCGCCTATCCGCGCGGCGAAAACTCCTGAACGCGCGCGGCCGACGGGGCCGTGACGGCGCCGTATGACGACCTGGACGCGGGCGTCACACGGTGCCTGCGCCCCTGGGGTCAGCGCGCGAGCCGTTCCGCGAGCGCCTTGGCCTTGGTCGCCGCGTCGGCGAACGCGCGCTCGCGGGAGGCCTCGTAGAGGGGGACGAGATCGGACATGGCCGCGTTGCGCGGGGCCATGGTCAGTTCCGGGACGATGAAGTCGGGCTCCAGACCGAGGCTGCCCTTGAGGACGGCCTCCAGGTAGTTCTGCACGAACTCGAAGCCCTCACGGGGAGTGCCCGGCGCGTAGGAGCCGCCTCGGCTGGCGACGACGGTGACCGGGGTGCCCTCGGCGGACGGCGCCTCCCCGGTGGTGCGGCCGGGCAGGATGACGTTGTCCAGCCATGCCTTGAGGGTCGACGGGATCGTGAAGTTGTACATGGGGGCGCCGATCAGGATGGCGTCCGCCCGCTCGAACTCCTCGATGAGTGTCATGCGCACGGCAAAGGCGGCGGACTGCTCCGGGGTGCGGTCCGCCGGGGCGGCGAAGGCGGCGGCGTGGGCGTCGATGCCGATGTGGGGGACCGGCGCGGCGGCGAGGTCGCGGTAGATCACCGTGCCGTCGGGGTGCTGCTCCTCCCAGGCCTTGCGGAAGGCGTCCGTGACCGCTCGGGACGCGGACAGGCCGCCCGGATACAGGGACGAGTCGATGTGCAACAGCGAGGCCATGGGCTTCCTCCGGGGTGCGGCAACCAGGGCGACAGGGCCGTGGGCTGCGGATTCCTGCTCGGTGACCGTTACAGCCGAGACGGTATCGAGTGATACTATCGTGAATGCAACCAGTATGAATGCCGAGCACCCGGGAGGTGGAGACGATGTCGGACGTCTATGAGGCGGTCACCAGCAGACGGGCGGTACGGGCCTTCACCGACCGGCACGTCCCGCGGGAGGTGCTGGAGCGCGTGCTGTCCGCGGCGGCCTGGGCACCCTCCGGGTCGAACCTTCAGCCCTGGCACACCTACGTGCTCACCGGCGACGCGCTGGCGGAGCTCAAGAAGCGCACGGGCAGGCGGTTGGCCGCGGGCGACGCCTTCGACCAGCCGGAGTACCAGCAGTACCCGCCCGTACTGAAGTCCCCGTACCGCGAGCGCCGGTCCGCCTTCGGTGAGCAGCGCTACGGCGCGCTCGGCATCCCGCGCGAGGACCTGGAAGCCCGCCAGCGGGCGTCCGCCGAGAACTGGAACTGCTTCGGCGCCCCCGCCGCCCTGTTCTGCTACGTCGACCGCGACATGGGCCCGGCCCAGTGGTCCGACGTCGGCGGCTATCTGCAGACCGTCATGCTGCTCCTGCGCGCCGAGGGTCTGCACAGCTGCCCGCAGATGGCGTGGGCGAAGTTCCACGCGTCCGTCGCGGCGATCGTGGCACCGCCGGACGATCTCCTTCTCTTCTGCGGCATGTCGATCGGCTTCGCGGACGCCGGCTCGCGGCAGCCCCGCACGGGCCGGGCACCGCTCGACGAGACGGTCACGTTCGTCGACACGCCGGGCGCCGCGTCCCTTCGGCGTCCGCCCGAGCGGACGGCGGGCCGCGCGGCCTCGAAGCCCACCCGGCCACGGATCACGAGCACGGCTCCCGCGAGGCGTCCCGCGTCTCGGCCTCGGCGGGTACGGGGCGTCGTCGCGCGCCTCGGCGACGGCCTCACCAGGCGCATGGGCCGGCTCGCGTCCCGGATCGGGGTGCCGCCCGCCGGCTGAGAGCCGGTCCCGATCCGTGGCGTGGCTCGGCGTGGCGTGGCAAGAGAGGTTGATCAATGAGGATTGCTTGTGGCCGGGTTCCGGTCGCAGGGGTGCGCCCGGGCTTCGGTCACGACGCGACGCGGGGACGTGACCTCCGCGGACGCCGGCCCGCGAACGGCGACATGGGTCCGGACCAGGGGCCATGTGCCCCGGTGCCGGGCCCGCGGCCCGACGGCGGCTTCGGCCGGTCGCGGCGGCTGATCAGCACCGCACACCGCACGGCCGGTCGGTCCCACGACCGGCCGCGCAGCAGTGGTCCCGGTCCGTACCGGACCGAGGAGCCCCCGGAGGCATCGGCCGACCCGGGCGGCGAGGCATCGACCTATTCCTTCTCGCGGAGCGCCATGTGAGTACCATCGCTTTTCTCGGCATCGCCATGCACGGGCACGTCAATCCGACGCTGCCGCTCGTGGCGGAGCTCGTACGACGTGGCCACTCCGTCACGTACCACACCTCCCCCGCCTTCTTCGGCCGGATCGCGGCCACCGGCGCGAAGGTGTTCCTCTACCCCGGCGCCGACCAGCCGCTCCCCGATCCGCCGATCCCGCTCACCCTGATCGAGGGACTGACGGACACGGCCACCCACCTGCTGCCCCCGGTGCTCGAAGACCTGCGCGAGATCCGGCCCGACCTGATCGTGCACGACAACACCTGTCCGTGGGGCGCCGTCGCCGCTCGCGAACTCGGGGTGCCGGCGGCGTCGTCGTTCACCACGTTCGCGTTCAACCGGCGGGTGCACAGCCCCACCCGCGCCTCGCGTGACCTGCTGGTCGCGGCGGCGGCCCGTCCCGGCAGCCTCCGGCGCCACCTGCGCTCACGTCTGCGACTGCGCCACGACTACGACACGAAGGGGCTGCCCTGGTTCGACATGCTGAACATCCGCCAGCCCCTCAATCTCGTCTACACCGCCCGGGAGTTCCAGCCCGCCGCCGACAGCTTCGACGAGAGCTACCGGTTCGTCGGCCCCAGCATCGGCGCCCGGCCGGCGGATCCGTCGTTCTCCGTCGAGCGGCTGCACGACCCCGTTCTCTACGCGTCCCTGGGCACCGTGTTCAGCGCCGACCCGCGCATCCTGCGCAGTTTGGCGACCGCGCTCGCGCCCCTGGGCGGCACCGTGGTCGTCTCGACCGGGCAGACCGAACCCGACGCGCTGGGCCCCCTGCCGGCCAATGTGCTCGCCCGCCGCTTCGTCCCGCAGCCGGAGGTGCTCGCGCGTGCCGCGCTGTTCGTCACCCACGGCGGGATGAACAGCGTCAACGAGGCCATGTACGCCGGGGTCCCGATGCTGGTCGTGCCGCTGGGCGCCGACCAGCCGCTGGTGGCCCGCCGCGTCATGGACCTCGGCGCCGGACTGTCACTGCCTCCCCAGGACGTCACCAAGGAGTCCGTACGTGCCCTCGCACGGCGGCTGCTGCGCGAGGACCACTTCCGCGAGTCCGCGGCCACCCTGCGGGACGCCCTGCACGCGGCGGGCGGCTACCGGCGCGCCGCCGACGAACTCGAACGGTACGTGCGTGCGGCCGGGTCGTCCGGCGCCTCGGTGCGGCGAGGCTGATCGATGTCACTTGTCGTCGTCCTCCTGCTGCTGCTCGCGGGGGTGTCGGAGGCCGCCGGGCGCATCCTGCCCCTGGCGGTGCGCCGGCCCGGCATGCCGCGGAGCCTGGTGGCCTCGTTGCTGCTGGCCGGCGGACTCGTCGAGGGCGTGGTGTTCGCGCTGTGGCCGCTGACCGCGTGGACCCTGGCCGAACTGGTGCTGTCGTCCCCGCCGCCCGGTGACGGGCTGGTGTGGACGCCGGGCGTGGCCGCACCGCTGGTGCTCTCCGCCGTCCTCGCGTTCCCCTGGCTCGGCCCCGTGCTGCACCTGCTGCTCTTCGTCGGGGTCGGAGCCGGTCTCGCCGGGCCCCTCGCCACGGCGACCGAGCTCGGCTGGTGGACCGCCGTGGGGTGCGTCGCCGTCGCGGGCGCCGGACTCGGTGCCGCCGTCGAGGCCGTCCGCCGGGTCGTCGTCCGCCTCAGCGCCGCCGGAACTCGGGAGTCGCTCGCATGAACAGCTTCCTGCTCTGGGTCTTCGCGATCGGGCCCGCCCTGCTGGCCGAAGCCCTGCTGGCCCGCTACGAGGTGCTGGCCTACGGCGCCGGCTGGCGGGCCCCGGTCACCGTGCTGCCCCGGGGGGTGCCCTACGCCCGGGGCGCCGAGCCCGACACTCCCCCGGACGCCTACCTGGTCTACCTCGACGGCATCGGCAAGCGGCGCGTGCGCGACAGCCGGGACGGCGGCCAGCTGGTGAAGGCCCTGCTCGCCGGGGCGCCGGAGCTGCGGGTGCTGGGCCAGGTGCAGCCGTACTCGCCGCTCGCCGACCCGCTCGCCGACCGGCCGGTGTGGGCGTGGCTGCAGCGCCGCGTCGGACTGCTGCTCTTCCTGCACAACGTCATGCAGATCTTCGTCGCCGCCGACCGCCGCTACCGCCCGTTGTACAACCGGGCGGTCGGCTCCCAGATCGCCACGCAGCTACGGCTCGCGGGCTACCTGCCCGACAGCGGCATCCCGGTGGTGCTGCTCAGCTACAGCGGCGGCGCGCAGGTCGCCTGCGGCGCCGTCGCCGAACTGCACGCGCAACTGCGCTCCCCGCTGCTGCTGATCACGCTCGGTGGTTTCCACAACGGCGCCAACGACCTCACGCATGCCGACCACCTCCACCGGCTGACCAGTGCCGGCGACCGGATCGAGCGGCTCGGCACCTGGATCTTCCCGCAGCGCTGGCCGCTCGTGCGGGCCAGCGCCTGGAACCGCGCCGTCCGGGCCGGGAAGATCACCTCGCACCGGCTGGACCCGGCCACGCACGTCGGTCCGCTCAGCTACATCAGCCCCGCCGCGCAGTTGCCCGACGGCCGCACCCACCTCGCCCGCACCGCGGAGACGGTGATCGCCCTCGTCCGCGCCCACCGCGGCACGACCCTGACGGCGGATCGCTCGTAGCTCTGCCACGACGCGCGGGGCCGCACTCCCGACGAAGCCGTACGGCCCGCCCGGACGCGGCGCAGCAGACCGACCGTGACACCGGCGCCCGCCACATCCCCAGCACCGAACCAACCGCCCCGAAAGGGACCACAGTGACGTCCGCAGCACCGCCGCGAGGCACCGCACCCACCCCATCCGGGCCGGCCCGGACCCGGCCCAGGAGAGGCCGGGCGCTTGCTGCCGTCACGCTCGCCGCGCTCGCCCTCACAGGCTGCCGAACCGACTTCACCTCGCCCTCCGAGGCCCGCGCGCAGGCGCTGGAGGACGCCGGGGCCGTCACTGCAAGGCCGACGGAGTCCACGATCGCCGCGCGCCCCGACCTACCCGTCGACTGCGAGAGGGCCAAGTGCATAGCCCTGACCTTCGACGCCGGCCCCGGCAGGGACACGCCCGAGCTCCTCGACATCCTCAAGAAGGAGAAGGTCCGCGCGACCTTCTTCCTGCTGGGCAGAAACCATGTGCTCAGGTATCCGGAGACCGTTCGCCGCCTCGCGGCGGAGGGCCACGAGGTGGGCAACCACACCTGGACCCACCAGCGTCTGGACAGGCTCGACAAGGACGCCATACGGGACGAGCTGGCCCGCACGCAGGACGCGATAGCCGACGTCACCGGCCGGAGGCCCACGCTGATGCGGCCTCCGCAGGGCCGCACCGACGACGAGGTCACCGCCGTCTGCAAGGAGCTCGGCCTCTCCCAGATCCTGTGGAGCACGACCGCGAAGGACTACGCGACCAAGGACTCGGCCCTGATCCGGAAGCGCACCCTGGACCAGGCAGGCCGGGACGGCATCATCCTGCTGCACGACATCTACGACGGCACCGTGCCCGCCGTGCCGGGCATCATCGCGGAGCTGAAGAGACGCGGCTACACCTTCGTCACGGTGCCCGAACTCCTCCATCCCGCCCGGCCGGTGCCGGGAGCGGTCTACCGCCCCTGAAGCAGAGTTGGGCGACCCCAGCCCAGGGCGCAGAGGTACGGGGGCCGCCCGGGCCCTGCGGCCCGGTTGGCGCAAGGCACTTCGACGCTAGGTCCCCACGCCCCGCCGGGCCCGCTCGGCGGGGCCGGGCGGGTGACCGCCTCGGCCCGGCGGTTCACTCCAGGCCGACGCGCGTGCCGTGCTCGGTGAGGAGGTCGAGCACCTCGGCGAACACGTCGTAGGGCCGGCCGTCCGGGGTCAGCCTGCGGGACAGATGCTCGCGGGCGGTCGCCGAGTCCCGCCAGCGCAGGGTCGCGGGGACGCTACGCCCGAGGGCGCCGCGCAGGCAGTCGTCGACGGCCGCCAGGCAGCCGCCGAGGTAACCGCCCGGCCCGTGCACCGCTTCGCCGAGCGCGAGGTAGAGGCCGGGTTCGTCGGTGACGTGCCGCCCGTCGAGCTCATGGGCGTGACCGGCCGGCCTGTCGGCGGGGGCGCGCAGGAAGACGCGCTGTTGCACCAGGTCGAGCCAGGCCCCGCGGCGCCGGGTGTCCAGAGCGGACCAGGCGGCCGGGGTGTCCGGTGGTCCGCCGAGCCACCGCTCCCAGACCGGCCGCGCGTACTCGGGAACGGGCGCGAAGTGCCTGCCGTCGAGCTCCAGGTCGATCAGATCGGCACCGTAGGACGACGGGCGCCAGGCGATGACCTCGGTCCACAGCAGTCGCCGGTCCAGCGGCTCGCCGCGGGCGTCCTGTGTCTCCAGCGCGACCTGCTCCAGGTCCAGCGCCCGCCGGCTGCCCCGGGCGAGGGCCGCACGCAGCGGCTCCCGCGGCGCGAGTCCCCGCAGGACGAGCGGGGGCGCCACCGGCTCGGCCGGCAGGACGCGGGTGAACTCCTGGCAGGAGCCCAGCCATCGGCGCCCGTCATGCACGCGCACGCCGCCCCGGTGGCCTTCGGGCGGGCCTTCGAAATCGTCGAGGCCCCTGAGCACGAGGCTGTCCGTCCCCGACGGTCGTCCCGCGCTCTCCGCGTCCTCCAGCAGCCAGGGTTCGAGTGCCTCGTCGTCCGGCACGAGCCACACCCGGTCGCCGACCCACCCGCGTACCTCGGGACCTTCCGGCACCCACCCGAACAGTTCGTACGTCCCCCGCTGCGGCTGCCCGAAGAGTCCGTCCACCGCGACGCACACGCCCAAGGCGTCGCCGTGTTCCGTCCTGCTCAGCGTGTGACGCCCGCGCGCGCCGCTCTCCGTGTGCACCAGGGCATCCTGCCCGGCCCGGCGCTCAGGACGAAGCCCTTTTCCTGGCCCTTGCCGGTCTCGTCTCAGGGGCTCGGGCGGGTGGTGACGAGTTCGTCGAGGGCGGTGCGCCAGTGGTCGCCTAGGCAGTCGATGCCGGTCAGGGCGTCGTCGTGGACGACCGTGAGCCGGGCGTTGTCCTGGTACGTCGTCAAGGCGGTGTAGCAGCGCAGTCCGCCCGCCAGGGCGATGAACATGGCGGCGCGCGTGGCCCGTAGGCCCTGGTGGGTCAGCTCGGGCCCGGCCTCCATCGTGGACGCCAGGGCGGGGACCGCCTCGGCGTCGGCCAGCCGCAGGGCCGCCCGCATGCCGACGGCCGGAGGCAGGCTGCGCAGCAGGACGCGGGCGGCGTGCCGATGGTGGCTGCGCCGGAGGGGTCCGGTCTGGGAGATGACGTGCCGCAGAGCCCCGTGGGAGTCGCCGTGTGCGCAGGGCAGGGTCACCCGTGCGGTCACCAGCGCGTTGCCGACGGCCAGTTCCTGACCCGGCGCCCGCACCGACAGGGGCATCGAGATCGGCATCGGGGGGTGCGTCCGGCCGGTGCGCTCCACGTGCCAGCGTCGGACGGCCTGCGAAAGGGCCGCCAGATAGACGTCGTTGACGGTGCCGCCGTGGAGGCGGCGCGCCGCGTGCAGCCGGTCCAGGGCGGCGTCGGCGTGGAACATGCTCTGCGTCCCGGCGGAGGCGCCGGCGAAGGCCGGGGGCACCTCGGGGGAGCGCAGGGCCCGCAGCGCCTGCCCCGTCACCGATGTGAACCCGCGCAGGCCGGGGGTCACCGCGGGATGCGTCCGTGGCCGCCAGCCGGGCCGGTCGTCCAGCAGGGCACGGGTGATGCAGACGGCGGCGGCTCCGTCCCTGAGCGCGTGGTCGGAACGGAAGCACAGCGAGTGGCCCCGCGCTCTGGGGATCAGCCACAGGTCCCACGGCGGCCGGCTCGACGTCAGCGGAGTGCTGATCATCCTGCGGTCGGCCGCCCGGTCCGCGTCGTCCGGGCTCTCGTACTCCTCCCGCGTGAGGTCGAGCCGGTGCACGTGCTCGTCCACCGCGAGCGCGGTGACGGCCCGCAACTCTCTCTCGTCACCGTCGACCTGGTAGTGCAGGGAGGCGATGTCCGCGACGCGTTCGGCGACCCGGGCGCGCAGGCTGGACAGGGTAGGGGCGGGGCCCTCGAAGTCGAGCATGATGCCCATGGGCAGCGGACCGGCGGCCACCGCGCGGAAGGCCCGGTCGACCGCCCCCAGGTTCCTGGGTGGACGAGGCGAGGTCGAAGGGGACGGCTGCATGGCGGACCTCTCGGAACGTGACTGACGGGTCGTCTGGCGTACAGCCTGGCAGGAACATCCGCGGCACGGAGAACCCACCGGCCGGGTCAGAACCCCAGCATCAGCACCACCCCCGACACCAGCGCGAACCCCAGCACGAACAGCCGCATCCTGCGGCCGTCCAGGCGCCCGTGCGTCACGCGGCTGAGCCACGCGCCCGCCGCGATCGCCGGGAGCAGGACCGCCGCCTGGGTGAGTTCCGCCGGTTGGGCCTTCCCCGCGGCGAACAGCAGTGCCAGGGAGGCGACTTCACCGACCAGGAAGCACGCCGCGACGGTGGAGCGCAGTTCGGCCGGCGGCCGGTGCTGGTAGACGAGCGCGAGCGGGGGGCCGCCGACTCCCGTCGCGGTCTCCGTCAGTCCGGTGACGGCGCCCGCGCCGACGTAGGCGGCCCGTCCTGGTGTGAAGGCGGGCGCGGCAAGGCTCACGGCGGCCGCGAGGACGGTGGCGGCGCCGACGAACAGGCCGAGACTCCGTTCCGGGATCAGCCGGAGCAGGGCCAGCCCGGCGGGAGTGGCGGCGAGCCGCGCCCCGGTGATCCAGCCCGCGCCCCGCAGATCGAGCGACGCCCGTTCGCGCCAGGCCACGTACAGGTTGAGCGGGATCATCGACGCCAGCACGAAGACCGGGACCAGACCGGGGTCGAGGATGCCGGCCACCGGCGCGACGATCAGCGCGAATCCGAGCCCGCTGCTGCCCTGGACGAACGCCGCGGCGGCCACCGTCAGGGCGAGGACCGCCAGGGTCTGGGTACTCACCGTGCCGCACTCCGCTCCCGCTCCCGCTCCCGCGCCCGCGCCCGCGCCCGCGCCCGCGAGGGTGGCGCGTGCCGGCATCCGTCATCGCGGGCCCCGTCGATTCGGCCGTCAGTATGTGAGGGCTTGCACCCACCGTCAAGATTCGGGCGGCTGCCGTGCTGGAGGCGTGCAGCGAGGGCCGGCCGGACGGCGAAGGGCGGGGCCGCTGGATGCGGTCCCGCCCGTGCGCGTGCTGCTCCGGGACGTCAGCGCAGGCCGAAGGCCCGGGTGATCGTCTGGATGACGGTGTTGCCGGCGCTGTCCCTGCCGGTGACCCGCAGGGTGACGAAGTCCGCGCTCCTCGGGGCCTTCAGGCTCGTGCGCCAGCCGTCACCGTGACGGTCCACGTCCGACCGGTGCCAGGTCGCCCCGTCGTCGTAGGAGACCTCGACGGAGAGCTTCCCGACGGTCGCGGCCGTCCCGGGCAGATGTGACGCCGTCACCGTCAGTCCGGCGCGCCGGTCGGCCCGGCCGGCCTTGTCGGTGTCCACGTCGTAGTCCAGCTGGATCAGCGGGAGCGCCTCGGCCGACTCGGTACCGGTGACACCGGAGGTGAAGGTCCACTCGGTCGAGGTGTGTGTCGAGTACGGGTGCTCCCAGGCGCCGCGGTCGTTGTCGACCACCAGCCGGTAGGGCAGGCGCTCGGCGGGGAGTTCGGGGGTCGTGAGCCGCTCGGCGTTGCCCCAGTCGAGCTCGCGGTCTCCCTGGTGCAACGACACCCGGTTGACGGCGTCGTAGTTGCCGTACGCGTCGCCGACATGGCCGGCTCCGGAGTCCCCCCAGCCCGGGGCGGGGATGTACATCGTGTCGAGGTAGCGCACCGGCTGGAAACCGCGCGCGCTCATCCGGGGCCGCTGGACGGGGCCGAACCACTTGACGTCACCGGTCCTGCGGGGCGCGTAGCGCAGGACGTCGATCGACTGCTGTCCGGTCTCCCCCACGACGTGGGCCGCCTCCAGCCAGTCCGCGCCGGCGGTGACCCAGTCGGTCCGCTCCCCCTGGGCGGGCGCCGTGAGCTGGTTGCCGGCGGTCCAGCCCTCCCACAGGTCGTAGCGGAACTCGTTGGCCTTGCCGGGCCGGGGGTTGCGGAAGGAGACGTCCACCCGGCCCAGTTCGCGCGGCTCCACGCGCCAGGTCGGGTCCGCCGGGACCGCGCCGCTCCAGTGCCGCACCACGTCGTAGGCGTAGTCGGTGGTGGGATGCGAGGTCACCTTCAGTGCGACCGCGCCGCGCCGCAGCCGGTCGATCAGGTCGGCGCCCTGGTCGGCGTTCAGCGTCGCCACGGTCAGCGGGGCCGGACTCGCCGGGCTGAAGGGGTGCTCGTCCCAGGGCTGCAGGCGGCCGATGCCGTCGTTCACGACCAGGAGCAGCCGCGCGCCCGCCGCGGCGGCGGCCTCCGCCTGCTCCCGGATCTCGGCCGTGTCGCCGCGCCGCACCACGACGGCCTTGCCGCGCACGTCGTGCCGGGCCAGGGCGTCGGGCGTCCCCGCGTCGGCGAAGACCGCCTTCAGGGTCCTGGTCCCGGCAGGGAGCGGCTGGGCGGCGCGCTTGACCAGCGGGTCGTCATAGGTTCGGTTGCCCGTGCCCACGGTCAGCGCCGGCTGTTCCAGGCGGAAGCGGGCACCGAAGTCGAAGGCCCCCTCCGTGACCTTCCGGCCGGTCGGCAGCGCCCAGATGCTGTCGTAGGCCGGGTTGGGCAGCATGGAGGACGCGAACAGGCTGTCGCCGAAGGACCGTTGGACGTCCAGTCGGGGTGCGACGGCGGTGGTCTGCCGGGGTGCGCGCGCGACGATCCGGCGCGCCTCGCGGGCGTCCAGGGTGACCGTGCGGTCCTGGTCGAGCCGGACGTCGTTGAAGGCGAGCAGCGCCATGCCCAGCGAGTGGGGTCCCTCGGCCCCCGCCACGTCGGCGGTCAGCCAGCCGCTGTAACTGCCCTCGGGAAGGCGGGCCGTGCCGGTGCCGGACGCGTCGAGGTCCAGCACCTCGAAGCGGCCCTTGGATAGGAGGTAGACCCGGCCGGACAGCGGTCGGCCCGAACGGTCCTTGGCGACGACGGTCAGTTCGCGCCGCAGCCCCTCCCGGGCCCCGCCGATCAGGGTGCGGGCCCGGACCTCACCGGCCCCGTCCGTGGCGGTGATCATGCCGCTGACCGGCCGGTCGGCAGGAAGCAGCGGAAGGTCCGCGGTGAGGGAGACCGAGGCGGTGCCGTGGGCGGGTACGGTGATCCGGCCCTCGGAGAGGCCGAACAGCCCCGCCGGGGCGCTGTCGGCGTCGATCGCGAGGTCCAGGTCGACCGGGGCGTCCCCGACGTTGGTGTACGTCACCTTCCGGACGTCGGTCTCTCCCGGCTGCGCGGGCGAGGTGTGGAAGCCGGAGTAGGCGCTGACGGTCGCGAAGACCGAGGCACGCACCGCCGCGGCGGCGTCGAGCCGTCCGGCGCCCGCCTGGTACGGCGTGTACGCCGGGGTGGCCTCGGCGCTGGACACCAGCGCCTCCTTCAGGCGCGCGCCGGTCCAGTCCGGGTGCGCCGCGGCCAGCAGCGCGGCGGCGCCGGCGACGTGCGGTGTCGCCATCGACGTGCCGCTCATCGTGGTGTAGTGGCCCGTGCCGCCCCGCTGGTAGTGGGTGCGCGCCGCCAGGATGTCGACGCCCGGCGCGGTGATCTCGGGCTTGAGGCCGGCGTCGCCGTCACGCGGGCCCTGGCTGGAGAACTCGGCGAGCCGGTCCGCCGCGTCGACGGCGCCGACGGTGAGCGCCGAGTCCGCGGCACCGGGGCTGGTGACGGACTTGGGGCCGCCGTTGCCCGCGGCGACGACGAACAGCGCGCCCGTCTCGCGGCTGAGCCGGTCGACGGCCTCGCTCATCGGGTCGGTGTGGTCCCCGCCGCCGCCGAGGCTCATGTTGACGATCTTGGCCTGCTGGTCCCGGGCGGCCCATTCCATGCCCGCGATGATCCAGGACTCCTGGCCCCGGCCCTCGTTGTCGAGGACCTTGCCGATGCCCAGCCGGGCGCCGGGGGCGACGCCCCGCTCCTTGCCCTCGGAGGCGCTGCCGGTGCCGGCGATCGTCGAGGCGACGTGCGTGCCGTGACCGTGGTAGTCGGTGACGTCCTCCTCGTAGGGGACAAAGGTGGCACGGGCGTCGACCTGTTCGGCGAGATCGGGGTGTTCGGGGTCCACGCCGGTGTCGAGGACCGCGACCTTCACGTCCTTGCCGGTGTTCCCCTTCTCCCACACCTCCGGCGCGCCGACCTGCGCGGTCGACTCCGACAGGTCGGCCCGCACCCTGCCGTCCAGCCACACCTTGGCAATGCCGTTCGTGAAGGCGGGCCGCGCGCCACGGGCCGTCGCCGGGGCCGGGTCGCCGGTGAGCGCGGACCAGAACACCGTTGCCTTCTGGCGGTTCTGGGCCAGGGAGGCGCCCTGCATGCTGTTCAGCCGGCGGACGACGGTCGCGCCCGCCACGTCCGGCCGGGTCCGTGACCTCGCCGCCGCGTCGGTGTACCGCACGATGAGCGGTAGCCGGTCGGCGTGCGCGTCGTCGTAGCCGTCGGCGATCAACTGCGTCACGTTGAACAGCCGTTTGTCGAGCTTCCCGGCGCTGACGTAGGGCAGCACGGAGTCCGGGTAGACGTAGGTCGCGCCGTCGAGGACCGCCCGGTGGTAGCCGGTGGTGGTGCCGTTCGCGCCTTCGAAGGACCGCACGACGGTGCCGTCGGCGGCGGTGCCGATGGTGACCTTGTCGCCGGTGATCAGCGTGACGGTGTGGGTGCCGCCGTTGCCGGGTGACCGTGGTGCGGTGCCGGCGGACGGCGCGGCACCGGCCGGGTGCCCGGGTACGGCGGTCGCGGCCGGTACGGCCCCGAGAACCAGGGCCGCGACCGCGCCGAGCGCCAGCAGGCCGGGCCTGGGGTGGGGAACCATGTGCAAGAGGACTCCTCAGACCGTGGTGAAGAGAGGAAGACCCTGATCGTCGGGCCACCCCCGGCCGTGCTCAAGAGCCGGGTGGCGTCGCGGTTGTGCCATGGCGCAGTTGCGACGCGGGACGCGTCCGGTGGCCGCGACGGTTCGGGGCGGCAAAGGAAGCCGTTTTCGGGGCACTTGTGGGTCGCACGGTCGCACGCCGCACAGAGCAGGAGGGGTTCGAGCATGCCGCACATGGACGAATTCACCGACCGCCTCGATCCCGACATGTATGTGGTGACGGCCGTGGCGGGCGAGGAGCGCGCCGGATGCCTCGTCGGGTTCGCCTCGCAGTGCTCGCTGCGCCCGGTGCGGTTCGTGGTGTGGCTGTCGGAGGCGAACCGCACGTTCCGGGTGGCGCGGTCCGCGCGGTTCCTGGCCGTCCATCTGCTGGGCCCGGAGCAGTCGGGGCTGGCGGAGATCTTCGGTGGGCGGACCGGCGACGACGGGCACGACAAGTTCCGGGACGTCCGGTGGCGACCGGGGCACGGCGGCACCGCGGTGCTGGAGGACGCCGAGGCGTGGTTCGTCGGCCGGGCCGTGGAGCGGGTCGGCGGAGGCGATCATGTCGGGTTCGTCCTGGACCCGGTCGAGTGGGGCGCGCGGGACGCCTCAGGCGGGCCGCTGCTCCGGCTCAGCGACACCTACGGCATCGAGCCCGGCCACCCCGTGGAGTGATCAGCGCGACCACACCCGGTCCCGCGGCCCCTCCGCTGTCCGGTCCGGTGTCCACTCCGGCACCCAGGTCCCGGCGGCGTGGTGGCCGTCCGCCATGGCGGCGAGGTGGGCGCGGAGGGTGGCCAGCGCCGGGTGCGGGTCGTCGCGGCGCCACACGAGGGAGTGCGGGTAGACGGGTGTCGGGCCGGTCACCGGGATGCGGCGCAGTCCGTGGCCGGCGGGCCAGACGAGCCGGGTGTGCCCGCCCATGAACGTGGCCAGTGCCGGGGTGTCGGCGATGGTGTCGAGGAGCGCGTCGGAGCCGAAGTTGGGGCCGGTGGCCTCGATGGTGAGGCCGAACTCGGCGACGAGGTCGTCGTAGTAGGCGGCCCACTCGGTTCCGGGGACGATGCCGGGCATCCAGATCCGGTGCCCCACGAGCTCGGCGAGGGTCACCGCACGGGCGCCCGCCAGCGCGTGCGCGGGGCCGGTGAGGAGCTGGAGCGGTTCGTCCAGCACCCGGACGGAGGCGATGTCCTCGGGCAGCGGCCGGCCGGGCGCGCCGACGGCGCGGAAGGACGCGTCGACGGCGCCGGAGCGGATCGCCGCGACGGCCGTCTCGATGTCGAACAGCATCACCACGTCGAGCTCGATCTCGGGGTACGCCCGGTGGAAGCCGCGCAGGAGGCCCGACGCGGCACCGCGCGAGGCGATGATGTCGACGCGCAGCGGGCGGCGGGCGGTGTGCACGGAAGCGGCCGCCCGCTCGGCGACGCGCAGCAGTTCGCGGGCGTGGGGAAGGAACGCCTGGCCGTCGATGGTGAGTCCGGCGCCGCGCGGGGTGCGCGTGAACAGCCGCACCCCGAGGTGGCGCTCCAGTGAGGCGATGCGCTTGGAGACGGCCTGCTGGGTGACGGCGAGCTCGGCCGCGGCCTCCTGGAACTGCCCCGCGTCGGCGGCGACGACGAACGTGCGGACGGTGTCGAGGTCCATGCCGACACCCTAGGGCCACAACCATTGGTTGTGGCACACCGGCTCCGTGGTTGTTTGACCTGGGTCGACGGCGCTCGTTTTGATGCCTCCGGTCGCGGATCAGTTGTACACGGCGGAGGCGGGAGGGGGTCGGCCATGAGGTACGGGCAGCGGCTGGGCCGGCGGTTCGGGTGGCTGTGGGCGGCGTACGGAACCAGTGCGCTCGGCACCTGGCTCGCCTTCGGCGCGTTCCCGTTGATCGCCCTCCAGGTGCTGCACGCCGGGCCGGCCGGGGTCGCGGCGCTCTCCGCCGTGGGGGCCGCGGTGGGCGCGGCCGTGGCGGTGCCGCTCGGCCCGTGGGTGGAGTTCCGCCGCAAACGGCACGTGCTGATCGCGACGGACCTTGTGCGGTGCGCCGCGCTGCTGACGGTCCCCGCCGCGTACGCCCTCGGCGCGCTCACCTTCCTTCAGCTCCTGCTGGTCTCGGTGGTCGTCGCGGCGGCCGACATCACCTTCCGGGCCGCCTCCGGCGCCTACCTGAAGGCGCTGCTGCCGGCCGAGCACCTGCTCGTGGCCAACGCCCGGTTCGAG
This sequence comes from Streptomyces sp. NPDC089424, assembly GCF_044749345.1. Taxonomy (NCBI): domain Bacteria; kingdom Bacillati; phylum Actinomycetota; class Actinomycetes; order Kitasatosporales; family Streptomycetaceae; genus Streptomyces; species Streptomyces sp. NPDC089424. The sequence goes on from NZ_JBIVHU010000002.1 coordinate 771,238, forward strand.
TCCACGGCCTGGACGGCCACGATCGTCGGGCCGCCGCTGGGCGGTGCGGCGATCGGCCTCCTCGGTCCGACGGTCACCGTGTTGGCCGACGCGGTCAGCCACCTGGCCTCGGCCCTGGGCATCCGCGCGATCGGTGGGCACGAGCCGCCGCCCGAGCGCCGCGAGGCCGGGCGCCTGCGGGCCTTGGACCTGCTGGACGGCTGGCGGTACATCCTCGCCGACGCCACGCTTCGTCCGCTGTTCCTGAACACCGCGCTCTTCAACGGACTGGTGATGGCCGTCTCACCGCTGCTGGCCGTCCTGATGCTCGGGCACCTCGGCTTCGCGCCGTGGCAGTACGGCCTGGCCTTCGCCGCGCCCTCGGTCGGCGGGCTGCTCGGCGCCCGGCTGGCCCCGCGCCTGGTCACCCGGTTCGGGCAGCACCGGGTCCTGGTCACGGCCGGGTCGCTGCGCGCGGCCTGGCCCGTCGGCCTGGCCTTCCTCGGGCCGGGCACCGGCGGGCTGCTGCTGGTGACGGGCGTCGAGTTCGCGCTCATCCTCTGCTGCGGTGTCTTCAACCCCGTCCACGCCACCTGCCGCCTGGAGCGCACCCGGGCCGACCGGGTCACCCGCACCCTGACCGCCTGGGCGGTGACGACCCGGGCGTCGACCGCGCTCCTGACGGCCCTCTGGGGCGTGCTCGGCGGCCTGCTCGGCCCGCGTACGGCCATCGGCCTGGCCGGTGTGCTGCTGCTGGCGACCCCGCTGCTGCTCCCCCGCCGCGCCGCCGCGTGACCGCGCTCAGCACGGTTCGCGCCAGGTGCCCAGCTCCAACTTCTTGCGCATCGACGACAATTTCAGTTGCCGGGCCTGCGCGCAGAAGCTTCCGGTGGTCCGCGCGTACTCCACGTGGAAGACCGCCTTGCCGGCGGCGATGAAGGGTGCGAGGAGCGCGCACTCGTCGAACTGCGCGCACTCCTCGTTCACGGCGAAGTCGAAGTCGTCGAGCAGGTGGGGGATCTGGGCCAGGTCGTTCTTGAGACCCACGGCAAGGCCGCGGTCGTGGGCGATGTCGGCGATCATGCGGTTGTAGCGGAGCTGGTCGCTCGCGGTCAGGGGGAATCCGGTTTCGTTGGCGTAGCCCTCCACCAGGTCTGGTTCCACTGCGTCGAAGCCCTTGTCGCGGCACATGTCGAAGCGGCGTTCCATGAGGGGCCGCAGGACGCCGATACGGCGGATGTCGAGCCAGCGTTCGCCGTGCCAGCCGTTGGGCCTGCCCAGCAGGGAGCGCGGGAAGGCCTTCCGGTCGGGACGGTAGTCCTCCCAGGCGCCGACGTTGATGTAACAGATCACCTTGCGGCCGTCGCGGTGCAGGCGGGCCACGTCGTCGGCGCTGTTCTCGAAGCCGTCGATGTCGTAGACGGGCACGTCGACGGACGGGTCGACCTTGCCGTCGAGCTGCCACTGCCAGGCGAGTCCCGGCCGCGGCTGCCACAGCGCGCGGGGCGCGCGCTCGGGCTCCTCGGAGCATGCGGCGAGGGTGGCCAGGAGCAGCAGCACGGCGGTGCAGGCCGCGACCGGCCCTCTCACCGGTCCGCCTCGGCCAGCGCGGGGGTCAGCCCCGACCAGGGGTTGGGCGGCTCGCCCGTCACCGGCCCGCACACCGCCGCGCCGCGCTGGAGCGCGGTGCGCACGGCGAGCGGAACCAGCGGGGCGGGCACGCCGTAGACCAGGTGGCAGAACCGTTCGGGCGGCTGCCGCTCGGTCCACGACGGGCGGCTGAACGACGAGACGTACGTGGACCAGTGGCCCTCGAAGGTGACGGTCAGGTCGGCGAGGGCCACGTAGCCGGGGGCGGGGTGGACGCCCGGGTTGAGGACCACGGTCGACACGCCCTGCTTGCGCAGGGAGCGCACCAGACGCCGGCAGGCCGGCAGTCCGTCGGGGTCCGCGGTCGTCTGGTCGAGGAAGCAGCCGTCCGCGGCGTACCACTCCTGGTGCCGGCGCATGTCGGCGATCACCTGCGCCGGTTCGCGCGCCCCGTAGTCCGTGTCGACGTAGCCGAGCAGCCGGGCCCCGGCCGCGCGCAGCGCCCGCGCGGCGGCGAGGAACGCCGGGTCCTTCACCTCACCTGGTCCGTTCGCGGGGTTGAGCACGACCGCGTGGGTGCGGGCGGCGCAGGTGATGAGGCGGTGCCACGCGGCCGGGTCCTCGGCCGGGTGGACGTAGAGCGGGATCAGCAGGCTCACGGTGCCGGTACCCCTTCGGGGCGCGGGGACCGGACCGCGCGCGCGGCCCACAGGGCCGCCACCGACACGTCGAGGCCGTGCGTGGGCCGCCAGCCGAGGGCGTCGCGTGCGGCGCTGATGTCGGAGCACTGCCAGGACACCTGAGCGGAGCGCGCGGACCCGCCGCCGCCCGCTTCGGTGATGCGGCCCCGGAACCCGGCGGCCGTCGCCAGCCTCCGCACCAGCTCCCGTACGGGGACCGCCTCACCGCCCCCGATGTTGAGAAGGGGCGGCAGCGGACCCACGGCGGTGGCCGCGAGCTCCGCCGCGGCGGCCACGTCGCGTACGTCCACGAAGTCGCGGTGCGCCGAGAGGTCGCCGAGCCGCAGCGTCGCGTCCGGATCGCGCCCGGCCTCGCCGAGCAGCGCGGCGACCCGTCCGGGCAGCCCGGTGGGCGGGGCCCCCGGTCCCACCGGGTTCCCCACCCTCAGCACCACCGCGTCCAGACCCGACGCGGTCACCGCCACCGTGCCCGCCAGCTTGGTCGCGCCGTAGGGCCCGACCGGGCCGGCCGGGTCCGACTCCCGCACCCGCAGGCCCGGTGTGCCGGGTCCGTACTCGGCGGCCGAGCCGAGATGGACCAGGCGGGCCGCGGGAGCCGCCTCCCGCAGTGCGGCGCACAGCGCGGCGGGGCCGCGCGCGTTGACCTCCGCGAGGGTGACGGCGTCGCCCCCGGTCGCGCCCGCGCAGTTCACGACGACCGCGGGCGCGGCCCCGGCCAGCGCCTCGGCCAGTTCGCGCGGGCCGCCACGGGCGAGGTCGACGGCGACGTCGGCGTCGGGTGAGCGGCCGCCGACGAGCAGCTGCGTGCCGGGGCGGGCACGCAGCCGCTCGACGACGTGTCCGCCCAGGTAGCCGGTGGCGCCGAGGACGAGGATGCGCATCGGTGCTCAGGCTCCTTTGAGCAGCAAGGACTTGCGGCTGGTGAACTCCGCGTTGGCCCGGTCGTAGTCGTCGGGGCGCCCGATGTCCAGCCAGTAGCCGTCGAACTCGTAGGCGTGCGGCGGCTGTCCGGCCGCGAGCAGATCCAGCACCAGCTCGTCGAAGCCCAGCGGAAGGCCGGGCGTGTAGCCGTCGAGGGTGGTCCGCGAGACGCCGTAGACGCCCATGGACACCCGGTAGTCGATGCTGGGCTTCTCGGTGAAGGCGACCACGCGGCTGTCGTCCGTCGTCAGCACGCCGAAGTCGATGTGCACCTTGCGGGCGTACGTGGCGATGGTCAGCGGCGCCGCCGACTCCTCGTGCCGGCGCAGCACGTCGGCGTAGTCGAGGTCGGTGAGCACGTCGCCGTTCATGACCAGGAAGTGCTCCGGGAGACGCTCGCGCAGTTGGAGCAGCGGACCCATGGTGCCGAGCGGGCTCTCCTCGGTGGCGTAGTCGACTCTCATGCCCCACTGCGCGCCGTCGCCGACATAGGCGCGGATGATCTCGCCCAAGTGGCCTATGGCGAGGGTGCAGTGGGTGAAACCGGCCGTGGACAGCTGGCGCAGCACGATCTCCAGGATGGCGTGCTGGTCGCCGATGGGAACCAGGGGCTTGGGCAGCGCCGTGGTGTACGGCCGCAGCCGAACGCCCTTTCCTCCGGCCAGGATGACTGCGTGCATGGCATACCTCCTGCGAGTACGTCCGGTCGGGTCAGATGTTGTAGATGCCGGTCTTGTAGCGGGCGAGGTTGGCCGGATCGGCGAACCACCGCGCGGTGCGCGAGAGTCCCTCCTCCAGCGTGTGACCGGGCCGCCAGCCGGTCGCAGCGGTCAGCCGGGTCGCGTCGGCGACGAGGCGCATCACCTCGGAGGCCGCGGGGCGCAGGCGTTCGGCGTCCTCACGGACGTCGAGGGGCGCGTCCATGACCTTGCCGATCAGCGCGACCAGGTCGCCGACGGAGATCTCGCCGCCGGTCCCGGCGTTGAAGGTGCGGCCCACGACCTGCTCGGCCGGGGCGGTGCCGACCGCGAGGAAGGCCTGCGCGGTGTCCTCGACGAAGGTGAAGTCCCGGGTGGGCCGCAGGTCGCCGAGGGTGATGGTGCGCTGCCCTGCCGCCACCTGGCCGACGACGGTGGGGATCACCGCGCGCATCGACTGGCGCGGGCCGAAGGTGTTGAAGGGCCGCAGCGTCACCACGGGGGTGCCGAAGCTGGCGTGGTAGCTGTCGGCGAGCCGGTCGCCCCCGGCCTTCGAAGCGGCGTACGGGGACTGGGTGTTGATGGGGTGGTCCTCGGTGATCGGCACGGTCTGCGCGGTGCCGTAGGTCTCGCTGGTCGAGGTGTGCACGAGGCGCGGTGTGCCCAGCGCGCGTACCGCCTCCAGCACGTTGAGGGTGCCGGTGACGTTGGTGTCCACGTAGCTGTGCGGGGCCTGGTAGGAGTACGGGATCGCGATGAGCGCGGCCAGGTGGTACGCGCAGTCGGCGCCGTCGAGCAGTCCGCGTACCGAGCCGGGATCTCGTACGTCGCCGAGGACGATCTCCACCTGGTCGAGCACCTCGGCGGGCAGGCTCTCCAGCCAGCCGTAGGAGGAGAAGGAGTTGTACTGGGCCATGGCCCTGACGCGGTGTCCGGAGGCGACGAGCGCCTCGGTGAGGTGCGAGCCGATGAAACCTTCGGCTCCGGTGACGGCGGCGAGCGGTGCGGAGGTCAACTCTTCGGTTCCTTTCGTCGTGGCAAGGGCAAGGTGCCGCTCCGGTGGGCGCGCGGCGGGTGGGCAGCGGCGAGGTCAGAGGTGCGGGGACGGCCTGCCGAGCAGGCGTACCGCACAGGCCGCGAGGCAGACGGCGGCCACACCGCAGGCGGCCGGCAGAACGGCCGGGCCGGGTGGCAGGTGCAGCCAGGTGACCGCACCGGCGGCGCCGGCCGCCGCAAGGCAGAGCACGGCCGGCGGCCAGGCGATGCCGAAGGCCTGCAGGAGGAGCGCGGTCCACAGGGCCGCCGCGAGGAGCAGCACGGCGGCGGGGTCGGCTCCGGTCAGCAGCGCCGGGGGCAGCAACAGCAGCAGGTAGCAGGTCAGGCAGAGGCCGAGGACGGCGGCCGAGCGGCGTACGAACGCCCGCGGTGTCCGGCTGACCCGCAGGGCGGCGACCGACCAGCCCCGGTAGCGGTACAGCAGCCACTCGGCCGGGCCCATGCTCAGCGTCAGCGCGATCACCGCGTACGGGTGCCGCCGGCCTTCCAGCATGACCAGCACGGCCGCGGCCAGCCCGAACAGGCCGTACGGGAGGGAGGAGAGCAGGGGCGGGCGCGGACCGCCGGGGGCGGCCGCGGTCGCGAGGCCCGCCCGCAGGACGTGGGCGGTGGCGGCGAGGGTGGCCAGCAGCGCCAGCAGGGGCAGTGTCCACCGCAGGACGGGACCCGGTTCCCACCACGGCAGCAGCGCGGCCCCCGCGACCAGCGGGCTGAGCGCGGCCAGCAGCAGCCTCTCCCGGGCCAGCACCAGCAGCACGCCGGCCGCCGCCAGGTACAGCGACTGTCCGGCCGCCACCGCGAGGACCGTACCGCCGCCTCCGGCGGGCAGTGCGGCGAGTCCGGTGGCCACCGCTGCGCCGAGCAGGGAACCGGTCAGCAGGGTGCCGGAGGCCTCCCGGCGGCCCCTCACCAGCCGGAGGTGCGCGCGGTGTCCGAGGGCCTGTCCCCAGGCCCAGGAGGCGATGCCCGCCACGACCAGGACGGGTGCGTACCGCGCGACGGGCCACAGCGGGGCGGTGAGCAGGTAGGCCAGCGCGGGCAGGGCGAACAGCACCCCGCGCAGCAGGCAGCGGACCGTGTCGGGCCGCCACGGGTCGGGCGGCGCGGACGGCTCGGGGAACGACCGTGGCACGCGCGCGTACAGCGCTGACGCCAGGGAGAACAGGTTCGGATGGCCGTAGCGCTCGTTGACGACGGAGGCGGACAGGCCGTCCGCCTCCAGCAGCGCGGCCACCTCGTAGGGGTGGACGGCCGGGCCTATGCGGTCGGCGAGTTCGGCGGCGAGCGCGCTGACCGCCTCCTCGTCGGGTCCCTGGCGCGGCACCCGGATCGCGAGCGTCCTGTCGTCGGCCGTGTCGTCCAGGGCCCAGCGGGGGCGGCGGCGCCGGGGCCGGGCCAGCCGCAGCGCCAGCGTGTCCTGTTCGACGCCGCCGGGTTCGAGGGACATCGGCCCGCTCATACGGCGAGGCTCCCGGTGCCGGTGACCGCCGGGGCGGGCAGGACGATCCGGTCGGGCGACTGCTGCGGGCCCGTGGCGAGTTCGTGGTAGATGGCGCGGAACGTGTCGATGGTCTGCCGGAGCGTGAACTGCTCGATCACGCGCAGCCGGGCCGCCTCGCCCATGGCCCGGCGCCGGGCGGGGTCGCCGAGCAGTTCCAGGGCGGCCGCGGCCATCGCCTCCGGGTCGCGCGGCGGCACCACGAGACCGGTGTCGCCGACGGCCTCCCGGACACCGCCCACGTCGGTGGAGACGGTCGCCCGTCCGCACGACATGGCCTCGATCAGGGTGAAGGGGAAGCCCTCGCTGATGCTGGACAGCATCACGACGTTGCCCGCCGCGTAGGCGTCCTTGATGTCGTCGACGCGTCCCTCGAACGTCACGGCGTCGGCGTGTCCCAACTCGGCGGCGAGCGCCTCGCAGCGCTCCCGGTAGGCCTCTCCGCCCCGGGGCGTCCCGCCGAACATCCGCAGCCGCGCGTCGGGCAGCCGGTCGCGGACGAGGGCGAAGGCCCGGATGAGGGTCTCCAGGTCCTTGATCGGGTCGACCCGCCCGGCCCAGCTGAGGGTCGGCGTCCCCGGCTCGGGGCCGGCCGGCGGGAACGCGGCGGGGTCGACGCCGTTGTAGACCGTGCGGATCGACGCCGGGTCGGCGCCGCCCTGCTCCTCCCACAGCCGGTTGTAGCGGTTGCCGGGGGTGATCAGTGCCGCCCGGCGGTAGCTCTCCTCCGCCAGCAGCCGGAAGAAGCCCAGGATCACCGCCTTCACCGGCCAGCGGTAGGGAGCGGTGCGGTAGCCGAGGTAGCGCTCGCGCAGGTAGACGCCGTGCTCGGTCAACAGCAGGGGCACCCCGTGGCGTTCGAGGGCCGCGAGCCCGGGCAGGACGGCGACCCCGCCGCTGACGGCGTGCGCGACGCCGTTCTCGGGTGGCGGTGCGGCCAGCGGGCGCAGGGCGTGCTCGAGCAGCCCGGTCGCCGTGAGGGCGTCGTGCAGGGTCGGGCCCGCCTCACGCACGGCCAGCCCCGGCCGCCGCCATACGGCGGTCAGCACCGCGATCGCGGTGTCGCCGCGCAGGAAGGGGCTGAGCGCTCCGTCCGCCGCCGCCCCCGCCAGCGTGTACAGGGCGGGGGCGAAGCCGTGCTCGGCGCCCGGGTCGAGCAGCGCGGTCACGAAACGCTCGTAGGCGTCCGCGAGCCGTCTGCGGGCGCGGCCGCGGGGCGGGCCGCCCGCCGGGGCGTCGCCCCACATGGGGACGGACAGGACGCCGGAGACGTGGTCCGGCAGTTCCCACACGACCGGCTCACGGCCGGTGCCCGTGACGGCGATGACGTCGAAGTCGATGTCCGGCATGCCGGTGACGAGCTGGTCGCACCAGACGCTCACGCCGCCGTGACTGTGGGGGTAGGTGCCTTCGGTGAGGAGGGTGACGCGGGTCGCGCCGAAGGGCCGCCCGCTGGGGTGAACGTGCATCGATGTGCTCCACGGCCGAGGTGTGGGTGGTCGTGCCGGTCCCGGCCGCCGACGGGCGGCCGGGACCTCGCTGCCGGTGGTCCGGTCAGCTCCCCGCGCCGGGGGAAAGGGGTTCGGCGACGCCCTCGGGCACGCGGGTGTCCGGCGCCGGCTCACCGGCGGGCGCGGAGCCGACGGTGTCGGAGGCCGTGGAGGCGGCGGCGGAGCCCGGCAGGGTGAGGGTGAGCGGCGCGCCGGCGGAGGCGGTCCATCCGGACCGGTCGCCCGCGTAGGCCTCACCGAAGGCGGAGCCGGCCCGCGTGGTGCCGTCGGGCATGGTCGCGGGGACGGTCACACCGGCCGGGCCCTCGACGGTGACGGTGGTGCCGATGCGGTAGGCGGTGACCTGTCCGTCCCGCACGGCGGCGCGCCAGGCGGCGCGGCGCTGGAGTTCGGCCCCGATGTCCGCCATCGGCAGGTTCACCAGGGGGGTGTTCGACGCGAAGAGCGTGTCGTAGGCGTCGAGGACCCCGTCGAGGACGGGGTAGGCGATGCGGTCCTCGGCCAGGTTCGACTGGTGGATGAAGTGCGGCTTGGGGTCGTTGGCCAGGACGTGGCCGAGGGCGATCTGCCGCTCCAGCGGGACGATGTGGTCCGCGTAGCCGGTGGCGAGGTCGAGCGGGGCGGGCAGGCAGGTGGTGGTGGCCGGGTTGTCCTCGCAGATGCCGCTGCCGCCCTGTGCGCGGCTGGTGTAGATCCAGTTGTACTCGTCGACCTGCTCGGCCGCCCTGCCCGCGTTGTAGAAGATGTTCATCGGGTAGCGGGGCACCGTGGTGGCCGCCCCGACCCGCCGCTGGTCGGGCTCGCGGGAGTTGTCCGAGGCCAGCCAGTCGACGCCGTTGTCGGCCAGGGCGGGCGCCAGGTTCGGGTTGTCCACCGTCTGCTGCGGCAGGACCCGCAGTCCGGAGTGCTCGCCGGTGACCAACTCGTCGTCGTCGAGGGGCAGTCCGGCGAGGCGTCCCCACACCCGGTTGGCCGCGATCTCGTCGGCGATGTCGTTGCGGCTGACCCACTTGACGGATCCGTCGGCGTTGGTGGCGCAGCGCCAGGGCACGACGGCGGTGTCCTGCTTGCAGCCGAGGAAGGCGTGCGTGTAGGTGTGGTTGATCCAGCGGAACTCACCGCGTTCGGTGAGGAGCCGGTCGGCCAGCGGGTCGGCGCCGCCGTTGTCCTCGCGGTGGTCGACGCTGCCGGCGCCGTTGTAGGCGAAGTCGAGGGTGAAACCGCGCTCACGCTGCCAGGCGACCGCGTGGTCGACGTCCGCGGGGACCATGCGGATCGGGTCGGGCGTGGCGTTCGGGTCCGTGCAGTCGACGTCGCCGGGCGTGCAGTTGAGCGTGGAGTTCCAGCGGTCGTCCGCCGCGAAGACGTCGTCGACGTGCACGGCGAAGTAGTTGCGGGAGGCGCCGAGGTGGATGCCGTCGGTCATCCAGGCCACGATGCCGCGGGCCAGCAGCCGGAACTGCTGCTGGTACTGGTTGTAGACGAAGGTCACGACGAGTTCGCGCCGTCCGTCGTGCCGGTACTCACCGACCAGCGAGCCGCGCCTGCCGGTGCCCGGGATGGCCGCCTCGACGTACGGGGTGAAGTCGGCGCCGGCGACCGGCGTCGACAGGTAGGCGTAACTCTCGCCCACGGTGGGCGAGTTGTCCTCGAACGGCACCGCACCGTCGAGGTAGCCGAACGGACCGGACCGGCCGGCGTCGGTGATCCGGGCGCTCACCCCGTCGAGGCTGCCGGAGTAACCGCCGAACACCGGGTACTGGAGCCCGGCCTCGGGACGCGCGTACGTGTACGCGTCGACCTGCGGGATGTCGTAGGCCCGCTCGTAGGCCACGAGCGCGGCCATCTCCGGGGAGTTCGCCGGGAACGGGTTGTCGTTGGGCAGCACCACGGCCTGGAACCTGGCGCGGTCCCGGCCGTCCACGGTGTCCGCGAGATAGCCGGCGTCGATCACGGGCCGGTCGGCACGGGTGAGGTCGATCTCCGTGTACGGCGTTCCCGCGGCGTCCAGTTCGGCCGCGATGGCGTCGGTCGCCGGCCCCCCGTCGGTCACGACGAGCACCCGCAGGTCGACACGGGCGTCGGCGGCGTCCGCCGGTGCGGCCGCAGCCGGCACGCAGAGGGCGGCTATCAGCGCGCCCGTCGTCACCAGAGTGGTGCGAAAAGTCCGCTTCATGCGGTGCTGTCCCCTCCCCAGGGCAGGGGTGAGTACGGCTCCGCGGAGCGGACGCACCCCCTCGCGTGCCGCCGGCTTCCCCCTCAGAGACCGGTCGTTCACGCATCCGTCGCGTCAAATGGTGGGGTACCTGTGAAGCTTTTGTGGTTCCGTTGCGAAACCTGACGGAAAAAAGCAGGTGGCCGGCAGGCACCGACTCGGCTCGGGCCGGGTGTCCACCACCCCGGCACCCACCCCCGCGGGACCCCCCTTCGAGGGCGACTGCCCAGGTGGGAGGGGTGAAGCAAGCCGCCGGCGGGCCCTGTGGGCTCGCCGGCGGAGCTGTCATCGGGAGCGAACCGCGCGGCGGACGACCATGGAGGGGTTTCTGGTCATGGCGTCCCGCCCGGCGCGGGGCGTCAGGCGCACAGCACGCGCGTCTCGGGCGTGTAGACCGGACCGCCGCTGATGCTCGCGGTGTCGCTGAACTCGGCGTAGAAGTACGAGTAGAAGCCGATGTTCCCGTTGCAGCCGGAGTCCGGGGCGACCTGCAGCGTCAGCGTCACGGTGCGGCTCTGGCCGGGCGGGATCGTGGCGCCGTAGTTGGCGCCGAGGTTGGCGGGGCCGGTGCCCGAACACGAGCTGGTGCCGCTCGGCGCGGTGAGGGTGCAGCCGGTGAAGGAGTACTTGAGGTCCGGGCGCTGGGTGGTCAGCCAGGTGGGGTCGATCGTCTGGTAGACGAACCAGATGTCGTACGTCTTGTTGTTCGTGAGCGTCATCGACACGTCGACCGTGCCGCCCGGCGTGGTGGTGGCGGCATCGGTGGTGAAGGACAGCTCGGCGGGGGCCGGATCGGCGCTCGCGGCGGGGGCCAGGCCGAACACGGCGAGGACGAGGGCGAGGACGGTGGTGAGACCGAGGCGTCTCATCAGAGGTGATCGCATGGCCAGGGAGGCTAGGCACGGGGGCGACCGGCCGTCTGCCCCCGCAGGGCGGCCGCGATCCGGGGACGACCGAAAGTGCGCTTCGCGTGAAGGTGGTGCGGGGGAAGTGTGACGAGAGGTCGCGGATCGTATACGTGCACGCCGCGCCCGGTACGGCGAGGGGGCCGCGGGGCGGCGGTGCGGGCCGGGATCCACCGGCGCGGCGGTGGCGCCTTTGGCGCGTACCGATCGCGCAGGGGGGTCCGGGAGTACGGATGCGGTGGGGGCGCACCGGTCGATCTCGGTCAGCCGGGTGGTTTTCGGCCTTGCCGCCGCTGCCGCTCAACCGGCTCGGGCGATGAGCAGGGCCACGTCGTCGCGGTCCCCTCCGGTGCGCAGGATGCGCAGGAGCCGGTCGCAGGTGGTGTCCAGCGGTCGGGCCGGGTCGTCCAGGACGGCCAGCAGCACCTCCAGGCAGGTGTCGATGGGCCGGTCACGCCGCTCGACGAGGCCGTCGGTGTACAGGACGAGCTGATCGCCGGGCCCGAAGGCGAAGGAGGTGGAGTCGAAGGCGATGCCGCAGCCGCCCAGCGGCGCGCCGGTGGGCAGGACGAGGAGTTCGCAGGCCCCGTCCGCGTGCAGGAGCGCGGGCGGCAGATGCCCCGCGAGCGAGATCCGGCATTGCGCCGCGCCGGGGTCGAAGACGGCGTAGACGCACGTCGCGAGGGTTTCGAGGTCGTCGGTGATGTGGTCGAGGTGGTGCAGCACCTGGGCGGGTGGCAGATCGAGGTCGGCCAGGGTCCTCGTGGCGGTGCGCAGCTGCCCCATGGCCGCCGCGGCCGTGACGCCGCTGCCCATGACGTCGCCGACGACGAGTGCCGTCTTGTCGCCCGCCAGGGGAATGACGTCGAACCAGTCGCCGCCGATCTCGACGGTGGCCTGCGCGGGACGGTAGCGGTAGGCGACGTCGAGGCCGGGGCGCTGCGGTGGAGGGTGCGGCAGCAGGCTGCGCTGGAGGGTCAGGGCGGTGCGGCGCTGCTCCTCGACGGCGCGGTGCCGGTCGGTGACGTCGACGCTGGAGGTGGCCACGCCCAGAACCGTGCCGCTGGAGGCTTCGAGCCGGTAGAACGAGACCGACCAGGCGTGGTCGTTGTCCGGGTCGGCCGCCGTGCGGCCCACGGTGTACTGGTCCAGGATCGGCGTCCCGGTGGCCAGCACCTGGCGCATGGACTGCTCGAAGGACCGGTCCAGGTGGGGCAGCACCTCACTGACGTGACGACCGACGTGCTGGGCGGCCGGCACGCCGTTCATCCGTTCCTCCGCGGCATTGACGGAGAGGTAGCGAAGGTCGCCGTCCAGCATGGCCAGCCCGATCGGTGACTGGGACACCAGCTGGTCGGACAGGGAGAGGTTGCGCTCCACCTGGCGCAGCGTCGCCTGGTCCGCGGCCAGCCCGAGCGCGTAGTAGTCGCCCCGCTCGTCCAGCAGCCGCATGTTGCGGAACTCCACCAGGCGCCTGCTGCCGTCCTTGTGCCGGACGGGGAAGACCCCGGCCCAGCTCTCGCCGTCGCGCATGACCCGGGCGAACAGGTCGAGCACGGTCTCCAGGTCCTCCTCGTCGATCAGCAGCCGGGCGGCGTACCGGCCCAGCGCCTCCTCGGCGCTGTAGCCGAAGAGGAGCTCGGCCTGGGGGCTCCACAGGTCGATCCGGCCCTCGGCGTCCAGCAGGACTGCGGCCACGTTCAGCACGTCCAGCAGACCACCGGACCCCGACGCGACCCCGCCCGACGTGCCGGGAGCACTCCGGAGGGGTTCGGTCGCACGCATACCCCTGGCTCCTTCCGGCCGCCGATCCGCCGGCCGGACCACGGGCCGGCTTTCCCTACGACGGCCACTCCATCGTCCCTCGCCGCGACCGGCGCGTGCACACCGGCGACGCTTCTCACACACCCCACCCGGCGCCCCGCTTTGCATATAATCGACCGGTCGTCTACTTTAGACGACCGGTCGGCTGTCGATCGGTCCCCCACTTCCCGGAGAGGTCATCATGAGCACTCGGACACAGAAGGTCGCGGTCGTCACCGGTGCGTCGCAGGGCATCGGCGCGGGTCTGGTCACCGCGTACCGCAAGCTGGGCTACGCCGTCGTCGCCACCTCGCGCGGCATCGCCCCGTCGCAGGACACCGACGTCCTCACCGTCCAGGGAGACATCGCCGACCGTGACACCGCCGAGCGCGTCATCGCGGCCGGTGTGGAGCGGTTCGGCCGGATCGACACGCTCGTCAACAACGCGGGGATCTTCCTCGCCAAGCCGTTCACCGAGTACACGCGGGAGGACTACGAGGCGGTCCTCGGGGTGAACGTCGACGGCTTCTTCCGCATCAGCCAGCTCGCGATAGAGCAGATGCTCCGGCAGGGCGGCGGCCACGTCGTCCAGGTCACCACCAGCCTGGTCGACCACCCCAACTCGGGAGTGCCGTCGGTGCTCGCGTCCCTGTCCAAGGGCGGGCTGCAGGCCGCCACCAAGGCACTGGCCATCGAGTACGCCTCCCGCGGCATCCGCGCCAACGCGGTGGCCCTCGGCACGATCAAGACGCCCATGCACCCCGAGGAGCACCACGAGACGCTTGCCGCCATGCACCCCCTGGGCCGCATGGGAGAGGTCGCCGACATCGCCGACGCGGTCGTCTACCTGGAGAACGCCCCCTTCGTCACCGGCGCGATCCTCCCCGTCGACGGCGGACAGACCGCCGGGCACTGACCCCCTCGACCTCGATCCCCCCGGATCAGGAGGAGCAAGGCCATGAGTCACCCCCTGCACGACGTCCTCACCCGCTGGAAGGACGCCTTCGACCACCACCGGCCGGACGTGATGGCCGAGCTGTTCACCCCCGACGCGCTCTTCCAGGGCTTCGGGCCGGTGCCGACCGTCGGCCGCGAGAGCGTGCGGTCCTACTACGCGGCGGTCGCGCCTGACCGGCGCGCCGACGTCACGGTCCTGCACACCTACGCCCTCGGCGAGAGCGTGGCCGGCGGCTTCGCCGACGTCACCTTCAGCGACCCGGCGGGGTGGGAGGCGAAGGTGCACCTGTCGCTGGTCCTGCGGCGCGACGAGAACGACTGGAAGATACGTCAGTACCACGTCTCCCGGACCGCTCCCGAGGACTGAGGCACCGCGGCGGGGGCCGCGCACGGCGGTCCCCGTTCCCTTCCCCGGGCGCCGGGACGCCCACACGAGAGAGAGTACGAACATGCGAGAGTTCCTCGTCGAACTCACCACCACCGTCCCGGAGGGCACGGACCCGGCGGAGGTCGACCGGGTCCGGGCCGCGGAGGCCGCACGTGCCGGGGAACTGGCGGCCGGCGGGCACCTGGTGCGGCTGTGGCGCCCCGTCGGGGAGCGGCGCAGCATCGGCGTGTGGCGCGCCGCCGACGAGGCGGAACTGCGCCGGGACGTCCTCGGCACACTGCCGTTGTGGCCCTGGATGACCGCTGACGTCACCGAACTGGAGCCCCACCCCAACGATCCGGGCAGTGCCGGCCCGCCCGCGTGAGAATGGTGGTGCGCGCCCCCGAGGCCGGCCGGACCGCCCGAAGACGGCGGCGCATCCGCACCACCCCCACGTCAGGACGGCGCTCATGCAGACGTTCCTGCCCGATCCGGACTTCCGCCGTTCCGCGTTGCTGCTCGACCGTCGCCGGCTGGGCAAGCAGCGGGTCGAGGCGCTCCAGGTGCTGCGGGGCCTGACCGTGCCGGGGTACGGCTGGCGCAGGCACCCCGCGGTGCGCATGTGGAGCGGCTACGAGGAGGCGCTGGTCCGCTACGGGCTGGAGGTCTGCCGGGTCTGGCGTGAGCAGGGGCACCAGGACAGCTGTGCCGCCTCGCTCGTCGCGGGCCTCGGCGCGTCCCGTCCGGGCGCCCCCGTGCGGGACCAGGCCGCGCTCGCCGCCGCCGGGGAGCTGCCGCCCTGGCTGGGCGACGCCGCCTTCCACCTCAGTCACCGCTCCGCGCTCGTGCGCAAGGACCCGGAGTCGTACGCGGACGCGTTCCCCGGAGTGCCGGACGATCTGCCCTACGTGTGGCCGCGGTCCGACCGGGGCAGCGTTTGACTTCGAGGGCACTCGAATTCGTAGCGTGGATCCATGAGCTACCGCACCACACCTCAGCACAAGCTCGGTTCCGGGTTCGGCGCCCGGAGCACCGCCGACGACGTCCTCGCGGGGATCGACCTCACGGGCCGGCTCGCCCTGGTGACCGGCGGCTACTCGGGCATCGGCGTCGAGACGACGCGGGCGCTCGCCAAGGCGGGCGCCCAGGTCGTCGTCCCGGCACGCCGGGTCGACGCGGCGCGGGAGAACCTGGCCGGGATCGACGGCGTCGAGGTGGACGAACTGGACCTCGCCGACCTCGACAGCGTGCGCGCGTTCGCCGAGCGGTTCCTCGCCTCGGGCCGGAGCCTGGACATGGTCATCGACAGCGCCGCGGTCATGGCCTGCCCGGAGACCCGGGTGGGACCGGGCTGGGAGGCGCAGTTCGCCACCAACCACCTCGGCCACTTCGCCCTCGTCAACCGCCTCTGGCCGGCGATCGAGCCGGGCGGCGCCCGCGTCGTCGCGGTCTCCTCGTCCGGTCACCATCGCTCCCCCGTCCACTGGGACGACGTCCACTGGCGGAGCGACTACGACAAGTGGGAGGCGTACGGCCAGGCCAAGACGGCCAACGCCCTGTTCGCCGTGCATCTCGACCGGCTCGGCCGGGAGTGCGGCGTGCGGGCCTTCTCGCTGCACCCCGGCGGCATCCTCACCCCCCTCCAGCGGCATCTGGCGAAGCAGGAGATGGTCGAGCGGGGCTGGATCGACGAGGACGGCAACCTGCTCCACCCCGAGGCGTTCAAGACGCCGCAGCAAGGCGCGGCGACGCAGGTCTGGGCGGCGACCTCCCCCCAGCTGGACGGCATGGGCGGCGTCTACCTGGAGGACTGCGACATCGCCGGACCCGCCCCCGCGGACGGTGCACGGGTGGGCGTCAAGGAGTGGGCCACGGATCCCGAGCAGGCCGCCCGCCTGTGGGCCCTGTCCGCCGAACTGACAGGCGTGGACGCCTTCGCCGCCTGACTGCCGGCCAGGCCGCGACCCCGGCGGCCTGGCCGCCGTCGCGGCCTTCGCGCCGCGAACGGGCCCGCCCGGGCTGCGGACACCCGGGACAGGGCGTCTGCTGGAGGTGAGACGGCCGCGGCAGCACGACTCGGTCCGGCCGGTGGTGACGAACACGCGCAGACTTTCGTGCGTGGGGTGTCACCGCCGTGGGCACCCGGGCCGCGGGTGCGACGCCGGTTCCGTGAGCAGTGAGCACCGCCTCGGGAAGGCGTCCGGCCACAGGGGGCCGACGAGTGGTGAGCGAGGAGGTCCCGGGCATGACGGAGGACGGCACCGCACGTGCGGGAACAGGCAAGGGCGCGGCCCTCGGCGGCCGGCCGACCGGTCAGTGGCCCGACCCGGCCGGGGCCGCCGGGTACCCCGACCATCCGCCGCGCATGGGCTTCTTCACCGACAGTTCCGTGTGCATCGGCTGCAAGGCGTGCGAGGTGGCGTGCAAGGAGTGGAACGCCATCCCGGAGGACGGCCTGCAGCTGACCGGCATGTCCTACGACAACACCGAAGGGCTCGGCGCCAGCACCTGGCGGCACGTCGCCTTCATCGAGCAGCGCAAGCCGCTCGTCGCGCAGGAAGAGGGCATCGGCCACGAGGACGTCGACGTCTTCACGGCCGCCACGAATCTGGGTGCCGCTCCCGCACCCGCACCCGCACCCGTCTCCCCCGTCGCGCCCGACGGACGTACCGAACTGCGCTGGCTGATGTCCTCGGACGTGTGCAAGCACTGCACGCACGCGGCGTGCCTCGACGTGTGCCCCACCGGATCGCTGTTCCGCACCGAGTTCGGCACGGTGGTCGTCCAGGAGGACATCTGCAACGGCTGCGGCTACTGCATCCCGGCCTGTCCGTACGGCGTCATCGACCAGCGCAAGGACGACGGCCGCGCCTGGAAGTGCACCATGTGCTACGACCGCCTCGGCGTCGGCATGGAACCGGCCTGCGCCAAGGCATGCCCCACCGACTCCATCCAGTTCGGTCCCCTGGACGAACTGCGCGAGCGCGCGGCGGCCCGGGTCACGCAGTTGCACGCGGCCGGGGTCACGGACGCCCGCCTGTACGGCGAGGACCCGCAGGACGGCGTCGGGGGCGACGGGGCGTTCTTCCTGCTGCTGGACGAGCCGGAGGTCTACGGGCTGCCGCCCGATCCCGTCGTCACCACCCGTGATCTGCCCGCCATGTGGCGGCACGCGGCGGCGGCCGCCGCGTCGCTCGCCGCGCTGGCCGCAGTCAGTTTCGCCCGGAGGCCGCGATGAGGCGATTCGCCTGGATGCCGGGACGGGGCGTCCGGCACGGAGAGCACGACGAGCCGTTCCCCCAGGAGGCAGCGACGAGCGGGTCCGACGTCACCCCGCACGGGACGGACGGCGCGCGCCCCGGACGCGACGCCCTCACCGCCGGCCGGCGTCGCCGGAGCCGTGGGCGTGGGCGCGGGGAGCAGGCGATGGTGCCGGAGGCGGAGTTCTCCTCGTACTACGGCAAGCCGATCCTGAACAGGCCGACGTGGAAGGCGCCGGACATCGCGGGCTACCTCTACCTCGGCGGACTCGCGGGGGCGTCCTCCCTGCTGGCCGCCGGGGGCCAGGTCACCGGTCGCCCGGGGCTGGCCCGCGCGGCGAAGCTGGGCGCGTCCGGGGCGATCTCGCTGTCCCTGGTGGCGCTCGTGCACGACCTCGGACGCCCCGCCCGCTTCCTCAACATGCTCCGCGTCTTCAAACCCACCTCGCCGATGAACCTCGGGTCGTGGCTGCTGGCGGGCTACGCACCGCTCACCTTCGCCGCCCTCGCCACCGATGTCGCCCGCCGCCACGGGACCGTCGGTGCCGCCGCCACGGGCGGCGCGGCGGCGCTCGGCCCGGCCGTCGCGACGTACACGGCGGTCCTGCTGTCCGACACGGCGGTGCCGTCGTGGCACGAGGGCCACCGGGAGATGCCGTTCGTCTTCGCGGGTTCGGCCGCCACCGCGGCGGCCGGGTTCGCCCTGGTCTGCGCGCCGCTCCGGGAGACCGGGCCCGCGCGCCGGATGGCGGTGCTGGGCGCCGGTCTGGAACTGGGCGCCTTCGGGCTGATGAAGCGCCGTATGGGCCTGGCGGCCGAACCCTACGAGCAGGGTGCGCAGCGCCGGCAGCTGCGCGCGGCCGAGGTGCTCACGGCGGGCGGTGCCGTGCTGGCGGCGTACACGGAGGGCCGGGGCCACGCGAGCGGGCGGGCCCGGCTGCTCGCCGCGGCGGCGGGTGCGGCCCTGCTGGCCGGTTCGGCGGCCCTGCGCTTCGGTGTGTTCCACGCCGGCGTGGCCTCCGCCGAGGACCCGAAGTACACCGTCGTACCGCAGCGGGAGCGACTGGAGGCCCGCGCACGGTCCGACGGCCACCGGCCCGGGCCCGGGCCCGGCTGACCGTTTCGGCGTGGCTGCGCCGGGTACTCCGCGCGGTGCCGCGCGCGGTGGACGGGCAGCGGATGCCGCGCGGACCCGGTTGCGGGAAAATGGGCCGCGCGGAGGGTGGCGGAGAAAGGGCGGACGGACATGGGCGTGCGCACATGGATCGACTCCTGGCCGGTCTACCGCCAGCTGAAGGGCACGGACCCCCTGGGCCGCGGTGCCGCCGCGAAGAGCGGGAGGAGCGCACGGCTCGCTCCCCGGGTGGCGTCGGCGGACCGCGTGGTGAAGTCCATCTGCCCGTACTGCGCCGTGGGCTGCGGCCAGAACGTGTACGTCCAGGACGAGCGGGTCACACAGATCGAGGGTGACCCCGACTCGCCCATCTCCCGCGGCCGGCTGTGCCCCAAGGGCTCGGCGAGCCTCCAGCTGACCACCGGCGGCGCCCGCGAGCACCACGTCCTCTACCGGCGCCCGCACGGCACCGGGTGGGAGCGCCTCGACCTCGACACGGCCATGGACATGATCGCCGACCGCGTGATCGAGGCGCGCCGGGCGGGCTGGCAGTGGGAGGTCGACGAGACCCGCACGCGGCGCACGCTCGGCATCGCCAGCCTGGGCGGGGCCACGCTGGACAACGAGGAGAACTACCTGATCAAGAAGTTGTTCACCGCGCTGGGCGCCGTGCAGATCGAGAACCAGGCGCGTGTTTGACACTCCTCCACCGTTCCCAGTCTGGGAACCTCGTTCGGCCGCGGCGGCGCGACCACCTTCCAGCAGGACCTGCAGAACTCCGACTGCATCGTCATCCAGGGCTCGAACATGGCCGAGTGCCATCCGGTCGGGTTCCAGTGGGTGATGGAGGCGAAGGCCCGCGGCGCGAAGGTCATCCACGTCGACCCGCGCTTCACCCGGACCAGCGCGATGGCCGACGTCCATGTGCCGCTGCGCGCGGGCTCGGACATCGCCTTCCTCGGCGGGATCATCAACTACGTCCTGAGCAACGACAAGTACTTCCGTGACTACGTGGTGGCGTACACCAACGGTCCCGTCGTCCTGCGCGAGGACTTCCGCGACACCGAGGACCTCGACGGCGTCTTCTCCGGCCTCGACCCCGACACCCGCAGCTACGACAACACCACCTGGCAGTACGCCGGTACGGAGTACCAGTCGGCGTCGGGCGAGCGCGACGAGGAGTTCGCCGCGCGCACCGGCGACGGCAGCGCGGTGACGGAGGCGGCCCGCGGCGAGGCCCACGGCGCGGGCGGCGCCGACGTGGGCGAGGAGGAACCCGAACGCGACGAGACGCTCTCGCACCCCCGCTGCGTCTTCCAGGTCCTCAAGCGGCACTACGCCCGCTACACCCCGGAGATGGTCGAGGCCATCTGCGGTGTCCCGCCGGACCTGTTCCGCCAGGTGTGCGAACTGGTCACCGAGAACTCCGGACGGGAGCGCACCACCGCGTTCGCCTACGCGGTCGGCTGGACACAGCACACGGTGGGCGTCCAGTACATCCGCGGGGCCGCCGTGCTGCAGAGCCTGCTGGGCAACATCGGCCGGCCCGGCGGCGGCATCCTCGCGCTGCGCGGGCACGCCTCGATCCAGGGGTCGACGGACATCCCGACGCTGTTCAACCTGCTGCCCGGCTACATCCCGATGCCGCACGCCCACCACCAGCAGGACCTGGACACCTTCGTGCGGGCGGACGCGGCCCGCAAGGGCTACTGGGGCAACATGCGGTCGTACCTGGTCAGCCTGCTCAAGGCGTACTGGGGCGAGGCCGCGACCGCGGAGAACGACTTCTGCTTCGACTACCTGCCGCGGCTGACCGGCTCGCACTCCACCTACGAGACGGTCATGGCGCAGCTGGACGGCACCTGCAAGGGCTACTTCCTGATGGGCGAGAACCCCTCGGTGGGGTCGGCGGACGGGAAGATGCAGCGCCTCGGCATGGCCAACCTGGACTGGCTCGTCGTACGGGACTTCTCCCTGATCGAGTCGGCCACCTGGTGGCAGGACGGACCGGAGATCGAGACGGGTGAGCTGCGCACCGAGGACATCCGCACCGAGGTGTTCTTCCTGCCGGCCGCCGCGCACACCGAGAAGGACGGCAGCTTCACCAACACCCAGCGCCTGCTGCAGTGGCACCACCAGGCCGTGGAACCGCCCGGTGAGGCGCGCAGCGACCTGTGGTTCACCTACCACCTCGGACGGCTCGTGCGCGAGAAGCTCGCCGCCTCCACCGACGCCATGGACCGGCCCGTGCTGGACCTCGCCTGGGACTACCCGACGAAGGGCGAGACCGCCGAGCCGGACGCCGAGGCCGTCCTCGCCGAGATCAACGGCCATGACGCCGAGGGCAACCCGCTGTCCTCGTACGAGCAGTTGAGCGACGACGGCTCCACGGCCTGCGGCTGCTGGATCTACTGCGGTGTCTACGCCGACGGCGTCAACCAGGCCGCCCGCCGCAAGCCGGGCGAGGAGCAGAACTGGGTGGCGAACGAGTGGGGCTGGGCGTGGCCCGCCAACCGGCGCATCCTCTACAACCGCGCCTCGGCCGATCCCGACGGCAGGCCCTGGAGCGAGCGCAAGGCGCTGGTGTGGTGGGACGCGCAACGGCGCGAGTGGACCGGCCACGACATCGCCGACTTCAAGAAGGACAAGTCCCCAGACCACCGGCCGCCGAAGGGCGCGACCGGTCCCGAGGGGCTGTCGGGCACCGACCCGTTCGTGATGCAGGGCGACGGCAAAGCCTGGCTGTACGTGCCCTCCGGGCTGACCGACGGCCCGCTGCCCACGCACTACGAGCCGCAGGACTCACCGTTCCCGAACCTGCTGTACGGCCGGCAGCGCAACCCGGTACGGCATCTGCTGCCGCCGCACCCGGACAACCGCTACCAGCCGAGCGGCGGTGAGCCCGGCTCCGACGTGTTCCCGTACGTCACCACCACCTACCGGCTCACCGAGCACCACACGGCGGGCGGCATGTCCCGGTGGCAGCCGTATCTGGCGGAGCTGCAACCGGAGTTCTTCTGCGAGGTCTCCCCCGAGCTCGCCGCCGAGCGCGGCCTGGAGCACACCGGCTGGGCGACGATCGTCAGCGCCCGGGGCGTGATCGAGGCCCGCGTGCTGGTCACGGACCGCGTGCCGCCCCTGACCGTGCACGGGCGTCCGCTGCACCAGGTGGGCCTGCCGTACCACTGGGGCACGAACGGCTACAGCACCGGGGACGCCGCGAACGAGTTGGTGCACATGGCACTCGACCCGAACACGCACATCCAGGAGACCAAGGCGTTCGCCGTCGACATCCGGCCGGGGCGCCGACCCAGGGGCCCGGCCGCCGTGGAGCTGGTGCGCGGCTACCGGGCGCGGGCCGGCATCGACGAATGGACCGGCAGGGAGCCCTGAGGCACTTCTGCCGTCCGGCGTCCTCCGTTCTCCGTTCTCCGTTCTCCGTTCTCAGCCGAGGACGACGGAGTGCTCCCGCAGCGGGACGAGTTCTCCCACCACCGGCGCCCCGGGCACCTCTCCGGCCACCAGCAGGCCGCCCGAGGTCTGCGCGTCGGCCAGGAGCAGCCGCGTGTCGTCGTCCGCGCGGCCGAAGTCCGTGAACGGCGCGACCCATTCCAGGTTGCGCCGGGTACCGCCGCTGACGTAGCCGTCCCGGACCGCCTCCCACGCCCCGTCCAGGTAGGGCACGGCGGCGGTGTCGACGACCGCGGTCACGCCCGAGGCGCGGGCCAGTTTGTGCAGGTGCCCGAGGAGGCCGAAGCCGGTCACGTCGGTCGCGCAGGTCGCGCCGGCCGCCAGGGCCGCGGCCGACGCGTCGCGGTTGAGCGCCACCATCGTGGCCACCGCCTGCTCGAAGCGCTCACCGGTGGCCTTGTGCCGGTTGTTCAGCACTCCGAGGCCCAGGGGCTTGGTCAACGACAGCGGCGTGCCCGGCCTGCCCGCGTCGTTGCGCAGCAGCCGCGCCGGATCGGCGAGGCCGGTGACGGCCATGCCGTACTTGGGTTCGGGGTCGTCGACGCTGTGTCCGCCCCCCACGTGGCAGCCCGCCTCGGTGGCGATGTCGAGCCCGCCGCGCAGCACCTCGCGGGCCAGGTCGAAGGACAGGACGTCGCGCGGCCACGCCAGGAGGTTGACGGCGACGAGCGGACGGCCGCCCATCGCGTACACGTCGGAGAGCGCGTTCGCCGCGGCGATGCGTCCCCAGTCGTACGGGTCGTCCACGACGGGCGTGAAGAAGTCCGCCGTGGACACCACCGCCCCGGCCGAGGCGCCGCCCCCGGCGGGCAGGGCGACGACGGCCGCGTCGTCCCCGGTGGCCAGCCCGACCAGGAGATTGCCGTCGCCCGCGTCCGCCGGCCGGGCGAGCCCGCCGAGCACGGCCTCCAGTTCGCCGGGCGGGATCTTGCAGGCACAGCCGCCGCCGTGGGCGTACTGGGTGAGGCGCACGGGTGTTTCACGTGTGGTGGTCATGCCGGGTCCTCCCGGTCGTCGGTGTGGCCCTCCGGTAGCCTGGGCGGGCGATGGAGGCGTGTGGGTGCCTGGTGGCCCTCCCGGTCTTCAAAACCGAGGTGTCCGAGGATCTCGGGCAGGCGGGTTCGATTCCCGTCCGCCTCCGCTCCCCGCGTCCGTACGGCAACGCCGGCGCTGATCGTCCACGCGTTCCGTGTGTCCCCGGGCGTCCAGGAACTCCAGCAGCGGGACGGCCACCCGGCGTGTGGTGTCGAGGGCCCGACGGGCCTCGCTCAGGGTGAACGGCTGCGGCAGGCGGCGCAGTACGGCGGCGGCGCGCGCGTCCGCGTCGGGCAGCAGCACGATCCCTTCGCCGACCCGCAGCAGCGCGCCCGCCGCGACCGCTGCCGCCAGGGTCTTGCGGGTGAGCCCCAGTTCGGCGAGGCGGCCCGCTTCCGGGGCGCGGAACGGCGCCCGCCCCAGCTCCTCCCGCAGTGCCTCGACGGCCGACCGGACGGGCGGCGGCAGCGTGGGCCGCAGGTCCCCGGGTCCGTACAGCCGTCCCTGGCTGCCGTGCAGTTTCCCGGACGTGCCGGCGAGGGCGTCGACAAGGGCCCGGTCGGGCAGGCCGAGCAGCCGACGGGCCGCCTCGGTGGGCAGGCCGGGCTCCAGCGGGTGCTCGGCCGCATGGCGTTCGACCTCGGCCTCCAGGCGGTCCCGCAGTGCCGTCCAGTGGGCCGCGTCGGCCAGCCAGTCGCCCGCCACCGGCGCGACGGGCGCCGGGACCCCCATCGCGGCCAGTTCGGAGCCGCGGACCAGCCGGCGCCGCCGCAGTTCCGCCGCGCCGTCCGGCCGTCCGGTCATGTCCGCGAGCTCGGCGGCCCTGGCCCGGGCCGCTCCGCGCCGGGTCAGCCGGGGCGGTCGTACGTCGAGGACGGTCGCGGCGCACGCGATGCGCCGGCCGCCCGGTTCGCGCAGCACGGCGCGGTCGCCGACCCGCAGGGGAAGCGCGCGGTCCAGGGTCAGCCGAGCCGTGTCCGGGCCGAGCGGGCGCACGGTCACCGGCACCGCGGCGGTCCCGACGTGCAGGGTGAGCGTCCGGGGCAGGTCGTCCAGCGGCACCCCGCCGACCCGCACGTCGACCAGGCCGGTCAGCAGCCAGCGCTCCGGGGTCAGCAGCACCTGGCCGCGGTGCACAAGGCCCTCGGCGGCACCGTGCACGTTGACCGCCACGCGCGCCACCCCGCTGACGGCGGCGACGTCCTCGTGCAGGCACTGCAGTCCGCGCACCCGGAGCGTGGTCGCGCCGTCCCCCAGCATCAGCCGGTCGCCGACCCGGAGGGTGCCCGCGCTCAGGGTGCCGGTGACGACCGTGCCGTGACCGCGCACGGTGAAGGCGCGGTCCAGCCACAGCCGGACGTCCGCGGCGGCGGACGGGACGGGCAGCGCGTGGCCCAGCCGGACCAGTTCCCGGCGCAGCCGGTCCAGTCCGGCGCCGGTCACCGCGCTCACCGCGACGGACGGCACGGGGCCGAGGGAGGTCGCGGCCATGCGGGCGACGGCGTCCGCGCGCACGGGTTCGGGGTCGGCGAGGTCGCTGCGGCTCACCGCGAGCACGGCGTGCCGTACGCCGAGGGCGTCCAGGATCTCCAGGTGCTCCTGCGACTGCTGCTGCCAGCCCTGGTCGGCGGCGACCACGAACAGCACGGCGGGCACGGGTCCGACACCGGCCAGCATGGTGGCGACGAACCGCTCGTGTCCGGGCACGTCCACGAAGGCGATGGGTTCCCCGGCCGGTCCGGCGGCGGTGCTCGTGCCGTCCGGGTCCGGGCGGGTCCACACGAAGCCGAGGTCGAGGGTGAGTCCCCGGCGCCGTTCCTCCTCGAAGCGGTCGGGTTCCATCCCGGTCAGCGCTCGTACGAGGGCGGACTTGCCGTGGTCGACGTGCCCGGCGGTGGCCAGCACCCTCATCGCGCTCGCCCTTCCGTAACCGGGTCCGGGACCGAGCGCACGGCCTCGGCCAGCCGCTCGTCGTCCTCGGGCGGCACCGCCCGCAGGTCGAGCAGGCAGCGGCCCGCCTCCAGCCGCCCCACCACGGGGACCGCGCCCGTCCGCAGCGCGGCCGCGTACCGCTCGGGCAGCGACAGCGCGGCGCTCGGCAACGTCACACCGGGGGCACCGCCACCCCCCACCGTCGCGGTGCTCGCGACCGCCCGGACGTCGACGCCGTGGGCCGCGAGGGCCGTCGCGAGCCGCCCGGCCCGGTCGAGGAGGTCCGCCGAGGTGGCGCCCAGCGCGGCGGCGGTCGGGGTTTCGGGCCCGGTCAGCGTGGCCTCCAGGGCGGCCAGGGTCAGCTTGTCCACGCGCAGCGCGCGGGCCAGCGGATGCCGCGACACGCTCCGCACCAGGTCCTCCGACCCGAGGAGCAGTCCGCACTGCGGTCCGCCGAGCAGTTTGTCGCCGCTCGCGGTGACCAGCGACGCCCCGGCTCGCAGCTCGGACTCGGCGTCGGGCTCGTCCGGCAGCAGGGGGTGCGGCCGGAGCAGTCCGGAGCCGATGTCGACGACCACCGGGACGCCGAGATCCGTCAGCTGCCCGGCGTCGGCGGTGCGGGTGAAGCCGGTGATGCGGAAGTTGGAGGGGTGCACCTTCAGCACGAAGGCCGTCTCCGGGCCGATCGCGGCGGCGTAGTCGGCGACCGTGGTGCGGTTGGTGGTGCCCACCTCCCGCAACCGGGCCCCGGTGGACTCCAGCAGGTCCGGCAGGCGGAACCCGTCCCCGATCTCCACCATCTCGCCCCGGCTGATGACGATCTCCTTGCCGGCGGCGAGCGCGGTGGCCACCAGGACGAGGGCGGCGGCGCCGTTGTTGACGACGTGCACCGCGGCGGCCGACGGCACCCGCTCGCCCAGTGCGGCAAGCGCCGTCCGGCCGCGGCGGGCGCGCACACCGGTGCGCAGGTCCAGTTCGACGTCGGTGGGCCCGGCCGCCTCCTGGACCGCCCGGCGGGCCGCCGCGGACAGGGACGCCCGGCCGAGGTTGGTGTGCAGCACCACCCCGGTGGCGTTGACGACCGGCCGCAGCCCGCCGGCCGTGGACGGCAGCAGGGCCAGAGCCGTGTCCGCCACGGCCTCCGGCGGGACGGAGCCGTCCCGCGCCCGCTCCTGGGCCCGGCGGACGGCTGTCTTGACCACGTCCGCCCCGAGCCGGTCGGCCGCCTGCGCGAGGCGCGCCTCGCGCAGCAGCGCGTCGGTACGCGGAATCCGGCGGCGCGCGTCCGCCGGGTCACGGCCGTTGCCGGCCGGGCCGGAACCGGTGCCGCCGGTCTCCTTCGCGCTGCCGACCGGGGTAGCCGCCCGCTGGTCCACGCGGCCCCATCCTTCCGCTCGATCCCAGGGCTGCCGGGGAACGCCCATCCCAGCCGAGTGCCCCGTGCCGCTGTCACGACACTCCCGGCCATGATGGCCGATCCGGCCCCCGGACGTCGTCAGGCGCGAGCCAGCTCGGCGGCGCCGAACGACACGTCGAAGCGGTCGCACCAGATGCTCACGCTGCTGTAGCCCGCCGGGTCGACGTCCGGGGGCAGGACGTAGTTCTGGCTCCCCTTGTTCCCCTTGAGCGCGCCGAGGCTGACGTACTCGCCGTCGTCGAAGACGCGCCACCCGGCCAGTCCCCGCTTCACCGGCGCGTCGGTCAGCCAGACCCGAAGGTCAGGCCCGCTGCTGGTCGCCAGGTCCTCCAGCCGCAGGACGTGCGACCCGTCCGGCAGCCGTACGAGCTTCGCCGTGCCCGTCGTCTCGTGCTCGTGGCTGATCAGCTCGCCGCTCGCGAGCGTGCGCGGACCTGGAGCCGGGGAGGGCTGCCCGGAGGACCCGGCCGGGGGTGCCCCCGCGGACGGTTCGGAGGTGACGACCCCTGGCAGGGCCTCGTCGACGGTCGTGTCCTGCCACAGCTTCCACGGCTGGAACCAGTAGAGCCCGAAGCCGGCTCCGCCGACCGCCACCACCAGTACCGCGACGACCAACGGCCGGGTCAGTACCTCGCGCACGCGCGCCATCTCCGCCTCTTCTCCTGGGAGTTCGCCTGTTGCCCTCCCATTCAACGGAAGCGGGCCGCCGTCCCGTACCGCGGAGCCGATGACGAAATCCTTACGCCACGGCTTCAGCGGTGCTCGGGGTTGTCCGCCCCCGGCCGGCAGCCGGCGTCCCACTCCGAGCGCTGGTTGCCGTGGGCGGGAATGCCCCCGGCGCGTTTGATCATCGCCGCCAGGTGCATCAGGTTCCAGGTCATGAACACGGTGTTGCGGTTGGTGAAGTCGTTCTCCGGGCCGCCGGAACCGGGGTCGAGGTACGAGGGTCCGGGACCGGCCGCGCCGATCCAGCCCGCGTCGGCCTGCGGCGGGATGGTGTAGCCGAGGTGCTGGAGGCTGTAGAGGACGTTCATGGCGCAGTGCTTGACGCCGTCCTCGTTGCCGGTGATCAGGCAGCCGCCGACGCGTCCGTAGTAGGCGTACTGGCCCTGCGCGTTCAGCAGGCTGGAGCAGCTGTACAGCCGTTCGACGACCTTCTTGGTGACGGAGCTGTTGTCGCCCAGCCAGATGGGACCGGCCAGCACGAGGATGTCGGCGGCCAGCACCCGCTCGTACAGGGCCGGCCAGGCATCGGTGGCGAAGCCGTGTTCGGTCATGTCGGGGTAGACGCCCGGCGGGAGGTCGTGGTCGACGGCCCGCACGACCTCCGTGGTCACCCCCATCGAGTCCATGACGGCCCGGCTCTTGTCGACCAGACCCTGGGTGTGACTGAGCTGGGGGGAGGGCTTCAGCGTGCAGTTGATGAAGAGGGCACGCAGGTCGTCGAAGCGGTGACCGTCCCCGGTGGACGGGGCGGACGGTGCTGCCATGGCGGACTCCGGGAGGGGGGCGAAAGGGTCGGGGCGGGGTGCCCACGGCAGCGTCTCGCGGAAGTCGCGCGCGGTGCGGGTGCGACGCACCGGCACACGGGTTCCGGAGCACCGGGCGTCTTACGGAGTCGTGACAGGGCGGGACCGGCCCGCGGTACGGGGGGTTCTCCGCCTACGGTGGGCGCGTCAGGGAGTCGCGCGGACCGGCCGCGCGGATCCCGCGCCCCGGAACCGGTGGTGCCGCCCGTTTCAGGAAGCGGCCGCGGGCGGTGCCACCCCGGGACGAGGGCACCGGGCCGCCGTGCTCAACGGGGCGGCGGGGGACGCCGTCCCGGGCGGGTGCGGTGGGGGTCGAACAGCTGGGCGCCGAAGCCGGCCAGGATCAGGCCGGCCGCGATGAGCAGCCCGTCCGCCACGACCACGCCGGTCGCCAGCACGGCCAGGGCGACACCGACCGTCCACCAGGCCCGGGTGCGCCGGTACTCGCGGGGCCGCACGGGCCGGCCGGTTCTCAGTGCGCGGGTGAAGCGCGGGTCGTCACGCTCGGACCGTGCGGCGAGAGCCACCAGACGTTCGTCCTCGTACCGGGGCACGGCGCCTCCCTCCCGGGCTCCGCGGTCTTCGTCCGCACTCCAGGCTTCCGCCTGGTGACCCCCGCCCGCCATCGGCGCCGTCCCCCATCCCTCGGACCGGCGGGACCCCACGGGAACCGGGGACCGACGCCTGCCACGCATCGCAAAGGTGGGTGTTGCCACGGATGGCGGTCCGTGGGGTCACCACTCACGATGAAGCATGGCGGGCCGCCAGGACCAGAGGGAGGAGGCGATACGTCGTGCCCCTGTACTGGCGGATCTTCCTGCTGAACGGGGTCGTGCTCCTCGCGGCAACGGCCCTGCTGCTGGGCCCGGTGACCGTGTCCACCCCTGTCCTGCTCACCGAGGCCGCGGTCCTCACCGGCGGCCTGGCCGCCATGCTCGTCGCCAACGCCCTCCTGCTGCGGGTCGGGCTGGCCCCCCTGGAGCGCCTCACCCGCGCCATGACCACCACCGACCTGCTGCGTCCCGGCCGGCGTCCGGCGGTCAGCGGCCACGCGGAGATCGCGGAGCTGATCACGGCCTTCCACACCATGCTCGACCGTCTGGAGGAGGAACGCGCCACCAGCAGCGCCCGTGCCCTGTCCGCCCAGGAGGCCGAACGGCACCGCATCTCGCAGGAGCTGCACGACGAGGTGGGCCAGACGCTCACCGCCGTGCTGCTCGAACTCAAACGCGTCGCGGGCGACGCCCCGCCCGCGGTGCGCGAGGAACTGGGCCAGGTGCAGGAGACCACCCGCGGCAGCCTGGAGGAGATCCGCCGGATCGCCCGCCGGCTGCGCCCCGGCGTCCTGGCCGAACTCGGCCTGACCGCCGCGCTGAAGTCCCTGACGACCGAGTTCACCCATCCCGGGCTGTCCGTCAGGCACCACCTGGACCCGGACCTGCCACCGCTCGGCCGCGACACCGAACTCGTGCTCTACCGCGTCGCCCAGGAGGGACTGACCAACACCGCCCGCCACGCCCGGGCCCGCCACGCCGAGCTCACCCTCCGGCACACCGCCTCGGGCGTCGAACTGCGCGTCCACGACGACGGAGGGGGCATCGGCGCCGCCCCCGAGGGCGCCGGCATCCGCGGCATGCGTGAACGCGCCCTGCTCATCGGCGCCCGGCTCTCCCTGGAGCCGTGCCCCGGCGGCGGCACCGACGTACGCCTCACCGTCCCCGACCGGAACAGTTGACCATGCCTGAAGCAGCCGCCCCCACCCGCATCCTGCTCGCCGACGACCACGCCCTGGTCCGGCGAGGGGTCCGCCTCATCCTCGACGGCGAACCCGACCTCACCGTCGTGGCCGAGGCCGACAACGGCGCCGAGGCGGTGGAACAGGCCCGGGCCCACCACCCCGACCTGGCCATCCTCGACATCGCCATGCCCCGTCTGACCGGTCTGCAGGCCGCCCGCGAACTGTCCCGCATCCAGCCGGACATGCGCATCCTCATCCTGACCATGTACGACAACGAGCAGTTCTTCTTCGAGGCCCTCGCCGTCGGCGCGTCCGGCTACGTCCTCAAGTCCGTCGCCGACCGGGACCTGGTCGAGGCGTGCCGCGCGACGATGCGGGGTGAATCGTTCCTCTATCCGGGGGCCGTCAACGCCCTGATCCGCAACTACCTCGACCGCCTCCGGGAGGGCCGCGCCCTGCCCGCCAAGGCGATCACCCACCGCGAGGAGGAGATCCTCAAGCTCGTCGCCGAGGGCCACACCTCGCAGGAGATCGCCGACCTGCTCGTCATCAGCCCCAAGACCGTGGAGCGCCACCGCGCCAATCTGCTGCAGAAGCTCGGCCTGAAGGACCGCCTCGAACTCACCCGGTACGCGATCCGTGTCGGACTGATCGAACCCTGACCGCGGGTGCCGTGGCGCCCGGGGTCTTCCCTCAGCGCTCGGCCTCGAGGGGCAGCGCCGACGAGGCGGACGGAGCGGGAGCCGGGGGCACGCCGTCGTCCTCCGGTGCCGTGCCGCGCGGCGGGCCGGTGTCACTCCCCCGGCCGGACGCGAAGGCGCTCGCGGACCGCAGGGCCCGGGCGAGCAGGTGCGCGCGCCCGGCGACCACGGGGCCGAGGACGGCGAGGACGAGGACGTATCCGGCGATGAACGGCGCGAGACGGGCGTCGAGCCCCGCGCCGGCGGCCATCGCGGCCAGGATCAGCGCGAACTCGCCCCGGGCCACCAGCGTCGTGGCGATCTCGGCGGCGATGTCGGTGCCGTAGCGGTAGAGCCGGGCGACCAGGAGGCCCGCCGCGACGTTCATGGAGAGGGTCAGCGCCGCCGCGGCGGCGACCGGCACCGCGACGGACGCGAGGTCGCCCGGGTCGATGGCGAGTCCGAACGCGAAGAAGAAGATCGCCGCGAAGGCGTCGCGCAAGGGATGCACCAGCTCACGGATGCGCGGCCCCGAAGGCGTGCCGGCCAGGATCAGGCCCACCATGAACGCGCCGATGGCATCGGCGACACCGAGCACCTCACAGACCCCCGCGACGAGGACGGCCGCGCCCAGGAAGCTGATGACCAGCAGCTCGTTGTCGCGGGTGACGATCAGCCGGCCGGCCAGCCGGGTGCCGTAGCGGGCGGCGGCGGCCAGCACCAGCAGGAACGCGAACGCCTTGGCCCCCTGGAGGACCATCTCGGTGACGTCCTGGGCACCGCTGATGACGGGCTGGAGGGCGGCGAGATACAGGGCGAGGAAGATGTCCTCCACCACGATGACGCCCAGGATCAGGCGGGTCTCCGGGCGGCCGAGCCGCCCCAGGTCGATCAGGATCTTCGTGACGATCGCCGACGAGGAGATCCCGAGGACACCGGCGAGCACCAGCGCCTCCCGCACGCCCCATCCCAGGGCGAACCCGAACCCGAGTCCGGCGCCGACGTTCAGCAGGAGGTAGACACCGCCCGCGGCCAGCAGCCGTCTGCCCCCGTTCCTGAGGTCGTCGAGATGGAACTCCAAGCCCAGGTAGAACAGCAGCAGGACCAGTCCGAGCGCGGAGAGCATCTCGAAGTCGTGCGCGTCCTCGACGAGGACGAGGCCGGGTGTGTGGGGGCCGAGCAGGATGCCGGCGAGCATGAACAGCGGAATGGTCGGCAGTCCGATCCTGCCGCCGAGGCGGGCGAGGAAGGCGGCGGCCAGGAAGGCGCCGCCCATGGCGAGCAAGGTGTCAGCATGTCCCACGGGTCACCCCCTTCGGCCACACGCCGGGTCGGTCGTTCCTGGACAGACAGGGGTGGATACGTCCTCCTTCGTCGTACGCCGGGCCACCGGTCTCGAGGCGGAGCCGTCCGGCGGCCCGGGCGCGGCGTGGCTCCACGCTCGCAGGTGCCGGGACCGGGGCACCATCGGTGACGGCCCCCAGATCCGCAGGTGGGCGGCACCCAGTACCCCGATCGGGCACGGGCGGCGACGCAGGGTTCAGTGCGCGAGCTCGGCCACGGCCACGGCCTCCAGACGGGCCTCGTCCGGGGACAGGCAGTCGTCCAGCGCGGTGAGGTACCGCTCGGCGTCCAGGGCCGCCGCGCAGCCGGTCCCGGCGGCGGTGACGGCCTGCCGGTAGTCGTGGTCGACGACGTCGCCGCAGGCGAACACGCCGTTGAGGTTGGTGCGCGTGGACCGGCCTTCCACGGCCACGTATCCGGCGTGGTCCAGGGAGACCTGGTCCCTGACCAGGTCGACCCGCGGATCGTGTCCGATGGCGACGAACAATCCGGTGACGGGCATGTCGGTCTGCTGGCCGGTGTTCACGTCACGGGTGCGCACACCGGTGACCCTGTCCTCGCCGAGGACGTCGACCACCTCGTGGTTCCACAGGAAGCGGATCTTCTCGTTGCGTCGTGTCCGCTCCTGCATGATCTTCGAGGCGCGCAGCCGGTCCCGGCGGTGCACCACGGTGACGGTGCGGGCGAACTTGGTGAGGAAGTCGGCCTCCTCCAGCGCGGAGTCGCCGCCGCCCACGACCACGACGTCCTGGTCGCGGTAGAAGAAGCCGTCGCAGGTGGCGCACCAGCTCACCCCGCGCCCGGAGAGCCGCTTCTCGTTGGCGAGCCCCAGCTCGCGGTAGCTGGATCCGGTGGCGAGGACGACCGCCCTGGCCCGGTGGACGACTCCCGCGCTGTCGACGACCTCCTTGACGTCCTGGTCGAGCCGGGCCTCCACGATGTCGTCCGGGACCATCTCGGCACCGAACCGCTCCGCCTGCGTTCTCATCCTCTCCATCAGGTCCGGCCCCAGCACCGCCTCGGGGAACCCCGGGAAGTTCTCCACGTCGGTGGTGTTCATGAGCGCGCCGCCCGCGGAGACGGACCCCTCGAACACCAGTGGGCGCAGCAGTGCGCGGGCGCAGTAGAGCGCGGCGGTGTAGCCGGCCGGCCCGGAGCCGACCACGATCACTTGCCGGACGGTCTCATCCACCTTGATCACCTACCAGAGCCTGGGGAGGGGGAACGCGACCAGCCGGCAGCCGCCTCGCGGAGTCGGACCTGGTCCCGGCAGCGGACGACTCCACCATGCGCTCGTGCGCAGGGGTGCGCATCCCGTCGACGAAACCCGCTGTTCCGTCGCCGTAGGCTGGGGCTGAGGCGTAGCAGCGACGACATCACGCGGAGGACCGAGATGACTGGACAGGCACAGAGAGCCGTTCTCGCAGGAGGGTGCTTCTGGGGCATGCAGGACCTGATCCGGCGGCTTCCCGGGGTGCTGTCGACCCGCGTCGGCTACACCGGCGGAGACGTGCCCGACGCCACGTACCGCAACCACGGCACGCACGCCGAGGCGATCGAGATCACCTACGACCCCGAGCAGACCGACTACCGCGCGCTCCTGGAGTTCTTCTTCCAGATACACGACCCCACGACGAAGAACCGCCAGGGCAACGACATCGGCCTCAGCTACCGCTCGGCGATCTACTACGTGGACGCGGAGCAGAAGGCGACGGCGGAGGACACCATCGCCGACGTCGACGCCTCCGGGCTGTGGCCGGGCAAGGTCGTGACCGAGGTGGAACCGGTCGGCCCCTTCTGGGAGGCCGAGCCCGAGCACCAGGACTACCTGGAGCGCTATCCCGAGGGATACACCTGCCACTTCGTACGTCCGGGCTGGCGGCTCCCCGCCCGCGCCAAGGACTGACGGACCGGCGGTGCCCGGGCGGCCCTGTCCTGCCGTTCGCCGCGGGACGGGCCGACCGCGCGGGCACCCGGTCCCGTACCGGCCGTTCCCGGCGCGCTACCCCGTGTAGAAGTCCCGGCGCGCGGCGACGAACACCTCGACCGACTGGGCCGGGATGCCGGTGACGCCTTCGACGTCGCGGGTGGCACGGTCGTAGCGGTTCTCGCGGTGCAGCCGGGCCATGGTGAGGATGTGCTCCTCGGTGTGCGGGGGCAGGCCCACCTTGGCGAGCACCTCGGCCCGCCATTGGTCCGGCGGCATGTCCACGTACGACACCGGACGCCCGAGGGCCCGGGAGAACTCCTCCGCCATCGCGGTCATGTCCATGGCTCGGGGGCCGGTCAGTTCGTAGACGTGGCCGATGTGCGCGGCGGGCTCGCGCAGCACGGTGGAGACGACCCGGGCCACGTCGGCCACCGCGACCGGGGAGGTGCGGCCGGTGCCGAAGGGCAGCGCGATGGTGCCGTTCTCGCGGATCGACAGGGCCGGCAGCGCGGTGAAGAGCGGGTTGTCCAAAAAGGCCGTCGGCCGGACGTGCACGACCGGCAGGCCCGACCAGTCGAGCACCTGCTCGGCCAGCCAGTGCAGCCGCTGCTGATGCGACTCGGCGGTGCTGGTGGCGGTCATCTGCGACACCGTCATCTGCGACATGCCGACCAGCCCGTCCAGCTGCCCGTACTCGCGGGCCACGCTGGCCACGACGGTCGCCGCCAGCAGATGGTCCGGCGACACCGGCATCGCGAAGTACATCCGCGCGACGCCCTCCAGAGCGCGCGCGACCTTCTCGGGCCGGGTCAGATCCCCCACGACGATCTCCGCGCCGAGCGCGCGCAGCTCGTCCGCGCGCTCGTCGTCACGCCGCACCATGGCGCGCACCGGCACGCCCTGGGCACGCAGATTCTCCAGGACCGCACGGCCGACGCCACCGGTGTGGGCGATGAGTACGAGATTGCTGGTCACCATGGCTCGATCTTCCCCCTAGGTGCCGCGCCCCGCGCGCGTTCCCACGCCCGCCGGGGGGCCGCCGTACGGACCCATGACCGTGGGCGGCGGTCAGGGGCGGGCGGGGGCGTCGGGGTCGACGTCGTCGACGAAGGCCTCCTCGGTCCGGGCGATGCGGCCGGCTTCCTCGAACACCTCGACGACCTGTGCGGCGGGGACGACGACCGCGCCGGAGACGTCCGCGAACACCCAGTCGCCCGGGCGGACCGCCACGCCGGCCACGACGACAGGCCGGTCGGTCTCGTACGGCGTCACCACGTCGCCGCCCCATTTGGCGGTCTGTCCCCGGCAGTAGACCGCGAAGTCGTGGGTCGCGAGTTCGACGAAGTCCCGCAGCCGGCCATCTGCCAGCACTCCGGCCAGACCGTGCGCGGCCACGAGCGAAAGCTTCGATCCCCCTCCGAGGGACACGTCGGGATGCCCGTTGCCGGCCAGGACCAGCACCCGCCCCTCGGCGCCACCCTCGACGGCTTCGGAGAAGAGACGGGTGAAGGTGTAGTGCTCCGCCGGAAGTGCCTTCTCGCACGAGGGGAAGTACGACATCGTCAGCGCGGGTCCCAGAAGGACGCGGCCCGGCGTCGGACTCACCAGGTCGTCGATGTGGCACCGGTGACGGTGCATCCGCCCCATGGCGTCGACGACGTCGGGGGTGCGCACGCGCGAGGCGAGCTCTTGCAGGCGGTCGGTGTTGTCTGCCATGAGGTCAGCCTCACGCGGGTGTCGGGATCCTGAGATGCGCCAGTCCGCCGGCGTCGAGCCAGGTCTCGGAGGGCGTGCGGACGAGGCGCATCAGGACGCCCTCGCAGCCGGGACAGCGCAGCACGGTCCCGGGGCCGTCCAGGTAGGCGTGCGTCTGGGCGAGCAGCATCTGCTCGCCGCAGCCGCGGCAGCGTCCGGAGGCCATGGTCATGTCGGTCCCGAACAGGGTCTGCAGATCCCCCGCGGCGGCGTTGCCGTCCAGGAAGCCGGGCATCTGGGTCATGGGAATTCAGCTCCCTCGGGTCGTGACTGGGGTACGTCGGCCCGCCTGCTCGCCGCGGCCCGATCCGGGCAGGGCCTAGCCGCTGGGTCCGAACCGCTCCGTGCGGATGCGGCCCGGATGGTGGCCGAGTGCCACCAGCAGACCGGCGGCCCGCTCCACGAAGCCGGTGGAGCCGCAGACGTAGCAGGTGGGTTCGAAGTCCGGTGGCCATCCCGCGGTGGACAGGTCCGTGGCGGTGACGTGGCCGAGGGGCCGCGGCCAGTCCGGTGGGGTGGAGCGGGTGTAGAGATACGTCTTGTCGAGGCCCGGGTCGTCCTGCCTCAACTCCGGTACGAACAGCCGGTACTCGGGGCTGCGCACGGAGTACACCAACCGGAAGGGCGTACGGCTGCCGACGGCGCGGCGGGTGCGGATCATCGCCATCAGCGGCACCAGTCCGGAGCCGCCGCCGACGAGCAGGACCGGCTCCGGCTGCTCGGGCCGCCACACGAACCAGCCGCCGATCGGACCGCGCAGCTCCACCGGATCGCCCACGGCGAGGACCTCCGTCAGATACGGCGAGACCTCCCCGTCCTCGACACGCTGGACGGTCAGCTCGACACTCTCCCCGTCGGTCGCGGACGCCAGTGAGTAGCTGCGCTGGGTGCTGTAGCCGTCCTGTGCCGTGAGGCGCAGGTCGATGTGCTGCCCGGCCAGGTGGCCCGGCCAGTCCGGCACGTCGAGGACGAGTGTGTGGGCCACCTCGGACTCGGCGCGCCGATCGGTCAGACGGGCCGTCTTCCAGCGCAGCCGGTCACCTAGTCGCCTTGATACCGCTGCTCCCGCCATGGGTCCCCATAGTTGTGGTAGCCGACGCTCTCCCAGAAGCCGCGCTCCTCCTCGTCGAGCAGCTGGATGCCGCGCACCCACTTGGCGGACTTCCAGAAGTACAGGTGCGGAACCAGCAGCCGGGCGGGGCCGCCGTGCTCCGCCGGGAGTTCGTAGCCGTCGAAGCGGTACGCGATCCACGCCTGCCCGTCGAGGAGGTCCTCCAGGGGCAAGTTGGTGGTGTAGTCGCCGTAGGAGTGCACGAGCGCGTAGTCGGCGCCCGTCTCCACGTCCTCCAGCAGCAGGTCCAGGGAGACTCCCTGCCATCGCGTGTCGAACTTGGACCACTTGGTGACGCAGTGGATGTCGACGGTCGGCGTCTGGCTGGGCAACGCCAGCAGTTGTGCCCAGTTCCAGCTGTGCCGTGCGCCGGTCTCTGTGCGGATGGTGAACTCCCACGCGTCGAGGTCCACCGCGGGGGTCGGTCCCGCCGACAGCACGGGGAAGCCTTCGGTCTCGTACTGTCCTGGCGGCAGTTTGTGCCGCGCATCGCGCGCTCGACCGTGGAATCCGGGTGAGATGATCGGCATGGCGCGCCCCCATTCCCGCGATCTGCGCGCACTCGATTCTCCCGCACATCGCGTACCGCAGCATCTCCGCGACGGCACCCGCACGCCCCTCGCGCGCCCCCACGCGCCCCTCGCCGGGCCCCGCGCGTCACCGTCGTGGGCCGCGGTCACCCCTTGTCGTGACCGCCGTCCGGGCCGGTCCCGAGCGGATGGCAGGATGATCGGTATGGACATCCGCAGCAGGAACAACGTCGTGGTGACCGGGCGTCCCGACGGCCCGGTCGTGGTGCTGGCGCACGGGTTCGGCTGCGACCAGAACATGTGGCGCCTCGTGGTGCCCGCCCTGGCCGAGCACCACCGGGTGGTCCTCTTCGACTACGTCGGCTCAGGGGGCTCCGACCGGTCCGCCTGGACGCAGGAGCGCTACGCCTCCCTCCAGGGCTACGCCCAGGACGTCGTGGACGTCTGTGACGCGCTGGACCTTCGGCGGGCGGTCCTCGTCGGGCACTCGGTCAGCGCCATGGTCGGCGTGCTGGCCGCAAGGGCGGCGCCGGAGCGGATCGGGGCGCTGGTGATGGTGGCGCCCTCGCCCCGGTACATCGACGACGACGGCTACCGCGGCGGGTTCGCCGCCGAGGACATCGACGAGCTGCTGGAGTCGCTGGAGTCGAACTATCTCGGCTGGTCCTCGGCGATGGCCCCGGTCATCATGGGCAACCCCGAGCGGCCCGAGCTCGGCCAGGAGCTCACAGAGAGCTTCTGCGCGACCGACCCGGACATCGCCCGGGTCTTCGCACGGACCACGTTCCTGTCCGACAGCCGCGAGGACCTGGCGGGCGTGCGCGTGCCGACGCTGGTGCTGGAGTGCGCCGAGGACGTCATCGCCCCGCGCGAGGTGGGCGCTTACGTGCACGCGGCGATCCCCTCCTCCAGCCTGGTGACTCTCGACGCGACCGGGCACTGTCCCCAGCTGAGCGCGCCGGGGCCCACGGCGGACGCGATCCTCGACTTCCTCAAGTCCCTGTGATGCGCCCACCCGCCCAGGACCCCGATCCGTCCGGAACCGGGGACGAGACGGACATCAGCGCGGTCTTCACCTCGCTGATGGAGGACAGCGCCGAAGAGCTCTACGAGTCCGCTCCGTGCGGGTATCTCTCGACGCTGATGGACGGCACCGTCGCCAGGATCAACGCCCGGTTGCTCGGCTGGCTGGGCCTGGAACGCGAGGCGGTGGTGGGCCGGCTGCGCTTCACCGATCTGCTCACGGTCGGGGGCAGGCTCTACCACGAGACGCACTTCGCGCCCCTGCTCCGGATGCGAGGGGAGATCACCGGTATCGCCCTGGAGATGAATGTCGCCGGGGGCGGCCGGCTGCCGGTGCTGGTGTCGTCCGTGATCAAGCACAGCGGCGAAGGGGAGCCGCTGCTGATCCGCACCACCGTCTTCGACGCCACCGACCGCCGCGCCTACGAGGCCGAACTCCTGCGCCGCAAGCGGCAGGCCGAACAGGCCCGCGCCGAGGCCGAGCAGGCGCGCGCGGAGGCGGAGGCGGCGCACCGGCGGGCCGAGGCCGACCGGGCGCGGCTGGCCGACGCGCTCGCCGTGCTGCAACAGTCGTTGCTCCCGGCCTCGTTGCCGGCCGTACCCGGCATGGAGACGGCCGTCCACTACCACACCGCCTCCGCCGACCAGCTCGGCGGCGACTTCTACGACCTGTTCCCCCTCGACGGCGCCCGCTGGGGGTTCTTCCTCGGAGACGTGTGCGGCAAGGGCCCCGAAGCCGCTGCCCTGACGTCCCTGACCCGCTACACGCTGCGTGCCGCCGCTCTGCACGACGCGGCGCCGGAGGCCGCGCTGGCCACACTGAACGCGGTGCTGCACGAGCGGTACACGGCCGGCGGCGACCCCCGGTACTGCACCGCCGTCTTCGGCGTCGTCGACACCGGGGCCGACCCCGGGCGTCCCCAGGTGCGCGTCGCCTCGGGCGGCCATCCCCCTGCCCTGGTCCTGCGGTCCACCGGGGAGGTCGAGTACCTCGCCACCCCCGGTGGTCTGCTCGTCGGCGTCCTGCCGGCCGCGCCTTTCGCCACGGCCTCGACCACGCTCGGACCGGGCGACACCCTGCTGCTGTACACCGACGGCCTGACCGAGGCGCGTACCGGACCCGGCCGTGACAGCCTGTACGGCGAGGAGGCCCTGCACGCCTTCGTCGCCGCCCACGCCCCCGCCGGTCCTCAGGAGGTCGTCACCGCGCTGACCGGGCTGCTCGACAGCTTCGGCGACGGCCTCGACGACGACACCGCCCTGCTCGCCCTCGGCGTTCCCGCCGCCCGTCCGCGTCCCCGAACGGCAACGAGTCACGATCGATGAACCCTCTGAACATCACCGAACGCACCACGTCCACCGGTCCCGTCATAGCGGTCGCCGGCGACCTCGACCACGCCCACGCCGCGGACCTGCGCCAACGGGTCGAGTCGCTGGCCCTGCGACCCGGCCAGCGCCTGGTCATCGACCTGGCCGGGCTGACCTTCTGCGACTCCAGCGGCATCACCGCCTTCCTCGCCGCCCGTCAGCACGCCCTCGCCGCGGGGGCCGACGTGGTCCTGACCGCCGTCCCCGCCAACACGCTGCGGGTGCTGACCATCGTGGGCCTCGACCAGGTCTTCACCCTCCACGCCGGCGGCGCCACCGACTGAACGACCCCTTGCCACCGGGCCGTCGGGGAGCCTGGCCGTCGGAAGGCGCCCGGACCAGGACGGCTAAGCTGGAAGCGCGGGTCGAGAGGGAAGCGATGCACATGGGCGACGGGCACGCGCCCGAGCGGTGGCGGCAGGAGGATCTGCTCGGAGCCGAGTGGGAGACGCACCGCCCGGCGGTCTTCGGCGTGGCCTACCGGCTCCTGGGCAGCGTGGCCGATGCCGAGGACGTGACCCAGGACGTCTGGCTGCGGGCGGCCGGCGCGGACCTCCGCGAGGTGAACGACCTGCGGGCCTGGCTGGTGACGGTGAGCGCCCGGCGGTCGTACGACATCCTCAAGAGCGCGCGCCTGCGCCGGGAGACCTACGTCGGGCCCTGGCTGCCGGAACCGCTGCTGACGGGGCCGGACGCGGCCGAACCCGTCCTCGTCGACGAGTCGGTCGGCTCGGCGATGCTTCTGATCATGGAGGAACTGAGCCCGCCCGAGCGGGTCTCGTTCGTCCTGCACGACGTCTTCGGGGTCGCGTTCGCCCGCATCGCGGAGGTGCTCGACGTCTCCGCGCCCGCCGCCCGGCAGCTGGCCTCGCGGGCGCGCCGGCGGGTGGCCAAGGCGAAGGAGTCCGTACCGCAGGCGCCCAGGGCGGAACGTGAGCGGGTGCTGGCGGCGTTCCGTGCCGCCTACGAGGCGGGTGACCTCGCGGGTCTGGTCCGGCTCCTGCATCCGGACGCCGTCTTCGTCACCGACGGCGGGGGCGAGGTCTTCGCGGCCCGCAAACCGCTCCACGGCGGCGAGCGGATCGCCGGGGTCATGGTGCGCCTGGTGCGTCAGTGGCGCCCGGATCGCATCGACGTCGTCGAGGTCGGCGGCGAGCCGGCGCTCGTCCTGCACCGGCGCGGACGCGTCCACTGCGTCGACACGGCAGAGATCACGGACGGTCTGATCACGGTGTACCGCAGGGTGCTCAACCCGGGGAAGTTCTCCTCGCTCCGCCCGTCACACCCGGCGGGGCCGGCTCGTCTCCCTGGTGAGAACCCCGGCCGCGGTGCCCACCGTGGTGCGGGCCACATCGGTGAAGCGAAGGAATCATGACCGAGACCCAGCGCGTCAACATCGGCAAGCAGCACCCCGCCGCCTACCAGGCCCTCCTCGCCCTGTCGGCGGAGGCGGAGAGCGCGACCACGGCGGCGGGCCTCGACCCGCTCCTGGTCGAGCTGCTGAAGATCCGCGCCTCCCAGATCAACGGCTGCGCCTTCTGCCTGCGGATGCACACGCGTGACGCCCTGAAGAAGGGCGAGAACCCCGACCGGATCGCCGTGCTCCCCGCGTGGGCTGAGACCGGGTTGTTCTCCGACGTCGACCGCGCGGCGCTGCGGCTGACCGAGGCGATCACGGGCGTGTCCGACGGCCACGTGAGCGACGAGGACTACGACGCCGCCGCGGACGTCCTCGGCGCGGAGCAGATCTCCGCGGTGGCGTGGCTGGCGACGGTCATGAACGCCTTCAACCGCGTCGCGATCACCAGCCGTTACCCCGTCCGGGGCTGATCCCCCCCGCCGTGGCCCGCCGAGCCGCCGCCCGCCCTACCCGCGGTACGCCTCCAGCAGGCGCAACCACACCTCGCTGATCGTCGGGAAGGGCGGAACGGCGTGCCACAGGCGGGCCACCGGTACCTCGCCGACGACGGCGACGGTCGCGGACTGGAGCAGTTCGGCGACACCCGGTCCCACGAAGGTGACGCCGACGACGGTGCCGCGGTCGAGGTCGACCACCATGCGGGCCTTGCCGCGGTAGCCCTCCGCGTACTGGACGGCGCCGGCCACGCTCAGGAAGTCGTTGTCCACCACCCGGACCCGGCGTCCGGCGCTCTCCGCGGCCCGCGCGGTGAGGCCCACGTGCGCGACCTCGGGGTCGGAGAAGACCACCTGCGGTACGGCCTCGGTGTCGGCGGTCGTGACGTGGGCGCCCCACCGTTCCTCGTCGAGCGGTTCGCCGTGCACGCGGGCTCCGATCACGGCGCCCGCGATCCTCGCCTGGTACTTGCCCTGGTGCGTCAGCAGCGCCCGGTGGTTGACGTCGCCGACGGCGTAGAGCCAGCCGTCCTCGACGGCACCCACCCGGCAGGTGTCGTCGACCGCCAGCCAGTCTCCGGGGGTGAGGCCGACGGTCTCCAGGCCGAGGTCGTCGGTGCGGGGTGCCCGGCCGATCGCGAACAGGATCTCGTCGGTGACGAGTTGCTCGCCGTCCGCCAGGGTGACGCGGGCCTCGCCGTCGGGTCCGCCCTCCCGCGTGACGGATGTGACGGAGGCTCCGAAGCGCA
This sequence comes from Streptomyces sp. NPDC089424, assembly GCF_044749345.1. Lineage (NCBI taxonomy): Bacteria > Bacillati > Actinomycetota > Actinomycetes > Kitasatosporales > Streptomycetaceae > Streptomyces > Streptomyces sp. NPDC089424. The sequence continues at coordinate 813,279 of NZ_JBIVHU010000002.1, forward strand.
CGTCCACGCCCGCCTCGCGCAGTCCCTCCGCGACCAGCTCCCCGGCGAAGGGCTCCCTGCCCGGGAGCAGGACCTGGCCCCGGACGAGCTGGGTCACCTCGGCACCCAGCGCGCGCCAGGCGGTGGCCATCTCGACGGCCACCACGCCACCGCCGACCACGACGAGACGCCCCGGCACGGCGGCGGCGCTGGTGGCGTCGCGACTGGTCCACACCCGTGCCTCGGCCAGGCCGGGGAGGTCCGGCAGCGCGGCGTGGGTGCCGGTGCAGACCGCGACCGCATGGCGTGCGGTCAGGCTCACCGTGCCGCCGTCGGGGGTGGTCACCACGACCTGGCGGGGGCCGTCGAGACGGCCGTGGCCCCGCACGATGTCGACGGCGACCGAGTCGAGCCAGGCGACCTGGTCGTCGTCCTGCCAGTGGAAGACGATGTCGTCGCGGTGCGCGAGGACCGCCGGAACGTCCAGCGGCCCCGCCACCACCTTCTTCAACCCGGGCACTCGGCGCGCGTCCGCACGCGCCAGAACCGGCCGGAGCAGCGCCTTGCTGGGTTCGCACGCCCAGTAGGAGCATTCGCCGCCGAGCAGCTCGCTCTCCACGATCACGGTGCTGAGCCCGGCCGCCTTGGTCCTGTCGGCCACGTTCTCACCGACGGGGCCGGCGCCGATGACGACGACGTCGTAGGTGCGGGAGGTGTCGTCCACTGCTGCTCCTGCGTCTGTGTGCCGCGTGTTCGCGGGTCCGGTCACGGGGCGGCGCCCGCCGGGTCAGCGTCCGGGAAGCCGGGTCGTGACCTCCTGGAGCACCCAGCCGTTGCCGTCCGGGTCGCTGAACGAGGCGAACGAGCCGTAGCTCGCGCGCTCCGGCTCGGGGCCGCCGACACGCCCCTCCTCCCCCGCGTGGTGGAAGACGCCGCCGGCGTCGTGGAACACCTCGCTCATGTCGGCTCCGCGTGCGAGGAGTTCGGCGCGGGCGGCCTCGATGTCGTCGACGATCAGGTGCAGCCCCTCGGCCGAGCCCGGCGCCGCGTTCGACACCCCGTTGCCGAAGAGGACCGAGCACTGCGATCCCGGCGGCGTCAGATGCACCACGCGAAAGCCCTCGTCGCCCTCGTAGTCGACGTCCAGGCGGAAGCCCAGTCCCTCGTAGAAGGCCTTGGCACGGTCGACGTCGGACACGGGGAGGACGACCACTTCCAACTTGAGATCCATCCGGTCATCACCTTCCAGGGTGAGCACGGGCTCGTCTCCCGCCGGGGCGCCGGCCTGCTTCTCCAGGCCGAGGCGCAGCACCGCACCGGTCGCGGCGAGTTGCTACGCGGTACGGCGACCGCGCCCGCAGGACCGCCGTCGCGCGCCGGGCCGGAGCGGCGCGGCCGCCCTTCGCCGAGCGCTGTGCCGGGGGCTTCCACGGCGAGGCGCCAACCGCTCGATCAGGCCATTCCGAGCGTAGCAACATGTCCCGCCGGGTGCCTTCCGGCGAAGGGCGGCACCGCGAACGAGCCGGGACCTGACCGGCACGCGAGGGCCGCCGGCACGGTCAACCGTCCAGGAGCACGCCGGGGTTGAGGATTCCGCCGGGGTCCAGGGTGCGCTTCACGGCGCGCAGGGCCCGGGCGAAGGGCTCGGGGCGCTGGAGGTCGTAGTGGGGGCGGTGGTCGCGGCCGACGGCGTGGTGGTGGGTGACGGTGGCCCGGTGGCGGTGGAGAACCTCCCCCGCGACCGCCTTCAGGTCGTCCCAGACGGCCACCTCGTCGCCGGGCCGTCCCCCGGAGATCACCGTGAAGTAGGGGGCGGCGCCGTCGGGATAGACGTGCGTGAGGCGGCAGTTGACGATCGCCGGGTGCCCCGTCGCCTTGTGCGCGGCGGCGCCGACCTCCGTGCGGACGGCGTCGATCAGGGCGGGCAGCCGGTCCCAGGTGGTGGCCGTCTCGAAGGTCTCGGTGACGGCGCCCATCCGCGCGAGCCCGTCCCGCAGGTAGGGCATCCGCAGGAAGGCGGAACGCCAGGCGCCGACCGCTCCGTCGGCGGGCCCGCCCCGGTCCTGGCCGTCCGCGTCGGCCCGGCCGCCGTGGGCGCGGGCCAGTTCCAGTGCCTGGGAGAGGCGATCGGCCACGGGGCCGGTCGAGGACTCGAAACCGAGGACGAGCACGGCGTGGCCGTCCCGGGAGGCGCCGGAGAGAGCGGCCTCGCCGGCGTCGAGCAGCCGGCAGTTGGCGGGCGCGAGGTCGGACCGGGCCAGGGCGCGCACCGCGAGGAGCGCGGCCTGGAAGTCGGTGAAGGACACCGAGGCGGACGCCTTGTGCCGGGGGCGTTCCTGCACCCGCATCCACGCCTCGGTGATGACACCCAGGGTGCCCTCGGACCCGAGGAAGAGACGGTCCGGCGAGGGGCCCGCACCGGATGCGGGAAGCCGCCAGGAGGTGCTGGTACCGGCGGGGGTGACCACGTGGAGGGACTGGGTGAAGTCGTCGATGTGGGTCCGGCCGGTCGCGTAGTGCCCGCCGGCCCGGGTGGCCAGCCAGCCGCCGAGGGTGGAGAACTCGAAGCTCTGCGGGAAGTGACGCAACGTGAGGCCGTGCGGGCGGAGTCGGTCCTCCAGCGCGGGGCCCAGCACGCCGGCCTGGATGCGGGCGGCGCGGCTGTCGTCGTCGATCTCCAGGACGCGGTCCATGGCGGTCAGGTCCAGGGACAGCACCGCACGATGCGCGTCGCCGCGGTACTCCACGCCACCGACGACCGAGGAGCCGCCGCCGTAGGGAACGACCGCCACGCGCCGCTCACCTGCCCACTCCAGCAGGTCGGCCACGTCCTGGTCACGGGCCGGACGGGCGACCAGGTCGGGAATGCGGCCCGGCCGGCCCCGCAGGGCGCGCGCGACGTCGCGGTAGGCCTTTCCCATGGCGTGCGAGGCGCGCTCCTCGGGGTCGTACGTCACCAGGTGGCCGAGACTGCGCGGTGCCTCGGCGGCGGGCCTGCCGATGTGCAGGTCGGCCACCTCGGGCAGGGGCAGCGGCCGGGCCAGGGTGCCGGGCACGAGGGCGCCCAGCGCGACGCATTCGGCGTCGTCCGGTTGGGCGTCGGCCCACCCCCATCCCCACCACGAACGGTCGCGGGACGTGCGGGCCACGGTCTCGGCGGACATGTGCCGGCTCCTTCGTCGAGCTCACCTCGAACTTACCTGTAGGTAAATTACCTAGTGGTAAATTCTCTCCATGGCAACCCCCTCACCCCGGGCCGGCACCAAAGGCGTCCCGCGTGCCAGGCGCGAGCAGCAGATCCTCGCCGCGGCCACGGAGGAGTTCGGCCGCCGCGGCTACGAGGGCACCTCGCTCGCGACGGTCGCGGCCCGCGTCGGGGTCACCAAGACGCTGCTGCACCAGTACTTCGGCGCGAAGCACGACCTGTACCTCGCGTGCCTGGTCCCGGTCGGCGACCGGATCCTGGCGGCCGTCCGCGCCGCCATGCAGGACTCGGCCGAGGCCGCCGGGGACGGGCGCGACGGGTGGGGGCCGCCCGCACCGCTACGGGTCCTGCGCGGCCTGTTCACCGCGCTGGAGGGGCAGCGGGAGGCCTGGTTCCTGCTCCACGACACCTCGCTCCCGGCCGGCAGCGAGGCCGCCGGCCGGGCGCGCCGCTACCGGGCCGACGTCGACGCGTGCGCGGCACGGGGTACCGCCGACGTCCTGCTGGCGGCCGACTCCTTCGACCCACTGGACGCGGATGCCCTGAGCCACGCCTGGCAGGGCATGGCCACGGCCCTCGTCCGCTGGTGGATCAACCATCCCGAGGAGTCCGTGGATGCCATGACGCGGCGCTGTGCCCGGCTGTTCGCCGCGGCGCGGGACGCACTCGGCGCACCTGAATAATCGTTTGCGCGCCGGGCCGCGGCTCAGCATCGTGGGCCCGATGAGCGACAAGCCGGAGCGATGGACCCAGGCCACCGTCTACGCCGACATGTGGGTGGATCCCGACGAGGATCCCCGCAACAGCGAGGGAGCGAGCCCGGACGGCGAGTTGCCGACGCTGCGGGATTTCCTGGCCGGCTATCGCATGACCCTGCGGATGAAGTGCGACGGGCTGGGTCCGCGGGACCTGGCGCGCCGCTCGGTCCCGCCGTCGACCATGTCCTTGCTGGGACTGGTCCGTCACCTCGCCGAGGTGGAGCGGGACTGGCGCAACTGGATCCGCCCGGAGGACCCCGAACCGAAGCTGTACGGCGCCCGCGACCGCGACTTCGAGGGCGCCGTCGCGGAACAGGCGGTGGTCGACGGCGCGTTCGCCGACCTCGCCCGCGAACAGGCGGCCACCGACGAGGCGCTGCTCGGCTACACCGACCTCGGCGCGCGGGTGGGCAAGGACGGTACCTCCGTCCGTGAGCTGTGGGTCCACCGCATCGAGGAGTACGCCCGCCACTGCGGGCACGCGGATCTGCTGCGCGAGTGCGTCGACGGGCGGGTGGGCCAGTAGGCGGAAGGAGGGCGTAGGGCGCTCACGCCTCCTCGGGGACCGGCCGCCGCAGCAGATAGGCGGCGGCCGACACGACGAGCACGGTCATGCAGCCGATGAACACCAGCCCCGCGCCCTCCAGGCCGATCGGTCCCGTCAGCGCCCCCACCCCGATCACCGGCACCGAGATACCCGCGTAGGCCACCACGAACAGCGTCGAGATCACCGCCGCGCGCCGGTCCGCCGGCGAGGCGTGGGCGACCGCGGCCAGCGCCGCGCGGAACGTCATCCCCTGGCCGCCTCCGCCGACGAGCGCGCTCAGCACCACCAGCGCCAGCTGGTCCCAGTACAGCGCGCCGGCGAGCAGCGCGAGGCCGACGAGGAGCCCGGCGCAGCCCAGCGGCAGCGAACGCCGCACCCCGATCCGTCCGACGCACAGCTGGCCGCCCGTGGAGGCGAAGAAGGCCAGCGCGACGACGAGCCCGCTGACGGCGTGGTTCTGCATGTCCAGGGACTCGGCGAGGAACGCGGGGCTGACCGCCGTGAAGACCCCGAACAGCGCGAACCCCACGAACGAGGCGATCGCCGCGGGCCCGAACACCGCCCGCACCTGCGCGGGCAGAGCGGCCCCCTGGGGCCGTACGGTCCTCAGCGGCTTCCGTTCCCGCACGGTCTCCGGCAGGCGCAGCAGGACCACCACCGAGACGGCCACCAGCGCGAGGTGCACGACGAAGGGCAGCTGGAGGGGCCAGGCGGCGTACTCCGCCAGCACCCCGGCGAGCAGCGGGCCGCAGCCCAGCCCGCCCATGTTGGCGGCCGTCGCGACGAAGGTGGCCCGCGAGGCACCGCCGCGCGGTGCCAGCTCCATCACGTACGCCGTGGCGGCCCCGGTGAACAGCCCCGCGGACACCCCTGACATCAGCCGCCCCGCGTACAGCCAGCCCAGTTCCGTCGCGCACAGGAAGCACACCGCGCTCGCCGCCGCGAATCCCAGACCCCACAGCGTCACGGCGCGCCGCCCCACGGCGTCGGACGCGTTGCCCGCCAGCAGCAGCACGCCGATGACCCCGAAGGCGTACACGGCGTAGACGACGGTCACCGTGAATTCGGAGAACCCGAACTTCTCCTGGTAGAGGGGGTACAGCGGGGTCGGCAGCGTGGTGCCGGCCATGCACACCGCGAACACCGCGCCCGCGAGCGCGCACTCACGCCACCCTTGGCGAACGCCGTCCATGTCACCGACGGTAACCGCACACGGGCGGGAACGGCCCGAACGGCGCGCCTCCGCCGGGCTGCGGTCCGTTCGGGAGCGGCCGACAATGGGGAGCGGGTCGCCTGTCCGCCCGCCCGTGACACCGCGGCGCCGCCCGAGAGGAGCGTGCTGATGCGCGCTGAGGCTTCCCCGGCCGCGCGCAGTGAGGCATTCACCGCGGTCGCGACCGCCTTGTCCCGCGTCACGTGTGTCGAGGGGTGCCCGCCGTGACGGGCGGAGCGCGGCGGACGGAGATCCTGCGCCGGTCGCTGCGGGTGTCGCTGTCCGCCTCCGCGGGCTTCTATCCGTTCCTGTACGGGCTCGACGAACCGGTCGTGGCGCTGTACGCGCTGTTCGGACCGATCTCCCTCGGTCTGCTGTCCTCGATCCCCGGGTCCGGGCGGCAACGGGCCGAGGTCATGCTCAAGGCGCTGCCCGTGGGCCTGGTGCTGGTGACCCTCGGGACCGGGCTGGCGGTGCAGACCTGGTCGGCGGTGGTGGGCATGCTCGTCGTCGGCTTCCTGCTCGCCTTCGCCGCGATCGCGGGCCCCCGGCCGGCCGGGGCGGCGCCCGGCCTCCAGCTCTTCTACATCCTGGCCTGCTTCCCGCCGTACGAACCCGAGACCCTGTGGCTGCGGCTGGGCGGACTCACCTACGGCGTGGTGGTGCTGGCGCTGTGCGAGCGGTTCCTGCTGCCGCAGCCCGCCGGACCTACCTACCGGGAGACCGTCGCGCAGGCGCTCTCGACGGCCGGCGACACGATCTCGGGACGCAGCCGCCTGTCACCCCTCGAACTGCGGGACGCCGGGGCGCGGCTGCGGCTGTCCGACACCCCGCCCGCGGAACGCCCCGCCGGACCGGACCGCGCCGCGCGTGGTCTGTCCCAGGCGGGCTCCGCCACGCGCCGGCTGCTCGAACAGCTCGCCCATCTGGCCGAGTCCGGGGAACTGCGCGCGCTGGTCCGGGACGGCACCGGCGCGGCCCCGGAGCGGGACGAGGAAGCGGACGGGGGCACCGACGGCGCGGGCAGTTGCGACGTGGCGTCCGGGTCGCTGCTGCCTCAGGTGGCGACCCTGTGCCACGAGACGGCCGCGGCCCTGCGGACGGGCCGGGCCGCCCCCGGCTCCCAGCGCATGGACGCGGCGATCGACGGATTCCAGCAGCTACGGATCCGGCAGGTGACCGGGGCGGCCCCCCGGGTTCCGCCGGTGCCGGTGCTGCGCCGGCAGGCGGCACTGCTGGCGATCGCCGAGTCCGTCCGGGTCCTGGAGATCTCCGTCCGGGTCGCGCTCGACGGGCGGCGCACGCCGCCCATCGAGCCACGGGAGCTGTTCTGGTACACCCGGGCCTCCGCTCCCTGTCTCTGGTCGCGCCGGATCCTCGGCAACATGACGCTGCACTCGGTGCAGTTCCAGAACGCCCTGCGGATCGCCGTGGCGCTCGCCGCCGCACGGCTCGTCGCCGGTTCGCTCGACCTGACGCACGGGTTCTGGGTGCTGCTGGCGGTGCTGACGCTGAGCCGCACCACCGTCGGGGAGACCTGGGTCGCCATCCGCAAGGCCGTCGCGGGCAACCTCGTCGGTGCCGTGGCGGCGGGCGCGCTGCTCATCGGCCTCGGCCGGCACACCGAGGCGTACGCCGCGCTGCTGGCGCCGGGCATGCTGATCGCCTTCGCGCTCGGGCCGCTGCTCGGCATCGCCTGGGCCCAGGGGCTGTTCACCCTCGTGGTGGCCACCGCGTTCGCCCAGATCGCCCCCGCCACCTGGCACATCGCCGCGGCCCGGATCGTGGACGTCGTGACCGGCAGCGCCATCGGACTGCTGTGCGCCATGCTCGCCTGGCCGTCCGGCGCCCGCCGGGAGGTGCTGCGGACCATGGCCGGGCTGCTGCGGGAATGCGGCCCGCTGATCAAAGGCACCGTCGCGACACTGGCCGCCGCGCCACCGGGCTCGGCCCCCGCTCCGTCGACGCTCCCCACCCTGCACCGGCTGCGCCTCGCCGAGTCGGCCTACGCCCAGTACCGGAGCGAGCCGGGGAGCAGCAGGCACGCCCACACCGACTGGCACGCCGTGCTCATCGCCGCCAACCACATCCTGCTCGGCGCCCAGTGGCTGCCGCGCGTCGACCTGCCCGTCAAGGCCATGCCGGGCGATGCCGCCGACCACGCGCGGGCCGGCGCGTGCGCACTGGCGAGCACCACCGACCGGCTCGCCGCGCTGTGCGCGGGTGACCTGTCCCAGGGCGAACGGGACGAGCCGTCCCTGGCGGAGCCGGGGCGGGTGGCCTCACCGCTCGACGTCGCCCGGCCGACAGGTGCGGCGCGGCGACCACACCAGGGGCCGGCCGACAGCGGGCCCTCCTCCTCGCGGCCGACACCCGCCCAGCCCGACCCGACGCCGATGCCCGCGCTGGTCGACCTGGACGTCTGGCTCCGCAGCCTCACCGCTCAGCTCGGACGCATCGAGAACAGCCTGCCGGAGGCGGTCCGCCAGGCCGAACGCCGTACGACGACCGCCGGCATCCCCGGGTTCGTGTCCCGCTCCGGCGGGGACGGACGGTAGGGCGGGCGCGGTGACCAGCCGGAGTCTTCGCGCCGCGCTGCGGCCGCCGTCGCCGCGCCGGGGGTGGGTGTGGTGGCTGCCGCTGATCGCGGTGGTGCTCGACGTGGGCGCCGAGTTCCTCGTCCACGGGCGCGAACCGGTGAGCTTCATACTCATCGCCGTCCCCCCGCTGGCCGCGGCGACGCGCGGGCCCCGGGGCACCGCACTGTCGACTCTGGTGTGCTTGGGTCTGGAGATGTGGATGGCCTGGCGCCGCCCCGGCCACTTCGACGAGCAGCACCACATCGCCGTCTACGTCGCGACGTTACTCATCGGCGTCGCCAGCGTCGCGCTGTCCTGGCAGCGGGAGCGGACCCGGCAGCACCTGATCCGCGCCCACTCCGTCGCCGAGGCCATGCAGCGCACCCTGCTGCGCCCGGTACCGCGCCGGCTCGGCCATCTGCGGGCCGCCGGGTTCTACGAGGCCGGCGAGGGCGGCACGATCGTGGGCGGGGATCTGTACGACGTGTGCGAGACGCCCTTCGGGGTGCGGGCCGTCATCGGCGACGTGCGCGGCAAGGGACTGAGCGCGGTCCAGACGGTCGCCGCCGTGCTGGGCAGTTTCCGGGTGTCGGCCCACGAATGGCAGAGCCTGAGCAGCCTGGCGGAGCGGCTGGAGCTGAGCATCGCCCGCAACAGCCCCGCCGGTGACGGCGACGACGGCGACCCCGAGCTCTTCGTGACCGCGCTGCTCCTGGAGTTTCCGCCGGAGGGCGGCGAGGTCCGCGTGGTGGACCGCGGCCACCCGGCGCCGCTGGTGCTCGGGCCCCGGGGCGCCCGGCGCCTGAACACCGCGCCCGCGCTGCCGCTGGGCCTGGGCGGACTGACACGGCAGGGGGTCGACACCACGGTGCACGCGCTCGGTCCCGCGGACGTGCTCGTCGTGTACACCGACGGGGTCAGCGAGGCCCGCGACGCCGACGGCGCCTTCTACCCGGTGCTGGAACGCCTCGACCGGCGCTTCCGCGGCGAACGCCCGCCGCCCCCCGAGACGGTCGTGTCCTTCCTGCGCACCGACTCCCAGCACTGGTCGGCCCGGTCCGACGACGACGACCGCGCCGCCCTGGCCTTCACCCCGCACTCTTGACCTCGTCAGTCTTATTACGCAACTCTACTGGCGGCGGCCTTGTCGACGAGGAGGCGGACACGATGGAGTGGACGGGTGCGCGGTATGCGGACACGCCGACGGTGGAGGTGACGACCTGGGTCGACGCGCCGCCTGAGCGGGTATGGGAGCTGGTCTCGGACGTGGGGCGCATGCCCGGCACGAGCGCGGAGCTGCAATCGGTCCAGTGGGTCGACGGAGCCGCCGGGCCGGGCGTGGGGGCCCGGTTCCTCGGCCGGAGCGCGCATCCGGAACTCGGGGAGTGGGAGACGGTCTCGACCGTCGTCGAGTGCGAACGGCCGAAGGTGTTCGCGTGGGCGGTGGTCGATCCGGAGAACCCCACGGCCGTCTGGCGGTTCCGGCTGACGCCGAGGGACGGCGGGACCGAGGTGTCGCAGTGGGTGCAGATGGGACCGGCCCCCTCGGGGCTGTCCCTGGCGATCGAGGCCATGCCGGACAAGGAGCAGAAGATCGTGTTCGTCCGCATGCGGGAGTTCGAGCGCAACATGACCGCCACGCTGGAGCACATCAAGCAGTGGGCGGAGGCCTGATGCGCACCGCGACGACCGTCGAGGCGTCCGGCTTCGGCACCTGGTCCCGGCAGGCCGACTTCGTCGTCGAGGCGGAGAAGCTCGGCCTGGACATCTGCTGGGTGGCCGAGGCCTGGGGATCCGACGCCCCCTCCGCCCTCGGCTTCTACGCGGCCCGCACCGAACGCATGCTGCTCGGCTCCGGGATCATGCAGGTCGGCACCCGCTCCCCGGTCGCCCTCGCACAGACGGCGATCACCCTGTCCAACCTCTCCGGCGGACGCTTCCTGCTGGGCCTCGGCCCCTCGGGCCCGCAGGTGATGGAGGGGCTGCACGGCGTGCCGTTCGCCCGCCCCCTGGCGCGCGTACGCGAGACCGTCGAGATCGTGCGGCAGGCGATCACGGGCGGCAAGATCTCCCACGCGGGCTCGGAGTTCGCGATCCCGCTCCCCGGCGGGGACGCCGTGCCCATGCGGCTCTCCGTGCGGGCCGAGCATCCGGTCCCCCTGTACCTGGCCGCCCTGTCACCGGCCATGCTCAGGCTCACCGGGCAGGTGGCGGACGGCTGGCTCGGCACCAGCTTCGTCCCCGAGGGCGCGGCGGACGCCTACTTCACACCTCTCCGGGAGGGTCTGGACGCCGCCGGGCGCGACCGCGCCGACATCGACGTGTGCCAGGGCGCGGAGGTCTCCTTCGCGGCGGACGAGGAGGCGCTCGGCGCCCTGGTCGCCGGCCGCAAGAAGGAACTCGCCTTCAGCCTGGGCGGCATGGGCTCGGCGTCGACCAACTTCTACAACCGGGCCTACAGCCGCCAGGGCTGGGCCGAGGTGGCGGCGGAGGTACGGGAGCGCTGGCAGGCCGGTGACCGCGACGGCGCGGCCGCCCTCGTGACCGACGAGATGGTGCTGGCCACCACGCTCATCGGCACCGAGGAGATGGTCCGCGAGCGGCTGCGCGTATGGCGCGACGCCGGCGTGGACACGGTCCGCCTGTACCCGGCGGGCGAGACCCTCCAGGACCGGCTGGACACCCTGGGCAGGGCGATCGAACTGGTCCGCGGGCTCGGCGCCGAGGCGTGAGCCCCCCTCACCCCTGCGGGTCGAGGCCGAAGCGGGCCCGTACATCGGGCCGCTTCAGCAGGCGGTCCGGGTAACCGGGCCCCGTGGTCACGGCCACGTCGGCGTGCCGCAGCGGCTCGCCGCAGGAGGAGCACACCACCTGGGCCTCGGTGTCGTGGCCGCAGCCGGTGTGGCGCATGACGACCGGGACACCCTCCTCGCCGGCGAGCCAGCGGTCGCCCCAGGCGTTGAGCGCGGCCAGCACGCCGAAGAAGTCGCGGCCCTTCTCCGTCGGCAGGTACTCGTGACGGACGGGCTCGGTCCGGTAGACGCGGCGCTCCAGGAGCCCCGCGTCCTCCAGACGCCGCAACCGGTCGGCGAGGGTGTTGCGGGCGATGCCCAGCGACCCGATGAAGCCGTCGAAGCGGGACTCGCCGTAGAAGACCTCCCGCAGGACGAGCAGCGTCCAGCCGTCGCCCAGGATGTCCACCGTCCGCGCGATCGAGCAGGGCCAGCCATCGAAAGACGTCCGTCTCATGGTCCCGACCATAACAGTCTCATGATGAGACGCGGCGGCCGCGCGGGCTCGCGGCAGGTCTCGACGGCGGGGTTCCGCGTCCTCAGCGGTTCTTCAGGGTGACCTTCCCGGCCTTCTTGGTGAACAGGGCACCGCCGACGCTCATCGACACCAGCAGGGTGTACTTCCCGGCCGGCACCCCCGAGACGTCGACCCCGCTTCCCGTCGTGAAGTAGCCGAAGTCGTAGGTGCCGAGGTCTCCGGACAGCTTGTGCGGGCGTACGGCGTCCGGGTTCTTGCGCACCCCCAGGGGGAAGGAGTGGCATTCGCCCTTGCCCTGGAGCACGAGGCAGTAGAAGGCGTGCGTGTCACGGTCGGCGTTGCGTCCGGGCAGGAAGAGCACTCCGTCCGCGTGGATCGTCCGGTCGCGCTCCTCCACCTTCCCGGGCGCGAAGCAGACCCCGGCCGAGTCGTGTCCCACGATGTTCCGCTTGACCAGCTTCAGGCCGCCCTTGCCGCCCCGGAGGAGCAGCTCCGAGTCGCCGCAGGCCTGACGCCGGTCGACCGCGTTCGGGGAGATCAGCCGCGTCCGCCGTTCGATCCCCTCGCCCTCGCTCGTGACGCAGACGGAGACGTCGTACGTGCCCCGCGGAAGGCCGCTGAAGGTCAGCTCGCCCTCCGAGGCGAAACCGCCCATGGCGTACTCGCAGAAGTACTCGTCGAAGTAGTCCCGGTAGAGCCTGATCTCCTTGGTCGACTCCAGCGGGTACGTCCAGGTCTCGCCGTCCTTCTCCAGGACGAGCCGCTTGGTCTCGGCCACCGGGCCGTCCGGCGACACGCCCGGCAGGAAGGCCTGCCCCTTCAGCTTCAGACTCCCCTGCGCGAACTCGGCACGCTGGAGGGTGGCCAGGACGGTGTCACGTGCCCGGAGCCCGGCGAGGTGCTCGGCGGCCGCCGCCGGGTCCTGCGCGTCGGACCCGATCCGGACCTCGCCCCAGCGCGGCGCGGCGCCCTCCGTCAGGGAGTACACGATGCTCAGGATCGACGGCAGCGCCTGCCGTACCACCTCGTCGTGCCGCCGCACCGTGGGCGACTCCACGAAGAGGAAGTTGAAGTTCTCGTACTCCCGCAGGGCGGGGAGGTAGTGCTTGACCTCCTGCTCGTACTGGTAGTCGCCGGGGGACGAGACCACGTATATGTTCCGCTTGAGGTCGGTCCTTCGCGCCAGGACGTCCTTCATGACGGCATCCATCGTCGCGACGTTCTCGTCGGGCTGCCCCTCGCCGAGGACGGCGTCGCCGAGCTGCCCGTGGCCCTTCGAGTAGCTGCCCAGGAAGTACTGCGGCGTCGAGGCCACGATGTTCTTGTAGTCGTACTTCAGTCCGTAGTAGAGCGCGGCGCTCCCGCCCTTGGAGGCGCCGAGGAGAGTCACCTCGTCCCGGGTCACCCGCAGCCGCCGCATGTGGTCCTCGATGAGGGCCTGTATGGAATCCGTGACGGTGAAGTCCATGTTCCTCGCCACGTAGTACGAGGCCGCGCCGTCGAAGTGGTCACGGATCCGGAGGATGTTGCACTTGACGCTCTCCAGCGCGTTGCCGAACCCGTACTTGCTGCCCACGGACGAGAACACGACGAGGAGGTGCGGGTGGTCGCCCTGGGCCGGGCGGAACTGGAACTCGACCGGCCACTTCCCGTGCACCTCCACGCTCTCCTGGTAGGCGCGGTTCCTTTGGGTGGCGTAGTTGGGCGACAGCGGAGGAAGGGCGCTCTTCATGGCGGTATGCGGACTCTCTGGCCAGGTGTCGGACGGGTGGCGTTCCGGCGGAGTATACGGAGTGGCCACCTGACGGCCGAACAGAAGTACGGCGTCGTTCACCGCGGCCCGCGCCCGGTGTCGATCATGTCGCCGTGCGCACCGCACGCCTGAGACCGGCGCCGCTCCCCTCGGGCCGTGCCCGTGATTCGTGAGACGCGCCGCTCCGAATCTCACATATAAGCGCACAAAACAGGTCTTATACATTCATGCAGAAATTTACGCGGCGCACCTTGCTCGGTGCCTCGATCGTGGCCGCCGGATCGGGAACTCTGGCCGCCTGCTCCGGGTCCGGCGAACCATCCGAAGGCGGGGCCACCGGCCACAGGGGCGCCAGGCACAGTGCAGGCAACTTCATCCCCAAGGGACCCAAGGGATACGTCAACCCGTCGGATCCCGAAGTCCTGGCCGCCGAGAAGAAGCGCGGGTCCGGTCCCGTCCGCAAGTACAAGCTCACCGCCACCGAGGCGTCCATCGACCTGGGCGGCCGGACCGTCAGGACCTGGGCCTACGGCGACGCCCTGCCCGGGAAGGAGGTCCGGATCACGGCCGGCGACGTACTCGACCTCACCCTCGCCAACCATCTGCGTGAGGCGACGACGCTGCACTCGCACGGCATCCGGATGCGCTGCGACATGGACGGCGTACCGGGTCTGACGCAACGTTCCATCGACCCCGGCAAGGACTTCACCTACCGCTTCGCGGTGGCCCACCCCGGCACCTACTGGCTGCACTCGCACTCCGGCATGCAGCTCGACCGCGGCCTGTACGCGCCGCTGATCGTCGAGGACCCCAAGGAGCCGCTGTCCTACGACAAGGAGTGGGTCATCGTCCTGGACGACTGGGTGGACGGGGTGTCCGGGTCCACCCCGGACCGCGTGCTCAGTCAGCTGCGGGGCGGCGAGGCCATGCCGATGGACATGGGTGAGGGCGCGCACGGCCCGAACAGCGCCAAGTCCGAGAGACCGCGCCAGTCGGCCTCCGCCAGGGCCGCCGGACCCGACCGCGTTCTGCACGACTCGTACAGCCGCGTCCTTGAGAGCATGGGCGGCAACGTCGACTATCCGCACTACCTCATCAACGGCCGCCTCCCGGGGGCACCCTCGGTCTACGAGGCCCGCCCCGGGGACCGCATCCGGCTGCGCATCATCAACGCCGGCGGCGACACCGCCTTCCGGGTGGCGCTCGGCGGTCACGAGATGACGGTGACCCACACGGACGGCTACCCGGTCGAGCACACGAGGACGGAAGCACTGCTGCTCGGCATGGCCGAGCGCTACGACGTGATGATCACCGCCGGGGACGGGGTGTTCCCGCTGGTCGCGATCGCCGAGGGCAAGGGCGCGCGGGCGATGGCGGTACTGCGCACCAGCAACGGCGCGCTCCCCCCGCCCACCGCGCACCCGGACGAGCTCGACGGCATGCTGGTGCCCGCCAGACGCCTCGTTCCGCACGAGTCCGTCGCCCTCAGCGACGACGAGCCGGACCGGGAGATGCGCATCAAGCTGACCGGCGGCATGGAGAACTTCGACTGGGGCTTCGACCACGAGCCCTACTCCATCGAGAAGCGCATCCCGATCCGGGAGGGCGAACGTATCCGCATCAGCCTCATCAACGCCACCGACATGTGGCACCCGGTGCACCTGCACGGTCACACGTTCGCGATGACCGGCATCGACGCGGTGGGCGCCCGCAAGGACACCGCCCATGTGCTGCCGCACCGCAAGCTCGTCATCGACTTCTACGCCGACAACCCGGGCCTGTGGATGCTGCACTGCCACAACCAGTACCACTCCGAATCCGGCATGATGACGATCCTCGGCTACCGCAAGTGACGATGTCCCGTGCGCGGGACATGAGTTCTCGGTGGCTCCCCATCTCGGGCCCCGGCCGCGTGCCGGGTCCCGGCCGGGGCAGCCGCCCCCCACCGCGCCCGCCCGCAGGTCGCCCCCCGGGTCCCTAGCCCACCCGGGTCCTCCCGACGTCGACGGGGCGGGCGCCACCGAGGCCGACCGCGCGGTGCCCGCCGCTGCCCCATGGACGGCCACCGCAGAAAGGCACCGCATGGCCACCAGCACCGTGCACGGCGCCGAGTCGGCCTACGACTACGTCGTCGTCGGCGGCGGCACCGCCGGCTGCGTGCTCGCCGCCCGCCTCAGCGAGGATCCGCACTGCCGGGTCTGCGTCGTCGAGGGCGGTCCGAGCGACGTCGGCGACGAGCGCATCCTGCGGTTGCGCAACTGGATCAACCTGCTCGGCTCGGAGTTCGACTACGGCTACACCAGCGTGGAACAGCCCCGCGGCAACTCGCACATCCTGCACTCCCGGGCCCGCGTGCTGGGCGGCTGCTCGTCCCACAACACGCTGATCAGCTTCCTGCCGCTGCCGCAGGACCTCGACGACTGGGTCGGCCGGGGCTGCTCCGGCTGGGACCCGGCGACGATCCTCCCCTACCGGGACCGGCTGCTCACCGAGATCGTCCCGGTGGCCGAGGCCGACCGCAATCCCATCGCCGAGGACTTCGTCACGGCGGCCTCCCGTGCCCTCGGCGTCCCCGTGATCGACGACTTCAACGCCCGGCCCTTCGCCGACGGCGCCGGTTTCTTCTCGCTGGCCTACCGGCCGGAGGGCAACCTGCGCTCCTCCGCGTCCGTCGCGTACCTCCACCCCGTCATGGACCGGCCCAACCTCACGCTGCTGCTGGAGACCTGGGCCCATCAGCTGCTCCCCGACGGGGCGGGACGGCTGACCCGGGTCGCCGTCCGCGACAGCGACGGCCGGCCGGCCACCGTGCGCGCCGAGCGCGAACTGCTGCTGTGCGCGGGTGCCGTCGACACTCCTCGTCTGCTGATGCTGTCCGGCGTCGGGCCCGCCGACGCCCTGCGCGAGCTGGGCATCGAGGTACGGGCGGACCTGCCCGGTGTGGGGGAGAACCTGCTGGACCACCCCGAGTCCGTGATCGTCTGGGAGACGGCCGGGCCGCTGCCGCCCAACTCGGCGATGGACTCCGACGCCGGTCTGTTCGTGCGCCGCGACAAGGGCGGGGCACGACCGGACCTGATGTTCCACTTCTACCAGGTGCCGTTCACCGTCAACACCGAACGTCTCGGCCACCCCGTGCCCCGGCACGGCGTGTGCATGACGCCGAACGTGCCGCGCGCCCGCTCCGTCGGCCGCATGTGGCTGCGCAGCGCCGATCCCGCCGAGCATCCGGCCCTGGACTTCCGGTACTTCACGGATCCCGAGGGCCACGACGAGCGCACGATCGTGGACGGCCTGCGGGTGGCCCGTGAGGTCGCCGCGACCGAACCGCTGCGCGACTGGCTCGTCCGCGAGGTCGCGCCCGGCCCGGAGGTCGTCTCCGACACCGACCTCTCGGAGTACGGACGCCGCGCGGCGCACACCGTGTACCACCCGGCGGGCACCTGCCGCATGGGCGCCCCGGACGACCCGATGGCCGTCTGCGACCCCGAGTTGAGGCTGCGCGGGGTCGAGGGCGCGCGGATCGTCGACGCGTCGGTGTTCCCGACGATGCCCACCGTCAACCCCATGGTGACCGTCCTGCTCGCCGCCGAACGGGCCGCCGACCTCGTCACGGGCCGTCCCGGTCCGGCGGACCGGGAGGTGGGACGGTGACCGGCCCGCAGCCCACCGCACCGGCGTCCGGCACCCCCGAGGGCGAGCCGGGCTCGGAGTTCCGCAAGGACATGGGCCCCTGGGCCAACTTCGCCCTGGGCTTCACCTACCTCTCACCGGTGGTGAGCACCTACACCCTCTTCGGGACCGCGCTCGCCACCGGCGGACCCCCGATGATCTGGGCGTTCGTGCTCGCCGGCTGCGGACAGTTCCTGGTCGCCCTGGTCTTCGGCGAGATCGTCGCCCAGTACCCCGTCGCGGGCGGTGTCTACCCGTGGGCCCGGCGGCTGTGGGGCAAGCGCTGGGCGTGGATGACCGGATGGGTATACATGTGGGCGCTGCTGGTGACGATCACCTCCGTGGCCTACGGCGCCGGCCCCTACATCGCCATCCTGTTCGGCTTCGCCCCGACCGTGCACACCACCGTGCTGTGCACTGCGGTCCTCATCGTCGTCGCGGTGCTGATCAACTACGCGGGGACCAAGGCGCTGTCGGCGGCCGCCCTGATCGGCTTCGTGGGCGAGCTCGTCGGCGCCCTCGTCGTCGGCGTGTACCTGCTGGTCACGCACCGCCACCACGGGCTCGGAGTCGTCTTCGACACCTACGGCACCGAGGGGAGCGGCTCCTACCTGCCGGTGTTCCTGGCGGCGGCGATCATCGGCTTTTACCAGTACTACGGCTTCGAGGCGTGCGGCGACACCGCGGAGGAGGTGGCCCGCCCCGGCAACGTCATCCCCCGCGCGATGCGCCGCACCATCTACATCGGCGGTGCCGCGGCGACGTTCACCTGCCTGTCGCTGCTGCTGTCGGTGACCGACTACGAGGCGGTCATCTCGGGTGAGGACCCGGACCCGGTGGTGGGCGTGCTGTTCGACGCCATGGGCGAGTTCGGGGCCCGGGCGGTGATGGCCGTGGTCCTGATCTCCTTCCTGTCCTGCACGATCAGTCTCCAGGCGGCGGCCGGGCGGCTCATCTACTCCTACGCCCGCGACGAGATGATCGTGGGTCACCGGCTGCTGCGGCGGTTCTCCCACGCCCGCGCGGTCCCGGGGTACGCGCTGCTGGTGTCCGCGGCGGTACCCCTGCTCATCGCCTTCGGTTCCCTGGTGTCGCAGGACGCGCTCACCGACATCGTCTCGTTCGCCATCCTCGGCATCTACGGCTGCTTCCAGATGGTCGTCCTGGCGGCGCTGCGCGCGCGGCTCAAGGGGTGGCGTCCGCTGGGCGCGTTCACCCTGGGCCGCTGGGGCCTCCCGGTGAACGCGGTGGCGCTGGCCTACGGCATCTTCGCCATCGTCAACATCGCCTGGCCGCGGAACCCGCAGGATCCGTGGTTCGAAAACTGGATCGTCCTGCTGTGCGGTGCCGTGGTGGTGGTCACCGGCCTGTTGTACATGTTCACCACCCACCACTGCGGCCGCGGCGACGCACCCGCCGGCTGCGCGGTACCCGACGACACGGCCACCACCGCCCCGGACGGACCGCGCCCTGACCGGCGTTGACCCGCCGCGGCCTGCCGCTCCTACGCCGCTCCGCGCCAGCCCGCGAACTCGTGTTGCCGGTCCCCCACCGGGAGCCGTTCGCTGAACGGGTTCACCTCACCGGTCAGGGCCGCCCCGCAGAAGTCGGCCATGCCACGGTCGAACAGCGTCCAGCGGTCCGTCCCGTACGGCGTCTGCCTTCGGAAGACCAGCACCCGCCACCCGTCGGGCTCCCCCTCGCGCACCCAGAACGCGACGTCACCGCTCGCCGTGTCCGCGAAGGGCAGCAAGGGCGGCAGCACATCACGCCTCAGCACGGCGCAGATCCTCTCGCGGTCCTGCTCCGGAAGGGCGGGGTCCTTCCGTTCCAGGAGATCCCCGTACGGCGATCCGGGAACGGGCGGAGTGCTGACCGACAGGTACTCGTCGATCTCGCCGCCCCCGTAGACCTCCACGAACTCCCGGTAGTCCGCCGGAAGCACCAGCCCCGACGACCGCTCGACCTCGTCCCAGTCCACCGCATCGCCCCCGGAGCCGGGCGGCGCAAGCAACTGCCGCAGACGGGTGACGGCGGGGTGGGACATGGAAGGTTCCCTTCGCGCTGGGGACGCCGGGGCGGGTTCACGGCCGCCCCGGCATGGGGACGTCGGCACCGGTGCGGCTGTCGATCGCGGTGCCCAGGTTCTTCCAGCCGCGGCCGGCAGTGTAGATGAGGTTCGAGACGGTGGTGGCGTCGGAGCCGGTGTAGCGCCCCTGGCTGTCCCATGCCGTGTAGGACATCTCGAACTCGTGGGGCACGGTCCGATTGCCGCTGTACACCGGGGTCACCTCGTAGCGGACGACATGCTGGGAGTCGACGAGGGACCGGACGGTGTCCTCGAAGTCGAGCATGCTGTCCATGGGCGGGATCGGCGTCTGGGCCTTTCCGACGTAGGAGTTGGCGTCGGTGCCACAGGTAGCCAGGTTGGCCAGGTCGGTGCCCGAGCCGCTGAGCTGCGCGCCGAGGAGGTGACAGGCGTTGACGTCGCGGGGCCTGCCGCCCAGATAGCCCACGTAGGCACGGGCCCAGTCGTAACCGGGCGGCTTGATTCCCTCTCGGGTCGCGGTGGGTGTGCCGGGGTGGGCGGTCACGTACGCGAGGTCGAGACAGGCCTCCACACCGGTTGCCCGGTTTCCGTGTGCGGCGTCGCGCGGCCCGGGGTCCACCCAGCCGCCGTCCGGCCTGCGGCAGTCGGACGGGTCGTCGTCCCGGGTGCCGGGGCCCGTCGCGGTACCCGGGTCGGTCCCGGGTGCCTCGTACACGTCCGGCGTGTACTGCTCGTTGCCCATCAGGTCGATCACCTTGGCGGCGGTGATGACCAGCTTGACGGCGTCACCGGGCTTCCACTTGCCGCCGCCCGGGTTCCAGTCCGGCTTCGGGGCGGGGCGGTCGGGGGCCGGCTTGGGGTTCTTGCCGTTGTTGGGGTTCTGGTCGATCGGCTTGGGCTTGGGGCGCGGCCGGACGGCGGTCGAGGTACCGCCGGAGTAGCCGTACCCGTAGTGGTGGCCGCCGCCCGAGTAGCTGTAGGAGCCGCCGCTGCCCGAGTGGCCTCCGCCGTAGCCGTATCCGTAGCCGTAGGAGCTGCTGCCGTAGCCGTAGTTGTAGGTGCTCCCGCTGTAGCCGTAGGAGTACGAAGGGCTGTAGCCGCTGGAGTAGGACCAGCTGCCGCTGGGGAAGGCGGGTGCCTGCCAGTTGTAGCCGGCGGCGTAGCCGATCGCGTCCTTCACGCCCGTGAAGAGCGACTCGCAGTGCAGCTTGCACCAGTAGCCGAGCGCCGCGGACGCGGTGGCGGCGACGGCCGCGCTGCCGTACATGACGGCGCAGGACGGGCAGTGTCCGGTCGGGTCCGTGTTGCCCAGGGGGTCGGCGTTGCCGTAGGTGTACCGGTTGGCCTGGACGGACGGGTCGGGATCGAGCTGCCAGGTGTCCCGCGAGGCGAAGGAGCCGGTGTCGGGCTGGTACCAGCGGGCCGCCATGTCGACGTCGCCGGTGGCCGGGTCGGTCCAGCCGGACTGGTAGCCGACGGCGGGTGTCGTGCCGTCGGTGGCGGTCTGGCGGCCGAAGGGGTCGTAGGCGGTGGAGCCGGTGACTCGCGTGCCCTCGACGTCGAGGCCGGCGACCAGGTCGGTGTGCAGGTCGGTCACGGACCACTGGGCGGTGGTGCCGTCCGTGCCGGCCAGCAGTGAGCCGTCGGGGGTGCGGCTGTAGTCGGTGGTGCCGTCCCCGAGCAGCTGGTGGGAGCCGCCGTCGTAGCGGAACGTGGTGGTGCCCTGTGCGGCGAGGCGGTCGAGGGAGTCGTAGGTGGAGGTCCTGCCGCCGTCGGTGATCTTCCGCTCGAAGGCGTCGAAGGCGACGTCCCGGGTCGGGGCGCCGGCCCTGGCTGCCGAGGCGAGGGTGCCGCGCGCGGTGTACGTGTAGTCCGTGGTCCCGTCGGTCAGAAGGCGGTTGCGGGCGTCGTAGGCGGCGGTGGCGGAGCCCGCCTGCGTGCGGTTGCCGGCCTTGTCCCACGCGTAGGCGGTGGTCCGGCCCCCGGTGGTCCAGGAAGTCAGACGGCCCGCCTGGTCGTAGGCGTAGGTGTGGGAGCCCGCACCCGCGGTCCCGGCGGTGTCCTTGCCGGTGAGCCGGTCGTCCAGGTCGTAGGCGTAGGACGTGGACGTGACGACGGTGGACTCGTCGGGGGTGGTGACGAGGTCGTCGGTGAGGCGGCCGAGCGGGTCGTAGCCGTAGCTGCGCCGTGCGGTCTCCCGCCACTCGGTGGAGCCCTCCGGCCTGTTCGCGTACTGCTCCATGACGGGCCGGCCGGCCGCGTCCCATGTGTACCAGATGTCCGCGCCGGTCATCTCGTTCCACAGCCAGTCGAGGCGGCCGGCGGCGTCGTAGCCGTACTCGGTGGTGTTCTCCGGGTCGGTGCGCTGCGTCATGTTGCCGTCGGCGTCGTAGGCGTAGGTCGCGGCGCCGCCGGGGCCGGCGGCGGACAGGAGCTGGCCGCGGTCGTTGTAGGTGTAGGTGTTCGGGGTGAGCGGGACGCCGGAGCCCGCGGACGTCAGGCGTCCCGCCAGGTCGTAGCCGAACGTGCGGTCGGCGGTGGCCGCTTCCGCGCCGCTGCCCGTCTCCCGGGTGAGGCGGCCGAGGCCGTCGTAGGTGCTGTGCCGCTCCACGCCGCCCGGCAGGGTCTCGGCGACCGCCTGGCCGACGGCGTCGTAGACCGTCGTCCAGGTGCGGTCGGCCGCCTCCGGGTGGGCCGTGGTGGCGGGCTCGATCGTGGACTCGGGCAGGCCCCAGGAGTTGTAGGTCTGGACGGTGGTGTTCTCCCGGCCGTCGGTCAGACGGGTCCGGTTGCCCGCCGCGTCGTGCCCGAAGGTGGTGGTGACGGACTCGCCTTCCTCGACCGGCTCGGTCAGCTGTGTCACCCGTCCCAGCGCGTCGTAGGCGTAGGTGGTGCGGGCCTTGGTCTGCGGGGAGACGGTCGCGGTGAGATTGCCCTCGGCGTCGTACTCGGAGGTGGTGGTGCGCAGGGCGGTGGTGCCGCTGCCGAACTCGATGACGGAGGTGATGTCGCCGAGCGCGTCGTAGGCGGTGGTGGTGCGGCGCCCGGTGGCGTCGGTGACCGCCGTGCGGCGGCCGAGTCCGTCGTACTCGTAGCGGGTGGTGCCGACCGCGTCGCTGACGGACAGGACCTCGTCGGCAGGGTTGTGGGTGGCGGTGCTGGTGCGGCCTGCCGGTGTGGTCGAGGCGGTCCGGCGCGAGGCGTCGTCCCAGGTGTAGGTGGTGGTCAGGTTCTGCGGGGTGGGCCGGCGTTCGACGGTGGTAGCGGTCAGCTGCCGGCCGAGTTCGTCGTAGGTGGCCTCGGTGCGCGCGCCGGTCGGGTCGGTGGCCGACAGCCGCAGCCCGGTGGGGGTCCAGCTGTACGTGGTGACGCCGCCGCCGTCCGCCGCCGTGACGGGTCCGACGATCAGGTCGGGGTCGGCCTCGGCCGCGGCGAGGGCGGCGGCCGGGTCGGCCACCGGGTCGGTCCGGGTGACGAGTTGCCCGAACTGGTCGTAGGCGTAGCGGGTGGTGCGGCCCAGCGGGTCGGTCACCGACTGCGGCAGACCGAGCGGGGTGTAGGTGGTGCGGGTGGTCGCTGTCAGCGGCGCGGCGGCGCCCGGCGGGGTGTAGTCGGGCAGGGTGACCGCCGTGGCCCGGCCCAGCGCGTCGACCTCGGTGCGGGTCACCCGGCCGAGGGCGTCCTCGGTCCCGGTGGTGTCGCCGAAGGTGTTGTATCCGGTGCGCACGGTCGGCCGGACCGGCGTGGCCGGCTTGCCGTTCTGCTCCGCGTCGACCTCCGGGGCGGTCTGCGCGGTTCGCCGGCCGAGCGCGTCGTGCCGGTAGGTGGTGGTGTACGCGGCCGGGTCGGCGCCGGCGGCGTTGCCGCGCGGGCCGACCGAGGTCAGCGGCAGGTTGCGGTCGTCGTAGGTGGCGGTCGCCGTGTGGGTGCCGGTGCCGTCGGTGACGCTCTGCCGCACGACGTTGCCCGCGGAGTCGTAGTCCGCCGTGGTCGTCAGCTTCGTGTTCCCGGCGATGTTCTGCGTCCGGCCGGTGACCCGGTCGTCGGCGTCGTAGGCGTAGTCCACGGCCCGGTTCAGGCCGTCGGGGTCCAGCACGCTGCGGGTGGTGCGGCCGAGCGCGTCGACGGCGTGCGTGACGGTTGTCCTGCCGCCTCCGGTGACCTGGCGGACCAGGTTCCCGGCGCCGTCGTAGGTGTCCGCCTCCAGGACGATGTCGTGCCGGCTGCCGTCGGCCCGGGTGATCCCCCGGGCGGTCACGGTGGCGGTCAGGCCGTCGTCGTAATAGGTGTAGGCGGTCGTCGCGCCCATGGCGTCCGTGCTGGTCGCCAGGCGGCCGGCGGGATCGTAGGCCTGCGAGACCAGGGTCAGGTCCCGCACCTCGCCCGAGGGATCGCCGGTCCAGTCCTTCAGGACGGTCGCCGCGTGCCGCCCGCCGGGCGTGTAGCCGTAGGTCACGGTCCTGCCCTCGGCGTCGGTCATCGACGTCACGCGGCCGAGCGCGTCGTACGCGTAGCTGGTCGTGTGCCGGCCGGGGTCGGTGACCGTGTCGTTCAGCCCGTGCGCGTCGTAGTGGTAGGTCGTCGTGCGGGACGGGTCGCCGCCGGTGGTGTCCTCGGTGGTCTCCGACAGCAGACGGCCGTCGGCGTCGTAGGTGTAACCGGTACGGGCGGTGTGCGTGGTGCCGGTGATCTCGTTCTTCGTCCCGGTGCCGGTCCTCGACAGGGTCCGGGACAGCTTGTCGTAGGCGTAGGTCGTGGTCACCCCGGCGGGAAGGGCGTCGGAGACCTCGGTCTCGGCCGTCGGCCGGCCCAGGCCGTCGTAGGTGTACTTGGTGACCAGCCCGGACGGGGCGGTGGACTCCGCCATGTCGCCGCCCGCGTAGTAGCGGTACGCCGTCCTGGCGCCGGCCGGGGTGGTCTCGGTCGCCACCAGTCCGGCCGGGACGGTACCGCCGCCGACGGCCGTTTCGGTGCCCGCCGTGTAGGTGAGGGCGGAGCCGGTGCCGTCGGCGCGCTGCGCCGTCAGCGGCAGGCCCTGCGCGTTGTAGGTGAACCTGGTGACGTAGCGGTCGTCGGCGGGCCCGGAGGAGCGGGCGTCGCGGACGGCAGTGGGCCTGTCGTTGCGCGGATCCAACTCGTCCGCGCTGTTGAGGTAGTAGTCGGTGAAGGCGGTCCAGCAGGAGTCGGCGTCCCGGCATGTCGTGGTCGAGACGGTGTTGCCCCGCTTGTCGTGGCCGGTGACGGTGGCGTGCCCGTTCGGGTCGGTGACGGTGTGCAGGAAGCCGCCCGCGTCGTAGGCGTAGCCGGTGGTGCCGCCGTCGCCGTCGGTGGTGGACACCGTCCGCTGGGCGCGCAGGGCGTCGTAGGTCGCGGACGTGACCGCACCGAGCGGGTCGGTGACCCGGACGGTGGACAGCAGCGCCGAGGTGTCGGACTCCACCGCCGCGCGGTAGTGCGCCGAGACCTGGCCGTCCGTCAGCGGGTGCTGGTAGACGGCGACCTCGTCGACGGATCCGGTGAAGTAGCTGATGTCACCGGGGCTGCTCGGCCAGGCCGCGGCCGCGAAGCCAGCGCCTATGTAGGTGCGGGTGTTGGCCTGATGGCTGACGGCACCCGTGAAGGTGCCCTGCTTCACACCGTCCAGATACAGCGTCTGCGTCGTCCCGGACGCCGACACCACCGCGTGGTGCCACTGGTTGTCGGTGACCGAGGCCGCCGAGTTCAGCGAGGTACCCGTGACCGAGGTGCCGGCGTAGAACTTGCCGTGCAGCTTGTTGTCCGCGCCCACGTAGAGCACCGGGGTCCACGAGCCGCCCACGCCCGCCGGGTCGTCGATCTTCCTGGACTGGTCGCCGACCATGACGCCCGGCTTGCTGGTCTTGAACCACAGCTCCACGGCCAGGTTCTTCGAGGCGTGCAGGATCCCGCCCGGCAGCTCCGCGTATCCGGCGCCGGTGAACTGCGCGGCGGCGCCCTCGCCGGGGCCGAAGGCACCGGTGCCCCCGAGCGTGGCGGAACGGTAGGTGCCGGCGCCGTCGTTGGCCGCGACCGTGCTCCTCGCCGTGGTGCCGGACGTCTCGTCCAGGCGCCAGTAGCCGCCCGGCGCATCCGCCCCGGTGGCACCCCGGTAGCGGGCGGCGTCGCCGGTGACCAGGCCGGTGCGGGCGTGGTGGTGTGCCGCGACGGTCTTGGCGTCCAGCGGGTGCTGGTAGACGGCGACCTCGTCGACGGATCCGGTGAAGTAGCTGATGTCACCGGGGCTGCTCGGCCAGGCCGCGGCCGCGAAGCCCGCGCCAATGTAGGTGCGGGTGTTGGCCTGATGGCTGACGGCACCCGTGAAGGTGCCCTGCTTCACACCGTCCAGATACAGCGTCTGCGTCGTCCCGGACGCCGACACCACCGCGTGGTGCCACTCGTTGTCCGTCACCGTGGCCGCCGAGTTCAGCGAGGTACCCGTGACCGAGGTGCCGGCGTAGAACTTGCCGTGCAGCTTCTTGTCCGCGCCCACGTAGAGCACCGGGGTCCACGAGCCGCCCACGCCCGCCGGGTCGTCGATCTCGCGGGACTGGTCGCCGACCAGCACGCCCGGCTTCTCCGTCCTGAACCACAGCTCGACCGCGACGTCGGTGGAGCCGTGCAGCGCGTCCTCGGGGACCTCGACCCAGCCGCCGGTACCGTCGAAGGAGACGGCCGTGTCGTCGCCGTCGGCGAACGCGCCGGGCTGCGCGAGGGTGGCCCCGTCGCCGTAGGAGCCGTCGGCCCCCTCGGCGAGCGCGTCGGCCGCCGTGGCGCCGCGCCGGTCGCCGAGTCTCCAGTAGCCGGACGGCGAGGCCGACTTCACGGCCGTCTCGTACGCCGCCGAACCCGAGGAGTAGTCGGGGGCGGAGATCCGCCAGGTGCCTCCGGACTCTTCGGTGACCTCGGTGGCACGGTCGGTGGCCGCGTCGTAGGAGATCTCGGCGTCGGTCCGGCCCGAGGGCAGGGTGACGGCGGACATCCGGCCGGCGGTGCCCCGGGCCGCGTGATGCTGGGCCACCGACTGCGGCGACAGCGGCCGGTCGTACACGGCGACCTCGTCGATCACACCGGTGAAGTGCCCATAGGTGTCGGTGGTGTCCAGGGACGGCCAGCCGCCTCCGGTGTATCCGGCGCCGACGTAGGTGTACACCTGGTCGGTGTGGTTGATCGCGCCCGTCAGGGTACCGACCTTCGCTCCGTCCAGGTACAGCGCCTGCGTGGTCCCGGCCCCGGCGAGCACCACGTGGTGCCAGGCGTCGTCGGTGACCGTGCCGGCCGAAGTGATCGGTCCCTTGCCGCCTTCGCGCCAGTACTGTCCGCGCAGCTTGCCGTCGGTGCCGACGTAGAGCGCCGGGGTCCACCAGCCGGGCTTGGCCTCGGTGAGGCGCTCGTCCTGGTAGGAGAAGAGCACGCCGGGCCCGGTCGTCCTGAACCACAGCTCGGTGGACAGGAACGACGACGAGTGCACCGTGCTGTCGGGCAGTTCCACCACGGAGTCGGCGCCGTCGAAGGAGCCGGCCGTGTCCGTGGTGCCGGCGAGCGCGCCGGGCGCGTCGAGGACCACGTCGGTGTACTCGGCGGTGTTCAGTCCGGTCCGAGACGGGGCCTGGCTGCGGGCGGCGGAACCATCCTTCTCCCCCAGCCGCCAGTACGAGACCGGGTTGTCGTCCAGCACCGACGTCCGGTAGAGCGAACCGTCGGTGTAGTCGTAGCGCGTGCACTCGGTGGCCGACGTGGGCGGGCACACCTTCTGCAGCCGGTCACCGTCGTAGGTGTACGACCAGCTCAGACCGGGCTGCCCGGAGTCGACCGGGCTGGTGGTCACCGAGGAGACGTGGTCGCCGGTCCAGGCCAGGTCCAGGTACCGCCCGGACAGCGCGTCGGTCACACGGGTCAGCGGACCGCCGCCCTCCTGCTGGTACTTCAGGCGCTGGCTCCGGCCGGCGCCGTCCGTGATCGAGGCGAGCAGACCGCCCGCGCCGAAGTGGTACGTGACGGCGGAGGCAGTGCGCAGCGCCCAGCCGTCGCCCTCGGGGACGAGGGTGGAGGTCCCGCCGGAGGGACCGGCGTAGCTGCCGTCGGGATTGCGGCCGTAGCGGACCTGTGAGCCGTCGGCCTGGGTGATCAGGAGTGTCCCGGTCTGCGTTTCCTCGGCGAGGCGCATGTCCCAGGGTGTGGACCAGCCGGCGCCGAATGCTCCGTCCGTCCTCGGGTCGAGCGAGTTGTAGGTGCGGTTCACCGCCAGCTCGGGTCCGACCGTGGAGAGCGCGGCGTCGGTCGCGGCGGTGACGTAGTTTCCGGCCCGTGACCCGAAGTCGCGGCCGGCGTCCGCGCCGCCCAGGTGCCGGGTGACGCCGGGCTGCGGGACCTGCGTGGTGAACAGCGCCGGGCCCGGCCGGGCGGAGGTCGCGTTGCCGTCGTACGCGTAGGCGTACCAGGCGTACTGCTTGCCCCACGACAGCCAGCCCGCGGGCACCGCCCACTGCTTGGACGTCGTGCGTGTCCCGCTGCGGCAGTTCTTGCGCGCGTTGCTGCCCTCCACCTCGCAGACCTCGAAGGTGAACTGGAGCGCGGCGCTCGGATAGCGGTCGGCGTCGGTGCCGTTGGCCCAGAGGGTCGGGGTGAGGGAGTCGAACACGGCGCCGCTGCCCGGGGACTCCGCGGTCAGCTGCGGCGGGATGTTCACGGCGGAGATCTTGACGGCCGGACCCGCTATGCCTGCCTGGGTGAACGTACTGGTCCCGTAGTCCGTCATGGTCCACTGGAGTGTGTACGTCGCCGGAGTGAGGGCCGCGATCCTGGCGTCGACCGTCACGGTCTCGTTCGGGGACACGTCCTGCGGCATGTCCGTGTACAGGACGTTGGAGCCGTTGGAGATGTCCTTGCCGGACGCGTCGAACAGGTAGTACCGGAGCTTGTAGTTGCCGCCCTTCGTCCACGTCTCCTGACCGCGGTTGGTGACGGTGACCTTCATGACTCCCTCGGACGTCGCCGTCATCGGGGTGACCAGGGAGCCGAGCTTGTAGGTGGCTCCGTACTTGGTCCAGGTGACGTCCAGGCTGGGCTTGCCGTTCGGGTAGTCGTCGGAGCCGAACTGCTTCCAGCCCTTGGAGTCGGTCGTGGACGCCTTGACCGCGAGGCCGTAGTTCTTCTTCCGGCCGTGCGTCCAGTCGTCGACCAGGGTGCGCCCGGCGGACCCCAACTTGATCGTCTCCCAGGCCGCACCGCAGGACCACGTCGTCGTGCCGCTGGGACGCCAGCCGTGCGCGAAGCTCTTCGAGGCGAGCGACGAACCGGTAGCCGGGCCGGGCCACTTGGTCGTGGTGGTCTCGGCCCAGTCCGAGGTGATCGGGTGGATGGTCACCGGGCGGGCGGTGCACGACTGCGACCAGGTGTTGTAGAGGGCCAGGTTGGCGCTCAGCACCCACGCGTTCTTCAGCGAGGACTCGACACCCGCGAAGCGCAGGAAGGCCGCCGCCTTGTGACCGCCTCCGTCGTACGTGCCCACCTTCAGCACGGTGTCCGAGGCGAAGTTCTGGTTGTACGGCGACTCCACGTACGTGCCGGAGGTCGCGTCGACGGACTTCACCGAGGGGTCGACGCGCACCGGGAAGACCCGCTCCGGGGCGGACAGCCACTTCGCGTCCAGCCCCACCACCAGGACCTGGCGGCCGCCCTCGGTGTCGAGTGCGTAGGTGACGCCGGAGGAGATCGCGCCCTCGCCCGAGTCCGGCGCCAGGTTCGCGTCCTGCATCCAGCCCGGCGGGATCCACGCCCGCTGCTCGCCTGAGGCGTCGCGGAAGGCGACCCCGCCCCGCCCGTCGAGTGCCGCGACCAGGCCCGGGGAGTCCAACGGGAAGCGCCAGGTCGTGGGTGCCTGGGCGGAGTCGAGGACCATGACCTCCTTGACGGAGTCACTGCCCGCCACGAACTCCAGGTCGGCGTGCGGCAGCACCCCGGGGTAGGTCACGACACCGCCGTCCACGTCGGCCGGCACGGCGGCGGCACCCTCCAGCGAGTAGCTGACGGAACGGCTCTGGTCGATCTCCAGTCGCACCAGCGGTTCGGCGTCCGCCCGGCTCGCGAAGGTGATGCCCAGCTCGGTGGCCCGGGTCCGGTACGCGGGGTCGGCGACGTTCATCGTGCGCGTTCCCGCCTGCGCGTCCGCCGGCACCAGCGAGGTGTCGACGGACCGCCAGGTTCCGTCGGACGCACGGAAGTTGACCGCCTCGTCGTAGTACCGGGTGGTGAAGGTGCCGTCCTCGTTGCGGTAGGTGCTGCTCCGCTCGGTGCGGCTCGCGGGCAGTTCCTCGCTCGCCTCGCCGTCGAAGCCGGAGGGCGTCCGCGTACGGGGGGCGGCGACCTGCCGCAGGGAGCCGGTGAGCACCGGGTCGGCGGCGCCGGGCAGTGCGGCGGCGGGCGCCGGGGTCTCGGGGTCCAGCTCGCCGGGGGCGTCGAGGGCTCCGTCCCGGCCGCCTCGGGCCGTCGCGTCGGTGGACGCGGCGGAGGCGTCATGGGAACGGCCGTCCGCCGTGCCCCACGGCTGCCCGGGGACCGGGCCGGCGGAAGCGGTCTCGCCCTCGCTCCCCAGGGCGAGACCCGCCTGTTCGGTGCCGGTGAGCACCGCCAGCACCGTGACCGTCACCAACGCGACGTGACGCAGCCCCCGTGTCACAACCCCACCCCTCACATAAAGATCACAAACGAGAGGAACTTATGTGCAGATGAAGGAGGTTGTCGTGAACACGAAATTAACTATCAGTCAAGAAATGATCTAGGAGGACGGGTTCGGGGGCCCTGACAGGTCGATGGCGTGGGCGATGGCGTCGGGGTGCAGGACGCGCAGGATGCCCTCCAGGAAGTAGTAGTCGGCGTAGGGCAGGGAGATCTCGATGCCGTCCTCGGCGGGGCGGTTGCGTGTGCAGCGGGCCAGCACCGCCTCGGCGCGGGACGACTTCCGCGTCAGGCAGGTCCGCGCCAGTGCCGTGAGCAGGCGCAGGGCGACGTCCCGGTAGGAGAATCGGCCCGTGGCGGCGGCCAGGTCGAGCAGTCCGCATGCCATGATCGCGCCGGCCGAGGCGTCCTTGATGTCGTGGGGCTGCTGGGGCGCGCGGAAGTCCCAGACAGGCACGTCGTCCGCGCCGAGGGCCCCGGTCGCGAAGTCCGCGAGTCGGCGCGCCGTGGTGAGGAAGCGCTGGTCGCCCGTGCGCCGGTACATGGTGGTGAACCCGTAGATTCCCCAGGCCTGTCCACGCGCCCAGCACGAGGTGGCGCTGTAGCCCTGCACCGTGTTCGGGCCGATCGGCGCGCCGGTGGCCGCGTCGAAGTCGTAGACGTGCGGGGTGGAGCCGTCCGGGCGCACGAAGACCCGCTGGGCCGTGATCGCGTGCTGCACGGCGATGTCGAGGTACTTACCGTCGCCCGTCTGCGCGCCGGCGAAGGCGAGGAGATCGAGGTTCATCATCGTGTCGATGATGACCCGGCCGGCGTTGGCCGGGTCGTTCAGCGCTCCCCACGCCCTCAGGAATCGGCCGCGGGGGTTGTACCGCTGGATCAGTGAGTCGGCGGCCCGGACGGCGCCGGTCCGCCAACTGTTCTCGCCCGTCAGGCGCCAGGCGGTGACCCAGGAGGGGTAGAACAGGAAGCCGAGGTCGTGGGTGCCGGTGTCGTACTGGCGGGGCGCCAGTCGCCGCGCCGAGTCGATTGCCAGGGTGCGCAGCCCGTCGTCCCCGCTGTACAAGTGCGCCATCCACAGCGTCCCCGGCCAGAAGCCGCCCACCCAGTCGCCGTTCTGGGA
Organism: Streptomyces sp. NPDC089424; assembly: GCF_044749345.1. Classification (NCBI taxonomy): domain Bacteria; kingdom Bacillati; phylum Actinomycetota; class Actinomycetes; order Kitasatosporales; family Streptomycetaceae; genus Streptomyces; species Streptomyces sp. NPDC089424. The sequence goes on from NZ_JBIVHU010000002.1 coordinate 844,120, forward strand.
GTACACCCACTTCTCGAACCTGGTCCCCACCGGGAAGGCCCGCACCCCGGGCGCCACCGACGCGATCTTCTCCACCGCGTAGTCGGCCGCGGCACGCAGTTCGTCCACCGTCGACCGCTGTGGACTCCCCTCGACGGCGCCCGCGGCCGGGGCCGGGACACCGGCCGTGGCAGCCGTGCCGACCGCGGTGGCGAGGACCGTACGCCGGGAAGGACTCATGACTGCCTTCTCCTTCGGTCGTCTCGCAGGTCGCGCTGGGCGTCGTACAGGTTGCGTGGGCGCACCACGTCGGTGGTGCCGTACAACTCCAGGCGGGAGCGCAGGTCACCCGTGAAGTCGGGGACGTCGATCTGGTCGAACTCGGTGACCTCGTTGATGCCGACGGTCGCGGAGCGCGGTGCCAGGCCGTCGATCTTCATCAGCCCCGCGCGGCCGTTGGTGACGCGGATGTTCCAGTGGGTGAAGCGCGCGCCGAACAGCGGGCCGGCGCTCGCGTCGCCGCCGTGGCGGCCGTTGTTGTGGACGGTGATGTCGGTGCGGACGTTGGCGAAGGGCATGCCCCGGTGGCTGTCGAAGGTGCCCATCGCCATCCGGCCGCGCGACCACACGTTGTACGAGGACAGGCCCTCGACGTTGATGCCGTGCAGTTGGGTGTTCGCGGGCGCGGGGGTCGTGCGCTCCTCGATGGTGAAGTCCTCGACGAGGTTGTCGTGCGAGCCCTCGCGGCAGTAGTACGGGTGGTGGGTGCCCCGTCCCGCCACCCGCGTGCGGCGCAGCGTGCACGCCGAGGCGGCGACCAGGCCGAAGCCGTTGTCCACGTGGCGCACCGTCACGTCGTCGACCCAGCAGTCGTAGGCACACTGCAGCACGACGCCGTTGTGGCCCTTGTCGAGCAGATGGGGGGCCTGGGGGGTCTCCACCGCCTCCAGGGTCAGGCCCTCGACCCCGGCACCCGTGAGCGGGGTGACGAGTGTGGTGAGCAGCGGCTGCCACTCGGGGCGCACGTCGAGCGGGAGGGGACGCTCCAGGGTGACCTCACGGCCGCGGACGCGTGTGACGCGGACCGGCCACTCGTAGGGCACGTACGAGGTCAGTTTCGTCTTGTCGTCCCAGAAGTACGCCTCCGGGCCGGGGCCGCCGCCCGCCATGTGCTCCAGCAGGGTGTGGCCGGCGTCGTCGGTGAGACGGAGCAGGACGACGGCGCCGGGACGCAGCTGCGAGGGGTCGGCGACGCGCACGGTCCAGGAACCCTGCCGGGCGGGTTCGACCGAGGTGAGGGGACGGAACTCGTCACGGCGGTTGCCGGTCCAGCCCTCGAAGGGCCACTGCCGCGCCCGGATCGCGGTCACCAGCGAGGTCCAACGGGCCTGCGGGGCCATCCAGATGAGGCCGCCCGCCCAGGACCAGGAGGACTTGTCGCCGCCGTACCGGGACCCGTAGGCACCGATCAGCTCGGTGAGGTTCCGCGTCGCGTACAGCGTGGTACGGCCGCTGCCGGCGCCCCGCAGCACGACGCCGGAGTGTCCGACGCGGATCAGGTCGTCGATGCGGAAGGTGCCGGGCGGGATGGTGACCGTGCCACCGCCGGCCTCTCCGGCGGCGGCGATGGCACGGTTGATGGCGGGGGCGGAGTCGACCGTGTCGTCCGCCACGGCTCCGTGGTCGCGTACGTCGGCCACGACCGGGCGGCGGGGCAGGCGTGCGGCTCCCCCGCGAAAGCCCGCGCGGCCGACGTACGGGATCTGCGGGTGGGCATAGGGGTTCCGGACGAACTCCCGCCAGAGGGTGGCCACTTGTCCGCGGTCGGCTCCCCGGTCGGCGGGGGCGGCGCCGACCGTTCCGCCGGCCGCCACGAGCGCGGCACCGGCGATCAGGCCACGTCTGGTGATCCCTCCGACGGGGTGCGCGTCGCTCCCCCGGCGCTCGTCTGCCGTCACGGCCGACTCCCTTCGTGTCCGTCACTCCACGGCCCGCGCCACGATTCACGTACGTGAATCGTGGCGCACAGGGTCCCGACGGGAAGGCTCCCCCGTTGGTGAGCTACAACGGTGGCGTCGACCTCTCTTCCGGTCAAGACTGCGGACGGAACGATGGCTTGGAACATGAACTGAGTTCATGTCCATGAACAATGCGTGCCGGTCACCAGGCGCAGTCGGGCACGCCGGCGATCTTCTCGCCGCCCTGGATGTAGATGTTGTTGACCCAGCCGATCTTTCCGTCCGCCAGTTCGACCAGCGTCCACCAGCGGTTGCTGTAGCCGCTGTCGTGGATGGTCTCCCCCTCACGCTGGCAGTGGCCCTTTGCCGTCGTACGGGACACGGTCGCGACGACGGTGGGGCAGGAGGCGCGCGACGGGTAGAAGACGCAGTCCGCGTCCGCCCCGTCATGACGGACGTTCACGTTCGTCGCCCAGATGTAGACAGACGTCAGGGCCGCCGACGCGTCCGCCCGGACGGTCGTGACGGGGGGCCGTTCCGGCGCCGCCGAGGCGGCCGGGGCCAGGGCCAGGAGCCCGGCCGTCAGGGCCGTGGCGGTCATCGCCTTGACGAGGCGCCCAGTATTCATGCTTCCTCCGGATTACGTCGGATTCCGTGCGGGTCAGGGGTACTCGCAGTCGATGGTCGGGTCGCTGGGGCTGTCGACCGGCGCTCCGGGCACCGGACTGTTGTTGGAGCCGCCGCTGACGTACACCGCCGAGATCCAGCCCAGGGTCCTGGTGCGGGGCGTGATGACCTGGACCCAGTAGGTGTTGGTGTAGGGGCCGTCGGTCACGCGCCCCTCCGCGCCGTTGTCCACCTGGCAGTAGGCCGAGACCCGCACGCGCGTGAGCCGCTCGGTGGTGGCGAGGTCGCAGGTCGTGCTCTGGCAGTTACGCACCCGCACGTCGCTGGCCCACACGTACACGGACCCGGACGGCGGGTGCGCGGCCGCCGGCTGCGCGAACGACAGCAGGATCGAGGCGGCGACCACGAAGAGTCCGGCGAGGGAACGCAGCCCTCTGAAGGCGGAGCGCCGCCCCTGCCCGATCTCGCGGTTCCCGCGGTTCTCGTGCGTGCGTACATCCGTCCCTGGTGACGTCTCCGTCATGGTGGGGTCCTCTCCCGCCGGTGGTCGCGGGCGGCGGGGTGCCGCGCCGTCCACCCCTGCGACGGGGGGAGGCCGTCCGCCGTATGACCACCGGGCCGCGTCGCCCGCGCGAGGCCTCAGCGGGCCGGACCGGCGCCGCCGGGCTCCAGGGGTTCCATGGCCTCCCGGCTGCCGAGTTCGCGGAATATGTGCCGCGCCTCCTCCTCAAGCTCGCGTCCCGCCGCCGGCGCGCCCTTGGCCAGTTCGGCACGGGCGAGGTCGCGCAGGGTGCGGGCACGCCACAGCGGCAGCGCGAGCTTCTCCCACAGGCCGAGCGCCTGCCGCAGGGTCTCTGTCGCGGTCTCCCACTCGGACGCCGCGAGGTGCCACTCCCCCAGCGTGCGCAGGACGAGGGCCTCGCCGAACATGTCCTGGCGCTCGCGGGTGATCTCCAGGCACCGGTCGAGACGGACCCGGGCCTCGGTCAGCCGGCCCTGCCGGAACTCGACCTTGGCCAGCGACTGACTCGCGTACATGACGCCGAAGGCGTCGTCCGTCTCCTCGAAGATGCCCAACGCCCGGCGCAGCAGCGACTCCGCGGCGGGCAGGTCTCCCCGCGCCCGGTGGCACAGGCCTAGGGCCCGCAGTGCCAGTGCCTCACCGTGGCGGTCCCATGCGGTCACGTACAGCCGGTGCGACTGGGAGAGGGCCTCCCAGGCCTCCTCGTGCCGGCCCTGGTCCCGGTGCACGCATCCGATGCCGTAGAGCACATGGGCCATGGACGCGATGTCCTCCGGCTCCCGGTACTGTTCGAGCGCCGAGGTCAGCAGGGTCAACGCCTCCGCGAACCGGGCCTGTTCGCGACGGGCCGCGCCCATGCCGGAGAGTGCTTCCGCGCACCCTCGGCGCACCGCCCGCTCCTCGAACAGCCGCAGTGCCGCGGCGAAGAACGCGTGGGCCTCGTCGAAGCGGTCCTGCTCCAGGCGCAGTTGGCCGAGTCCGCTCAGCAGCCAGGCCTCGCCCTCCACGTCACCGCCCCGGCGTACCGCCTCCAGGGCCACGTCGTGCGAGCGGGACCAGGCGTCGAACTGGTTGTACAGCGCCGCGGAGGCGGCCATGAGGGCGGCGGCGAGTTCACGGGCCGCGTCGGACATGCCGTGCTCCGCGCAGTGCGTGACGGCGGCCAGCAGGCAGCGCTGCTCGGCGGCGAACCAGGCCGTCGGCTCGCCCGCCAGGTCGGCCGGTTCCTGCGTGGCGGTGCCCGGAAGGAGCCGAGAGGCGCCGCCGGGGCCGCGGGCGGCCGCGCTGCGCGCCAGGCCCAGCCAGCTCTCCACGAGTCGTCGGACGGCCGTCTCGCGCTCGTGCGGGTCCTCGTCGGCCAGACAGCGCTCACGGGCGTGCTCGCGCGCCAGGTCGTGGATGCGGTAGCGGGTCCGGCCCGTCTCGTCGGTGCGGACGACCTCCACGAAGTGGCAGTCGACGAGTCGTTCGACCGCGTCCTCCGCCTCGTGCGAGGACACGTCGAGGAGCGGTCCGGCCACCCAGGCGGCGAAGTCGGGCAGGTCCATCAGGGCCAAACGGCGCAGGGCGCGCTGATCCTGGGCGTCGAGGTCGGCGTAGCCGAGTCCGAGGCTCGCGCGCACTTCCAGGTCGCCCGCCTGGAGTTCGTCCAGGCGGCGGCGTTCGTCCTTGAGGCGTGCGGCGAGCCGGGCGGGCGTCCAGTGCGGGCGGGCGGCGAGCCGGGCGCCGGCGACGCGCAGGGCGAGCGGGAGCCGGCCGCACAGGGCGACGATCTCGGCGGCCTGGCCCGGCTCCAAGGTGGGGCGGGTCGGGCCCGCCACGCGGGCCAGCAGGTCCAGCGCCTCCGGTTCGGAGGGCACGCCCAGATCGAGGTGGGTGGCGCCTTCCAGGGCGACCAGCCGGCGACGGCCGGTGATCAGCACCGCCGAGCCGCCGCCCGGCGGCAGCAGGGGCCTCAGCAGCGCCTCGCTGACGGCGTTGTCGAGGATGAGCAGAACCCGGCGGCGCGCGATGTGCGTGCGGTACAGGCCGAGGAGTTCCTCCTCGTCGCGGACCTCGGTGCCCGGGTCGGCACCGAGGGCGCGCAGCAACCGGGTGAGGGCGTCGACGGTCCGTACGGGCTCGGAGTCCGAGGCGCGCAGGTCCACGAAGAGCTGCCCGTCGGGGAAGAGCGCGGCGGTGCGGTGGCCGACGTGGACGGCCAGGGCGGTCTTGCCGGTGCCGGACCGGCCGGAGATGACCCCGACGGGCGGCGCGGTGCGCAGCGGATCGCGTACCTGCTCCAGGAGGGCGGTCGCCCAGGAGATCTGTTCGGTGCGCCCTATGAAATCGGCGACGTCCGGGGGCAGTTGTGAGGGAACGGGGCGTCGTGTGTCGTCGTGGGAGCGCTGCGGGCGGGGCAGGGGCGGCGCGTCCGTGTCCGCGGCCGGGCGGATCGCCGCCGCCTCGGCGGACGCGAATCCCGGCCCGGCGGGGCCGTGTGCGGAGGGGCCGCGTGCGGCAGGACCGTGACCGGCGGGGGCGGTCGCGCCGCGCGCCGGGGACCCGAGCACCGTGATGTCCCCTTGGAGCAGGGCCTGGTGCAGCGCCCGCAGTTCGGGTCCGGGGTCGAGGCCCAGTTCCGTACGGAGCAGCCGGCGGCCCTCGTCGTAGCAGCGCAGCGCGTCGGCCACCCGGCCGGTGCGGAACAAGGCGGTCATCAACTGGCCGCGCGGGCGCTCCCGCAGGGGGTGGGCGGCGACGTGCGCGACCAGTTCGGCTACGAGATCCGTCCGGCGGTCCAGGTCCAGCTCGGCGGCGAAACGGAACTCCTGTGCCTCCAGCCGGAGTTCCGTCAGACGCATCGCCTCGACGCGGGCGAAGCCCTGGCCGAGTCCTTCCAGCGCGTCCTGGCCGCGCCACAGACGCACCGCCCCCTGGAAGATGTCGACGGCTTCCTCGGGGCGCCCGTCGAGAGCCGCGTCCCGGCCGGCGGCGCAGGTGTCCTCGAAACGCCGGGCGTCCACGGCGGAGGGCGGGAACTCGGCGACGTAGCCCGGTGACCGGGTGCGGATCGCGTCGCCGCCCTCCCGTCCGGCGAGGGCTCGGCGCAGCCCGGAGACGTGCGAGGCGACGAGCGCCCGCGCGGTGGCGGGCGGCTCCTCCTCCCAGACCAGGTCCACCAGGCGTTCGGCGGACAGGACTTCGCCCAGGTGCACGACGAGAGCCGCGAGTATCGCTGTCGGTTTCGCACCGTTCAGCGAAATCCGCTGCCCCCCGCTCGACACTTCGACCGGACCCAGAAGGCGAACGTCCACCTTGTCCCCCGAATTCACGTTCCCGCGAGTCAGGGACAACATACCGGCACCTGCGGACAGGCATGCCTCATACCGCACTGCCCTTCTTCTCACGGCAGAGCGGTGGGAACGGAAAGTGGCCAAAAATCGCTGGGTGTCCGGTGAGAATTCCTCCCAATTCGCGGAAGAGACTGTCCGACTTTCCACCAGGGGACGGAACGGACCACCCCTCCGTATGAGCGGTTTTCGAAGTGACGCATACGGGCCGCACCCGGGGGCCGTCATCCGGGCGCAGCGACGACCTCACACCGACCAGACGGAGGACTCCATGACCGGAAAGACGACCAACCGCATCAGCCGACTGCGCCGCACGGCGGCCGCCGCGGCCGTGGCCTGCGGCGCGGGGGTGTCCCTGATCGCGGCCGCGCCGGCCCCCCAGGCCGCGGCCACCACCACGGTCTACGTCTGGGGGACCGACGTGAACATGCGCTCCTGCGCCTCGTTCGACTGCCCGCCCTACAGCGGGATCAAGGTGAGCCGGATGAACGTCACGGCGTACTGCCAGAGCACGGGTGACACCGTCAAGGACGGTCCCTACGAGAACAATTACTGGGTCGCGGTGGACGCCGGCGGGCCCCGCGGCTGGATCAGCGCCGTATACGTGCGTGGGGGCGGCAATTACGAGCCCATTCCCGGAGTTTCCCAGAACTTCGAGGACTGCTTCTGATCGACCCGGGGCACAGGCACGATCGCCAGGCCCACGGGGCGGGCGGTGCGCGGGGCGCGGACGGGCCATTTCGGCCCATGTCGCTCCGCGTGCCGCCCGTTTCGCACGAAAGCGCTCCGCGCTCGGCGGTCCCGGCCCTGCCCGGCTCCTCGCGCGGCGGTCCCAGCCCTGCCCGGCTCCGCGCGCGGCGGTCCCGGCCCTGCCCGGCGACCCGCCCACGGCCCCGCGGACGACCGGACGGAGCTCTGCCCGGGGCTCTGCAGCAGACCATGCATCAGGTCATGCAGCGGATCTGCAGAGCTTCTGCAGAGCCCCCCGCCACGCTGTGAGCGTGACGGACATCATCCTGCTTTCGGACCACCGAGTGGCCGGTACCCAAGTCGCCGACAACGGCGAGCCCTTGGCCGACGTCCGGGAGGTCGACGCGCTGCGGGTCGACACCCGGCAGGCCGACGGCGACGGCTCGTACGCGCATGTCAGGGCCGGCGTCCTGCGCCGGCTCCTGATCGCCCAGGACGCGCTGCCCCCGGGCATCCGCCTGCTGATGGTGGAGGGCTTCCGGCCGGCCGCCCTGCAGCGCCGCTACTTCGACGAGTACGCGACCACCCTGCGCGCCGCCCACCCGGACGCACGGCCGGACCGGATCCGGGAGCTGGCCAGCGCGTACATCTCGCCTCCCGAGGTCGCCCCGCACGTCAGCGGCGGCGCGGTGGACCTGACGCTGTGCACCGCGGACGGCGCCGAACTCCCGCTGGGCACCGAGGTCAACGCCACCCCCGAGGAGAGCGAGGGACGCTGCCGCACCGGCGCGGCGGGCCTCGACGCGGAGGCCCGCGCCAACCGGGCGGTGATGAGCCGTGCGATGACGGCGGCGGGCTTCGTCAACTACCCGACGGAGTGGTGGCACTGGTCCCACGGGGACCGGTACTGGGCGCTGATGACCGCGGCGCCCTCGGCCAAGTACGGGCCCGCCACGCTGCCAAGGCCGTGACGCGGCGGCCCGACGGCAGACACACACCCACCGCCACACCCACCGCAGTACGAGACGGACGGACCCCGGGGGAACACCATGGAAAGCAGCTGCATCGCACCGACGATGACGAACAAGTCGTCCCTGACCGCGCAGACCACGGACACGGGCACGGCGACCCTCGACCAGCACATGACCGCGGCCGAGTTCGACGAGGCCTTCACCGCCGTGATGCCGAGGCTGCGGCGCCGCCTGCTGGCCCTGACCGGCAACCCGCACGACGCCGACGACCTGCTGCAGGAGACGTATCTGAGGCTCTCCCGGCGGGCGCGCGCCCGCACCCTGGTGCGGCAGCAGCAGCCGTACGCCTACACCTGCGCCGCGGCGCTGAACCTGCTGCGCGACCAGTGGCGGCACCCCTCGCGGCAGGAGCGTTCCACCGACCGGCTGCCGGAGCGGAGCTGGGACGGCGGCTTCGCCAGCCGGGAGGCCGAGGCGGTGGCGACCGCGCTGCTGCGCGGGCTCTCCCCGAAGGAGGCGGCCGCCGTGATCCTGGTCGACATCGAGGGTCTGACCCACGACATGGCGGGTGAACGCCTGGGCGCCCACCGAGGCACGGTGCAGCGCAACCGGATGCGCGGACTCGCCAAGATCCGTGCCGCGCTCGACGCATACGAACCGGCCGCGGCGTCCGTCTCCACCACGAAGGCCCGAGGGACCGCGCGGCCCACGCCCACGGCGTGACCGGCGGCCCGAGGCGGACCGACCGACCGCCGGGCCCCGACCGACCCGCCGCGGGCCCGCGGACCCTGGGCTCGTCCCCGGACCGCACGCCCGTACACCACTCGTCCGTACCCGACTCATCCGCACAGCGCCCGAACCACCTCAGGGGGACCCGCATGCGCCGCACCAACCGCACATTGGCGGTGGCAGGAGGACTGCTGCTCGCCACCACGCTGACCTGTACCGGGACGGCGCTGGCCACGTCGTCACCGGCTCCGTCGAAGACCGTGGCCGCCGCCGACTGCCGCGCCCTGGCGGACGCTTCCGCCCAGGCGCAGGCGATCGTCGACGCCGCCTGCTCCCAGATCGGGGTGCCCTACTCGTGGGGCGGCGGCTCCATCCACGGTCCCACGTACGGCCAGGACTACCCCGGCGGCGGGCCCGGCGCCCACGACAGCCAGGTGAAGGGCTTCGACTGCTCGCACCTGGTGCAGTACGCGGCCTGGCAGGGAGCCGGAATCGCCCTGCCCGAGGGTTCCTGGAACCAGGCACAGTGGAGCGGCGCCACCGCGCGGTTCGGCCGCGACGAGGGCCTCGGCCCGTTGCAGCCGGGCGACCTGCTGCTGTGGGGCTCGAACCCGGCGAACCTGGGCAGCGTCCACCACATCGCCATCTACCTCGGTGGCGGCAAGATGGTCGAGGCCCGTGAGTCGGGAACGCTCGTGATGGTCAGCGACGTGCGGCTCAACGCCCAGTACGCGGGCGCCCTGCGGATCGCGGGCGGCGAGCAGCCGCCGGCCGGCACCAAGCGCTTCATGACCTGGGGCACCCAGGTGGGCCTGCGCCCGGAGCCCGGCACCGGAAAGCCTCCCGTGATCCGTCTGCCCGGCCCGACCGCGGTCGACGTGCAGTGCCAGGCGCATGGCGAGATGGTCCACGCCGAGGGCTACAGCAACGACGGCTGGTCGTATCTGCCGAAGTACCGGGCCTGGATCTCCAACATCTACATCGACGCTCCCGAGGCCTGGTTGCCCGGAGTCCCGACCTGCTGATCCACGGGCGCGGCCCGGACCAGTGAACCCAACCCCACCACCCTTTCCGCACGGAGGAGAACTCGTCATGCGCGCACTCAAGCGTCCCAAGTCCCTCGGCATGCTCGTCGCCACGGTCGCCGCGGCCGGGCTGGTCCCGCTCACGGCCGGCGCGGCCGACGCCGCGCCGCCCGCGGCGCCCGCCGCCTACACCGGCTCCTGCCCGACCGCCGGAACCGTCACCCAGGGCTACCACTCCGGTCACGACGGCGTCGACATCGCCAACAACCGCGGTACGCCGATCTACTCCGCCGGTCCCGGTACCGTCATCGTCTCCGGCACCGCCAGCGGCTACGGTCAGTGGATCCGCATCCGGCACGACGACGGCACGGTCACCGAGTACGGCCACATGTACGAGCGCCTGGTCTCCGTGAACCAGCGGGTCGGCGGCGGTCAGTTGATCGCGCGCATGGGCTCCGAGGGCCAGTCCACGGGCCCGCACCTGCACTTCGAGGCGCACAGCTCCACGTCCAGCACCCGCGGCTCGGACCCGGTGGCGTACCTGGCGGCGCGTGGGGTGAGCCTGCCGTGCACGCCGGGCAGCGGCACGCCCGGCACCAACTTCACCACCTGGGGCACCAGTGTCCGGGTGCGGGCCGACGCCCGGCTGAACGCGGCGGTGGTGCGCACGCTGACCGGGCCGACGGCGGTCTTCGTCGAGTGCCAGAAGCGCGGTGACCTGGTCAACGCGGAGGGCTACAGCAACGACGCCTGGTCCTACATCCCCGGCCTCGGTGGCTACGTGAGCAACATCTACATCGACCACCCCGACGCCTGGCTGCCGGGGGTGCGTGCATGCTGACCGGCCTCCGGGCCGGTGGGAAGGGTGTCGCGGCGGTCGTCCTGGCCGCCGCGGCCCTCCTCACGCCCGGCCTCACCACGTCCGCGCAGGCCGCCGACGCGGCGCCCTGCACCCCCGACCCCGACTACCCGGGCACCTACCGGTGCCCGATCTGGGGCTCGAACGTCAATCTGCGCGCCCGGCCCGACCAGCAGGCCGACGTCATCGCCACATCGCCCGACAGCGGGTGGCTGAGGGTGCTGTGCCAGGTCAAGGGCGGCCGCGCGGAGTACGGCGGCTACTGGCACACCTGGTGGGTGAAGACCCCCGCGGTGGGCATGGCGCCGTCGGCCTACATGAGCGAGATCTTCCTCGTCGGGGGCGGGAACGACGAGCGCGACGCGGGTCTGCCGACCTGCTGAGCCTCGCACCCGCCGCACACAGCCGGATGCCCCTGGGACCACGACCGTGGTCCCAGGGGCATCGGCATGCGGTTCCGCACTCGCCGTCAGTTCCGGCAGAGGTCCACGGAGTCGGCCGGGTCCTGGCCGACGTTGACGTTGCCGCCCCAGGCCCAGACGTTCCGGTAGGGGCCCTTGGACAGGTCGACGCCGTCGTGGACGGTGCCGCGGTACCAGACGTCCGTGTGGTAGCCGCCCGCGGTGACCGGCTGGCCGTGCACGTAGCAGACCCCGTCCATGTAATAGCGGTCCCTGGTGGAGCCGGTGTTGAGCACCGGCACGTTCTGTGTGCTGGGCGCCGAGCGGACGTTGCTGTTCGTCTGCAACGAGACGTAGAAGCCGGCGGCGCCCGCGTGGGCGGTGCCGGTGGTGGCGCACAGGGTGAGCGCTGCGCCGGCGGCGAGGCCGGCCGCGGCGAGGCGGGTTCTGCGCTGGGACATGGGTGCTCTCCCGGAGGGGTCGGGCCCGGGCAGGGCCGGATGGGTGCGTGCCGGGCCAGGGGCGCCGTCCCCCGCGGGTGGTGGCGGCCCCCGGCCCGTACCCGGGGGACGGTGGAGGGCGGGTCGTCGTATGAGAGCCGGGGCGGATCGTGGTCTTTCGGCCCCGTCCTGCTCCCGGGGGGCCCGGTCCTCATACGGCGCGGCGCGCGGCGCCGTCCTGCCGATGGTGCGAGCGACGCACCACCACCCGACCTGAGGATGACCATGAAGACTCTGAACAGCGCACGTGGCGGGCGCCTGGCCCGGTCCGCCCGTCGTCGCGTGGTGCACGCCGGTGTGTGTGCCGCCGCCCTGGCGGCGCTCGTGGGCACCACCGCGACCGCCGCCTCCGCCGAGGCCTCCGCGCCGCCCGCGGCGGTCCAGGTCGAGGTGCCGGCCGGGGTGACGGCGGGTGTCGCCGTCTTCGACCGGCAGACCGGCGCGTTCACCGAGCAGTTGAACACCGCGGGGCAGTTCCGGTCGGCGTCCGTGGTGAAGCTGCTGATCGCCCTCGACGTCCTGTGGAACCGCACCCCCGACTCCCTGCCGGCCGCCGACCGGGCGAGGATCGACTCGATGCTGCGCGGCAGCGACGACGCGGCCGCGAGCACGTTCTGGGCGAACAACGGCGGGGGCGCGATCATCGACCGGATGATCCCTCGTCTCGGCCTGACGGACACCGCCCGGCCGCCGGCCACGCACCCCGGTTTCTGGGGCTACACGGCGCTCTCGGCCCGCGACACCGTGAAGATCTACCGCTACCTGCTGGACTCCGCTCCCGCGGCGGTGGGTGACTATCTGCTCGGCAACCTGCGCCAGTCCACACGCTGCGCCACCGACGGCTACGACCAGCACTTCGGCATCGCCGGCTCCTTCAACCGGCCCTGGGCCGTCAAGCAGGGCTGGTCGGGCTTCAGTTCCGGTGGGTGCACGGCACCGGCCGCGGCGGCCGGGACGGCCGCGAAGGAGCCGCACGCCGGTCCGGCGGCGGACCCGGGTGCCCGGACCCCGGCGGGGGCCGACGCCGTCGACCTCGCGCGTCCCGCGCTGCACACGACGGGCGTGGTGGGCGCGGGCGACCGCTCCATCGTGGTCGTCTACACCCTGCACCCGAGCGGTACGTCCTACGGCAAGGCGTATTCGGACGTCGGGCGCCTGACCCGCTCGCTGAACGTTCCCGGCGCCACCCGCCCGGCCGGTACCTGGGTCGGCACCTGGGGTTCGGGGGTCCGTGTCCGCACCCAGGCGACGACCACCTCCGGCCCGCTCACGACGCTGCCGGCCGGCGTCGAGGTCCTGGTCGGCTGCCAGAAGCGCGGCCAGCAGGTCAGCGTGCCGCCCTACGTCAACGACTGGTGGGCCTATCTGCCGCAGTACAACGGCTACATGACCAACATCTACCTCAGCGTGCCGGAGAACCAGGTGCCCGGGGTGCCCGTCTGCTGACCCGCCGAACGGGACGGCGCGCGGCTCATACGACGTGAACCGGCGCGCCGTCCCCCGGGGGAGACGACTTGGCGGGACGACCTTCATGTGAGGGAGAACAGCGATGGGCAAGCGTGTACTCGGAGCCCTGGCCGCGGTGGCGGCTGTCGCGGGTGTGCTGGGCACGGCGCCGGCGGCCTCGGCGGCGCCCAACCCGCCGGGATGCCCCAAGGGCTACTTCTGCATCTACTCCGACATCATGGAGCGGGGCCGGCTGGTGCTGAAGTCGGACGCCAACTGGTCGGGCAGGGCGGTCGGCATGTCCCTCTTCAACAACGGCAACCCGTTCCCCGGCTACGACCACATCCAGGTCGAGTGGGGCTGGGAGGACGGCGGACGCTTCTCCGACTGCCTCCACTTCAACCCCGGGCCGGGCGAATTCTCCCGGAGCTTCGGCGCCAACGCCGTCTTCACCAAGGTGACATGGCGCGGCGAGTGCTGACCTGGCACCGGCCACGGCGGGCCGACGGGCGCGGCCTCCCACAGGGGAGGAGGTCGCGGCCGCCGGCCCGCCGGCCCTCGGGCGTCAGGAGGACCCCGGCGGTCGCCCGCGCCACAGGGCACCGACCCCGCCGGGCCTCGCGTAGAGCCGGGCCACCGGTTCGGAACTCAGACCGTGCAGCACGATGCTGACCAGGACGGTCATCACCATCACCTTGGCGATGACGTCGTCGTAGCGCTCCGGGACGTCGATGATCGCCAGCGATCCGAACACGATGGACGTCACGCCCCGCGGGCCCATCCAGCCGAGGAACAGCTTGTCGGCGGGGTTCATGCCCGTGCCCGCCAGGGCGATCAGCACGGGGACCACGCGCACCAGGGTCACGGCGAGCAGCGCGTAGACGAACACGGAGACCTGAAGGCCGTGCGCGAACACGCTGTTGACGATCTGGCCGAACAGGAACCACAGGGCGAGGGTCAGGAGGGTCACCAGATCCTCGGTCATCTCCACCGCGGTGCCGGGGAGATGCCGCATCGCCGGGGCGAAGCACACGCCCGCCACGAACGAGGCGACGAAGCCGTTCCCTCCCACGGCCACCGAGAAGGCGTAGGCGATCAGGGGGACGGCCAGGACGCCCAGCCTGACGGCCGTCGGTGTGGTCCAGCCGTGCGCCCAGGAGCCGCGCAGCAGCCGACCGCTCGCCCAGCCCACCGCCGCGCCCGTGGCGAGTGCCCAGGCGGATGCCACCACCGCCGTCAGCAGGGCGTCGAGGTAGTCGGCGTCGGCTCCGCGTGACTCGACGCCGATGGCGATGCACAGGAGGAACACCGGTGAGACGACGCCGTCGTTGAGCCCTCCTTCTACGTTCAGGAGGTCCCGCAGCCGGGACGGGATCCTGCGGTCACGGACGACGGCGGCGGCCGGGGCGAGGTCCAGCGGGACCACGACGGTCGCGAGGACGGCGAGCAGCCAGGCCGGCTGGTCCGGGAAGAGGAGGTACCCGGTGAGGAAGGCGGCGCACAGCGTGAGGGGCAGCGCCACGGACAGCAGGCGTACGAACAGCCCCCTCTCCCGCCTGATCACCGACCCGGGCACCTCGACCGCGTCCACGAAGAGAAGCAGGGCGAGGATCACCTCCACCGCGTGCTCGAACACTTCCGTGTCGAGGTCGAAGCGGAGCGGCGGATGCGGCCCGGCGGTCATCGCGACGCCCGCCGCGATCATGGCGAGGGGCGCCGTGATGCTCCAGCGGGAGAGCCGGTGCGCGAGCAGCGACCAGACGAACAGAATCCCCGCGATGACCGCTACGGCGAGCATGGCGCCCCGCCCTCCGACGCTGCGTGTTCCGGTTCCGCAGCGAGCCTAGGGCAAGTGATCCACACCACACGGCAGCCACTTCCGTGGCGTCACGCCTGCTGCAACGCCGTCCGCAGGGCGAGCGGGGTGGCGGCCGCCCATGCCTGGGGTGAGCAGGAGTGGGGGTAGGGCACGGGGCCCGCGGTGCCGGAGCGGGCGTAGCCGGCGATGACCTCGGGCAGGCGGTGGTCGTGCCGGGCCGCCGCCGCGAGGAGTCCCTCGGCGACCGTGGCGACCTCATCGGTGAGCCCGTAGCGGGCCAGCCCGAGGGCGATGACCGCGTTGTCGTGCGGCCAGGCGCTGCCGCGGTGGTAGGACAGCGGGTGGTACGGCTGCTGTCCGGCGGCCAGGGTGCGGATGGCCCAGCCCGAGAAGAAGTCCGCCTCCAGCAGGCGCCGGCCCACGCGGTGGGCGTGGTCCGTGTCGAGGATGCCGGACCACAGCAGGTGTCCCGCGTCGGACGCGAGGGCGTCGACCTGGCGGCCCGCCCCGTCCAGGGCGAGGGCGGGGAAGTCGGCCCCCGGCATCCAGAAGTCCGTCAGGAAGCGGCCGCGCAGCCGGGCGGCGGCCTCCCGCAGGCGGAGCGCGTACGCCTCGTCCCCCCAGACGTCCTGGGCGAGTGCCGCGGTGCGCACGAGTGCGTCGTAGGCGTAGCCCTGGGCCTCCGAGACCGCGATCGGGCCTTCGGCCTGGGTGCCGTCGGTGAAGCAGATCGCGCCCGCGGAGTCCTTCCAGTTCTGGTTGACCAGGCCGCCGGGGTCGGGGGTGTAGACGAGGTAGCCGTGCTTGTCCAGGCCGCCGTCGGTGAGCATCCAGTCGACGGCCCGCCGGGCGTGCTGCTCCAGACGGACGGCCAGGGCGCGGTCGCCGGTCGCCTCGTGGTGGGCGTGCAGGAGGACCAGGAACAGGGGGGTGGCGTCGACGGCGCCGTAGTAGCGGCCGTAGGGGATCTGGCGGAAGTGGGCGAGTTCGCCGTGGCGGGTCTCGTGGACGATCCGTCCGGGCTGCTCGCCGCTGAAGGCGTCGTGGTCCACGCCCTGGGTCGCGGCGAGCGCGCTCAGCGTGGCGGCGGCCGTCTCCGGCCGGTAGGGCAGCAGGAAGTACGACGTCAGCAGGGAGTCGCGGCCGAACAGGGTGAGGAACCACGGGATGCCGGCGGCGGGGACGTACACCTCCTCGCCGTCGACTCCCGTGACCGGGACGGTCAGCAGGTCCACGTCGGCCAGCCCGCGTTCGCAGGTGCGGGTGAAGTCGTCCGCCGGTGCGGCCGTCCGCCGGGGCGGGTCCGACGCGGCCGGGGCGCGGACCGCCGGGCCGTGCGGCTCGGCGCGCACGGTCAGGTGGAGTTCGGCCTGACCGTGGCCGTCCAGTTCCAGGTGCCAGGTCAGGGTGTGCGCGGTGGAGTCCGCGGCCGTCCCCGCGGGCTCCGTGGCGTCGGGGGCCGGGCTGCCCGTGACGGTGGTGCGGGCGTGCCAGTCGCCGCGCCGGTAGTCGAAGCGCAGGCCTTCGCCGGTGGGCCGGGTCTCGTACCGGGCGCCGGGCTTCGGGTAGTGGCGGTCGTCCGCGCGCAGCTCGAACAGGTCGGCGAAGTCGGCGTCGACGGTGAGGTCGACGCGGGCGGTCACCGGGTCGGGGCGGTTGCTCACCAGACGCAGGTGCTCCGTCAGCGTTCCCGCGGCGACGCTCTGCCGCCGGAAGACGGTGAAGGCGGGCGGGTTGTCGCGGGTGCCCTGGGGGGTCAGGACGCCGGTGGCGGTGTCGTCCGTCTCCGCCGTGGCCGGCACCAGGGCCGTGGGCGTGGTGCCGTCGACGGTGAGTTGCCAGCGGCTGAGGTGACGGCCGTCACGCACGAACACGCCGTCGGGCGTCCTGCCGCGGGTGCCGGTGATGCCGCCCTCGCTGTCGAGGCGGGCGAAGGTGGCGTCGCGGACCAGCTGGACGCGGGTGTCGGCCGCGGTCATGAGGTGCTCTCCTCGGGGTCGGCGCACAGCAGGTCGAGGGTAAGGGCGGCGGTCCAGGAGAAGTGCCGGGTCCCGCGCGCGGCGCCGGTGGTCGGGTCGACGTACTCGGCGAACTCGGACTTCCCCGCCTCGGCGAGGAAGCCCTGGCGCAGGCGTTCGGCGTCCGCGTGGTGGCCGTGGACGCGCAGCCCGCGCTCGATCAGCCAGGCCGTGTTGAACCAGGCCGGCCCGCGCCAGTACCGGGTGCGCGCGAAGGCGTGGCCGGTCAGGTCGTAGCTGGGCACCAGCGAGGTGGCCGGCGCCGTGAAGTGCGGGCCGCCGAGCGTCTCGCGCAGGCCGGCGACGACGCCGGGCGGCAGATGCGGGACGACCAGCGGGACGAGCCCGCTGACGCTCCGCTCGTCGATCAGGGTGTCGCTGCCCAGGTCACGCACGCGGAACAGGCCTGCCTCGGCGTCCCAGAGCCGGTCCACCAGCCGCCGGGTAAGTGCCTCGGCCCGCGAGGTGTGGGGTTCGCCGGTGACGCCGAGGTCCCGGGCCATCTCGGCCAGCGCCCACTCGCTCACGATCAGCAGGGCGTTGAAGCCGGGGTCCTCCACGGCGAAGCCGTGCGGGGCCGCGCGGTCGTCGTAGCCCGCCTCCCGGTAGTCGGTCGCGAGGCGGACGTAGCGGCCGTAGTCGAGGTCGGTGGGACGGTCGGCGGGGTGTCCGTGGTCCAGGTCCGCGCGCTGGAAGCTGTCGGGCGGGCTGGGCGTGACGCGTTGCAGGGGCGGGTCCCAGCAGGGGCTGTTGTCCATGCCGGGTTCCCACGGGTGGACGACGGCCGCCAGTCCCCCGCCGCCGAGGTCGCGGCGGGTCAGGAGGTACTCGTGCCACGCGGCGAGCCGGGGGTAGACACGGGCCAGGAAGCCCCGGCGCCGCGACTCGCCGGTGTCCGCCCGGTGCACGAGCCAGGCGGCGAGGGCGTGCACCGGCGGCTGGACGATGCCGGAGGTCTCGGGTGCCGACGGGGCGCCGGCCGCGCGGCCGGCGTGCGAGGACCGCCAGAAGTCGGGGCTCGGGAAGTACGCGTCGTGCGGCAGCGCGGGGTTGAACAGGATGTGGGGGATGCGCCCGTCGGCCCACTGCCCGGCGAGCAGGGACTCCAGCTCCTGCTGCGCGCGGCGCACCGACAGGTGCCGCAGGCCGATGGCGATGAAGGCGGAGTCCCAGCTCCACTGGTGGGGGTAGAGGGTGCGGGAGGGAACGGTGGAGGTACCGGTCCAGTTGTCGATCAGGACCCGCGCCGCACCGCGCCGCAGTGTCAGGTGTGCGGCGGCGGTGGGCGCGGGTCGGTCCAGGAGGGAGCTCACGCGCCGGACCTCTTGAGGAAGGCGGGAACGGAGCGGACGGCGTCGACCGGGTCGCCGGTCAGGCGGCACTCCAGGGCCAGGTAGCCGTCGTAGCCGATGGTGTGCAGGGCGCCGAGCCAGGCGGGCCAGTCGAGGTGTCCGGCGCCGGGCTGGAAGCGGTTGGAGTCGGAGACCTGGGCGTGGCCGATGACGTCGGCGTGGGCGAGGATCGCGGCGGCGGGGTCGCTCTCCTCGATGTTCATGTGGTAGCTGTCGATGCCGATCCGCACGGAGTCCAGACCGGTCGCGCGAATCAGGTCGGCGGCCTGGTCGAGCCGGTTGACCATGTGGTCCTCGTACCGGTTGAGGGGCTCCAGGAAGAGGACGACGCCCTCCTTGCGGGCGTGCTCGCCGAGCTCGGTCAGTCCGGCCAGCAGGACCTCGCGGTCCTCCTCCTCGGTGCGCGGGGGCACGAAGGGCGGCAGGCGGCGCGAGAACATCCCGTACGAGGCGGGGGTCTGGGCGCCCAGGCCGCCGATCTCGGCGATCACGGTGAGCTGGGACTTCATCTGGACGATCGCGTCGCGGCGCTGCGCGTCGTCGAAGGCGCCGAGGAAGTGCAGCATGTCGACGCAGACGGTGGGCATGACCACACCGTCCTTCCGGGCCTGGCGGAGTTCGTCGCGGCGGGCGGCGAAGTCCAGGTCGCCCTTGCCGCGCAGTTCGATGGCGTCGTAGCCGGCCTGCTGGGCGAAGTCCCACTTGGCCTGCAGGGTGTCTCCGGGCAGGAGTTGCTCCTGGACGGCGGTCTTGAGCATGAGGGGGCCTTTCAGAGCTCTCAGAATTCCAGGACGACCTGCAGCGCCTGCGCGGGGCGCTCGTCCAGCAGCACGTACGCGTCGGCGGCCTCGGCGGCCGGGACCACGTGGCTCACCAGGGAGGTGACGTCCACCTGTCCCTCGGCGACCAGCCGCAGGAAGGTCTGCTGCAGACGCTCGACCGTCCAGCGGCCGGACAGCTGCGGGGGCACGCCGCCGATCTGGGAGCAGATGAGCTGTACGCGGTTGTGGTGGAACTCGTCACCCAGGCGCAGGCCGATGCCGTCGCCCTGGTAGAAGCCGGAGGCGACCACGCGGCCGCCGACGGCCACGGAGCGCAGGGCGTCGTGCAGGGCGGGGTAGACACCGCTGATCTCGATGGCGAGGTCGGCGCCGAGTCCGGCGGTGGCCTCGCGGATGCGTTCGGCGACGGCGTCGGTGCGGGCGTTGAGGGTGGTGTGGGCGCCGTACCGCTTGGCGGTCTCCAGGCGGCCGTCGAGCGCGTCGACCGCGGTGACGCGGGCGCCGTTGAGCTGCGCGAGGCGCGTGGTGAGCAGTCCGATGACGCCCTGCCCGAACACGGCGACGTCCTCGCCGACGTGGATGTCTCCGGCGAGCACGGCGTTGTACGCGATGGCGCCGACCCGGGCGAAGGCGCCGGCCAGCGGCTCCAGGCCCGCGGGCAGCGTGTGGCCGATCATGCGCTCGGCCGGGACCACGCCCTCGCTGCGGTGACCCCAGATGCCCCACACCAGGTCGCCGGGCCGGGGCAGCCCGGGGGTGCCCTCCAGCTCCGGGGAGACCTCGACGACCTCGCCCACCTCCGAGTAGCCCCAGCCGGCCACCGGGTACTCGATGCCGGCCGCGCCGTCGCGGAACAGCCGCGCCTCGGGGTCCCAGGTCCGCGTCAGATACGGATTGGTGCCGCGGTAGGCCGTCAGCTCGGTACCGGCGGAGATGCCCGAGTAGCGGGTGCGGACGCGGAGGTGTCCGGGCGGCAGATCGGCTCTGTCGTGCTCGGCAACCTCCACCTGGCGGGGGCCTGTGAATTGAACGACGCGTTCCACGGAGGGCTCCGGAAGAGTTGCGGGTTTTTCGGTTGCGTCGACAATAACCCCAACTTATGTCTTGTCAACAAGCAAAACTGATGCTGTGATGCGTTCTCAGTAGACGTAAGTCGGAACGAGGACACGCAATGCGCACCAAGAGCCGGCGATCGACGACGATCGCGGTGGGCGTCACGGCAGCCCTGGGGATCGGGCTGCTGTCGGGCTGCTCCAGCAGCACCGGGCCGGGGAAGCCGGACCGGGAGATCACGGTCTGGTCCCAGGAGAACCTCCCGGACCGCATCGCCGTGCAAGAGAAGATCATCGACGGGTTCGAGAAGAAGACGGGCGTCAAGGTCCGTCTCGTCGGAGTCGACGAGGGGCAGATGCCCCAGCTGATCATGTCGGCGGCGGCCTCCGGCACGCTGCCGGACGTCATCGGCGCGGCCCCGATGGGCCAGGTCTGGCAGATGTACACCAACGGACTGCTGAACACGAGCATCCCGAAGGAGATCATCGGCGAGCTGGGGCGTGACACCTTCAACGCCAACGCCCTGGACCTGACCTCCGACGGGAGGACCAGCCTCGGAGTGCCCTCCGACGCCTGGCTCCAGCTGCTGGTCTACCGCAAGGACCAGTTCGACAAGAAGCAGCTGGCGGCCCCCGACACCTACGACCGGGCGCTCGAGGCCGGCAAGGCGCTCAACGCCAAGGGCAACGACGGCATGTCGGCCGCCACCGACCCCGGTGACGTCTTCACCTCGCAGAGCTTCGAGAGCGTGGCCCTGGCCAACGACTGCCAGCTGGTCGGCGACGACCACGAGATCGCCCTCGAATCCCCGCAGTGCGAGACCGCGTTCAAGACCTACGACGAGCTGGCGCGCACCTACGGCGCCCCCGGCACCCAGACGGTGGACTCGACCCGGGCCACCTACTTCGCGGGCCGCTCCTCGATGATCATCTGGTCGTCGTTCCTGCTCGACGAGCTCGCCGGCCTGCGCAAGGACGCCCTGCCCAGCTGCCCCGAGTGCCGCAAGGACACGGAGTACCTCTCCTCCCACAGCGGCATCGTCACCGCGATGCAGGGCCCCGACGCCACCGAGGCCGCGCAGTTCGGCGAGATCACCTCCTGGGTGACCACCAAGACCGCCGAGACCGCCGCCTCCCGCG
This sequence comes from Streptomyces sp. NPDC089424, assembly GCF_044749345.1. Classification (NCBI taxonomy): domain Bacteria; kingdom Bacillati; phylum Actinomycetota; class Actinomycetes; order Kitasatosporales; family Streptomycetaceae; genus Streptomyces; species Streptomyces sp. NPDC089424. Next base: position 865,323 of record NZ_JBIVHU010000002.1, read on the forward strand.
AGTTCATCGAGTACATGATGGGCAGCGGCTACGAGTCCTGGTTCGGCATGGCGCCCGAGGGCAAGATCCCCGTCCGGCAGGGCACGGCCGCCCAGCCCGAGCGCTACATCGAGGCGTGGCGGCACAGCGAGATCGGCGTCGACACCAAGAAGCCCTTCGACGAGGTCTTCCCCGCGAGCCTGCTCAACCAGCTCGCCGACGGCGTCAGCAACATGCGCCGCTGGGGCATCACCCAGGGCGAGGGCGCGCTCGTCGGCGCCACCAACGGTGAACTGCCGGTGCCCAAGGCCATCGGCGCCATGACCAGCGGCCAGGCCTCCCCCGCGGAGGCGGCACGCGAAGCCGGCGACGAGGTCGCCGCCCTCAAGAAGTCCCTGCAGTAGCCGCCCGCCTGCACGTCACGAAGGTCCCCTCATGACTACAGCTCCAGCCGGCGCGCCAGAGCGCCGGGACACCAGCCCCGGGCCCACCGAACGGCCCGCACCGCGGGGCCGCCGCCCGATGACCGCCAGCCGTCGCGAGAACCGCGCCGGACTCGCGTTCGTCTCACCCACGTTCCTCGTGGTCTTCGTGGTGGTCATCCTGCCCATCCTGTGGACCGTGCTCCTGGCGTTCCAGGACGCCAAGCTGGTCGACATCCAGGGCATGGGCCTCTTCGGCAACTGGTCCCTGGACAACTTCGCCCAGGTCTTCGACTCCGCCGGATTCTGGTCCAGCCTGGGCACCACGCTCCTCTACACCGCGGGTGCCACGCTCGGCTCCGTCTCCCTCGGACTCGTCGCCGCGCTCGCGCTGCGCAAGCCCTTCCGCGGCCGCGGTCTGCTGCGCGCGGCGATGCTGCTGCCCTACGTCGCCCCCGTCGTGGCCGTGGCCTTCGTCTGGGAGGTCGCCCTCAGCCCTCAGTACGGCGTGGTGAACGACTGGGGCCGGCGGCTGTTCGGCTGGGACGACCCCATCGCCTTCCTCTCGACCCGCGAGTACGAAGTGCACCTGCTCGGCCTGCACTTCGACATCCCGCTGGCCCTGCTGACCGTCATCGCCTTCGAGTGCTGGCGCTACTTCCCGTTCGCGTTCCTGTTCATCCTGGCCCGGCTCCAGGCGGTGCCGGACGGCCTGGAGGAGGCCGCCCTGGTGGACGGCGCCACCCACAGCCAGCGCTTCCGCCACATCCTGCTGCCCCAGCTGATGCCCGTCATCGCCCTGTTGTGTGTGCTGCGGTTCATCCTCACCTTCAACAAGTTCGACGACGTCTACCTGCTGACCGGTGGTGGCGCGGGCACCGACGTGGCCGCCGTCCGGGTCTACGACTTCCTCACCGCCCGCTACGACGTCGGCGCCGCAGCGGCCCAGGCTCTCGCGCTGGCCGTGGTGCTCATGATCCTGCTCGGCCTCTACTTCAAGTTCTTCGGCAACAAGGTCAAGGAGGAGTCGTGACCCGCAAGGCCGCCATGACCCGGGCACGGTTCGAGGACGGATTCTTCGGAGTCCTGCGGTGGATCGTCATCGCGTTCCTCGCGGTGATCACCGTGGTGCCCTTCTACTACATGCTGCTGCTGTCGCTGAAGCCCATCGACGCGCTGCTGCTCGACCCGGGATCCCTGTGGATCTCGGCCAAGGACTTCACCCTGTCCACCTACCAGGACGTGCTGCGCTCGACCGACGCCGGCGGCCAGGGCTTCTTGAAGTTCCTGCTCAACTCCGCGCTGGTCTCGCTCGGTACGGTCGCCCTGACCATGCTGGCCGCCGTGCCGGGCGCCTACGCCGTGAGCCGGCTGAAGTTCTTCGGCCACCGCCAGGTCAGCGCGATATTCCTGGCCGTCTACATGTTCCCGGCGACGCTGCTGGCCGTGCCCCTGTTCGTGGTCTTCGCGAAACTGGGGCTGTCCTCCAGCCTGGTCGGACTCGCCATCGTCTACGTCGCCCAGACCGTGCCGGTGTCGATCTACATGCTCCGCAACTACCTGGTCACCATTCCCCGTTCCATCGAGGAGGCGGCCGCCCTCGACGGCGCCAGCCGGATGCAGACCGTCCGGAAGGTGATCCTGCCGCTCGCCCTGCCCTCGCTGATGGCGACCGGCCTGTACATCTTCATGATCGCCTGGAACGAGTTCCTGTTCGCGCTGCTCTTCCTGGCCGCCGAGCCCGGCAAGTGGACCGTCCCGCTCGGACTGGCCCAGCTCTCCAACGGCATCGAGGTCTCCAAGACCGTCCTGATGGCCGGTTCGGTGGTCCTGACGATCCCCGTGGTACTTCTGTTCTTCGCCGCGGAGCGCCTGCTCACCGAGGGCCTGACCAGCGGCGCCGACAAGAGCTGACACCGTGAGGGGACATCCGATGACGCCGAACCAGGTCAGCGCGGGCGAGCTGCTGCAACTGATCCGCAGCGGCGGTGCCCACACCCGCGCCGACCTGCAACGCGCCACCGGACTGTCCCGCTCCACCATCGGTCAGCGCCTGGACGTCCTCAACCGCGCGGGGTGGCTGCGGCACACCACCGGTACCTCCACCGGCGGCCGCCCCTCGCACCGCATCGTCTTCGACCCGTCGCACGCGTCGGTCATCGCCGTCGACCTGGAGACGAGGCACGCCCGGGTCGCCGTGCTGGACCTGGCCGGCACGATCCTCGCGGAGCACTCCGGGCCCCTGGACATCACCACGGGCCCGGACCGGGTGCTGGACCAACTCGCCGAATGGCTCCCGGAACTGATCGCCGCCGCCGGCGTCGAACCCGGCCATGTCGCCGGTATCGGCCTGTCGGTCCCCGGCCCCGTGGACTGGGAGACGGGCCAGGTGATCGAACCCCCGATCATGCCGGGCTGGGACCGGTACGCCGTCCGCGAGCGCATGCAGAAGGCGTACGCCGACCATGTCGGCCCCAGCATGGAGGACGGCCCCGTGCCGGTCTTCCTCGACAACGACGCCAACCTCATGGCGCTGGCGGAGCACCAGGCCAACCACGCCGACTGCTCCGCCTTCGTCCTGGTGAAGGTGTCGACCGGCATCGGCGCCGGTGTCGTCGTCGGCAACGACGTCTACCGCGGCGTCGACGGAGGCGCCGGCGACATCGGCCACATCCGGCTGCACGACCGGCCCGACGCCCTGTGCATGTGCGGCTCCTACGGCTGTCTGGCCGCCGTCGCCAGCGGCCGGGCACTGGCCAAGGAACTGTCCGCCCTCGGCATGGACACCACCTCCGGATACGACGTCAAACGCCTCCTCGACGAGGGGCATCCGGACGCCGTCCGGCTCGCCCGGGAGGCCGGCCGACGGGTCGGCGAGGTCCTCGTCACCGTCGTCACCCTGCTCAACCCCGGGGTGCTGATGCTGGCCGGGGACCTCTCGGGCGTCCCCTTCATGACCGGTGTCCGCGAGCTGCTCTACCAGCGCGCCATGCCCCGCACCACCGCCAACCTCCAGATCGTCACCTCACGCCTCGGCGACCACGCCGGGCTGATCGGGGCGACGGCCATGGTCGTCGAGCTGCTCTACGCACCGGCCCGCGCCGACGCCCGCCTCAACCGCCTGACGCTCGCCGAGCACGCGAGCTGTCCCCCGCAGACAGGAACGTCGTGACCAGCACACCCGCCTCCTGGACCCACCGGCCCGTCGAGGTCGGCCTCGTGGGTGCCGGCCCCTGGGCCCGCGCCATGCACGCGCGGATGCTCGCCGCGGGGCCCGAGACCCGGCTGGCCGCCGTCTGGGCCCGCCGCCCCGAGGCCGCCCAGCAGACCGCGGAGCCCTACGGGGCGCACGTGGCCGCCGACTTCGAGGACCTGCTCGACCGCTGCGAGGCCGTCGCCTTCGCGGTCCCGCCCGCCGTCCAGGCCGAGCTCGCCCCGATGGCCGCGAAGCGGGGCAAGGCCGTCCTGCTGGAGAAACCCCTCGGCCCCGACCTGGCGTCCGCGCGCCGGGTCGCCGACGCCGTGGCGGAGGCCGGGGTCGTCTCCCAGCTCGTCCTGACCAAGCGCTATCACCCCACCACCCGGGCCTTCGTGGAGTCCGCCCGGGCGCTCGACGTGACCGGAGCCCGCTCCTGCTACCTGCACGGCGCCTTCCTGGGCGGGGACTTCGCGACCGGCTGGCGGCTGGAACACGGAGCGCTGCTGGACCTGGGGCCGCACCTCATCGACCTCCTGGACGCCGCGATCGGCCCGATCACGCACATCCGCGGCACCGGAGACCCGCGCCGCTGGATCGAGCTGACCATGGAACACGAGAACGGCGCCGTGAGCCAGGCCTCGCTGTCCGGGGCGGTCGAGGTACCGCGCGCCCTGACCCGCATCGAGCTGTTCGGCTCGGGGACGCAGGCCGTCTACGACACGGCGGGCATCGACCACGAGGAGTGCTGGCCCGTCCTGCGGCGCGACTTCGCCACCGCCGTACGCACCGGCACCCCGGCCGAACTGGACGCCCACCGGGGGCTGTACCTGCAGAACCTCATCGAACAGGCCGCACAGCGGTGACGTCGGGCCGATGATTCCCTCATGACGAAGGGCACGCCGACGGCGCGTGCCTTCGGGGGGAAGCTCATGGCTCTGTGGCTGATCACTGCCGAGACCCTCGACACCGACCACGCGACCAGGACGGTCGCCAGGTTCGACGGCACGCGGGAGGAGGCGGAGGCCGCCCTGCGCGACGCGGCGATCACCGGGGAACCGGAGTTCGCGCTCCGCCGGACCGTGCGGCGCGAGATCTTCCGGTACGGCGACGGCGCGTACTACGTCTGCCTCTACGGCCGTTCGGACCAGCCCCGCCACCAACTGGTGTTCCGGCTGGCGGAGCTGGTCCTCGACACGGCGTGGGAGAAGGAAGGAGGGCCCGCCGCTACCAGGTGACGGGGAGTTCGATCGGGAAGCGCCGGATCGTCCCCTTGTCCCAGCGCACCTCCTCGGGCGACACGGCCAGTCGCAGCCCCGGGAAGCGCTGCAGCAGCCGTCCGATGGCCACTTCCAGCTCCGCCATGGCCAGCGGCACGCCGATGCAGCGGTGTCCGCCCCAGCCGAAGGTCATGTGCGGCCGGGCGGGGCGGTCCGGGTCGATGAGGTCGGGGTCCGGGTAGCGCTCGGGGTCGCGGTTCGCCGTCAGGTACGACACATGGACGAAGTCGCCCTTGCGGATCTGCACCCCCTCCATCTCCACGTCCTCCAACGCCACCCGGGGGATGCCGACTCCCTTGCGGAAGGGGATGACGCGGAGCAGTTCGTTGAGGACGTTCGTCAGGTCCTCGGGCCGGCTGTCCAGGCGCTTCATCAGCTCGGGGTTCGTCAGGAGCAGGTAGACGATGTTGCTGATCTGGCAGGTGGCCGTGTCCTGCCCGCTGAGCGTCAGCGTCAGGGCCATGACCGCGATCTCCTGGTCGTCGAGCGTGTCCTCGCCGACCTTGGCCGAGACCAGCGCCCCGATCAGGTCCTTCTGGGGCGTTCTGCGCCGCTGCTGGACCATGTCGATGAAGTACGCCCGCAGATCGGCCTTGGCGGTCGCCGCGGTCGTACGGCTGTCCGGACCGGTGGCGAGCAGATGCTGCAGGTTCTGCCGCATGAGCGGCCAGTCGTGCCGGGGGATGCCGAACAGGTCGAAGATGGTGTGCTGAGGGAGCGGGTCCGACAGGTGGTGGACCAGGTCCGCCCCGGGTCCCTGTGCGGCCATCTCGTCGAGCAGGGTGTCCGCCAGCCGGGTGATCCGCCCGCGCATCGCGTCCACCTGCCGCTGGGTGAACGCCTGTGACGCGAGGCGCCGCAGCCGGCTGCTGTACGGCGGGTCCATCACGTTGATCGACTCGGTGGAGACGATGGGCTCCGGGGTCAGCCGCGGGTAGTCGTACTCCACGATCGCCGCCCGGCTGAACCGGTGGTCCGTGGTCACCCGCCGTACCCCTTCGAAGCCGGTGACGAGCCAGGCGTCGGCGTCGCCGTAGGGCAGCCGGATCCGGGCGATGGTCTCGCGGTCCATCAGCTCGGCCAGGGAGGGGTCGAAGTCCATGCCTTCGCTGAAGTCGAACGGACACGTGATCGCTTCGTCGCCTGGGGTCATGACGCCGTACTCCTCGGTGCCTCGGCTGCTTGCGTTGTTCCATGCATAAGCCACTCCGCGGGGCGCAGCCACCCGGAATACGCCGATGCGTCCCTCCCCCGTAAGATGTGAAAGCCGAAGACATATGTCGGCACGGCCCGTGTCGGCACGCCTGGAGGACAAGGGGGTCGACGTGAGCTGGTCGGCGCTGCGCCGCTACGGCGTCGAGCCCGCGCCCGGAGGGAGGAACTGATGAACACGATCGCCGCGGGCAAGCCGCTCAGGGAGGACCTGCTCGCCGACCCCGCATCCGCCGGGAACTGGCTGCGCGAGGCTCTGTCCCATCTGCCCGAACCGCCGCAGGGCCTCTCCGGGCTCGAACTGGACGCCGCGGAACTGGAAGGCCTGCGCGCATTCCGCGACGACCTGCGGCGCACCGTCGTCACCCCTGACGGCGACCCGGCCGGGACCGACGGACCGGCTCCCACGGCGCTGCCGACCCTCTCCATGGGCATGCGGTGGGACGGGGCGGGGCGTGTGCGTCCGGTCCCCCGCGGGAGCGGCTGGCAGTCGGTGGCCTCACTGGTCGCCGTCGAGGTGTTCAAGGCGCAACTCGACGGCTCCTGGAACCGGATCAAGACCTGCCGCAACTCCCGGTGCGCCGTCGCCTTCTTCGACCGCTCCCGGAACAACAGCGGGGTGTGGCACGACGTCAAGGTGTGCGGCAACGCCGCCAACCTGCGCGCCTACCGCGCCCGTCGGCGGGCGGCCGGCACCACCCCCTGACACCATCGCGCCGGTGCGGGAGGATCAGAAGCCGTGCACGTCGATGACGGCCTGGGCGAAGGCCTCGGGTGCCTCCTGCGGAACGTTGTGGCCGATGCCCTTCAGGGTCCGGTGGGCGTACTTCCCCGTGAACTTGTCGCGGTACGCCGCCCCGTCGCCGGGAGGCGTGAAGGGGTCCACCTCGCCGTCGAGCGTGATCGTCGGGACGCCGATGGCCGGCGCCGCGGCGAGCCTCTTCTCCAGGGCGTCGTAGCGGGGGTCGCCCGCGGCCAGGCTCAGCCGCCAGCGGTAGTTGTGCACGACGATGGCGACGTAGTCGGGATGGGAGAAGGCGGCGGCGGTGCGCTCGAACGTCGCGTCGTCGAAGTCCCAGGTCGGGGAGTTGAACTTCCAGATCAGCCGGGCGAGTTCGTCCCGGTTCTCCTCGAGTCCCAGCACGCCCCTGTCCGTGGCGAAGTAGTACTGGTACCACCACGCCCACTCGGCCTGCGGCGGCAGCGGCCGCTTGTTGGCCTCACGGTTGGTGACGAGGTAACCGGTCACGGACACCAGCGCCTTGCAGCGCTGCGGCCACAGGGCGGCGATGATGTCCGCCGTCCTCGACCCCCAGTCGTAGCCGGCGAGGAGCGCCTTCTCGATCTTCAGGGCGTCCATCAGCGCGATGATGTCCAGGGCGATCACGGACTGCTGGGCGTTGCGGAACGTCTTGGCCGACACGAACCGGGTCGTGCCGTGTCCGCGCAGGTGCGGGACGATGACCCGGTAGCCCTCCGCCGCCAGCAGCGGCACCACGTCGACATAGCTCTGGATGCTGTACGGATAGCCGTGCAGGAGGACGACCACGGGCCCGTGCGCCGGACCGGCCTCGGCGTAGCCGATGTCGAGCACGCCTGCCCGCACGCGCTTGTCGGCGGTCAGGACCGCCGAGGACGCACCGCGTGCCGCCCCGGTCCGCGCGGCGCCCTGCTTCCCCGCGTGGGACGGGGCCGCCGACGCGTGCGCCGTCGCGGGGGCGAAAGCGCCCGCCAAGGACGCCGACCCCACGCCCGTACCGACCGCCTTGCCGAAAGTCCGCCTGCTGATCATGTGAGGCCCCTCTGTTCGCTTCCCAATGTAGGCAGGGGTCCACGCCACTCGCCTGGCATGGAACCGGTGAGCCGGGTGAAGCCTCACAGCACGCACGTCACCTGTCAAACCGGTGACGCACGCATGCGCAGGGGCACGCCTCCGGGACTCGGCATCGACATAATCCAATCTCGTTCACCTATGCCGCTCTGACTCAACGGCGAGCCGCCGAGCGCGCTCCCCCGCCAGGACCCTGTCGCCCCTGCCGGCGCCCGTCCGCACCATGCGGCTACCCGCCCACCGTCACCGGCTTGACTGGTGACGACGAGCGGGTCATGCTTACGTCACCGCTTCAACCGGTGATGCACGCGGCGTCGCCGTGAGGCACCCGGAAACCTGAAAGAGGGATCAGCATGCCTGTCAGCTACACCGGCACCGTCGACGTCATCGGCGAGGGCCGCAACGGCGGCACCGCCCGCTCCACCGACGGCCTGCTGGAACACAGCCTGTCCATTCCCAAGGAACTCGGCGGCGCCGGCGACGCGACCAACCCCGAGCAGCTCTTCGCCGCCGCGTGGGCGGCCTGTTTCCTCGGTGCCGTGCGTCGCGCCGCGGCCCTCCGCGACATCAAGCTGACCAGCACCTCCATCACCGCGGACGTGACGCTCACCCATGGCGACGACGGCGAGTTCAGCCTCTCCGCCGTCCTGAACCCGCGCATCGGGGGTGTCGACGTGAGCACGGCCCGGGAACTCGCCGAGGCCGCGCACCAGATCTGCCCCTACTCCAAGGCCACCCGGGGCAACATCGAGGTCCGCGTCGACGCCACCGCCGAGTAGCGGGCGGGCACGCCGCACACTGCGGGGCCGTGGCACTCGAAAGAGATGCCACGGCCCCGCTTCGGCGCATGGCGAGGCAGCTGACGCGGCACATGAAAAAGCCCCCACGGCACGCTCGTCGCGCTTGCCGTGGGGGCGCACGGAGAAGGCCGGCGAGCACGGGCGCCACCCCGTGCCGCCGGCCTTCTCCGTGTCAGAAGACCTGTGCGAAACAGCCGAACGCGATCGCGACCGCGCCGACGATCGCCGCCGGAACCGCGAGGATCCTGGGCAGACGCATGGCACTCCTTCATCGACTGACGGACGGGGGACTCACGGACAGGTGGTCACAGACAGGTACGCACGAGCCACTCGTCGGGGTTGTACGTGTCCTTCGCGGGATCGGGCAGCACGGCCGGCCGCTCCTCCACCGTGTCCTCCAGGCGGATCCGCTCCGGCAGCTTGCCGAACCGCTCACGGCGCACGGCCTCGGCGCCCGTCGGGTCAACGGTCTCTTCGTATGTCATCTCGCCCTCACGCACGCGTCGGATCGGACAGAACCCTGGCCTTCACGCCCTTTACGTCACCGGCTCAGGTGGTGACGATATTCGCATCACCCCCTGTCACCCGTCAAGGGGGTGACGAAGGCCGGTGAGGCGTCACCGGGAGTCGACCGCCTGGGCCTGCTTCTTGCGCGCGCGGTAGGCCGCCGCCTTCAGCTTGTTCCCGCACGAGTCCATGTCGCACCATTGCCGGCGCATGCCGCGCGACCGGTCGATGTAGACACGCGTGCATTCCGGGTTGCCGCACTCCTTCATCAGCGGCACGTCCGGGCCGCTCAGGAGCTCCACCGCGGTGCGTGCCACGACGGACAGGGCCTCTTCCTGCGTCGCGTCCGTCCATCGCCCGGTCGCGGTGAGCTGCGGCGCGGCCGGCGGCCTGCGGGCCGCGTTGTTGACCACCGCGAGCGCCCCCCTGTCGAAGTCCTCCCCGGCGACACGGGCCGTGACCAGCTCGTAGATCGCCTCGCGCACGGTCACCGCCCGCTCGACGTCGGACGCGCCCGCCGGTGTCACCGCGTCGACGATCCGGGATTCGAGGTACCAGGCGTCCAGCCGGTCACCGGAGACGAACATCTCGAACCGCACCGAGCGCCGGGCGCGCAGCGTAGCCGCGAAGTCGAGGGCGGGATTTCCGCACGGAAAGGCATGCTCCAGATTCACGTCACCATGTTGACAGGTGACGTTTCCTGCTGCAAGGGCGGTCCGGTTGCCCTGCTCCGGGAGCGGTGGTCGGATGGAGGTGCTCCCTCGCGCCGGGCGCGTGATCCAGGAGGCAGAGATGAGCACCTACCGAGTCGCGCAGGTCGCCACCCCGAATGGACCTTTCGAGATCGTCGAGCGTGAGGTGCCGAACCCGGGACCCCGCCATGTGCGCATCGCCGTGGAGGCCTGCGGCATCTGTCACAGCGACGACTTCTTCGTGAGCGGTGGCGTGCCCGGTGTGCGCTTCCCGGTGGTCGCCGGACACGAGGTCGCCGGGCGGGTCGCGGAACTCGGCGAAGGCGCCCAGGACTACGGGTGGAACGTGGGCGACCGCGTGACCGTGGGCTGGTTCGGAGGCAGTTGCGGTCACTGCACTCCTTGCCGGCAGGGCGACTTCATCGTGTGCGAGACCCTGAAGGTTCCCGGCTGGGCCTACGACGGCGGGTTCGCCGAGTCCCTCGTCGCGCCGGTGGACGCGCTGTCCCGCATCCCCGACTCGCTGACGGCCGTCGACGCGGGGCCACTGGCCTGTGCGGGCGTGACCACGTACGACGGCCTGCGGCGCAGTCCCGCCCGGCCGGGCGACCTGGTCGCCGTGCTGGGCATCGGCGGTCTCGGACACCTGGCGGTCCAGTACGCCGTGGCGATGGGCTTCGAGACCGTGGCCATCGCGCGGGGCGCGGGCAAGGCCGATGTCGCCAAGCAACTCGGCGCCCACCACTACGTCGACAGCACCGGCTCGAGGGGCGTCGCGGACGCCCTGCAAGCCCTGGGCGGCGCCAAGGTGGTGCTGGCCACCGCCGGGGCCTCCGACGCCATCGCGGCGACGGTCGACGGACTCTCGCATCGCGGCGAGCTCGTGGTCATCGGGATCGATCCCGCTCCCGTGCCGATCAGCCCCGCCCAACTGATCATGCGGGCCAGGACCATGCGCGGCCACCCGTCCGGAACCGCGCAGGACGTGCAGGAGACCATGGCGTTCAGCGTGTTGCACGGCATCCGCCCCGTGGTGGAGGTCGTGCCCCTCAGCGAGGTCGGCGACGCGTACCAGAAGATGCTCACCGGTCGCGCCCGCTTCCGTATGGTGCTCACGCCCACGTGAGAGGGGCCTGCGCGGGGGACGTCCCGTCCCGCCGAGGGGCGCGGCACCGCACGGTCCGACGGTGACGCCGGCCCGCGGCCACCCCCTGCATGCCGCACCCGCACCGCGTTGTCACAGGCCTGCTCTACAGTTCCCGTCACTTGATCACTGCGGGTGCGGGAGGCACGCATGGGGTGGGTGTCGGCCGGCGACTACGAAGTCGCCCTCGACGACGGCAAGGTGGTGTGCCGCAACGCGGCCGGACGGCGGCTGAAGTCCGTTCCGCCCAAGATCGCCGATGATCCGGCGGTGGTGGGACTGCGTCAGCTCGTCGAGTGGCTGGAGCGGCACGAACGGCAGTGCCTGGCCGACGTGGAGCGGTGGATGGTGCGTTCGCTGCCGGTGCCGTTCGCGGTCCTGGCGCGCGTGTGGCCGGACCCGGCCTGGCAGGCCGCCCTGCGCGACCTGGTGGTCACCGGCGCGGACGGCGTGGTGGCCGGGTTCCTGCGGGACGCCGACCCCGAGCGCGGCCTCGGCCTGGTCGACCTGGACGGCGACACCGTCCGGCTGACCCCCGATCTGGTCCGGCTGCCGCACCCCGTGCTCCTCGACGACCTGGAGGAACTGCGGGAGTTCGCCGTCGAACTCGGCGTCGAGCAGCGCGCCCAGCAGCTCTTCCGCGAGGTCTGGCACCGCCCCGCGGCCCTGGACGCCGAGGCCGCCTCGGTCGAGGAGTACGCGGGCGGCGCCTTCAAGGAACTGCGGTTCCTGCACGGCCGCACGACCCAGCTCGGCTACCGCGTGCGCGGCGGCCACGCCGTGTGCTCCGTGCTGGAGGACGGCCGCGGCGTCGAGGCCCGGGTGTGGATCGGCGACTACGACGGCTACGAGGAGACCGAGACCGGCCCCCTGGTCTTCACCGACCCCGCGGGGCGGACGCTGAAGCTGGGTCAGGTCGGGCCGGTGGCCTGGTCGGAGGGCATGCGCATGGCGGCGGCACTGTACGCCGGGCGCGACATCGAGGACGAGGAGCGTGCGGCATGACGACCTACGACGAGGCCACCGCCGCCGCGCTGCTGGACGCCGGCGCCGTCCTGCCCCCGGGCACCACCGGCCGGGAGGACGCCGACGTCCTCACCGTCCGCACGTACACGCATCCCGCGCTGGACGAGCGCCAGGTCGTCCGGCTCGTGCCGGGCACGCTCGGCGAGGCGGAGGACCTCGCCCTGGACTTCCTCGGACTGGCCCGGGAGCCGGAGGTCCGCGAGGTGGGGCAGGTGCGCCGGGAGACCCTCGGCTTCCCCGCGTGGGCCCTGGTCAACGACCCGGCGAACGGACACCACGCGCTCGCGCTGGTCAAGGACGTCGAGCGGCTCGCGCGGCAGGCCAAGTCCCGCCCCGGCACGGCGAAGGAGGGCTTCGAGGCGCTCGGCGAGCGGCTCGGCCGGGCGGTGCCGCACTTCCTGCCCACCTTCTACGAGCAGGCGGCCCGCGTCTTCCTCCAGCACGACAACACCACCTACGCCGCCGCCTTCTTCGGCAAGGCCCGCGAGGCGGAGCGGGTGCACGCCCTCGCGGTGGACGAGGAGCGGCAGCGGGCCGTGTTCCTGGAGTTCGCCTTCGCCGGGGCACTGACGGTCAAGGCGCTCAAGGAGCACGTGAAGGCCCTCGCGGCGCGCCTCACCGCGGCCGAGGCCTGGGCGCAGTTCCGGCAGCTGACGGTGGAGCGCTGCGCGGCGGGCATGCCGCCGTACGCGTCGCTGCCCCAGGACGCGCGCACCCTGATCAAGGCGGCGGGGCTGTCCCGGGTGACCGAGGAGTGCGCCCTGGTCGCGGATCTGCTCGTCTCGCCCGCGGCGGTCCGTGCACCCGCGTCCTTCTGGAACTCCTACCGGGCCACGCTCGTCGTCCTCGCCGAGGAGCGCCCCGCCGTACGGGTCCGGCTGCTGGAGATCATGCCGGCCGGGCTGGGCCGGTCCGCGCAGGACGACGACTTCTGGCTGGCGCTGCTCGCCGAGACCGGTGCGGACCGGCTGCTCGCGGGCGAGGCCGAGGACGCGGACGGGGTCGACGCTGCGGAGTGGCTGAGCCGGTGGGCGCTGCACCGCAAGCACGGCAGCTCGGTCAGCGGCCGCTCGCCGGCCACCCTCGCCCTCGTCGGGCGCATGGCCGCGCGCCTGCGCGCCGAGGGCCGCCCGGTGGACCTGTTCACGGGCCGCTGGCACGCCGGTGCCGACCTCGACCTGCTGGACCTGTGCGCGGCACAGGATGTGCCACTGACGCTGCCGGGGGCGGACGTCGACGTCTTCCTCCCCGTCAGCCAGTGGCTTCAGGAGACCGGGCCCGGGCGACGGGACCTGACGGCCGTCGCGGCGGACCCACGCCTGAGGCGCCTGCTCCGCTCGGCGATCGGCAATCTGAGCGGCCATCGCCCCGACGCCGGCCTTCAGCAGGGCCTGGCCGGACACCCCGTGCTCGCCGACGTGCTGCGGGAGTGGCTGGAGGACGCCGCCGAGGAACTGGTCGAGGCGGCCGGACTGCCCGCCGCGCGCGCGGCGCTGGAGCGGATGCGCCCGTTCCGCGCGGTTGCGGCCCAGGTCGGCCCGCAGGCGGTCGCCCGGGTCGCCGCGCTCGACGTGGCACCGCTGCTCGGGGTGACGCTGCGCGCCGGCATCCCGGACGAACTGGGCTGGCCGGCCCTGGAGGAGGCGCTGCGGCGGCTGGACGCGGAGACCCGGCACGGCCAGGACGACACGCTCGCCGTCCAGGAGGCCTGGCCGGCGCTGATCCTCTCGCGCCGGCACAAGGCGATCGTCGTGGGCCCGCAGGAGATCCTGCTGGAGCACGACCTGCGGATCCCGGTGGAGCTGGACCGCTGGCAGCGTCCGACGTTCCGGCACACCGACGGCGAGCTGCTGGTGATGTGGCACCACGACGGCAAGCAGTACGGCTACTGGTCGGCCCGCCCCTCCGAGGTGTTCACCCTCGGCGGCGAGAGCGTCCCGCGCTGGTACGGCGGCTCCGGCGACGCGGGCGAGACCTCGATCCCGCTGCCGGGCGGCGGACGGGCCACCGGTGGGCGCGTCCTGCACGCCGGGGACACGGTCCTGCCGCCGGCTCGCCGCATCCTGGGGGACGGGTCCTCGTACTGGCGCCAGGGGCGGCAGGGACGGCAGCAGGTGTGGCTGGAGTACGACCCGGCCACCGGCACGCACGGGCGTGCCTCGCTGCCCGCGTTCCTGCGCTCCGGCATCCGCGAAGGCGCGAGCCTGCTCCAGCACCACTGTGCGGTGCTGCCCCTGCAACCCGGCCTGGAGGGGAGCCCGTTCGGTACGGACGGCACGGTCCTCGGCCGGTGGGTGCGCAGCGAGGGCGAAGGCGACGACGCGCGCGTCACCGTCGGCACGCCCGACGGCCGTACCGTCACGCTGCCGGCGCGGCACGGCGGCCGGACACCCCACGTGCCGCTCGGCGCGTTGCGGCTGCCCGGCGGCGCCGAGCCCCTCGTCGTCGCGCAGTACCGTCAGATAGCCCTGTTCACGCGAGGCGACGGCGGCGACCCCCGGGAGCTGGGACGGCTGACGCCGCTGGAGCAGGGCGGCGAGTACGCCGCCGGCACCCGTCTCGTCCCGCCGGTCGACTTCTGGCACGCCCTGCGTCCGCGCGACGAGAGCGCGTCGGCACTCCTGCGGTCCCTGGACGACGAACGGGCGGGCGCGTTGCTGCGCGCCGGGGCGCAGGCGCTGGCGGAGCGGCAGGCGATGATCGCGGCGGCGGGCGGACCGGCGCAGGTCGCGGCGTCCGGCCACGCGCACACGGCGGCGACGGGGCAGAGCTTCGCGACGGCCATGAGCCCGATGCACCCGGTGTCGGCGCCCCAGCCCCTTTCGTCGGCGGCCGGCCGGACGCGGACGGCGGCTCCCGTCGTTCCCGGTGTCGACGAGGTGCTGCGGGAGGTCGTCTCCCGTGCCCTGCCGGACCTGACACAGCCCGAGATCCTCACCGGTGTCACGGTCCTGGTGCGCGCGGTGCTGCGCCTTGCGGACTCGCTCGCCACGTTCGTGACGCCTCCCGTGGAGCGGCCCAGGGCGGAACGCAAACGTGTCGAGGGCATGTTCGCCGACTACAGCCCCGCGGACGGCGACGACCAGACGCTGCGTGAGGCAGTCTCGGGTCTGGCCAACCTGTACGGAGCATGGGGCGGCGAGACGCGCTGGAGCACGCTGCGGCAGATCCGTGCCGTCAACCACGTGCTGTCCGGCCGGCCGGCCGACGGCAAGCCGCTGTCCGAGGCGTCCGGGCGCACCGGGTCCGCCGGCGGGTGGCACAGCGACGAGTTCACCGTTCCGGGCATCGGCATGGTGTGGCCGTCCGTGCTGGACGTGCTGCGCCCGCTCGCCTACCGGGCCGCCGCACCGACCGTGACGACGGCGCACCGCGAGGCGCTGCTGCTGCTGTTCGAAGCCGTCACGGAGGGTCCGCTGGCGGCGGCCGCGGGTACCGTGCGCGAGATCGTCCTGGGCGAACCGCACGACAGACAGGACCGGGTCGGACAGGTGCTGCGCCGCGAGGGCCGCACGGTCGTCGTCCTCGGCTGCCAGAACGTCGACCGCCAGCACGGGCACGTGTACTGGCTGGCCCTGGACCACGACCCGGCCGGCACGTTCGGCGCGGTCGCGCACTTCACGCTGCACCGGGAGACCGCGCACCCGCCGCTGTTCCCCAAGGAGGCGCTCGCCGCGGTGACCGCGCTGATCCGGGACAAGGGCCCGGCGCCGTGGCAGCCGGAGGCGCCGGCCGCCCTGGCCGCCGCGACGCGGGCCGGGCTGGGAGACCTCCAGGCAAGTCTGCTGCTCGCCGGGAAGCCGTCCCAGCTCACCGACGAGGTGATCGCGGCGACCGGGCTGAAGCCCCGCCAGAAGGAGCTCGGTGACGCCCTGCTGGCCTCGCTGGACAGCGGCGACCGCACGGCCCTCGTCGGCGCCCTGCTGCCGGAGAACGCCGGCGACCTGTGGACGGCCGGACCGGACACGGAGGCGGCGGGCCGGATCTGGACCGAGCGGCTCGGCGCGGTGGTCCGCCTGCCCGAGGACCTCGCCGGGGAGCTCTCCCTGGCCGGGGTGCCCTCGGGTTCCGCCGAGGAGGTGCTCAACCCGGGCCGTACGCCCTGGATCAGCCGCACCACCGTCCAGCGGCCCGGCAAGGACGGCGAACTGGTGCCGGAGGACGCCCGGGCGCTGCCCGGACGGCACGACCTGACGCGTGCCGTGGCCACCCTGGCCGGACTCGCCTACTCCCTGCCCTACGGGCACCCGCTGCGCGCGACGCTCCCGGACGGGCTGGCCGCGCTGCGCCGCCGTGTCGCCGACCCCGGCCTGCTCCTCGACCTCGACCTGGTGTGGACGGAGAAGGGCTCGTCGACGGCCGTGCACCTGCGCAAGGCCTACGGGCTGCCGGCCACCGGCGGTGCCGACGCGCACGGTCTGACCGCGGCCGGCCCGGCGCTGGTGCTGCGCCCCTGGTACGGCGACCAGGAGACCGTCCTGGTCCGCACCGGTGCCCTCGACGGGGCCGACGACCCGGTGTTCGGACTCGTCGAGGGCATCGTCGGGCCCGGGCAGGGCGAGGGCATGCGGGCGGTGCGCACGATCCTGGGCGACGAGCTCAACCGGGCCGTCACCGCCGGGACGGACGCCGCGGTGGCCGCCGGTCACGCCCAGGACCCCTGCTCCAGCGTGCCCGAACTGGTCGCCGAGGTCGCGCGCACCCACGGGCTGGGCGAGGACGCGGCGGCGCTCTACCTCCAGCTGCTGGCCCTGCCCGACCCGTCGGACCGCAACTGCGCCCGCTGGACGGGCTGGAAGCCGGCCCGCGCGAAGAAGGCCCGCGCCGAGCTGGCAGCCACCCCTCTGGTCGTCGAGGCCAAGCGGGCGCGTGCCGGACGGACCCTCTTCCTGCCGTGCGGCTGGCTCGACCTGAAGTCCCCCGCACTGCCGGTGGAGATCTGGAAGCAGGCCCTCTACCCGGTCCGCGACCACGTCCGCGCGATGCCGCTGGTACCGGTGCCGGAGCTGTTCACGCGCGCGTGGGACCGCGTGCGCGCCGGTGACGCCCCGGCGTACGAGGAACTGACCACCCGCGCCACCCGCAAGGGCCGCCGCCGATGACCACCGTCCACCCGCACCTGGAAGACCCCGCACCCATGACCACCACCCTGTCCCCCGCCCCGGCCCGCCAGATCGTCCCGCCCGAGGACCGGCACGCGACCGAACTGGCCTTCCTCGCCGCGTACGACGACGGACCGCGCCCGCCCGCCTGGCGGCTCACCCCGCGCGCGGTCGTCACGTTCGTCATGGGCAGCGAGGGCCGGTCGCTGAAGCTGCCCGACGACGCCGAGGCACCGAAGGGAGTGCCGCGCCGCATGGTGGTCGAGGGCAAGTTCGTCGGCGACCGGGCCCTCGTGGAGCGGTGCGTGGTGACGCTCGCCGGGGAGCGCGGTCTGCTGCTCGTCGGCGAGCCCGGCACCGCCAAGTCGATGCTGTCGGAGCTCCTCTCCGCCGCCGTGTGCGGCACCAGCGGCCTGGTCGTGCAGGGCACCGCCGGCACCACCGAGGACCAGCTCAAGTACGGCTGGAACTACGCGCTGCTGCTGGCGCAGGGCCCCACCCGGCAGGCACTCGTGCCCTCCCCCGTCATGACGGCCATGTCCCGTGGCGCCGTCGCCCGTGTCGAGGAGGTCACCCGCTGCCTGCCCGAAGTCCAGGACTCCCTGGTGTCGTTGCTCTCCGAGCGCCGGATCGCCGTACCGGAACTGGCGGGCACCGAGGACGCGTTGGCGCACGCGGCACCCGGCTTCACCCTGATCGCCACCGCGAACCTGCGCGACAAGGGTGTCTCCGAGATGTCCGCCGCGCTCAAGCGCCGGTTCAACTTCGAGACCGTCGGACCCATCGGCGACCTCGACGCGGAGACCGCGCTGGTGCGCAGCCAGGCCCGGGCCTCCGTGGAGCGGGCCGGGGCGCCGTTCCAGGTCGACGACGCCGTGCTGGAGGCGCTGGTCACCGCCTTCCGGGACCTACGTGAGGGCAGGTCCGCGGAGGGCTGGGAGGTGGAGCGGCCGTCCACGGTGATGAGCACCGCGGAGGCCGTGTCCGTCGCGGGCGCGCTCGCCCTCGCGGCGGCGTACTTCCCGGGCGACCGTGACGTCCTCGGGCTGCTGCCGGGTCATCTGCTGGGTGTGGTCCGCAAGGACGACCCGGCCGACGCGGCCCGGCTGCGCGGCTACTGGGACGGTCCCGTCCGGCGCCGCGCCGAGCAGGGTTCCGCCACCTGGCGCACCCTGTGGGACCTGCGTACGGTCCTGGAGGGCTGACGGCCGTGTCCCGCACCCACAGGGCCGCCCCCGCCGCGGCGGGGGCCCGGGCCGCCACCTCGCCCGAGGAGGCGCTCGCCGCGCTCACCGGCCCGTCCGCGCCGTATCTCGTCGGCGTCCGGCACCACGCGCCGTCCCTGGCCGCGGCCGTGCCCACGCTGCTCGACGCGGCGGGGCCCGACGTGCTGCTGGTCGAACTGCCCGCCGAGATGCAGGAGTGGCTGCCCTGGCTCGGACACGAGGAGACGCGGGCCCCGGTCGCGCTCGCCGCCGCTCCCCGTGACGGCAGCGGCGGCCCGGGCGGCCCGGGCGGTCCGGCGTTCTACCCGTTCGCCGACTTCTCTCCCGAACTGGCCGCCGTGCGCTGGGCGACCCGGCGGGGCGTGCCGGTGGTCGCCTGCGACCTGCCGCTCGCCGACCGCGCGTGGGGCGAGGGGCGGCACCACGCCGACGGGCCGGCGGGCGGCCCCGGTCTCGCCGCCGCGCTGCGCACGCGGCTGACCGGACGTCCCGGGGACGACCTGTGGGACCGGCTCGTCGAGGCGAGCGCCCCGGGCTCCACGCCCGAGGCGCTGCGCCGGGCCGCCCTGCTCACCGGCTGGGCACTGCGCGAGGACGCGGCCGCGGCGGGCGGCGTTGCGGAGCTGGATCTGCGGCGCGAGCGGTGGATGCGGGCCCGGCTGGCCGAGGCCACCGCGCACGGTGAGCGGGCGGCCGTGGTCGTCGGCGCGTTCCACGCCCCCGCGCTCGTACGGCAGGAGGCGGGGACGGATGCCGGGGCGGACGCGTCCGAGGAGACGGCGACGGCGCGCGGGGGCACGGGCGCCGAGGCCGTGCCCCCGCCGCGCGGAGGACAGCCCGGCTGGACGACGTCGTTGATCCCGTACACCTACGCCCTTCTCGACGAGCGTTCCGGATACCCGGCGGGCATCCGGGACCCGGAGTGGCAGGACATGGTCCTGCGGGCGGCTGGGGATCCGGCGGCGCTCCAGGACGCGCTGACGCGCGCCGCCGTCCGCGTCTGCGCCGAACTGCGGGGCCTCGGGCACCCGTCGGGGCCCGCCGACGCGCGCGAGATCAGCCGGCTCGCCTCGGACCTCGCGCGGCTGCGCGGCCTGCCCTCCGCTGGTCGCGGTGAACTCGTCGAGGCCGTCCAGACGGTCCTCACGCAGGGTGAGCCCTATGGGCGTGGGCGGGCCGTCGCCAGGGCGATGGAGCGGGTGCTGGTCGGCACCCGCGAGGGCCGCCCCGCCCCCCAGGCGCCGCGCAGCGGGCTCGTCCCCGCGGTCGAGGCCGAGGTGGCGGGGCTCGGCCTGCCCGGCCCGGCGGACGGCGGCCCCGGTCCCGCACGGGATCTGCGGCTCGATCCGCTGCGGTCCGCTCTCGACCGGCGCAGGGAACTGCTGCTGCGCCGCTTGACCGTGTGCGGGGTCCCCTACGGGGAGGTGAAGGAGGTCGTGGGCGCGGGTGGCGCCGAGGCCCTCACCTCACGGTGGGAGGTGCGCTGGACCCCCGCCACGGCGGCCATGCTGACCGCGGCGGGCGTGCGCGGGGTCACGCCCGCCCAGGCCGCCGAGGGGGTACTGCGCGAACGGCGGCGCGGGGAGCGGGACGAGGGCGGGCCGACCGCCGCCCAGGCCCTCGACGGGCTCGAACAGGCGGCGGAGTGCGGCCTGTCCGCGCTCTGCGGCGAACGGCTCGACGACGTCGCGGACGTCCTGCCGGGGGCCGGCACGCTGCCGGAACTCCTCGCGGGTCTGGCCCTGCTGGACCGGTTGCGGGCCGGTCACGTCCCGGGTCTGGCACCGGAGTCCGGCCGTGGCTCCCGGACGGCGGCCGTCGCGGAACTGCTCACCGCCGCGGCGGTGCGCCAGGTGGACGGCCTGACCGGCTCCGAGGACGTCGCCGACGCCCACGCGCTGCTCGAACTCGCCCATCGCGCCGACCTGCTGGGCGGCATCCGGCTCGCCGATGCCCTCGGCCGGCTCGCCGCCGAAGGCTCCCCGCTCATGCGCGGCGCCGCAGGGGCGGTCCGTGTCCTGCTCGGGCAGGAGGACCCGCGCGTCTTCGGCGACCGCGTGGCCTCCTGGGTCGACGGGGCCACCGACCCCGACTCCCGCGCGGCGCTCACCGCCCGGCTCGGCGGCCTCCTGACCGCCGCGGGTCCGCTGCTGGAGGCCGCGGCACCCGCGCTGGAGCCGTTACTCTCCCGGGTGTCCGAGCTGGCGGACCGGGAGTTCCTGGACCGGCTCCCCGCGCTGCGTGGCGGCTTCGACACGCTCAGCCCCGCCGCCCGTGACCGGCTCCTGGCCGCCGTCGAGGAGCGCCTCGGCACCCCGCGGGTCGCCGAGACGGACGGTACGGATCCGGCGGCGCTCGCCGCCTGGACCCGGGCGGACTTCGCGGCCCGTGAGGCGCTCGGGTCGCTGGGACTGCTGCCCGTCTCCGAGGGCGGCGCCGAAACGCGCGGCGGCACGGCGGAACCCGACCCGGGGCCGGGCCTCGCGCAGGAGAGTCCCGCCGTCGGGCCGGACGCGCCCCGCCTCCTCGCGCCCGCCGATCGCTGGCGCCTGCTCCTCGGCCGACGTACGGACCGACTGCCGCCGTCGGCGGGACCGCTGGCGACCGCGCTGGACGAGCTGTACGGCAGCGGACGCGGTGAGGGCAGCCGGGGCGATCTGACGGGTGCCGGGACGGGCGGCGGACGCGAGGCGCCCTACCCCGGGGTGCGGGAGTGGTCCGAGGAACTGGCGGCGCTCTTCGGTCCGGGCGTCCGGGAGGAAGTGCTGGCCGCCGCGGCCGCGGCGGGCCGTTCGGACGTCCTCGCCGAGCTGGACGCGGACAGCGTGCGGCCCTCCGTGGACCTGCTGCGTTCCGTGCTGCGGCACGCGGGCGGGCTCCCCGAGGCCCGGCTGGCCGCGCTGCGCCCGCTCGTGCGGCGGCTGGTCGAGGCACTGACCCGGGAACTGGCCACCCGGCTGCGTCCCGCCCTGCACGGCACGGCCCTGCCGCGCCCCAGCAGGCGCCCCGGCGGCGGCCTGGACCTGCCCCGCACGCTGCGGGCCAACCTGGCGACCGCCCGACGCGACCCGGACGGCACGGTACGGGTGATCCCCGAGCGGCCGGTCTTCCGTACCCGGGCGCGCAAGGCCGCCGACTGGCGGCTGATCCTGGTCACGGACGTGTCCGGGTCCATGGAGGCCTCGACGGTGTGGGCCGCGCTGACCGCCTCGGTGCTGGCCGGGGTACCGACGCTCTCCACGCACTTCCTGGCGTTCTCCACCGAGGTCATCGACCTCACCGGGCACGTGGAGGACCCGCTGTCGCTCCTGCTGGAGGTCAGCGTGGGCGGCGGCACCCACATCGCGGCCGGCCTGCGGCACGCCCGCGAGCTCGTCACCGTGCCCTCGCGCACCCTCGTCGTGGTCGTCAGCGACTTCGAGGAGGGGTATCCGCTCGGCGGCCTGCTCGCCGAGGTCCGCGCGCTGGTCGGGGCCGGCTGCCACGTGCTGGGGTGCGCGAGCCTCGACGACACGGGCCGCCCCCGCTATTCCACGGGGGTCGCCGGTCAGCTCGTCTCCGCGGGCATGCCCGTCGCCGCCCTCAGTCCGCTCGAACTCGCCCGCTGGGTAGGGGAGAAGATCGCATGAGCCCGGACCTGCCTCCGGTCGACCCGTCCGTCACCGCCGCACTCGTCGGGGCGCTCTCGCCGAGGCTCCGCAAGCGGTTGGACGCGGGCGTCGCCAAACTCGCGGCACGTCCGGCCGTCCGTGACGGCGACACCGTGCGCATCGCCGTCGACGACGAGACCGACGTCGTGCTGTACGCGCCCGGCGGGACGGTCTCCGGCGTGGACGCGATCCGCTGCGGGTGCCTGCTGGCCCCCGACTGTCTGCACCGGGCGGCGGCGGCCTCGGCCGCGCCCGTCGCCGGGCACACCTCGGAAACGCCCGAAGCCCCTGACGATGCCGAGGAGTCGGAGACTCGCGGAACCCCTGACGGCTCCCAGGAGTCGGAGGCACGGCAAGCGCCGACGGCGCACACGCCGCAGGAGACGGGCGCGCGGCAGGAGACGGGCGCGCGGCAGGAGACGGGCGCCGCCGGGGAGGCGGAGCCGGACGGCGCCGGCGAGGCCCGGCGCGCCGCCGCCCGGACCGTGTTCGAGGCGGCCGCCGCCGTGCTCGACGCCGGCACGGACGGCGCGGGCGCGGTGCTCCAGGCGGAGCTCCTGCGCGCCGCGCACACCGCCCGCCTGGCCGGGCTGCCACGGGCCGCGGCCGCGGCGGTCTCCGTGGTGACCGGAGTCCGCGCGGCCCGCTGCGCCGACGCGGGCCACCGCCTCGGGGACCTCGCGGACGCGCTGGCCGACGTCCTCGGCGTCGCCCACCGCCTCCCGGACGCCGCCGGTCCTGAGTTGACGGCGCTGCGGGGCACGGCACGGCAGCCGTACCGCCCGGACGGCTCCCTGCGGCTGTACGGCCTCTTCTCCGAGCCCGTGCTGACGACGACCGGCTACGCCGGCGCGGTCACCTGGACCGCCGGCGCCGACGGCCGCCTGTACACGGTGTCGGACGTGGCACCGGGCGGTCCCGCCCGGGCAACCGGTGCCGCCGACCGGGCCGTGCGGATCGGCGACACCTCCCTGACGCACCGTGAACTGTCGCGCGCGGGCCTGGCGGTGTCCGGGGCCACCGTCTCCCCGACGGGCCGCCTGGGAGCGGGGGCGGGGGTGCGGGCGGTGCGCGCGTCGGGGGCCGCGTGGCGTGAGGAGCCGCTGGACCGGCTGTGGGCCGTACCCGTCGCCGAGCAGGTGGGCCGGGCGCTCGACGGCGGACAGGACCTGCTGTTCCTGGAGGTGACCCTCCTGGGCACCGTCCGGGAGACCTCGGGTGACCGTCTGCTGGCGGACTGCGCCGGCGTCCCCGTGCGGCTGGCGACGGCCCACGACTCCCCGTCGCTCCCCTGCCGCGACAACCTCCGCCTGCTCGCCGCCGCCCGGGGCAGCCGGCTGCGGATCGTCGCACGGCTGGTCCCCGGACCGCTCCCCCGCGCCCTGCTGCTCGCCACCGAGCATCCCACCGACCCCACCGCCCGGGTGGACCTCGGCCTGGACCGCCTCCAGCACGCGGACCTGCCCACCGGTACGCCCGGGCCGGCCGGCGCGGACGTCGCCGCCGGGGACGAGGCCCCGCTGCACCTGCTGCGCCGTCGTCTGCACCAGGCGGTGACCGGGGGCCGGGCCGTCCTGTCCTTCTCGCGGAGCGGACCGGGTGACAGCACCCGGCTGCGCCGTGCGGGTCTCGCCACGGCGGCCGATCTCCTCGACGACCTCCAGGCGGCCGCCGCCGACCGCTCCCGTGACGCCTTCGGCCGACTGCTCCCGGCCGACACGGAACGCTTCGCCCGCGCCTGGCTGGCCGCCGCCGTCTACACCGGCGTGGTCGAACGGGCGTTGTGCGCGCACGCGTGGGGCGCCTCGACGGCGGCCACCGATCCGGCCCGGATCCCGGCCGTTTAGGACAGCACCTGTCCTACAGGGCTCCTAGCGTGGCGCTCGTCCACGGAACACCACCGACGGAAGCCGGAGACGATGACCGCAGCGACGCACGACGCCACCGCCCCGACCCCTCACGCGCCCCGCACCAGCGGCGAGCGTGCCGACCTGTTGGAGGCCCTGGCCCACCATCGCCGGTTCCTGCGTCTGACCACCCGTGACCTGACGGACGAGCAGGCCGGGCTCCGGACCACCGACAGCGAGCTGTGCCTGGGCGGCCTCATCAAGCACGTCACCTCGGTCGAACGCTCCTGGGGCGACTTCATCGAGCGCGGGCCCGAGGCGCTGGGCAACTGGAACGAGATGACCGAGGACGACTGGGCCCGGCGGGCCGACGAGTTCCGGATGCTGCCCGGCGAGACGCTCGCCGGGGTGCTGGAGGCGTACGCCGAGGTGGCCCGCCGCACCGACGAACTGGTCGGATCGGTGCCCGACCTGGACCTGTCCCACCAGCTGCCGCCGGCTCCCTGGCACGAGCCCGGCACCCGCTGGTCGGTCCGCCGGGTCCTGCTGCACATCGTCGGCGAGACGGCCCAGCACGCGGGTCACGCCGACATCATCCGGGAGTCGCTGGACGGCTCCAAGAGCATGGGGTGACGGTCCCTGCCGCACCGGCCGGGAGACGCCGCCGGTGCGGCGTTCCGGTGAATGGCGCGGGTCCCTCGGCGCTGCTCGTTCCCTGCGCTCGGCCCTGCCCGGCACGGTGTTCCTTTCGGCCGCGGGCCGTGTCGGGTGCCGAACCGAGCTGGGAGTGTGCAGGGTGCGGAGCCAGGAACCGGACGGACCTGAACGGATTGTCCTGGGCGAGCGCCCGGAGGCGGCGGTGCGGCTGTACGGACTGCCACCGGCCGGCGCGGGGGCCGACTTCTACCACCGGTGGCTCGCGTATCTGCCGGGGTGGGTGGAGTTGTGCTCGGTGCGCCTGCCCGGGCGGGGCCCCCGGGCCGACCAGCCGTCACTGACCGACCCCTTCGATCTCGCAGCGCGCCTGGCCGGGATCGTCGACGACCCCGACGACGCCCGGCCGTTCGCCGTGTTCGGCCACAGCGTGGGTGCCCTGATGGCGTTCGAGACGATGCGACGGCTCCGGCGGGACGGCGGACGCCTGCCGGTCTGGGCGGGGCTGTCGGCGTTGCGCGGACCGCAGGACCGCGCCTACGCCAAGGGCCTGCTGCCGTTGCTGACCAACGGCACGGAGGGGCTCGCGTCGTTGATGGACGGTCCGGCTCGGTGGGTGCTCGGTGACGCGACCCTGATGGCCGCGCTGGGCACGCCGCTGCTCGCCGACTGCCTGCTGCTGTTGCACCACCGCCACCGTCCGGAACCGCCGCTCGACGTGCCGCTCGGCCTCTACGGCGGCACGCAGGACCCGACCACCGACGCGGAGCAGCTCAGCACCTGGAACAGCCTGTTCACCGAACCGGCCGAGCCGCGGATGTTCCGCGGCTCGCACATGTACACCAACGAGCAGACCGAGGCGCTGGCGCAACAGGTGGTCGCCGACCTCGCGGTGGCCTGCGACAGAGCGGCGGCGGTCCCTCCCTGCCGCGGCCGGAGCTGACCGTACGCGGCCCGCGCCGGCTCACTTCTTCTTCCGCAGGGCCGACGGCTTGTGCACCGCCGTCCTTCCGGACTTGTCGCTGCGCACTTCGTACTGGGGCTCCTCCGACGAGGCGTCCACGGTCCGGCCGGCTGCCTCGGTACGATCGGTGATCTTCTTCTCGACCTTCCCTTCCGCCTTGCCGCCATGGCTGCTCCAGGTGACCTCGTCACCGCGCTTCAGGTTTTCGTCCCGCTTCCTGTCCTTCGCCATGGGGCACTCCTTCGCTCGCGTGCGTTCGGGTCGTCCCGCTTCCACGCTGCGCGCGCCGGAGGGTTCTCGCATCCCGTCGGGTGCCGCCCCCGACTTGATAGGTAAGCGTGGACTTGCCTATGGTGTGGCCGTGGCCGACGACCTCTTCAAAGCCCTGGCCGACCCGACCCGTCGCACGATCCTGGACGAGCTCACGGAGAAGTCCGGACAGACGCTGTTCGAGATCTGCTCGCGGCTGAGCATGAAGCATCAGCTGCGCATCTCCCGTCAGGGGGTCTCCCAGCACCTCGCCGTGCTCGAGGCCGCCGGGCTCGTCGAGACCCGACGGGAAGGCCGCTACAAGTTCCACGACCTCAACACGGCCCCGCTGCGGCAGATCGCCCGGCGCTGGCTCGTTGCCGACACACCCGGACCGGAGAGCACCCCATGAAGATCCACCTGACGAGCGTCTTCGTCGACGACCAGGCCGAGGCGCTGCACTTCTACACCGAGATCCTCGGCTTCGAGAAGAAGCACGACGTCCCGGTCGGGGAGACGGACCGCTGGCTGACCGTGGTCTCGCCCGAGGAGCCCGAGGGCACCGAACTCCTCCTGGAGCCCCTCGGGCACCCGGCCGCCAGGACCTACCGCAACACGCTCGTCAAGGACGGCATCCCGCTCGCCCAGTTCGCCGTCGAGGACGTGCACGCGGAGTACGAACGCCTGCGCGGCCTCGGCGTCCGGTTCCTCCAGGAGCCCCTGGAGATGGGCCCCGTCACCACCGCCGTCCTCGACGACACCTGCGGCAACCTCATCCAACTCGTGACGCAGCCGCGATAGGGCGTCCTGGCGTGCCGTGTCCATGGCGAGAGCAGAGGAGTGCACACGCCGGTACGGGCTGTGTCGAAACGTGCAGGGCGGGTACCCAGGCGTAGCGCGGAGGGAGTGATCTGGATGGTGCAGGACGGCGACGACGCGACGCTCGCCCCACGTGCCGAGGGCAGCGGTCTGCGGCTGGCGGCGCAGCCGCCCCCGGAGCGGTCGGGGCCGGACGAGAGGGCCGGCGACCTGCCCCGGGACCGCAACCAGGCGATCCTCGAAGCCGCCAAACAGGTCGGCACCCTGCTCAAGCGCGGCGGGCACGACTTCGCGCTGGCGGGCAGTGTCGCCGCCTACGCCCACGGGGCCAGTGAGAACCTCCAGCACGACGCCGACTTCTGCATCCGCCCCGAGGACTCGGAGGCCGTCGCGGCGACGTTGCGCGGCGCCGGGCTGCCGGTCATCACCCCGCCCGAGGACTGGCTGCTGAAGTCGACCTGCTTCGGACAGGACATCGACATCATCTTCGAGCTGGCGCACCGCCCCGTGTCGACGGGCATGCTGGACCGGGCGCGCGAGATCCCCGTGGACTCCGTGCGGATGCCCGTGCTGGCACCGACCGACCTGCTCGCCAGCCTGCTCGCCGCCTTCTCGGAGCACCACTGCGACTTCGGCGCCGTGCTGCCGATCGCCCGCGCCCTGCGCGAGAAGGTCGAGTGGGAGCGGATCCGCGAGGACATCGGGGACGAACCGATGGCGGACGCCTTCCTGTTCCTGCTCGAACGCCTGAACGTCATCACGGGACGGGAGGAGCGGCCATGACCGGCCCCGACACACCTGACGCGCCCGGCGCTTCGGCCCCCGAGCATCTGGAGTACCGCGTCGCCCACCTCCGTGACCGCCTCGCGGCCGGGGACCTCGGCGAGCTGGGGGTGCGGATCGAGGTGCGCGGCGAGGCCGTCCTGCTCACCGGCACCGTGCCCTCCGCCCGCTGCCGCGACGACATACGCCGTCTCGCCCAGGAGCACCTGGCCGGGCTGCCGGTGCACTACGACCTCGTCGTCACCGACTCCTCCACACCCGATCACGCGGAGGACCTCACATGATCCGGATCGCCGCCGTCGGGGACATCCACATGGGTCCCGACAGCCAGGGCGTGCTGCGCCCGGCGTTCGACACGCTGCCGGACTGTGCGGACGTGCTGCTGCTGGCCGGGGACCTCACCCGGCACGGCACCCCGGAGGAGGCCCGGGTGGTGGCCCGGGAGATCACCGGCCTCGGCGTGCCCGTCGTCGCGGTGCTGGGCAACCACGACCACCACGACGACCGTCCGCAGGAGGTCACGGCCATCCTGGAGGACGCCGGCGCCCATGTGCTGGAGGGGCGTTCGACGGTCGTGACCGCCGGCGGGAACCGCATCGGGGTGGCCGGGACCAAGGGGTTCGGGGGCGGCTTCGTCGGGCGCAGCGCCGGCGAGTTCGGCGAGCCGCTGATGAAGGAGTTCGTGCGCTACTCGCGCCGGTGCGCCGACGGGCTGCGCACGGCGCTGGAACGGCTGGCCGACGAGGACTGCGACGTGCGGGTCGCGCTGACGCACTTCTCCCCCGTGCCGGAGACGCTGGCCGGGGAGCCGCTGGAGATCTACCCCTTCCTCGGCAGCTATCTGCTGGCCGAGGCGATCGACACCGCGGGCGCGGACCTCGCGGTGCACGGGCACGCGCACGCCGGAACCGAGCACGGCATGACGAGCGGGGGCGTTCGCGTGCGCAACGTGGCGCAGCCGGTGATCGGCCGGGCGTTCCACGTCTACCACGTGCCGGTGGGCGCGCGACTGCCGTAACGGCGGGCGGGCACGGCCGGGGACCTGCCGTCGCGTCGCCGCGCGCGTGCGGCGTACTGCACTTGGCGCCCCTTCGCGTCACCAAAGCGCGAAACACCCGCGGGATGGACATCCCGCGGTCCCTTCCAGGCAAGCCCTAGGGCTTCGGGACGGTTTTCCCCGTACCTGACTGGAAGGAGACCTTCGCATGGTGCACAGACATGCCGTGGCCGGGCGCCGTACGGCTCTGGTCGCGGTCGGCACGTTGATGCTGGGCGGGATCTGTTCGACCGCCGCGACCGGGGCCGAGCCGCCGCCGCTGGCGGGGCCGCTGCCCTCGGCGACGCAGACGCTCGGGGCCGACCGGCCGTCGGCGGAGGTGCTGCACGCGCTGGAGCGTGACCTCGGTCTGACCGGGCAGCAGGCGGCGACGCGACTGGTGAACGAGGCGGAGGCGGGCACCCGTGCGGGCCGCCTGCGCCTGGCGCTGGGCGAGCGGTTCGCCGGCGCCTGGCTGAGCGGGGCCACCTCGGGCACGCTCACCGTCGCCACGACCAGCGACGCGGACGTGACCACCATCCAGGGGCAGGGGGCGAAGGCCGCCGTCGTGGACGCGTCCCTGGCCGAGCTCACCGCGGTCAAGGGCAAGCTGGACCAGGCCGCCTCGCGGGTCAGCACGCGCAACGCGCCGCAGTGGTTCGTCGACGTGCCGCGGAACAAGGTCGTGGTCGAGGCCACGACGAGGTCGGCGGCGACCGCCTTCGCGAAGGCCGCCGGCCTCGCCACCGGGCAGGTCGACGTCAAGATCTCCTCGAAGCGGCCGCACCTGATGGCGGACATCACCGGGGGCGACGCCTACTACATCAACGGCGCGGCACGCTGCTCGGTCGGCTTCTCGGTCACCAAGGGCGCCCAGCAGGGCTTCGCCAGTGCCGGTCACTGCGGCGACCCGGGCGCCCGGACCACCGGCTACGACCAGAGCGAGCAGGGCACCTTCCAGGCCTCCACCTTCCCCGGCGAGGACATGGCGTGGGTCGCGGTCAACGACGACTGGACCGCCACCGCCGGCGTCAAGGGCGAGGAGGGCGAGAACGTGCAGATCGGCGGCTCGGTCGAGGCGCTGGTCGGTGCGTCGGTGTGCCGTTCCGGCTCCACCACGGGCTGGCACTGCGGAACGATCCAGCAGCACGGCACCAGCGTCAGCTACGCCGAGGGCGTCGTCGACGGCCTCACCCGCACCACGGTGTGCGCCGAGCCGGGCGACTCCGGCGGCCCGTACGTCTCCGGCGCCCAGGCGCAGGGGCTCACGTCGGGCGGCACGGGTGACTGCACGCGCGGTGGCACGACGTTCTACCAGCCGATCAACCCGGTCCTCGGTGACTTCGGGCTCACGCTGAAGACGGCCTCCACGGGTGCCGCGCCCGGACAGCAGGACGGCGGCCAGGCCGACGGATGGGCGGCCGGGCGCATCTACCACGCCGGCGCCACGGTGACCATCAACGGCGTCCGCTACCAGTGCCTGCAGGCCCACCAGGCGCAGGGCGCCTGGGCGCCGGCCGCCACGCCGGCACTGTGGCAGCGCGTCTGACGGTCCCTCGGGAGCGGGCGGCGGGGGGCCCCCCCCCCCCCCCCCGCCGGCCCCCCCCCCCCGGCCCGGGCCCCCCCCCCGCCCCCCCCCGCGCCGACGCCCCCGCCGCGCCAGGGGGCCCCCCGCCGGCACCGCCGGGTCA